>NZ_LMSQ01000001.1:0-57446 GCF_001429525.1 Nocardioides sp. Soil796
CGAAGCCTGCTCGAGACCGGCGGCTTCAGACCCCAACTTCTACACCCCCGATTGGGATGAGCCATCAAAAACACACGGTTCGCGCAGAAGACAGCCGGCGCCCGGGAGAGGAGATCCCCCGGACGCCGGCTGGGTGGTGCTACAGCGTGACCATCTGCGTGACTACTTCACGACCCGGATCGTGACCGTCTTGCTCACCGGGTTGTTGAGTGCGTTGCCGGCGTACTTCACGACCGCCTTCTTCGCACCCGTGGTCGGGAACTTCGCCAGCGTGATCGTGGCCCGGCCGCCGGAGAGCGACCTGGCGTACGTCCTGCCGCCGACCTTGACCGTCACCTTGCCGGCCACGACCTGCCCGGCCGCCTTCAGCGTCACGGTGACGTTGGCCGCCGTCCTCTTCGCGTGGATCACGCGAGGCCCGACGGTGACGGTCATCCTGGGCGTGGCCTTCACGACGGTGACCTCGTGCAGGGTGTACGCCGACTTGGTGTGGTCGTCGCCGATGTAGAGCACGTGGATCGTGTGCTTGCCGACCGTGTTGAACGGGTTGACCGCCAGGCGCGCCTTGCCGTTGACCAGTTCGGCCGCCGTGGTGAGCTCACCGTCGACGTACACACCCACGTAGCCGGTCGGCGTGAAGCCGAGCGCCGTGACCGTAGTGTCGATGATGATGCGACCCGACTTGACCACCGGCTTGGTGGTGCTCAGCTTGCTGGTCACCAACGGAACGGCCTTGGTGACCTTCACCTGGATCGTGGTCTCGGAGGCCAGGTTCTGCTCGTCACCCGCGAAGCGGACGGTGAGCGTGTTGTTGCCCATGTCGAGACCCAGGGTGTCGAACTGCACCGTGGCCGAGCCGTCGGTCAACGTGCCGGTTCCGATGACCTCGTCGTCGAACAGCACCTCGACCTCGCCGGTCGTGGGGTTGGCGGAGGTCAGTTCGGCGACCACCTCACCCGTGCTGCCGTAGGCGACGTCGTCGGCCTCTGCCGTGATGCTGGTCGGCGTGGGAGCCAACGGCAGACCGACCTGGGTCAGCGTCGGGTCGGCCACCGCGCCGACCGTCCACGTGCCCTGGAGGTCGGCCGGAGCGGTGAACGCCACCGTGGCCGAACCGTCGGTCACCGGGAACGTGCCCATCGGCACCGAGTCGGTGTCGTTGCGCAGGAACACGCGCAGCTCGGTGTTGTCCGGGCTGCCACCCGACGTCAGGTCGAGGTTCGACAGCGTGAACGAGACCTCGTCACCGGCCGAGACGCTGGCGGGGAGGCCGCTCTCGACGACCTGCTGACGCGCGAAGTCCGGGGCGACCGGCTTGTGGCCCTGGAGGTAGCTGATCCACAGGTCGCGGTCGACCAGGCCGGTGTCGCTGGCCTGACCGTCGGTGAAGGCGAAGAAGTTGTCTCCACCTGCTGCCAGGAACGAGAACGTCGACACGGTGTACGTCGCCGTGGGGTCGAGTGCCACACCGTCGATGATCACCGACGTGATGCGCGAGCCTCGCGGCTTGGTGGCGTCCTGCGTGACCCGGACGTTGTCCGAGAGGCCCAGCGCCAGGAACGGACGCGAGGCGCCGTCGGGCTGCCACTGCTGCTCGAGGATCTCCTTCAGCTGTGCACCGGTCACGTCGACCAGCGACACGTTGTTGACGAACGGCAGCACGGCGTTGGCCTCGGCGTAGGTGACCACGCCATCGGTGTTGGCCGGGTTGCCCGCCGTGTTGCCGGCGTACGTCATGTCGGCACGCAGGCCACCCGGGTTGACGATGCCGAGGTCGGCCTCGAAGTCGGAGGGCAGGCCGTCGCGCAGGGCGTTGCCGACCAGGTCACCGAGCGTCGACTCGGCGGCACGGTCCTCGGCCCCCGCCGGGGTCTTGGCCCGGGTGATGTCGGCGGTCACCTCACCGACCGGCTGGTTGCCGATCTCGGCGGCGTGCGCGATGGCGGCGTCGACGATCGTCTTGACCTGGGCCACTCGCGGGTACGCCGCGACCAGATCGGCGTCCGGCACGGTCGTGCGGGCCACGTTGCGCGACTGGTAGGAGACGACGTCGCCGGTCGCGGAGTCCACCGTGAGCGAGACCTGGCCCACGTTGTCGGCGTACTGCCCGGTCTGGATGATCGGGCGGGTGACACCGGCCTGGCCGGGGACCGGAGCGTCCCAGGCGTAGGTCTGGTGCGTGTGGCCGTTGAAGATCACGTCGACGGACGCGTCGAGGTTGGCCATCTCGGCGAACTCGCCGCCCTTGGCGATCTCGTCCTCGTAGCTGGAACCGACACCCTGCGTGGCGCCCGCGTGGAAGCTGGCGATGATCACGTCGGCCTCCCCGTTGGCGTCGTCGCCGTCGCTGAGCTCACCGGCGACCCGGTTGACCGCCTCGACGGGGTCGCCGAAGTCGATGTCGACGATGCCGGCGGGGCTGACCAGCGAAGAGGTCTCCTCGGTCACGGCACCGACCACGGCGACGGTGACACCGTCGACCTCGAAGGTGGCGTACTCCGGGAGCACCGGGTCGGTCGTGCCCTTGGCGTAGACGTTGGCGCCGAGGTAGTCCCAGTTGGCGTTGCGGGCGTTGTCCGGACCGATCACGCGGTCGCGCAGGTCGGGCCAGCCCTTGTCGAACTCGTGGTTGCCGACCGCGGACGCGTCGAGGCCGAGCGCGTTCATCACGTCGATGGTCGGCTGGTCGCCGTCCACCGCCGACGCGAACTCGGAGGCACCGATGAGGTCACCGGCACCCACCATCAGCGTGCTGTCGGCACCGCCCTGCTCGGTCAGCTGCTCGACCGTGCCGGCCCACTTCACCGTGTTGGCGTTGATGCGGCCGTGGAAGTCGTTGACCCCCAGCAGGTTGAGCGTGACCTCGCCCGCGACCGGGGTGTCGTCGGCGGAGATGCCGACGATCTCGGGGTCGTGGTCGGAGCTGCGGTAGACGTTGGGCTCGTAGAAGTCCGTCACGTTGTAGTTGTGACGGCTGTACTCGAAGGCCACCGACTCGCCGGAGTTGATGTTCCAGACGTCGGCGCCCTGGACGGTCGCGAGAGCGGCGTCGTTGGCGAGCACGTGGTCCAACGAGCCGGAGAGCCCGCTGAAGCTGTACGTCGACTCACCGGGGGTGTTCGACTCGACGTTGGTGAACCCGCCGTCGTACAGAACGTGCATCGGGTCTTCTTCGGTGTAGGAGTTGAAGTCTCCGGTGAGGAAGACCTTCTCCGTGCCGCGGGCGGCCGCGAACTCGTCGGCGAACGTCAACAGCGACGCGGCCTGACGGGTGCGGTCGCCGTTCCAGCCGCCCTGGCCGTCACCGGAGTCGGCGTTGTCGCCAGTGCCGGGGCTGCCCTTGGACTTGAAGTGGTTGACGATCACCGCGAACGCGGCGGATTCGGCAGCGCCGGCGGGCTTGAAGGCCTGGCCCATGGGCTCACGGGCGTTGGCGAAGTCGGCGTTGCCGACCAGCACCTCGGAGGCACCGACCAGGTCGACGCTCGCGGGCTTGTAGATGAACGCCGTGCGGATCACGTCCTGCTCGGCGGTCGGCGGCAGGTCGGCCGCCGCGGGCGACGGGGCGAAGGCCCAGACGTCGGAACCGGCGGCGGCGTTCAGCGCGTCGACCAGGGTGGAGAGGGCGTCGTCACGGTCGGCCTCGCCGAGGGCGACCGAGTTCTCGATCTCCTCCAGTGACACGACGTCGGCGCCGAGGGCGTTGATGGCGGCGACGATCTTCGTCTGCTGGCGCTCGAGGTCCTCGGCCTCGGCGGCACCACGCGGACCGTTGTTGGCGCAGGTGTTGTCGGTGACGGGGTCACCGGCGCGGTCGTTGTAGTAGGTGCAGCCGGGAGCCCAGTCGACACCGAGCGTGTTGAAGTAGTTCAGCACGTTGAAGGTGGCGATGTGCAGGTCGCCGTCGACGGCCTCGGGGGCCGGCGTACGCGTGTTGGTGAAGGTCGCCGTGGAGGCACCGTTGTCGGTGACCTGTGCGGTCGGCTGGAACTTCCACACGTTGTTGCGGTACTCGAGGATCACCGGGCCGGTCAGGGTCGCGGTCGCGCCGACCCGTACCGGGTTCGCCTTAGAGATCCACGGCAGGGCGGTCCCCTGGTTCTCCGCGCTGAAGAAGTTCAGGCTCGCTCCGTCGTCGAGCACGACACCCCGGGCGAGGTTGTCGGCCTTGACGGCGTCGGCCTCCGGGGTGCCCGGGCGGGCGACGTCGGTCCACTGGATCAGCGGCTTGGTGCCGGTGGCCAGGCCGAGCTCGCCGTACTGGTTGGAGGAGTAGGTGTTGGAGACCGTGAACGTGTCGGTGGGAGCGAGCAGCTCGCCCTCGTGTGCCTCGCGGTCGGCCTCGGTGGTCGGGTACGCCGCGGCGAGCGGGGTGACCGGGTCGTGTGCGTCGGGCAGCACCGTCACGTCGGCCGCAGCCGCCGGGGTGATCTCGGTCGTGCCGTTGAACTCGGAGACCAGGCCCTTGACCTCGACCAGGTCGCCCACGGCGAGCGTGGACTCGTCGACGTTGGGCCCGTAGACGAAGACCGCGTCGGAGGCGCCCGGGGTGGCGTCGGTGGCGCCTCCCGTGCCGGCGGTCTGGATGTAGAAGCCGTTCAGGCCGCCCGCGGGGTACGTCGCGGTGACGACACCCTGGGTGGTGACGATGTCGTCGACGTGCGGCGAGGTGGCCGTCGTGCCCTGGACCTCGGCGATGCTGGCGTCGACCTCGGCCGGCGGCTCGGGCTCGACGTAGACCGTGCCCGGCGTCGGGACCGAAGCGATGAAGTCAGCCGAGTTGTCGTTGGTGTCGGCGTTCTCAGCGTCGCGGGTGGCGGACGTGCCGTTTGCCGTGGCCGGCGCCTTCGCGGTCTCGAAGCTGGTGGTCGTGCTCCCCCAGCCGAGGAAGTCGACGACCGCCGGGTTCGTGACGTTGCCGGTACCGGGATCGATGCCCGTGGTTCCGTCAGCGAGGAAGACCTGCCCGCCGGTGCCGGAGAGGTTCAGCGTCGACGTGGCATCGGGAGTGTTGGGCAGGGCGACGCCGTTGGCGCCACCGCCTCCTTGAACCACGTAGTACCCGCCCGCGGGGACGTTCGCTCCCGCGGGGAAGGGGAAGACATTGCCCGAAGCCGTCGTGCTGGTGGCGGAACGGTACTGAAGGCTCTTGCCGGTCAGCACGATCGGTTCGGCGGTCGGGTTGTGGATCTCGATGAAGTCGACGTTGTAGGCGGCGCCAGAGTTGCCGCCTCCGCCGTACGCCTCGCTGATGACGAGGCCGCTGCCGTCGGGGGCGGCGGATGCGGACGGGGCAATGGCAAGCGTCGTACCCACCAGTGCGAACGCGGAAATGGCAGCCAGCGCAGACATGCGCGGCCGCCGGGTCAGGCCAGACAATGGGACTCCCAGGAACGTCTCGGACAGAACGGTCAGGGGAAGTGCCAGCCCGAACTGGCATATGACCGGGATTGGTCATGTTGCCCCATCATCCGCAACGTGACCAGCGTTACCGGCAAACTTTCGGTAACACCCTGATGCACGATCAATCTTCCGGGACCGGCCTGTGTTCATCACCGGGAGAAGCACGACAATTGCGGCAAGGTCTGCCCTTGACAGGGCCCTGCGAGCTCAGGCGGAGGTGCGCATCTGGTGCCGTTGGCGCCAGGCGTCACGGAAGAACTCGTAGCCCGACCAGAGCGTCATCGCGACCGCACCCGCCAGCAGCACCTGGCTGATGTAGAACAGCACGTCGCCGGGCACGTCGAGCGCACCGTCGACCTGGCGCAGGGGCAGGCAGAGCCCGGAGAGCGCGAGGGCCTGCAGCACGGTCTTGATCTTGCCGCTCTGGGCGGCAGCGATGACCACGTTCTTCATGATCGAGAGCCGGAGCAGCGTGACGCTCCACTCCCGGACCAGCACCACGATGGTCACGATCCACCAGATGTCGCCGACGACCGAGAGCCCGATGAAGGCCATGCCGGTGATCGCCTTGTCGGCGATCGGGTCGGCGATCTTGCCGAAGTCCGTGACCAGGTTGCGGGCCCGCGCGATGTCACCGTCGACCTTGTCGGTGATCATGGCGGCCACGAACAGCGCGAAGGCGACCAGACGCCAGGTGATCGAGTCGCCGCCGTCGTGGAGCAGTGCCCAGCCGAAGAACGGAACCATGAGGATCCGCAGGGTGGTCAACGCGTTGGGCACGTTCCAGTTGCTGGCGGTGGCGTCGGTCATCAGGCCCCATCCTTCGTGCCGCTCGTCGTCGCAATCAGGTCCACGCCGTCTGTGCCGGTGACCGTCGCTGTGATGATGTCACCCACTGCCACACCGGCGGGCGCCTGCTCGATGAGGGTGGTTCCGTCGACCTCGGGCCCCTGGTGCGCTGCCCGGCCTTCGGCGCCGCCGTCGACCAGGGTCTCCACGAGTACGTCGACGGAGCTGCCGATGCGCTCCTCGGCCCGTTGGCCGTTCAGCTCCTCGACCAGAGCGGTCACGTGCTCGGTGCGCTCACGGACCTCGTCGGGGTCGAGCTTGCCGTCGAAGGACTCGGCCTCGGTGCCGTCCTCGTCGGAGTAGCCGAAGACGCCGGTCACGTCCATGCGCGCGGCCTCGAGGAAGTCGCACAGGGTCTGGAGGTCGTCCTCGGTCTCACCGGGGAAGCCGACGATGACGTTGGACCGGACGCCGGCCTCGGGTGAGATCTCGCGGATCTGCTCGAGCAGTCCGAGGAAGCTCTCGGGGTCACCGAAGCGACGCATCCGCCGGAGGACAGTCGCCGACGCGTGCTGGAAGGAGAGGTCGAAGTAGGGCACGACGCCCCGGGTGCCGGCGATCGTCTGGATCAGTCCGGGTCGCGTCTCGGCCGGCTGCAGGTAGGAGACCCGCACCCGCTCGACACCGTCGACCGCGGCGAGCTCGGGCAGCAGTGTCTCGAGCAGGCGGAGGTCGCCGAGGTCCTTGCCGTAGGACGTGGAGTTCTCGCTGACCAGGAAGAGCTCCTTGACGCCCTGGCCGCCCAGCCACTGGGCCTCCTGCAGCACGTCGCTCGGGCGGCGGCTGACGAACGAGCCACGGAAGCTGGGGATCGCGCAGAACGAGCACCGACGGTCGCAGCCGCTGGCCAGCTTCAGTGGTGCCATCGGTCCACCGTCGAGGCGTCGGCGTACGGCACGGGGGCCGGAGGCGGGCGCCTGGTCGGCGGTCAGGTCGGGCGCGTCGATCGTGGGGGCCGCACCGTGCCCGGGGACGCTGACGCCCGTGGCGTCGCGCTCCACCGGGCTGATCGGCAGCAACAGGCGACGGTCGGACGGGGTGTGTGCCGCGTGCGACTCCCCCGCCACGATCGAACGGAGTCGGGCCGCGATGTCCGGGTAGTCGTCGAAGCCCAGGACCGCGTCGGCCTCGGGCAGGCTCTCGGCGAGGTCCTTGCCGTAGCGCTCGGCGAGGCAGCCGACGGCGACGACGGCCTGGGTGCGGCCACCCTTGCCGGCCGACGCCTTGAGGTCCGCGGCCTGGAGGAGGGTGTCGACGGAGTCCTTCTTCGCCGCCTCGACGAAGCCGCAGGTGTTGACCACGACGGTGTCGGCGTCCTCGGGGTCGTCGACGAGGCGGAAGCCGTCGGCCTCAAGTCGTCCGGCCAACTCCTCGGAGTCGACCTCGTTGCGGGCACAACCGAGGGTCACCATCGCCACGGACAGGAGTCCGTCGCCGGGGCGGGTCTGTGAAGTCGTCATGGTTGCGTCCGAGTATGCCGGTCCGGAGCGGTCCGGGCACCTTTCCGGACCCCCTCCACCACGGTGAGGACGGTCACGCAGCGTACGACGACGGCCCCGGAGCACCATGCAGAACTGGTGTCCGGGGCCGTCGCTGGCACTGCCAGGTGCTCAGTCGTCCCAGCGGGCGAAGCCAGCGGCGCGCGCCGCGTCCTCGGAGTCGAACCACACCTCGGCAACCGTGCGACCGAAGTACGGCGACTCCTCGGTGTGGAACTTCATCGAGTCCGCGTTCCCCTTGATCGAGAACGCACCACCCGGGGACGCGCCACCGTCCAACGGATCCGCGGAACCCGGACCATGTGCACTCTCCCGGATCGACGCGTCCGCGTCGCCGGCGTGCGCACCGGCCACAGTCGCCGCTCCGGCACCACCTGCGGCGCCCGCAGTGCCAGCAGTGCCCGCAGTGCCGGCGGCAGCGGCATCACCCGTGGCGGCATCACCCGACGTGGCGGTGTCCGAAGTCGACCAGGAGTTGGCTCGGGCGTCGGTGGAGCCGGTGCCGGCTCCGGCGTCGTCGGAATCCTTGACGGGGTCCGGATCACCGGCATGGGCTCCGGCCAGGGTCGCTGCCCCGGCTCCCCCGACCGCACCCGCACCGGCGGCACCGGCCGCAGTGCCCGAGTCGTACGTGCCGGAGTCGTACGTCGACTCCGGCTCTACGTCAGTGGAGGCGTGGTCAGCGCCAGTCCCGGCATCGGTGGAGGCATGGTCAGCGCCGGTCCCGGCGTCGTAGGAATCCTCGACGGGGTCCGGATCACCGGCATGGGCTCCGGCCAGGGTCGCTGCCCCGGCACCCCCGACAACACCCGCACCCGCGGCACCGGCCGCAGTGCCCGAGTCGTAAGTGCCGGAGTCGTACGTCGACTCCTGCTCGGCGTACGACGTCGGCTCCAGAGCCGGCTCCTCGCCGGAGTCGGTGGAGTGCGCGGAGTCGGACGCGGAGGACCGGTCACCGACCAGGGTGGCCGCGCCGGAACCGCCGACTGCCCCCGCACCTGCTCCGGCGGCGACGCCGCGACTCGTGACGGAGCTGACCTCCACCTTGCGCAAGGTCAGGAACAGCGTGATCAGGGCGCCGAGCAGTGCAGCGAGCACCACCCAGAGCCAGTTCTCTCCCAGCAACCAGCCCATCAGAGTGCTCCTCCAGCCCTGGCGCCGGTCCCGGCCTCCAGATCGTCGACGTGCGGAAGTGCGACCTTGACGATCACGTAGGTGATCAGCGCCCCGACCAGGAAGCCGATCAGGATCAGGAACCACAGTTGTCCAAGCAGCCACATCATGTCGTTCTCCTCACTGAACCGTGATGTCGGCGAACCGGTTGAGATCCCGGCCCTCCTGGGTGGAGTTGTCACCGATCGGGTCGTCGGCACCGACGCCCTCGGCGGTGGTCACCGTGACGCCTGCCGCCTCGAGGACCGCGGCGACCGCGTCGGCACGCCCCTGCGAGAGCGGGCTGGTCGGGCGGGCCCGGTCGTCGGTGTGGCCCGTGACCGCGACGGAGGCGCCGCACTCACCGAGCAGCGTAGCCACCTTGTCGACCTGTGCGGCCTCTTTGCCGGCCAGGTCGGCTGCCTTCTCACCGAAGGCGACCATGTTCGGGCCGAGTGCCTTGTCGACCTGGCCCTGGAGGGCGGCACAGTCGGGAGCCGCACCGGCTCCGCTGCCCCCGGAGGGTTCCTCGGACGGCTCCTCGGAGGCGTCGCCCGTGGTGTCGCCCGTGGTGTCACCGGTGGTGTCACCGACGGCCGTCACGCCTTCCACGTCCGCGACACGGACGCCGTCGACGTCCTTGACGAGGCCCTCCACGTCGGTCGATCCGGTGCCGCTCGCCTTGGCGAGGTCGACCGTGCCGTCGCGGCCCTCGAAGTCGACCTGGGCACCGGTGATGCCCTTGTCCTCAAGTGCTGCTTGCGTGCGCTCCTTGAGGTCCGACTCCGTGTCACCACGGCCGATGGCGAACGCGAGTGCCGCCAACAACAAGGGGACAAGCAAAAGGGCGAGCCACCAAGGCCCGCCCAAATTTCTGTGTCCCCACCGAGTATCGCGATCAACGCGTCCCGACTGTCTTGAATTCACCATGAGGTCTCCCGAGTTAGTTGGATACAAGACCTTTCCAACTCAGGAACCTAGTCCGTTTTCTGACAGTTTGACCAGACCTGTCGAGCAAGTCGTCCTCCGGCGTGTCGCCGGAGGACGTCGTTCAAAGGCGCTGGCGCAGGTCCGGCTAGCTGCCGAGACCGAGCTGCTGGATCGCGTGCTCGCGCATCTCGACCTTGCGCACCTTGCCGGTCACGGTCATCGGGAACTCGTCGACCACACTGACGTAGCGGGGCACCTTGTAGTGCGCCAGTTTCCCCTTGCAGAACGCCCGCAGGGACTCGGCATCGAGCGGCTCGGCACCTTCCCGCATCCGCAGCCAGGCCATCAGCTCCTCGCCGTACTTCTCGTCGGGTACCCCGATCACCTGGGCGTCGAGGATGTCGGGGTGGGTGTAGAGGAACTCCTCGATCTCACGCGGGTAGATGTTCTCGCCGCCACGGATCACCATGTCCTTGATCCGGCCGGTGATGGCGAGGTTGCCGTCCTCGTCCATGACCGCCAGGTCGCCGGTGTGCATCCAGCCGTCGATCAAGACCTCGTCGGTCTTCTCCTGGTCGTTCCAGTAGCCCAGCATCACCGAGTAGCCCTTGGTGGCGAACTCACCGGTCTCGCCACGGGGCAGCGTCTCGCCGGTGACCGGGTCGATCACCTTGACCTCGAGGTGTGCGCCGACACTGCCCACGGTGCCGACCTTGACGTCGAACGGGTCGTCGGGGGTGGTCTGCGTCGAGACCGGGGACGTCTCGGTCATGCCGTAGCAGATCGTCATGTCGCGCACCCCGGCGTCGAGCACCTTGCGCATCATCTCGGCAGGACACGGCGAACCGGCCATGATGCCCGTGCGCAACGACGAGATGTCGTACGTCGAGAAGTCCGGCAGTGACCACATCGCGATGAACATCGTCGGTACGCCGTACAACGACGTACACCGCTCGGAGTCGACGGCGTGCAGGGTGAGCTCCGGGTCGAATCCGGGGGCCGGGATCACCATGCAGGCGCCATGCGTGGTGGCCGCGAGGTTGCCCATCACCATGCCGAAGCAGTGGTAGAAGGGCACGGGAATGCAGATGCGGTCCTGCTCCGTGTAGGCACAGCCGCGGCCGACGAAGTACCCGTTGTTGAGGATGTTGCGGTGGCTGAGCGTCGCCCCCTTGGGGAAACCCGTCGTACCCGAGGTGTACTGGATGTTGATCGGATCGGTGGGCGACAGGGTCGCCTGCACCTCCGCAACCCGGTCCGGCTCGACCTCGGTGGCCCCGGCGACCAGGTCGTCCCACGAGGACTGGCCGATCACCACGACCCGCTCGAGGCTGGCGCAGTCACCGCGCACCTCATCGACCATCGCCGGGTAGTCGCTGGTCTTGAACGACTCGGCCACCACCATCGTGGAGATGCCGGCCTGGTTGATCACGTAGGCGACCTCGTGGGTGCGGTAGGCCGGGTTCACGTTGACCAGCACGGCACCGATCTTCGCGGTGGCGTACTGCACCAACGTCCACTCGGGACAGTTCGGAGCCCAGATGCCGACCCGGTCACCGGTCTGCACGCCGGCGGCGAGGAGACCACGTGCGAGCTCGAGGACGGCCGAGGAGAACTCGGCGTAGGTCCACCGACGGCCGCTGACCACGTCGACCAGGGCATCGCGCTCGGCGTGCGTCGAGGCGGAGGCGTCGAAGTTGTCGCCGATCGTCTGCTCGAGGAGTGGCACCGAGGTCGAACCGACGGTGTGGCTGGGCACGGGAGATGAAGTTTCCTGACTCACGACTTCATCCTGCCCCAGACCCTCGACGGCGCAACAGCAACTGCCGCGCCGTCGAGGCAATATGTCCAGAAGTTGATCAGTTCTGGACGCGATAGGTCTTGTTGGTGGCCTTGCCGTCCGGGCCCAGGGCCCCGCGTTCCTTGCCGTCGATCTCGACGTCGATCGCTCCGCCGTCGGAGGCCTCGACCCGCACCGGCGCGAGCACGTCGATGCGGTGCACGTCGCCGTAGACCACGTCCTGGTCGAAGATGAGCTTGCCCTTGCCGTTGCGCACCTTCAGGTGGGCCGAACCGTCGGCGGTCACCTTGAGCGTCACGTTCTCGACGGTCGGAGCGGTCTGGTTGGGGCCGTCGGAGCCGTTCAGGATCGGGGCCGGGCTCTGCAGCTCGACCGGGGTATCCATGATCAGCCGGGCGATCGACCAGGCCAGCACGAGCGTCATGATCGCCGCGATCAGGATCGACCAGTTCGGCCCGCCCCTGGTGGACCGGATGCCACCGCTCGAGCCGGTCGCGAGGTCCGCCTCGAACACCTTGCGGGGGTTGATCGGGGCGTTGGCGTAGCGCTCGTCGTAGGCGGTGAGCAGCGGCGCCACCTCGAGCCCCAGGACACGGGACAGGGTGCGGAGGTGGCCCCGCGCGTAGAAGTCGCCACCACACGGCACGAAGTCGTCCACCTCGATGGACTCGATGACGTGTGGCCGGATGCGGGTGCGTTCGGCCAGTGCGTCGACAGTCAGGCCGATGCGGGTGCGGGCCGCGGTGATCTCGGGGCCGATGACCGGCTCCACCGCCGGCTCGACGGTGAAGTCGTCGATCACCAGTGGCTCGATGTTGTGCTTCATCGTGGCGATCGGGCGCACCCGGTCACCCCAGACACTGTTCTCCTCGACCAGCGGCACACTGCCCTGGCGTCGGAGCTCGCGACCCTCGGGCAGCTCGCCGCTCGTCTCGTCGTCGGCGGTGTCACGCGCGGTGGCACCCTCGACCCGGAGCCCGGGGTTGCTACGGATCTCGACGCGGGCCACGGGGGCCGGGTCACGTAGCGGGGACGGGGTGGCACTGGCGACCAGGGGCTGGGTCAGCTCCTCGTCGTCGAACGCTGCGTCCTCGTCGGCACGCGCCTCACGACGCCCCGCGACCCGGTCGGCCAGTCCTGCCTTGAAGGCGCCGAACGCCGTGGCCATGCGGGAACCGAGCGGCTCCCGGTCGGTGTCGTCGTCTTGGTCGGCCTCGTCCTCGAGTGCGACCTGCGGTGTCTCGTCGTACGACGAGGGGTGGGCGTGGTCTTCGGTCTGTTCGTCTGCTGCCTCGACCGCAGACTCGTCGGAGCCGTCGAGCTCGTCCTCGACGACGGGCTCGGGCTCGACCACGCGGGTCGCTCCCCCGGCGAGCTGGCGCAGCGCCGTGGTGAGGTCTTCGGTGAGTCCGGGGACCCGGGTCGTGAGCCCCAGGGGCAGGGCGAGGGGTGCGCCGTACAGCTTCTCGCTGATCAGGCTCTGCCGGCGGCCGGGACCGTCGAGCTCGGCACGCACCCGGTCGGGGTTGTGCGGCACCAGCACGAGCTTGCCGTCGCGCAGCAGTCCACGGCGCGGCGTGTGCTCGACGGCAGCAAGAGCGCCCCAGGGCAGCCCTCGCCAGGCTTTGCCCAGCCGGAGTCGGACGCCTTGGCTGTCGGCGACCATCAAGGGCGTGCGGGCGTCGACGAAGGCGTGCAGCCACACGCCGCCGACCAGGGCCATCACGGCGAAGATCACCCAGTCGAGGGTCGCGCCGGTCTGCACGGCACGTCCGAGGTAGGCGATCGCGACGGCCGAGGCCACCGCACCGATCAGTGCCGCCAGGCCGCCGTTGCGCCGCACCTCGACCACGTCGGGGGCGGCCCCCAACACGCTGCCGGTGGTGTCGTCCACGTCGGTGGCGAACCTTTCCACTGCGCTCACATCTCCCCCTGCAGGGTCGCGATGACTCCGTCGATCTCATCCGGCTTGACCAGCACGTCACGGGCCTTGGATCCCTCGCTGGGACCGACCACGCCGCGACTCTCCATGATGTCCATCAGGCGACCCGCCTTGGCGAAGCCGACCCGCAGCTTGCGTTGCAGCATCGAGGTGGACCCGAACTGCGTCGAGACCACCAGCTCCACTGCCTGCACGACGAGATCGAGGTCGTCGCCGATGTCGTCGTCCAGGTCGCGCTTGCTCTGCGCCGGCGCCGTGACGTCCTCGCGGTACGACGGCTCCAGCTGCTGCTTCACGTGTGAGACGACCGCGGCGACCTCGGCCTCGGTGACCCAGGAGCCCTGGACACGCACGGCCTTGCTGGCGCCCATCGGCAGGAAGAGCCCGTCACCCTGGCCGACCAGCTTCTCGGCGCCCGGCTGGTCGAGGATGACCCGGCTGTCAGAGAGCGACGAGGTCGCGAACGCCAGACGGGACGGGACGTTCGCCTTGATCAGGCCGGTGACCACGTCGACCGAGGGCCGCTGGGTGGCGAGGATCAGGTGGATGCCCGCCGCACGGGCCAGCTGGGTGATGCGGACGATGGCGTCCTCGACGTCACGCGGGGCGACCATCATCAGGTCGGCGAGCTCGTCGACGATCACGCACAGGTAGGGGTACGGCGTCAGCACGCGCTCGCTGCCCGGCGGCACCTCGACCTTGCCGGCACGGACCGCCTTGTTGAAGTCGTCGACGTGACGGAAGCCGAAGTTGGCCAGGTCGTCGTAGCGCATGTCCATCTCGCGCACGACCCACTGGAGTGCCTCGGCGGCCTTCTTGGGGTTCGTGATGATCGGCGTGATCAGGTGCGGAATGCCTTCGTAGGCGTTCAGCTCGACCCGCTTCGGGTCGACCATGATCATGCGCACCTCGTCGGGCGTGGCCCGCATCATCAGTGAGGTGATCATCGAGTTGATGAACGACGACTTTCCCGAACCGGTGGCACCGGCGACCAGGAGGTGCGGCATCTTCGCGAGGTTGGCGACGACGAAACCGCCCTCGACGTCCTTGCCGAGCCCGACCACCATCGGGTGGTGGTCGCTGCGCGCCGTGTTGGAGCGGAGCACGTCACCGAGGGAGACGATCTCCTTGTCCACGTTGGGGATCTCGACACCGATCGCGGACTTGCCGGGGATCGGGCTGAGGATCCGGACGTCGGCCGACGCCACGGCGTAGGCGATGTTCTTCGACAGTGCGGTGACCTTCTCGACCTTGATGCCCGGGCCGAGCTCGACCTCGTAGCGCGTCACGGTCGGGCCACGCATGTAGCCGGTCACCTGTGCGTCGATGCCGAACTCGTCGAGCACCTGGGTGAGCCGGTCGACCACCGCGTCGGAGGCCTTCGACTTCGCCTTGTGCACGGAGCCCGGCTTGAGGTCGTCGCTGCTGGGCAGCGAGTAGGTCACGTCGCCGGAGAGGGCCAGCTGCTCGACCCGCGCCGGCAGCTGGGCGTGCGGCGGGGGCTCGAGGTCGCCCTTGGGGGCAGGCTCCTCGGTCGACTCTTCGAACGGGATCGGGGTGGGCTCGTCGTCCTGCTGGGCCACGTCGAGAGCGTCGAGCTTGCGCCGACGCTTCTTGACCTCGCGGTCCTCCAGGACCGGGGAGTCGTAGGCAGGGTCGCCCATCTCGGGGTCGATCTCGTCGCTTGCGGACTTGCCGCGACGCTTGCGGATCGGCTCGGTGGCCGGCTCTCCGTCGGAGTCGGGCTCCGGGCGGTTGCGACCCAGCATGCGGTCGCGCGCCTCGGCCAGCCTGGCGGGGATCTGGTAGACCGGCGTCGCCGCGATGACCAGCACACCGAAGAGCGCCAGCAGCACAAGAAGGGGTACGACGACGAACGGTGAACGCAGCAGGTCCAGCAGGAGGCTGGAGATCACGAAACCGATGGCCCCGCCGGCCTGCTGGAGGCGCTCGGTGTCGCCCATGACGGGACGCGGGCTGCCGTTGGCGATGTGCACGATGCCGAGCACGCCGAAGGACAGGGCGGCCCAGCCGATCAGCTGGCGACCGACGGGCCCGTTCTGCTCAGGGTCGCGCATGTTGCGCCAGCCGACGTAGACCAGCAGCAGCGGCACGAACCAGGCGAGCTTGCCGACCGATCCGGCGACCGCCGTACGCACGCCGTCCATGACGCCACCCGGGAGCTGCCACCAGACCCCGGCCGCGACGACCACGGCGAGCCCGAAGAGGAACAGGCCGGCGCCGTCGCGGCGCTGCTCCGGTTCAAGGTCGCGGGCACTGCGGCCGATCGAGCGCGCGGTCGCACCGAGGGCGTGGGCGATGCCCAGCCACACGGCCGCGACGGCACCGCCGATCGCCACGAAGGCGCGCGAGATGGGGCCAGGTCCGTTGCGAACTGCTCGAGGTGCCGGGCGCTTCGCCGTGGAGGGCTTGCGCTTCGGGGTCGGCTTTCGTTTGGCCTGGCTGCCGGTACTCCGGGTCCGGGCGCTCGAGCCAGTCCTTGCAGACGTGCTCTTGCTCCGCGAACCCGGCGGGGAAGACGTACGGGTCGCCATGCTCAGGACTCTAGGCGATCGCCACTCCAGTCACATGGATAACAGGATGCGTGTCGCACGATTCGACTCCCGCCCATCTCTGGACCGAGAGGCTCCAACCTCTTAGTGTGACGTGGGTCACGACACACCCCCAGTCGTGACCCCGACCTCGAACTGGAGGGCACCACAGTGAAGTTCCTCAGGCAGGGCCTCGCCCTGGCCGTCGCGGGAGCCGGCCTCGCCGCGCTACCCGGGCTGAGCGCGAGCGCATCCCCCGCGCCGACAGTCGACGACCGCTCGATGGTCCAGAAGATGAAGGATGAAGCCGACGGGCGAGTCAGCTTCACCAAGGAGACGTCAACCGGGAGGGTCGGCTTCGTCAGGGTGGCCCGCACGGGTGACCTGCTGCCCTCCGCCGATGTGAAGGCAACCGACAAGTCGCGTGCGTACCTCGACAAGTACGCACCCGCGTTCGGTGCCACCAGCGACCAGCTGGTGCAGACGCAGGTGGTGCGCAACCGCTACGGCACCACCGTCTCCTACGCCCAGCGCTACAAGGGGCTCGACGTCTTCGGATCCATGGTGCGCGCCCACCTCGACAAGCAGGGCGACCTCACCTCGGTCAACGGCTTCGCCGCCCCCGGCCTCGACCTGTCCGTGACTCCGCGCCTGAGTGCCGGCAAGGCAGGTCAACGCGCCGTGGCCGCAGTCAAGGCCGACCCGCCCGCCCATGGCGGAGAGAAGGCCGACACGGCGGGCCTCAAGGCAGTCAGCACCGATCTGGTCGTCTACCGCACCGGCTCGACACGCGGCGCCGCCGGCAGCAACGTCCTCGCCTACGTCGTGGACGTCTCCAACGGGGCGAACATCCGCGACATGGTCTTCGTCGACGCGAACACCGACAAGCTCGTCAACCGCTACTCGATGGTGCACGACGGACTCGAGCGCCACGTCTACGAGCAGAGCTACGCGCCCGCCTCGCAGGTGTGGCAGGAGGGGGACCCCTACCCGGGCTCCCTCAACGAGGACCAGAAGAACATCGTCGACGCGACCGGTGAGGCCTACTGGTTCTTCCGGAACGGCTTCAACCGCGACTCCTACGACGCGGCGGGGCACAAGATGGAGATCGTCAACAACGACCCCCGCATCTCGTGCCCGAACGCCAACTGGAACGGCACCACCACCAACTACTGCAACGGGGTGACCTCCGACGACGTGGTCGCCCACGAGTGGGGCCACGCCTACACCGAGTACACCCACGGCCTCATCTACCAATGGCAGCCCGGCGCCCTCAACGAGTCCTACTCCGACATCTGGGGCGAGACCGTCGACCTGATCAACAACCGCATGGACGAGGACGAGGGCGACATCGACACCAAGCGTCCCGACAACATGTGCTCCACCCACTCTCCCCTGCCGACCGTCGTGACGATCAACTCCCCTGCGGAGATCGCAAAGGTCTGTGAGGCCGGGCCGGCGGCATTCGGTCCCGAGCTGACCGAGGCCGGCATCACCGGTGACGTCGTGGTCGGACTGGACGACACTGCAGCTCCCGGCCCGTCGACGACCGACGCCTGCTCCCCGTTGAGCAACGGCTCCGCCGTCGCCGGCAAGATCGCGCTCGTCGACCGAGGCGGTTGCGCGTTCACCATCAAGGTCAAGAACGCCCAGGTCGCCGGTGCCACCGGGGTCCTGGTGGCCGACAACGTGGAGGCAGCACCGTCGGGCATGTCCGGTGTCGACGACACCATCACGATCCCGTCGGTGCGCATCCGGCTCAGCGACGGCAACATCATCAAGGGCGGCCTGGCCAACGGCCCGGTCAACGTGACGATGTCCCTCGCCCAGGACGAGCGCTCGGACTCCTTCCGCTGGCTCATGGGCGAGGACAGCCCGGCCTTCGGCGGTGCGATCCGCGACATGTGGTCCCCCACCTGTTACGGGGACCCCGGCAAGGTCTCTGACGCGCAGTACTACTGCGCGACCGACGACGGCGGCGGGGTGCACAGCAACTCGGGTGTGCCGAACCACGCCTACGCACTGACCGTCGACGGTGGCGAGTACAACGGAGTGAGCGTGACCGGAATCGGCCTCACCAAGGCCGCCGCGGTGTACTTCCGCGCCATGGCCGAGTACCAGACACCCGCCACCGACTTCACCGACCACGCCGACTCGTTGGCCCAGGCCTGCACCGACCTGGTCGGCCAGCCGATCAACGAGCTCAGCACGGACCCGGACAGCACTGCGGTGTCCGACCAGGTGATCTCCGCGACCGACTGCGCCACGTTCGACCAGGTCGCCTCCGCGGTCGAACTCCGTGAGGAGCCGGTCCAGTGCAACTTCCAGCCGCTGCTCGACCCGAACGCCCCGTCGCTGTGCGGCGCGGACGCGGAGACGGTGACGGTCTGGTCGGAGGACTTCGAGGACGGACTGGCCGGATGGGACACCGACTCCGAGGTGGTCTACCCGGGTGCCACGGGAGCTCCCTGGGTGGCCACCAACGAGGCGCCTGACCACACCGGCACCGCGGCGTACGGCGTGGCCGACGACCGCGGCCAGTGCGACGGGTCGGCGCAGGACTTCTCGACGCGCGACTCGATCATCAGCCCGGTGATCACGCTGCCGAAGGGCAAGCTCGCGGGGCAGAAGCTGTCCTTCGACCACTACGTGGCCACGGAGACCGGCTTCGACGGTGGCAACGTGAAGTACCGGGTCGGCAAGAAGGCCTGGAAGGTCGTCCCCGCGTCGGCGTACGTGTTCAACGCACCGAGCACGCTGGCGACCGCCGAGGCCGGGAACACCAACCCGCTGGCCGGTGAAGACGGTTTCACCGGCACCGACGGTGGCGTGGTGAACGGGTCCTGGGGCCAGTCCCAGATCAACTTGGCGGCGCTGAAGATCAAGGGTGGGTCGTTCCAGATCCGCTTCGACATCGGCCGCGACGGTTGTGGCGGGATCGACGGTTGGTACGTCGACGACGTCCGGGTGACCCTGTGCCTCGTCGGCAAGGGCATCAAGCCGGCCACCGGGAGGACCGACTGACACACCCTCTGCAGCACAGCGGGCCCCCGCCGGACCTCTTCGGTCGGGGGCCCGCTGTGTCGAGCCGAGAAAGGGAGCTTCCGGCATCCGGGAGATTCAACGGTGACCAACCCGTTATACGGAATCTTCTGTGCGCTCTAGACCTTGGTAGCCACAACTTCTAGTGTGACGCAGGTCATGGGCACACCCCCGCCCTGACCTCGGAAAGACTATTGGAGGGCACCATCGTGAAGTTCCTCAGGCAGGGCATCGCCCTAGCCGTCGTCGGGGCTGGCCTGGCCGCGGTCCCAGGGCTCAGCGCCACCGCCTCACCCGTACCGGCCCAGGACGACAAGTCCCTGGTCCAGCAGATGCGCAGCACCGCTGACGGTTCCACCAAGATCAGCGCTGAAGGCGCCACCGGCAAGGTCGGCTTCGTCCGGGCGGCCCGCGGCGGCGACCTCATGCCGAGCCAGAACGGCACACCGGCTGCGAAGGCCGACGCCTACCTCGACAAGTACGCCGAGGCGTTCGGTGCGCCGCGTGGCCAGCTGGTCCGCGACAGCATCGCCAAGAACGACCTCGGCACGAGCGTCGCCTACGTGCAGGAGTACAAGGGCGTTCCGGTGTTCGGCACGCTGATCCGGGCGTTCGTCGACAAGGGTGGCGACCTCACCAGCGTGAACGGCGAGGCAGTGCCCGACCTCAACCTCTCGGTGACCCCCAAGATCACCGAGGCGGAGGCAGGCAAGCGCGCGGTCACCCTGGTCAAGGCGCAACCGCCGACCACCGACGGCAAGTCTGACACCTCCGGGGTGAAGGCGAAGACCACCACGCTGACCGTCTACCGCAGCGGCCTGGTGCAGGGCGTCAAGGGCAAGAGCCAACTGGTCTACCAGGTCGAGGTCACCAACGAGAAGAACGTGCGCGACATGGTCTTCCTCAACGCCGACACCGGCAAGGTGGTCAACCGCTACTCCACGATCGACAATGCCCTCGACCGGGAGCTCTACGAGGCTGACGCCAACCGCAACCTCACCCTGGTCTGGAAGGAGGGCGACGCCCTCCCCGGCACGCTCAACGAGGACCAGGAGAGCATGGTCCGTTCCACCGGCGACGCGTTCTGGTTCTTCAAGAACAGCTTCGGCCGCGACTCCTACGACGCCAACGGCGCGAAGATGCGCACGATCAACAACGACCCCGCCATCCAGTGTCCCAACGCCAACTGGAACGGCGTGACCACCAACTACTGCGACGGCGTCTCCTCCGACGACGTCGTGGCACACGAGTGGGGCCACGCCTACACCGAGTACACCCACGGCCTGATCTACCAGTGGCAGTCCGGCGCGCTCAACGAGGGCTACTCCGACGTCTGGGGTGAGACCGTCGACCTGATCAACGGCCGCCTCGACGAGGGCGAGGGCGACCTGACCAAGAAGCGCACAGTAGGCATGTGCTCCTCGCACTCCGCTGCCAACCCGCTGGTCACCATCAACTCCCCGGCAACCATCGCCAAGGACTGCCTGACCGGTGGCTACATGGGCCCGGTCATCGACGCGCCGATCACCAGCGACGTCGTCATCGCCGCCGACGCGGTCGAGCCCGACGGCGGCACGGCCACCGACGGCTGCTCGCCGTACACCAACGCGGCCGACGTGGCCGGCAAGATCGTCATGGTCGACCGTGGCCTGTGCACGTTCGTCGCGAAGGCCGAGATCGCCCGCGACGCCGGTGCTGCAGCACTGATCATCGGCAACCGTGACGACAGCCCGATCGGCTTCAGCAGCCCCGACACCACCCTGCCGCCGACCGCCTCCATCGGTCTGACCGACCGTGAGTCGATCCGCAGCACCATCGCCAGCGGCACCCCGGTCAGCGTCACGCTGTCCGACGCCAGCGGCACCCGTGAGGACTCCTACCGCTGGTTGATCGGTGAGAAGAGCGAAGCGTTCGGCGGCGCGATCCGCGACATGTGGAACCCCACCTGTTACGGCGACCCCGGCAAGGTCTCGGACGCTGAGTACAAGTGCTCGACCGACGACAACGGCGGCGTCCACGGCAACTCGGGCGTCGTCAACCACGGCTACGCCCTGCTGGTCGACGGTGGCACCTACAACGCCACCGCGGTGAGGGGCATCGGCCTCGACAAGGCAGCGGCCATCTACTACCAGGCGATGACCGTCTACCAGACGCCGGTGAGCAACTTCACCGACCACGCGAACTCACTCGAGGCCTCCTGCGCCGACCTGACCAACAAGGCGATCAAGAAGCTCTCGACGCGGGAGAACGACTCGAAGGTCAACTACGACAAGATCACCGCCGACGACTGCGCACAGGTCGCGGCGATGACCAAGGCGGTCGAGTTCCGCCTCGACCCGACCGAGGAGTGCGGCTGGCAGCCGCTGCTCGCCCCGAACGCCCCCGCCGTGTGTGGCGAGGGCTTCGAGACCCAGGAGATCTTCTCCGAGGACTTCGAGTCGGGCATGGACGGCTGGACCCTCTCGGGCGAGACCGTCAACGGGTCGTACCCGGAGCCCGCTGACTGGGCGACCACCTCGGAGTACCGCGGTGACCACACCAGCTCGGTGGCCAAGGGCAACACCCCCGACCAGGGCGACTGCGCCGGCAACGACATCTCCAGTGCGAACTACATGACCAGTGACGCGATCGCGATTCCGGACGACGCCTCGGCGCCCCGGATGACCTTCGAGCACTACATCGCCACGGAGACCGGCTACGACGGCGGCAACGTGCGGATCAGTGTCAACGACGGGGAGTTCGTGCCGGTTCCGGCCGACGCGTTCACCTTCAACGGTCCCCTGCAGATCTCCACGGAGGCAGAGCAGAACACGAACCCGCTGGCCGGCGAGCCGGGCTTCACCGGCACCGACCCCGGTACGCCGTTCGGCAGCTGGGGCGAGTCGCAGATCGACCTGGCCGCGGCCGGTGTCTCGGCCGGCGACTCGGTCGAGCTCCAGTTCGCGATCGGTCGTGACGGCTGCGGCGGAGTCGACGGCTGGTACGTCGACAACATCGAGGTCCTCACCTGCGAGATCGCCGCGGACATCACCGCGACCGTCTCACCGGCCAGGCCGAAGTACGGCACGGCGGCTTCGGTGAAGGTCAACGTCACCTCGATCGGCGACGACATCCCCACCGGTGACGTCACCGTCACCGAGGGCGACACCGAGCTCGGCACTGCCACGCTGAACGGCATCGCCGCCGCATCGATCGCCCTGCCCAAGACGCTGTCGGTCGGCAAGCACACGCTGACCGTCACCTACTCCGGTGACGACAACTTCAGCGAGTCGACGGCAACCCTGGACGTGACGGTGGCCAAGGCCACGGGCGTGGTCAGCGCGACGGCCAAGCCGTCGACCATCCGGAGGGCCCAGACCAGCACCGTCACGGTGACGGTCAAGGCTGCCGGCGTCTCGCCGACGGGCAAGGTCACGATCGTCAAGGGAGCCAAGGTGCTCGGCTCGGCCACGCTGAGCTCCGGCAGGGCGACGATCCGGGTCGCGGGCTCCAAGCTCGTGATCGGCAAGAACAAGCTGACCGCCAAGTACGCCGGTTCGGCGACCGTGGCGGCCGGCGCGAAGGCCTTCGTCATCACGGTCACTCGTTGACCCCATGACGGCCTGATGCATTGACGCGTGGCCCCGCCGGGTTCGTCCGGCGGGGCCACGTGGCATTTCAGGCGAGCGAGTGGAACCAGGGGACGACGACGAACGCGGTCGGCAGGGCGAGTACGCCGGACGCGGCCACCACGAGCAACGTGGCCTGGAAGCGGTGCTCTCCCACGTCGCGCAGCAACGTGACCCTGGTGACCAGGCTCGAACCGCTCGCCGCGGAGCTCCCGCCGACTGCCACTCCCGACGCACCGAGAGCCGCCGCAGGGGCACGCCCCTCGGCGAGGGCGACCAACGCACGGGCCAACGGCATGGCACCGGAGACCCGGGCCGCCGCACGGTCGGCGAGCACCTCGGCCAGCAGCTGCACCTCGGCCAGCGCCGCCTCGCTCGAGACCCAGCGCGGGAAGGCGCGATGCAGCACGCTGAACGCCTCGAGCACGAGGTCGTGCCGGGCCCGGAGGTGGGCGCGCTCGTGGGCCAGCACCGCCTCCACCTCGCCGGTCTCGAGGCGATCGAGCGCACCGGCCGAGACCACGACCCGGGCGCCGTTCATGCCCGGCACGCAGTAGGCCACCGGCACGTCGTGCTCGAGGACACGTGCCCCCGGGCCGTCGTACGACAGCAGGTCGAGCTGCCTGCGGTGCCGCCGGCGCAGGGCGCGCAGCGTCGTGCCGACCTGGTGTCCGCTGAGCAGCAGTCGACCGACGACGATGACCGTGAGGGTCAGCGCGACTCCGGCGACGACGAAGCCGAACACGCTCGGCTCCTGGCGCCACGCGTGGTCGGTGACCAGGGAGAGCCCGGCACCGACCGCCGCGAGCACCGCGCCGAGCGCGACGCTCTGCCACAGCAGCATCGCGGCCCGCGGCGTGCGACGCAGCACGTGCCACCGAGCCATCAGCGAGGGCACCGGGCCGGCGAGGAGCACGGCCAGGGCACCCAGGACCAGGGTGGTCATGTCAGGAGTCGGCCGGGTCGACCCGCGAGAGCTCGGCAAGGGCCTGCTTGAGGGCCGCGATGTCGTCGGCGCTGGCCTCCTCGACGAAGGCGACGAGCGCGGACTGGCGGCTGTCACGGCCGAAGTCGGTGAGCGTCTCGCGCATCAGCTCGGCGGTCATGCTGCCCCGGGACGCGGCAGCGCGGTAACGGTACGCCCGACCGTCACGCTCCTGGTGCACGACGTCCTTCTTGGCCAGCCGGTCGAGCACGGTCATCACGGTCGTGTAGGCGATGTCGCGAGTGCCGGCGAGCTCGGCGTGCACCTCGCGCACGGTGCACGACTCCTGCTCGGGTCGCGACCACAGCACCTCCATCACCGCACGCTCGAGGTCACCCAACCGTGAAGGCGGCCGGGCGGCCTGGCGCTGGCGTGAGGGTTCGCCGGACGTGGGGCGGGCGACGGCGCGTCGTTTCGCTGCGGGCATGGAAACGATTGTACCTACGGCTCCAGTCGTACTACGCTCGGTAGTACCTACTACTCGTTGTCGTAGAACAGGGAGTCACCCGCATGGACGTCGTCGACATCGCACGCTGGCAGTTCGGAATCATCACCGTCTACCACTTCCTGTTCGTGCCGATCACGATCGGTCTCTCCGCGATGATCGCGATCTTCGAGACGATGTGGATCCGCACGAACAACCCGACGTACCTGCGGCTGACGAAGTTCTTCGGCAAGCTCTTCCTGATCAACTTCGCGATCGGCGTCGTGACCGGCATCGTCCAGGAGTTCCAGTTCGGGATGAACTGGTCGGACTACTCGCGCTTCGTCGGTGACGTGTTCGGCTCGTTCCTGGCCATCGAGGGACTGCTCGCCTTCTTCCTGGAGTCGACGTTCCTCGGCCTGTGGATCTTCGGCTGGGACAAGCTCCCCCGCTGGATGCACGCCGCCTGCATGTGGATCGTGCACATCGGCACCCTGCTGTCGTCGTACTTCATCCTGGCCGCCAACTCGTGGATGCAGCACCCGGTCGGCCACACCTACAACCCCGAAACGGGTCGCGCGGAGCTCACCGACTTCTGGGCGGTGATGTTCAACAAGGTCCAGCTGGTCGCGTTCCCGCACGTGATCACCGCCTGCTACCTGACCGGTGGCGCGTTCGTGCTGGGCATCTCCGCGTGGCTCTACCTGCGCCGCCGTACGCCGGACGGGGACCGGCCGGTCTACCTCACCGGCGCCCGCATCAGTGCGTGGATCGTCCTCGTCGCCGGGGTCGGCGTGGCGATCACCGGCGACCTGCAGGGCAAGGTGATGACCGAGGTGCAGCCGATGAAGATGGCCGCCGCCGAGGGGCTCTACGAGACCTCCGAGTCGTGCGCGCCGTTCTCGGTCTTCACCGTCGGTACGCCGGACGGCCGCCACGAGAAGTTCGCGGTCACCGTGCCCTGCCTGCTCTCGTTCCTCGGCACCGGCACGTTCGACGGCAAGGTCGAGGGGATCAACCCGCTGCGCGAGAAGTACGCCGAGCAGTACGGCACCGACCCCGGTGCGACGTACTACCACCCGGAGGACTACGTGCCGGTGATCCCGGTGACCTACTGGTCGTTCCGCTTCATGATCGGGCTCGGCATGTCGGCTGCCGCCGGCGCCGCCCTGCTGCTCTGGGTCATGCGTGGCGGACGACGTCCGCGTTCGAAGTGGTGGGGCGTGCTTGCGCTGTCGCTGCCGTTCCTGGCCGTCTTCGGCAACTCCTTCGGCTGGATCTTCACCGAGATGGGCCGCCAGCCCTGGGTGGTCTACGGGTTGATGACCGTCGACAACGCGGTCTCCCCCGGTGTCTCGGTCGGCGAGGCGCTGACCTCGGTGATCGTGCTGACCTCGCTCTACGCAGTGCTGGCGGTGATCGAGTTCGGGTTGCTGGTCAAGTACGCCAAGGCCGGCGCCGAGCCGTTCGTCGAGCCACCGGACCCGAGCCTGCGCGGACCGTCGAGCGGTTCCGACGGCTCCGACGACGACGCACCCCTGACGTTCGCCTACTAGGAGACGACCATGGAACTCACCACCGTCTGGTTCATCCTGATCGCCGTTCTGTGGATCGGCTACTTCACCCTCGAGGGCTTCGACTTCGGCGTCGGCATGCTGCTGCCGGTGCTGGCCCGCGACGACACCGAGCGCCGGGTCATGATCAACACGATCGGCCCGGTCTGGGACGGCAACGAGGTGTGGGTGCTGGTCGCCGGCGGCGCCACGTTTGCCGCGTTCCCGGAGTGGTACGCCACGATGTTCAGCGGGTTCTACCTGCCCCTGCTGGTGATTCTCGTGGCGCTGATCGTGCGCGGCCTGGCCTTCGAGTACCGCCACAAGCGGCCGGAGGCACAGTGGAAGGCCAACTGGGACCGGGCGATCATCTACGGCTCGCTGGTGCCGGCATTCGTGTGGGGTGTCGCGTTCGCGAACATCCTGCGCGGTGTGCCGCTGGACGCCGACCACGAGTTCACCGGATCCGTGCTGACCCTGCTCAACCCGTTCGGCCTTCTCGGCGGGTTGACCACCACCCTGCTCTTCCTGACCCACGGCGCGATGTTCGTGGCGCTCAAGACCGACGGCGAGATCCGGCACCGGGCGCGGGCGCTCGCCTGCCGCCTCGGTGCGGGCGCAGCCGTCGTCGCCGTCGTGTTCATGCTCTGGGCCCAGTCGTTGAGCGGTACGACGGGCAGCGCGGTCGCCTTCGCCGTCGCGGCCCTCACGTTGCTGGCGGCACTGGTGGCGGCGGCTCGCGGCCGCGAGGGCTGGGCGTTCACGGGCACCTTCGTCACCATCGGCCTCGCGGTGACCGGATTGTTCCTGGCGCTCTTCCCCGACGTGATGCCCTCGAGCACCGACGCCGCGTTCTCCCTCACGTCGACGAACGCGGCGGCCACGGCGTACACCCTGAAGGTGATGACGTGGGTCGCGGTGATGTTCACGCCGCTGGTGATCGGCTACCAGGCGTGGAGCTACTGGGTGTTCCGCAAGCGGATCGCGGTGCACCACATCCCGACACCGGCTCCCGAGGCGGCCGCGTCGTGAGGCCACTCGATCCGCGGGTCCTGCCCCACCTGCGTCCGGCCCGGCTGCCGCTGGCGGTGGTCGTGGGTGCCAGTGCGCTCGGCGGCGCCCTCGTCGTGGCGCAGGCGTTCGCGGGTGCCGCCCTGGTCGCCGGGGTCCTCGCCTCCCCGTCGGGTGAGGGTTGGCACCGGGCTGCCTGGTGGTTCGCGGGCATCACGACCGCCCGAGCCGTCGTCGGCCTGCTGGTCGACACGGCGGCGAGCCGGGCCGCCGGTCGGGTGGGCAACCGGTTGCGGCGCCTGGTCCTCGAGGCGACCCTGCGCCTGTCGCCGCGTGATCTCGGCCGGCGACGTCGCGGCGAGCTCGCCACCCTGGCCACCCGCGGCGTGAGCGCCGTCGAGCCCTACCTCACCCGCTACCTGCCGGCCTTGGTGCTGGCCGCCGTGCTGCCGGTGCTGACCCTTGCCGCCATCGCCACGCAGGACCTTCTCAGCGCGCTGATCGTGCTGCTCACCCTGCCGCTGCTCCCGGTCTTCGCGATCCTGATCGGTCTCACCACCCGCGACAGGGCCGACCGGCAGTGGCAGGCGCTGGGCACCCTTGCCGGTCACTTCCTCGACGTGGTGCGCGGACTGCCCACGCTGGTCGCGCACCGCCGGGCCTCCGCACAGGTGCCGCAGATCCGCGCCGTGACCGAGCGCTACCGGCGCACCTCGGCCGACACTCTCAAGCTGGCCTTCGCCTCGTCGGCCGCCCTCGAGCTGATCGCGACCATCTCGGTGGCGCTGGTCGCCGTCAGCGTCGGGCTGCGTCTCGCCGGTGGGTCGATGGACCTCCGGACCGCGCTCGTCGTACTCCTCCTGGCGCCGGAGGCCTACTGGCCGCTGCGTCGCGTCGGCGCCGAGTACCACGCCGCCGCCGAGGGCACCGCCACCTTCGACGCCATCTCCTCCCTCACACGAACCGGCAATTCTTGTGTCGCGAACCGTGGATTCTTGATGCCCGAACCGGCATTTCTTTATGGCTCGCCCCGGACCATCCGACTCGACGAGGTCGCGCTGGCCTGGCCCGACCACGACCCGATCGTGCGCGGCCTGACCGCCCGCCTGCTGCCGGGAACGATCACCGCGATCGTCGGGCCCTCGGGCTGCGGCAAGAGCACGCTGGTGCAGGCGCTGCTCGGCGAACTGCCACTCTCCGGTGGCATGGTGCGGGTCGGCGCCGACGACCTGTCGGCGGTCGACCGTACGGCGTGGCGCGGTCGCGTCGCCCACCTGCCACAGCGCCCGTGGCTGTTCGCCGACACGATCGCGGCCAACCTGCGCATCGGCCGGCCCGAGGCCAGCGACGCGGATCTGTACGCCGCACTCGCCGCCGTCGACCTCGCAGAGTTCGTCGCGGACCTGCCCGACGGACTCGGGACACGGCTCGGCGAGGAGGGCCTCGGGCTCTCTGCCGGACAGCGCGCGCGGCTCGGGCTGGCCCGGGTGGTCCTCGCTGCGCGGCCGTACGTCGTGCTCGACGAACCGACCGCGCATCTTGACGCGCACACCGAGCGCACGATGCTCGACGTGATCCGCCTGCTGGCCGAGACCAGCACGGTGATCGTCGTCGCGCACAAGGATGCGGTGGTCGACATTGCCGACCAGGTCATCGACCTCGGGCCGCTCGGTCGAGTGAGGGCGGGCGAACTGGTGACAGGTCGGCGCGAACTGGCGACGGGTCGAGGCGAACTGGCGACAGGTCGACGCGTCTCGTCGGGGGTCGAACCCGCCGCGCCCGCCGCGCCCGCCGAGCCCGTTGCTCCGGCCGAGGCTGCCGGCTGGTCCACACGCATCCCCGTGCCCACTGCGCTCAGGTGGGCGCTCGTGGTCGTCTTGGCCACGCTGGCCGCGGCGTCCGGTGTCGCGTTGACCGCCACGGCCGGCTGGCTGATCGCCCGCAGCGCCGAGCAGCCGCCGGTCCTGATGCTGACCGTCGCGATCGTCGGAGTCCGCACGTTCGGCCTGGCCCGTCCGGCCCTGCGCTACGTCGAGCGCCTGCTGGGCCACGACCTCGCCCTACGCACCCTGGCCAGCCGCAGGAGTCGCATCTTCGAGCAGCTCATCCCGCTCGTCCCCGGCCGACTCGGCCGACACGGCGACGTGCTCACCGGGGTCGTCGACGACGTCGACGCGCGCCTCGACCACCTGCTCCGGGTCCGTCTGCCGTTGGCCACCTGGCTGGGTGTCTCGGCGTTGTCCGGGATGCTCACCTGGGTCGTGCTGCCACGCGCCGTGGCGCCGGTGCTGGCCGTGGCACTCATCGGTGGCACCGGCGCACTCGTCATCGGCTGGGCCGGTGCCAGACGGCACGAGCCAGGCTTCGTCGAGGCGCGCGCCGACGTAGGCCGTCGCGCGTCCGACGTGGTCGGCTCGGCTCGGCAGCTCGTGCTCTGGGGTGCAGGCACGACGACCCTCGACCGCGTGGACCGCGCCGCGACACACCTCGACCGGCACTCCCGGGCCAGCGCCACTGGCGTGGCATCCGGCCGCTCGATCGCCCTGCTCAGCGCCGGTCTAGGCACGGTGGCCGTGGCCGTCGTGGGTTCCCCGGCGATGGCCGAGGGCCGGCTGAGCAGCCCGATGCTGGCGCTGCTCATGCTCCTCCCCCTGGCGCTCGCCGAGGTGACGTCGCCGCTGGCCGACGCCGGGGCGCTCTGGGTGCGCACCCGGGCCGCCGAGCAGCGCCTCGCAGCACTCACCGCCACGCCGCCGGCCGTCGTCGACCCCGAGGTCGTCGCGCCACTTCCGCAGTCGCCGCACACCGTCACCCTTGCCGACGCCTCGATCTCCTGGCAGGACGGAGTGGACGCCGTACGACACCTGTCCCTCGACCTCCCACCCGGTGCACTGGTCGGCGTCACCGGTCCCTCGGGCTCCGGCAAGTCGACCCTGGCCCTCGCGCTGATGAAGCTGCTGCCTGTCACCGCCGGCACGCACACGATCGACGGGGTCCGAGTCGCCGACCTCGCCGGGGACGACGTACGCCGGGTGGTCGGCCTGCTGGACGACGATCCGTACCTGTTCGGGTCCACGGTCGTCGAGAACGTGCGCCTGGCCGAGCCGGCAGCCACTGACCTGGAGGTCGAGCTGGCCCTGCGCGCGGCCCACCTGGGCGACTGGATCGACACCCTCCCCGACGGCCTGCACACCCGCATCGGTGACAGCGGGGTCGAGGTCTCCGGTGGCGAGCGCGCCCGGATCGGCCTGGCCCGCGCGGTCCTCGCCCGCCGCGACGTGCTGGTGCTCGACGAGCCGACGGCTCACCTCGACACCGCGACCGCACGGGCCGTGGCCGCCGACCTGCTGGCCGCCAACACCGGCCGCAGCCTGGTCTGGATCACCCACGACACCGTGGGCCTCGACGCGATGGACCACGTCGTGCGGTTGGGCGATCCGGCCGAGGCGCCCGTCGGGGTGGCCGGCTGAGCGGTCCGCGGTGGCCCGGCGTCGTGACAGGTCCGTTGAACGACGCAGGGCCATCGCTGGAGGGCACTAGGGTGGCGCCGATGACCACCGACACCCGCGGATCCCGCCACTGGTCCGGCCTGGCCGGCGCCTACGCCGACACGTTCGCGCACTACTGCGCCGGCACCATCCCGGCCGTTCTCGAGCGGGCGGTCGTCCCAGGTGCCTGCGACGTACTCGAGGTGGGAGCAGGCACCGGCCTGTTGTCGGCCCGGCTCGTCGAGACCGGCGTCCGGCTGACCGCCACGGAGCCGGACGCGGACATGCTGGTGATCGCACGGGACGCCCTGCCCGACGGCACCGACCTGATTCGTGCCGGGCTGCCGGGGTTGCCGTTCCGGGCCGGGCGGTTCGACGTCGTGATCGCCAACTTCGTGATCAACCACGTGGGCGATCCGCGCGCCGGAGTGGCGGAGCTGGCGCGCGTCGCGCGACCCGGCGGCCGGGTGCTCTTCACCGTGTGGCCCTCAGGCCCCACGGTCCAGGCCGAGCTGTTCGCCCGCGTGCTGGCGGAGGCAGGGGTGACTCCCCCGCCCTCCGACATGTTGCCGCCGCACCTCGACTTCGAGCGCTCCCCTGAAGGCGTCGCCGCGCTCTGCGACGACGCCGGCCTGACCGATGCCTCCGTCACCGAGGTCGCGATCCGCTGGCGGATCCACCCCGACGACTTCTGGCGCGGGATCGAGGCCGGCATCGGCGTCATCGGCAGGACCGTGCAGTCACAACCTGACGAGGCGCGTGCCCGCCTGCGCGCGTCGTACGACGACCTCAGCCGCGACCTGCTCGACGGCGACGACCTGGTGTTTCCCGCAACCGCACTGCTGGCCGAAGGAGAGAAGGCATGAGCGTCACCGTCGGACCCCTGGAGGCGGGAGACCGCGTCCAGTGGGGGTCCCTGTTCACCGGCTACCTCGAGTTCTACGAGTCGGCGTTGCCCCAGCAGGTCTACGACCGCAACTGGGAGGCGTTCGCCGCGGACGACACCTTGCATGCCCTCGGTGCGCGGATCGACGGACGGCTGGTCGGCATCACGCATTTCCTCACCCACGCCGACACCTGGGGTGACGACGTCTGCTACCTCGAGGACCTCTTCAGCGCCTCCGACGTACGCGGCAAGGGTGTGGCGCGGGCGCTGATCGAGGCGGTCGCCGCGTGGGCCTCCGCGCACGGCTGCGCCAAGCTCTACTGGCACACACACGAGACCAACGCGACGGCGCGGCTGCTCTACGACAAGGTGGCCGAGAACCGCGGGTTCATCCGCTACCAGCGCGCGCTCTGACCCAGGGCGAAACCCAGGGCGAAACTCGGGACGTCCTGCGTTCCGGCTGCCGGGGCAACCACGACGCAGGACGTCCTGACGACGCGGGTCAGGCCTCGATGACGACCGGGACGATCATCGGACGGCGGCGGTGCTTGTTGCTCACCCAACGCCCGATGACCCGGCGGATCGACTGCTGCAACTGGTGGCTGTCGTTGACGCCCTCGGCCATCGCCTTGTCGAGCGCGTCGATGATCGGCTTCTTGATCGCGTCGAACGTCGAGTCGTCCTCGGCGAAGCCACGCGCGTGGATCTCGGGGCCGCTGACCACCTTGCCGGACTGCGAGTCGACGACCACGATCACAGAGATGAAGCCCTCCTCGCCGAGGATGCGGCGGTCCTTGAGCGACGACTCGGTGATGTCGCCCACCGACGTGCCGTCGACGAAGACGTAGCCGCACGGCACCTTGCCGGCGATCTCGGCCTTGCCGTCGATCAGGTCGACCACGACGCCGTCCTCGGCGATGACGACGTTCTCGACGCCGGTCTCACGGGCCAGGGCGGCGTTGGCGCGCATGTGCCGGATCTCGCCGTGGATCGGCAGCACGTTCTTCGGCTTCACGATGTTGTAGCAGTAGAGCAGCTCACCGGCGCTGGCGTGGCCGCTGACGTGGACGAGGGCGTTGCCCTTGTGCACGACGTTGGCGCCCCACCGGGCGAGTCCGTTGATCACCCGGTAGACAGCGTTCTCGTTGCCGGGGATCAGCGACGAGGCCAGGACGACGGTGTCGCCCTCCTCGATGTGCACGAAGTTGTGGTTGCGCTGGGCGATCCGCGACAGGGCACTCAGCGGCTCACCCTGGGAGCCGGTCGAGATCAACACCTGCTTGTGCGGCGCGAGGTCGGCCAGCTCCTTGGCGTCGACGATCACGCCCGGCGGCACCTTGAGGTAGCCGAGCTCCTTGGCGATCGCCATGTTGCGCACCATCGAGCGGCCGACGTACGCGACCTTGCGGCCGTGGGCCACCGCGGCGTCGAGCACCTGCTGCACGCGGTGGATGTGGGAGGCGAAGCAGGCCACGATGATGCGCTGGTCGCGCGACTTGTGGAAGACGCTGTCGAGCACCGGCCCGATGCTCTTCTCGGTCGTCGTGAAGCCGGGCACCTCGGCGTTGGTCGAGTCGGTCATGAAGAGGTCGACGCCCTCGTCTCCGAGCCGGGCGAACGCGTTGAGGTCGGTGATCCGGCCGTCGAGCGGCAGCTGGTCCATCTTGAAGTCGCCGGTGTGCAGCACGAGACCGGCGCCGGTGCGGATCGCCACGGCGAGCGCGTCGGGGATGGAGTGGTTGACCGCGACGAACTCGAGGTCGAACGGCCCGAAGGTGATCGTGTCGCCCTCCTTGACCACGTGGTGCACCGTCTCGCGGAGGCGGTGCTCGCGCAGCTTCGAGCCGAGCAGCGCCAGGGTCAGCTCGGAGCCGACCAGCGGGATGTCGCCGCGTTCGCGGAGGAGGTACGGCGTGGCACCGATGTGGTCCTCGTGGCCATGGGTCAGCACGAGCGCCTCGACCTGGTCGAGGCGGTCACGGATGGACTCGAAGTCGGGCAGGATCAGGTCGACGCCGGGGTGGTGGTCCTCGGGGAACAGGACGCCACAGTCGACGATCAACAGCCGGCCGTCGTACTCGAAGACCGTCATGTTGCGGCCGACCTCGCCGAGGCCGCCCAGCGGGGTGATCCGCAGTCCACCCTCCGGCAGGTCGTGCGGTGCGGAGAGCTCGGGGTGCGGATGGCTCAAAGGGTGCTCCTTCAGATGAGTCCGGATGCCTCGAGCCCCACACGAAGCGCTGCGACTTCGTCGTCGTCGAGTTCGACGAGGGGGCTGCGGACATGCCGGTTGTCGATGACGCCGAGCAGCTGAAGTGCTGCCTTGGCGGTGGTCGCTCCGTAGTTGGGGACGCCCATGACGGCGTCGATCGCGGGGAGCATCCGCGTGAAGATGGTGAGGGCCTCGGCGTGGTCGCCGGCATGGAAGGCGTCGGTCATCGCCTTGATCTGGTTGCCGGCCACGTGGCCGACGACCGAGACCACGCCGGCCGCGCCGTGGGCCAGCCAGCCGAGGTTGGCGATGTCGTCGCCGGAGTAGACCGCGTAGCCGAGCTCGCGCAGGCGTACGCCGCGTGCGAAGTCACCGACCGCGTCCTTCACCGCGATGACCGACTTGATCTTGATCGCCTCAGCATAGGTTTCGAGGGCAATCTGGGTGGCAGTGCGACCCGGGACGTCGTACAGCATCACCGGCACGTCGGTGGCCGTGGCCACCTGCGTGAAGTGGTGGAGCACGCCCTTCTGGGACGGCTTGTTGTAGTAGGGGGTGACCAGCAACAGGCCGTCGGCGCCGTTCTTCTCGGCCTGCTTGGCCAGCTCGATCGAGTGCACGGTGGTGTTGGTGCCAACGCCCGCCACCAGCTTGATGTCGGCTCCGACCGCGTCACGGACCGCCGCCAGGATCTGGCCGTCCTCCTCGACCGTGGTCGTCGGCGACTCGCCGGTGGTGCCGGAGACCACGATGCCGTCGTGGCCGTTGTCGACCAGGTGCTTGGCGATCTTCTGGGTGCCCTCGAAGTCGACGGAGTCGTCGTCGTGGAACGCAGTGGCCATCGCGGTGAGCACGCGACCGAAGGGCGCGTCGGGGGCAGCGGAGGTCATGGGGACAGGCTATCGCTCCCCGGCCCGGACTCCACGCACGACCCGACCGCCATGGGACGTGAGGCTGGTCTCCGAGACCTCAGACGTGCGGCATGACCTCGGCGGCCACGACCTCCAGGTGGTCGAGGTCGGCCAGGTCCAGCACCTGCAGGTAGATCCGCTCCGCGCCGAGCGCCTCGAAGCGCTTGATCTTGGCGATCGCCTCGTCAGGCGTGCCGGCCAGGCCGTTCTCACGGAGCTCGTCGGGCTCGCGACCGATCGCCTCGGCCCGCCGCTTGATCTCGGCCTCGTCGCGGCCCACGCAGAGCACCAGCGCGTTGGACCAGTGCAGCGAAGCGGGGTCGCGGTCGATCGCCTCGCACACTGCGCGGACGCGGCCGAACTGGGTCGCGGTGGTCTCCTCGTCGACGAACGGCAGGTTGAACTCGTCGGCGTAGCGCGCGGCCAGCTCCGGCGTACGACGCTTGCCGAGGCCGCCGATCAGCACCGGCGGCTTCGCCTGCGCGGGCTTGGGCAGCGCCGGGGAGTCGGTGATCGGCCAGGTGGCGCCGTCGTACGAGAACCGCTCCCCCACGGGCGTCGCCCACAGGCCGGTGATGATCGCGAGCTGTTCCTCGAAGCGGTCGAACCGCTCCTTCGTCGACGGGAAGGGAATGCCGTACGCCGAGTGCTCGGCCTCGAACCAGCCCGCCCCGATGCCGAGCTCGACCCGCCCTCGGCTCATCTGGTCGACCTGCGCCACCTGGACCGCCAACGGGCCGGGGTGCCGGAACGTCGCCGACGTCATCAGGGTGCCGAGCCTGATGGTCGTGGTCTCGCGGGCCAGGCCGGCCAGCGTGGTCCACGCGTCGGTGGAGCCGGGCAGGCCCTCGGTGCCCATGCCGAGGTAGTGGTCCGAGCGGAAGAACGCTCCGAAGCCGAGTCGCTCTGCGGCCAGGGCGACCTTCAGGAGGTCGTCGTACGTCGCGCCCTGCTGGGGTTCGGTGAAGACACGGAGTTCCATGCGTTCACCCTGTCATGCGTGCCCCAACGGACGTGGCGCGCTCAGGCCGGGAAGCGCTCGCGCAGCAACGGCAGCACGTGGTGCTCCAGCAGCGGCGCGAGGTCGTCGTACGCGTCGTCGAGGCCCATCCAGCGCATCTCCTCGATCTCGGAGGCGATCACCGGTTCGGCGTCAGGCGTGGTCAGGAACGCGTCGGACTGCACGAGGTGACCGGGCTCGTTGGCGGCCAGCGCGAGAAAGCTGCCGAGCGGAAGCAGCTCGCCGGGCCGGAGTCCGACCTCCTCCTCCGCCTCACGACGGGCGGCATCAATCGGCGCCTCCCCCGGCTCGAACTTGCCGCCCACCAGCATGAACCTGTCGGTGCCTCGCTTGCGGACGGTGAGCACCTGCCGGTCGCGGACGAAGGCGACCGCCGCCACCTCGATCGTGGGCGGCGGCGCGATGCGTTCCCACCAGACCCAGTCGAGCCCGGGGCCGGGGACCCGCTCCTTCTCGGCCCATTCGGCCGGGTCGAAGTCGGGGAAGTGCGCGTCGCCCTCGGGCTCGAGGTCGATCTCGGTGAGCACCTGATGGGTGGCCAGCGGCATCGCCTGCTCGTAGATCTGGGTGCCGCCTGCGATCACGGTGTCGCCGGGTTGGCCGGTGGCCAGGGCCAAGGCCTCCTCGAGCGAGTGCGCGACCAGCACCTGGTCGGCGTACTCGCCGGCGGTCCAGTCACGATCGCGGGTGACCACGATCGTCGTACGCCCGGGCAGTGGCCGGCCGATCGAGTCGTACGTCGCCCGCCCCATCACCAGGGTGTGACCGAGGGTGACCCGCTTGAAGTGCGCGAAGTCCTCGGGGATGCGCCACGGGATCTCGCCCTTGTTGCCGATCACCCGGTTGCCGGCGTACGCCGCCACCATGACCACGCGCCGGTCGGCACCGCAAGGATCCACGATTGGCGCATCAAGAACTGCCGGTTCGCGCATCAAGAATCCACGGCTCGTGTGTGAGCTGCTCGGCGAGGGTGACGTCGCGTCATACGGCGATGGGGGCCTTGATGCCCGGGTGCGGGTCGTAGCCCTCGATCGAGATGTGGTCGAGGTCGAACCCGTCGATCTCGGTCACCGAGCGGTCGAGGTGCAGCGTCGGCAGCGCGCGCGGCTCGCGGGTCAGCTGCAGGCGGGCCTGGTCGAGGTGGTTGGAGTAGAGATGCGCGTCGCCGAGGGTGTGCACGAAGTCGCCGACCTCGAGCCCGGCCACCTGGGCCACCATGTGGGTGAGGAGGGCGTAGGAGGCGATGTTGAACGGCACGCCCAGGAAGACGTCGGCACTGCGCTGGTAGAGCTGGCAGCTCAGACGGCCCGGCCCGTCGTCCTGAGGGGCGACGTAGAACTGGAACATCGTGTGGCACGGCGCCAGCGCCATCTCGGGGATGTCGGCGACGTTCCACGCAGAGACGATGTGGCGGCGGGAGTCAGGGTTGGTGCGGATCTGGTCGATGACCTGCTTGATCTGGTCGACGTGGTGGCCGTCGGGCGTGGGCCAGGAGCGCCACTGGTAGCCGTAGACCGGACCGAGGTCACCGTTGTCGTCGGCCCACTCGTCCCAGATCGTGACGCCGCGGTCCTGGAGCCACTTCACGTTGGTGTCGCCACGCAGGAACCACAGCAGCTCGGCGAACACCGAACGGGTGTGGATCTTCTTCGTGGTCACCATCGGGAAGCCGGCGGAGAGGTCGAAGCGCATCTGGTGCCCGAAGACGCTGCGAGTGCCGGTGCCGGTGCGGTCGTCCTTCTCGACGCCGTCGTCGAGGACACGTTGGACCAGATCGAGGTATGCCTGCACCCCTGCAGCCTACGACGCGTGCTTCCATGGATGGGTGACCCACACCGAACTCGGACTACTGGTCCTTTCCGGATCCTCCGGACGTCTCGAGACGCAGCGGTGCGAGGTGCTCCGCTCCCACGGCATCGCCGCCGAACCGGTCCAGTGGTTCGGCGGCCCCGGCCAGCCCGCCACACCCCGCCGCATCCCCCTGGAGACCTTCCGGGAGCCGCTCGACCGGCTCGCCGGGCAGGCCCGTCGCATCGGCGTCCTGGGTACGTCGTTCGGCGCGGAGGCCGCACTGCTGCTGGCGATCCGCGACATCCGCATCTCCGCTGTCGTGGCGCTCTCCCCCACCTCCGTCGTGTGGGAGACCTCGGACATGGTCGATGACCGGCCGGTGCACGATGCCAAGTGGACCTGGCACGGCGAACCCCTGCCCGGGGTGCCGTACGTCGAGCAGGCCGGACGCGACCTCGCCGACACGTGTGCCCTGCACGAGGCCAGCCTGGCCGAGCTGAACGGGCAGCGTGACGAGGTCACCATCCCGGTCGAGAAGATCGACGCCGACGTGCTCGTCGCTGCCGGAGGGGACGACCGGGTCTGGCCGGCGGGCCGGTTCTGCGAGGAGATCGTCTCGCGCCGGTCCCGGCACGGCCAGGACACGACGTACGTCTTCCACCCGAAGGCCGGCCACCGCGTCGTACTCCCCGGGGAGGTCGCACCCGTCCCGCGGGCCGACCTGCCGCCCGGTGGCACCACCGACGCCGAGCGCGAGCACGGCGAGCAGGTCCTGGACGCACTGCTGGCCCTGGCCCGCTGACCAGTCGCCGGTTCGTGCCAACCCGTCGCCAGTTCGACCGCAGCCGACCTGCTGCCTGTGGAGGGACGTCGGGATTCTGTGGACAACCCACACCGGCTCTGTGGACGACACGCGCATTACCTGTAGAACCAAGGGAATGTTCCCGGAAACCCTTGCGTGGCGCGGGTCACACGACATAGAACTGTGCCTACGCACTTCCTCCGGGAAGAGCGGGACAGTCCGGAAGCAAGGTTCACACGTCGGGGCAACTCGACGCAGTGACTGGGTGACGAAGTCACTGGGGCCGGACACAAAGGACTGTCGATCGGTTTGCGTCACCGGTACCGGTCAAACGAAGGGCCCTTGCAACTCATACTTGCGAGGGCCCTTCACCTATTTCTGCACTTTAACTTCCCTGTACCCCGCGCAGGCCAACGCCGTACGGCGTGTCGCCGAACAGTCAGGGCACCAGCACCGCGTCAGGCGTGCAGGGTCAGGCGTGCAGTGACATCGGGCCGTAGACCTCACGCTCGGCCTCGAACAGGGTCACCGCGTCGACACCCTCGGCGGCCAGCTCGGCGTAGAACTCCCCCACCCACGACTCCGCGTCCGCCTGGCTGGAGAACGTCTGGCCGGCCAGGTCGCCGGTGATCTCCACCACGGCGCCCGTGGCGTCCTCGAGTCGCCAGACCCACGGAGTGGGCGGCTGGGGGCTCGGCTTGAAGGTCGGCGGCTCTTCGGGAACGTTTGCCATGGGGTGAGACTAGCCGGACCATCTTTGACGAACGGGGGCGGCGGTGGCAGATTTCGGCGTGGTACCCCGCGGCAACGCGTCGTACTGCACGTCCCGCTCTGGGGAAGCCGGTGAGAGTCCGGCGCTGACCCGCAGCCGTAAAGCCGGAACACCGGACGGGATGGTGGCTCCACCCGTCGAGGTCTGCGGATCGGGAGCCGGACGCTCCGGGTCCGGTTCAGCTCCGTGTGCCCCACTCATCAAGAAGGGCTCCCGCCCATGCGTTCGCTCCGCTCCTCGATCGCCACCGCGATCTCGCTGTTCCTTGCCGGACTGGTCATCGCTGCCACGCCCGGCAGCGCCCACGCCGCCGACGTCTACCGCTACTGGGCCTACTACACGGTGACCGACGGTGCCTTCGTCACCCAGGAGACCGGACCGGCCGGTGCGACGCCGGCCGACGGTTCCGTCGAGGGCTACCGCTACGCAGCCCCGGCGGACTTCAAGAAGCCCAACCTCCCGCGCGCCGACCTCGCGACGGTCAACTTCGACTCGGTCTGCGGCGACAAGGAGGCCGCTGCCGGCGAGAAGCGCGTGGCCGTGCTGATCGACTACGGCGTCGAGGCCGACGCCAACGGCGCCGAGGTCCCCCAGCCCGAGGCGCTGTGTGCCGTCGTGCCCGAGAAGGCCAACGGCCTGCAGACCCTCCAAGCAGTAGCGCCCGACCTGCGCACCAAGAAGTCGTCGTTCGGCCCGCTGCTGTGCGGCATCAGCGGCTACCCCGCCACGGGTTGCGCCGACGAGAAGGCCGACGCCGGAACGCCTGCCGACGAGGGCAACGTCGAGTTCGCCACCGCGTCCTCCGACGACAAGGGCGCCTCCGACTCGTCCAAGGCCAATGACGACAAGGACGACAGCAACACCGGCGTCCTGCTCGGCGTCGGCGGCCTCATCGTGGTGCTCCTCGCCGGCGGCTTCTACCTGAGCCGTCGCAACCGCTCAGCCGCCTGATCGACACCCCGTGCGCCCCCACCACCTGATCACCTACCCGCGTGCCCTGCACCCGGGCGCGTGGTGGTTGTGGGCAATCGGGCTGGCCGCCGCCGCGAGTCGTACGACGAACCCGGTGCCGCTGCTGTTGATCATGGCGGTCACCTGGTTCGTCGTCTCGGCCCGACGTGGCGACACCCCGTGGGCGTCGTCGTACGCCCTGTTCTTCCGGCTCGCGATGCTGGTCATCGTGATCCACCTGGTCTTCCAGACCCTGCTCTCGGGCAACACCCAGGGCACGACCGTGATGTTCACGCTGCCGGAGATCCCGCTGCCGGACTCGACCGGCATCCAGCTCGGTGGGCCAGTCACCCTCGAGGGCCTGCTCACCGCGTTGTACGTCGCCCTGCAGCTGGCCGCCATCTTCTGCTGCATCGGTGCCGCCAACGCCCTCGGCAGCGCCCGGCAGCTGCTCCGCTACGTGCCGGCCGCCCTCTATGAGATCGGCGTGGCCTGCATCATCGCGTTGACCTTCGCCCCGCAGCTGGCCACCGACGCCCGCCGGGTGCGCGACGCGGCGCGACTGCGCGGCGGCAGCAGAGGGCGGATCCGCCGCTTCGGCCGTCTCGCGATGCCGATGCTCGAGGGTGCCCTGGAGCGGTCGGTCGCCCTGGCCGCGGCGATGGACTCGCGTGGCTACGGACGCACGACGGTCTCCGACCCGCGCCAACGACGCCTCACCTCGGCCCTTGTCGTCACCGGCATGGTCGGGGTCTGCCTGGGCATCTACGGCATCCTCAACGGCACCGCGTCCAGCTGGATGGGCCTGCCCGCACTGGCCGTCGGGTGCCTCCTCGGAGTGGCCGGACTGGTCGTCGGCGGGAAGCGCACCGGCCGCACCCGCTACCGCCCCGACCCGTGGGCGTTGCCCGAGCTGCTGGTCGTGGCCAGTGGGCTGACGGCCGCCGTGCTGACGTTCTGGCAGGTGCGCGTCGATCCGACGACGCTCGTGCTTGCATCGGTGTCGGACGTGCCGCCGGTGCCGATGCTGGCCTGCGCCGGAATCCTGGTCGGCCTGCTGCCGGCGTTCGTCGCGCCACCGCTGCCGTTGCCACCGCCCTCCCGTCGAGAGCGCGATCTCGAGGTGGCCGCATGATCGTCTTCGACCACGTCACGATCACCTATGCGAGCGCCCCCACGCCCACGCTGACCGACGTCGACCTGCACATCCCCGAAGGTGAGATGGCACTGGTGATGGGGCGCACCGGCAGCGGCAAGTCGACCTTGCTGCGCGCGGTCAACGGGCTGGTGCCGCACTTCAGCGGTGGCACCCTGCGCGGACGCGTCGTGGTCGACGGCCGCGACACCGCGACGCACCGCCCCCGGGACCTGGCCGACGTGGTCGGCTTCGTGGGCCAGGATCCGCTCGCCGGCTTCGTCACCGACAACGTCGAGGACGAGCTCGCCTACGGCATGGAGTCGCTCGGCATCTCTCCGGCGACCATGCGCAAGCGCGTCGAGGAGACCCTCGACCTCCTGGGCCTGGCCGACCTGCGCGGCCGTCCGCTGACCCACCTGTCCGGCGGGCAGCAGCAACGGGTCGCGATCGGGGCCGTGCTCACCACTCACCCGCGCGTCCTCGTGCTCGACGAGCCCACCTCGGCCCTCGACCCGCTCGGCGCCGAGGACGTCCTCGCCACCCTGCAACGACTCGTCCACGACCTCGGCATCACCGTGCTGCTGGCCGAGCACCGGCTCGAACGGGTGGTGCAGTACGTCGACCGCATCATCCACGTTCCCGGAAACGGCTCACCGGTCGAGTCAGGCCTGCCCGCCGACATCCTGGCCCGTACGCCGATCGCGCCGCCGGTCGTCCAGCTGGGGCGGGTGGCCGGCTGGAGTCCACTGCCGCTGACCGTGCGTGATGCGCGCCGCCGCTCGGTCACGTTGCGCGAGCAGCTGGCCGACGTACAACCGCCGGCGCACCGCGCCTCGACCCTCGGGGACGACGTGGCCGTGGTGCGCGACCTGGTCGCCGGCTATCCGAGGCGACCGGTCCTCCGCGGCATCACGGCCACGGTGAAGGCCGGCGAGATCGTCGCGCTGATGGGCCGCAACGGATCCGGCAAGTCGACGCTCCTGCGCACGGTCGTCGGCCTGCACAAGCCGACATCGGGTCGCGTCTTCGCCGATGACGTCGGCCTGGTGCCCCAGGTGCCGGCCGACCTGCTCTATGCGGCGACGGTCGCCGACGAGTGTGCGATGGCCGACCGTGATGCCGGAGTGGACGGCGGCACCACGCGCAAGCTGCTCGACCGGCTTGCCCCGGGCATCCCCGACGACCAGCATCCGCGCGACCTCTCCGAGGGCCAGAAGCTCAGCGTGGCCCTGGCGATCGTGCTCGCCTCGGAGCCGCGCCTCCTCCTGCTCGACGAACCGACCCGCGGGCTGGACTACGTCGCCAAGCACCAGCTGGTCGAGATGCTGCACCAGCTGGCCGACGCCGGACACGGTGTCGTGTTCGCCACCCATGACGTCGAGCTGGTCGCCGAGGTCGCCTCGCGGGTCGTCGTACTCGCCGACGGCGAGATCGTGGCCGACGGCGCCGCCCCCGACGTGGTGGTCTCCTCCCCCGCGTTCGCCCCCCAGGTGGCGAAGGTGATGGCCCCGCAGCCCTGGCTGACCGTGCACGACGTGGCCACCGCGCTGGGGCAGGCATGAGTGACGTCACCGCGGTCCGGGTGCACGCCTCCGCAGCCGTCGCGCTGATGCTGGCCAGCATCGTCACGCTCGGCGCGTTCGGCTGGCCGTTCATCTTCCAGCCGGGCGGCGGGGTCGAGGCGTCCTCGCACGGCAACGACGCGCCGTGGATCTTCGCCTTGATCCTGCCGCTGCTGGCCGCCATCGTGCTGGCCGAGCTCAACGCCGGCGGCATCGACTCGAAGGCGATCGCCCTGCTGGGCATGCTCTCCGCGGTCGGTGGCGCACTGCGTGCGCTCTCCCCCGGCGTCGCCGGACTCGAGCCGAGCTTCGCGCTGATCATGCTCGGCGGCCGGGTCTTCGGCCGCGGGTTCGGTTTCGTGCAGGGCTGCCTGTCCCTGTTCATCGGCGCCCTGATCACCGGAGGGGTCGGCCCCTGGCTGCCGTTCCAGATGATGGCCGCGGGCTGGGTCGGCTTCCTGTCCGGATGCCTGCCGCGCCGGCAGGGCCGCTTCGAGGTGGTCACCCTGGCCGTGCTCGGCTTCGGTCTCGGCCTGCTCTACGGCGCCTTGATGAACCTCTGGTTCTGGCCGTTCGGGCAGTACGGCGACGGGCTGAGCTTCACCGAGGGAGCCTCGACCGCGACGAACCTGGCCGCCTACGCGCGCTACTACGTGACCACGTCGGTGGTCTGGGACCTGGCCCGCGGCATCTTCACCTTCCTCCTGGTCCTGCTCGTCGGCACTCCCCTGCTGCGCGCACTGAGACGCGTCTCCCGGCTGGCCGCCTTCAATCCCGACGTGAGGTTCGAGCGATGAGCATCCGGATACTGGGCACGGGCTCGGCCGACGGTTGGCCCAACCCGTTCTGCACCTGCGCCTCCTGCACTTCAGCCCGTACGGCGGGCGAGGTGCGGGCCCAGACCTCGGCCCTGGTCGACACGTTCCTGCTCGACTGCGGCCCCGAGACATTGCGCACTGCCGAACGCCTGGGCGTGCCGCTGTCCGGCGTACGCCACGTGCTGCTCACCCACGACCACCCCGACCACACGGCTCCGGCGTTCCTGCTCTACCGCTCGTGGGTCACCTCGCCGGACGAACCGCTCGACGTGGTCGGGCCGGCGTCGGTGATCGACTCGGCGCGGCAGTGGCTGGCACCCGACACCCACGTGCGCTTCCACGCGGTGGCACCCGGCGACGTCCTCACGCTCGACGGCGGGGTGGTCCGCGTGCTCGGCGCGAACCACACCAGCGACGCCGTGCTCTACGACGTCACTGCGCCCAGCGGCCGGGTGCTGTATGCCACCGACACCGGGCCGCTGCCGTCCTCGACCGTCACGGCCGTCGCCGATGCGGCGTACGACGTGGTGCTGCTCGAGGAGACGTTCGGCGACTTCCTCACCCACGGCACCGCCCACCTCGACCTGCCGTCGTTCGCCGAACAGGTGCGGCTCCTGCGTGCGGCCGGTGCCATCACGTCGGACACCGATCTGGTCGCGGTACATCTCTCCCACCACAATCCGCCCACGCCCGAGCTGTCGCGGCGACTTTCGGCGCACGGCGCCCGCGTGGTCGCCGACGGGACCGAGTTGGGCACCAACAAGAGGGGCGACACGGAACAAGGATCCGGATCGCAGTCACCCGGTGACAGCAGATCGCATCCTTCCGGGCGATCGGGCACCGGACCCGGCCGAACCTTGGTGATCGGCGGGGCCCGCAGTGGCAAGTCGACCGAGGCCGAGCGCCTGTTGGCCGACGACGACGTGACCTACGTGGCCACCTCCTACCCCCGCTCGGACGACCCGGAGTGGGTCGAGCGGGTGCGAGTCCACCAGCAGCGGCGACCCCAGCACTGGAGCACTGTCGAGACCCTCGACCTCGTCGCACTGCTCTCGGCCGACGGCGGGCCCCTGCTCGTGGACTGCCTGACGCTCTGGCTGACCCGGATCATGGATCGGCACGACGCCTGGGACGACGCCATCTGGGCCGCGGGCGCGGCCGACCTGGTGACGGGCGAGGTCACAGACCTCGTCGCGGCCTGGCGTACGACGAACCGCCGGGTCGTCGCCGTCACCAACGAGGTCGGTCAGGGGCTGGTGCCGGACCGTGCGTCGCTGCGGCGGTTCCGCGACGAGATGGGGCGACTGAACAGCCGCCTGGCCGCCGAGACCGAGGACGTGCGCTGGTGCGTCGCCGGACGCGTGGTGGAGCTGTGAACGCGGTCTGGTTGATGCTCGGCACCCTCACCTCGCTGCGGGTGCCACCGCCGTCGCGGGTGGACCGGCAGGTAGCCGGCCGCGCCATGGTGCTGGCTCCGCTCGGCGGTGGCCTGCTGGCCCTGTTGACCGCCGGGCCACTGTGGTTCGCCGTCGACCGCGACGTCGGCCTCGGCGCCTGGGTGCTGGCCGTCATGGTGCTCGGGGCGTTGGCGTGGCTGACCCGCGGCATGCACCTCGACGGGCTGGCCGACGTGGCCGACGGGCTCGGTTCCGGGCGCCGCGGCGAGGGCGCCCTGGCCGTGATGAAGCAGTCCGACATCGGCCCGTTCGGCGTGGTCACGCTCGTCGTGGCCCTGATGCTGCAGGCAGCTGCACTGCAGCAGGCGATCTGGCTGGGTTGGGGTCCCCCGGCGCTTGCCGTCGCCCTCGTCGTCAGCCGCGGCGTGCTGCCGTTGCTGTGCACCCGCTGGTTCCCCGCGGCCCGTCCCGACGGGCTGGGTGCCACGGTCGCGACCAGTGTCGGTCTCGGGGGTGCCGTTCTCGGACTGGTCCTGGTCGGCGCAGCCGCCTCGGCCCTGGTCGCCCTGTCAGACCTCGCCCCGGGCTGGGGCGACGGGATCGGTCTCGGGCTCGATCCCGGGCTCGGAGTTCGACTCGCGGTGGCGAGTGCCGCATCGCTGCTGCCCGGCGTACTCCTCGCGCTGCGGGCCCGCAACAGGTTCGGCGGCGTGACCGGTGACGTCTACGGTGCCGGCGTCGAGATGACCTTCACCGCCAGCCTGCTCCTCACCCTCCTCGCCCTCTCCTGACCGCGCGAACCGTGCCTCATTGATGCGCGAACCGTGGGTTGTTGCGCTTCGAGCCGTGGATTCTTGGTGCGGGACCGCAAGGATCCACGGCTCGGACGTCAAGAATCCACGGTTCGCGCATCAAGAGTGCACGGTTGGTCAGGACTCGCGGACGGAGGTGTCGACGAACGGGGGCTTGACCACGGTGAAGACCTCGCGCCGACCGCGGACGTCGACCGCGACCTCGGAGCCGTCTTCGACGAACTTCGGGACCAGCGCCAGGCCGATGCCCTTCTTCAACGTCGGGGAGAACGTGCCGGAGGTGACCTCGCACAGCGGGACGTCGGCGGTCAGCCGGACGGACATGCCGGGGCGCGGGATGCCACGGCCGACGGCGACGAGACCGCGCAGCAAGCGGTCGACACCCTTCTCGCGCTCGGCGAGGAGCACGTCGCGGCCCCAGAACGCGTCCTTCTTCCAGCCGACCGCCCACCCGACGCGTCCCTGGCTGGGGGTGACGTCGAGGGAGATGTCCTGGCCGTGGAGCGGGTAGCCCATCTCGGTGCGCAGGGTGTCGCGGGCACCGAGCCCGCAGGCCAGCAGGCCGAACTCCTCGCCGGCCGCGACGAGGGCGTCCCAGAGGGCGCCGGCGATCTCGTTCCTCGCGATCAGCTCGTAGCCGCGCTCGCCCGTGTAGCCGGTGCGGCAGACCACGACACCGAGGCCCTGGAACTCGTCGCCGGCCAGCTTCGCCTCGACGAACGACATGTAGTCGTGACCGGTCGGCAGGCCGACCTTCTCGAGCACCTCGTCGGACCGGGTGCCCTGGACGGCGAGGACGGCGTACTCCTTGTGGTGGTTCGTGACGTGCACCCCCTCGGGTGCGCCGGCCTGCAGGCGGCGTACGACCTCGGCGGTGTTGGCGGCGTTCGGGACCAGCAGGATGTGCTCGTCGTCCTGGTAGTAGGCGATCAGGTCGTCGACGATGCCGCCGGTGGCGTCGTCGCAGCAGAGCGTGTACTGCGCCTTGCCGGGGGCGATCCGGCCGAGGTCGTTGGAGAGCGTGGCATTGACGTAGGCCGCGGCGCCGGGGCCGGTGACCATGGCCTTGCCGAGGTGGCTGACGTCGAAGATGCCGACCGCCTCACGGACGGCGGTGTGCTCCTTGACCACGCCGGAGGAGTACTCCAGCGGCATCGACCAGCCGCCGAATTCTGCGAACTTCGCGCCAAGGGCAACGTGCCTGTCGTGGAGGGGTGAGGTGAGCAACGAGGATGCGTCGGACATGGGCCGAACCTATCCCAACTACAGTGCTCGATGTGACGACGTACACACTCCGCAGCGCCAGCCCCGCCAAGACCCGAGCCGACGTGGTGATCGTCGGCGTTGCCAGGAACGGCAAGGGCCCGACCATCGCCACGGGCGGAGAGGACGTGGCCACCGCCTACGGGCGCAAGTTCCGCCCCCTGCTGGCCAGCCTCGGATTCACCGGGAAGGTCGGCGAGACCGCCAAGATCCCCACCAGCGGCACGATCAACGCCCCGCTGCTGCTGCTCGTCGGGCTCGGTGACCAGCAGAAGCTGACCCCCGCCGTCGTACGCCGGGCAACCGGCGCCGCGTCACGTGCGGTGACCAACGCGGCGTCCGTCGCCCTGGCCCTGCCGGCCGAATCGCCGGAGCTGGTGCGCGCCGTGACCGAGGGCTACCTCCTGGGCGGCTACACGTTCACCGACTTCAAGCGCGACTCGTTGCCCGAGAGCACCGCGGCCGGCGAGATCGTCGTGCTCAGCAGCATCGCCCGCCAGCAGGAGGCCGTCGCCGCGTTCGACCGCGCGCAGCTGTTCGTCGAGGCCCAGAACCTCACCCGCCAGTGGGTCAACCGTCCGGCCAACGACCTCAACCCGCCGTCGTTCGCCGACGAGGTCGTGGCCCAGCACGCCGCCCTGACCAAGGGTCGGGGTGCGCCGAAGATCGACCTCAAGGTGTGGGACGAGAAGGACCTCGCGGCCGACGGCTGCGGCGGCATCCTCGGCGTCGGCGGCGGGTCGGAGACTCCCCCGCGCATGGTCAGGCTGACCTGGTCGCCCGAGGGTGCGACCGGCCACGTGGCGCTGGTCGGCAAGGGCATCACCTACGACTCGGGCGGCTACACGATCAAGCCGGCCAACTCGATGGTGACCATGAAGGAGGACATGGCCGGTGCGGCCAGCGTCATCCAGGCGCTGTTCCTGATCGCGAGGCTCGGCCTGCCGGTCAAGGTGACTGCGTGGGCGCCGATGGCGGAGAACATGATCTCCGGTGCGGCGATGCGCCCCGGCGACGTCCTGACGATCCGGGGCGGCACGACGGTCGAGGTCACGAACACCGACGCAGAGGGCCGGCTCATCCTGGCCGACGCACTCGTGATGGCCGCCGAGGAGAAGCCCGACACCATCATCGACATTGCCACCCTGACCGGCGCCATGGTCGTCGCGCTCGGTGAGAAGGTCGCAGGCCTGATGGGTTCGGACGACGTCGTCGCCGACGTCGAGGCGGCCGCCCAGTCCACCGGCGAGGCGTTCTGGCACATGCCGATCCCCGACGAGATGGCCGAGCGCATCAAGAGCAGCAAGGTCGCCGACATCGCGCAGCACGACTGGGTGCGCTGGGGCGGCGGGCTCTTCGCGGCCGCGTTCCTGCGAGAGTTCACCGACGGCATCCCGTGGGCGCACCTCGACATCGCCGGTCCCGGCTACAACACCGGCGGCGCCCACGGCCACACGCCGCCCGGCGGGACGGGCTTCGGTGTCGCCACACTCGTGGAGTACGTCGCCGCCCGCGCCGAGGCCGCATCCGCCGAGGCAGCGTCCGGCGACGCCTGAGCACACCGACGACACGAACGGGTCCACGCCGCTGCGGCGTGGGCCCGTTGATTTTTCAGGCCTTCTTCGCCTGGGCCTTCTTGGGCTGGGTCTTCTTCGCCGTGCCCTGGACGCCCTGGTGGCGCCGATCGCGGAACGACACCGCCGAGGTGGAGTCGTCACGGCTCTCGAAGAGCTCGGTGGCCCGCAGCAGGTCCGTGACCCGCTGGTAGCCGTAGTTGCGGGGATCCATCGACGACTGGTTGCGGATCCGTTGCCCGACCGCCGAGGCCCGCGCCCAACCCGACTCGTCGGCGGTGCCCGACACCGCCTCACGGAGGAGCTTCACGAGAGCCGCGTCGCCGCGCAGCTTGGGGGTCGGCACCCGAGTCGGCGGCGCTGACGTCGCGGCATCAGACGGCTCGTCGACGTCGTCGGAGGAGACGATCTTGTCGAGGTGGAGGAACTTCGTGCAGGCGTTCACGAACGGGGCCGGTGACTTGGAGTCGCCGTACCCGAAGACGTCGGCGCCCCGCTCACGCAGGTGCATCACCAACGGGGTGAAGTCGGCGTCGCTGGACATCAGGCCGAAGGCGTCGGGCTGGTCACGATGCAGCAGGTCCATCGCGTCGACCACGAGCGCGATGTCGCTGGCGTTCTTGCCCTTGGTGAGGGCGTACTGCTGGACCGGTCGGATGGCCCGTTCGTGGAGGACGGCCTTCCAGTGGTTGAGGTGCGAGTCGTCCCAGTCGCCGTACGCGCGTCGGGTGCGCGCCTCGCCTTCGTTGGCGAGGTCGTCGAGCACCACGTCGACCTTGCTGGCCTGGGCGTTGTCGGCATCGATCAGGAGCACGATGCGGCGCCGTTCGCCGGTGTCGCTCACTGGTTCTTCATCCGGCGGTTGTAGTCGCGCATGCGCTGCGGGATGCCGACCACCGCGGCGTCGTACGACGGCACCTGGTGCTTGTTGGCGAAGCTGTGCGCCCACTGCACCGACGCCACCCGGCGGCGGGTCCACTCACCGTCGTGGGCGACAAGGAGCAACGTGACGTCACTGACCGCGGTGCGTGGTTCCACGAAACCCTCGACCCCCCGACGCGAGGTGACGAAGTCGCGCAGGTGCTGCTCGTCGGCGGCGCTGGCCGCGCGCACGCTCGTCGAGCCGGTGCGTGCACCGCCGGTGGGGCGGCTGCTGCGCGAGCCGCGTCGGAATCGGTCGAACAAACCCATGCGGACAGTGTGACGCACGGGTCGACATCTCGTCCGCAAGAAGGGTGGTGTCGGCCCGGTTGGAGTTAGTGCAAGGATGGGCGGCGTCGTTTCATCAGGAGTGGAGGACAACGTGGCAGACGCGGCAACACCGCAAGCCGGCAACACCTTTGACGTGGTCATTCTCGGAGCCGGTTCGGGCGGCTACGCCTGCGCCCTGCGCGCGGCTCAACTGGGCCTCACGGTGGCCCTGGTCGAGAAGGGCAATCTCGGAGGCACCTGCCTCCACGTCGGGTGCATCCCGACCAAGGCCCTGCTGCATGCAGCAGAGGTCGCCGAAAGCGCTCGAGAGGCCAGCCAGTTCGGCGTACGGGCCACGCTCGAGGGCATCGACATGGCCGGGGTCAACGCCTACAAGGACGGTGTCGTCTCCCGTCTCTTCAAGGGGCTGACCGGCCTGATCAAGTCCCGCGGCATCACCGTGGTCGAGGGCGAGGGAAAGCTGACCTCCCCGACGACGGTCGAGGTCGCCGGAACGACGTACACCGGCAAGAACGTGGTGCTGGCCTCCGGCTCCTACTCGCGTTCCCTGCCCGGCCTCGAGATCGACGGCGAGCGGGTGATGTCCTCCGAGCACGCCCTGCGTCTCGACCGGGTGCCGGCCTCCGCGATCGTGCTCGGCGGCGGCGTCATCGGCTGCGAGTTCGCCAGTGTCTGGAAGTCCTTCGGCGCCGACGTCACCATCGTCGAGGCACTCCCCCGGCTCGTCGCCGCCGAGGACGCCGCCTCCTCCAAGGTGCTCGAGCGCGCGTTCCGCAAGCGCAAGATCAACTTCCTCACCGGCACCCGTTTCGAGTCGGTCAAGACCACCGACTCCGGCGTCGTGGTGACCGTCGAGGGCGGCAAGACGATCGAGGCCGAGATCCTCCTCGTCGCGGTCGGCCGCGGGCCGACCACCGACGGCCTCGGGTACGACGAGGTCGGCGTCGCCATGGACCGCGGCTTCGTCACCACCAACGAGCGGCTGCGCACCAACGTGCCCGGCGTGTACGCCGTCGGCGACATCGTCCCGGGCCTGCAGCTCGCCCACCGCGGCTTCCAGCAGGGCATCTTCGTCGCCGAGGAGCTCGCGGGACTCTCGCCCCAGGTGATCGACGAGTCCGGCATCCCCCGGGTCACCTACTCCGACCCCGAGCTCGCCTCCGTCGGCCTCACCGAGGAGCAGGCCCAGGAGAAGTACGGCGAGGTCGAGTCGCTGACCTACGACCTGGGCGGCAACGGCAAGAGCCAGATCCTCAAGACCCAGGGCTTCGTGAAGCTGGTCCGCCGCAAGGACGGCCCGGTCGTCGGCGTGCACATGGTCGGCGCCCGCGTCGGCGAGCTGATCGGTGAAGCCCAGCTCATCTACAACTGGGAGGGATACGCCGAGGACGTCGCTCCCCTGGTGCACGCCCACCCGACCCAGAACGAAGCGCTCGGCGAGGCCCACTTGGCCCTGGCCGGCAAACCGTTGCACGCGCACGCCTGACCACCCCAAGATCTGTACAGACCCACAGAAGATTCGAGCGAAGGAAACACATGGCCACCGAAGTCACCCTCCCGGAGCTGGGCGAATCCGTCACCGAAGGCACCGTCACCCGCTGGTTGAAGCAGGTTGGCGACTCGGTGGCCATGGACGAGCCCCTGCTCGAGGTCTCGACCGACAAGGTCGACACCGAGATCCCCTCGCCGGTAGCCGGCACCCTGCTCGAGATCAAGGCCAACGAGGACGACACCATCGAGGTGGGCGGGCTCCTGGCCGTGATCGGCGCTGAGGGTGAAGGTGGTGGCGCAGCTCCTGCTGAGGAGGCCCCCGCCGAAGAGGCACCTGCTGAGGCACCCGCTGCCGAGACTCCGGCCGCGGAAGCGCCCGCGGCCGAGGCTCCGGCCGCTGAGGCACCGGCTGAGCCCGCTGCCCCCGCCGAAGCCCCCGCCGAGCCCGCTGCTCCCGCCGCGTCCGGCGGCTCGGGTGCGGGCACCGAGGTCAAGCTCCCCGAACTGGGCGAGTCGGTCACCGAGGGAACCGTCACCCGCTGGCTGAAGAACGTCGGTGACGACGTGGCCGTCGACGAGCCGCTGCTCGAGGTCTCCACCGACAAGGTCGACACCGAGATCCCCTCGCCGGTCGGCGGCACGCTCCTCGAGCAGAAGGTCGCCGAGGACGAGACCGTCGAGGTCGGCGCCGTGTTGGCGATGATCGGTGACAAGGGTGCCGCCCCGGCAGCAGCCGCAGCACCGGCCGCCCCCGCCGCCGCTGAAGCTCCCGCGGCCCCCGCTGCTGAGGCACCCGCGGCCCCCGCTGCTGAAGCGCCCGCGGCCCCCGCCGCCGAAGCACCCGCGGCCCCCGCCGCCGAAGCACCGGCCGCTCCGGCGGCAGAGGCTCCTGCCCCGGCAGCGCCCGCCGCCTCGGCCGCTCCGGCCGCCAGCTCCGGCAAAGAGGACGCCGGCTACGTGACCCCGCTGGTGCGCAAGCTCGCCAACCAGCACGGTGTCGACCTGGCCAGCGTCACCGGTACCGGCGTCGGTGGCCGGATCCGCAAGCAGGACGTGCTCGACGCCGCCAAGGCCAAGGAGGCGCCGGCACCGGCAGCTCCCGCCGCGGCCGCTGCTGCACCTGGTGCCTCCGCTCCTGCTGCGTCAGCCGCACCCACGCCGTCCCCGCTCCGCGGCAAGACCGAGCCGCTGAGCCGCCTGCGCAAGGTGATCGCCAAGCGCATGGTCGAGTCGCTCCAGGTGTCGGCCCAGCTCACCCAGGTGGTCGAGGTCGACGTCACCAACATCGGTCGCCTCCGCGACTCGATCAAGGCCGACTTCGTGGCCCGCGAGGGCGTCAAGCTCTCGTACTTCCCGTTCTTCGCCAAGGCGACCATCGACGCGCTCAAGGCCCACCCGGCCCTGAACTCGCAGGTCGACGTCGAGAAGGGCGAGGTCACCTACTTCGACGCCGAGCACCTCGCCATCGCGGTCGACACCGAGCGCGGCCTGCTCAGCCCGGTGATCCACAACGCCGGCGACCTCAACGTGGCCGGCCTGGCCCGCAAGATCGCCGACCTCGCCGACCGCACCCGCAACAACAAGGTGAAGCCGGACGAGCTCTCGGGTGGCACGTTCACGCTGACCAACACCGGCAGCGTGGGCGCCCTCTTCGACACCCCGATCATCAACCAGCCGCAGGTCGCGATCCTCGGCACCGGCACGGTCGTCAAGCGGCCCGTGGTCATCGACGACCCGAACCTGGGCGAGACCATCGCGGTCCGCCAGATGGTCTACCTGTCGCTGACCTACGACCACCGCATCGTCGACGGCGCCGACGCGGCCCGCTTCCTCCAGGACGTCAAGCAGCGCCTCGAGGCAGGTTCGTTCGAGGTCTGAGACCCCAGCACGAAGCGCAGACGGCGCGCGTCACCCGGAGACCGGGGACGCGCGCCGTCGCCATTTCCACTGCGTGGCTCGATCCGCGGGATGGCCTCGTTGGCGCGTGACGGGGACCGTGACAGGCTTGGGCCATGGACGTCGTCATTGCCGGAGCATCCGGATTCCTGGGCACCCATCTGACCCAGAGCCTGCGCACCCGCGACCACACGGTGACCCGGCTGGTGCGACACCCGGTTCAGGCCGATGACGAGTCGCAGTGGGACCCCTACGCCGACCAGGTCGACCAGTCGGTCATCGACGGAGCCGACGTCGTGATCAACCTCGCCGGGTCTCCCCTGCTCGGCAACCCGCACTCGACGAAGTGGGCCGACGACCTGGTCCGCAGCCGAGTCGCGACCACGCGCGTGCTTGCCGACGCGGTCGCCCGCAGCCAGGCCGCCGGTCAGCCCACCGCGTTCCTGGCCGGCAACGGCATCTCGTTCTACGGCGACCACGGCGAGTGCGTGATCACCGAGGAGACCGAACCCGAGGGCGAGGCCTTCCTGACCGGCGTGACCAAGCTCTGGGAGGAAGCCGCCTCCCCCGCCGTCGACGCCGGCGCGCGGGTGTGCGTCCTGCGCACCGCACCGGTGATGGACCGTCGCAGCTCTCCCCTGAAGCAGATGCGCATCCCGTTCAGGATCGGGCTCGGTGCCCGGATCGGCAACGGGCAGCAGTACTTCCCGATGATCTCCCTGCGCGACTGGCTCTCCGCCGTCGTGCACCTGGCCGAGAGCGACTCGGCCTCGGGACCGCACAACCTGTGCTGCCCGGTGACCCCGACCAATGCCGACTTCACCCAGGCCCTCGCCAAGGCGTTGGGCAGCCGCGCCTTCGTCGCCGTGCCGTCGATCGTGCTGGACAAGGCCGCGGGGCGCATGGCACCGGAGATCCTCGGCTCCGTCCGCGCCGAGCCGGCCGCCCTGCTCGCCGAGGGCTTCGAGTTCGCCGACAACGACGTCCGCGACGTTCTCGCAACCGGCCTCAGGCACTGAGGTCGTCGGTCTCTCGTCGAACCGGCCCCGGTCAGCGGACCTGGCCGACCAGCCAGGCACCCCGGCGTCTCACCAGCGTCACAATGCGACGATCGGCACTGTCGGCAGGCAGGGCCAGCCGTTGACCGCGACCGACCGCCACGGCCCCGACCAGCCGATCGGTGACCTGCACGACGAGGCGCCTGGGCTCACGGTGCACCAGGCGGAACGCGAGCACCTGCTGGCGCAGACCTTCGACGTGCAGGCCGCGGGCGGCATAGGCGCGCAGCAGGCGTACGTCGTCGACGCCGGCACCCTCGGCGTACAGGCGACCGAGCGCCAGCGCATCACCCGCGGAGTACGCCGCGGCGCGCCGTGCGTCCCAGGCCGAAAGGATGCGCCGGGCCTCGACCTCCCACGAGCCGGCCGAGACGGTCGCCCGGGCCGCCGACGTGACCGGCTCCGCCACCCCCGCCGTGTCCTCGACACGATGCGTCGAAGAGCTGGCCCGGGCGAGCACGAGCACACCACCGACCGCGGCCGCCACGAACAAGGCGGCCACGGCGCCGAGCACCACTCCCCGGAGGTTCACCCCACCACCCTGACCCAGCGCGGACGATCGCGCATCCGGTCGTCCACAGGCGCTCGACGGCTGGGCACATCCGGTGTCGTACCGCCCCGGGAGTAAGGTCGAATCCGTGCCAATCGAGTTCCGTGAAGCAGGCCTGGGCGCCGACGCCGTCGACTACCGCGAGGCGTGGGAGATGCAGGGCGAGGTCCATGCCGCAGTCGCCGACGGCGCCGACGACGTCGTACTCCTCCTGGAGCACCCGCCGGTGTTCACCGCCGGCACCCGCACCGACCCCCACGAACGTCCCGCCGATCCCGGCGGCGCGCCGGTCATCGACGTGAACCGCGGCGGCAAGATCACCTTCCACGGGCCCGGCCAACTGGTCGGCTACCCGATCGTGAAGCTGCCCGAGCGGGTGAAGGTCGTCGACTACGTGCGTCGCGTCGAGGAGGCCCTGATCGCGGTCTGCGCCGACTTCGGCGTCACCACCGCACGCATCCCCGGACGCAGCGGTGTCTGGCTGGCGGCCGACGAGAAGGGCCCGGAGCGCAAGATCGCGGCGCTCGGGCTGCGCGTCTCGCGGCGGGTCACGATGCACGGGTTCTCGCTCAACTGCAACGTCGACCTGGCGTGGTACGACCGGTTCGTGCCGTGTGGCATCGCCGACGCCGGGGTCACCTCCCTGAGCCGTGAGCTCGGCCGCGACGTCGAGGTCTCCGAGGTGATCCCCAGCGTCGAGAAGCACGTGGCCGACCTGCTCGCCTGGAACGACTACACGCCGACCCCCGACTACGAGCCCCGGCCCGAGCCACCGCGACTCAACCTGATCCGCCCCGGCACCTGACGCCTCGGTGGTCGAGGAGCGAGGGACGAGCGTCTCGAAAGCACCCGGCGAGGCTCACGCCGTACGACGGCCGAGAGTGGGAGCCTGATCCCCGCGACCCGCACGAGGTGGGACGAACAGCGGGACGGGGACAGGCACATGGCCGAGATGGTGATCGAGACCCAAGGTCTCCAGAAGGTGTTCCACACCAGGCGCGGAGGTCGGCGCATCGCGGTGCGCGACCTCGACCTGCAGGTGCCGGCCGGTGGCGTGCACGGCTTCCTGGGCCCCAACGGCTCGGGCAAGACCACGACGATCCGGATGCTGCTCGGGCTGGCGTCGGCCACCTCGGGCACCATGCGCCTGTTCGGTCGCGACGTGCCGCACCACCTCGCCGAGGTGCTGCCGCGCATCGGCGCGGTGGTCGAGTCGCCCAAGTTCTCCCCCATGTTCTCCGGCCGCCAGAACCTCCAGCTGCTGGCCGGAACCATCGGCGTGCCGACGACCCGGGTCGACGAGGTGATCGAGACGGTGTCCCTCACCGGGCGGGACGGCGACCCGTTCCGGGCCTACTCGCTCGGCATGAAGCAACGCCTGGCCATCGCCGCCACGCTGCTCAAGGATCCTGACCTGCTGATCCTCGACGAGCCCACCAACGGACTGGACCCGTCCGGGATCCGGGAGATCCGGGAGACGATCCGCGACCTCGGGGCCCGTGGCGTGACCGTGCTGCTGAGCTCGCACATCCTGGCGGAGGTGCAACAGGTCTGCGACTCCGCCACGATCATCGGACAGGGCCGCATGCTGGCCACCGGCAAGGTCGACGACCTGATCGGTACGGGCACCTCGTGGCGGGTCGGCGTACCCGATCGGGCCGAGGCACTCCGCGTCCTCGCCGAGGGCGGCCTCACCGGGCGGATGGCCGCCGGCGAGATCATGGTCGACACCGACGACCCGCAGGCGATCACCCGCACCCTGGCCGCCGCCGGCATCTACCTGACCGAGCTGGTCGCCGAACGCGCCGACCTCGAGTCGGTCTTCCTCCAGCTGACCGAGGGCACCAGCCTCGACGACACCGCGAGCCACCCCGACACGGCCGCCGACACGGCGTACGACGAGGGCGAGGCCCGCGCATGAACCTCCTCAAGGTCGAGCTGACCCGCCTGCGCTGGCGACGCGCCGCGCTCCTGATCCTCCTGGCCGCCGTGGTGCTGCCGATCATCTTCATCGCGGCCACCGCCTGGAACACCCGACCGTTCAGCGACGCCGACGTCGCCGACGCCGAGTCCCAGATGCAGATGCAGCAGCAGTACGCCGAGGAAGACATCGCGAACTGCGTGGCACATCCACAGCAGTACGGCTTCGATGCCGATGAGCCGGACCTCGAGTCCCTCTGCAGCCAGAGCATGGTCCCGCCTGACGACATCTCCAACTACCTCTACCGCGACCAGCTGAGCACGCCCTACGCCCTCGACGGTCCGGGCCTGTCCGCGGCCACCTTCATGGTGCTGCTCGCCCTCATCCTCGGTACGACGTTCGCCGGTGCCGACTGGGCGTCGGGGTCGATGAGCAACCAGCTGCTCTTCGAGTCGCGCCGTCCCCGCCTCTGGCTGGCGAAGGCCGCCGCAGCGGTGATCGGCGGAGCCCTTCTCGCCGTGGTGGGGCTGGTGGTGTTCTGGGCGTCGTACGCCGGGCTCGCGGGCTTCCGTGACGTGGAGCTGGCCGGGTACGCCGACGACATCGGCGCCCAGGTGCTGCGCGGCACCCTCTTCGCCGGGGCCGCCGCACTGGGTGGCTTCGGGGTCACGATGCTGTTCCGCAGCACGGTCGCCAGCCTCGGCCTCCTGCTCGCGGGGGCGGTCGGCGGGTCGATGCTGATGGCGGTGCTCCCCGTCGACGACCCCGAGCGGTGGATGTTCCACTCCAACGCCGCGGCCATCCTGCAGAACGGGTACGAGTACTGGCCCTCAGGCGGCTACTCCTGCATGGACGACTGCAGCGACATCATGCTGCACCTCTCACTCACCCACGGCGTGGTCTACTTCGCGGTCGTCCTGGCAGTCCTCACGGCCGTGTCGGTGTTCTCGTTCCGCAGTCGCGACGTGCCCTGATTCCGCGGTGCACGGATGCCCGTCGGTCGGCGTACTGACGGGTTCACGGCGGATTGGGGTGGCCTTCCTCACGGGCGTAAGGTTGCGGCTGTGACGCAAGCTCCCGCCGCCCCGACCTCACCCACAGCTCCCAACGGCCGCAAGCTGCTCCGACTCGAAGTGCGCAACGCGGAGACCCCGATCGAGCGCAAGCCC
>NZ_LMSQ01000001.1:57550-57665 GCF_001429525.1 Nocardioides sp. Soil796
CTACGCCGAGACGGTCCGCAAGATCCACGAGCTCAACCCCGGCACCGGCGTCGAGAACCTGATCCCCGACTTCAACGGCAAGCCCGACCTGCTCGCCGAGGTCTTCGAGTCCCGC
>NZ_LMSQ01000001.1:57734-76947 GCF_001429525.1 Nocardioides sp. Soil796
AGTGCTGGCCCACAACGTCGAGACGGTCCCGCGGATCTTCAAGCGGATCCGTCCCGCGTTCACCTACGAGCGCTCCCTCGGCGTGATCACCGCGGCCCGCGAGTTCGGCCTGGTCACCAAGTCCAACCTCATCNCATCACCATCACGCAGTACCTCCGTCCCTCGCTGCGCCACCACCCGGTGGAGCGGTGGGTCAAGCCGCAGGAGTTCGTCGAGCTGATGGAGGAGGCCGAGGACATCGGCTTCTCCGGTGTGCTCTCCGGGCCGCTCGTGCGGTCGTCGTACCGCGCCGGCCGCCTCTACAAGCAGGCGATGGAGCGGCGCGAGCTCGTCTGACGTAGTCTCCACCCCGCACTGATTCGAACTGATTGATATCCAGAAGGCCAAACACATGTCGACCCCTGTGGCACCCGAGAACATGAAGCGCCGTCAGCAGCTCGTGCAGACGTACAAGATGGCGAAGAAGTCCGACACGAAGATCGGGCTCTGGATGCTCGGCGCCTTCATCGTCGGCGCCGCCATCGGTTTCGGCCTCTTCTACATCCTCCCCGGATCGGGCGTGCTCGGCCTGGTCATGGCCATCGTCGGGGCGCTGCTGTTCGGCATCCTCTTCATGATGATCGTGTTCGGTCGCCGGGCGCAGAAGGCCGCGTTCAACCAGATGGACGGCCAGCGTGGCGCCGCCGCAGCAGCCCTGGGCATGCTCCGCCGTGGCTGGAAGACCGACCCCGCAGTCGCCTTCACCAAGCAGCAGGACGTCGTGCACCGCGTCATCGGCCCGCCCGGAATCGTGCTCGTCGGCGAGGGCTCCCCCGCCCGTGTCAAGCAGCTGCTGATCAACGAGCGCCGCAAGCACGAGCGGGTCGCCTCCGAGACGCCGATCCACGAGATCGTCTGCGGCAACGGCGAGGGCGAGGTGCCGCTGCCCAAGCTGGTCAAGCACGTCACCAAGCTCGGCAAGAACATCAAGGGTGCCGAGATGACCGACCTGCTCTACCGGATCAAGGCACTCGACGCGAACCGCTCGAACATCCCGCTGCCCAAGGGCCCGGTGCCGACCAACATGAAGGGCCAGCGCGGCAACCTGCGCGGTCGCTGACCCCGCCGAGCCACTCGCGTGTGCACCCTGCCTCAGGCAGGGCAGACGGTGTTCATCGCGGCGCCCGCCCAGACCCCGAGCATCTCGTCGGCCAACGTCGAGCCGGCACCGAAGTACTCCAGGCCCTTGCCATTGGCGCCGTTCGGGTTCATCTTCCCCTCGTCCTTCGGGTCTCCGATGGTCCGCGTCTCCATGAGCTTGATCGCGACCGGGAGCCCGGCCTCCCGCAGGGCGGCGTAGCCGGCGTCGACCTGCTCGTCGCACGACGGGGTGAAGATGCCGAACATGGCGGCACCCTCCTCGGCGTTGATCACCAGCCAGTTCGCCGAGGTCGGTCCGTTGAGGCTGTACATCGGGATGTAGCAGTGGTGTGCGCTGGCGCTCGTGGTGCCGAGTGCGACGGCGGCCACGACGCCGGCACCCGTGATCACGCTTCGTCGAATGATCCTGCTGGCGTTCATAGGGCGACTCCTCCGTCCAGACCCCGGCCTGTCCGGGATCGGCCTTCGAGTCCACCAGACCCGCCAGCGCACCCACATCACTCACATTGGTGAACCGGTGGATGGGGTTCGTCGTACGCCGGTCAGGGCTTGGCGGCACCCGTCGGGTAGGGCTGGACCTTGCTCGCCGGCGGAGCCACGATCTTCACCGGCTCGCCCCACTTCGACATCTTGAGCTCCATGGAGCCCTGCGCGTCGAGCTCGGCGGTCATCTTCGCGAGACGGCCCTCGTCGTCGAGCCACACGTCGTAGTCGAGGGTGTCGGGCACCTTGCCGGCCTGGTCGCCGAGCGTCTTCTTGAACGCCTCGGTGTTCGTGGTCAGCACGTAGTGCCGGGTGTGCGCGCCGTCGACGGAGTCCTCGCCGACCAGGGTGACCTTCTCCAGCCCCTGGCCGAACATCTCGACCGTCGACTTCGGGTCGAACGACGAGAGTCCGCCGAGGCTGGCGGCCATCGGGTTGTTCGGGTCGTCGAGGTCGATCTTGTAGAAGACGTCCTCGGTGCCGGCGCCCAGCATCGGCATCGCCAGGTACATCCCGTCGTCGACGACGCGGGCCTGGATCGACTGCTCACCGAAGGCAGGGGCCGACATCTCCATCGACATCCTGGGCTTCTCGCCCGTGTAGTCCACCTGGCCGGTGGCGGTCATCACGAGGCCGGCGTTGACCAGCTCCATGGTGATGTGCGCGGTGTCGATGCCCTTGAACGCCGACTCGATCTCCTTGGCGAACTCCTTGGCGTCGACCTCCTCGCCCACCGGGGCCACGCTGCTCGACGTACCGCCGTCGCCGGAGGAGTCGACCGACGCCGAGGTGGACTCCTCGGAGGAGCCCGCCTTGCCGTCGTCGTCGGGTCCGCAGGCGGTGACGCCGAAGATCAGCAGCGGGACGACCGCGGCGGTCGCCAGACGGTGCCGGGCGGGGCGACGGTGAAGAGTGCGCATGCGCACCAATCTAACGGCGGTCCCCAAGATCGCCGGAAGCGTCTCGTAGCAGCACCGTGGACGTGCCAGCCACCATGTCGTGGAGGCCGCGGCCGTCCGGGCGGAACACCAGCGGCGGGATGAACAGGGCGATCATCACGCTGCGGATCAGCGCGTGCAGCAGGTCGACAGGTGCCCCGCTCCCGTCGAAGCGTACGACGCGCAACCGGGCCACCTGCTTGCCGAACGAGCCGCCGACGAACGCGGTGAGCACGGTGCTCTCGAGGATGAACACCGCCATCGTGTAGAGCCCGGAGAACCGGTCGCTGCTCCAGTCCTCGATGCCCATGAAGAGCATCACGACCAGGGTCGAGGCGATCCAGTCGATGAGGAGGGCGAGCATCCGCTGGGCCCAGGAAGCGGTTTGTGGCACGGCGAGAACCCTACCTGCGGTGGATTGGGTCTCATTCACGGCTCAGGTGTTACATGCGCGAAACAAACCGGATACGGTCAAGAAACTGCCTGTGGCTACTTTTACGGGCAACCACTGGTGCAGTGCCGCACCGGAAATCTGATCCGCTCGAAAACTTGCGGTCGCACCAGTCCCCTGGGCTGCGGCCAAGGAGGACGAATGTTCGCGAATAGCGACGAGCTTCTGAAGTACCTCAAGGACGAACGCGTCGAGATGGTCGACGTGCGCTTCTGCGACCTGCCCGGTGTGATGCAGCACTTCACCGTGCCGGTCTCGTCCTTCGACCAGTCGGTCTTCGACGACGGCCTCGGATTCGACGGCTCCTCGATCCGCGGGTTCCAGGCGATCCACGAGTCCGACATGCAGCTGTTCCCGGACCCGACCACGGCGTACCTCGACCCGTTCCGCGTCGCCAAGACGCTGGTCGTGAACTTCTTCATCCACGACCCGATCACCGGTGAGGCCTACTCGCGCGACCCGCGCAACATCGCCCGCAAGGCGATGGCCTACATGGCCAGCACCGGCATCGGCGACAAGGCGTTCTTCGCCCCCGAGGCCGAGTTCTACGTCTTCGACAAGGTCCGCTTCGCGACCAATGCGAACGAGGGCTTCTACCACATCGACTCCGAGGCGGGCGCCTGGAACTCCGGTTCCGTCGGCACCGAGGAGAGCCCGAACCGCGGCTACAAGGTCAAGTACAAGGGCGGCTACTTCCCGGTCGCGCCGTACGACCACTTCGGTGAGCTGCGCGACGAGATGGTCATCGAGCTCGAGAAGTCGGGCCTGCTGGTCGAGCGTGCGCACCACGAGGTCGGCACCGCCGGCCAGGCCGAGATCAACTACAAGTTCGACGAGCTGCTCAAGGCCGCCGACGACGTGATGAAGTTCAAGTACATCATCAAGAACGTCGCCTGGCGCAACGACAAGACCGCGACCTTCATGCCGAAGCCGATCTTCGGCGACAACGGCTCCGGCATGCACGTGCACCAGTCGATCTGGAACAACGGTGAGCCGCTGTTCTACGACGAGACCGGGTACGGCGGCCTGTCCGACATGGCCCGCTACTACATCGGCGGAATCCTGAAGCACGCCCCGGCCCTGCTGGCGTTCACCAACCCGACGGTGAACTCCTACCACCGCCTGGTGCCCGGCTTCGAGGCCCCGATCTCGCTGGTCTACTCGCAGCGCAACCGCTCGGCCTGTGTCCGCATCCCGATCACCGGCTCGAACCCGAAGGCCAAGCGCATCGAGTTCCGTTGCCCCGACCCGTCGGCCAACCCGTACCTCGCCTTCTCGGCGCTGCTGCTGGCCGGCCTCGACGGCATCAAGAACAAGATCGAGCCCGCGGACCCGATCGACAAGGACATCTACGAGCTGCCGCCGGACGAGATGGCCGACATCGCCCAGGTCCCGACGTCGCTCGACGCGGTGCTGAAGGCCCTCGAGGAAGACCAGGACTTCCTCACCGTCGGGAACGTCTTCACCCCCGACCTGCTCGAGACCTGGATCGACTACAAGCGGACCCAGGAGATCGCGCCTGTGCAGCAGCGTCCGCACCCGCACGAGTTCGAGCTCTATTACGACATCTAACCGGGCCGCCGGCTGCGGTCGTTCAGGAACGCTGAACAACCGCAACAAACAGCCGCTGACCTGCAGAAACGCCGCTGAGCGACCCTTTGGTCGCTCGGCGGCGTTTGCTGTTGCTAGCCGCTCGCCTGTTACAAATCCAGTACAAATCTCGGGAGCGCCACCTTCCGCCAGGCTCGTCTCTTGGCGCTCCCCGGGCGGTCCACCCTGGGGGTCTCGGCGTAACTCGGTCGCCCGAATCGTCGCCGTCGCATCGCATGAGCTGACAACCGTCGTAGCGGATGCTCGGCGAGCGCGTTGCCAGATCATTTCCACCTGCGTGATCGCTCCCGCGCGGTTGTCGGACATAGGTGCCCGTAGACCAAACGTTCGTCAACGCCGCGAGGAGGGGCTTGATGATGGCAACAAACTCGAACGTGCCGACTGCGGAACCGGGAGTCTTCGGTCCGCGGCGTCGCGGAAACGCCAGCAGCCGGTCACCCAGGCTGGTCGATGCGCAGGAACTGTGGGACATCGACGATGTCGCGTCTTACCTCGGCGTCACCAAGCAGACCATCTACTCGTGGCGGACGACAGGCTACGGTCCCGCCGGCTTCCGTGTCGGCAAGCACCTGCGCTGGCGAGCAGCAACCGTCATCAATTGGACGGTTCGACTCGAGGAGAATCAGTGATCCCGACGGGTCCTCGGCCAGACCCGGGACCGGCGATAGCGACGGGACATCCGGCAGCACGACTTGTCCCTCGATCGGATTGTGCCGAGGACAGCCATGGCCAGCGTTAGCTCTGGCAGGCCAGCCGACGACGGCAGCCCTCGTTACGTCGTCAACTACCGAGATCCCGAGGGGCGGCAACGCCGCAAGACCTTCCGACGCAAAGCCGAGGCGGTCGCGTTTCGCAACACAGTCGAGGCGGACAAACTCCGTGGAACCTATCTTGATGTCGACGCGGGCAGGATCTCGTTTCGGACGTATGCCGAGGAGTGGCTGGCAAGCCGGACGTTCAGTCCGCTGACCTACGAGGCGACCGAGCTGCGACTCAGGCTCCACGTGTTCCCGACCCTCGGACACCTCGAACTTCGCCAGATCAAGCCGTCGACGATCCAGAAACTTCTCCGGTCGATGGAGATGGCCGAAACCTATCGACGCGTCATTTTCTCAAACGTGTCCGCCATCTTCTCTGCTGCAGTCGATGACGACATGATCGCCAAGAATCCCTGCAAGGCGAGTTCAGTGACACGGCCCGCCACGTCGCGACGAAAGGTTGTGCCGTGGCCGTCAGAGTGGGTTTCCTCCATGCACGACGCGCTGCCACCGCAGTACAGGATCGCGGTGACGTTGGGTTCGGGACTTGGACTGCGTCAAGGCGAGGTTTTCGGCCTGGCAGTCGAGGATGTCGATTTCCTTCGTGGAGTTGTCGAGGTGAGGCGTCAGGTCAAGGTCTTCGGTGGCAACCGCCTGGTCTTCGGTCTGCCGAAGGGCGACAAGACCCGGACCGTCCCACTGCCCGAAAGTGTCGGGACGGAACTCAGCAGCCACCTCGCCGCCTACCCGCGGCGCAGTGTCACGCTGCCGTGGGGCGCGCCCGAGGTTGAGAGGAAGTCGAGCGCGGGGCTCATACTGACGACACGCGAACGCTCGGCCCTCAACCGCAACTACTTCAACACGCGCCTCTGGAAGCCCGCGCAGGCGCGCGTGGGCATCGAGCAGGTGCGGGATAACGGCATGCACGCCCTCCGCCATTGGTACGCATCCGTCTTGCTGGACGCCGGCGAGTCGATCCGCGCGGTTTCTGAATACCTAGGACACAGCGATCCAGGCTTCACCTTGCGGACGTACACGCACCTCATGCCCAGCAGCTCCGAGCGTACGAGGGCCGCCATCGATCAGGCATTCGCGGAAGTGCAGGATGAGAAGCCCACGGCAGTGAATGGCGATGGCATCACCGAACTCGGCGCACCCTGAGAAGATCGACACCCGCAAGCAGCGAGTAACCCTGCACAAGGTTGGTCTTCTACAGAGAAGGTCGATGACCCAACAGGTAAGACGACAATGGGACCCAGGGCCAAGAAGTTCAGCGCCAGCTAGGTCGCATCCGATCCATCGGCTGTGTCAGCCTCAGCAGCATTCGTCGCCTGACTCGCCGTCGACCTCTTGGCCGGGGTCTTCTTCGCGGCCATCGCGCCCGCGGAGGCCTTCGCTGCGCCAGCTACGGAGACCTCCGCAACCGACTCCCCCAGCAGGTAGGCGCGAGCTTGTACCCGAAACTCCGGGTCGATGCCGGTCGCGGTCACCAGGAACCCGCAGACGTCCGCGACCAACTTGGCGGCGATCTCATCGAACTCGTCACCGAACGCGTTCGAGAGCGTCATCCGCTGCCGCGCCGCGGCGAACGCGGACGCAGCCTCGGCCTGCCGGAGCGCGTTCTGCATGTGGTCAGGGCGCCGCATCAGCCGGGTGACGAGCTCCCGGAGCGTCGGGTAGTACTCAGGCAGGTGGTCGCGCTCCTTCGCGCCGTCAGGGCGTAGTGACTGCAGGAGCTGAGCGACCTGCTTCTTCTCCTTCAGCCCGGTCGCGCCGCCGTACAGATACTCCTGGAGCCCGCGGTCGGGGTCAGAAAGGAAAGCACCTCGCACGTGCTCGGTGACCTTGATGAGGGTCACCAGGTACAGCCACGCCAGGTCGAAGAACAGCGACAGGTGGTCGGGGTCCTTCGGCTTGAGGAACTTCACCGCGTCAGAGAGGTGCGCGACGAGCTGGAATGGGTTGCGGTGGTCGTCGTAAATCCAGTAGTCGAAGTCGCGGTAATCGATGAGCGGCTTCAACCGCTTGTCCAGGTTCGTGTACGCCTTCAGGTGCGCTTCTGCTGCGGCCTTGTCGAACAAGATGGCCAGCGGGCTGCCTTCGGGCACCGGCGGACCGTGCAGGGTCTGCATGTGGGCCAGGTCCGCTGAGGGGAGCACCGTGATGCGGAGCTTGTCCGACAGCTGCCTGGTCGAGTCGAGGACCTCGTGCTCGCGCACCAGCATGGCGTCGTCGGCGCCGAACAGGTCAGCGACACCGCGGACCCAGAACATCCGGGCGGTCGGCTTGTCCGACTTGCCAGACTTGCAATCAGCGATGGTCGTCGACAGCCGGTACCCCGGCGTGACGGAGACCCCGAGAACGTCTAGGTCGGTGAACGTCTCTGCCGGCCCTCCGTCAGCACGCTCGTGACCACGCAGCACCACGTCGAGTCGGGTCGAGAAACCCATCGACCACAGGAGCGACCGGACGCCTACCTTCAGGCCCAGATCGAGCTCGCTCACAGAGACCTCGTTCCCATCGCCGCCTCGAAGATCTTGTCGAACTGCTTCGCCGAAGGCTGCGCACTTTTCCGGAGCCGATGCACGGTCTGCATCGGCGCCACGTACGACCGGTCCGACGCCAGCGTTTCCCGCGCCAGCGCGTCATCGACCCGGTGCTCGACCAGCTCACCGTGCGTCAGCAGCTCCCGCGCAAGCTTCAGCGCCTCCCGGTTGTCGGCGGTGTCGATGAACCGAGGAGTCACCCACCGACCGCCAGGCAATGTGTCCGGAGCGAACTCGATGAGGCGGGCGTTCCGCATCAATTCATACTGCCGCTTGTGACCGCTGTGCGGCGCCAAGAACCCCCGGTTCGGGTCCAGCAACTTGTCGATGACGTTGATGAGCCCGGCTGCATCCAGACTCGAATACCCACCGAACGACTCCGCGCACCGCAGACACGCGATGACCGCGAGCGCCTTGTCCAGAACGGGCTTGCGGGCGGTCAGGAGCTTCCTATCCGCGATGTATGGCAGCGCAGCGAACGGCTGCGCACCCCCACCAGGAACGGTCACGGCCGGCGCCATGATGAGGCCCTTCGCAACCGCGTCGGTCAGCAGCGGGTGCGTGGTCGGAGAGATGGCCAGCCCCTGCTTCGCCCGGACCGCGGCGAACTCCTCCGCGAGCTGATCACCACCGTGACTGTTCACGAGCTCTCCGAGCAGGGCCGGGTTCTCGAACCCGAAGAATGGCGAGTACACGATGTCGCCGTCGATGGCCTGCACTTTTTGCATCAGCCCGGAGTCCATGGCCAACTGCACGATCAGCGGGACATCGGCGTGGTCCAGCGCGAAGGTCGACTCGAGCTCCTCCAGCGGCACCGGGGCCTCGGACAGCCCGTCGACAACCACCAGGAGCTGCTTCTCTAGTTCGGTCGGGTTGCGGTCCTGCCACACCTCCCCGAGCCGCGTGTACAGATCGTCGTAGTAGGGGACGTTCTCGGTGAAGGTCTGGATCTTGCCGCCCGAGCGCTGGATACCGCTTACGAACCCGGCGTCGCCCAGGAGCGTGACCACTTCGTTGAACGCCAGCATGTCAACATCAAGCTGGCTGGCCGCGATCGACATCAGCGCCTGCGCGTCCTTGATGACGTCGTTGCCGCGGATGAGGCCCGCGACGGTCGCCGCCATCCCGACGATCCGGGTGTCAACCAGCGGCTGCAGCACCGGCGAGTTCGGGTCGACGTTCCGCACGCCGGAGTGCACGTCCTGGCAACGCAAACCCTCGTCGAAGTGGTCCATCGTCCTGTCCCCGTAGTTCTTCATGTTCGCGCGCGGCAACGGCAACCACACGGACCACATGCGCTTCCTTCGGCGATTCTTCCAGCGCCCACGTTCGATCGCCTAAGAGATTCGGAGTGCCATTCGACCTTTCTGGCGGCGAAACGCCTGGCGAATGCCGCTGCTCGAGTGGCTGATGTCGAGCCTCGCCGATATGCAGACCGACCGTGGCTGGGGAGCATGGCGCGACGCGTACGACGATCTACCTCAGCTGGCGACTATCCCGCCCGAGGTCGCGAACACCCGGACGTCACCGCGACCGAAGTGGAGGAGATGGCTTCTGGCCGGCGACCCGCAGGGTCAGACACAGACGACTCGGCAACACCCACGAGCAGTCCGGAGCCGATCTGCCCGGCACAAATGCTACGCTTTCATTCCCAGAGCATTCCGAGCAGAGGATCGAGATGACTGCATCGAGCGAGGCGAACGAGTTCCCGGTCACCGCGCCGGCGAGCCACGAGGCGGTCGCGCAGGCAGTGGGGAGGCACCTTCCACTCTTCGGTCAGGTCCTCATCGAAGCGTGGGGCGGGTTCGCGACCACCCGCCGCTTGGCGGCGCCGCAGATGGCCTTTGCCGGCGCCTCCTCGCGCGGGATGCTGGTCTCGGACTTCACTCGTGAGCCGGCCCACCGCATCTTCAACCGGGTGCCTGAGGCCACCGTGGAGGACGACCAGTTCGGCCGGCCGTGGGTGAGCCTGGCCGGCGGCGGTCTCAGGGTCCGGTTCCGCAAGCTCACCTCCGAGCTCGGCCTGTGCCGCAGCGACTCCGACCGGGCGCTCAGCCTGGCCTACCACCTCGGCGACCCGTGCCTGCCGGGCATGGAGACGTTCACCGTCCTGACCGCTGGCTACGTCCTGGACACCGCCGAGGAGAACATCTCGCGCCTCGAGTTGGTCTGCCATCTCGGCTTCACCGACGTCTTCTACTCTCTTCCGATCCCACTCACCAGCATGACCAGCACGACCCCTGTTGTTGGCTCGGTCGCCGGCCCGGTGCAGATGCCGCTCGCGCCGCTGTCGCCACCGATCATCCGCTCGGCGCAGACGGCCGCTGCCAAGCGCCTCGCAGCCGGCTCTCGCCCCGGAGGAGGTCGTGGTGTCTGACCAGGCACGGCCGCGGATGGTGACCCTCGTGCGGGAGTCGCTCGGCCTGACTCAGCTCGACCTGGGCGAGGCCGCCGGTCTGAGCCAGGGCTACATCTCCAAGGTCGAGTCGAGCCTGCTGCCCCTGACCGGTGAGAACCTCCTCAAGGTGGCGGACGCGTTGAAGTGCCCGGTCGAGCTGCTGGTCGACGACACCCCCGTGCAGGGGCTGGAGGTCACCTGCATGCACCACCGGCGCCGGCACTCCAAGATCAACGCCTCCACCAAGCGGCGCATCGAGGCCCTCACTCACCTGACCCGGGTCTCTGTCGAGGGCCTGCTGCGCGGCATCGAGCTCGTACCCGACACCGAGCTGCACCGTCTCGACCTCGACCTGTTCGACGGCGACCCCGCGGCCGCGGCACGCGCCGTACGCGCCTCCTGGCGAGTCCCGACCGGCCCGATCCACAACGTCGTCGAGGTGCTCGAGGCCGTTGGCATCATCGTGGTGGCACGGTCGCTGGTCACCAACGCCCAAGACGCGGTGTCCACCTGGCCACGTGACGGTGGGCGCCCGCCGATCATGGTCGTCAACCTCGGTCTGCCGGCCGACCGGCAGAGGTTCACCACCTGCCACGAGCTCGCTCACCTGCTCCTCCACACCATCCCCGAGGACGACCAGGAGAAGCAGGCCGACATCTTCGCTGCGGAGTTCCTCGCCCCGGCCGAGGAGATCGCACCGCAGCTGGCCGGCCTGACCACCCGCGACTTCCCACGGCTCATCCAGCTCAAGGCCCAGTGGGGCATGTCGATCGCGGCACTGATCCGGCGCGCCTACGACCTCGACGAGATCTCCGATCGGCAGTATCGCCAGTTCCAGATCCGGCTCAACCAGCTGGGCTGGAAGCAGCTCGAGCCCGGTGCCCTGCCGGCCGAAACTCCCAGCACCCTGACCAGGGTGATGGAGGTGCACCTGAGCCAGCACGGCTACACCATCGACGAGCTCGCCAAGACCGCCGGGATGCTCCCAGCCCCGTTCAAGGCCCACTACCGACCGCCCCGCGAGACACCTCCCGCGACCCCGCTACGGCTGGTGCAGCCATGAACGGCCAGGCACACAACCCGGCCGCTGACGCCGACGGCGCAGTCGTCCACAGGAACGATCAGACAGCGACTCATGCACAACCGCCGCTGAACACCGTCGAGCCGTCGGCCTCGCGGCCTAGGCTGTCCACACCCAGCCAGGTGGAAGGAGCAAGACCCCGGATGCAGATCCGCAGCAGCATCCACCGCGGAGCCCGCGACGACAGCCACGCCCACCCGGCCGCAGGGCGCGGTGTAGTGATCGGCCGCGAGGTCGACGTCCTGTCCGGGCAGATCGGAGAGGTCGGGGCCAGGTCCGCCGCAGGCCGCTTTCCGAGCCCGAACCCGCTGTTCGCAGGCTGCCCGTCCCTTTTCTTGCAGACCGCGTGCGCGACACGTCACCTCAGCGCCGCGGCTGCCCTGGTCGCGGTTGAGGAGACCGGCCTCCTGCTCACCTTGAACCCGCGGATGAAGGACCGCATCAAGGAACTGCGGCGCGTGGTCAGTGAGTGCCGAGTCACGATCGCCGCAGCCGCTCCTGCCGATGCATCCGCCCAACCGGTGCGCGCGGAGATTGTCGTGCTAGCCGACGCAAACAGGTATGCCGGGAAGAACCGAGCTGTCGCCACGGCTACGGGCTCAAACCTCGACCCGGCATGGGTCGCCGTGCAGCGCGAGCTCGGCCTTTCCGCGGCCCTCACTGATTCCCCCTACGTGCCGGCGGAGAAGCAGACGGCTCTTGCCGCGGTTCTCGACGAGGCACGCGCTCTCGGGCCTGACGTGGTCGCCGTGCTCCCACTCCATCTCGACTGGCTCAAGAAGGACGTCGCCAGCCTGATCGCCGAGATCAACAAAGCCGCAGTCCCGGTCGCGCTGGTGCTCGAGCACGACAACGACCCACTCGGCGTCCAGGACGCCGTCGCCGGACTGGTCCGACTGCTCGCCGAGGCCGAGGTCAAGATCGCGTTGCTGCGCTGCGACATCTCCGTGATCGGCGCAGTCGCCTTCGGTGCGAGCCTCGGCGCCGTCGGGACGACCACGGCGCTGCGACACCTCTACCCGACCAAGGAGAAGGGCGGCGGGTTCAACGGCGGAGCGCGGATCGGGATCTACGTGCCCCGTTCGATGGCCTACCGGGCCCTGGACACTCTCAACACCGCGATCGCGCTCGACCAGGAGCACCAGGAACGATGGATCTGCGGGTGCCATCGTTGTTTCAACCGGCCCCTGAGCCACATCCACGACGAGGTCGCGGCATACCAGCACTCACTGACAGCCATCGCAGAGCTCGGCCAGAACATCCTCGACGCCTCGAGCCCGTTGCACCGTCAGCACGCCTGGGTCGGCCAGTGCAACCACGCGCAGGTCACCAACATGGAGATCGCCGCAGAGACCGGCCTTAACTGGGATCCGCCCAAGTTCCAGGGCGCGTGGCACAAGCTCGCGCCGAGTCTGCCGCCACTGTCCTAGCCTCCGGCTCAGCCGCAGCGCTCGTTCAGCAGGCTGGCGTGACGCCCGTTCGGAGAGCCACGTCGAACAGTTGCTCCTCCATCAGGCGACGTTGGTGCGCAACCCCGCCCTCGGAGTGCTTGGCGCGTCCGAGGCCCTCGACGACCACTCGAGCGCCGACCGGGTTGACCTCGGCCACGGTGAACCCGTAGTAGTCGCACTCGAAGACATCCCAGCCATCTGCCCCTGGGGGCGAGGGGACGGCCGCGACCGCCGATGCGTAGGCCGAGGCAGCAGCTAGTGCACCCCGCGCCGCCGACAGCGGCCACAGGGTTATGAAGGCCTCCATGCGCAGGACGGCAGGCTCGATGTGGTCGCGCCCGTGCTCGAGCCGGTCGGCCAGGATGGAGCGGTACAGCACCGGACCCCGCCCAGTCGCGACCCGCCCCTCAAGAGCCTCGACGTCCCACGACACCACCGGCACCAGCAGGCCGTCGCAGAACCACACCGCCGGCAGGCACACCCCTGCACCGACCACGTCACGGCGTACGAACTCGGCGGCCTCGGCCGGCTGCAGATCGTGCCAATGCGCCAAACCGCGTGGCGTGGGCTTGGCGATGCCGAGCCGCTCCCGGGTCAGCATCTGCACCACCCCCAACGATCCTCTCCACCCACGTCACTGCGGTGCGCCTGAGCCGCGCCCCGGGCGACATCATCCGTCAGCGCGACCGCGGGGGTAACCCCCCACCCCCGCAACGAGACGCCGCCGCCAGCTGCTAGTCGGCGGGCCGAATGGCCCAACGCCCGGAGTATCACGACACACCTGCTGGAGTGACTACGCCGCGGCCCGCGAACCTACCCGCCCGCGCAGTGGGCAGCTCACGCAACATGACCTTCGCTTGAGGGACCACTCGCATCCCTCGGTCCTGGCCGAGCGAGCTGACGAACACCCAGTCATCAGGCTTCATCCCAACCCGCTCCATCAACAGCTTCGGCAACGTCACCTGCATCACCTCCGTCACCATCCGCGGTCGAACAGGGTCACGCCGCGCCGCGGCGCCGGGATCGTCCGGAGCCGGCACCGGCGTGAGCACAAGAGCCCACCGCCGGTCATCAGCAAGGCCCACCGTGACCCATACCCTCGGCCTGATCCCCGACAGCACCGCCAGCTCCATCGGAAGTCCAACACGACGTTTCTCGTTGACGCGCCGGGACACCTCCATAGTGTTCATACTAACACTACGCGAGCCTGATGCTGAGGAGACACACTTCGGACAGGGATGGCTTTCACCTCTCACGATTCACCTCCGGTCGGCGCAGCTGCTCACGCCTCGCCTCCCCACAGCAGGTCGAGGTCCGGATCGTGGATGACGTCGAGGCGCTTGTCGGGGGCGTAGGCCGTGGGCTCAGGCACCACCAGGCGGCGCAGCTGGCGCTCTGTCGCGCTTAGCTGGGTGGCGTCTATCTGGTCGATCGGGTCTGTGTCGTCGTAGTTCATCGCGGTCTCCTCAGCGGCCCGGGGCCCGGCGGTCGGTGGTGGGCTGGGTGCGCGGCAGATCCCGCTGCTTCTCGGGAGGCTTGGGCACGAAGGACTCGTCGAGCTCGCCGGCGAGGTCCCGCATCTGGGTCTGATACCGCTCCCACTCGCGAGGGTGGATCCCGTTCTGCAGGGCGGAGGCGACGACGGCGGCCATGGAGTAGGGCCGGTCGGCGGGCACCTGGTCGAGTGCGCACCAGGCCTTGGCGCCGTCGCCGTGCAGCCAGCTGGCGAAGCCGAGCATGGAGGCCGGCGCCGCGCGGACCTCGTCAGGGGCGCGGCGGGTGAGGTCGTTCCAGATCGCCATGTGGGAGGTGTGGTTCTCCTTGGTCATGCCCTCCCACAGCGCGTCGCGGGTGCCGATCTTCTCCAGCGCGAGGAGCATCCGTGCGCCGTCGACGTCGGAGAGCCGGTTGCCGTCGGTGTGGAACTGCTCGAGACGGTCCAGGGCCCAGTCCCGCTCCGCGGCCGGCGAGCTGGCCGCGGCTTCTGCTCGAGCTGCGGGGATCAGCTGGGCGATCGGCTCGCGGTCGCCGACCATGGAGGCGGCCAGCGAGGACCGGCTGGAGGCCGGTTGGGCGGCGCCGGACAGCACGGTCGTGGCCGCGATCCGCTCGGCGGTCGCCTGGGTCTGCAGCCCGGTGGTGCCGGTGTTGAACTCCCGCCACCGCTCCCCGTCGGAACACAGCCGGATCTGGGTGGTGATGCCAACGGTCTCGAGTCGGTTGGACAGGTGCTGGCTGGCCAGCTCGGCGCTGCGGCGGTCCCCGGTGAAGCAGAGGATGCCCAGCCGAGCTCCGGGGCGGGCGTGGCGGCCGTAGGGGCCGCTGATGGCGTCCCAGACCTCCTCGCGGGCGGTCGCGCTGGTCGGGAGGTCGACGCGGGTGATCGGGAGCCCGGGCCCGAACGGGACCAGGACGATCGACTCCTCGGGCTTGAAGCCGAGGACATGCGGGACGGCGGCGAGCAGCTCGTCCGGGGACTGAACGACGAGATCCATCGGAACCCTCCCCGCGGTCAGCTGGCCTGGGCCGGGCGGGCGGCGCGATCGATGCGCGCGGAGACGTACTTGAGCGAGACGCCGACCTCGCCGAAGCGGCTGTCGACGACCACGACGTCCTTGGTGCGCTTCTCGCCGGTCTCCTTGTCCGGCCAGCTCTCGGTGCGCTCGAGGCCGTGGACGAAGATCGGGTCGCCGGATCCGCAGCTGTCGTGCACGTGGGTGGCGGCCGAGCCGAAGATATTGAAGTTGTGGGCAGTGGGCCCGTCGTTGACCCACTCCCCCTCGTCGTTCTGCACGCGCCGGTTGACCAGGACCCGGCAGCTGACGAACGGCTTGTTCTCGCGGGTGTAGAGCAGCTCGGGAGCCTCGGCCAGGTTGCCGGCGAAGGTGACGGTGGTGGACATGAGTTCCTCCTAGGTGACTGCGAGACGTCGGAATCGGTCCCGCAGTCACCTAGGTCCCGTCGGGCTCCCGCAGCGATCACCTGGGCCGAACTTGTTCGTTTCCGCTCGTGCTCGCGAAGGAGCTGCTCCTCAGGGCGCAGTGAGGGCGCAAAGAAGCGCCCCGACCGGCTCTCGGGTACCGGATCGGGGCGCTGAGAAGGACGCGAGAGGCAGGGATCGACACAACTGTGCCGGCCACCAGCTGGGCCTACCGTGCCGGCCGCCGCCGCGGCGGTCGGTTGCTGAGCTTCTGCGGTGGCGGAGGCAGGTCGTGGCCGAGCCGCCGGCGGGATTCCTCGCCCGCGGCGATCACCGCTTCCTGGGCGAACGCGGAGCGGGCGAGCATCCGGCCGAGCTCCTGGCGGTCGGCCACGAGCGCGTCTTCGACGGCCTCGATGGTGGAGGCCGGCAGGTCGTGCTTCTTGTTGAAGCTCTTGCGGGTCACGCTGACCAGGGCGGGATGCTTCTCGCTGGCGGCCGCGAGCTCGGCGCGCTGCTGGGGCGAGCGCCGGGCGTGCAGCTCGAGCGCCTGGGCGAGCCAGCCGACGAACGATCCGGGCGAGTCGGGGTCGGTGTCCAGGTCGGCGACGTAGGCCGATCGGGCGAGGTCCCACACGCCGGGCTTCCAGTAGATGCCGACCGGGGTCGTGGTCTGGCTCCTCATGCCGCCACTCCCCTGGCCCAGCGCCAGCTGCAGCACCTGGCGCTAACACCAACGCCGCTGCATTCCCGGGCGGGGCCGTGTGCAGCCGTTCCCACTCTCGCTCGATTCCTTCCGTCCAGACAGCTACGAGGGTGCAGCTGCGCCGCGTCGCCGCAGCGGAGTCCGCCTCCGTAGGAGCGGGGTGTTCCCCACCCTCCGGACGTGCCCACCTTTCCACAGGTTCGCGCTGTGAGCCGGTAGGCGTCGGCCCCGTTGGGAGACTTGGTCCTGTCAGTTCTTTCTATTCTACTCACGGAGGACAGCCGCATGACCGACACCATCCAGACCGACGCCGTCACCACCACTGAGGGCACCGACGCCGCCCCGGCTGAGGAGTTCCTGCACCTGGACCCCGCCGACATCATCATCGGCACCAACGTCCGCACCGACCTGCGACCCGACCACAAGGAGTTCCGCAAGTCGATCAAGGAGCGCGGCGTCATCGAGGCCGTCACGGTCTACCGCAACGATAACGGCCAGTACGTCCTGCTGCGCGGCCAGCGCCGCACCGTGACCGCCGCCGACGTCGGCACCCCGACCGGCCTCATCCCGGCGCGGGTCGTCCCCCAGCCCGCCGAGACCGACCGGATCGGTGACCAGATGGTCGAGAACATCCACCGAGCCGGGATGCGCGAGACCGAGATCGTCGCGGGCGTGGAGCAGCTGGCCCTGCTCGGCGTGAGCGCAGCGCAGATCGCCAAGCGCACCAGCATCGACCGCCCGACCGTGAACGCCGCCCTGGCGGTCACCAAGGCCGACCAGACCCGCAACCGNCGACTCCGGCGATCTGACCTTGGAGGAGGCCGCGATCTTCGCCGAGTTCGAGCACGACCCCGAGGCCGTGGAGCGCCTGGAGTACGCCAAGCGCTTCCGCCGCTCCCTGACGCACGAGGCACAACAGCTGCGTGACGAGGTCGCCGAGCGCGAGGCCGACGCCGCCGAGGTCGAGCGGCTGCGCGGCGAGGGCCTGCCGGTACTGACCGCCGAAGAGGTCGCGGCGGCTGACGAGGTGCTGCGCATCGAGCGTCTGCTCAACGCCGAGGGCGAGCCGGTGCCGGAGGAGGAGTGGCCCAGCGTCCCGGGCGCTCGCGTCCACGTCGTCAAGGAGTGGGTCTACCCCGAGGACGAGTACGACGAGAGCGAGGACGACACCGACGACGAGGCCGACGACGAGGCCGACGACTACGAGCCCGCCGAGCCCTACCAGCAGTACGTGCCGGTGTGGGTCGTTACCGACCTCGACGCCTCCGGCCTGCGGCGTCGTGGCGGCGTCAGTGGCGGCGCGAGCAGCGGCAGCACCGCCGACGAGGACGCGGGCGAGAGCGAGGAGGAGGCCGAGGCCCGCCGCGAGGAGCGCCGCCGTGTGATCGCCTACAACAAGGCGTGGGCCAGTGCGGAGACGGTGCGCCGCGAGTGGCTGGCCGGGTTCGTCGCTCGCAAGACGGCCCCGGAAGGAGCCGAAGCCCTGATCTGCGAGGCGGTCGTCACCGGCCACCACTCGCTGAGCAAGGCCATGGACCACCGGCACCCGATGCTGTTCACGCTGCTCGGCATCCCGGCCCCGACCGGCTACTACGGCGCAGGCCAGGACGAGTGCCGCAAGATCACCACCAAGGCGACCACTCCGAAGGCCGCGACCATGACCACGCTCGCCGCCGTCGTCGCCGCATGGGAGGCGACCACCGGCAAGCACTCCTGGCGCAACCCGAGCGCGTGGGACGCCCGCGTGCTCGGCGCGCTCGTGGAGTGGGGTTACCAGCCCAGCGAGGTCGAGTGCATCCTGCTCGGCGAGGAGCCCGAGCCGGACGCCGACACGGAGGGCGAGGCCAACGCCGACGAGGCCAGCGACAGCGCCGCCTGACGCGTCGCCCCTCCCCCACCCGAGGCCGGTTCTCCCTGTGGAGAACCGCCCTCAGTGGAATAGAAACCATAGAATGAACTCAGTTCGTTTGATCCGCTACCCGGGAGGACCCCGCATGTCACACGAGATCGAGACCCACGGCACGCACGCTGCCGCCGTCTTCGCCCGCAAGGACGCCTGGCACCGGCTGGGCACAACCGTCCGCGACCGCGCATTCTCCGCCGAGGAGGCCATGACGCTCGGCCACCTGGGCGGCTGGGAGGTGCGCAAGTTGCCGCTCACCACCGCCGAGGTCAGCGAGGGCGGCGTCACGCCGATCGAGGTCCCCGGGTTCGCCACGGTGCGCACTACCCCGTTCACCGGCCAGCCCGAGGCGCTCGGCGTCGTTGGCGGCGGCTACACCCCACTGCAGAACGAGGACCACGCCGAGTTCCTGAACCTGCTGGCCGACGAGTCCGGCGCGATCTTCGACACAGCCGGGTCGCTACGCGGCGGGCGGCAGGTGTTCATCACCATGCAGCTGCCGAACTCACTCACGGTCGGCGGCACCGACCGCGTCGACCTCAACATCGCCGCGCTCAACAGCCACGACGGCACCAGCGCGTTCCGCATCCTCGTCACCCCGGTCNCACGAGTCGTCGTTCTCGATCCGCCACACGCGCAACGCCAAGGCCGCCGTCCAGGCCGCCCGCGACGCGCTCGGGCTGACCGTCACCTACGTCGACGCGTTCCAGGTCGAGGCCGAGCGGCTGATCCAGCAGACCATGACCGACGCCACGTTCGACGCCCTGATCGACGCCACGTTCGGCAAGGCCGAGGGCAACGCCACCAACCGGGTCCGCGAGACCGAG
>NZ_LMSQ01000001.1:77014-105707 GCF_001429525.1 Nocardioides sp. Soil796
GAAACCACCGCCCTCGATACCGAGCAAGTCCGCGCATGGGAACTCCGGCCCACCGACACCCTGGTCGACCCCACAACCGGCGTCGCGTTCCCCATCACCACCGTCTCCGTGGATGAGCCCGGCCGCGCGGGACGCAGGGTCCACATCACCGCCCTGGTCCTCGGCGCCCGCATCCTGCCGCTCAACCAGTTCGTCACCATCGCGAAGCGGGACAACACCCCGACTTCCCCTGCCGCCGACGTCGAGGCCAGCGCCGCCAAGGACCGGCACACCCTCAGCGAGACGGCCTGCGACCTGATCGTCATCGAGCACCGGCTGCGCGACGTGCGCCGCTGGACCCCCGAGACCGCCAGCGCCCACCTGGACGCGGCCCTGTCCAGCGTCGCCACGGCGCTGGACGCCCTGCACGCCGAGTACGCCCACCGCACCACCACCGAACAGGAGCAGTGATGTCCAAGCAGACCCAGCCGGAGCCGACCGGCACCGTGATCAGCGAGCGCGACCAGCGCCGCATCCTCGCCGCCATGACGCGGATGCCGTACGCGGCCAGCAGCCGCGTCCCGAAGCCGTGGACGGCGCTGCGCGAGACCGTCACCGCCGATGCCGTCTTGGCGTTCCTCGACGGCCTCGCCGAGGTCCTGACCGAGGTCGCCGCAGAGAGCGACACGCACCGCCGCCGCCTGTTCTCCCTCGAGGCCGACATCGAGGCGTTCCGCCGCCTCATCGGCACCGCGCCCGCCGAGGTGACCCCGTGAGCGCGCACATCGAGTGGCTGGCCGCCCGCGAGACCAGCGTCCAGGTGTTCACACCCGGCGACGACTGGATCGGCGCCGGGGAGCACCGCCAGCCCGTCCTGACCCTCGCCGGTGACGAAGTGGTCGCGATCCAGGGCACGCCCGCCGAGTTGCGCGCACTGGCCGCCCGGATCACCGCCGTGGCCACCGCCGCGTCCGGTCGGCTCGACCTGGCCGCCGCACGAGAGGACCAGCCCGCATGAGCGACGACGCCAGCCTCCGCGCCCTGGAGGAGCGCGCGACCCCCGGCCCCTGGACTCCGGACGGCGACAAGATCCGTGCCACCGCCGCCGACGCCCTGATCCCGGACAACATCCTCGCGGCCTACTACACCGGCCACCGTCACCGGCTCGGCCTCGAGACCACCGGCCACGCCGCCGACGTGGAGTTCATGGCCGCTGCCCGCACCGCGCTGCCTGACCGGCTCGACCGGCTCGACCGCATTCGCGCTCTTCACGCCAAGTGGGGCGAGCAGTCGCCCGAGGACGCGGACGGCTACCTCGACCTGTGGGAGACGCTCGGTCGGCTCCTAGACGGCGAGCCCGGCTGACCAACAACCGCAAGGCCGCCCGTGCCATCGGTGCGGGGCGGCCCTCTGCGTCCGGCTGGTCACCACAGGGTCAGTTGCTCGCCCAGCAGCTCCTGGAGCCGCGTGAGGTCGTCGGCTACGAGCTGCGGGTCCTCACGCGCCAGGTCACGCAGTTCCCGAGCCCGCCGACGCGGCCCGCGCGGGTCGGCCAGCGGGCTGTACGGCAGTCGCCGTTGGACGGCCCACTCCTGCCGGTTCTTGCGCGCCGTCGAGACCACGACGTGTTCCGGCGCGATCCGCTGGCACAGCGGGTTGTGACAGCGGTGCCCGAGCAGCCGCGCCTCCGCGAGCGCGTCCACACCGTGCATCACCGCGTACGCGAACCGGTGGGCGATGATCACCCGACCCGGCGCGTACCAGAACCGGCCATGGCCACCGCCGTCGGTGCGCTCCCGCTCGGACCGACCCGAGACCGCCCCGGTCCACCACAGGCACTCACTGCCCGGCACCGTGGCCACCTTCGCCCGGTAGCGCGTGAGCACCGCCGGGTCTGTGAGCGCCGCCGCGACCGCCGCGAGGCCGGCGTCATCGAGCCGCCGAGCCGGCACCCGCTCCCCCGCTCTCGGCCGCCGCGTCGGGCTCCCCCTCGGCGGCCGGGCCGCCCTCGGTCTCCGCGCTGCCGGCCGGTGCGGCCAGCCGCCGCAGCCGCGTCGCCTCCCGCACGGTGATCGTCTCGCCGCACCACTCGACCGCCTCGCCCAGGGACAGCCCCTCGACCTCGGTCAACTCCCGCAGCGCATCCCCAGCGCGCTTCTCGGTCTCGGCCACCGCCGCGTCCCGCTGGCCGATCGCCACCATGACCTGTTCGGCCAGGTCGACCACCCGGCGCTCGCGCTCCTCACGCTCGCGCCGCCTCTTGTCGGCCATCTCCCGCGCCGTACGCCGCGCCTGCTGCTTGATCGTCTGCTGACTCATCGGTCCTCACTCCGTGTCGACATGGACTCTGACAGTCACCTACGACAAATCCCGGTCCCCGTGCGATCACCTCCGGCCAAGAAGCCTTCCGAACCCACCAACCTCGACCCCAGCCAGCCCGTTCAACTCCCGCAGCCCGACCCGACGCCCCAGCCGTCACCGACACCCCTCAGCGTCCCCCCAGATTTCCGCGACCTTCCAAGTGCCACACACCTCTTGCATTCTCGGTCTGCCGAATAGAAAGAACACATCAGCAATCCGACCGGAAGTGATCGCAGCGGGCGCCCGCGCGCACGTAGGTGACCGTGACGATGAGCCTCCACAAGCTGACGGCGGGGTCGGGGTACGACTACCTGACCCGCCAGGTCGCAGCGATGGACGCCACGGATAAGGGCCACACCGGCCTCGCGAGCTACTACACCGAGAGGGGCGAGACTCCCGGCGTGTGGGTCGGCTCCGGCATGGAGGGACTCGAAGGGCTCGACGCCGGCGACGTCGTCACCGCTGACCACATGCAGAGCCTGTTCGGCTCCGGTCACCACCCGCTGGCCACCCAGCGGACCAAGGACCTGGACCTGCGCATCGGCCGCGACGGCGTCGACCGGCCGACCGACGCGGACTACAAGACGGCCCGCCAGCTCGGCACGCCGTACAAGGTCTACGAAAACGACATCAGCCCGTTCCGGATCGAGGTCGCCAAGCGCATCGCGGCCCTCAACGAGGCCGCCGGCCTGCCGGGTGACTGGCCGGTCCCCGCGGCCGACCGGGCCAAGGTCCGAACCGAGGTCGGCACCGAGTTCTTCCGTGCTGAGCACGGCCGCGAACCCGCCGACGCACGCGAGCTGGCCGCCGCGATCGCCAGGCACTCCCGAGCGAAGACCAACGCGGTGGCCGGCTACGACCTGACCTTCTCCCCGGTCAAGAGCGTCTCGGTGTTGTGGGCGATCTCCGACCCGAAGACCGCCGCGGTGATCGAGCGGGCCCACCAGGCGGCGATCAAGGACGCGCTGGGCTTCATCGAATCCAAGGCACTGTTCACCCGCCGGGGCACCAACGGCGTCCGCCAGGTCGACGTCCGCGGCCTGGTCGCCACGGCGTTCACCCACCGCGACTCCCGCGCGGGAGACCCTGACTTGCATACGCACGTCGCCGTTGCGAACAAGGTCCAGACGCTCGACGGCAAGTGGCTGGCCATCGATGGCCGGCCGCTGCACAAGGCGGTGGTCTCGGCCTCGGAGACCTACAACACCGCGCTCGAGCGGCACCTGGTCGACGCCCTCGGCGTGCGGTTTAAGGAGCGGCCGAACGAGGACGCCCGCAAGCGGCCGGTGCGCGAGATCGTCGGCGTCGACCCCGAGCTGAACCGCCGCTTCTCTAAGCGCCGCGCCAGCGTCGAGGACCGCCGCAAGGTCCTCGCGGCCGCGTTCCATGCCACCCACGGCCGCCCGCCGACGCCGGTGGAGACCATCCAGCTGTCCCAGCAGGCGACGCTGGAGACCCGCGAGGCCAAGCACGAGCCGCGCTCGCTGGCCGAGCAGCGCGAGACCTGGAGCCGTGAGGCCATCGAGGCGCTGGGCACCCCTCAACGGGTCAAGCAGATGGTCCACGGGGCGCTGAACCCGAAGGGCGCAGCGCGGTCGCTGGCCGACTCGGCCTGGTTCGCCAAGACGACCGACCGGATCGTGGCGACGATGGAGGGAGCTCGGAGCACCTGGCAGTTCTGGCACGTCTACGCCGAGGCCCAGCGGCAGGTCCGGGGCGCCAACGTGCCCACCAACCAGGTCTCCCAGGTCGTCGAACTGCTCGTCAGCGAGGTCCTCGACGGCCGCTCGGTGAGCATGGCCCGACCCTGGGACGCCATCAGCGAACTGGTCGAGCTGCGGCGCGCGGACGGGGCCTCGGTCTACACCCAGAGCGGCGCCGTGCTGTTCACCTCGGGCAAGGTACTCGCCGCCGAGCAGCGTCTGGTCGAGGTCGCCGGCCGCCACGACGGGTACGCCGTCGAGCCGTCCTCGGTCGACCTGGCGCTGCTCGAGTCGACCGCCAACGGCATCACCCTCAACGCCGGACAGGCCACGCTGGTCCGCGAGATGGCCACCTCCGGTGCCCGGCTGCAGCTGGCGATCGCGCCCGCCGGATCCGGCAAGACCACCGCGATGCGAGCCCTGGCCAGCGCCTGGGCTGATGGTGGCGGCACCATCATCGGTCTGGCTCCCTCAGCGGCGGCCGCGGACGCGCTCCGCTCGCAGATCGACACCCAGACCGACACCCTGGCCAAACTAACCCACTCGCTCGAGCAGGCCCGCGAGTCCGGCGCCGCGATGCCCGCCTGGGTCGCCGGCATCGACGCCTCCACCCTCGTGGTCATCGACGAGGCCGGGATGGCGGACACCCTCTCGCTGGACGCGGCGGTGTCCTACATCCTCGAGCGCGGCGGCAGCGTCCGCCTGATCGGCGACGACCAGCAGCTCTCCGCGATCGGCGCCGGCGGCGTCCTGCGCGACATCCGCGCCACTCACGGAGCACTGCAGCTGACCGAGCTCGTCCGGTTCAAGGACCCCGCCGAGGGCGCCGCCTCGCTCGCGCTGCGCGAGGGCAAGCCCGAGTCGCTCGGCTTCTACCTCGACCGCGACCGCGTCCACGTCGGCGACCTGGCCACCATGACCGAGGACGTCTTCGCCGCCTGGCAGGCCGACCGTGCCGCCGGCCTGGACTCGATCATGCTCGCCCCCACCCGCGACCTGGTCAGCGAGCTGAACCAGCAGGCCCGCGCCCACCGGCTCGAGGGGATCGACCCGGCCGACCCCGACCATGAGTCCGCCAGCGGCCCGGTCCGCCGGCTCGCCGACGGCAACGAGGCCTCGATCGGCGAACTGATCATCACCCGCGAGAACGACCGTCGCCTGCGTACTTCGGCTACCGACTGGGTGAAGAACGGCGACCGCTGGAACGTGCTGGAGATCCACGACGGCGGCGACCTGACCGTCCAGCACACCCAGCACGGCCGCACCGTGCGGCTGCCCGCTGACTACGTCGCCCGATCCTCCGAGCTCGGCTACGCGTGCACCGTGCACACCGCCCAGGGCGTCACCGCCGACACGATGCACGGCCTGGCCACCGGCAGCGAGTCGCGCCAGCAGCTCTACACGATGATGACCCGCGGCGCGCACGCGAACCACGTCTACCTCGAGGTCGTCGGCGACGGCGACCCGCACTCGGTGATCCACCCGACGCTGGTCCGGCCGCTCACGCCGACTGACATCCTCGAGTCGGTGCTGGCGCGCGACGACACGCAGCGGTCCGCAACCAGCCTGCTGCGCGAGCAGGCCGATCCGGCCACCCGGCTCGGCGAGGCGTCCCAGCGCTACCTCGACAGCCTCTACGTCGCCGCAGAGGATCTCCTGCGCCATGACCACGTTGGCCAGGACGCCAACGGCGCCCCGATCAACGTGGTCGATGCCCTGGACAACGCGGTCGAGACGCTCGTCCCTGGGCTCTCGGAGGAGGCCGCCTGGCCGACCTTGCGTGCCCATCTGCTGCTGCTCGGCGCGGCCGGCGAGAACCCTGTCGACGCGCTCCGGGCGGCCGCCGGCGACCGGGAGCTGGAGACCGCGCACGACCGCGCCGCGGTCCTCGACTGGCGCCTGGACGCCTCCGGCCTGCGCAACGCCGGCGCAGGGCCGCTGCCGTGGATGCCCGCGGTCCCGGCCCGCCTGGCTGAGGACCCGCACTGGGGCGCCTACCTCTCCCAGCGCGCTCACCTGGTCGAGCAGCTCGCCGACCAGGTCCGAACGCGGGCGACCGACCAGGCAGCACTGCCGGCGTGGGCACAGAACGGCCTCCGGCCCGAGGCCGCCACGGTCGCCAACGTCGAGGTCTGGCGGGCCGCCATGCGGGTCCCGGTCGACGACCGGCGACCAACCGGTGCACCGCAGCTGCAGAAGGCCTCCGCGACCTGGCAGCGACGGCTCAACCGCGCCGTCACCGGCGACCACACGCCGGCGCTCAAGGAATGGCGCCAGCTGCTCTACTCGCTGGCCCCGCAGGTCCGCGACGACGAGTTCACCCCGCTGCTCGCCGAGCGGCTGGCCGCGATGTCCCGCGCGGCCGTCACCGCCCACGAGCTGCTGCGCACCGCCACTGCGGCCGATCACCCGGCCGGGCCGCTGCCCGATGAGCACGCCGCGGCGGCCGTGTGGTGGCGCATGGCCCGTCAGCTCACCCCGGCCGTTGCCTCCCAGATCGGCGACGGTTCCCACGGTGAGAGCGTCACCACCGAGTGGACTCCGCGGCTCGCGGATCTGTTCGGTCCCGAGCGCGCCGCGAGCATCCAGGCCAGCACCTGGTGGCCCGCGCTCGTCGCGAACGTGGACCACGGCGTGCAGCGCGGCTGGCAGGTCGAGGCTCTGCTGGGTGCCGGGCGGGCGATGCCGAGCGACGGCTGGGAGGGCGTCGACGAGTGCCAGGCGCTGGTCTGGCGGACCTCGATCGCGCTGGAGACCGCTCCCGACGAACCACCCGCAGAGCTGTGGGACGGGATCGAGCCGGACCCGGAGACGCTCGTCGACCACGCCGCCGACCCCGACTGGGCCGACTGGCCGCTCGCCGAGGACCCCGGCCCGTACGACGAGCACGCGGCCGACGAGCACGTGGCCGACGAGCACGTGGTCGACGCCGTCGCTGGCGACCTGGTCGACGTCGACGAGGACCAGTTCGTCGAGCCCGACCTGACGCTGGCCGCCTACATCCGCGACCTCGGCGGCAGCCGACTGGAGCCCACCGACGCCGACCTCCGGGTCATGTACCAGCGGGCCGACGAGTGGCACTCCTCCCCCGTCTCGCGTGAGCGCATGCTCGAGATCAACGACATGGCACGGGCCTTCTTCGAGGCCCGGTTCACCGACTCGTGGGGCCGCGACTACCTCACCGGACGGTTCGGCATCGACCTCGCCGGCGACGAGCGGTTCCGTCCCGGTCAGGCGCCAGCCGGGTGGACCAACCTGGTCGACCACCTGCGCGGCCGCGGTGTCAGCGACGCCGAGATGGTGGCCACTGGCGTCGCCACCGAGGCCAGCACCGGTCGCCTCATCGACCGGTTCCGCGACCGGGTGATGTTCCCGGTGATCCACCAGGGCGAAGTGCTCGGCTTCGTCGGCCGCCGCCGGCCCGACCTCACCCACGCCGACAAGGGCGGCCCGAAGTACCTCAACACAGCCGCCACCCCGCTGTTCCACAAGGGCGCCCAGCTATTCGGTGTCGTCGACGAACTGCTGGCCGAGGGTGCGGTCCCAGTGATCGTCGAGGGCCCGATGGACGCCGTGGCGGTCACGCTGGCCAGCGCCGGCCTCTACCTCGGCGTGGCGCCCCTCGGCACGTCGCTGACCGATGAGCAGGCCGCCCAGCTGGCTGCAGTCGGCCGAGACCCGATCGTGGCCACCGACGCCGACCTCGCTGGCCAGGTCGCGGCCGAGCGCGACTTCTGGATGCTCACCCCGCACGGCCTCGACCCCGGCTTCGCGCGGTTCCCCGACGGCCTCGACCCCGCCGACCTACTCGCCCAGCGCGGGCCCGCCGCGCTCACTGCCGCGGTGGCCAGCGGCCAGCCCGCCTTCCGCTCGCTCGGTGACCAATTGCTCACCGAGCGGCTGGACAACCTCGCCCCGGAGCAGGCACATCTGGCCGCCATGCGGGTCATCTCGGCACGTCCCAGCCGCGCCTGGGAGCCGGGCGTCAACCAGGTCCGGGCCCGGCTGCAGCTCTCCCAGTTGCAGGCGCGACGCGACCTGCGCGACGCGATCAAGACCTGGGATGCCGACCCGCGGAAGGCGGCACTGGCCGAGCTCCACAAGAGCAGCGAGGTTCGCACACGGCTCTCGGCCGCGGCCGAGAAGACCCCCGCCGAGCGGTGGGCCACCTTGGCTCGCGAGCTCGACCCGCGGCTGCTCGAGCAGGGCGACTGGCCGGCCACCGCCGCGATGCTGCAGCAGGCCCACGAGCAGGGTCAAGACGTCGGCGCCGCCACGCGCGGCCTGGTCGCTGAGAAGCCCCTGGGCGACAGCCCTGCGCGTGACCTGCGCTACCGGATCGTGTCCCGCCTCGAGATCCCGATCGACACCGGCGAAAGCACCCCGGCGCCGACCCAGTCGCCGGGCGTGGCACGAGATCGGCAGGACGTGAACCGTCCGCGGCCGCCCCGCCGCGGTACCCCTCGCCGGTGACCCGCTCCGGAAGCCCGCAGGCTGGCGTCACGGTAAGACCAGCTGCACGATCCTGTGGTCGCGGTGACAGCGGCCTCCGCAGCCGGTCTCGTCGATCAACGTCTTGGCCTCCAACGCACTATCAGCCGTCTGGTGCAGGGACACGGCTCCGTGCCGGTACCTGACAGGCCCAGAAGGTCTGCACGCCACCAACGCGATAGCTCCTTCGCCGGAGACCCACGGAGCGTCGTTCCAGATGCACTTCGCCATCGTCAGAAAGGTCCTGTGCTCACGTGAGCAATTGTGCTGCCGCCAAACTGGTCCCAGATCGGTTGGAGTCACGATCGTCATCCTCACGCAGCGAAGAAGCCAGGGTCTACCCAGGCCGCGGCCGACCGGATGGACTACGTCGGCTGCCAGCCGCTGAACGGGCCAACGAGGTCGGCCCGGCTGCTACCAGAGGTGTTTCGCCGCCGCGTTCGAGAAGTCACCCAAGGCGACTGCGCATGGCTGCGAGCCGCGCCTGCGGCTCGGGGTGGGTTGCGAACCACCGCCGCTCCAGCCGCGACCACGCGGGGCCGCCGTCGGGCGTCGGCCGCGCCAGGCTTTTCTCGTAGAACCGCATCAGCTCGGCGGCCGCGTCCAGGTCGCGAGTCAGGTCGATGGCGAAGAGATCGGCGGTGGCCTCTTCGCGCCGGTCGAAGGTGAAGCGGAGACCGAGAAACGCCACGGCCGCACTCATCGTGGCCAGCAATGAGGGGCCGGCCAGCTGGGGCGAGGCCGCAAGAGCAGCTGCAGTGAGACCAGCGCCTGCCAACACGAGGAGTAGGTAACCGACCAGCCACGAGTACCGCGCCGCGGCCGAACTGCGCTCGCGGCGGATGACGTGGCCGAGCTCGTGGGCGGCCAGGCTCTGCACTGCGCGGGCGCTGAGGCCGGTGAGCGCGGCCCGCGCGAACACCACGGTGGGGGGACGACCAGCCCGGAAGCGGGTCACCGCGAGACCACCATCGCCCACGGTCCCATCGGCTTCCCCGGCGACCGGGGCGCCCAGGATCGCAACGACGTCGGTTGCCGGAGGCGGGACGTTCGCGACTGCGGCGACGGCGGCCATCGCCGCGGCGGCCCGCTGCTGCAGCAGGACGTCGACCGGGCTTGTTTGCGCGCTGGTGCGCCAGCTGACCGACCAGGCGAGCAGGACCTTCGCAAGCGCCACGATCAACAGAACGGCTCCGCCGAGGTAGGCGATAGTCACCACGATGAGGAGCGCTGAGGTCAGCTGATCCGGCATCAGTCCTACGCCTGGGAGGTCGAAGGGGCGAGAACGCTCAGAATGGCTCTCCCACAACGAAGCGGTGTGTGACTACCCGCTGGCAGGGGTTGCCGTTCTCTCAGCGGCGTTCTAACGCCGTCTTGAGCCCGTCGTGCCCACTTCATCGCGATGCAGTGGGCGCGAGCTCCACGTCTGGGGTCGCCGACGTCGATGGGATTGCGCGGTCCTCGGCCGCTCGGCCGCGGGCGGCTGTCGCAGGCTCCTCGAGGTCCTCGGTCGCCTCGACCATTTGACGCTGCTCCTCTGTGCTCGGTACGCCGTATCGGCGATTGGCCATCGCCTCGACCTGTGCAACGGCGTTCCACACGTACTCACCCGAGCCGTGGGAGTAGCAGGCGTTGACGTGTTCGCGCGCGTGGCCGAGCTCCTTCTTGCTTGAGCGCGGGTGCTCGCCGAGAGCCTTGAGGGCGCGCTGGGCTCGGCGGATGGCCTCGGAGCGTTCGTTCATCTGCATCATTCGCGGGGTCCCTTCTCGGTGCGGGTGCGCGGCAGAGCGCCGCCCAGCTCGTCGTCGTGGATTTCGCCGGTGTCGAGGTCGACGAGGCCGAGCCGCGGTGGACCGGCCGGCGATTGTTCGTGTGCCCGCCGGTTGACGGGCAGAGCGTCGATGTCGTGGGCGAACGTGTTCTCGCGGCGCTGGCGGCTGGCGTCGGCCAGGTGCTCGCTGTGGCGCGGCTTGGCCGGCCAGCTCTTGTGCTCGTCGTCGCAGTGGGTGCGCAGCCTGTTGCGCATCCGGTCGGTGAACGCCGCCAGGCAGTAGCGGTGCCACTCCTCGAGCGCGTCGCTGGTCATCGCCAGGCCGGCCCGCCGGCGCTGGTCGGCAAGGACGGCGATCTCGTGGACCAGGTGCGGGTGCAGAGGCCAGCAGCTGGGGATGAGCCCGGAGACGTCCCAGGTGTACTCGCGGTTGAGCCAGATCACGACGTCCTCGAGCCACTCCCACAGGTCGTGACGCAGCTCGGGGTCCAGGCAGGTCGACGGCTCCCAGGGCCGCGACAGCAGCGCGTGGTTACCCAGGGCCTTCTTCTCCTCCTCGGTCCCGTTGATGGCGATGTGGAGCTCGCGGTAGGCGAGGCGGACGTGGTCCCCGGGGACGGGGAACGGGAAGACCATCAGCGTGGGTGCCGCCCGGCGGGTCTGCTGCTCTGTGGTCACAGTTCACTCCTTGCGTGGTCGGTCTCGTCGTCGACGAAGCCGAGACGGCGTGCCTCGACGAGCGCGGCGGTGGCTCGGGCCTCGGGGGTGATGACCATGCGCCGGTCGTTGGTGAGGCGCTCGCGCAGCGCCCGCTGGTCGGCCAGCAGGCGTTCCCCGGCCTTGCCTTCGACGCAGCGGTGCAGCTTGGCGATGATCGGCTTGCCGTTCTCGGCGACGACCAGAGCTTGGCGTTCGGGCAGTTGCCGGACTTCCTCGGGCCGCATGATCGGGATGTCGTCGCCGGAGAAGCTGCGCCCACCGCCACTGGCTCCGCCGGTGGAGTGGGTGACCCGCCCGATGCGGACCGTTCCGAGGAGGTCGGAGATCTCCTGGTTGAAGGCGACGTCCTTGGAGCCGCCGAACATCACCAGGGCGTTGGTGAGGCCGAGCAGTGCTCGGGCCTCGTGCTCACCGAAGATGCTGGTCAGCTGGGGCCGAGTCTGGGCGGCCCAGATGAACGACAGCCCCAGGGCGCGCTCGTTGGCCATTCGGGTGCGCAGGGTCGGAAGCGGCGCGGTCGACGGCAGCTCGTCGAGCACCGAGACCAGGGGCGGGCACAGCCGGCCGCCCCACGGTGAGCTGTTGGCCAGCAGCAGGCCGGTGTCCAAGACGTGCTCGGCCACGGCGGTCATCAGGGGGCTGGCCGAGGCGTAGGGGTCTTCGCGGCCGAGCAGGTAGATGGTGCCGCGTCGACGGATCACGTCGGCGAGGTCGGTGGCGGGACGTCCGGGGCTGGGAATGCAGCGGCGGCGGATGTCGGCCTGGAAGAACAGCGAGACCGCCTGCTGCACTGTGGTGACGGTGTTGCCGGCGGTGCGGTCGTCACCGTTCAGCGCACCGTGCAGGAGGCCGTGCCAGAACGGCTCGGCGTGCGGGTGCCGCCGCAGGATCTCCATCGGCTGGGTGGCTGCGGTGGGGTTGGCGACCCACTGCAGCACGTCCTCGAGCGTCCTACCGGTCAGCGCCGCGGCGTGGAAGTAGCCCTGCAGCACCTTCGCGGACTCGGCGGCGTAGAACCGCGCAGCATCGTCGCCGGTGCCGCCGGTGATCGCGCCCTTGACGGTGCCGGCGGTGAAAGCCTTGGCGCGCCGCTCGGCGACCTTGGGGTCCACGCAGCCGGCGATCGGGTCCCAGATCAGCTCGTCGACGACGCCCTCGGCCAGGCCGAAGGGGTCGAGCACCACGCAGGGCCGGTCGTCGCGGGAACGCTCGGTGAGGCTGAGCAGCAGGTCCTCGACCTTTGTCAGTGTCACCAGGGCGGCACCCGGAGCGCCGAGCAGCGCAGGGGTGAGCAGGTCAAGGGTCTTGCCGGATCCCTGCGGGCCGATTACGCCGGCGGTGCGGTCCCACGGCACCCACAGCTCGCCGCCTCGCGGCTCGTGGGCATCACCGATGCGCCAGCCCACGTCCCAGGGGTCGAACCTCAGCTTCATCGCGCCACCTCGGGAACGGTGTCCCCGCACGGGGCGAGGCAGCGACGGCAGATCACCGCACGGCCGTGGCGTTCTTCTTTTCGGCGGCCGAGGAGCGGGAAAGAGGTGTCGGACAGCAGGTCGCGCGCCTCGCAGAGGAGTTCCACCTGGCCGGCAGCCACGTAGTAGTGGCGCCCGACGAGGACCGGCCGGTGTCCGCGGCGGCGACAGCTGATGCCGCCCAGGCGGCGGCCGCGGGTGCGAAGTGTCGGGTTGTCCTGCAGTGGGGTCTCGTTGCTCATCGGTCTTCCTTCGTTCGCCGGCCATGCAGGAGCCACGGGCTGAGGCCGTGGCCCAGCTGCGGGCCGGGTTGTTCGGTGAGGTCGCCGGCGGTGCGCTGGACCGGCGCTGCTGTCGCGGCGGCGTGCTTGCCGTAGAGGTCCGGGCGGACGATGCCGGCGACCTTGCGGAGCCGGGTGACGCCGAGCAGCTTCTCGGCCTCGGCTGCGGTCGCCATGCCGCGCATGCGGCCCGGGCCCCAGCGCTGGTAGGCCCACGCGCCGAGCCACATGGTCGCGGTGAGCAGCGCGACCTCAGTCAGGGCGAGGCTGACCCAGACCAGGCCGCTACCGGCCAGACCGTCGGGGGTGGGGCTGGGCAGCCCGGCGTCGGCGTGTCCGCCGAGGACGCCGGGAAGGCTGGTCCAGAAGGCGGTGCCGATGGGTGAGGGGAACGCGCCGGCGTTGGCGTCGGGCCATGTCCATCCGGCGCCGGCGACCAGGTTGGCGACTGATCGTCCGAGCTGGATGCCAATGACGATGATGAACAGGGTCGCCAAGGCCACCGCTACGGGGATCTCCCAGGTCCACGGGTAGGGGTCTCGTCGTCGCTCACGCTGCATCGGTCTGGCCACCTCCAGGCGGTCGTGGGTCGTTGGGCCTCGCTGGTCACCTATGTGCTGTCAGGGCTCCGGTGCGATCACACGGCGTGACTCGGGCGTGATGCGTTCTCTGCGAGCCAGGTCGAGGGGTCGACGTTGTCGGGGTCGTAGATGGAGCCGTTCTTGAGGTGGACCTCGAAGTGGAGGTGGCAGCCGGAGACGTTGCCCTCCTTGCCGACCTGGCCGATCGGCTCGCCGGCTGCGACGGTCTGGCCGCGGCTGACGCTGACGGTCGCCATGTGGGCGTACCACGTGGTCAGGGACCCGGCGCCGGTGGTGACCTTGACCAGCTGCGGCCCAGCCCAGGAACGCTGGGTGGTGTCGATCTCGATGGTGCCGGCGTGGGCGGCGTAGACGGTGGTTCCGCAGGGTGCGGAGAAGTCGGTGCCGGTGTGCCACCTGGACCAGTAAGGGCCGGTCTCGTGCCAGTTGTGGTTGTCGGTTCCGACATACTGCGCGGGCACCGGATAGACGACCTCGTCGCAGGAGGCGCCCTCGAGGCCGACCGGCTGGACGGAGGCGCCGGGCTTGACGTTGATGTGGACATGGTCGAGGTGGTTCTCGGTAGCGCTCCCCCGGTCCTCCATCGGCCGCCAGCCCTCGCCTGCGCGGGCGACCGACCAGATCCGCTGGTACCAGATGATGTAGTCGATGCCGAGCTTCTGGGCATTGGCCTTGGCGTAGGCGGCGAGACGGTCGCCCTGCGCGCGGCCCGCCGCGTTGAGTGGCACCATGAAGTCGGCCGCGAGCCCGGCCGGGTGGCCGTTGGGGTCGGTGGCGCTCTCGCGGTAGCCGCCGACGGTCTTGATGTCGAACATGGGGCCGAGGATGTTGACCAGCTGGGTCAGCTGCGGCTTGACCGGGCCGAGGTTGTACTTGGCCTCCGCGGTGCCGGAGTCGACTGCGCACCCGGCGCTGCTGCCGGCGGTGGTGGCGGTCACCAGCGGGTGGTCGGCGATCTTGCTGGCCTGGGTGATGGTGTCGACCGCGGCGCTGGCCCAGGTGAGGTTGGCGCCGTAGACGTGGTCGATCGGCGCGTCCTGCTTGGGCTTCTTGCAGGGGTCGGCAGAGCCGCCGAAGGCGTTGCTCAGCTCAGGGGTCAGTGCGCAGTGCGAGGAGTTGCTGCCGTCCTTGCCGTCGTTGAAGTCGCCGAGGATCACCGAAGGGGTGCCGGTGCCTGCGAGCTCGGTCATCGTGGCCAGCTGGAGGCGCAGCGCCTCCTGGCGGTGCCCGGCGGCGTTCCCGTGGGTGTTGGCCGGGTTGTGGATGCTCCAGACCCAGATCAGCTGCCCGGTGGTCGTCGAGGTCAGCTGTACCAGGGGCATGCCGACGTCCTTGCCGCCGAAGTACGGGATGTCGACGAGGCGCCCGTCGGTCTGCTCCCACTCGTTGTGGTCCCAGATCACCCGGTTCTGTGCCTTCCCGCTGGCCGGGTAGATCCCCCACTTGGCCGCGTACTGGTTCTCCAGCGCTTGGGCCTGCGGGCCATGCACCTCCTGGAGGCCGGCGATCGAGATGCCGGCGTTCTCGATCGTGCGCATGGCGCCGGGCAGTCGCTTGTCCCAGGTGTCGTACCCGGGCCGCTCCCCCGGCTTGTCGGTGTGGCCGGCGCCGAGCAGGTTGAGGGTGCCGACGGTGATGGGGTTGACGGTCTCGCCCTGGCAGTTGGCGACGTTCGTGGTGGAGCCCTCGGAGTCAGAGCCGGGCAGGTCCGGCAGGTCGCCGCCGAGCAGATCGGTGATGTCGCCGGCGACGTCCTCCCACTGGGCGTAGGCGTCTGGGTAGCCCGAGCGCTGGACGGCCTGCGCGGCCTGGGTGAGCGGCATGTTCTGCCAGCCGGGGATGTCGAGGAGGCCGGGGTTGCCGGTGTGCTGGGCCTGGCCGAAGAACGCGCGGGCCGCGAGGAGGGGGTTGGTGATCTCGGCCCGGCTTCCCCAGCCAGCCGAGGGGCGCTGCTGGAACAGGCCGCCGGAGTCGCGGTCACCTCCGGTGAGGTTGACCAGCTTGGACTCCTGGATCGCGGCGGCGATCGCGATCTGCAGCCCGTAGCGGGGAATCTCGAGGTCTCGGGCGACCTGGGCGATGGTGATCGCGTTGCGGGCCTGCTCGGCGGTCATGGTCGGGTAGTTGGACGCGAACCGCAGCCGCATCAGCTGGGCGAGCACGTCGCGGGCCGGCGGCTCGGCGGACGTCCGGGCGGTGGTCGCCGCGGGCACGATCCCGTCGGTCGTGGTGGTGGTCTCGGGCGCGCTCTCCGGGCCGGCGCCGTTCATCGCGATGCGAGCCGAGAGCCAGTGGTGGTCCGACACCATCGTGCCGTCCCAGCCCTGCTCGAGGCGGGCGCCCTGGTGGTGCGGGAAGAAGATGAAGTCGACGCCGTGGTTGTGCCATCCGTAGCCGGCGGCCTTCATCTTCGCGGCCGCCGTCCAGGGGATGTTGGTGTAGGAGGCCTGGGTGTTCATGTCGCCGCCGATCAGCACCGGACCGTGGGCGGCCAGCGAGTTGCGCAGCTGCAGCAGGATGACCATTCCGGCGCCGTACTGCTGGGGCCGGGTCAGCGGCGGGTTGCCGTGCTGCTTCGGCCAACGGTGCGGGTTGGTCATGTGGTGGGTGGAGACCACCGAGACCACGGAGCCGTCGGCGCGGCGCAGCATCACCCATGTCGCGAAGCGGTCCCACGTGACCGGACGCCCGTCGTAGAAGGTCTTGTCGTCGTCGACGAGCTGGACCCGGCCGCCGTTGACCTTCGTCCAGGTCGAGCTCTTCCAGAGCACGACGTTGCCCATGGCCTGCTCGGCGCCGGTGCCGGTGCCGGCCGGGGCTGCCACCCGGAAGGCTGAGTAGCCCGGCGTGGCGGCTTCGATCTGCTCCAGGCTCCAGCCGCTGGCCTCGTTGAGGGTGACGAACTCGGGGTTCTTGGACAGGACCTTGGGCATGGAGGCCCGGAACCCGTCGAGGCCGGAGCGGCGCGGGATGTTGGCCTGCGCCATGGTGATCTTGCCGTTGACCGGGCCGCCCACCGGGCCGTCGATGGCTCCGAGGTCACCGAGCTCGGTAGGCACGGTGCCTTGGCTGCTCTGGGTGCGGCACTCGGCGGCCGCGGTGGTCGTCATCACCACCATCAGCGTCACCAGGAACGGCAGCCCCATGAAGATGATCAGGACGGGCAGTCCCGCGAGCAGCAGCTTCTTCATCACAGGTCAGTCCCGAGGTCGCGCGCGCTCAGGCGGCGGACTCGATGGCCTCGTTGGTGTAGTAGAGCTTCTTCTCCAGCGGGTGGAGCACCGTCTGGACCTTGTAGGTGGCGTCGCCGATGCACCACAGGGCGCGGCCCTTGTCCTGCATGGCCCACCCGGAGACGAGGTCCTGGGCGATCGGGCCGAGCCCGAGCATGGAGTCGAGCTCGCGGGCGACCCGGGGCTTCTGGGCACCGAGGATCTTGATGTCGGCCAGCTCGAGGAGGTCCTTGGCGATCATCGCGGCCTGGGAGTCGGCGTCGCCGACCGAGAGCAGGTCGGAGGGCTTGTGGAGGTTGCAGAACTGGATATCGCCGCCCTTGCCGGCCATGCCGCGTGAGAGCCGCAGGTCGGCGTCGAAGCTCGCCACTGCGGCGGTTCCGAGGCGCATCTGCTTCCAGACCTCGTCGCGCACCACGATGCGCAGGTCGCCTGGCTCGGCGATCTCCCGCAGACCACGCCCCCAGGAGTTCATGCACAGCAGCGCGATGCCCACGGCCTCATCGCCCAGGCCGTCGAGCCGGGAGAGGCTGAACGACTGGATCGGGGCCCGCCAGTCGACCTCGATGTTGGTGAAGTCGTCGAAGAGGCCGGCGAGGGTGCCGGTGACCAGCTCGCCAAGCGCGTTGCGCAGCAGCCGGGTCTCGTCGAGGAACTGACGGGTGTTCGCGTATTCGCAGGCCCGGACGAGCTCCTCGGTGGGGTTACGGAGCAGGTCCCACAGCCGCGGGATGGTCGTCTCCTGCAGGACGCTGTTGCCGGCGGCGTAGCCGGTGAGGATCGCCAGCGCGTTGCGCACGACGTCGCTCTCGTCGGGGCCGAACGGCACCCGGCGCTCGTCGTCGATCTTCATGCTGCCGACCAGGCCTCGGACCAGGACGAGCCACCGCTTGAAGATGATCGTGGCGCGGCGCTGCGCCTCCTCGGCCGAGAGCTTCTCCCACCCGTCGCCGAGCGGCCCCATGGACAGCGGGTTGACCCGGGCCCAGAAGCCGGGGGCGATGACGAAGGGTTCGACACCGAGCGCGCGGCACAGCGACTCGTACTCGTCCTTGACGTCGCCAGTGACCAGGGTGCGGTAGCCGAACGGCGTCATCCGGGTGCAGAACGCCTTGGTGGTGCCGGACTTGCCACTTCCCGGCTTGGCGAACTGGAAGATGTTGGGGTTGGTCGCGGGCACGTCGTCGCGCAGCACCCAACCGAACGGGTCGCAGTAGAAGCTGCCGCCGGAGAGCTGGTCGACGCCCATCTGGGCGCCCGTCGGGGGCAGGGCGGGAGCCGAGACGAAGGGCCAGAACACCGGGGCCTGGTCGCTGGTCATCCGCCAGGCCATCGCCGGGGCGGTGGCAGCAGCCCAGCCTCGGCCGCGGCGGGTGGCACCGCGGCGCGGCGCGTAGCGGAAGAGCCGGGGCTCCTTGGCCTCCGGGGCGAGCGTGGGGATCGTGGGCAGGTCGTGCCCGAAGTCGGAGAGCAGGGCAGCCATGTCGCGGCCGCCACGGCGGTTCCGGCGGGTGGTGGTCATCAGGCGTCTCCGCTCCGGGTCAGGCTCGTGCCGAGGGGGATGGTGGACGCGGCGAACCCGACGTCCTGGGCGAGGTCGAGGCGCAGCGGTGCGAACCCGGCGCGTCGGACCGAGGCGTCCAGGCGGCGCCCGAACTCGGTGATCCGCATCGACTTGGGGACGGTGACCGTGCACACGCCGTAGGGCCGGGTCAGCGAGTTGCCGCGGGCCAGCTTGGCGTCCAGGCCGCGGGCCTTGTGGGCTTCGTCGCGCTGCTTGGCGCGGGTCTTTCGGCCGAGCTTCTCGTTCATCCCCTCGGCCAGGTCGGCGGCCCACTCGGCGTTGCCGGACTGCCGGTCGGCCTTGGTCTGAGAAACGATCGGGTACGCGACGACGAACGATCGCCGCTCACCGAACTCGCTGGGGGTGAGGATCGGTGCCAGGGCACCCATCGCGACGTCGCGGGTCGGCAGCTTGATGGTGGCGCTGACCGAGTTCCAGGCGTCGTGGCTGTAGTGCCGCACCGTGGCGTCGGCACCCGAGGGGCCGGCCATCGCCCACGGGACGTCGGCGTTGACGCTCGGGTCCTTCTCCCGCAGCGAGAGGGCCTCGACGATGCCGGCGCGGTCGCCGGGGGCGAATCCGGTCCGGCAGGCCAGCGCAAGCTCGGGGCTGGTGAGCCAGCGCACCGTCGTCATCCCCATCGGGCCGCGCAGCTGGGCCTCGATCTCGGCCATGAGCAGGTAGAGCTCGCGGCAGCGGCCCTCGAAGCCGCCCCCGGACTCTTTGGCCGACCTCGCGATCCGGGTCTCCGGGATCACGACCGTCACGAATTGCTCGGTGCGCACCGATGCCTGGGTGAGGCCGTGGGCCAGGTCGCTGTTGACGACCTCCGACAGCCCCGGGGCGTTGGGGCGGCGGTGGCGGTTGACCCACAGGTCGCGCTCGGCGCCGTCCTCGGGGACGGTGCGCACCATGAAGAGGATCTCGTCGACCTTCTCTGTGCGACCGGCGACGTCGAGCAGCCCGGCCAGCGCCTCGCCGTAGCGGGCGCGCTCTTCGGTGTCCTTCATGCCGATGCCCGGGTGCACGATCGAGGCCGTGACCGCCCAGGTTTTCATGGCGTGGTCCTCGATGATCGCTACGCGCTGCAGCTGCGAGCCGTGCGGCGGGCCGTCGTGGATCCGGACGCCCTGGAGGACCCCGGGCAGGTCCGGGGTGTCGAGGTCGTCGCCGCGGCCCTGGGCGGCCTTGGCGCGGAACGAGGTCCAGCCGAACAGGCCGCCGACGGCGTACATCGTCGAGGCGAACACCCAGCCGGTGGCCGAGCGGCCGCGCACCGGGATCACGGTGATGGCCAGCAGGAACACCCAGACCAGAGCGAACAGAAACGCGGAGAACCACGCTCCGCGGCTGATTGCCCAGAACGCCGGCAGGCTGGCCAGCGCCAGGAACATCAGCTGGCCTCCGGAGAGGCCGAAGAACCAACCGATGCGGTCGCGCTGGTAGTCGGCGTAGGTGGTCATCGTCGGCTTCCCTTCTGGTCAGTGAGATCGGTGGGTGTCGATCGGTGCTCGAGCTGGGGCGGTCGGCGCATCGGTTACACCGCCACCGGTGGGATGCCGCCAGCTGCCGCGCCGGCGCCGCCGGCACTGCCAGCCGCTCCCCCACCGCCGGCGGCCGGGGTCTTGGGAGCGGCGTCAGCTCCTCCGCCGCCCTGGCCGCCTGAACCGCCGCCGGGGCCGCCGCCGGTGGGCAGCGTCGTCGGGGTGGGCGGCGCAGGAGGCGTGGGCGGGGTCGGCATCGACGAGTCCTCGTCGCTCCGGTCGCCGTTCTGCGACCCGGGGTGGGTCCCGCCCTGGCCGCCGGACTGGCCACCGGACTGCCGTCCACCCAGGCCGCTGAAGTCGGGGCCGTAGGTGCTCTGGCCCACACCGGCCTGGTTGCTCTCGTCCGACATCAGAGAGGTCGCCTTCGCGCCGGCGGAGTTGATCCAGCCCATGCCGGTCGACAGGGCCTGGCCGACCGGCCCGAAGCTGCCCAGGGCGCCCTGGGTCGACTTGCTGAACCGGTCGCCGGTCGAGGCTTCGGCGCTCTGCTCGCCCGAGGAGCGGCCGTTGGCGTCAGTGGTCGACGCAGCCGACGAGCCGCCACCTGCGCCGCCGCCGCTGAGCAGGCCCTGGAGGCCGCCCTGGATGGCCATGCCCTGGCGGAACGACGCGCCGCTGGGGGTGCCGGGGTCGACGAAGGCCAGGAGCTTGAACAGGGACAGCGGGGCGACGACGCTGATCAGGATCGTCATCACGGCCGGCAGCGCGGTGCCGAACGCCTTGGCTGTGTCCTCGGCCAGGTGGGCGGCGACTCCGTTGGCGAACTGCACGCCGATGCCCAGCACCATCACCATCAGCACCGGGGTGAACGCCGCGGCGTGGAACCAGCGCAGCGACTTCCAGAACCAGGAGCGGGTGAACTCCGAGACCAGGCCGGCGGCCGCGAGCGGCCCCGTGGCGGTGAGCACCAGCAGGGACGCCGCGCGGGCCAGGTAGACCAGGACGTGCCCGATGGCGGCCAGCCACAGGAAGATCCCCAGGAAGGCAAGAGCGGTGGCCACGCCGGCGTCGGCGATGTCGTCGATGCCGAGTCCGCCGAGCGGGTCCCAGTCGGGCCAGGTCTGCACCTTGAGCAGCGACTTCATCAGCGCCTTGGTCAGCGCCCCGCACGCCGCGATGATCATGACGCAGTACCCGAACCAGCAGGCGCACACCAAGACGAACTGGCCGGACCCGATGAAGGCCCGGGCGAGGCTCTTGCCCTCGCGCTTGAAGGCCGCGGCGCCGAGCTGGATCATCGCCAAGATGACCACCAGGGCCAGCGCCAGCCACAGGGTGAAGGCGTAGACGTCCTTGCCCGGGCCGTCGGCGCTCAGGTCCGGAGTCAAGAACAGCTCACTGAACGTGAGCACGATGCGCAGCACGAACAGGCCGGAGTTCCAGATCGCGAGCATGGCCGCGGTCCAGGCGTCGGCCGCGGCCTTGGCGATGACGTCGCCGATGGCCTCGAACGGGTTGGGGATGTCACCGAGACCGGGGATGCCGCCGCCGAAGAGGTCACCGACGTTCGGCAGACCGGGGATCCCGGGCAGCCCAGGGACGCCCGGAAGCCCGGGCAACCCGCCGATGTTGCCGCAGATCGCGTCGAGGATCCCGCAGCCGTCGGGGAGCAGATCTCCCGCGCCGTCCAGCAGGTCGCCGGCACCGTCCTTCACATCGCCGGCGGCGTCCTTGCCGCAATCGATCGGGTCCTTGGCGCAGTCGACGGCGTCGCCGCCGAGATCGCACAGGGCGTCGGGCCCCGGGCAGCCCATCTTGAGGTTGCGGGCCGGCAAAGTGCCGCTGGCCACCACCGGGGCGATCGGAGCGAGGTGCGCCGTGCTGGCGGCCGGCTCGCTGGCCGCTGCGGCGGGAGGCTGGAGGGTCGAGGCAGCTCCGAGGAGCGTGGTGAGCACCAGGAGCGCCAGGGCGGCGTTGGCGAGTCGGCTCGCCCGGCGCACGGCGGTGATGACGGTGCTCACTGGGGAGCTCCGTTGATCCGGATCCAGCCGGCCTTCGCGAACTCGGGGGTGCCGGGCGCCACCGCCTGCGGCTGGCCCTCCGAGACCAGGTGCTCGATGTCCGCTTCGCTGCCCTGGACCAGTCGCCAGTCACCGTCGAGCCACCGCATCAGCTGGGTGCCGGCGTAGAGGCTGTCCTTGACCTGGCCGTCAACGGTGGTGAGGGTGACGTAGCTGAGCAGGTTCACCGCGTAGTAGCCGGTGTCGAGCTCCTCGAGTGTGAAGGCGACCGGGGTGACGGCGTACGACGCGGGGGCGGGCACGTCGCCCTCCTTCGCGACGCCGGCCTGCTGGCGGCGCAGCGCGACCGCGGCGCGGGAGCGCTCCTCGAAGACGGCCTTGTCCTCGGGATTGGCGTAGAGGCGGGCGACGGTGACGGCCTGGTCGAAGTCGAACCCGAGCTGTGCCTTGGCCAGCTCGACCTGAAGCGCCACGGCGCCCAGGTCGGTGGCCGGAAATCCCGTCGGGTAGCCGTCGACCTGGTCGTCGCCGGTCGGGATTACGACTCCGTCGACCGGCGCGGTGTCCGGTGCGACCTGCTCGACCGATGCGTTCTCGACCGTCTGGCTCGAGTTGTCCCCGCCGGTGGCGTCGGGGCCGCCGGAGTCGTCGTCGGCCCGGGTGCGAGCACCGAGCCAGACGACGGTGGCCACCATGCAGGCGATCCCCACCAGGATGCCGATGCGCACCAGGGTGGCCCGCGAGTCGTCGTTGCCGGTCGTCAGGTTCTTCATCAGTGGTCCCCTTCGATGTGGTCAGGGTCAGTGGTGTCGTCGGTCGACCAGGTGCGCCAGCCGGCCTCGTGGGCCAGCTGCGTGCCGGGCCAGGTCGCGGGGGCGGGTGCGGGCGGGGCGCCGGGAGCGACCATCCAGCGCCCGCCGACCCACTGCATGCGCTCGCAGTGGGCGAAGGCGATCTGGCCTTCCTGCTTGTAGGAGGCGGTGACCTTCATCAGCACGCAGACGGTGGTCCAGTCGGGCCCGTCGGTGCCCTTCACGAGCGCGGCGGCCGGCTCGAGGGAGACCGAGGCGCTGGGGTCCTTGACCTCGCCCATTCCGGTGCTGGTCAAGAAGGCCTGGACGCTGGCGGTGATCCACCACTCCTCGGCGCGGACCCCGCCGGGCAGAGCCCAGGCGTTGTAGACCTCCGCCGCGGTGGTCAGGCTCATCGACTGCAGCACCGCCAGGTCGATCTGCGCGAGCTGCCCGATCGCGCCCTCGGGGGTGTGCGGGAACCCGGTCATCACGAACGCCGGTCCGTTCACACCGGTGCCAGCCGGGACTTTGATGACGGGCACCTTGGCGCTGGGGGTCGCGGCCGGGAAGGCGGCGCTCTCGGGAACGGCCAGCATCGGCTCGGCCGCTACCTCGTCGCGATGCACGGCACCCTGGGCCACCGTCGAGCGATCGGTCTCGCCGGTGGCGACGTCGGTGTTGGCGCTGGCTTCCTCACCGATCCCGGCGACGGCCAGGTAGACCGCGTAGCCGAGGCCACCGAGCAGGAGCACCGCCACGACGACGGCGGCGACCAGGATTCCGAGCAGGCGGCGCCGGCCCCACTCCGTGGCACCTTCGGCCTTCTTCGTGGCTGCGCGCCGCATCAGATGCAGCCCTTGCCGAGGATCCCGTTGAGCATGCCGGGCAGGACCAGGTAGGCGATCGCGCAGGCGAACACGACCACCACCGAGATCACCCCGACCTTGGAGGCGTGCGGCAGGGAGAACACGCGGCCGGCGATGATCGCGCCGATGGCGATCACGATGCCGAGGCCGAACAGGACGATGACGCCCCACAGCACGTAACTGGTGATCTCGTTGGTGGGTCCGACGGCACCCGGCGGCGCCTTCGGGCAGACCTGGGCGGCCATCGGGAGGAGAGCGGTCATGACGTCCATGGGTGGACTTCCTTTCTGGGTTTGCTTGACTCGGTGCGGGTCAGGCGCTTTCGCTGGTGTCGGTGGACAGGTGGGCGGGCTCGAGCAGCTGACGGGCTGCCGAGATGAGGGGGGCCGGGACGGGCCGGGAGTCCAGGCCGTTGACCGCGAGCTCGCGTTCCTCGGGGATCTCCACGCACCGGTCCGCGACCAGGGCGCGACGTACGGCGGGGCCGCCGGCGTGCTCGAGGCCCCGGGGCCACTTCTTGCGGCGCGGCCCACGCACGGCGAGGGCGATCTGCTCGGGCTGCCAGTGGTTGGCCAGCAGCTCGAGCGCGACCGAGGCGCGACGCATCCCGGGGACGGTGGCGGTGGTGACCAGGACGACCTGGTCGGCGGTGCGGACGGCCTCGGCGAGCCAGCAGTCGGTGGCCAGCAGCAGGCCGGCCTCCCAGCCGACGTCGAGGATGGTCAGCTGGGTCTCGTTCTCGGCGTCGATCGGCAGCGGAATCTCGTCGACGCCGGCGAGCACCTCGCTGGCCCGCTCGAGCAGGACGTGGTCGCGCTTGCCCTGACGCCAGTCGGTCGGGTGCAGGCCGAGCTCGGCGGTGCTTGCGGCGGCGAGACCAGAGGCGGTGACCGAGCAGCACTCGATCACCCGGACCGGGCCGGCGGCAGCCAGGCCGGCAGCCAGGGCGATGGTGCTGGCCCCGACCGACCCGGCGCATCCGATCACCGCGATGGTGTGCTCCCCCGCGGCTGGCGACCAGTCGTCCGCGGCGGCGGGGCCGCGGCCGCGGGGTCCCTTGCCGGCGCCGACGCCGGTGCGGAACTCGCCGGCGTTCACGGCATCCCAGGCCCGCTTGAGCTCGTCGACCCCGACCGGGCGGCTTGAGATCTGGGTGCTCACTGGGCCTCCCCGATGCCGCCGCGGCGGAACTCAAGCGCGGCGCGGACCTCAGCCGGAGTCAGGCTTGCCAGCTGTGCCTTGGCGGCCTGGACCTCGTGCAGCTGGGCGACGCAGCCGGTGAGCTGCTCGATCGCCTCGGTCTCGCGGCCGGCGATCGCGAACAGCTCGGCAACCTGCTCCGGCGTCCGGCTCTCGCGGTCGTCCTGGGTGTTCGTCATGGGCTTCACCACCTCCAGTCGCCTATGTGTAGTGGGGCGGTGGGAGCGATCACGGTTGCGCTCATTCGTCATGGCCGAACTTCCTCGGGGCGGCCGCGGCGAGGGCGCGCATGCTGCGCGAGCCGCGGCGACGGACGGTTGCCTCGGACACCCCGACCCGCGGCGCGACCCGGCTGGACACCTCGTTGCTCAGCAGACCGCCGTAGCCGCGAGCAAGGTTGCGGGTCTCGACCCGGTCGGCCTCGTCGACCAGGCACAGCAGCAGGTACCGGTCGGCCGGGCTGATCACCTGGTTCTCGCAGGCCCACGCCAGCAGCTCCAGCAGCTCCTCGGTGGCCGACGGCTCCTCCTGCTCCGGGCCGGCGTCGGCGAGGATCTCGGGACGGTGGAACAGGGCGCCAGCAACCCGTTCGGTCGGCATCGCGGCGGCGCTCCACACTCCTGCGTCGCCGTCGGCCAAGTCTCCGGACGAGAAGAACTCCACGAGGGTGGTGTTCGCCCACGTGCGGTCGGCCCGGGAGACGTAGAAGAAGTCCCCGACCTCGCGGAGGACGCCGACGCGAGTGTTGATCAGGATGTTCGCGGCGACCTTGCGCAGCCGGCGCCACTTGAAGGTCCGAACCTCGATCCACAGCTGGGAGGCCACCAGCTCGTCGATCCGCTCGACGGCCGACCAGGAGCCTGCCGCGACGGGCTGGCTGTCGCGGAAGACCTCGCGGGGAGGGAGGGTGCTCAGCCAGCCGGCGAGCCGGCACGCGCCGGGCAGCAGGCACTTGGCGAGCGCGGCCGCAGCAGCGATGTCGTCGCCGCCATCCGGAGCCGCCAGCATGGCCAGCGCCAGGAGGACCTCGTCAGAGGCTGCGCTGTCCACCGAGGGCAGCCAGGCCCGGAGGTCGTCGAACTCCTCGACGACTCCAAGCCGTGGATCCGCGGCCACCCAAGCCGGCCACTTCTGGCGGGCCTGGTCGAGCAGTTCGCTGTTGTCGTCGAGGCCGAGCTGGTCACCCACACTCATCGCACTCGCTCCCCTTTCGTCCGTGGCTGTGCACGGCAGAAAGGTCGCGAGCGGGCGTCCCCGCATCCGTCCCCCCAAACCCCCGATTTGGAGGGGGGACGCAGAGGAGGGACGCGCGTTTCCGCAGGTCAGAGGCCGTCCCCCCGAAAATTGCAGAAACTTCTTGACCAGGGTGGCGCGGGGCCTATTCGTCGAGATGCGCCGAACGTTTCCAAACGCGACGCACCTACCTTTCAACACAGAATCGGTAGGGATTCGCTCCGCGGCAGCGCCCTGGTGACAGACGGACGGGTGACCGCGCGGGTCGAACCCGCCGTGTCGCTGCGCGTTGCTACCTTGAGCCGTCCGTCGAACAGTGGAGTCGTCCGTGAAGCACCAGCTGCAGTTGTTGTGCCCCGGTGCCTTTCAGTCGATGGCCGCTGCGCTGGCGATCGCCGAGTTCGGCCCAGGTGTCCAGGTCATGGGCGCTGGCAAGGACGGCGGCCGCGATCTGTACTTCGAGGGCAACCTGAAGTTCGCCTCAGCACTCGAGCCCTCAGAAGACACCTTCAGCGGTTACACCGTCTTCCAGGTCAAGCATCACGACAAGATCTCCGACTCGGAGACCACCAATGCCTCGTGGTTGTGGGGAGAGGTCAAGAAGGAACTCGACGCCTGGGCTGAGTGGGATAGGAAGGACCCGCGCGATCCCCTGCCCGATCAGCTCGTCTTCATCACCAACGTCGCACTCACGCCCGTTCAGAACACGGGCGGCCACGACGCCATCCGCAAGAACATCAAGGCCTACCGCGACAGACTCAACGACCCCAGCCGCGACATCGACGATCAGGATGCAATTCTCGATAGGGTCCAGCGGCGCAAGCGGATCGCGCACATCAAGACGATCCGATTCTGGGACGGCAACCAGCTAGACGCTCTGTTGAGCACGCACGAAGGCGTGCGCCGCCGGTTCGACGCCTTCTTGACCGCCAGCGACGTCTTCACCTTCATCTCTGAACTCACGGGCAACATCGCCCTTAAGGACAGCGAACCGGTTCTGCTTGACCAGGCACGCACCGAACTACTCTCCGACGGGCTCGTGTACTTCGACGACGCCGGTGACCGCGAAAACCGCGGCATCCCGGTACACGAGGTCGCCATCGATCTCCCCGTGACCTTCCCGGGCGGAGGCCACAGGAGCACCGTGCTGCGGCATGTCTTCGAGCGGGGAGACAACCTCCTAGCTCGAGACATCACAGCTGTGGACGGGCCGCGCCACATCGTCCTCACCGGCCAGCCGGGCAACGGGAAGACCACGATCTCCAAGCTGATCGTGCAGGCATACCGGGTTGCAGCGCTCAAAGGCTCCACGGCACTAGCGGCCAACCACGACACCGTGATCACCGGGACCGTGGACGTGCTGCGGAGGCTGGGGCACCAACTCCCGCGGCACCGGCGCTGGCCGCTGCGCATCGACCTCGCCGACTACGCGGAGGAACGAGGCCACAAGCTCGACCAATCGCTGATGCGATACGTGGCCGAACACATCAGCAAGAAGTCGAACCATGGCACCGTCACTCCCGCAACGCTGACCTCCTGGCTGCGCGCTTGGCCCTGGCTAGTCGTATTCGATGGCCTGGACGAGGTCACCGAGCCAGAGACGCGGCGCACGGCGATCGAGCGCGTCGTGGAGTTCGTCAACAACGCAGAGGGAGACCGATGCGACCTACTCGCCGTCATCACGACCCGCCCGGTTGGCTACACCGAAAACATCGACCCGACGTCGTTCGAAACCATCGGACTGGACGACCTGACACCCGCTGAGGCCGTCGCCTTCGGAACTAAGGCCGCCCAAGTACGCCTTAGCGGCGACGACGAGCGGATCGGCAAGGTCGTCACGGCCCTTCGGAACGCTGCGCAGGATGAGAACCTCGTCAAACTGCTGCGGACGCCGCTGCAAGTACTCATCCTGTCGATCATCGTCGACGGCGCAGGGACCATCGCACCAGACCGGTACAGCCTGTTCTGGAGCTATTACGACACCGTCGTACGACGAGAGCGCAACAAACCGACGATGGTCCGCACGCTCCTGACCAAGTACGAGCCGTTCATCCACCAGCTTCACGAGCGCGCCGGCTTCGTGCTTCAACAGCGCAGCGAGACGGCCGACCACTCCACGGCTGTTCTAACAGAGCCGGAGCTGCGCGACATCGTCTGGCACATCCTCAACGACGCCGAGTTCAAGCCCGACGGGCACCACTCCGACGTCCTGGACTCGATCATTAGGTCTGCCACACAGCGACTGGTCCTGATCGCGCCCCGGAACGACGGCTTCGGTTTCGACGTGCGCTCACTCCAAGAACTCATGGCGGCCCGGCGAATCAGCGACGCGCCCCTTGAGACCCTGATCAACCGGCTACGTCTCCTGGCCCCCAGCCCACATTGGCGCAACACCTGGTTGTTCGCGACAGGAAAGATGTTCGCGGAACCTCGCGCCCACGAACATCAGGCCGTGGTCGAGCTCATCGAGACGGTCGACCAGGAGGCTCCCGAACGATTCGGATCGCATCTACCGATCGGCCCCGAGGTAGCTCTCGACGTCCTTGACGACGGTATGGCGCGCGCATGGCCGAACTGGAGCCGCCGCATCTTGGCTCACGGGCTCCACGTACTGGACGCGCCCTCTACGTTCAACCTGGACCGGTCGCTACGCATCCTTCTGCGCTACGCCGACAGCGGTGCCGAACAACGAGACGCAGTAGCACGAATGATGCGTGACGACCTCACAGCCACCGCAAACCGTCTGACGGTCGCCAGCGCGGCAGAGATGGTGTCCGCCATCGAGCACGATCTGCAGGTCAACGAGCGCACACTGGGACTCGGCTTGGTCCTGAACCAGCTGGCCAGCNACTCCCCCCCCCCTGCCCGCCGGGCGTGGACTGGACAGCGTTCGACGACGAGCTCGACACCAGCCC
>NZ_LMSQ01000001.1:105716-132382 GCF_001429525.1 Nocardioides sp. Soil796
CCACCCCGCCGCTCTCGACCCTGTCATCCGTGGCGCTGCCGCCGCGATGAAGGCAATCAAGGACGAGGTCTTCGTCGAGGAGCACGAAGCCGACCTCATCGCCTGCCTGAACATCCCCGAGGCGGCAGCAGTACTGAGCGCAGCTGTCGCTCACGTGCTCCCCGGCGACGTGTCCCTGTTCCTCCAACTCAGATCCGTGCTCTCGCAGCGCTTCCGCGCCCCACTCGCCGACTGCATCCTCGCCTGACTTCCTGCCGGACCAAGCGGCCGTCAGGCCACGCTGTGTCGAGGGCGAGCTCGCAGATCGGCGGACCCCAGACCGCCAGAAGGGCGGGCACCCAGGTCACGTGACGGGCCAGCTGGCCCCCCGAAGGCGAGCGTCTAGGTCCGCGCGATTTCCTATTCATCAGCGCAGGCGAGCCACCCCATGCTCTACTTCTCGCGATCCCCAGGTGACCCGAGACGCCTGGGGCTCTTTCACGTCCAGCAGCGGCAGCACGAGCAGCTCCGCTCGGCAGGCCCGGTACCTCGGGGCGCGCTCGGGCAGCGAACGACACAGGTCCCCTTCCTGCTGAGAGGACGAGACCTGTGTCGGTGGGTCGGTCGGCTAGTACAGGGTCACTGGGTCAGCACCTGGGCCTCCCCGATGCGGATCGGGAGGGGCTCGGTGGCAAGGTCGAACTCGATGGTTCCGGACTGCCCGCCACCGGTCCACTCGACCACCCAGTGACTGGCCGCGGTGACCTGGTACGCACCCTCGGGCTGGTCGGTCGACATCTTCGCGTAGCGGTGCCCGCAGGTCGGGGAGTCCTGCTTGCCGTAGTGATCGGCGTACGGCGTCCCCTTGCCGGTGCAGGTCACCTTGGTGCCGTCGCCCATGTTCCACACGATGCTGGAGACGCTGGCGGTGGCGCTGACCGAGACCGGCCCTTCGCTGGCGGACGCGGTGATCGGTCCGAACGTGTCATCGGTCGGGCTGTCGACCCACATCCACACCGGCAGACCAACGAGTCCGATCCGGTTGGGGCCGGGCTCGGGAACGATGCCGATCCTGATCGGATCCAGGTCCATCGACGCGATCGCGCGATTGGCGAGAACCACCGGGTCGATCGTGACCGTGCCGTTCTGGATCCAGACCGGATCCCATGAGGAGCCTGGGGGCGGCCAGTAGCAGATGTGCCACGCACCATCCTCGTTGCTCTGTCCAGGGGGCGGCAGTGGGCCCTCCCCACCCGGATCCCAGACGTCGCCGACCCAGCACTGATGGCTGCTGCTCCATACCGACCCGCCGGGGCCAGTGCACGGGATCTCCCTACCGTCTGAGGTCGAGCAAGTCGACGAGCCACCGGTGTCACCGCCGTCACCGCCGTCGTTGCCGCCATCCTCGTCGTCACAGACAACTTCGCCGGTCACCGGGTCCGCTGTGCAGTCAGCGCTCGCGGCGGAGGCGGTGACGAACACGATGACGAGCGACCCTGCCAACGCCACCAACAGAGCAATGAGTCTCCTCAGCATGGCTGGTCCCAAAGCAGGTCCGAGTCGGAGACCTTCCACGCACCCTTGTCCTTGACGAGCGTGTACTCAACCGGGGCGGGGTTGCGGAGCGGGTTTCCGTTGGGGTCGGTGAAGTCCGGTTGCCTGATCGCCCCGTCGTTCTTCCAGGTGACCCTGGTGCGGTCCTCGCAGTCGATGATCAGGATCGAGGTCCCGCGATTCCGCGGCGCGTCGAGCGTGTGTGCGTACTCCCCGGTCACCGTGACGTTTTCATTCATCATGCTCGCGACGGTGTGCTGCAACTGCAGAAACTCCTCACCGGTCGCGACCGGATTGAGCGCCTTGAAGTTGATGTCCCGCTTCCGGTAAGCGAGGTCGCGTACCTCGAGGTACATCGCCAGCTGGGCCGCCGCCTTCTCCTCGGGAGTCTGCGGCGTCGGCGCAGTGCTCGTCGGGCTCGAGCTCGGCGTAGCGGTCGGGGTGTCCTCGGCCTCGGGGTCGGTGCTGTCGTCCGAGCAGCCCGTGAGGGTGAGGGCGAGGGCGAGGGCCACTCCCCCGAGTGCGGAGTGGTGCTTCCTCATGCGGTGTCTCCTCCTATGTTGGGCGGCGCCATGACTGATCGCTGGCTGACGTCGGTGGCAATGTGCTCGAGGTGTTCTTCGGCGGCGTCGACGAGCTCGGCCAGCGAGCCGTTGTCGGCGGGGTCGATGCCGAACTGCTTGTCGGCGTTGTAGAGGGTGCGGATGGTGTCGCGCACGAAGACGGCCCTGGCCACGCGTCGGGCGTCGAGGTCTGGGCGGTCGCCGCCGGCCGCGACGTAGCGGCCGGTGAGCTCCTGGTCGAACGTGGTCATGTGCTGGTGCTCCCTTCCCGAGTCAGCTCGCGAGCCAGCCGTGGGTACTGATGATGGTCTTCGTGCGCTCCGACAGTTCCAGCGGGGCGTCGCCGTCGTCGGACCGGTTGCAGATCTCCTCGCGGAGGATCCGGTCGGCCTCGAGCTGGTCGCCCTCGGCCTTCATGACGTGGGCCAGGCACAGGCGGGTGCTCTCGCCGTCAGGGTCGGCCCGGTTGGCGACGTAAGCGGCGGAGCGAGCCTTGACCAGGTCGCCGGCGGCGAGAGCCTCGGTCACGACGATGAGGGCGACATCGGCGATCCAGCCGGACGCCATGAGGTCGACGCGGTCGGGCTCATTGACCAGCCAAGACCATCCCTCTTCACGCAGTTGGCTGAACGGCTTGGCCTCGCCGACCAGCTCGAGCGCGGTGCAGAGGTCGGCGACGCCTTCCGCGCCGCCCCGGGCCTGCCCGCGCTTGCGCAGTCGGAGGAAGAGGTGGAGGTCGACCAAGAGACCGTCGTCGACCTGGTAGACGTTGACGCCGCGAAGCTTGGTGGCGGGTGCCTTGTCGGCGTGGGGCAGGTGGGGCTCTCCAGTGGCCGGGTTGGAGCCCAGCCACTCGCGGACGGTGTTGGTGTAGTCGCGCACCTTGCCGGGGGTGATCCCGAATGCCTCGCCGATCTCCTCGCGGGTGGCTCCGTGCTTGCGGTGCAGGGCAAGGTACGCGAGGAGCTCGGTGAAGTAGGGCTTGCGCTTGGCCAGGGCCTTGCCGTGGGTGCGTGCGGTGACCGGACCGAGCAGGCTGAGCCGTGGACGGTCGCAGTCGGTCGAGAACCAGTCGGCGATGTCCTGGTCGAGATTGGGGTCGCTCTGCTCGACCTCGGCTCGGACGTGCTCGGGAACCTTCGGCGCCAGCGTCTCGAGGTCCTCCTGCACGATCGCGCTCTGACGGATGTAGTCCTGGTCGTCGCCCTCCAGGAGGGAGGACAGCGGCTCGTCGACGGCGTCCGCGGGGGTGTTGCGCGGCAGGGTGTACTCGCGGCGCAGTGCCCCGGACTGGTCGGTGTAGGCCTCCCAGCCGTCGGTGGCGGTCTCGTCGACCGGCACGGGGACGTCCTCGGCGACCTCGCTCTGTCCGTAGACCAGGGCGCAGCCGCGGGCCTCGTCGCTGGTGAGGCCGACGGCGATGAGGTTGAGGCTGGCTTGCTCGAGGACGACGCGGCCGGTGTTCGTCATGTGCAGGACGGCGCCCGGTGTGTTGGGGCGCTCGCCGGCGACGACGATGGAGGTGGCGGACTGCCCGACGTGGTCGGTGACCAGCTGCAGCAGCTGCTCGAGGTCCTCGGGGTCTCCGGCCGCCGCGTCGAGCAACAGCATCCGGGCCGGCCAGGTGTCGTCGTCGACGCTGCCGGTGCGTGCCGTGGACACGTCGGTGTCGTGTCGCTTCGCCCGGTCGACCGTGGTGACGGCGGCCGCGAGGGCCTCCGCGGTCGCGAGCGACCCGGCTGCTCCGGTCGGGTGGTAGCTGATCCGCTCGTCCATGGCGACGGCTTCCTCAGCCACGCCGATGCAGTCGACCTGCACGCGCCGCGACCACGGGTTGACGGCGAACTGTGCGGCGAGGTGGCGGGCGAAGTCCCGGCCGTAGGTCGGGTCGCCGCTGATGGTGAGAGTGGACAGTTCCTCGCAGTTGAGCAGCCACGTCTCACCGGTGTCGCTCATGCCGATGGTGGCCAGGAGCGGGTAGGGCGGCTCGACGTTCCCCGTGTCCGGGCCAAGCTCGTCGACGGCGGTGTCCGTGCTGACGTGCCAGTGGGTCTGGTCCGGGCTGCCCACCCAGGGCCCCGGGACAGCGGCCGGCGCGCTCAGGTGCAAGGTCAGCTTGCCGTGCGCGAGTTCCACGGCAGCGAGCGGCGGCATCGTGATGCCCTGCGCGCCGACGGCGGCCGCGAGGCGGCGCAGCGCCTCGTCCGCGAACTCCACGGTCGCCGCGGCCGCGGCACCGGTGGCGTTCAGGGTCATCTCGACAGGCGCGAGCTCCGGAGGCGGCGCGGCGATCGCGCGGCCCGGTGTCCGGTTCCGGTAGCCGGCGCGGCGGCGGGACCGCAGGGCCATGAGCAGTGCCCCGGACAGCAGGACGCCCCCGCCGGTCAGACCGGCGAGGACCCACGGCGCGTCGAGGATCGAGTCGTCAGCGTCGTCGACCTGGTCGATGTCGGCGGCCGGTGCCGCCGGCTCCTCGGCCTGGGGCGGCGCGTCGGGCACGGCCGTCTCGGGTACTTCGGGCACCTCGGGCTCCTGGGCGACCGGCGGCTCCTCCTCGGCCGGCAGGTCGACGGGCCGCTGGTCCTCGGGGCTGGCGGGCGTCTCGGGCTCGACGTCGCGCGGCTGCTGGTGCCGGGTGTCGTCGTGACTGCCCCCCTGCTCGGCGCCGGGGATTTTGAGCTTCCAGCCGACGTCGATGACGTCGGGGTCGGTCAGCTGGGCCCCGCCGGGCTGGGTGATGCCGATGGAGGCCTGGTAGATCTCGGGCCAGCGGTCGGCGTCGCCGAGCTGTTCTTGGGCGATCTCGCTGAGGGTGTCGGTGGGCTGCACCGTGTAGTCGTGGGCCGGTGCCTCGCCGTTGAGGGCGGGCAGCTTGAGTACCCAACCGGGCTCGAGGAAGCTCGGCTGCGCGCCGAGGAGGTCGCGGTTGAGCTCGACGAGTTCCTTGTAGCGGGCACCGTCGCCGAAGTGGTCCTCGGCGATCGACCACAGGCTCTCCCCCGGCTTCACAGCGTGGTCGAGCGTCTTGCGCTGGCGCTCCTGCTTCGTCTCGACCTTGACGTCCTGCTGGGCGGGCGCCTGGTCGGCGGCACCGGCGTTGACGTGTCCCACCGTCACTGGCGCCGCGGCGGCCGTGGTGATCGTGGCTGCCTGGGCGGCGATGGGCGCGGCGATGAACAGCAGGGCGGCGAGGCCGATGAGGCCGCGTGCTGCGGCCTGAGGCCGGCCCAGGCCCGGCAGCTGGGGCGCCTGGACCTTGCGGAGCCGTGCGATGGCCTCCACGACCAGGCTCAGCGCCATGAAGGCCCACGCGACCCAGCCGATCACCTTGAATAGGCCGAGGACGAGGGTGCCGTCGTCGGGCGCCAGGAGCGCGTTCTTGATGCCGTCCAGGTTCGGGGCGTGGTCCGGGATTGGGCTGGCACCGATCGCGAGGAATAGTGCGGGCAGCCCGAGGACGATGCCGAGTACGGCGGCAGAGGCTGCGAGGCCGGTGAGCCGCTGGCCCAGGGTGGGATGGGTGGTCATCTCTCGATGCCTCCTTCGGCGCGGATGAGCCGCGCGGACGCCTCCCCGGTGACCTGCATCGTGTCCAGGCCGATGATCCCGAGGAACTTGCTGGTGTATGTGTCGGTGGTGGTGACGATCAGGGTGTCGCCGTCGACGACGCGGACGGTTCCCTCCACGCCGGCGGCGCGGAGATAGTCCATGGCGGCCGTCTTGGCGGCGGTGAGGTCGACGCGGAGGTCCTCGCCGCGGACTGCGGTCGAGCCCTGAACCTCCTGGGCGCCGGTGCGGGCGGCCTGGGCGGCCGCGCTGCGGGCTTGCTGCTGGGTGTGGACCTTGCCGCCGAGGTCGACGGCCATCCCGACGAGGATGATCATCGCCAGTGCTGCGGTGGCGAACCAGACGCTGATGGAGCCGCGCTCATCGCGCGAGCGCGGCGTCATGAGGCAGCGGATGCGGTGGCTCATCATCGGCGCTCCCGGTAGGCGTCGACGGGGCTGCTGGCGGTGGCAGTGATCGTCCGGGTGCCGGGCAGGCCGGGGATGCTCAGGTCCGCCACGTCGACTTTGCAGGTCACGGTGGCGGTGACCTGGGCGGTGGTTCCCAGCGGGGCGTTGAAGGCCGCAGCGTTGATCGTGATGTTGGTGGTCGTGCATTGCAGGCCCTGGTCGTTCAAGCTGCTGGTGGCCGCGGACTTGCCGGAGGTGATGGCTTCGCTCTGAGTGCGCTCGATGGAGGCCGCTCGAGCTGCCTCGTAGGCGGCTGCGTCCACGGACTGCTTGGCGATCTCCACGCGGCCGCCGAGGATGATCATCGCCACGAACAGGCCGAAGGCCGGGACGCCGATCGCGGCCTCGATGGCCACCGACCCGCGCTCGTCCCGGCGCCGGCTGCGTGTGCTGGTCCGCCTCGTCTGCCTGGTCATTCGGTGAGCCTCTCGACCGGGACGCTGGCGCTCTGGGTGACGGTCACGTGCCAGCCGGGGATAACGCTCATGGACTTGCCCGTGACGGTGATCGTGGCGGTGGTCGTGGTCCGTGATCCGGAGACGCTGGTGGAGGTCATCACGTCGGAGCCTCCGGCGTCGTGGAGGAAGGTGTTCGCCGTGGCCACACCGGCGTCGCGGGTGCCGGTCTCGCTGCCTGCCTCACGGGCGCCCTCCTGCGCGGCCGCGAGCGCTACCTGCTTCGCGTGGTAGTACAGGGCGCCTTGGAGGCCGAGGAACATCAGCAGGAACAGCGCGGGCATCAGGAAGACCATCTGGATGGTCACTGAGCCGCGCTCGTCCCGGCTGCGGCGGTGGAGGCTGGCGAACATGGCGGCCTACTTGATCTTGGCGGACTCGCTGGTCACGAAGAACTTGATGGCCGCGACGACGATGCCGACGATGACGATCACTGCGCCGGCCCACAGGACCTGCTCGATCGTGACGGAGCCGCGCTCGTCGCGCTGCCTGGTGACGCGGTCCTCGAGGGAGGCGAGCGTGGTCAGCGCCGCTATCTGGAGGGCGATGAAGAGCTTCAACATCGGGGTTCTTCCTTCCTGGTTGTTCGGTTTGCGGTCTGGGTGGACCCGGGTTCTTGGGGTCGGTGTTAGGTCGGTCAGGTGGTGAAGCGGAGCAGGGAGGGGGTGACGAGGATCGCCATGAAGACGATGCCGAGCAGGCTGGCTGGGATGTACATGCGCTCGGAGGTGGCGTTGGCCTTGCCGACCTCGGCGCTGAGCATCGCCGAGCGGAGTGCGGCGGCGCGGGCCCGGAGGTTGTTGTAGATCTGGGCTCCGTCCTGGCCGGACTGCTGCATGATGTCGGCGAGGTCATCGAGCTCGGGGACGGCGAGCTCGTCGGCGAGACCGTGCAGGGAGTCCCAGGGTGCGCGGGTCATGTAGCGGGCGCGGCGCAGCTCGCTCTCGATCCGCTTGAAGACCCACTTGTCGCCGACCTCGGCTGCCGAGCGCAGCGCCTGCTGGCCGCTGGATCCGTCGCGGACGCCGGTGGCCACCATGTCGATGTAGGCGCCCAGGGCGCGGCTGAACTCGATGCGGGCCTTCTTGGCGTCGTCGGCGGCGTTGTAGTTGGGCATGAACCAGAACAGGGCTGCCAGGGCCAGCGAGCCGAGCGTCGGGATGGCGAACGGCAGCGGAAGGCCGATGAGAGTGAAGAAGGCGGCCAGCAGCGGCGGCATGATCAGGCCGAGCAGTGCCCAGACGACCTTCTCGCCGTAGAACCGGGTCTCGCTGATCTGCAGAATGGCCAGGTCCTTGCGGGGCGTGTGCGCCGAGGCGCCGCCGGGCAGGTTCTTCATCGCCCACAAGCCGATCCGATCGACCGCCGAACTGGTGCCGGTGTCGGCGTCGGGGCCGGGAGTGTTGCGGCGGGGTACGACGTGGTCAGGTGAGAGACGGTCCAGCGCGTCGACTAGGTCGGGGTCGGAGGGCGCAAGGCGCCATACGAGCAGGGCGAGGGCCAGCCCGAGGAGGGTGCCGCTGGCGAGCGCGATCTGCAGGCCGGTCATGCGAGCGCTCCTTCCTTCTCGCCCGGCGCCGTGCGCTGGGCGGCGCGGTGCGCGTTGCGGGCCTGGAGGTCGAGGAACCGCGGGAGTGGCTTGGCGACGGCCATCCGGCGCATCCACAGCAGGGTGGCCACGTAGGCCGAGAGCAGGACGGCGAGGATGACCTGGCCCAGCGGGGACCCGTAGGGCTCGATGTAGTCGCCGGTGAAGGCGAGCATGCCGAGCACACCGAGGGTGATCACTGTGACGGTGCGGGCGGTGGTGCGGGGCTTGGCTTGGTCGGCGGCGATTTGGCGGCGGGCGCGCACGTCGGAGGCGACGGTCTCGGCGAGGGCGTCCAACGCCTTCGACAGTCCAGCCTGGCCGCGGCCACTGGCTGCCAGGATCAGCTGGCTGGCCACGACGTCGCCGGTAGAGTCGTTGAGGTCCTCGGCGAAGGCGCGCAGCACGTCCTCGGTATTGGCGGTGTTGTTCCACAACCGGGAGACCATCAGCCCGACCTCACGCTCGATCGGCGCCGGCGCGGACTGCAGGGACTTGATGAGCGCCGAGCGCAGGGACTGGCCGGCGGTCAGCTTGCCCGACAGCGACCGAGTCCACTCCTCGAGCGCCTCGAGCTTCTCGATGCTCGCGGCCGCCGGCGGGGGCGTCAGCAACAGCGGGATACCGACGATCCCGGCCGGGACGAGCACGATCGCGATCACCCAGCCGGTCACCAGCGCGACCAGGAGGCCGGCCACGGCTCCGCCGACCATCAGCATCCGGGTGCGCCGGTCGAGCCGGACGAACCAGTTCCCCAGCCGCCCGAACGGTGTGACGGTCCGGGCGGGCCGCGGCAGCTTGGGCGGCGCGGGGATCAGCGCGTAGACCATCCCGATCAGGCCGATGACGATGAGCGCGCCGAAGACAGCGGGCAGGAACGCGGTACTCATGACGTGGCCACCCCCGGGTTGGCCTGGGACTCGGCCTTGTACGCCTCGAGGTCGAACCCGTGCCGCGCCAGCTCCTGGGCGAGGAAGCTGTCGAGCTTCCCGGTGGCGACGGCCTGGCCGAGCTGGTTGGGCGCGAAGATCGGGGTGGTGGCGTATCCCCTGGCGGCGTCGATGCTCGGCTGGACGACCAGGACCTCCTCGACCCAGCGCTGCTTGCGGAAGGTGCCGTCGGGATTGGGGACGACCTCCGAGCGCAGGTACATCACGATGTCGATCGCGGCAGCAAGCTTGCTGATCGCCAGCTCACGGGTGACCTGCGGGCCCTTCTCCATGGCGCAGGAGACGAGCTTCTCGATGGTGTGCTCGGCGCTGCGTGCGTGGGTGGTGCTGATCGAGCCCGGGCCGGACTCCATGGCCTTGAGCATGTTCCAGACCTCGGGGCCGCGGACCTCGCCGACGATCTGGCGGGCGAGGTTGAACCGGAAGGAGTGGTGGATGGCCTCCTCGAGGCTGAACTCACCGGCCTGGCGGCCGTCGATGCCGACCTCGCCGGATCCGGGGCGGTGCTCCCATGCGTGAACAATCTTGTGGCGGTCGACGAGCTCATGCAGGTGCAGCTCGAACTCGGTCTCGAAGGTGCCGATCATCTCCCAGGGCGGGATACACGAGCACAGTGCTCGGACCCAGGTGGTCTTGCCGCTGCCTTGGACCCCGGAGACGACGATGCTCTTGCCGGCGCGCACGCAGGCTGCGACGAAGTCGGCCAGGACCGGACTGCACGCCTTGCGGCCGTAGACCATCTCGTCCATCGACACCTCGCGCAAACCGTGGCGACGGATCACGACCGAGGTGTAGGCCATCACCCAGGAGCCGGCCGCGAGCCGCGCTCCGCCGGGCAGCCGGAGGTCCATGTGCGGCCGCGCCTCGGTGAAGGGCCGGTTCTGCCGGGCGCCGAGGTCGGAGACGAACTCACGCAGCTCGTCCTCGGAGTCGGCGATCGGGGCGGCCTCGACCAGCCTGCCGTCGACCAGCTCCAGCCAGACCGAGCAGACCGGGCCGCGGGCGATGACGATGATGTTCTCGACGTCCTCGCGCTCGACCAGGGGCTGCAGGCGGCCGAGTCCGAACAGGGCGGCGTGGAGGGCGGACTTGAGGGCCTTCTCCTGGCCCTTCGTCCACGGCGGCCGGCCGGTGGAGACCAGCGTCTCGGCCTCGGACTTGATGAGCTCCTCGATGACGTCGAGGCCCATCTGCTCGCGGTCTTCTTCGGTGACCCGGCCACCTTCCTTGTCGAGCCGGGCGGTCAGTCGCGACGAGATCTCGGCGCGATACTGCGCGATCAGCTCCCAGTCCAACTGGACCTCGCCGTCCGCACCGTGGATGTGATGGTGCTCCTCCGGTGTGGGCGCCATCAGCGGGCGCAAGCTGAACTCCGAGCGGGCGCGGCCGGGCAGCTGGCCCTCGCCTTCGCTGGTCCAGGCGCCGGCGAAGATCGGCAGTGAGGTCGGGTCGTGGGCCTCGACGCCCGGCGGCGGAGGCGGCGGAGTGCCGTTGGTGCCGCGGCCGCGGGCGAAGGGCGAGGTTTGCTCGCGGTTCGCGGCGTGGCGGGCATCGAGCCACTCGTCGGCGCGCAGCGGGTGACGATCGTTGGTCTCCTGGTGGTGTCCGTTGGTGCTCATGCGTGGCCTCCGTTCGTGGAAGCGAGGGCGGCCTGGTTGGCGCCGAGGATGGACTGGATTGCGGCGGTGCTGCCCCGGTAGCCGCGCCGCAGCCCAGAGGACTCGAACTTGCGTGGCTTGCGGGCGCCGTGGGAGTAGACCTCGGCCACCTCGGGCTCCCAGTCCACGGAGGCGACCACGGGAATCTGGAGCGCCTTGGCGATGTGGCGTGCGGTGTACGGCCGGACTCGGGCGCCGGTGGGCACCGTAGGCCAACGTCGCTCCTCGTCGACGAGCAGGACCCCGAGGCGAGACAGGCCACCGACCGCGGCGAACTGTGCACGCAGGGTCTTGGCCCAGCTGGTGGCGCCGGCCAGCGCCGGCAGCGAGCTGCGGGTGACGAGCAGGGTCAGGTCGGATGCAGCGATGAGCGGCTGGGGCCAGCCGACGAGGCCGAGTCGGCCGGCGTCGACGATGACGTCCTGACCGTTGCGCTCGAGGGCGCGCAGCTGCTCGGTGAGCGGCTCCCACAAGGGCAGCAGGCTGGGGGCCTGCTCGTGGGCCCGGATGCCGGGCAGGAACCAGGCCGAGCGCTCGGCCGACGCCTCGGGGTCCAGCAGCAGCGTCTCGCGGGGCAGTGCGTCGGCCAGCGTCCCCTCGCGCAGGGAGAGGGCGAGGTTGATCAGCCCGCCGGTCGGCTCCTGGGTACCGTGGAAGTAGCCGGCGAAGACCGAGGAGGATCCGGTCGGGTCGGCGTCGACCAGGAGCACGGGTCGGTGCCAGTTGAGGGTGAGCCCGAGCGCCGAGGTGGAGACGCCGGGCGAACCGCTGGCGGAGGCCAGGACTATCAGCGCCATGCCTCAGCGCTCCCGGGCGTCCAGGACGAGTGCGACCCTTCCGGTAGCGGCCCGGGCAGCCAGGTCGGCGGCCTCGGCTTCGGGGACCGAGACGTCGACGACGGTCTCCCCCGTCTCCTCCGCCCGGCTAACACCAACGACGGTGGCCTCGATCGTGACCGGCTCCTTGTCGGTGATCTCGCCCTGGTCGCCGGGTGTGGTGACGATCCGGACGACGTCGCCGCCGTAGAGCGGCTCCGAGGGCATCTGCGCGGGAGTGAGACTGATGCCCACCAGGGACTCCCCCTCCCCCGGCACCAGGTTGTCGGTGACTGCCTGCGCGGTGAGCAGAGTGCCGGCCCACAGGTCGACGGCAGCGCGGCTGCCCTCGAGCTCCGCCTTCTGGCTGCCGGGGACCGGCGTCAACGCCGGGTCGACACTGACCCGCACGACGGCGAGGTCGCCGGCCTCGATGATCTCGCCGCGCTTGATGTCGCTGCTGACGACCAAGACCTCTCGGGTGTCATTAACAGACGTGTACGCGTAGCCGGTACCTAGCGCACCAGCAGCGACCAAGCCTGCGCAGAGTGCAAACACCCACCGCCTGGGGCGTTGTCTGAAGGGCCGGTAGTGGGTGACGTGGGGCGTGGCCGCGACATCGGAGGGTGCTTCGCCCGACCGGTCCTGAGTGATGTTCATCGACATGGATCCCGAGTCCTCTCGTGTCTCGATCACCTACGTGTCAAGCCGGGTTCGGAGCGATCATCGCCAACCCAACTCGACAAGACGACACTAGTGCATTTCTATCGAGCGAGTGGATATCCACAGGTGACCAACTCCGAGATGTCATCGCCCGGGCCCTGACTGGAAGCTGTTGCGCGGCCCAGTCCCCCCGATGGGACCGATCAATTTCGCGCACCGAATGTCCGGATCTATGGGACCACAAAATCATCCGGTTCTCCCGGGGAGAACCTGTTCCTTGTGGATAACCGTCAACCCGGGGCGTTTGCGCGTTGTCTGCCCGGAGCTAGATCTCCTCGCGCTGCAGGCGTTGACGTTGTGCCTCGTAGAAGGCGGCGACGACGACATCAATAGGGTGCCCCGAGGCACCGGCGAGTTTGTCGAGTTGCCTGGCCGCAGGGAGCCGAGCCCAGCGGCCTTGCTCCCATGCGTAGTAGGTAGGCACAGCAACATTCACGGCCGCCGCCAGCTTGGGGACTGTCAGTCCGGCCTGCAGACGCAGAGCCCTGAGGTCGGGGATCTCACCGTCAATGTGAATGAGACGAAGGGTCGGGATGTCCAGTGCCCTTGCGAGCTTGACCAGGAAATCCGGCCGGGGAACGGACGTGCCGAGCTCCCAGCGCGAGATGCGCTCCCCGCCAGCAGCACCGACGAGACGCGCCAGCTCGTGCTGGGTCAGGCCCGCCTTCTCGCGTGCTGCCCGCAACTCCGAGGGGTCGACTCCGGTAACCATCAGCGACGAACACTAGCGACAGGGAGAACGATCACAGTTCCGCGACCGCGCCGAGGTGCTCGAACTCCTGGGCACAGTCCAGCCGCCAGCCGCCCCGGAGGCTGCAGCCGCCCCGGTGGACTGCTTCACCCCCGAACGCCTCTTGCTGATCGCTCGGACGCTCCTCAATCACAAAGGTGACCCGCACCTGGATGGCAGAATCCCCGTGATGACTACACCAGACCGCTACTCCCCTGCGGCCGGCTGATCGGGTGGGCTGCACGATCCTGGCGCGACCGGCGCATCGACGACCTCCTGGCGGCCGTCTCCGACCTCGGCATGACGATGTCCCGGTCCGCTGCCGGCGAGTTGCTCGACGAACGGGTCAAGTTCGTCGCTGAGCAGATGCGTGTCACAGAGACCACCGCCCGCCGGTACCTCACCGACGATGCCCTCGCCGGCATGGCCAGGGAGATCGTCTTCGGCTTCGTCGACGAGACACCGGGTGCGGACCTGATGAGCGCACCGCGGACCGCCGCGGTTCCCGTGAGGTTCGCCGGCCGGGTCTTCGCGGGGTTGGGCGAGGTCGTCCGCATCCTCCTCGTCGAGCGCGACGATCTCGAGCACACCCGCGATCGGGTGGCTCAGATCGCGCACGCGCAGAGCTATCTCGGACTGCTGGTCCATGACCAGGTGGCCACCACAGGCTTCTACGACGAGCCGTCGGTCCAGATGCCCCCGGCGCTTCTCCTGCGCGTGGCGCGCATCCTGGAGACCGCCGCAGACCTGGTGGAGGATGGCCTGATCGGCTACCAGGGGGATCCGGAGCAGAGCGCTGGGCTCCCATCAGCCTTCCGCCGGGACGTTCGCCTGATGCGCACCATGGCCGGGCAGGAGTCGAGCACGTGACGGAGACCGCAGCTCGAGTCCTCGCCCTGTACGCCCCGGGTGCAGGAGATCCCGCCCGACCACCGCGGCGGCTACACCCTCGGCCGAGACGAGTTGACCGTCCAGGACTCCGACTACGACCAGGCGCTCGCGGCCGCCCGACGCCGCGTTCCTGACGGGTGGCGAATCATCGCCCTGCGAGTCGTGCGCAGCTAGCAGCGGATCCGACGCTGCCGTGCCCGCCGCCGGTGCACTACGCGTGCCGGCCCAGGCCGGTGAGCTGGCGAAAGTACCTCGCGCAGCTGATCGCTCCCAAGGTCCGGGATCACCTAGGTGACCAAGCAGAGGAGGACCCAGATGAGCACTTCACCCGCAGAGCAGCCGGGCCCCGGCTTCGTCACCTTCACCCAGCAGGGCGACCGCGCCCTCGATCGCCTCGCCGCCGACCTGGTCGACCACTGCGACGGCTCCGCCGGCAGCATCGCCGACATTCTCGAGCAGGTGCTGTCCGCCGACATCGCCGAGCTTGCCGACAAGCTCGGCGAATCCCTCGTCTGCGGCGAGGCCGGCCCAGCCCCCGAGAGTCCCGACCAGGCAGCCCGTAGACCCCTCGGCGCCGACCGGTCCACTGCCGGCGGCGCTCCTCCCCCGCCACGCCGGATCGGCCGTTGACACGCCGGTCCCACGCGCGAGAGCTCGCCCGCCGAGTGACCACCTAGACTGACCTAGAAAACCCCCTAAATCTAGGTGAGTCTAGGAAGGTGGCGCTGGTGGATCAGAGCCCGTACACGCCCGGTGCTGGGCACAACCCGCCCGTCCTGGCAGGACGCGACGGCCTTCTCCGTGACTGGCACTTGGTGCTCAACGACATTGTCGCTGGCGGCCGCGTCCGTGCCCAGGACATGATCCTTGCCGGCCCGCGCGGCGTGGGGAAGACCGTCACGGTGAGCGCGTTCGCGGACCTTGGCAAGGAGCAAGGCTTCGAGGTGGTCAACCTCCAGGCTGTGTCGGGCCACGCTGGTCTTGTAGAGGCGCTGCTCCAGCGCGCTCGCACCCGTATGGCGGAGGAGGCCGGCCCCTGGCAGCGCGCCCGCAAGGCCTTCGAGCGGATCGGTGGGGTCAACCTCAGCATCGCGGGCATCGGTGCCGGGATCTCTACCCACCAATCCGACGCCGCAGCACCGGGCCTGGACGCGGGAACGCTCGCTGACGCCCTGGCCACGCTGGCGGCCGAGGTCCGCAAGGACGCCCACAGCGGCGGCCTGCTGATCACCGTCGATGAACTCCAGGTCGCCTCTGGGCCCGACCTCGCCCTGCTCGCGGCGACGCTGCACCGACTCAACGTCGACCACCCCTCCGCACCGGTCCTCTTCGCCGGCACCGGACTGCCCTTCACCCCCGATGCACTCCGCAAGGCCGGCGTGACCCACCCAGACCGCCTCTTCGTGCTGGAGCCCATCCCGCTGACGCTCGAACCCGATGACGCCCGATACGCCGTGGTGGAGCCAGCACGCCGGGCCGGTGTCGCGTGGACTCCCGAGGCGGCTGCAGCCGTGGTCGAGGCCAGCAACGGCTACCCGGCCCACCTGCAGCTGTTCGCCCACGCCATCTGGACATCCGCGCCTGGGCCCGACCAGATCACCCTCGGCGACGTCGAAGCCGCACTCCCCCAGGTCGCCGACATGCTCGAACGCCGCACGCTTGGTCCCCGCTGGGACCGCATCAGCGATCGCCAGATGGAGTTCCTTGCCGCCCTCGCTCTGCACGGCGGGCGCGCCTCGACAGCGGCGATCGCCAAGACTCTCGGTCGCTCCCAGCAAGAGCTGTCCTGGCTCCGCGAGGAGCTCATCGAGGAGGGCGACGTCTACGCACCCAAACGCGGCCAGCTGGCGATGGCGGTTCCGCTCTTTAACCGCTTCGTTCTGAGCCACTACGAACGCACGCGGCCCGAGGCAGCGACCGAACTGCTGAGCCTGCAGAAGATGATCGCGAACGCCGGGCTGGATCCGTCAGCAGCCCACGCGGATCGGGACATGCTGCGCCGAAGCAAGCAGAACGAGACCCGCCAGGTGCCACCGCCCAGCGGCGAATCTGTGCGGCCGCGCTCCTGAGTGGCCGCGCGCACCGCTACCGAACGCGCGGACATACGTTCCGTTACACAACGCAGCCGTGTAACAGGCTGGGAGCGGGCCGGCACGGACCGCGACAGTCCGCGCGGCGCTAGAGCTGGCGGCGGGCCCGCCGCAGCATGAGGCCCTGTCACGTCGGGCAGCAGCGCGGCAAGGGACTGCGGCGGCGCGACGTCGGCCAGCTCGTCGAGCAACTCGGAGTCGTCTGCCGTCAGTGACTCCATCGTCGGGCGCAGTAGGCGTTCCACTCACTGGCCGCCGCGGCGAGCCGGCGATAGGCCTCAACATCCTGGGGGCGTTGAACCACGCGGCGGCGGACATCGCGACGCGCCGCGCGATCAGGGCCGCTTTGTCGTCCATGGCTCAGTCTCCCTCCCCACACACCTGGAGGGAGTCCCTTTCCCGTTGTTAACAGCCTCACCGCCAGCGGCGCGCGCCGGCCGGCGAGATCCGCGAGACTCAAGCCCAACCTCTCGGAGGGAAGGGCACCCGGTGGACGACAACGACCAGCTCGAAGCAGGCGGGCACGCGTCGGCGGCCCGCGAGCACGTCTACGGCTTCAACCGCGCCACGATGTGGGAGCAGGACCAGATCCCGGCTGAGACCTCCGCCCAGCTGGCGGAGTTCGCCGAGATCGCGGCCGCACTCCCCCAGGCATCATCGCAGCTTTCCAGCACGCTCGAGCAGGCTCTGGCTCACCAGGTGCTCAGCATGGATGCGATGACCGACGAGTCGGACCCGGCGATGGCGATCGGCGTCGCTCGCCTCCATCTAGAGGAGGCCCGCGGTCTCGCGGTCGACCTGCACAAGCACCTCAACGCCGCGCGCAACGCCACCGCGCACGTCATCAGCCAGGGCGCCGACGACGGCCAGGAGTCGATGCCCTGAGACCAGCCCTGACCCGGCCCCGCTGACGCATCAGCGAAGATTTCTTCGCGTCGGGTGATCGCCCCGACGGGTCGACCTTCCTTTGGTGACTGAGAGATGACCCCGGTCCACCAAGGAGCTGCCCGTGAGCACGCCCACCGATTCCCCGTCCGCGGCCGACCGTGACCCGGTCCAGGACGTCCGCGCACACCTCGAGCAGGCCCTGGCTGCGCTCGATCAACTCCGCGAGGTCCTGCCCCCTCCCACCGCTCCGCCCGCCCGAAACCGGAGGCGGTGAGTCGGCATGACCACCGACACCACAATGAGCGCCGCCGACGCCGTGTTCGAGGCCGAGCAGGCCGTGGGCAGGGCCCGATGGGTGGTGGAGGAGCTGAAGGAGACGATCGGCTCCGCGCTCCGCGTGCTCAACGACGCCGAACTCGACTCGGCCAAGGCCAAGCTGTCCGGGCGCGGTTCCTTCTACCTCGAGGCCGCCGGCGAGCACCTGGGACGGCTGCGCACGAGGTGCAACGAGATGCCTGACCTGACGCACGACCTGTTCGTACACCTCAATCGCGCGTCGCAGTCGGTCACCGACGCCCGTGCCCTCCTCGACCCGGCCGACACCTCCGATCCCGTCATCGCCAGCGAGGTCGCCCAACTCAAGCCGCACCTCGCGGTCGTCGGAGAGATGGTCACCCTGGCCAAGCCCGTCGCCCAGCTGGCTGCCCAGCACGTCGAGACGGCACACCAGGCCAGCCAGGACGTGACTGCCATGGGGCTGCTGGAGCCGGTCAGCCTGGAGCGGAGCATCGCGACCGCCGGCAAGGAGCTCGGCCGCGCCGACGAGGACGTGCGCCTGCTCGGCAACGTCGTCGACCACGCCGCGGCCAGCGCCCGTGAGTCGGCCGGGATCGCCAGCGAGATCACCGACAACGCTCGCCGGCGGATGTCCGAGCAGGCCCGTGACCCGATCCCGAGCCCCACCCTGCCGGGTCCCAGGACCCCGGGTCGGTAGAGCGAGCCATGGATCTCGACCCGGGCGGCCGCCAGCTGGCGGGCCTCATCCTCGACGCGGCTGGCCGAGGCGAACATGACCAGGTCGCCAGCCTGATTGCACCGCTCGATGCAGAGCGGCTGTGCTCGCTGGTGACGGTGCTGGCCGTCCAGGTCGACCAGAGCGCGCCGGCCTCCTCGGCAACCGGCCCGGCCGCGGTGTGCGAGCTGGCCATCAACGCCGCGGCGCCGATGTTCGGCACGACGCCGGAGGCGATTCTTAGCGCCGAACGCCGCCGACCAGTCAGCGATGCGCGGGCGGTGGCCATGACGGCCGCCCGCGAGACCGGCCTGTCCCTGCCGGCGATCGCCGAGCACTTCAACAAGGACCACGGCTCGGTGATCCATGCGGTCCGCCGCACCGCCGAGCGGCCCCGACTGGCCGACGCCGCGGCGCGGGTGAGCGAGCACGTCAACAGCCGCTACACCGCCCGTCTCCCCCGCACCGAGGAGAGCGTGGTCGACCTTCACCAGCGGCCTCTGGCCTCGACGTTCGAGCCCGATGGCCCGGTCGAGCACGCCGTGGTGGCGGCCGCGGATGCCTTCAACACCACACCGGAGGTCCTCCTGGGTGCCGACCGGAGCCGGGCGGCCGCCGATGCCCGGGCGGTGGCCATGACCGCCGCCCGGATCCACGGGCACAGCCTGCCCACGATCGCCCGGCACTTCGAGCGCGACCACACCACGGTGCTGCAGGCGACTCGGCGCATCGAGAAGACCCCGCCGCTGCGGGACCTGGCCGCCAAGATCGCCGCGGATCTCCCCGAGCAGCCGGCCAGCGCCAGCGCCGGCAGGCTGGAAGTCGACGAGCACGTGCCCGAGAGAGGCCCCCGCTCCCTCGGGTTGCGCGAGCAGCAGCGGGCGATCCCCGTTGCCGCCGAGCGGGCGCAGCTGAGGGTCGCCCGGTGAAGGCACTGATCGGGCTGGCCGCGGCCGCGATCCTCGGGCTCACCGCCGGCGGGATCAAGGCCGCCCTGCCCGAAGTCCAGACAGGACCCGAGCCCGCCGAGGGCAAGACCAGCCAGGTGCGCGCAGGCGCTCGCCCGCGAGGAGTCGTACGCCGCGGCCACCGACGATGCCCAAGGCGCTGAGCGCGGCCTGTGAGGCAACTGCTGAGAGCCAAGGGGCAGGTCAATGGACGAGCAGCTGACGCTGGCCGCGAAGACGCTGGCCCGGTGGTGCTACGCCCGCGGCATCGACGAACGCCTCCTCGGCTGCGGTGAGCAGCTGTGCAGAGTCGCCGTCGACCAGGCCCTCGGCCGCCCCGCCCCGGCGCACCTCGAGCAGGCACTGTGGCAACAGACCGCCACGCTGCTAGGCCAGCGCCGCGACTGGGACCGCGAACACCAGGTGAGCCCACCGACGCCGGCCGCCTGCCTGCCCTGCGCCGTGGCGGCCGACCAAGTGCCCCACCCACGCCGGCCGGCGCTGTCGTGCCTGCGGTGGCCAACTGCACCGCATCGTCGTCGACGAGGGCTTCGGCACCCATCCGTGCTGCGACCGTCCCGGTGAGAACGGATCCTTGGGCGTCCTCAAGCACACCGCGCAGCAGCTGGGAGCCACGCTGCTGGCGCAGTCGGCGTGATCGGGCCCGGGTCGCCAAGACGGATGCGCCGAGGGTGATCGCTCCCACCCCCGATCCGCACTTAGGAGACCAAGGAGGACTGGCGCAGCCTGTGCCGGTCCACGGGATCCATGGGAGTTCACATGAGTGACGCCGCTCGCGAGGAAGCCGCGCTCGAGGAAGAGGCTCGTCAGCGCGCCGAGGAGATCAGGGCCACCCAGGAGGCCGCCGCCCAGGCCGCGGCCGCCGACACCGGCCCCTCCCCCGACGCCGAGATCGCGCAGGTCCACCGGTCCGGGCGCCAGCACGACCACACCGACACGGCCGCCTACCAGCGGCCCCAGCTCGGCCGCCGCCGCGGCCCGCGGCGCTAGGGGGTCGCGATGGCAACCGCGCTCGCATCAACGGACGCCAGCCGCATCCCCGGCCGCACAACGGTCCGCTGGGTCGACTGCTCCCACAAGCTGGGTTCGCTGCCGTGCATGAACCACAAGCCGCACGAGGGCAACGGCCACGGCTGCGTGCACCACTCCACCTCCGGCTTCCAGGACGACGAGTAGCTCGCCGACCTGCAGCGCCAGAGAGCGTGCCTAGCCGTGGACCAGGTGCAGCCGCCGCCGCGCCGGCTGCTCGACGGCCGTCTCCAGGCGCTGCAGCCGCTCGAGCGTCATCGGATGGCCATGACGCCGGAGCAGGCCAGCCAGCACGGAGCCCAGCCCAAGGGAGACCACCAGCTGGTCGGCCGCGGCCTCCGCGCCGGCCTCGATCCGCCGGCTGGCTGCCGGCACCAGGTAGGTCAGGGCGATCACCGCGCCGCCCAAGATCCCCGGAGCGGCCCGGCCCTCAACGACCGACTGCACGATGCAGATCACCCCGACGACACCTCGCAGCGTCCACGCCAGCCGCATGAACGGAAGCCAGGCGAACGCCCGGGCCACGCCGCGGAACGACGCGCCCACCAGCCGCCACGGCGTCGTCGCCGCAAGCACAGCGAGCTCGAGCCGCGGCCGGATCGCACGCCGCCGGCCGACGGCATGAGCAATCGCGGCGGCCGCCTCCGCAGCGGTCACTCCTCCCCGGTAGGTGGCGTTGAACAGTCCGGGGCTGACCATGACAGCGCCATCCGCGATCGCCGCAGCCACCAGGGTGCCCGGACTCTGACGCCGGCGTACGAACAGGGTGCCGACGTCGACGCCGCGGACACCCAGCTCGGCGAGCACAGGCCCCATCACCTGGAGCTCAGCCGCAGTCGCAGGCCGCGACCGGGTCAGCGCCGCGGTCGCCGGCACCTCGAACTGGCCGAGCGCCAGTGCAACGAGCACGCCCGCTGCAGCCAGGAATGCGATCAGGCCGAGCGCCGGCGGGAGCAGGGCGCACACCACCACGGTGAGGACGAAGCTCACCAGCAGCGCCGGCGCCAGCGTCACCACTCTCAGCACGGTCATCGGGAACCTCATCATCACGACCCTCCTCCATCTGTCAGCACTAGTGCGAATCTCTTGACTTTATCCGCGATGCTCGTCCGGCGACCGCCATACGACATAGGCGAACGAGACCAGTTTGTGCCCAGCCGCCGACACGACCCCGAGTTATCCACAGCCCGCCGCGCAGCGGAGCGAGGACCGACCCGGACGTGGGTTCATGGGCCAGACCGACCTCCGACCGAAAGGAACCCCCGTGGACACCCTCAACGCTGACGGCACTTGGGACCGCCTCGGCTCGATCGCCCTCCTGCTGCACCAAGCCGCCACCCAGGTATGGAGCGACGCCGACCGGGCGGCCGCCGACTCGCCGCTGCACGACCTCGGCCTCGGTGTCTACCTCGCGCACTCCCAGGCCAGCGCCCTGCTGCCCGAGGACTACGAGCTGCCCGACGTCGAGGTGGACGAGCTCGAGGAGCCCACCCCGCTGCAGCTGCTCACCGAGGCCGAGGAGCTGACCCGGCCCCTGCCGCTGCACCGACCCGACCTGCACGGCTCCCAGCTGGTCGTCGACCTGTGCGACCTCATCCGGGAAGCCCGCGGCCTTGGCTACTGACCTGCGGCTGGCGTACGCCGACATCGACCAGGAGCTCTTCGACGTCGACCAGATCCCGATTACCGCGCGCGACGTGCGCAGCGTCGGCGAGATGCTCTTCGACGTCGACTACCTGGCGCGCCAGCTCCTCATGGACGTCGACGGAGACGCCGCCGGTACCCTGCTGCGCAGCTGGCCGACGATGGTCGCGGCCGCCGAGGACCTGTGGGCATCCCTGCCCGGTCGCCGCCCCGGCGTCGACGAGCGCGACCGGCCCATCACCACCCTCTCCGCCCAAGCCGCCACCATCGAGACCAGCCTCTCCGGCCGCACCGCCTGGCCAGGGCAAGGCCCAACCAGCCACCGCATCGACCAGATGACCCAGACCTTCCTCAACGCCGCCGCCCTGGTCCGCCGCTACGGCGCCGAGATCCCCCACGAGCAGCCCGACGCCCACCGCGACCTCGAGGCAGCACGCACCCGGATCATGCACGGGCTCTACCTCACCGCCCACGCCGTCAACGTCGCGCTCCAGCAGCACGGCCGCGACCGCGTCAACGACGCCCGCAGCGCCGGGCACCGGATCCACCTGGCGCAGCACCACTCCCCCTACGCGATCGCCCCCACCGGTGCCTGGATCGACCGGATCTCCGCAAGCGAGAACACCGCCCGCAGCTACCTGAGCGACCGGTTCGCCCAAGCCCTCGCCGGCGAGGCGATGCGCCCCGTCGACGACCCCGGCCGGCTCGCGCAAGCGCTGGCCAACTGGGACATCCAGACCCACCGCGCGCTGGCCCGGGAACTCGAAACGTCCAACATCCTGCTGATCACCCGCACCCAGGGCCTGATCGCCGGCGCCAGCATGGTCCTCGTCGACGCCGCCGCGACTGCCGGCGCGCTCGAGCGTTCCGACCGCCTGATCCCCGCCATCGCCGAGACAGGACGCTCCTGGAGCAACCTGGCCAGCCGCTGGGGCGACCTCGCTCCCCCAGGAGCCCGCCTCGAGGAGCCACTGGCACGCGCGGCCGCGGAGGTCCGCGCCGCGTACCGCCAGATCACCCACGACAAGACCACCTTGGCCAGCCCGGAGGTCATCGCCAGCCGCCCAGGACTGCCCCAGGCAATGCACGCCTCGCTGCGCGCGATCGAGGCCGGCTCCGAGCTCGCAGTCGTCGTCGCCGAGAAGGCCGACGCACCCGACCTCACCGGCCCGGCCCGAGCCCTGTCGCGCCGAGCTCACAACGACGTCGAGGCCGGCCTGGCTACCCCGCCTGCCGAGGGCGACGTCGTCTGGGTCTCCCCCGCCGACATCCTCGCCAAGCGCCTCGTGCCACTCCCCCCGCCCGTCGCGGAGACCCTGCGCGCGGCCAGCGACGCCACGATCGACGCCACAAGCTCGGCCTCCGCGGTGGTTACGGTGCACATGCCGAGCAATGAACGAGTCCCGGCGAGGGTGAACACGCACCAAAGCCCTACCGGGCGAAATGAAGTGGCACCACTCACCGCCGGTATCCCAGCCAAGAGCCGTGGCCGGTGACGACGCTTCGCGCCCATACAAGTCCGGTAGCACCGCAACTGAACCGCGCCTGCCACGAACTGTCGGAGGTGACTCGTACCCTCAAAGAGCCGGGCTCTCCAGGTTCCTCGGCAGAAGCGAGGTACCGGTGGGAGGCGGTAAGCAGGTCAAGTCGCAGCACGCACATCAGCGACGCTGGGATTGCCCTGATTCACCAGCGGGTCAGCGCCATGGATCACGTCTGGCATGAGCGCACAGTCGACGCCGGGATCGATGGCACGATCGAGTTGCGCGACCCCGCGACGGGCGAAGTTAGCAACTGCCACCTCCAGGTGCAAAGCAAGGCCCGCGACAACGACTTCCGCCGCCTCGGACAGCTGGTCCTCGACGGACTCCACCTCCCAGATGAGACCGTCGGGTTCCCGTGAGGTGCCGTACGCAGGGCAGCGCGGGTCGTCGCTTGTGCCAACATATGTAATCCGGTGCGTTGTGCGCTTGTTGACGTAGCCTTTTCCATCTCAAGTATGTCCCATCTCGGGCATACCGCCGACCACCGGTCAAGTCACGGAGTTCACCTTGGTTCCACGGTCTGAGGTTCGACACGACCTGTTCGGCGATCCCACACGAGAGGCAGTGGGAGACGTTGACGGGGCGCACTCAACCGACGCTTGGTCGCGTACGCTGGAGGTCCTCTCGCGAGCAGCAGACCATCCCCTGATGCGTGCATTCGACCTCGATGCCATTTTCACTTTTGACCGCAGCCTGCGCTACCTGTCAGTCAACGGCAGCGGCCTCGCCGCGCTGGGCCTCTCCCGAGAGGCCCTGGAGGGCAAGACCCTCTTTGATGTCTTCCCTGCAGAGACGGTCACCATGGCCGAGCCTTGGTTCCGAGACGCGCTCGCAGGTCGCTCGAACACCATCGACGTGCCCTTTGCGGGCCGAATCTTCTCTCAGCACCTGACTCCCATTCGAGACGAGTCCGGCCAGGTCGTAGCAGCAATGGGAGTCGTAGAGGACGTCACCGAGGCACGGGCAACGGCGCAAGCGCGCCGGGAATCCGAGGAACGTTTCCGGCTCAGTTTCGACCACGCCCCCATCGGCAAGGCGCTGGTCGAACTCGATGGGCGCCTGCGGCAAGTCAACAAAGCGTTCGCGAACCTTACGCGGTACTCCGAGCAGGAACTGCTGGCACGGTCGTTCCAGGACATCACCCACCCCGACGACTTCGACACACACGTGGATTACAGCAGTCGGCTGCTTGCCGGGGAGATCGACGCGTACGACCTGGAGAAGCGCTACATCACCGGGTCGGGTTCCACCGTTTGGGCGCAGCTGTCGGTCACATTGGTACGGGATCCTGACGGCGCGCCGCAGTACTTCATCGCTCAGATCCAGGACATCACAGATCGCAAGGTACGCGAGGCATCTCTTCGGGACATGGTTGCCATGCTGTCGCACGACCTGCGCGCTCCCATGTCGGTTGTCACGGGGTACGTCGAAATGCTTCTCGACTCCTGGGATTCACTGCGCGCCGACGAGCGCCGCAGCTTCCTGCAGAAGACGAAGGCAGCGGCGCATTCAGTGCAAGCGCTGCTCGAAAACACGTTGACGGTCTCGGAACTGGACGACAGCGGTCTCGTCGTTTATCCCGCGCCGGTGAGCGTGAGCGAGGTGGCTGGCGAAGTCCTAGACAATCTCGGTTTGACGTCGTCTATCACCCTTCGCGCAACGGGAGACACCACGGCGCTTGTTGACCGCGGACACCTGACGCAGATCGTTACGAATTTGGTGACCAATGCTCTGAAGTACGGCGCAGAACCAGTCGTCGTGAACATCCGCACGGACACCGATTCGGTTGCCGTCGAGGTGGCGGACGCGGGTCCAGGGGTGCCGCCGGAGTTCGAGCCACATCTGTTTGACCGCTTCACCCGATCTGAGGCGTCTCGATCGGGCCGGGAGCGGGGCAGCGGGCTCGGCCTTTACATCGTCCGGCGTCTTCTTCTGCTCAATGGCGGTGACGTCCGGTACACACCCCAGCCAGACGGGGGTGCGATGTTCGCCTTTCATCTCCCCCGGGCCGCACCACGCGCTCCCACGTCACGGCGCGGACAGTCTGTCCAGTGAAACAACTGACTGTGGATTGGGCGCGACTCATGGCTCGCGATCTTCGGGCGTGGTGGGGGTCGCAAGGCCGTTGAGGATCAATGCGCAGATCGCCGCTGCGAATCGTGCCGCATCCGCAGACGGATCCTCTGAGGGACCTTCGACTGCGGCGCTGAGGCCGGCGACGGTGATGGCACCGAAGACGCCCATGGCGACCGCACTCGGGTCGGCGACCCGGCGCAGTGACCCGTCGGCCAGCAGTTGCTCGATCGGCTCGTAGAACGCACTGCGCAATGCATCGGCGAGGTCGGGCAGCCGGGTGGCTCGCCCCAGGTCGCCCACCAGGGCCCGGCACAGGAACGGGTGCTCGACCATGACGGCCAGTTGCGCGGCAACGGCGGCCTCGAGGCGGCTCCGCGCGTCCTCCTGAGTTGAGACGGCGACACCGACCTCCCCTGCGATGAGGTCGAGCAGGTCACCCAGCAGGAATGCCAGCACCCCGTTCTTCCCGTCCAGGTGGTAGTAGATGGTGGCTTTGGGGATACCCGTGACCTCGGCGATGTCGTCGATCTTGGTGCCGTCCAGCCCCCGTTCCGCGATGAGCTCGGCCGCGCCGTACAGCTGGGTGGCCAGCTTTGCCGGAAGTTTCCTCATGACTCACCTCTGTTCTCTACCCGCCACGCCCGTGCAGGCTTTCGGGGTTGAATCGCCTCGGGTCTGATGGAGGCTCTCAATCCATGGAGGATGAGAGTCATGGCAGCACCCAGGAAGTACCCCGACGAGCTGCGTGAGCGGGCCACCCGGATGGCGGTGGAGCTCCGCCAGGACCCGGCGACAAAGCAGGGCGCGATCGCCCCGTGTCGCCGACCAGCTCGGCATGCACCCTGAGACCCTGCGCAACTGGGTCCGACAGGCCGAGATTGACGGTGGCGTCCGGCCCGGCACCACAACCAGTGATGCGCAGCGGCTGGCCGACCTCGAGCGCGAAGTCCGCGAGCTGCGGCGGGCGAACCACATCTTGAAGACCTCGGCGGCTTTCTTCGCGGCGGAGCTCGACCGCCCCACGAACAGGTAGTGGTCTACATCGACGCCCATCGCCACGACGTTGTCGACGGGCGTGAGGTCGGGGTCGAGCCGATCTGCGGCGTGCTGAGGAACGCCGGCGTGCAGATCGCCCCGAGCAGCTACTACGCGGCCAAGACCAGACCGCCCTCGGCACGCGCGATCCGTGACGCCGAGCTGGTCGAGGACATCAAGGTCGCCCACAAGGCGAACCTGGGTGTTTACGGCGCCCGGAAGATCCACGCCGAGCTCANGGTGCACCGTGGAGCGGCTGATGCGCGCCGAGGGCTTGCGGGGGATCCCGCGGGAGAAGTTCCGCAAGACCACCATCGGCGACGGTGCTGAGACCGAGCGTCCCGAGGATCTGGTGAAGCGGAAGTTCGCAGCGACCGGCCCGAACCAGCTGTGGGTGGCCGACTTCAAATGCCGACGTCGGCATTTGAAGTCCTATGCCGACGTTCGAACTATGCCGA
>NZ_LMSQ01000002.1:0-283605 GCF_001429525.1 Nocardioides sp. Soil796
TGAGACATCAACTGTCACCGATGTCCAGATGCAGAATCGTCACCGATGTCCTGAGACATCACAAAATGCGGCCACATCGACGTCACAACCATGCACGTGCACGATCGTGGTCGCCCGCTGCGGTCAGGCGTCTTCCTCGACGGGTGACAGGTCGAGGTCGCGCACGGCGGTGATGACCTGCTCAAGCGCCTCGGCGGGGAGCGCGCCGGGCTGGGAGAAGACCAGCTGGCCCTGCTTGAAGGCCATCAGCGTCGGTATCGAGGTGACCCTGGCCGCGGCGGCAAGCTGCTGCTCCTCCTCGGTGTTGATGCTGCCGAAGACGATGTCGGCGTGCTTCTCGGCCGCCGCCTCGTAGATCGGCGCGAACTGGCGGCACGGGCCGCACCACGACGCCCAGAAGTCGACCAGCACGATGTCGTTGCTGGTCACGGTGGTCTCGAAGTTGGCGGCACCCAGTTCGATGGCAGACATGGCATCGAGCCTAACCCGACACGCGTTGTGCTCAACCGGCCTCACCCGCCATGGTGGGTACGGCGCACTCGGCACCAATGACTGATGTGGAGGACTGCGATGACTGTGCACACCGTCGGACACCTGATCGGCAGCCTGTCGAAGGACTCGATCAACCGCCGCCTGGCGACGGCGCTGATCAAGCTCGCCCCCGACAACCTCACCTTCGAGGAGGTGGTCATCAAGGACCTGCCGCTCTACAACCGGGACCTCGACGTCGACTACCCGCCGGCCGCTCGCGCCCTCAAGGATCACCTGTCCCGAGTCGACGCGATGCTTTTCGTCACCCCGGAGTACAACCGCGACATCCCCGGCAGCCTCAAGAACGCCATCGACTGGGCCAGCCGGCCGTACGGCAAGAACTCCTTCTCCCGCAAGCCGTCCGCAGTCATCGGCGCCTCCGTCGGCGCGATCGGCACGGCGGTCGCCCAGCAGAACCTGCGCAGCGTGCTGAGCTTCTGCGACTCGCCACAGATGAACTCACCCGAGGCCTACATCCAGTTCACCGACGGCCTCGTGGACGACGACGGCAACGTCACCAATCCCGCGACCGAGGAGTTCCTGCGCGGCTTCATGGCCAACTTCGGCGAGTTCGTCACCCGCGTGCGAGCCGTGATCCCGCCCGAGGCCTGAGCCAGGACCGGGGTGACGCCTCGCCGTTCACGTGTTCCGCCCGCGGGCGTCGACCGGCCACTGCAGTCGTACGCCGTCCTCGAGCACAGTGAAGGTGTCGGCCAGGTTCACCGCGTTGCAGGCATGGTTCGGCACCACCCGGACCCGGCTGCCGAGCACCGGGAGCGGGCCGCCCATCTCGACCACCGCGTGGTGCTCGGAGAGCCCGACGATGCGCGCCTCGGGGTGCTCGAGCAGCCGGCCGAAGCCGGTCGCGTACACCGCACGGTCGGCACCGAGCGCCTTGCTGCCCGCGTCGAGTACGGCGCGACCGCCGGCGTGGCTGATCACCGTGGCGACACAGGTCAGCGCGATGTCGTCGGGCCGGGAGCTGCCGAGCTCCCACTGCTGGGCGTCGCCGAAGACGTAGACGCCGGGCCGCAGCTCGGTGACCGCCGAGTCGTCCTCGAGGCTGGCCGCCAGGCTCGGCGTCGAGCCGCCGCTGACGATGCGGGCAGGCAGCCCCACGGCCTCGAGGGCGGCGGCCGCTGCGGCCAGTGCCGCGGACTCGTCAGCCGCCGCGGTCGTCGTACGGTCCGGTGCGTAGCTGTGGCCCGGGAAGGTGAAGACGCCGACCACGTCGTGGCCGGCCTGGCGGGCTGCCGCCGCCACCGTGCCGGCGGAGTCGGGGGCGACGCCGGTTCGGTGATGTCCGCTGTCGACCTCGACCAGCACGCGTTGCGGTCCAGCCAGCGCCAACTGCGCGGCGGCCTCGGCGGAGTCGACACCGACGCTGAGCGTGGCGCGTTCGGCGAGTGAACGGAGGCGTGCGGCCTGGGCCTCGGAGACCCAGAGCGGGTACGCCACGAACACGTCGTCGCACCCCGCCTCCACGAAGACCTCGGCCTCACCGATCGTGGCCACGGTGATGCCGGCCGCACCTGCCTCGATCTGGCGGCGGGCGATCTCGACGCACTTGTGGGTCTTCACGTGCGGTCGCACCGCCACGCCGCGGGAGGCCGCACTGGCGGCGACCCGCGCGATGTTCGCGTCCATCCGCGCGGCGTCGATCTCGAGGTACGGCGTGGGCTGCTCGTCGACTCGGGTCACGCCGTGAATCTAGCGGCAGCGCACGTCACGCAGGCACGGTGGCGCGAGGCTTGAGCAGGAACGCGGCGAGGTAGAGCACCCCCACCACGATCAGCAGGTTGCGGTAGCCGGTGAGCAGCGCGGCGTACTCCAGACACCCGCCGACGATCGCGCCGAGAAGGTTCACGCCGAACGCCGCCTGGGAGTCGCCGGACTCGGCGAACCGTTTGGCGAACGCGATGTTGGCCAGGTAGATCGGCGCGAAGGCCAGCAGCACCGCCACCAGCAGTCGCGGGGTGAAGGCCAGTCCGAGCAGCCAGCTCGGCTGGACCACCCAGGCGACCGCGAGCGAGACGGCGACCAGGGAGAACACCACGGACAACGACGGCGTGCGGAACCTACGGGTGGTCTCCACGGCCGCCAGCACGATCAACAGCACGCCAGCGAAGACCATCGCGTTCACGAACCAGGTGGTGCCGAACAACAACGCGAAGGTGGCGATGTTCTTGGTCTCCAGCAGCAGGAACGCGGCCCCCATGAAGAACAGGTCCGCGTAGGGACGCATCGCCCGCAGCGGGCCGCCGAACGCCCGCACCAGGAGGAGCGAGATGAGCAGGATCCCGCCGAGCGCCCACAGGTAGATCGTCGGGATCATGCCGTCGTCGTAGTAGAGGAACGGTGCGTTGTCGGTGGCCGGCTCGAGGTACGACGACGGCAGCGCGTGGTTGTCCGGCCCGCACCTCTGGTTGGAGGGGTCCTTCGCGACCGAGACGACCGCCGTGGCCGCCCCGTAGGTGTCGATGCACGGCGCGTGGCCGAACGCCGCGGCCGCCGTACCGCCGAGCCGGTCGATCAGCCAGTCCTGACGGTAGTAGTTGTACATCGCGAAGACACCGTCGTCGGTGAGGTGATCGCGGGCGGAGCGCAAGGCCTCCTCGGTGAAGAGGAACGACTCGAGTCGGATCTGCGAGGCACCGCTGACCAGCGACAGGGAGTCGGGCAACGCGAACAGGATCAGGTCGTACTTCTTGTCGGTGCGCTCGAGGAACGCCCGGCCGTCGTTGATGTGCCGGGTCACCCGCGGGTCCTGGTAGGCGCCGTCGGGGTTGCCGTCCACCCCGATCTCCACGATCCGCGGATCGATGTCGACGGCGTCCACGTGCTCCGCGCCCTTCTCGAGCGCGATCGCCACGTCGGAACCGGATCCGGCGCCGACGACCAGCACGTCGCGCAGGCGCGTCTGCTCGCGCCGTTCGTAGGGAGCGCCGTAGATCTCCGAGGCGCGGTTCAGCTTCCAGTCGGCCGAGGACATCGACTGGTGCGGCACGCCGTTCACCGAGATGTAGACCCGGGTGCCCGAGGGTGCGTCGACGGACTCCGTCGTGACCTTGTAGTAAGGCGACCAGGAGACGCCCGCGGCGGTGGACTCGGCGACCAGCGTGGCCACGAGAACGACCCCCGCCAGCAGCGCGAGCCAGCGCTGCCATCCGCCGACCAGCACGAGCAGGGCGATGCCGACGATGCTTCCCCAGACGTACGACGGGGCGTGCAGCAGGGAGAGCACCGAGAACGCGACGATCCCGCACAACGAGCCGACCAGGTCCCACCGGTACGACGTGAGCGGGGGCAGCTGGGCGAAACAGCGGCCGACCGCCTCGGCGGGTCCGGCGAGGATGGCGGCAACCACGAGGAAGACGATCGGCAGCACCAGCCAGGCGGGAGGCCCGGTGGTCTTCAGTGCGGTGAAGAAGATGACGTCGGCGCCCTGCCGGTCGATGGAGACCGGGTAGTGACGCACGACGAGCACCAGGCCGGCGAGCAGCACCGGCGTCCACGGCAGCACCGACCAGGACTTGCGTGAGATGAGGAAGCCGATCCCGATGCCGAGGAACGAGCCGAGAAGCACGAAGTTCGTGAAGTAGGACAGGTGCACGATGTTCGCGCCGAGCCAACGGATGAGCGCCAGCTCCAGGAACAGCATGACGGCGCTGGCCAGCACCAGCCGGGGAGCCGGGCGCGCCACCGCGCGCAGGTCGAGCGAAGATGACTCCTGGGTCCCTGTGGTGACCATGACTCTCCCCGGTTCGCGCCGTGTGGTGCGGGCACGTCGAGCATGGCAGAACGGGAGTGCCGGCGGGAGGGACCGATCTAGACGTTCGGGGCGATCTCGGCGATCAGGGCCTCGATGCGGGTGCGGATCTCGTCGCGGATCGGGCGCACCGCCTCGACTCCCCGGCCGGCCGGGTCGTCGAGCTCCCAGTCCTCATAACGCTTGCCGGGGAAGAACGGGCACGCGTCGCCGCAGCCCATCGTGATCACCACGTCGGAGACCTGCACCGCCTCGGTGGTGAGCACCTTCGGCTGCTGGGCGGCGATGTCGACGCCGACCTCGGCCATTGCCTCGACCGCGGCCGGGTTGATCGAGTCCGCCGGCGCCGAACCCGCCGAGAGCACGTCGACCCGGTCGCCGGCGAGGTGCTGCAACCAACCGGCGGCCATCTGGGAGCGACCGGCGTTGTGCACGCAGACGAACAGGACGGTGGGCTTGCCTGTCATGGAAGCGCCTTTCCGGGCATGAGGTAGCGGACCAGGCCGAGGGCCAGGGCGCCGCCGACCAGCTGCATGAGCACGAACATCGGCACGTCGGCCGGGGCGATGCCGGCGAAGGTGTCGGAGAACATCCGTGCCACCGCGACCGCCGGGTTGGCGAAGCTGGTCGAGCTGGTGAACCAGTACGCCGCGGTGATGTAGCCGCCCACGGCGTACGCGACGGTGTCACCGCGACCGGTGCGCACGGCACCGAAGATGATCAGCACCAGCCCGAACGTCGCGACGACCTCGGCCAGCCACTGGCCGCCGCCGTCACGACTCGTGGCGGCGATCGAGATCGCGTCGAGGTCGAACATCAGGTTCGCCAGCACGGCTCCGGCGATTCCGCCGAGCAGCTGTGCGGCGATCGTGCTGGCGGCCTCGAGGCGGCCGATGCCGCCGAGGACGAGCTCGACCAGGGTCACCACGGGGTTGAACGCCGCCGAGACCGGCTGCAGGGCGAGGATCAGCGCGACCAGTGCGGCACCGGTGACCAGACTGTTCTCCAGGAGCTGGAGGCCGACGTCATTCGGCGACAGACGTGAGGCGGCGATGCCGGAGCCGATCACGGCCATCACCAGGAACGCCGTACCGACGAACTCTGCGACCGCGCGCCGAGTCAGATCCGGCGTCACCCGGCCACACCGCCGATGAGCGCGCCGAGGTCGGTCAGCGCCTCCGGCCGGACCGTGTAGTAGACCCAGACGCCGCGCTTGCTGCGGTCGAGGAGGCCGACCTCGTGGAGCACCTTGAGGTGGTGGCTGATCGTCGGCTGGGAGAGGTCGAAGGCGTCGTTGAGGTCGCACACGCAGGCCTCGCCGCCTTCGTGGGAGGCGACCAGGGACAGCAGCCGCAGGCGCACCGGGTCGGCCAGGGCCTTGACCAGTGGCGCGATCCGCTCGGCCGCGTCGGCGGTCAGCGGCTCCTTCATCAGGGGCGAGCAGCAGGCCACGGTCTGCACGGGCGTCAGCTCGATCAAGGACTTCGACATGAATCTATATTGACAGATGTCGATATCTGGGTGCAAGGTGGTGGGACATCGACATTCATCTATGTATTGGAGAAGCTCATGTCACGCGTCCAGCTGGCACTCAACGTCGACGACCTCGACGCCTCGATCGCCTTCTACAGCACGCTCTTCGGCACCGAGCCGGCCAAGCGCAGGCCCGGTTACGCCAACTTCGCCGTGGCCTCGCCGCCGCTGAAGCTGGTGCTCATCGAGAACCCCGGCAACGGCGGGTCCATCAACCACCTCGGCGTCGAGGTCGCCGACACCGACACGGTCGACGCCGAGCAGACCCGGCTGGCCGAGGCCGGCTTCGCCTCTGTCGAGGAGCGCGGAACCACCTGCTGCTACGCCAAGCAGGACAAGTTCTGGGTCGAGGGCGCCCCGAACGGCGAGCGCTGGGAGATCTACACCGTGCTGTCCGACAGCGAGTCGTTCGGCAAGGCCGCGATCGTCGAGGGCGAGGGCTCCGCCTGCTGCGCCTGAGGGGGCGGGAGGATGCAGAACTCGTTGCCCGACGGGTCGAGGTAGGAACGCCACGGCAGCTCACCCCACTCCGGGTGCAGTCGACTGCCGCCGTGCTCGGCGATGAGGGCCTCGACCTCGTCGGCGTCCTCGCCTCGCTCGAGTCGGACGTCGAGGTGCAGCCGGTTCTTCGTCGCCCCCTTGGGAGCCGGCTCCGCGCAGAACTCGAGCAGCGGGCCCTTCAGCGAAGGGTGGCGCAGCGACCGGGGCGCGGAGGCCGTCACCTCCGACCAACTGGTCAGCCAGGCCCAGAACTCCCCATCGCGGTCGGGGTCGGCGGAGTGGAGCACGAAGCTCGCGACGGGACCGCTGTCGGCGTACTCCGCGCGATCCTCCAGCACGCACAGGGCGTTGCCCTCCGGGTCGGCGAGCACCACCCAGGGCTCGTCGCCCTGGCCGATGTCGAGGTGTCGCGCGCCCAGTCCGAGCAACCGGTCGACCTCCTCGCCCTGGCGTACGCCGCCGGCGAGGTCGAGGTGCAGCCTCGGCGAGGCCTCCGGCGGCCCGGTCACCGGTTGGAAACAGAGATCGAGGGTCGGCCCGCCCTCGATGCTGAGCCGGGTCTCGAACCCGTGTTCCGGGTCGTCGGTCAGCGTCTCGCCGCCGACCACCGCCTCCCAGAACCGGCCCAGCCGCTGCGGTTCGACGGCGTCGATGACGAGGTTCTCCAGGTACATGAGCCCACCGTGGCGCAGCGGCCGCGACACCTCAAGCGATTAACCGCGGTCCGCACCACGGCCCTGACAGCCCGTACGACGCCCGGGTGCGCCATGCTGGTGACGCCGAGACACTGGTCTCGCCAGGAGCCGGGAAGGGACGCGCGGGGTGAACGACGACGACGACGGCGTGGTGCCGGTCTTCTTCCTGTCCGACAGCACGGGCATCAGCGCGGAGACTATGGGCAACGCCCTGCTGATCCAGTTCCCCGACCTGCGCTTCGACCGCACGGTGATCCCGTTCATCTCCTCCGTCGACGAGGCCCGCGAGGTGGTCGCGCGACTCGACCAGGCCCTGGACGAGAACGACCGGACGCCCCTGGTGTTCATCACGGCCGCCAGCGACGAGGTGCGGCTGGAGCTGCAACGCACCCGCTGTCCGGTCATCGACTTCTTCGACATGCACATGCAGGCGGTCGAGTCGATCCTGCAGACCCGCGGCACCCGACTGCCCGCCCGGCTGCACGGTCTGGGTGACATCAAGCGCTACAACAGCCGCATGCAGGCGATCGAGTACACGATCGAGCACGACGACGGCCAGAGCGTCCGTGGCCTGGAGAAGGCCGACGTCATCCTGCTGGCTCCGTCGCGCTGCGGCAAGACGCCGACGTCGATGTACCTCGCGCTCCAGCACGGCCTGTTCGTGGCCAACTACCCGATCGTCGAGGACGACTTCGCGACCATCGAGCTCCCCGAGCCGGTGCGGCACCTGCGTGAGCGCTGCTTCGGGATGACGACCTCGCCCCAGCGCTTGGCCGCCGTACGAGAGGAGCGTCGGCCCGGGTCGACGTACGCCTCGCTGGAGCAGTGCACCTTCGAGCTGCGCCGCACCACCGAGATGTTCGCGCGACACCGACTCCCGGTCGTCGACTCCTCGACCATCTCGGTCGAGGAGATCTCGACCATCATCCTGCAGCGGCTCAAGAAGGATGAAGTCGACGCCCCCGAGCTTTCCCGCAACCGGAACACCCGCACCAGGAGCACACGATGAGCGAGTCCCCCAACGTCCGACCCTTCGCCGAGCTGGGGCTCAGCGACCTCGAACAGGTCGGCGGCAAGAACTCGTCCCTGGGCGAGATGGTGAGCAACCTCGCCGCACTGGGCGTCAAGGTTCCCGACGGCTTCGCGACCACCGCCGACGCGTTCCGGCGCTTCATCGGCGACACCGGCCTGGCCGAGGAGATCTCCGCGGCCCTCCGCGAGCTCGACACCGACGACACGCAACGCCTCGCCGAGGTCGGCCGGTCGCTGAGGGAGGCCGTCGCGAGCCGACCGTTCCCGGCGGACCTCGAGGCCGACATCCGTACGGCGTACGACGCGCTCGTGGCCGGGCGTGACGACGTGTCCTTCGCGGTGCGCTCCAGTGCGACCGCCGAGGACCTCCCCGACGCCTCCTTCGCCGGCCAGCAGGAGACCTTCCTCAACATCGTCGGCATCGACGGCGTGCTGCAGGCGATCCGCGAGGTGTTCGCCTCGCTCTACAACGACCGCGCCATCGCCTACCGCGTGCACCACGACTTCGACCACGACGCCGTCGCACTGTCGGCCGGCGTGCAGCAGATGGTGCGCTCCGACATCGGCGCCTCCGGGGTCATGTTCACGATGGACACCGAGTCCGGCTTCGACGACGCCGTGTTCGTGACGTCGTCGTACGGCCTGGGCGAGGCGGTCGTGCAGGGTGCGGTCAACCCGGACGAGTTCTACGTCTACAAGCCCGCATTGCGCGCCGACCGCCCCGCGGTGCTCAAGCGCGGCGTCGGCTCCAAGGCCACCAAGATGGTCTACACCGACGACCCGGCGGTCGGGCGGACCACCGAGTTCGTCGACACCGACCCCGCCGAGCGCGGATTGCTGAGCCTGACCGACGCCGAGGTCGAACAGCTCGCCCGGCACGCGCTGACCATCGAGGAGCACTACGGCCGGCCGATGGACATCGAGTGGGGCAAGGACGGCCTCGACGGTGAGCTCTACATCCTCCAGGCCCGGCCCGAGACGGTGATGTCGCGCGCCGGCGTGCAGCAGCGGTTCCGGATGAACGCCAAGGACGGCACGGTCGTCGTCGAGGGACGCGCGATCGGCCAGAAGATCGGCGCCGGAGCCGTGCGGGTGATGACCTCGATCGACCAGATGCACGAGTTCGTCGAGGGCGAGGTGCTCGTCGCCGACATGACCGACCCCGACTGGGAGCCGATCATGAAGCGGGCCTCGGCGATCGTCACCAACCGCGGCGGGCGCACCTGCCACGCGGCGATCATCGCCCGCGAGCTCGGCATCCCCGCGGTCGTGGGCACCGGACACGGCACCCGCGAGCTGGCCGACGGGCGCGAGGTCACCGTCTCGTGCGCCGAGGGCGACACCGGCCTGGTGTACGACGGCACGCTCGACTTCAGCATCGAGGAGACCGAGTTGTCGTCGATGCCCGAGATCCCCACCAAGATCATGATGAACGTCGGCACTCCGGAGCAGGCGTTCGCCTTCGCGCAGCTCCCCAACGCCGGCGTCGGCCTGGCCCGGCTCGAGTTCATCATCAACCGCCAGATCGGCATCCATCCCAAGGCGCTGCTCGACCTCGACTCCCTCGACGAGCCGCTGCGCTCGCAGATCTCCGACGCGGTCAAGGCGTACGCCACTCCCCGCGACTTCTTCGTGCAGCGGGTCGCGGAGGGCATTTCGATGCTGGCCGCCGCGTTCGCCCCGGAGCCGGTGATCGTCCGGATGAGCGACTTCAAGTCCAACGAGTACGCCAACCTCGTCGGCGGCGACCTCTACGAGCCGCACGAGGAGAACCCGATGATCGGCTACCGCGGCGCGTCGCGGTACCTCTCCGAGGACTTCGCGGAGTGCTTCGCGATGGAGGCCGAGGCACTGAAGTTCGTGCGCGACGAGATGGGCCTGACCAACGTCAAGATCATGATCCCCTTCGTGCGCACCCTCGCCGAGGCTGAGGGCGTCATCTCGCTGCTGGGCGAGCACGGCCTGGTCCGCGGTGAGAACGGCCTCCAGGTCGTGATGATGTGCGAGGTCCCGTCGAACGCGATCCTGGCCGACCAGTTCCTCGAGCACTTCGACGGCTTCTCGATCGGCTCCAACGACATGACCCAGCTGACCCTGGGCCTGGACCGCGACTCCTCGCTCGTCGCCGCCTCCTTCGACGAGCGCGATCCCGCCGTCCTCTTCATGCTCGAGCGCGCCATCAAGGCCTGTCGGGCCGCCGGGAAGTACGTCGGCATCTGTGGCCAGGGCCCGAGTGACCACCCGGACCTCGCCGAGTGGCTGCTCAAGCAGGGCATCGAGTCGATGTCGCTGAACCCGGACACCGTCGTCGACACCTGGCTCGCACTGTCCAAGGTCGAGGTCTGACGCGGCGGTTCATCTCTGCGGAGCGACCCGGATTCGACACCTGCACGATCCGGGTCGCTCTTTCGCGGAAATCCGTGTCAGAGCTCGACACCTGCACGATCGTGGTCACCCCTCTCGCGACGAAGCCCGCCTGAAATGCGTGAAGGCCCCGACCAACTGGTCGGGGCCTTCTCGCTCTGCGCGCCTGTAGGGATTCGAACCCCAAACCTTCTGATCCGTAGTCAGATGCTCTATCCGTTGAGCTACAGGCGCTCATCCTCGCCGACGAGCGCGAGGACTGGAAGAGAATAGCCGAACCGGTGAGGTTCGGCGAAATCAGGAGCCCTCTCGCAGTTCGGCGAGCAGTCCCTCGGTGTCGCTCCAGACCGATTCGAGGATGCGACGTCCGGCCTTGAGGAGGTCCGCGATGTCGGTGGTGCTGATCGCGTAGACGACCGTCGTGCCCTCGCGCGCCGATGTGACCAGTCCTGCCCTGCGGAGGACGGCCAACTGCTGCGACAGGCTCGAGGACTCGACCTGCAGATCCGCGAGCAGCTCGCGCACAGGCATGGGCCGCTCCTGGAGGAGCTCGAGGACCCGGATCCGCACGGGGTGTCCCAAGGTGCGGAAGAGGTCTGCCTTAGCCTGATTGATGGGGATACTGGTCGTCATCTTCACCTCCCTTGGTCTCACCGGAGATGAACACTACATTAGTTGCAAACTTCTTCAACTAGTGTAACCCTGCATGCACGGGGTGGGACTTACGCAGTTCCACCGAAACCGACACTTCCACCGAGAGGGTCAAGGCACACGATGGCAGACGTTGAGGCAACACTGGATGCGGCAGGGGTCACCAACCCCGACGTTCGTGAGTATGTCCGTTACTACGCGGAGCTCACCGGCGCAGAGCGCGTCGAGGTCGTCAGCGCCGCAGACGACGCCCGCCTGATCCAGGAAGCGCTGGACGCCGGCGAACTCTTCCCGGCCGGCGAGGGGCGCTACTACTCGCGCAGCTACCACAAGGACACCGCGCGCTCCGAGGAGCGCACCATCGTCGCGACGAACGACGAGAAGGACCGCGGCGTCTACAACAACTGGAAGCCCGCCTCGGAGATGAAGCCGCTGCTCGAGGACCGCATGCGCGGCGCCTCGGCCGGCAAGACGATGTACGTCATCCCCTACCTGATGGCGCCTCCCGGCAACGACCTCGCCCAGTGGGCCAGCGGTGTCGAGCTGACCGACGCCCGCACCGTCGTGCTGCACATGATCCGCATGGCCCGCGTCGGTGTCGAGCACGTCAACGACGCCGGCAACGACTTCGTCCGCGCCGTCCACGTGACCGGCGACCTGGAGAACCTCGGCCAGGGCACGGACGCCGACCAGCGCTACTTCGTCACCGTCGGTGACGAGCGCACGATCCTGCACTTCGGGTCGTCGTACGGCGGCAACGCGCTCCTGGGCAAGATCGCCCACGGCCTGCGCCAGGGCGCGTACGACGGCTGGGCGAGCAAGAAGTTCCTCGCCGAGCAGTACATGCTCATCGGGATCCACGACAAGGAGACCGGCAAGGACTACCACATCTGTGGTGGCTTCCCGAGTGCCTCGGGCAAGACCAACCTCGCCATGATGCTGGCCCCCGACTCCCTCGGTGAGCGCTACCACGTGTCGTTCTACGGTGACGACATCGCGTGGCTCTGGGTGAACGAGGAGGACGGCAAGCTCTACGGGATGAACCCGGAGTTCGGTGTCTTCGGTGTCGCCAAGGACACCAACGAGAACACCAACCCCACGGCGCTGCACTCGGTCGACCCGGGCACCGGCACGATCTTCACGAACGTCGCCTACAACCCGAACACGCAGGAGGTCTGGTGGGAGGGCCGCACGCCCAGCCACCCCGAGGACGTGCACGGCTGGCTCGACTGGACCGGCTCGCCGATCGCCGACCGCAAGGACAGCGACTCGTCCCCGTGGGCGCACCCCAACAGCCGCTTCACCACGACGCTCGACAACGTCCCGAACATCGCGAAGGACTACAACGCCGCGGCCGGCGTCCCGATCGACGCGATCATCTTCGGTGGCCGCACCCGTGACCGCGAGCCGCTGATCCGCGCGATCACCGACCTCGCCGAGGGCGTCTACGACGGCCTCACCCTGGGTGCCGAGGCGACCGCCGCGGCCGAGGGCAAGGAGGGCGTGCTCCGCTACGACCCGATGTCGAACCGCCCGTTCATGGCGTACGGCGAGGGCGACTACGCGCAGCACTACCTCGACATCGTCGGTGCCGCCAAGGAGCAGCCGATCTTCGCGCACGTCAACTGGTTCCAGCGTGACCCGCAGGACGGCCACTTCCTGTGGAACGGCTACCGCGACAACCTGCGTCCGCTCCTGTGGCTCCTGCAGCTCAAGAACGGCGAGGTGAAGGGTCGCCAGACCGCAGTCGGCATCATCCCGCTCGAGGAGGAGCTCCAGCTCGAGGGCATGAACACCAAGCCCGAGGACCTCAAGACGATCCTGTCGATCGACAAGGCGCGTTGGCAGGAAGAGATGGCCAACCGCGAGGAGCACCTCAAGCAGTTCGACAACATGCCTGAGGCGATCTGGGAGGCCCACCGCCGCGTGGCCGCCGACCTGGAGAACGAAGAGGCCTGACCTCACCAGCACGTCAAGGACGGCCCCGGACTCATCGCGAGTCCGGGGCCGTCCTGCGTCGTCTGCCCGAACTCCGGCATAATCGGTCCCAGGCATCGAGTGGAGGGCGTGTCTTGGAACAACAGACTGGCCAGCAGCGTCGTGAGCTCTTCGAGTCCGCGGCGAGCAGGTTGTTCGAGGACGTCGCCGCAGCGGGCGGAGTCCCCGTCGACGACCCCGTGCTGTCGCGCGACCGGGCAGCCACCGACCTCCTGATCGAGCTCGGACTGCTGAGCCTCGAGGGCACCCGCTACGTCGTGGTCGACCCCCACTCGGCCCAGGCCGCGATCGTGGCGCCACTGGGCCAGCAGGGTGCGCAGATGATCGCCGAGTCCAGCCGCTGGGCCCAGGCCTTCAGCAGCCTCAGCCAGGCCTACCGGCGTTCACCCTCGACGGTCGACGGACCGATCACACGGTTGCGCGGTGACCAGATCGACCGGTTCCTCGCGGACGTCGTACCCAGCGCCCAGACCGAGCTGCTCACCGCCCAGCCGCAGACCGGCCACTCACTCGCTGCCCAGAAGGCCGCGGGCAACCGCGACGTCGCCGCGTTGCAGCGCGGCGTCTCCATGCGCACGATCTACCAGCACGCGGCCCGTCGCAGCCGCGGTGCGCGGGCGTACGTCGACCGGGTCACCGGTGCCGGCGGCGAGGTGCGCACCCTCGACGAGTTCTTCAACCGGCTGATCGTGGTCGACCGCGAGGTCGCGATCATCCCGGCCGGTGACGACCTCGACGTCGCCCTGGCGATTCGCGACGTCGACATGGTCGCCTACCTCGTCGACATCTTCGAACGCTTCTGGAACCGCGGCCGCCCCTTCAGCAGCAGCGAGGCGGGCGTGGTGAAGGGCATTGCCGACGAGCAGCGGGCGATGGCCATCCGCATGCTCAAGGAGGGCCACTCCGACGCCACCTGCGCCAAGCGGCTCGGGGTCAGCCCCCGCACGTACGCCGGCTACGTGGCGGAGCTGAAGGAGGCCTACGACGCGCAGACCCGCTACCAGCTCGGGTACCGCATGGGCCAGCAGGAAGCCCGCGACTCCCGACGCAAGAGGTCCTGAAATAGCGGCGAGGGCAACAACCGTGGTTGTTGCCCTCGCTCTGAGACGAGCCGGGGGGATGGCTCAGGGACCGAACATGTGGGGGGTTGGTTGGTCCTCGTCTCAGGTCTCTGTTGTTGTCCTCGTCGTGCGGCTACTCACTGCTGTCTGTGTTGGTCGAGGCGATGTGGCCCCAGCCGGTGTCGTCCAAGGCCTGCGCCTGCGCCCCAAAACTGCCTACCCCGAGAAGCAGTCCTGTCGTCAGCACCGTGGCCGCGACTCGACGGACGAAAGTCTTCATGTCGATTGTCCCCACTTCTATTCACATGTACCCCGCACAACCAGTGTGCGCCACCCCATTGCAGAACTCCACCAAATGGAACTGCACAAATCGGCATTGCAACTACTTGCAAATGTTACCCACTGTGACCATGCCCGCGACTCCCGAAAATGGGGGATGACCTGCATCGATCGAGACGGTCATGGTGCGCGGACACAGATGTCCCGCGGCACCTTCGACGGTGCCGCGGGACATCACAACGCGGAGGCGGAGGGATTTGAACCCTCGATGGGGTTGTAGCCCCAAACCCGCTTAGCAGGCGGGCGCCATAGACCGGACTAGGCGACGCCTCCAAGATGCGCGCCTAGGGTACCCAAAGAGGCGCGCAGGCACAGAATCGGGTGGCCCCGGTGTCAGCGGCGCGCGCCGGGGCGACCGTCGAGGTGGTCCTGCAGCTCGCGGACGAACTGCTCCCGGTCGACGGCCAGCACCTCGACGGGGATCGTCGTGGCACCGCCGCTGCGCAGGCGCAGCACGACGCACGGCGACCCGGCGATGGTGTCGGTGACGACCTGCTCGACGTCGAGCCATCGGGCCTGCCGGACGCCGGCACCGCGCACGAAGCGGACCCGGTAGCCGTCACCGGTCAGGCGGACGATCCAGGCCCTGCGGTTCAACACCCACCCGAAGCCGAAGATGCCGACGACGCAGACGACCACGGCCGCGGTGAGCAAGGCGATCGGGGCGGAGAACAGCACCACGACCGCCGTGGCGACGAAGACCAGGCCCCCGAGGACGAGCAGGGCAAGGCCCAACATTCGGGCGGCGAGGAGCGGAGCGAGGCGATAGTCGGACGACACGGGCACGATTCTCCCCGACGCGCCGGGGGTGGCCGAATCCGGTCTTGTCTGGGCGCGTGATGCAGGTCACACTCGATGCAATGACTCCCGGGAGGTCCGCATGAGAGACCAGGTGCAGCACGCGCTCGCGGCGCTTGCCCAGATGCTCGATGCTCCGGTGACCAACGGCACCGCTCTCGGGAACTGGCGTTGGACGGTCCGGCAACGCCTGGCCGCCGTACGCGACGGACTCTCGCTGGAGTCGGCCCAGGCCGCCGACGGGTGGCTGGTCGCGCGTGAGGGCAGCGTGCTGCGTGAGCGCACGGTGCTGATGACCAGACTGTCCGCGCTCGGACCGGCCGTTCTCGAGGCGGCCGACGTCTCCGCAGTGCGTGAGGAGCTGCGCCGGGTCGTCGCCGACATCAGCCACCACCGGCAGCGCCTCCACGACCTGGCCTACGACGAGGTCGAGCTCGAGCTCGGGGGCTCGGAGTAGCCGGCAGCCGCCCGGTTAGACTTCCCCGTGCACTCTCCCCGGAGAGGGCACGGAGGGGTGCCGGAGTGGCCTATCGGAACCGCCTTGAAAGCGGTCGTAGGGAGACCTACCGCGGGTTCGAATCCCGCCCCCTCTGCCAGTTGTCCTGACCGAGTCGATCGTGCCGGGCGTCAGTTCGGCCGTCTTCAGCTCGGCAGGGTCCAGCTCGGCCGGTCAGTTCGGCCGGTCAGCTCGGACGGTGAGTTCGGCCGGTCAGCTCGGACGGTGAGTTCGGCCGGGTCAGGGCGCGTCGAGCAGGGTGACCAGGATGTCGCCCTCCTGCACCACGTCACCCGAGGTGACGCGCACGTTGGTCACCGTGCCGTCCTTCTCGGCGAGCACCGGGATCTCCATCTTCATCGACTCCAGCATCAGCAGTGTGTCGCCGGTGGCCACCGCGTCACCGATTGCGACCTCGACGGACATCACGTTCGCCACCATCTCCGCCACGACGTCGGTTGCCTGCTCGCGTGTCATGCCCGCGAACCTACTGGCCGCAGTACGGCGCGACTACAGCGCCCCTGTGGACTCTTCGACACCTGCTGGCGGGGGCGAAGTGTCATGGACGCCGCGTTACACGCGGAGTGGTCAGCGGAGGGGGCGGAAGCGGCTCGACTCCGGACGCGAGGCGGTCTGCTCCTCCGCGCGTCGGGCGCGACTGCCTCGCGGTCCGGTCAGCGCGAGGTCGACGCGGATCACGACGTACCCGAGGCCGAGGCCCAGGATCGTGGAGTAGACGATGATCAGGGCGGCCTCGAGCCAGCCGGTCATCGGGTTGATCAGGATGCCGGAGACCGAGCAGGTCGAGCCCACACCGAACGCGCAGATCCACCAGCCCTGGCGCCGACGGGCCCGCAGGTGGGTGCCGTAGACCAGTGCCGGGACGCCCACCAGCACCTGGATCGGTCGGGGCACGGCACCGAGGTTGGCGCGCATCCAGCGGACGCCGTCGAGGATGTCGTCGACGAACTCCTCGGAGCCGTAGCGCCGGATCAGCTCGGCGTACGCCAGGGCCACTGTGAGGGCGACGGTGCCAACCGCCACGACGATCAGCCCGCGGCGGCCGAGGCCGTGCAGCCCGGCGCCGAGGCGGTAGACCAGCACGACGACGAGCATGAAGGCGAGGGCCAGGGAGACGTAGTCGTAGCGCTCGAGGGACACCGTCGGTCGGAAGCCCACGACACCGAGGGAGCCGACGCAGCCGACCACCACGGTCACGCAGACCTCACGGGCGGCGAGGCGGAACTTGCGGGCGGGCACGGTGGCCATCACCGCGAGCACACTCGAGATCACGGCGGTGAGTACGGCGGCACCGGTGCGCATCCGCTCCATGTCGGAGATCACGGTGGTCAGGCCCATCGCCAACGCGAGTGCGCCGAAGATGAACGGTCGACCCCCGGTGCGGGCCGCCAACGCCACCGCGTAGACCGTCGAGATCGTCACGGCCGCGGCCTGGTCCAGCCAGTCGGGGCCGAAGCCGAGCACCGAGCACAGTGCGGCCGCGACCGAGGCCAGCACCGCAGCCACCGCGAGCGCGATCGTGGTGGACCGGAGCCGCCCCGAGGGCGCGGACGCGGGCTTCTGGAACCGCTGTCCCATGCGCGACATCCGGGAAGGGGGACGCTCGGCGACCCGTCGACCGGTGGCGCGTTCAGGGCTGGACACGGCGCACAGGTTATCCCGGTGGGTGCCGACGGTTCGCCAGCGAGGGGTTGGTGGCCCGCGCCTCGTCGATGACCCGCCGCTCGAGACGCGCGGTGAGCACGGTCGGTTCGCCCCCGGCCTCGGCCAGCACCTCGCCGTACGGGTCGACCACCATGGAGTGGCCCGTGTAGCGCGGCGCGGCCTGACCGGCGGCCAGCACGTAGGTGGTGTTCTCGATCGCCCGGGCCCGGGCCAGCGTGCGCCAGTGGTCGACCTTGCGGGCGTGCTCGGGCTCCGTGCGACCGGGCACCCATGCGGCCGGCACGACCAGCACGTCGGCGCCCTCGTCGACCAGGGCCCGGGCCAGCTCGGGGAAGCGCAGGTCGTAACAGGTCATCAGGCCGATCCGGAAGCCCTGCACGTCGACCACGGTCGGCGTCCACTCCCCCGCCGTGAGCCGGTCGGACTCCTTGTAGCCGAACGAGTCGTAGAGGTGCACCTTGCGGTAGGAGGCCGTCGCGGCACCCCGCACCAGCAACGTGTTGAAGGGACGCGTCGGGTCGGGCGCGGTCTCGAACATGCCGGCCACGAGCGTGCGCTCCTGCGATGCCGCCCGCTCCACCGTCGTGCCGAACGGGCCGTCGACGGGTTCGGCGTACGCCGAGATGTCCTCGCCGGGCTTGCCGAAGTCTCGGGCGAAGGCCTCGGGCAGTACGACGAACGCGGCGTCGACGTCCAACGCCGCCACGAACGCGCGGTTCTCCGCGGGGTCGAGGGAGGAGGCCTGTTGCACCAGGGCCACGGTGAGAGCGTCCATGCCGTCCAGCGTGCCAGACGCCGACACGGCCGACCGGGCCGACTGGAAGGATGGGCCCATGCCACTGCCTCCCCTCGACCTCGGCGCGATCATCCTGGCCGGCGGAACCGCGGCCCGGATGGGCGGCGTCGACAAGGCGTCGATCGAACTGCACGGCCGCACGCTGCTCACCCACACGCTCGACGCCGTGATCGACGCGGGCGAGGTCGTCGTACTGGGTGACTGGGTGGCCACCGACCGTCCGGTGACGTTCACCCGTGAGGACCCGCACCACGGCGGGCCGGTGGCCGGGCTGCTGACCGGACTCGACGCCTTCGCCCGGTCGCCGCGCCTGGTGGTCGTGCTCGCCGTCGACATGCCGAACGTGTCGATGGCGACCCTGGCCCGGCTGCGCGCGGCGGTGGCCGAACGCGACGGCGCCGTGCTCTGCGATCTCAGTGGTCGACGACAGCTGGCGATGGTGCTGCGGGCCGATCGACTCCGAGCCGTGCGTCCGGCGTACGGCGAGGAACACGGCATGCCGCTGCACCGACTGCTCGACGGCCTCGACCTCGTCGACGTACCGGCCCTCGGCGCCGAGGCCCGCGACATCGACAGCTGGGCGGACCTGCGCGACCTTGCCGGTGCGGATTCAACCGTTCGGGGTCTTGCCATGAACCGCTCGGGGCACGAATCTGGAGGGGTGAACCTGCACGACTGGATCGATGAGCTGTGCGACGTGCTCGATGTCGAGCACGAGATCGACGAAGCCCTGGTGCTCGACCTCGCTCGGGTGGCGGCGCACAACGTGCAGCGACCGGCAGCACCCATCACGACGTACCTGCTCGGGTACGCCGCAGCCACGCATGCGGCCGACCCGGCGCGCGTGGAGGAGCTGGCCGGCCTGGCCAGCGGGCTGGCCGACACGTGGGAGCGTCCGGCGGATGCCCCCGACCCCGTGGACATCAACGACCCGATCCCCGACGACAGCTCGGTCGACCACAGCGGCGACAGCATCGCGGAGTTCGAGGGCGACGGCACGCCCGCCGACGAGGAGGAGCTCGAGGACTGACCGGCTCACCGACTGGGTCGGGGTCCTACGCTGGGACACATGCGTGCCGTGATCGTCGCCGAGCCCGGTGGCCCCGAAGCCCTGACCGTCGTCGACCTGCCCGACCCCGAGCCGGCTCCCGGGGAAGTCGTCGTACGGGTGGCCGCGACCGCCGTCAACCGTGCGGACACCCTGCAGCGACAGGGTTTCTACCCTCCGCCGCCCGGCGCCTCCGACGTGCTGGGCCTCGAGTGCAGCGGCACGATCGCTGCTGTCGGTGAGGCGGTCACCGAGTGGCAGGTCGGCGACAAGGTGTGCGCCCTGCTGGCCGGCGGCGGGTACGCCGAGCTGGTCGCGGTGCCGGCCGGCCAGGTCATGCCGGTGCCCGAGGGCGTCACGCTCGTGGAGGCCGCGGCCATTCCCGAGGTCGCCTGCACGGTGTGGTCCAACGTGTTCATGGTGGCCGGCCTGCAGCCGGGCGAGAAGTTCCTGGTGCACGGCGGTGCCGGTGGCATCGGCACGTTCGCGATCCAGCTGGCCTCGGCGATGTCGTCGAAGGTGTTCACCACGGCCGGGTCGGCGGAGAAGCTGACGATCTGCGCCGAGCTGGGCGCCGACGTCACCATCAACTACCGCGAGGAGAGCTTCCTCGACGTGATGAAGGAGGCCGGCGGCGCCGACGTCATCCTCGACAACATGGGTGCGAAGTACCTCACCGACAACGTCAAGGCACTGGCCACCGAGGGACGCCTGGTGATCATCGGCATGCAGGGCGGCGCGAAGGGCGAGCTCGACATCGCCCGCCTGCTCAGCAAGCGGGGCGCCGTGATCGCCACGTCGTTGCGCGCCCGGCCGACCGAGGAGAAGTCCGCCATCTGCGGATCGGTGGTCGAGCACATCTGGCCGTTGATCGAGGACGGCCAGGTGCGGCCCGTCGTGCACACCACCCTGCCCCTCGACCGCATCGCCGAAGCGCACCAGCTCATGGAGGACAGCGGCCACGTCGGGAAGATCCTGGTCACTCCGTGACGGCGGGTGGAGTCACTCCGTGACGCATTGGGTGCCGGATAGGGTGAGCCCATGAGCGAGAACCAGCCCGAGGACCACGTCGTCGTCATCGGCCCGGACGGCCAGCCGATCGGCTCGATCCCCGCAGACGCGCTGACTCCGTCCGCGGTGAACGCCGCGCAGCGTGAGGACGGCGAGGGTGGCGAGGACGACGAGAAGCACATCACCGAGCTGGTGGAGCAGCCGGCCAAGGTGATGCGCATCGGCAGCATGATCCGCCAGCTCCTCGAGGAGGTGAAGTCGGCGCCCCTCGACGAGGCCAGCCGCAACCGCCTCAAGGAGATCCACCAGTCGTCGATCAAGGAGCTCGAGGCCGGTCTGGCACCCGAGCTGATCGATGAGCTGGAGCGGCTCTCACTGCCGTTCGCCGAGGGCACGCCCAGTGAGAGCGAGCTGCGCATCGCGCAGGCCCAACTGGTCGGGTGGCTCGAAGGTCTCTTCCACGGCATCCAGACCGCGATCTACGCCCAGCAGGTCGCCTCGCGCGCCCAGCTGGAGCAGATGCGCCGCGCGCTCCCGCCCGGCATGCTCAACCAGGCCGCCGCCGGCCAGGAGCAGGGCGCGCCCGGTGAGGGCGCGCCGGAGCAGCAGGGCGAGGGCCCGGCGTCCGGCATGTACCTCTAGGAGGTACGCCGGGCAGTGATCGTGCCGGCGACCAGAGCGATCAGCACGACCCCGCCGATGAACGGCCAGGCCGGCAGGCCCTCGTCCGGATCGTCGGCGTCGGCACGCACGGCGTGATCGGGAGACGGTGACGCCGCCACCTGTCCCGGACCGATCGCCTTCTCGATCCGCGCCAGCGTGGGCTTGGCGGCGGGCTCAGAGCCGCTGCACGATCCGGTGAACACGACGTCGTCGCCGGAGGCGTCGTCGCCGCGGCCGGCGTACACGCCCTGCGACGTGGTCAGGAACAGGTAGGGAGTGCCCTCGGGCACGTCGAGCCCGCACGCGGAGGGCTGCGCGTTCGTGGCCACGCGCATCACCGGCGAGACCTCACCCTTGTAGGCCCGGTCGACCGCGACCGTGAACACGCGGTGCTGGGTGCCGGCCGGGGCGTCGACCGAGGTGACCGAGCCAGTGAAGACCTGGTCGGCTCCTTCCACGAGCCGAGACGTCGGGACCATCGCGCACGAACAGGCCTGCGCGGGCCCGCCGAGGAACACGAGCGAGGCGGCCGCCAGCGCCAGCACGGCCAGGAGCCGGCCGAGCAGGGCGCTGTGCAGCCCAGGGAGTCGGGACACCCGCCCAGGCATGGTCACGCGCGTCGGGAGCGACCGAGGAAGCGGGCCAGCACGAGGACCACCCCGCCGATCAGGGCGAGCAGCAGCCCGGGAGCTACCGCCTTGGTGGCGCCGGGGGGCGCGGAGTCGTCGACACGCTGGGTCGTCACCTCGGTCTCCTCCGGGGTGGTCTGCTGGTCGGCGGGGAGCGTGCCCTTGCCGAGCACGCCCTCGACGTCGGCGCGCACCTCGGGCGAGATGGCCTGCGTGCCCTGCCAGCTGCGGGCCTGGAAGTCGGCCCCGGTCACGGACCTGGCGACGAAGAGGTAGCGGCTGCCCTTCCTGACGCCGACGAGCCCGCACTTGTCGCGCTTGGTCGGCGAGCTGACGGTCACCTCACTGGTCACCCGGGCACCCTTGTAGACCCGGTCGACCTTGACGACGTACAGCGTGGTCACGCCGGCGTCGGCCGGGCTCGCGGTGACCTGCGAGACCGTGCCGGTGAAGACCGCGGTGGCCTGCTTGAGCTGCTGCGGTCGCTGGGGCGCGGGCGTGTCGCAGGCGTACGCCGTCGCCGGGCTGAGCGCCACCCAGCCGAGTGCGAGCAGCACGAGCACCATCAAGCGCCGCATGGTCACCTCCAGGATCGTTGTCAGGTCTCAGCGTCTCAGGTTAGACGGGTGGGCAACACGAAGGGGTTCCTCAGAGCGCGAAGAGGCGGGCGAGTGTCGTGGCGACACCGTCGTCGGAGTTGCCGGGTGCGACGTGGTCGGCCACCCGGCGTACGGCGGGGTGTGCGTTCTCCATCGCGTACGACGTGCCGGCCCACTCGAGCATGGGTACGTCGTTGGGCATGTCGCCGAACGCCACGACGTCGGCGGCGTCGATGGAGAGCTCGTCGCACAGGCGGGCCAGCGTGGTCGCCTTGGTGACGCCGCGCGCCGACATCTCCAGCAAGGAGAACGACGACGACCAGGTCACCTCGAGCTGGGTGCCGACCAGCTCCTCGGCCCGGCGCCAGTAGGTCTCGGGGCCGATCTCGTGGTGGATCGCCAGCAGCTTGACCACGGTGTCGTCGAAGATCGACTCGAGCGGGCCGGTCGGGATGCCGAGCGGCTCCCGGTGCCGACCCATGAAGCCCTCCTCGCGGGCGAAGCCGCCGGTCTTCTCGAGCGCGAAGAACGTGCCCGGCACCGCCTTGCGCAGGGTGTTCGCCACGGCCAGCGCGGTGTCGCGCGGCACGGTCAACGCGTTGCGCACCGTGTGTGTCGCGACGTCGTAGACGATGCCGCCGTTGGAGCAGATCGCCAGTCCGTGGCCGCCGACGTCGGTCCAGAGCTCGTCCATCCAGCGGATCGGGCGGCCGGTGACGAAGACGACCGGCACACCGAGGGCCTCGACGGCCAGCAGCACCTCACGGGTGCGGTCGCTGACCTTGCCGTCGGGGTCGAGCAGCGTTCCGTCGAGATCAGTGGCGACCAGTCGCGGCGTCATCCGAAGTAGAGGTCGAGCTCGGCCGCGGCGCCGTCCCGGTCGACCGGCAGCGTCACGTGGTCGGCTGCGGCCTGCACCTCGGGCACGGCCTGGCCCATGGCGACGGAGCGCCCCGCCCAGGCGAACATCTCGAGATCGTTGCGGCCGTCACCGATGGCGAGGGTGTCGCCGGCGTCGATGCCCAGCTCGGCGGCCACGTGGGCCAGGCCGGACGCCTTGGAGATGCCCTGGGGGGCGAGGTCCATCCAGGCGGTCCAGCCGATCACGTAGTCGGTGCCGTGCAGGCCGAGCTTCTTGGCGAGCTCCTGGAAGTCGTCGACCGTGGCATCGGGGTCGCGGATGATCACGCGGCTGACCGGCTCACCGACGAGGTCGGCCACGTCGGTGATCGTCATCTCGCCCGAGAGCTCCCCGTCGGGGAACAGCCGGTTGACCCGGTAGCCCCTGCCGCGCTCCTCGACGCCGACCAGGGCGGTCGGGTGGTGCTCGAGCACGGCGGCCACGGCGCCCGAGGCGTCGAAGGTCTCCTCGTGCACGACCTCGACGGGCGGGTAGCGCAGCACGACCGCACCGTTGGAGGCCACGATCCAGGTGCGGTCGCCGCCGTCGAGGGGCAGCCCGAGCTGGTCGGCGATCGGTGTCATGCCGTGGAGCGAGCGGCCGCTGGCGAGCACGATGTGCGCACCCGCTGCGGCTGCCCGTCGTACGGCCTCCACCACGGTGGGGGTCACCTCACCGTGCACGGTGCCGGAACCCTCGACCCAGCGCAGCAGCGTGCCGTCGATGTCGAGGGCGATCAGCTTCGGCGCCCAGCCGCGGTCGGGGCTGAGCACTAGACCACCGGCTCCAGCACTTCGCGCCCCTGCAGGAACGGCTGCAGCGCCTTGGGCACCCGCACCGAGCCGTCGGCCTGCTGGTGCGTCTCGAGGATCGCCACGATCGCCCGTGGGATCGCGGTGAGCGTGCCGTTGAGCGTCGCCACCGGCCCGGTCCCATCGTCGAAGCGGCCGCGGATGTTGAGGCGGCGGGCCTGGAACTCGGTGCAGTTGGAGGTCGAGGTGAGCTCGCGGTACTTGCCCTGGGTGGGGATCCACGCCTCGCAGTCGAACTTGCGCTTCGCGCTGAGGCCGAGGTCGCCGGCGGCGGTGTCGATCACCTGGTAGGCGAGCTCGAGCTTGTCGAGGAACTGCTTCTCCCAATCGAGCAGGCGCAGGTGCTCGGCCTCGGCCTCCTCGGGCGTCGTGTAGACGAACATCTCCACCTTGTCGAACCAGTGCACCCGGATGATGCCCTTCGTGTCCTTGCCGTGCGAGCCTGCCTCCTTGCGGAAGCAGGGGCTGAACGCGGCATAGCGACGCGGCAAAGTCTCGCCGTCGAGAATCTCGTCGGAGTGGTACGCCGCCATGGCGACCTCCGAGGTGCCGACGAGGTACATGTCCTCGCCCTCGATGCGGTAGACGTCATCGGCGGCCTGTCCCAGGAAGCCGGTGCCCTCCATGGCCCGCGGCTTGACCAGCGCCGGTGCGATCACCTGGGTGAAGCCCATCTCGCGGGCCTGCTCCATGGCCAGGTTGATCAGCGCGAACTCCAGCTCGGCGCCGATGCCGGTGAGGAAGTAGAACCGGCTCCCCGAGACCTTGGCGCCGCGCTCGAGGTCGATCGCGCCGAGCAGCTTGCCGAGCTCGACGTGGTCGCGGGGCTCGAAGCCCTCGGCGGCGAAGTCACGCGGGGTGCCGACGGTCTCGAGCACGACGAAGTCGTCCTCGCCACCGGCCGGCGCCTCGTCGGCGGCCAGGTTCGGGATGCTGAGCAACGCCTCCTGCCACTCGGCCTCGGCCGCGGTCTGCGCCGCCTCGGCCGCCTTGACGTCGGCAGCCAGGATCTTGGTCTTCGCCAGCAGCTCGGCCTTCTCGTCACCCTGCGCCTTCGGGATGAGCTTGCCCAGCTGCTTCTGCTCTGCGCGCTTCGCCTCGAACGCGGCGATCGAGCTGCGTCGGGCCTCGTCGGCGGAGAGCGCACGATCCACGACGTCGTCAGAGAGTCCGCGCTTGGCCTGGGCAGCACGCACGCGGTCGGGTTCGTCTCGGAGGATGCGGGGATCGATCATGCGGGCAAGGCTATCGGGAGGGTGGTCCGCCGGTCGCGCCGAATACCCGGTTGGCCCCGGGGTGACGGCATACTTTGGGGCTGACCGCCCAGTAACCCCACGAAACGGCCTGCCTGTGATCGACCGCCCACGCGCCATCATCCTGAGTTGGTCCGCGCTCTGCTTCGGCTTGTTCGTGCTCATCACGGTGCTGGTCACCAACGCCTGGGGGCCCCTGCACGAGCTCGACCACGACGTCACCCGCTCGGCCGCCGAGTGGACCCGTGACCGCGGCGCCCTGCCCGACGTACTGCACGTCCTGGAGCTGGCCACCGGCACCATCGCCAGCGCCGTCGCCACGCTGCTGGTCGGCGTGCTCCTGTGGGTGAAGGGCCACCACCGGGCCGGGCTGTACGTCGTGGGGGTGGTCGCGTTGACGATGGCCTCGGTGCACACGCTCAAGTGGGTCGTCGACCGCGACCGGCCGAAGTGGTGGGTCCCTGAGGAGCAGCTGACCAACGGCTCGTTCCCGTCCGGGCACGCGTCGTACGCCGCGGCGATCGGTGGGGCGCTGATCGTCATCTCGGTGATGCTCGTACGCCGGCGCGGACTACGGCACCTGACCGTGTGGGCCCTGGTGCTGGCCTTCCTGCTGATCTGCGCCGACCGGCTGCTGCTCGGACGCCACTTCCCGAGCGACCTGGCCGCCGGACTGCTGCTGGGTGCCGGCTTCGTGCTGCTCGGGCTGGCCTTCTACTCCCCGCTCCCGAAGAGCACGGCACTGACCACGGCGCCCCTGGTCGCCTCGGTGCCCGCGTCGAGCCGTGACCTGCACGTCGTCCTGAACCCGATCAAGGTCGAGGACGTCGGGCAGTTCCGCGCGATCGTGTCGTCCATGGCACGCGAGGCCGGCTGGTCCGAGCCCTCGTGGCACTACACCACCGTCGAGGACCCGGGCACCGGCATGGCCCACGCGGCCTCCGTCTCCGGCGCCGACCTGGTGATCGTGTGCGGCGGCGACGGCACGGTGCGCGAGGTGTGCGCCGAGCTGGCCGGCACCGGCATCCCGGTCGGCATCATCCCGGCCGGCACCGGCAACCTGCTGGCCCGCAACCTCGACATCCCGCTCTACATCCGCTCCGCGATCGACGTCGCCCTCAACGGGCAGGACCGCGCGATCGACATGGTCGAGGTCTCCGGCGACGGCATCGAGGACTCGCACTTCATGGTGATGGCCGGCATGGGCTTCGACGCCGCGATCATGGAGGGCGTCAACGAGGACATCAAGAAGCGGGTGGGCTGGCTGGCCTACGTGCTGTCGGCGTTGAAGTCGCTGATGTTCCCCGCGGTGAAGGTGGAGATGTCGGTCGACGACGGGCCGGCCACCGTGCACCGGGCCCGCACCGTGCTGGTCGGCAACGTCGGCTTCCTGCAGGCCGGCATGCCGCTGCTGCCCGACGCCTTGATCGACGACGGTGTGCTCGACGTGGTGCTGCTGCACCCCAAGAAGTTCCTGTCGTGGATCCCGCTGGCGATCCGGGTGCTGACCAAGCGGTCGAAGACCGACGAGACGATCGAGCGCTTCACCGGCCGCAAGGTCGTGGTCCGCGCCGCCGCCGACACCCCGCGTCAGCTCGACGGCGACTCGATCGGGTCCGGCCGCGAGCTGGTCATGGAGTGCATCCACGGCCGCCTGCTGGTCCGCGTCCCCCGCTGACCCGCCTCCGCTCCCCGACCCCTCCCCCGTCCCCCCGGTGTAACGCGGGGTTACGGTCGCTCCACACGCGTTCTGACGCGGGCGAACCGTCAACACCACCGCACAAGTGCCGCGGCACTAGGCTGCCCGCCATGTACGACGTCTACGCGCGGCTGGTCCGGCCACTCACGATCCTCCTGGGCAGCCAGCCGTGGCTGCCCCGTATCAACAAGCAGATCGTCGCGGTCGACCGGTTCCTCCAGCGAGTCACCCGGGGTCGGATCGGACTGGTCAAGCTGGGTGGTCTCACCGGACTGATGCTGACGGTGGCGGGCGCCAGGAGCGGCGTGCCGCGTCGTACACCGTTGCTGTGCGTGCCCCACGACGGGGGCTGGCTGATCGCCGGGTCCAACTGGGGCGCACCGAGGCCGCCGGCCTGGGTGGGCAACATCGCTGCCGCCTCCGACGCGTCGGTCAACTTCGAGGGGCGGTCGTACGCCGTCGTGCCCCACGAGGCCGTCGGCGCCGAGCGTGAGGAGCTGTGGGCAGTGATGAACCGCACCTGGCCCAACTATGCGAAGTACGAGCAGCGCACCGATCGCACGATCCGGGTCTTCCACCTGCGCCCGGTCGGCTGATCCCGCTCACCTCTCACGCCGCACGACGGCACTTGTGCGGTGTCGTAGACGGTTTGCCCGCGTCAGAACGCGTGTGGAGCGACCGTAACCCCGCGTTACTCCGGGGGGCGGGGGGACGGCGGCGGCGGGTTTCGGGCTACGGGCGGGCGTGCCCGATCGCTTCCTCTTCCTCCGGGGAGAGCTGCTGCTCGCACTTCCACGACGCGATGCTCTTCGCGTAGGTGCGGGCCTCGCTGCGCCCGTGGATCGAGGTGACCACGACGCCGTGACCGCCGTCGTCGAGCAGCGCCATCGACCAGCTGAGGTGACCGCCCATGTCGCCGAACGCGTCGTAGCGCACGACGGCGAGGTGCTTGAGCGCGTCGGTAGCCTCCCGACGAAGCGCCGCGACCTCCCGACGCAGACCGTGCACGTCCTCCGGCAGGGCGGCCTCACCTTCCCCGTTGCCGATCACGCGGCGGCGGGTCGTCAGGGACACGACGAGGGCGACTGCGGCAAGAACAATCGCAAGACAGGCAAGGACAATCTGCATGCCTCGCAGCCTAGTGAGGAGAGTCAGTGACCATCGCGCAGGCGCGCGAGCCAGCGCTCGGCTTCCCGGAAGTCCGCGTCGCCGGTGCCCGCTGCGATCTCCGGTCGTACGCCGTCCACGCGGGCGTAGGACCCGAGGAAGCGCACGTCGTCGCACATGCGGTGCAGGCCCATCAGCGCCTCACCGACCCGGGCCTCACCGATGTGTCCCTCACAGTCGATCGAGAAGCAGTAGCGGCCCAGGCCCTGGCCGGTCGGTCGGGACTCGATCCGCGACAGGTTGACCCCGCGCAGTGAGAACTCCTCGAGCATCTCCAGCAGCACGCCGGGGTGGTCGTCGCGGATGAAGGCGACCAGCGACGACTTGTCCGCACCGGTCGGCGGCGCCGGAGCCCCGGGCCTGGTGACCAGCACGAAACGGGTCTCGGCGTCGGCGGTGTCGCCGATCCGGTTGGCCAGCACCGCCAACGGGTAGTGGCTCGCCGCCAGTGGCGCGGTGATCGCCGCGTCCCACTCGACTCCGCCCCCGACCAGCCCGGCAGCGGCCGCGGCGGTCGACGACGTGTGCACCACCTCTGCGTGTGGCAGGTGGGTTGCCACCCAGCGCCGGGTCTGCGCCGCAGCGTGCGGATGCGTGGCGACGCGACGGATGGCCTCTGCCGAGGTGCCCCGCCGGGCCAGCAACGAGAACTCGATCGGCACCGTGATCTCGCGGGTGATCATCAGCGGCTCACCGGTGGCCAGCTCGTCGAGGGTGACCGGCACCGAGCCCTCGACGGAGTTCTCGATGGGTACGACGGCACCCGCCGCCTCGCCGTCCCGTACGGCGTCGAGCGCCACCGTGACCGTCGTGCACGGGATCAGCTCGGCGCGATCGGCGGCCGGCAACGAGCGCGCCGCCTGCTCGGTGAAGGTCCCCTCGGGGCCGAGGTAGGCGTAGCGGGCTGGGGGAACTCCGGGCATGGCCACAGGATAGGTTCACCGCATGGATCTGGTCGTGGCCGCACTCGCCTTCGGCGCCATCTTCGTCGTCGAACTGCCCGACAAGACGTTCATCGCCACCCTGGTGCTGAGCACCAAGTTCCGGCCCCTGCTGGTGTGGATCGGTGTCGGCCTGGCGTTCTTCGTGCAGACCCTGATCGCCGTGCTCCTCGGCAAAGCAGCCGGTCTGCTGCCGGCCGACGCCGTGCACATCGGCGCGACGGTGATGTTCCTGATCGGGGCCGCCCTGCTCTACCGCGAGGCCGCGAAGGCCGACGCCGAGGAGGCCGAGACCGAGCAGGAGTTCGCCGAGAAGGCGGGCACCGCCCCCAAGCAGGGCCTGGCCGCCGTCGGGGCCAGCTTCCTGGTGCTCTTCGCCGCCGAGTGGGGCGACCTGTCGCAGCTGCTGACCCTCTCGCTGGTCGCGAAGTACGACGACCCGGTGAGCGTCTTCGTCGGCGCCTGGGGTGCGTTGCTCGCGGTCAGCGGACTCGCCGTGATCCTCGGCCGGGTGCTGATGAAGTACATCTCGCTCAAGGCGCTGCACCTGCTCGGCGGCACGGTCTGCCTGCTGCTGGCCGGTTTGACGATCTACGAACTGCTCAGCTGACCCTGCCGGGACTAGAGTGCGTGGCATGTTCACGCACGGCGCCGACAGCGAGGTCGGAACCCTCAAGACAGTCATGCTCCACCGGCCCGGACCGGAGTTGAAGCGGCTCACCCCGCGCAACAACGACCGGCTGCTCTTCGACGGGATCCCGTGGATCAGCCGCGCCCAGGAGGAGCACGACGCCTTCGCGGAGGCACTGCGCAACCGCGGTGTCGAGGTGCTCTACCTGACCGAGCTGCTGACCGAGACGCTCGCCAGCGAGGACGCTCGCAACCACGCCATCACCACGGCACTCTCGGGGCTGCACCTCGGCGACACGTTGCGCACCTACCTGGCCACGGCCCTGCGCGAGAGCTCCCCCGCGGAGCTGACCGAGCTGCTCACCGCAGGCATCCGCAACGACGAGGTGCGCGGGGGCCACGGCCTGGTCACCTCGCTGCTGCCGAGCGACGAGTTCCTGATCGACCCGCTGCCCAACCTGCTCTTCACCCGCGACTCGAGCGTGTGGATCAAGGACCGGGTCGCGATCACCTCTCTCGCGATGCCGGCCCGGGCCCGCGAGACCCAGCTGACCGAGCTGATCTACAACGAGCACCCGCGGTTCCGCGACGCCCCCGGAGGCACCCGCAAGATCCACGGCTGGCACCACGAGCACGTCGAGGGCGGCGACGTCCTTCTGCTGGCTCCCGGCGTGATCGCCGTCGGCGTCGGGGAGCGTACGACGCCCGCCGGCGTCGAGCGACTCTCCCGCCAGGTGTTCCACGCCGGTCTCGCACACACGGTGCTCGCCGTACCCATCGCGCAGGAACGCGCCACCATGCACCTCGACACCGTGTGCACCATGGTCGACGTCGACAAGATCGTGATGTACCCCAACGTCGCCGACTCCCTGCAGGCCTTCACCGTGACCGCGAACCACGCGGAGACCGACAACTTCGCCGACCTGCAGCTGCACGTCTCCGAGGCGGCGCCGTTCCTCGTCGCGGCCGCCAAGGCCATGGAGATTGACACGCTCCACCAGATCGACACCGGCCTCGACCCGGTCACCGCCGAGCGTGAGCAGTGGGACGACGGCAACAACACCCTGGCCATCGCGCCACGGGTGGCCGTGGCCTACGTCCGCAACGACGAGACCAACGCGCGGCTCGAGGAGTCGGGCATCGAGGTCATCGCGATCGAGGGCTCCGAGGTCGGCTCCGGTCGCGGCGGCCCGCGCTGCATGTCGTGTCCGATCACGCGCGAGCCGCTCAAGGTCGGCTGAGACGACTACATCCGGGCGACGATCTTCTCCGCCATCGGCACCAGTCGCTTGCGCATGTCGGCCGGCGTCCAGTCGGCGTTGCCGTTGCTGAGCCCCGCAGTGAGTTCGACCTTGACGTTGCCCTTGAGCACGATCAGGGAGAGGCTGCTGCTCCCGACCAGCCAGGCCCGGTCACCCAGGTCGCGAACCTTCTCGCGGTAGTCCGAGACGTCGACCCGACTCTGTGCCGCCGCGAGCGCCGCGCCCGGCGTCGGGTGCGTCTCGATGCTCGCCAAGGGCGACAGCGAGCCGTCCATGTAGGGAAGCCCGTCTGCGCCCTGCTCCTCGCCGAAGGGCTTCATGGCGGTGGTCCGGCGGCAGGTCGTGTTCACGAAGTCGGTCGGGTACGTGCTCCCCGACGGCGTCGTGTAGGTGCGTGAGACGAGGTCCGGGGCAGCTCGATATCCCGCGCCCTCCTCGAACTCGTCGTGGGTGAAGACCGAGCACGCGTCGACCACGACGTCGCTGCCGAACTTCTTCGCCGGCGGGATCTCGGCCGCGTCGGTCGGGCGTTCGTCGACCCGCTCGTTCAGCACGCCGACGACCTCAGGGACTCCGTCTGTCGCAAACGCCCGGTCGTGACTGAGCGTGAGGGTCAGAGCGGCCGCGCCGTGGATCCAGGCCACTCTGGTGACTCGTTCGTCCGACTGGATGTAGCCGCCGTCGACGCCGGGGAGGGGCTCGCCGCCGTCGAGCAGCTCGGTGGGGTCTCCGAGGAGCTCCTTGTCGGCCGAGATGTTGATGTCCAGGACTACACGGGAGAGGTTCTCTCGCCTCTCCTCGACCGAGCCCACGCTGCACGACGAACGGGTGCGCGACAGTGGGTCACCGGGAGGCAGCGACTCGGCGTACTCCTCGCTGACCTCGTGAGGCCCTGCGGGGAGCGTGCCGATGAGTTCCTCCACGGTCGCCGGTTGCAGCACCGCGCAGGCGTTGGCATACGGCCCGGCCGCGGCGTTGCCCGCACCGCCCCCTGCGCCCCCGTCCTTCTCGTCTCCGTCGTCGTTCAGAAGGAGGAAGCCGCCGACGGCACCTCCACCGACGACGAGGACGACGAGTGCGAGAACCCAGACCCAGGCCCGCGACCTGCGCCGGGGAGGCGGCATCGGAGGGCCGGGCTGCTGCCAGTACGGCGGCGGAGGCGGCGGGGGTGTGGTTCCCGAGCTCATCGGAGTCCTCATCGGTCGGCCCGGGTCGTCAGCACCGCAGGGTGAAGGGTTGTGATCGTACGGCGACACTTGTGCACCGTTGTCGGCTCTTCCAAACCCGTCCGGAAACCACAAAAGGCCCGACCCACGGGGGTCGGACCTGAGGAAATGTGAAAGCCCGGCCGCTGTTGACGGGGGATACAACAACGACCGGGCGAGGAAAAACCTACGTCATGAGTGGCCCGAACACAACTACACGTCCAAAAGTCGATGTACGAAATGTCCGGGGACCCCTCAGCGGATCGTCACCTGCCGGTTGGCCAGGCCGGACCGGGCCGAACGCTCCTCGGAGGTGAGTTCCGCACCTGCCGCCAGGACCTCCGCGAGATCGGTCGCAAATGCTGCGGCTGGCGCCTCGAGCACGTCCGCACCCGTGCCCACCGGGAGGTCCCAGACCGGCACCAGGAGGCCGTGCGCGCGGAACATGCCGACGAGGCGACCACCCTCGACGAGCGCGTCCTTGCCCTGCACGTGGAGCTTCGCCAGCGCGGAGAGGAGCTCGTCCTCGGGCTCGGGCATCACCCAGCGCAGGTGCTCCTTGGGACCCACGTTGGTCCAGTACGCCGCATCGACGCCGGCCAGTCGCGCGGTCGGGTTGACCGCACCGTTGGCCTGCTCGAGCGCGGCCAGCATCGCCGGCGTCTGCTCCTCGACGTCGTCGATCCAGAACGCGAAGCCGTCGTGCACGGTGATGTCGAGGGGCGCGTCCTCGATCAGGTCCTGCAGGCGCGGGCCCTCGCAGGGAGCGTCGGTCAGCCCGACCACGCCGGCCTCGGCGGTCAGGGCCTTCTCCAGCACGGCGCCGAGGTCGCGGGCCGGGTCACCGAAGTTGTGCTGCACCTGGAGGCCGAGCCAGACCGCGCCGTCCTCGCGCACCATGGCCGGCGCAGCACCGGGCAGCAGCGTGCACAGCCGGACGGCGCGGTCGCTGTCCTTGAGCCGCAACGGGGCGCTCGCGGCCGGCACCAGCTCACGCAGCGCGATCAGGTCGCTCTCGGAGGCCAACCCCTCGAACGGCCGGGCCACGAAGGCCTGCGGCGGACCGTCGGCGGCACCGTGGCAGGCCTTGTAGCGGCGGCCGGATCCGCACGGGCACGGCTGGCGGGGACCGACGCCGCCCTCGGCCGGTGCTGCGGTGTCGCGGGTCTTCTTGCGTGAGCTCTTTCCCATGGCGGGCAGGCTACCCGCGCACGCGCTCCAGCATGTACGCCGGCCGGTCGGTGATGATCGCCTCCACACCGAGCCTGCGACACAACGCCAGCTGCTCGTCGGTGTTGACCGTCCAGACATGGACCCGGCGCCCTGAGTCCTGCAGCCGACGACCGAGCCCGGGGTGGTCGGTCAGCTCACGGATCCCCGGCCCGATGATCCAGTCCTTGCCGACCAGGCGCCGCAGCATCGGCCAGTGGTGCGCCTTCTCCACGAGCATCACGACCGGCAGGTCCGGGGCCATCCGCTCGACGCGTTGCAGGGCGGTGAACGAGAAGCTCATGACGCGGATCGGCGAGTCGGCCGTGGTCCAGCCGAACTCGCGGAGCAGCTCCACGAGACGACGCTCGACCAGGCCGCCGTACCGCGTCGGGTGCTTGGTCTCGATGGCCACCTCGATGCGCCGTCCGGCGTCGGCCACGGTCTCGAGCAGCTTGCGCAGCGTGAGCACCTTGCCGAGCTCGGGATCCATGTCGGGCGACTCGTCGTCGAGGTCTGACCACGGGTTCTTCCACGACGAGAAGTCGAAGGCGTTCAGCTCGTCGAGGTCCATCGTCGAGACCACGCCGCGGTTGCTCGCCGTACGCCGCAGGTCGCGGTCGTGCACGCAGACCAGGTGGCCGTCGGCGGTCAGTCGTACGTCGCACTCCAGGCCGTCGGCGCCGGTCTCGATCGCGGCGAGGTAGGCGCCCAGTGTGTGCTCGGCGATCTCGTGGCTGGCGCCCCGATGGGCAACGACCTGCATGCAGCGAATCGTGCCAGATACGCTGCCGTCCGTGACCTCACGCGCCGGTACGACGCACGCCGTGCTGGCCGGTGTCGTGTGCGGGGTCGTCGGGTTCACCAGCTCGTTCGCGGTCGTGCTGACCGGTCTGCGCGCCGTCGGCGCCTCGTCGGACGAGGCCGCCTCCGGCCTGCTGGCCCTGTGCCTGACGATGGGCGTGGGCACGGTCGCCTTCTCGTGGCGTCGCAGGATGCCCATCACGATGGCCTGGTCGACTCCGGGTGCCGCGCTGCTGGCCACGGCCGCCGTGCCGCACGGTGGCTTCCCGGCCGCGGTCGGCGCGTTCATCCTGTGCGGTGTGCTGCTCGCCCTGTGCGGGTTGGTGCGGCCGTTGGGCGAGCTGGTCGAACGCATTCCCACCTCACTCGCCAGCGCCATGTTGGCCGGCGTGCTCCTCACGCTGTGCGCGGCGCCGTTCCTCTCGCTGGTCGACGACCCCGCCGCGATCCTGCCGGTGATGCTGGTGTGGTTGCTGCTGACCGCCTTCGCCCGGCGTTGGGCCGTGCCCGGAGCTCTCGTCGCGGCGGTCGTCGTGATGGCCGCGCACGGCGTCTTCGGCGAGCTCGGAGCCGGTGACGCGACGCCGGTGGTGACGCTGGTGGCGCCGGCCTGGGACGGCGGGGCCCTGATCGCGATCGCGGTGCCGCTGTTCATCGTCACGATGACGTCGCAGAACATCCCCGGCATCGCCGTGCTCGCGTCGTTCGGCTACCGCCCCGGCATGCGCGGCCCGCTGCTCTACACCGGCACGGCGTCCGCGGTCGGCGCGGTCGGTGGCGGACACGCGGTCAACCTGGCCGCGATCTCCGCTGCACTGGCTGCCGGCCCGGAGGCGCACCCGGACCCTGACCGTCGGTGGATCGCCGGAGTGTCCTGCGGCGTCACCTATCTGGCCTTCGGGCCTCTGTCGTCGATCGTCACCGCCGCGGCCTCCGCGGCCCCGGCCGGCTTGATCGAGACCATCGCCGGCCTCGCCCTCCTGGGCACCCTCGCCGGCGCCGCGGCCTCGGCGCTGCGCGACGAGGACCACCGTGAGGCCGCGGCACTGACCCTCGTGGTGGCCGCGTCCGGCATGACGGTGGCCGGTGTCGGCGCCGCGTTCTGGGGGCTCGTCGCCGGGTCGGCGTACCTGCTGGTGACCGGCCTTGCGCGCCGTACCAACGCCTGATCCGGCGGCTCCGCACCCGCCGATTTCGGGCGGGTCTGGTAGAACCTCCGGCTATGCCGGGCGGTGAGGACGAACTCGAGCAGGCCCTGGGCCGGATGCTCGACGGTGACGAGTCCGGCTTCCGGTTCGTCTATCGCAGCATCCAGCCCGCACTGCTGCGCTACCTCAGCGTGCTGGTGGGTCCGGACGACGCCGAGGACGTCGCGTCGGACAGCTGGGGCCAGGCGGTGCGCGACCTCCGCAGGTTCCACGGCCGGGTCGACGGGTTCCGGGGATGGATCACGACGATCGCCCGCAACCGCGCCCTCGACCACCTGCGAGCCAGGGGCCGCCGTCCCGCGACGCCCACGCCCCACGAGGAGCTGCCCGAACCGGCTCCGGGTGACGACGCCGGGCAGGGGGCCCTGACCTCCATGTCGACCCACGAGGCAGTCCGGCTGATCTCGGCGCTCCCGCGCGAGCAGGCCGAGGCGGTGATGCTGCGCGCCGTGATGGGACTCGACGCGAAGACTGCCGGACAGGTGCTCGGGCGCAGCCCCGGTGCCGTGCGTACGGCGGCCCATCGCGGCCTCAAGACGTTGCGCGAACGCCTCGACGCAGGGGCCAGTAACACTTTCGGACCTCCCGACGCTGATGGAGTGAGATGAGCACGCGACACGGGTTCCGCCTCAGCCGCAGGTCTGCCGACAAGGCACTCGACCTCCGCGGTGGCACCGGCTCGCCCGAGCTGGATGCGCTGCTGGAGGCAGCCGCCGCTCCCGGCCCGACTTCTGGCGAGGTGCCCGGTGAAGCCGGAGCCCTGGCCGAGTTCCGCGTTGCCGGTCTCGTGTCCGCATCTTCGACCGGAAGGGCCACGTCCATGAAGCGCGCCACCTCACGCCTGCTGACCGCCAAGGCGCTCGCCGTCGGCGTCATCGCCGTCTCCGGGGTCGGTGGTGTGGCCCTCGCTGCCACCACCGGTCACCTGCCCAACCCGGCCGCCGGCGATCACCCCAACCTGGGCAGTTCGCAGGACGCGCCGGGCCTCAACGCCAACGGTGACGACCCGGCCGCCGACCCGACCACGGGTCCCGCCGACCCGAGCGACGCGCCCAGTGCCGAACCCACCACGGGTCCCTCGCTCGCGGGCCTGTGCAAGGCCTTCCAGGCGGGTGAGTCCAGTGGCCACGCTAAGAACCTGACCAACCCCGCGTTCACCGCGCTGGTGACCGCCGCCGGCGACGAGGCCTCGGTGTCGACGTACTGCGTCGGCCTGTTGGGTGAGCCCACGGCGAGGCCTGAGCACCCGGCGAAGCCGGAACACCCGGCCACGCCGACCCATCCCGCGAAGCCCGAGCACCCGGTCACGCCGACTCACCCCGAGAAGCCGGACACCCCCGCCACGCCGGAAGTCCCGGCCACGCCGAAGCGTCCCGTCACGCCCCCGGCGCCGACCCACCCCGAGACGCCGGCCACCGCCGAGGTCCCGACGAACCCGGAGCGGCCGGCCACTCCGGCCGACTGAAGACTTCGGACCGGCCTCCCCACCCTGCTGCGGCTGGTCCGAGCCCCTGAGATCGGGCGACAACCCCACATTGTCGCCCGATCTCTCATTTGTGAGGCCTCATCCGTCAGGTCTCAGCCTTCAGGCCTCATCTGCCAGGGATGGCGGGCCGTCATTCATTCGGCGGGAGCGGCCTCGGCGGTCGGCGAGCTGGTCGGCTCCTCGGTCGGTTCGGCGCTCGTCGTCGGCGACGGGTCGGTGCTGGGCTCGCTCGACGATGACTCGGTCGGCGTGGTCGACGCCGTCGCAGAGGGGTCGGTGCTCGGGTCCGCCGAGGGCGACTCACTCGTCGTGGGGTCGCTGCTCGGCGTGGTCTGGTCGTCGTCCTGCTGGTCCTTGGGCGAGTCGTTCGACGAGTCGCTGCCGGTCACCCGCGAGATCGTGGTCCCGTCCTTGGAGTCGGTGCCGCCGGTGATCGACGAGACCGTGCGCCCGGCGATCAGCTCGAAGGCGGTGATCACGAGCATGGCGGCGAGGAAGAACCCGGCCGCGACGAGGGCGATCTTCTTCCACGGCAACAGCGCGAGCCGTTGGCCCAGCGTCGGGGCGTCAGGTTCGTCGGTGGCGTGCGCCAGCTCGGCCCGCGCCTCGTCAAGGTCTTCCTCGGCCCGCCCCAGTCGGCCCTCGACCTCGCGCTCGTCCGACGTACGACCGGCCCGGCGCACCTGGGACTGCGCGGACTCCACGGCAGACTGGGCCGCCTTCTGCGCAACCGCGATGCGGTGCCTGCTGCGCGCCAGCCCCTGGGAGTAGAAGGCGCTGGAGACGGTCAAGGCGAGACTGCCCAGTGCCGCGCCGATCAGCGTGCCGGCGGCGCCCAGGGTCGAGAGCATCACGGCGGTCGAGACCGCGGCCAAGGCACCACCGAAGGCCTTGATCCAGTCGATCTCAAGTCGTGGCTTCTCGTCGTCAGTCATTACGCTCGAGTATGCCGGAGTGACCGAGGCCACGGCCGCCGTCCACCCTCACTGGAGGTGGGCTCCTCGGACCATTTTCCGCGTTCCGCAACGCTACTGGCGACCCGCTCCTAGCCTGAGCCGACTACAGAGAGCGGGTTCGGAATGAGCAGGTCCCGCAGTCGACTCCTGGCCGCAGGTGCCCTGGCCGTGGGCGTGGTGCTGGCCGGGATGCCTGTGGGCAGCCCGGCTGTCGGTGAGCCCGAGTCGTGCCGGGGCGTCGCGGCCACCATTGTCGGCAAGCCCGGCAGACCGATCGGCGGCACCAACACCCGAGACGTGATCGTCACCAATGGCGCCAGCGACGTCTACGCCCGTGGCGGTGACGACCTGATCTGCGTCACCAACATCGCCGGCCACAGTGTCGAGGACAGGGTCACGATCTCCGCCGGTGACGGTCGCGACACCATCGACACGACAGCGACTCACGGCGTTGGCAGCAGTGCCTATCTCGGCGCGGGTGACGACACCTACATCGGCGGCTCCGACCGAGACTGGGTGGAAGCTGCCGATCCCTGGAGCGAGACGAGTCCCGCCGAAGGCACTGACTCGATCGACACGAGCGGCGGGCCCGACTACGTCCTCACCGGCGGCACCCCGGCGGTCCCCGACGGCGACAGCATCGACCTGGGTCCAGGCGCCGACCAGATCGAGGTCATCGGCGCCCTCGCACCCACGTCCTAGGCGGCGGGAACCGGCTCAGACCTGTTGACCGTCGCACGACTGACACCGCGAGGCACGTGGGTCTTCGACAATGCGGCCGGCCGTGCGTCGCGCAACGGGTCGACCGTCCTGTCATGGACATCCTTCGAGCGATTCGAGCTCAACCACAGTCGCAACAGCACGGTGTCGTTCACCGGAGGCCCTCGTGCCGAGCACGTTCGCTCGCTCGTGGCCCTGGATCGGGCGTCGCTCGGTGAGGGCAACGACACCCTCGAGGTCTGGCCCGAGAGACTGGCCGATTCTCCGGCCATGAGGATCGCGGGCGCGGGCGGCAACGACCTCCTGCGCCTGGGGCGCGGTGACAACGACGGCAACGTCGACCTCGACCTCGCCGCGGGCACGGTCCGATTCGTACGTCCGACTCAGGCCGGCCGCACGTCGCGGGTCACTGGCTTCGAGCGCACCCACGTGTACGCCATGTGGGCCCGTGTCCTCGGCACCACCGGTGCCGACCGGATCGGCTGGGATGCGTGCCACGGTTCCGTGTCGGGCCGCACCGGTGACGATGCACTGATCTACCTCCCGATCCAGGAGGATTCCTGCGGCTACATGGGCGACGCGGCCACGATCCGCATCTACGGCGGCCGCGGCAACGACCAGCTCCGAGGCGGCTTCATGCCCGACGTACTCCTTGGAGGTAGCGGCCGTGACACCGCTGACGGACGCGCCGGCCGCGATCTGTGTCGGGTCGAGTTCGCTCAGCACTGTGAACGCCGCTGAGGCCACCGCCCCGATTCAGTGGCCGTGAACCCCGCCGTGCAGGACAGGCTGGCGCGAATGTCTCCTTGGGCCGACGCGGCAGAAACCGGTTGACTCCGCCACAACCGGCCCTCATATTAGATGGCGTCATCTAGATTGCCGTCTCTATCTCGGGGAGTCCCCATGTTCCGTCTGCGCAGGTCCGCGCCACACGTGGCGCTGGCAGCCGCTGCACTGGCAACCGTGCCGTACGTGGTCCTGAAGCTGATGTGGTTGAGCGGCTCCACGATCGGAATCACCGACGCCGCGGCGGACGCCGAGATGGAGGGCACCCGGTTCGTGGTGGGCAACGTCGTCACCGTCCTGCTGATCCTGGTGGCCCTGCTCTTCCTGATTGCCCTGACCAGACCATGGGCCCAGAGGGTGCCGACCGGGATCGTGTTCGTGCTGGGTGCTGGCGCCACGGGACTGCTGGCTCCGATCCTGCTGGGTCTGCCGCTCGGGATGGCGATCCAGCTGACAGTGCTCGGCGAGGTGAAACCGGCCGAGGACACCGGCATGGCGCCGTGGGTGTTCGGGCTCGTCTACAGCGGGTTCGGGCTTCTCGCGGTCGCAATGGCCGTTCTGGTGGCGGCATACGTCGTGGACCGGTGGGGTCGTCTCATCGCGCGGCCGCCGCGCCGGCCATCGTCGGCGGCCACTCTCGGTGGTGCCTTCGGATTGCTGCCCTTCGCCGGCGCCATGGGCTACTGGGGCACGTTCGGGCCGGGGACGAGCGGACCGCAAGGCATGGACCTGCCGGCCCAGCGAACCGTCCTGGTTGTCACGGGAGTCTTGGCCGTCGCGGCGTTCGTCGTTCCGTTCCTGTCGCAGCCCGCCCGTCGGTGGCCGCGAATCGCCTGGTTGATCACCTGGACCGGCTGCTGCGTCAGCGCACTGCAGGGGCCGACCCTGATCCTGCTCGCACAGGATGGCGACATCCGACCGGCGATTGCTCTCATCGCGCTGATGGCGGTCCCGGGCAGCGCCATCTACGGCCTCGCCCTGCTCCGCGCGCACACGTCCGCGCCATCCGCGGCCGCGGAGGATCCTCGGGTCGACCGGGAAGCTGATCTCCAGTCTCCGATCCCGGATCCGGGCTGAGCGCGAGAACGCAGTCGCGTGCCCCAGCCGACACGACCTCCAGCGTTCAGGTCAGGTCATCGTCCAAGAGCGCGATCGCGCGACTGGCGCTCGCGATCGGCACGTCCATCCACACCGGGATCTGACCGCCGACCAGACTCCGCACCATTCCGTACGGCGTGTCCCGGCAGGCCAGCGCCACCAACTCGAGACCTCTCGGCACGGTACGGCCGAAACGGCGTTGCGTGAGGCTCGCAAGGTGCGCGGCGACTGGGTCGTTGAGCCCCTCGAGTTCCGTCACCAGGTCGGCGGGCGGGTCGGCCATCAAGGTCGCGTAGCGGTAGAGGGTCAGCGTTCGAGCTTCGGCGGGGTGCTCGCGACAGAACGTGGGGATCAGGAGGCCGGTGGCCACGATGGCGTCGACCGGGTCATCAGTCGCAGGCAGGGTGGCGAAGGTGCCGTGGAAGCGTTTCACGCATCGCACCCACGCCGACACGAACAGCGAACGGCGGGAGGGAAAGCGGTGATAGATGGATCCCGAGGGTGCCCTCAGGACTGACGTCACATCGGCGATCGTGGCCGCGTGACCCCGCTGATGCACGACTCCTATCGCCGCATCCAGGATCTCCTCCCGCGAGTAGAGCGCGCTCCTGGCCATCCGCACATAGTAGTGCGGATCTAGAAGCGCCTCTCTAGTGCCTGAAGCACGCCGGGGCGAAGTGCCCCTGCCGACTCACCTGCACGGGTGGTTCAGGTCAGGCGTGGTCGCGCAGGTAGCGGCCGAAGTGGGGCACGGTGAACGCGATCCGGCCGCGTTCGCCTGAGTAGATCAGGCCCTTCTTCAGCAGCGAATCGCGTGCTGGGGAAAGGGATTGGGGCTTCTTGCCCAGCTCGGTCGCCACGTCAGCGGTCGGCACCGAGCCGATGTCGTCGAGCTCCTCCTCGCCCTTCTCGGCGATCGCGACCGCGGCGTCGGCCATGGCGCGGAGGTACTCGCGCTCCCCCGGCGTCGCGCGCTCGTAACGGCTCCCGAAGAAGCCGACGGCGAGCTCGGTCTCGGCCTCGGGCGCAGCGACGGCGACGTCCTCACCGGTGATCGGTGAACGGGGCGCGAGGTCCCAGACCGCCTTGCCGTAGGCCTGGATGAAGTAGGGATAGCCACCCGTCGCGGCGTACATCGCGGCCAGCGCCTCCTCGGTGTAGCAGGCGTCCTCGTCCTCGGCCGGCGCGGAGAGCGCGCGGTCCGCGGCCTCGCGGGCCAGCCGGTCGATGCGCTGGTAACGGAAGAGCCGCTCGGAGTAGGACTTGCTGGCCGAGAGCACGGCGGGCAGGTGCGGCAGTCCGGCACCGACGACGATCACCGGCAGCCCGGACTGGCTGATCTCGTGGCACGCCGCGCACAACGCGGACACGTCGTCGGGGCCGAGGTCCTGCATCTCGTCGATGAACACCGCGACACCTTTGCCGACGTCGGCGGCCAGGCCACCGAGGTCGGTGAACAGCTCGACCAGGTCGATCTCGATGTCACCGGAGTCGGCGCGGCCCTTGACCACAGGGGCGTCGATGCCGGGGTTCCACTGCTCACGCAGCTTCGCATTGGGTCCGGCGTCGCGCTGCGCGAACGCCCGGATCACGCCGAGCACGTGGTCGACGTCGTCGGACTGCGGGTGCCCGAGCTCGCGCACCGCCTGATGCAACGCCGACGACAGCGGACGGCGCAGCCCCTGGTCGGGTCGCGCCTCCAGCTTGCCGGTGCCCCAGTGGCGGCGTACGGCGGCCGAGCGCAGCGCGTTGAGCAGCACGGTCTTGCCGACACCGCGCAGCCCCGTCAGCACCAGTGACCGCTCGGGCCTGCCCCGTGCGATCCGTTCGAGGACGACGTCGAAGGCGCCGAGCTGTTCGTCGCGTCCGGCGAGCTCGGGAGGGCGCTGGCCGGCGCCGGGAGCATAGGGGTTACGGATCGGGTCCACGATCGAACACTATCGAGGAGTCTAGGAATCTCCGTAGACATTCCTAGCGAGTCCGATCAAGACGTCCTGCGTGGCGGTCGCCCGGAGAACCGGGCCGCAGGACGTTACGCCGGACGTCCTGCGTGGCGGTCGCCCGGAGAACCGGGCCGCAGGACGTCGTGAGCGGGGTGGGCTTCGTCGTACGCCGAGGCAAGGCCGGCGCGCAACGCGTCGATCAGGTCGGGCACCTCGTCGACGGCGAGCCGGAACGACGCGGCGCAGACGTTGTCGCGCCACAGCGACAGCACCACCACGCCGGCCTCGTGGTGCCAGGTCACCTTGAGCGCACGGTCGCCACCGCGGGCGTCGAGGTGGATCGACCCCGCCCGGGAGAACGGCGAGCGTGCCATGGACCAATGATGCCCCTGCCCCGGGCATCTGTCACCGGCTTGACCCGTCCGGCCGCCGCCGGCTCCACCGAGCAGCACCCGTGCGCGGACCGTTCAACATGCAGTTCGCGCGCCGGACCGGCCGGCTGAGCGGGGCCACGGGCGGCGTACGGCCGAACTGCATGTTCAACGGCACACCCGACGACCTGGAAGGCCACTAGGCTGGGCGCGTGCCCGAGCTGCCGGAGGTCGAAGCGCTCACCCGGGACCTCGCGTCCCGGCTGGACGGGCGCGCCATCGCGAAGATCCACATCGCCGCGTTCAGTGCACTGAAGACCTTCGACCCGCCGCTGTCGGCGGTGGAGGGCACCTTCGTCGAGGGCGTCACCCGGCACGGCAAGTTCCTCGACATCAGCACCGGCGGCCTCCACGTGATCCTGCACCTGGCCCGCGCCGGCTGGGTGCGCTGGCGCGACGAGGTGCCCAAGCTGCCGCCGAAGCCGAGCAACAAGTCGCCGATGGCCGCCCGCATCGTGCTGGACGACGACAGTGGCCTCGACATCACCGAGGCCGGCACCAAGAAGAGCCTCGCCCTGTACGTCGCCCGCTCGCCGCAGGACGTCGAGGGCATCGCCCGGCTGGGCCCGGACCCGCTGGCCGAGGAGTTCACGGTCGACGTGCTCCGCGAGATCCTGCACGACGCCGGGCGCGCGCAGATCAAGGGCGTGCTGCGCCACCAGGGCACCATCGCCGGCATCGGCAACGCCTACTCCGACGAGCTCCTTCACGCCGCGAAGATGTCGCCGTTCAAGCCGGCCTCCTCACTCGACGACACCGAGGTCGACGTGTTGTACGCCGCGATCCGCGACGTACTCGGTGCGGCGGTGGCCCGCGCCGACGGTGTCGCGATGAGCGAGCTCAAGGGTGAGAAGAAGTCGAACCTCGCCGTGCACGGCAAGACCGGCGCGAAGTGCCCGGTCTGCGGCGACGTGGTCCGTGAGGTGTCGTTCGCCGACTCCAGCCTGCAGTACTGCGCGACCTGCCAGACCGGCGGCAAGCCGCTGGCCGACCGCCGGACCAGCAAGTTCCTCAAGTAGCCTCGGGCGCATGCACGTTCCCACCGTCAGCATCACCGGCGTCCCCGATCCGTTGCCCGAGGGGCTGCACGTCCTCGACGTGCGCGAGCAGGTCGAGTGGGACCACGGCCACATAGACGGCGCCCAGCACATCCCGCTCTCCGAGCTCGGCAACCGGCTCGACGACGTGCCGCACGAGCAGACCCTCGTCGTGTGCAAGGTCGGCGGCCGCTCGGCGCAGGCGACCGCCTGGCTGGCCAGTCAGGGCCGCGACGTGGTGAACCTCGACGGCGGCATGCTCGACTGGGAGGGCGCCGGCCGTCCCATGGTGAGTGAGACCGGCCAGGCGCCCCAGGTGGTCTGAGACGACCTATTCGGTGGCCATGTCCGAGGGGAGCATGGTCAGCAGGCTGCTCGGGAAGTCACTGGGCAGGTTGGACAGGAGGTCGCTCGGGATCTCGCTGGGCAGGCCGCTCGGCAGCTCGCTCGGCAGGCCGGACGGGAGCTCGCTCGGCAGGTCGGAGGGCAGGCCCGTGGGCAGGCCCGTGGGCAGGTCACCGACACACTTCTCGGCGTAGTACTCGCCGAACGCCCGGCCCTTCTTCTCGTCGTCCTTGCCCAGGTCGTCGATGGCGGCCTCGAGATCCTTCTCGCTGTCCGCGTCGTCGTACGCGTCGACGAGGAGCTCGAAGCCCTCCCGGGCGTCGTCGGGGATGCCGTCGGGCGTGCCGACATCGGCCAGGTCCTTCACGGCGTCCTTGGCCTTGTCGAAGTCGTCACCCGTGGAGGAGTTGACCTTCTCCATGGCGTCACAGAAGTCGCCCTTCGACGCGTCGTCGGGTGAGCCGCCGCACGCGGCGGTCAGGCCACCCAGCAGGGTGAGGGAGGCCGCCACGGCGGCAAGTCGCTTGATCTGCACAGTCACTCCTGAGTCGGTGGTGCGGTGGGTGTCAGAGGCACTCGCGGTTGACGTAGGCCAGGAACGCGTCGACCTGGGCCTTCTCGTCGGGGGTGAAGGAGTTGCCGGCCTTGGTCAGCTCGGCCTCGGTCTTCGCACCGTTGACCATCTTGATCAGGATCTGCAAACCGGCGGCCTCGTCGGAGCTGAGCTCGGACGGCGGGGTGGCCTCGGCCAGGCCCGCGCCCCAGCTCTTGATCTCGGTGAAGCCGCCCTCGTCGAAGCCCTCCGCGGTGGCCGCGGTGCAGAACTCCGAGGTGTTCGGGTCGGTCGACTCGGTTTCCGTCGACTCCGTCTCGGTGGGCGTCTCGCTGACGTCATCGGTGGGGGTTTCGGTGGTTTCGGAGGTGGACTCACCGGGGCTGGCCGGGTCGCCGGCGCGGGTGTCGCCGCTCGAGTCGTCGTCGCCACAGGCTGCGGTGGTGCCGGCAAGCAGGATGGCGCTGGCACACAGGAATGCGATTCGACGCATGGGTCACACCTCTCGTCTTCGTCCCCGGGCAGAGCCCTGCCCGGGTACGTACATCAAACCAATGCCCCGGCCCGCAACGCGAACTGCGGGGCGGCCCGGAGAGGCCGCCCCGCAGTCACGCTGCACACCTTGGAACAGGCTTACTGGCATTCCTTGGCGTAGTACTTGCCGAAGGCCTCGGTGGCCTTCTTGTCGTCGCCCTTGACGTCGACGTCGTCGAGGTCCTTCTCGCTGTCGGCGTCGCCCACCTCGTCAACCAGGAACTCGAAGCCGTCACGGGCGTCGTCGTCGATGTTCTCCGGCGTACCGGTGTCGCTGAGCTCGTCGACGGCGTCCTTGTACTTGTCGAAGTCGTCGCCGGCCTTGCCGACCTTGTCCATCGCCTTGCAGAAATCGTCCTTGGACGCGTCGTCCGGGGAGCCGCCACATGCGGCCAGTCCGCCAACCAGGACCAGGCTCGCGCCCACGAGTGCGAGTCGTCGCATCCCGTCACCTCTTCGTCAATAGGGAATGTCTGTCGCCACGTTCCCATCCCAATGAGATTCCATGCATGTACGACACAGATTTCTTGAGAAATTCCTGAGAACAGCGGGCCAACCGCTCCACGATCCCGACATCCGGGGCAAAATCAGGTCGCCCGCCGTCAATTTGGGCAGCCGGGTCCGCCCGCCAGCCGGGTCAGTTGGACGGCGACGTGCTCGGCGCTGCCGGCATCGAGCAGGTCTCGGACTCGAAGGCGCTGTACGCCTGGACCGCTGCCTGCTGCTCCGGTGTGGCCTTCTCGACCTCCTGCACGAACTGCTTCTCGCTCGATGACTTCGCCAGGGCGGACTCCAGGTAGGCCAGGCCGGCCTCGGCGTCACTGCCCGCGTCGTCGGGAAGGTTCTCGACGAGGTCGCCGACGGCGTCCTTCAGGTCGTCGATCTCCTCGGCCGCCGTCGCGTCCTCGGCGGCCTGGCAGAAGTCGGCATTGGACGGGTCGACGCTGGCACCGTCGGAGGGCGCCTCACTGGACTCGTCGTCCGTGGTGTCGTCGGACTCCTCGGACGCGTCGTCGGACGCGTCCGCGGATTCGGTCGAGTCGGTCGGTGAGGCGGACGAGGTCTCGTCGTCCTTCTTCGAGTCGTCGCCGGAATCGTCACCGCAGCCGGCGGTGAGGCCGGCCAGCAGCAAGAGGCTGGCGCAGGCAAGTGTGGCTCGTCGCATCCCGGTCACTCCTCGGGTCGATGGAATTTCCCCGTTCAACTCCGCCCATCCTGACTCACGGCACCTGAGCCGACACCGGGGCGGGGTACGGCGCCGGTACCCGAGGATCGACAGTGCTCAGGCGAACGCCTTCGGCAGTGGGACCACGACGGCGCGCCGCAGCCGCTCGAGGTACGCCGACCGCGGCACCTCCACCACGCCCAGGGAGGCCAGGTGCTCGGTCTGCCACTGCACGTCGAGCAGCCGGCCCTCGACCCCGTCGTCGAGCAGGTCGACCAGTCCGACGAGGGCCACCTTCGAGGCATCGCGTTCGTGGTGGAACATCGACTCACCTGCGAAGAGGCCACCTGTCGCGACGCCGTACAACCCGCCGGCGAGTCGGCCGTCGCGCCAGGCCTCGACGGAGTGCGCCCACCCGAGGTGGTGCAGGTCGACGTACGCCGTACGGATGCCGCCGTCGATCCAGGAGCCTTCGCGCGAAGGATCGGCACAGGCGTCGATCACCTCCTCGAAGGCGGTGTCGACGCGGATCTCGAAGTCACGGCACGACCTGCGCAATGAACGCGTGACCCTCATCCCGTCGAGTGGCAGGACGCCGCGGAGCTGGGGCGACCACCAACCGAGGTCGTCGCCCTCCAGCGGCATCGGGAAGAAGCCCGCACGGTAGGCGCGCAGCAGCGTTCCCGGCTGCAGGTCCGCGCCGATCGCGATCAGGTCGTCGGCCACGGGCGAGGGATCGGGGAACTCCCACGGCGTGACGGGCGGTTCGACGGGCACCCACCTAGGATGCACCGCATGGGTATCGGATCGAGCATCACCAAGCGGATCACGCCGAAGATCACGCAGGCAGCACCCAACCTGACTTCCGGGTTCGTCCGCGAGGCGCTCCGGCGGGCGATCGAGGGCGTGGGCCCCCTGCCGTCGGCCGAGACGACCGCCCGGCGCAAGCTCGCGAAGGAGGGCGGCGACGTCGACCGCGCGATCCGCGAGACGATCGAGCTGCACGCCGCCTACGCCGGCGCCGAGGGCTTCGCCACGAACCTCGGCGGGCTGGTCACGGCCGCCGCCGCCCTGCCCGCGAACATCACGGGCCTGGCCCTGATCCAGTGCCGGATGATCTCGGTGATCGCGTCGTTGCGCGGCTACGACCTCGACGACCAGCGGGTCCGCAACGCGATCCTGGCCTGCGCCCTCGGTGAGGACTCGGTGAAGAAGATGGTGAAGTCGAAGAAGCTGCCGGCACCGCCGATGGCCCTGGCCACCGCGCCCGTGCACGACGCGGCACTCGACAGGACCATCGCGTCCGAGGTGGCCGCGTCGCTGATCGGCAAGGTCGCGGGCAAGCGACTGGCCACCACGATCGGGCGACGGGTCCCGGTGGTGGGCGGCGTCGTCGGCATGAGCGCCGACGCATGGAGCACCTGGCAGGTCGGCCGCTATGCCGGCCGCGAGCTCCTGCCCCGCACCCGACGGTAGAGGCCGAGCATCCGGCGCCCCCAGCCCTTGTCCTCGGCGGAGCGGACGATCTTCTCGCGGGCGCGGTACGTCGGTCGCAGGTAGGCCCGCTCCAGCGCGATCTGGGTGTCGCGGAGCTCGTCGCGCAGGTCGGCCTCGACCTGGCGCATGCGGGCACCCTCGAGCAGCAGCGCGTGGATCGCGTCGAGCGCGGCGGCGTTGACCTCGCGATGGCGCGGGCGGTCGGGGTCGCTGAACTCCACCGGGTTGCGGTCCGGGATGAGGTCGTCGAGATCACCGACCACGTCGTACCGCCGCGCGCGCAGCTCGTCGACCCAGGCGTGGGAGAGCTCGTCGGCCCAGGCCCAGACGTCCGGCGGGAGCGCCAGCCGCGGCGACTCCGCGCGCCGGGACAGGGTCTGGTGGGCCAGGAGCTCGCGCACCAGAGGCCGGTAGGCACTCGGCTCGACGTCGGCGTTCGAGGTCTTGTTGATCCGCCGGATCAGGGCCGTCTCGGGGACGCCGAGCGACGGGTTGGCCCGCTCGACGTGCAGGTCGAGGTCGAGGCCGCCGAGGTCGAAGGCCTCGGCGAAGCGCTCCCAGAGCAGCGTCTTGGGTGCGCCCGGCTTCGGCACGGTGACGACGTGGACGCGTGACGGATCGAGCTCGGCGCCCCATCGGTTGAGGATGTCGGGAATCTCCTGGACGCCCCAGAACCACGTGGCGATGCGGCCGGCGCGGTCGGGGTCCTGCACCTGGGCGAGGAACCTGCGGTAGCTGATCGTGCGCCGGTGCTTGACGTTCTCCTGCCACTCCGCCGGGATCTGGCGGACCAGGTCGCGCACCGACAGCACCACGTGGATCTCGGTGTCGGGGTGGCCCAGCGTCTCGAGGGCCCGGCGGATCTGCGTGCGGTCGGCGGTGGCCAGGATCTCGTGGCTGATGATCGCGGTTCCGGGCCACTCGCGCACCTGGGCGGCGAGCCGGTCCCATGCCCCGACAGCCTGGGTCTCCAGACCGCCCCACGGAAGCCGCATCAGGTCGAGCGCCGCCAGGAAGTGCCCGTCGAAACGGTCGGCCGGGTAGAGCACGCCCTGTCCGGCGAGGTGGTCGCGGTTGCTGAACAGCACGTCCTGGAGGTAGGACGTGCCGGTCTTCGGGGTCCCGACGTGGAGGATGACCCGCTTCGGGCTCACGTATCGATCTCCTTGACCTTCAGCAACGTTCTCAGGGCCACGTCGAGGACACCGTCATCGGTCGGACCGGCAGCACGTGGCTGGTCGGTCGGGACGAGGGCGTCCAGATCCCCGAGCACAGGGTATCCAGCAACCCGGAGTTCATCGCGCATTCGCATCGCCCGGTGGCGCACCCACTCCAGGTGGCGGGGCGGTACGACGCGGCGGCGGCCGGTCTCGTCGGCCAGCCACGGCAGCAGCACGTCACGGAGGAGGTGCTGGTGCCGATCGGGGTCGGCCAGCACCCGGAGCACCACGTTGACGTGGCGCACCACGTCGAGGGCTTCCGGTGAGAGCCCCACTCTCGTCGCGTCGACCGGTCGTCGGCAGCCGACCAGGCCGGCGACCAGTGGTACGTGATGGGCAGCCGCGACGATGTGCACACGGTCGGCACCCAGCCGGGCGGCCTGGTTGGCGGCCACCGACGGCAGGTCGAGCACCCGGGGCAGCCGGTCGTTGCGGGCCCAGCCGGCCAGCCACCAACGCCACGACGGGTTCACCGCGTGCTGCACCCGCCAGCTCCACACGTCGGCCAGCATGCCGGCCAGGTCGTCGGCCAGGATCACCGCGACGGGCGATCGACGTCCCGGCGCTGCCCCGGCGCGGACCAGGGTGGTGCGCACCTGCGACACAGCCAGCGGGTCGCCGTACAGGCTGTAGGCACGGCGCCACGGGAGCGCGGCCCGCGGCTTCTCGACCACCGGCTCGCCCGGGTCGTGCGCGACGACGAGGTCGGCGAGCAGGCCGACCGCCATCCGGATCAGCTCGTCGCCGGGCAGTTCCGCGGGATCGACGGGCCGGGGCCCGAAGCGGGAGCCGGTGTGCACGCCGACGAGCTCCAGGTCGGGTTGGCCGCGCCCGGGTCCGCTGGTCTCGAAGACCCGGTCGACCAGCGCTGCATGCTCCGCAGAGTCGACCCCGCCGACCAGGTTCAGCCGACGGGCCACCTCGAGCTGGATCGCCCCGGGCAGGAGGCTGCCGCGGGAGTCGACGCTGCCGGTGAAGTCGCTCCACGGGGTCGTGCCGCCGGCGCGGAGGTGGTCGACCCAGGCCCAGGCGCGATGGAGACCGGGCTCCCGATGCGCGTCACTGCTCAAACCGTCACCGCTGCCGCATCTGCTCGGCGCGCGCCTTGAGGCGGGCACCGATCTCGCGTGAGGGGTCGGGACGACTGGCCGCCTCGCGGGTCATCACCGTGAGCGCACTGACCGCGGCCTTGGTGATCGCCTTGGCCCGGACCTCGTTGGGGTCCTCCGGCAGGTCCGCGGGCGGCTCTCCGGAGCGCAGGTCGGCCAGGTCGCCGACCACGTCGACGCCGACGCGCTCGGCCCACGCGATCCACCGCTCGGCCTCACCCTGCGCCCAGGCGTAGTGGGCCGGCGGGAGCTGAACCTTGCGCGACCGGCGCCGCCCGAGCTCACTTCGGTCGAGCATCGTCTGGATCAGCTCGTCGTGGGACGCCGTGCTGCGGGTGGTGCGGTCGAGCTGACGGTTCAGCCGTCGCAACAGCTCCGTCTCGGCGACGCCGAGCCCCGCGTTGGAGCGCTCGCTGTCGAGGGGCGCCCACGTCGGGTCGACCCCGAACGCGGTGCAGAAGCGCTTCCAGAGCAGGTTGGAGTCGGTGCGTCCCTGCGGGACGGTGACCACGTGGAGGCGTTCGGGAGGGAGGCTCCTCCCCCACGCTTCGAGCACGGCCGGCAGGTCGAAGGCCTTCATGAACCAGGGGCTGCCGTGCTCGGCCTTGGCCAAGAACCGCTCGAAGGTCCACCTCCGGCCCTGCTTGACGCTCTCCTGCCACGCGGCGGGCAGCTGGCGGACCATGTCCCGGGCGCTGTAGACCACGTGGATCTCGCTGTCGGACAGGTCGTTCATCACGCGGGCGATCTTGTCGGCCGGTGCCGGCGCGAGGATCTCGTGGCTGATGATCACCGTGCCGCTGCGCCGGCGTACCTGCTTGAGCATGGTGGCCCAGGAGCCGTCCGCGTGCCCCGAGGGTCCGCCCCAGTCCTGGCCGAGGAGGTCGAGGGCCGCACGGAAGTGGAACAGGGTCGGATCGGCGAAGAGCCGCTTGTTCGGGAAGTGCACACCGTGGCCGGTCAGGCCGCGGGCGTTGAGCGCCAGCCTGTCCTGCACATAGGTGGTGCCGGTCTTCGGCGCCCCAATGTGCAGGTAGACCTTGCGCTTGCTCATGGGCGGCATTGTGCCGCACGCGTCATGACAGCACCGCACCCGTCATGACAGCGCGGTGACCACCCGCGAGGGGCTGGGCCGTCCGAGGTGTCCGGCCATCCAGGTGCTGGTCGCGACCAGCGCCTCGAGGTCGACCCCGGTCTCGATGCCGAGTCCGTGGAGCATCCAGACGAGGTCTTCCGTGGCCAGGTTGCCCGTGGCGCTCTCGGCGTACGGGCAGCCGCCGAGGCCGCCCGCGCTGGCGTCGAACGTCGTCACGCCGGCCTCGAGCGCGGCGTACGCGTTGGCCAGCGCCTGGCCGTAGGTGTCGTGGAAGTGGACCGCAAGGTGGTCGACGCCGAGGCCAGCTTCGTCGAAGGCGCCGATCAGCCGCTTCACGTGGCCGGCGGTGCCGACGCCGATCGTGTCGCCCAGGCTGAGCTGGCTGGCGCCGAGGTCGAAGAGCCGCTTGCCGACGCCGACGACCTGCTCGACCGGCACGTCGCCCTCCCACGGGTCGCCGAAGCACATCGACACGTAGGCGCGCACGTCCATGCCGGCCTCGCGGGCCCGGCGTACGGTCGGCTCGAACATCGCGAACTGCTCGTCGAGGCTGCGGTTGAGGTTCTTGGTGGCGAAGGTCTCCGTGGCGCTGCCGAAGATAGCGATGTGCTTGAGACCCAGCTCGAGCGCCCGGTCGAGGCCACGCTCGTTGGGCACCAGCACGGGCAGCTCCGGATTGGCCAACCCCTCCATCAGCTCCTTGGCGTCGGCCAGCTGCGGCACCCACGTGGGGTGCACGAAGCTGGTCGCCTCCACGATCGGGAGCCCTGCGTCGAGGAGCCGCCGGATGAACTCGGCCTTCACCTCGGTCGGCACGATCGCCTTCTCGTTCTGCAGGCCGTCGCGGGGTCCGACCTCCCAGATGGTGACCCGGTCGGGCATCGGCGAAGAGCTCTCGACGCGTTGCGGTTGCCTCATGCGCTTGCCTCCACTTCGAAGAGTACGGCGCCCAACGGCACCTGCTCGCCGACCTTCGGGTGCACGGCGACGACGGTGCCGTCGAAGGGCGCCTTGAGGGCGAGCTCCATCTTCATCGCCTCCATGGTGCCGAGCACGTCGCCCTCCTTGACCTCCTGGCCGCTGGTGGCGTTGACCGCCAGGACGGTGCCGGGCATCGGGGCGAGCAGGGTGCCGTCACCGACCACGGGCCCGTGGTCGCCGAACACGTCGGGGCGTTCGAAGTTGAAGCGCTGCCCACGCAGGGCGACGTCGATACCGTGCTCCTGGGCGTTGACGACGGCGTCGATGCGTTGGCCGTCGACCCGCAGGCTGGCGACGTGGTCGGCCATCGAGCGCTCGACCACACGGGTGTCGTCGACCAGTCCTGCGGCGCGGTCGACGCGGACCACCTGGTCGAGCTCGACCAGGGTGGGTACGGCGGGGCCGCCGTCACGCCATCCGTCGGCCATCAAGGGTCCGGGCCTCTCGACCAGGCGGGCGATCGCCACGTCGGTCCACGCCGCGATGGTGCGGGCCAACGACGGATCCGGCGCAGTCGGCGGGTGGCGGTCGAGCCAGGCCGAGTCGATCTCCGCGTCGCGGAACGCGTCGCTCTCGGCGATCTCGCGCAGGAAGCCGGTGTTGGTGGTCAGGCCCAGGATCGAGGTGCGCTCGAGCGCCGTGACCAGCTGGCGACGGGCCTCCTCGCGGTCCTTGCCGACGGCGATCACCTTGCCGAGCATCGGGTCGAAGCTGGTGGAGACGACCTGGTTGCTCTCCAGCGCCGCGTCGACGCGCATGCCGTCCCGGGTGCCCTCGAACGGCGGCACCGGCCAGCGCACGAGGGTGGCGTTGCCGGCCTGGGGAAGGAAGCCCGAGTAGGGGTCCTCCGCGTAGACGCGGGCCTCGATCGCGTGGCCGTCGAGCCAGAGGTCGTCCTGCGTGAACGGCAGCTCCTCGCCCGACGCGACCGCCAGCTGCACGGCCACGAGGTCGACCTTGTCGCCGCTCGGCGTACAGGCCACGACGGACTCGGTGACCGGGTGCTCGACCTGGAGGCGGGTGTTCATCTCCAGGAAGTAGGCCTCGCCGGTGTCGGCGTCGAGGAGGAACTCGACCGTTCCGGCGTTGACGTAGCCGACCTGCTTCGAGAGGGCGACCGAGGCGCCGGTGATCAGCGCACGGGTGGCCTCGTCGATGGTGGGCGCGGGGGCCTCCTCGAGCACCTTCTGGTGGCGCCGCTGCGTGGAGCAGTCGCGCTCGAAGAGGTGGACGACGTTGCCGTGGGAGTCGGCCATCACCTGCACCTCGATGTGGCGACCGCGCTCGACGTACTTCTCGATCAGCATGGTGTCGTCGCCGAACGACTTCGCGGCCTCACGCTTCGCGGCGGCGACCGCGGCCTCGAACTCGTCGGCCGCGCGCACGATGCGCATGCCCTTGCCGCCCCCGCCGGCCGCAGCCTTGACCAGGATCGGGTAGTTCATCGAGGCCGGGTCGTCGTCGATGCCGTAACTCGGCACGACCGGCACGCCGGCCGCGATCGCGACCTCGCGAGCGGCGTCCTTGCGGCCCATCCGGTCCATCACGTCGGCGCTCGGGCCGACCAGGGTGAGCCCGGCCTGCTCGACCGCGCGGGCGAACTCTGCGCGTTCCGACAGGAAGCCGTAGCCCGGGTGGATGGCCTCGGCGCCGGAGTCCTTCGCGGCCTGCACGACCGCGTCGATGTCGAGGTAGGCCTCGACCCGGACGGCGTGGTCGGCCTCACGGACGTGCGGCGCCGTGGCGTCGAGGTCGGTGTGGATCGCGACGGTCCGGATGCCGAGGGCGCGGGCGCTGCCGATGACGCGCAGCGCGATCTCGCCACGGTTGGCGATCAAAAGAGTCTTCACCTGTTCACATCCTGAAGATTCCGTAGGAGGGCTCGGGCACCGGCGCGTGCGCGGCGGCGGCCAGGCCCAGGCCGAGCACGCGGCGCGTGTCGGCGGGGTCGATCACGCCGTCGTCCCAGATGCGCGCGGTGGAGTAGTAGGGCGAGCCCTGGGCTTCGTACTGGTCGCGGATCGGCGCCTTGAACTGCTCCTCCTCGTCGGCCGACCACTCGCCGCCCTTGGCCTCGATGCCGTCGCGCTTGACCGTGGCCAGCACGCTCGCGGCCTGCTCGCCGCCCATCACCGAGATGCGCGCGTTGGGCCACATCCACAGGAAGCGCGGGTCGTAGGCCCGGCCGCACATGCCGTAGTTGCCGGCGCCGAACGAGCCACCGATGACCACGGTGAACTTGGGTACGACGCTGCACGCCACCGCGGTGACCAGCTTGGCGCCGTCCTTGGCGATGCCGCGGTTCTCGTACTCGCGACCGACCATGAAGCCGGTGATGTTCTGCAGGAAGACCAGCGGGATCTTGCGCTGGTTGCACAGCTCGATGAAGTGCGCGCCCTTGAGGCTGGACTCGCTGAACAGGATGCCGTTGTTGGCCACGATGCCCACCGGGTGACCCCAGATGCGGGCGAAGCCGCAGACCAGCGTCTCGCCGTAGTACTGCTTGAACTCGGTGAACCGGCTGGCGTCGACGACGCGGCGGATCACCTCGCGGACGTCGTACGGCGTGCGGGTGTCGCTCGGCACCACGTCGTACAACGTCTCGGGCGCCTCGTGCGGCTCCTCCGGCTCGAGCACCTCCCACGGCGTGGAGGTGGGCCTCGGCACAGTCTCGATGATGCCGCGCACGATGGCCAGCGCGTGGGCGTCGTCGTTGGCGAGGTGGTCGACCACGCCGGACTTGCGGGCGTGCACGTCGCCGCCGCCGAGGTCCTCCGCGGTGACGACTTCCCCGGTCGCCGCCTTCACCAGGGGCGGGCCGCCGAGGAAGATCGTGGCCTGGTTCTTCACGATCACGGTCTCGTCGGACATGGCGGGCACGTAGGCGCCGCCGGCGGTGCACGAGCCCATCACCGAGGCGATCTGCGGGATGCCCTCGCCGCTCATGTTGGCCTGGTTGAAGAAGATGCGGCCGAAGTGCTCCTTGTCGGGGAAGACGTCGTCCTGCATCGGCAGGAACGCGCCGCCGGAGTCGACCAGCGAGATGACCGGGAGCTTGTTGGCGCGGGCGATCTCCTGCGCGCGCAGGTGCTTCTTGACCGTCATCGGGTAGTAGGTGCCGCCCTTGACCGTCGCGTCGTTGGCGATGATCACGCAGGTGCGGCCGCTGACCTGGCCGAGGCCGGTGACGATGCCGGCGCTGGGCACGGCGTTCTCGTCACCCTCCTTGCCGTACATGCCGGTCGCGGCCAGGGCACTGAACTCGAGGAAGGGACTGCCCGGGTCCAGGAGCCTGTTGACCCGCTCGCGCACCAGCAGCTTGCCGCGGTCGGTGTGCTTGGTGCGGGCCGCCTCGTTGCCACCGGCGCCGTCGTTGCGTACGGCGGCCAGGCGGTCGCGCAGCTCGTCGACGGCAGCCCGCAGGCCTCCGGACTCGGTGTCGGTCACGTGCCCTCCCAGAAGATCTTGTTGGTTAATGATCATTAACCGTTGCTTAGGCTACGACACAACCGAGGATTGCGCACCCTCGTCGTCCTGAACAGTGCGTGGCCTACTCTGTCGCGCATGAGCCGACGCGAACAGATCCTCGCCACCGCGGCGACGCTGTTCGCCGAACGTGGCTTCCACGGGGTCTCGGTCGGCGAGCTCGGCGCAGCGTGCGGCATGAGCGGCCCCGCGCTCTACAAGCACTTCCCGGCCAAGGACGCGATCCTCGCCGAGATGCTGGTCGCGATCAGCGAGGAGCTCCTCAGCGTCGGGCGCTCTCGAGTGGCCGCGTCGACCGACCCGCGCTCGGCCCTGGAAGCGCTGATCGACTGGCACATCTCCTTCGCGTTGGCCAACAAGGCGCTGATCGTCGTACAGGACCGGGACTGGGCCTCGCTGCCTGCCGAGGCGCGCGAGAAGGTCCGCACCCTCCAGCGGTCGTACGTCGACCTGTGGGCCGGCGAGCTGCGCAAGGCCGACGACTCGTTGACCCTGGTCGCGGCCCGGGCCAGGGCCCACGCCACGTTCGGCCTGCTCAACTCGACGCCGCACAGCGCCTTCCTGCCGGAGAAGGAGATGCGCCGACTGCTCCAGGACATGGCCGCCCGCGCGCTCGGCCTCTGACCGAGCCGGGTGGCCGTCCGTCGGCGTGGGAGACTCGGGAGCGTGAGCACCAGGTGGTTCGACGAGCGGTCCCTCGAGCAACGTGAGGACTACAGCCAGCGGTTCGTGAAGATCGCGGCCCAGGGCAAGGACGTCGACGGCGAGGCCAGGTTCACCGACGCGATGGCGAAGCGCGGCTCCCGGATCCTCGATGCGGGCTGCGGTGCCGGACGGGTCGCCGCCGCACTCGCCCGGGTCGGGCACGACCTGGTCGGCGTCGACGCCGATCCGCTGCTGATCGAAGCGGGCCACGAGCAGCACCCCGACGTACGCCTGGAAGTGCTCGACCTCGTCGACCTGACGCCGTCGCTCGGCACCTTCGACGTGATCGTGTGCGCCGGCAACGTGATGGTCTACGTCGACCCGGGCTCCGAGCCGCGGGTGCTGGCGGCGATGGCCTCTGTGCTGGTGCCGGGCGGCCGGGCGGTGTTCGGCTTCCACCTCGACCGGCCCTACTCGACCTCCGATCTCGACCGTGACGCGTCCGCTGTCGGTTGGACCCTCGAGCACCGCTTCGGCACCTGGGAGCTCGATCCCTTCACCGATGCCTCCGACTGGGCGGTCTCGGTCTACCGCGGTTGACCCGGCCCGTCGTCCAGCCCGAGCCAGCCGTCGACAGGCGCTGAGCGGATCCCCGGCCTCGCGCGTAGGTCCCCAGAGAGTCCATCGCGCGCTCGGTCGGCCGGGCCGATTGGCCTCGAATGCTGACCGCAGAGGGGGCCAATCGGATCGGCAGATGCAGCGAGACACCGACCTGGCCGTCGCCGTGAGCCCAACGCACACCCGACAGCACGCCCGCTGCGGAAGGACGTCGACACGGTCCTCCTCGGTCGGTCCAAGGTCTAGCCTCGGGCCATGCGCCTTCGCTTCGGACGCCCGGACCTCGCCCAGTACGCCGACCGGTTCGACGTACCTGCTGCGGACAGTGACCTCTCGGTGACCTTCCTGGGAGTGGCCACCCTGCTGGTCAGCGACGGCGAGACCTCGTTGATGACCGACGGGTTCTTCAGCCGGCCGAGCCTGCCCAGGGTGGCGCTGCGCGCGTTGAACCCGGACGACTCACGCATCGACACTGCGTTGAACCGGGTCGGCGTCGACCGACTGGCCGCCGTACTGCCGGTGCACAGCCACTTCGACCATGCGATGGACTCCGCCGTCGTCGCTGAGCGCACCGGTGCGCAGCTGGTCGGCGGCACCTCGACCGCGAACATCGGGCGCGGCCACGGACTGCCCGAGTCACGCATCGACGAGGTGGCGCCGGGCGACTCGCTGACCTTCGGCGACTTCACGCTCACCCTGGTCGAGAGCCACCACTGCCCACCGGACCGCTATCCGGGCACGATCGACACTCCCGTGGGTACGCCGGCCCGCGCGTCGGCGTACAAGTGCGGCGAGGCGTGGTCGACGTTCATCCGGCACGCGTCGGGGCGTTCGGTGCTCGTCCAGGGCAGCGCCGGGTTCGTCCCCGGTGCCCTCGCAGAGCAGAGCGCGGACGTCGTCTACCTCGGCGTCGGTCAGCTCGGGGTCCAGTCCGAGGAGTACATGACCACGTTCTGGCAGGAGACGGTGCGCGCGGTGGGCGCCCGACGCGTGGTCCTGATCCACTGGGACGACTTCTTCAGGCCGCTCGACGAGCCGATGCGGGCACTGCCCTACGCCGGTGACGACCTCGACGAGACGATGCGGGTGCTCGACCCGTTGGCGCGTGCCGACGGCGTCGACCTGCACTTCCCGACGGTGTGGCGTCGCGAGGACCCCTGGGCCTGAACCGACCACCAAGAATCCACGGTTCGGACGTCCAGAACCCACGGCTCGCGCATCAAGAATTGCAGGTTCGCGACGCAAGGATTGACGGTTCGTGGGTCAGAGGAGGTGGTCGACGTCGGCGCCTTCTTCGAGCAGCTCCAACACGCGTGCGGCCCGAAGGGCAGCATCGACTCCCACGTCGACATCCGCGAGAAGCTCGGGGTCTGCGCCGCCTTCCGCTGACTGGGGTTCCGTCTCGGCGCTCTGCACCTGGCGGGCGTGCAGCTGGGCGAGCAGCTCCTCGCGCGGGAGGCCGCGCAGGTGGAGCAGGGCCAGGGCGTCGTCGTCGATCAGCCAGGTGAACTGGGTCAGCACGGCGAGGCCGTGCACGCACGGCTGGGCCCACGCCTCGCAGCTGCACTCGGCCGACAGCTCCCCGCCGTACGGCAGCAGCTCGACGCCGGCGTCCTCGGCGTCCTCGACCAGCTGGTGCGGGAGGTCGCCGTCGAGCAGCCGGGCGATGCGCCCGGACTCGGCGGCCACCAGCTCGACGAACGTGGCGATGCCCTCACCCGACAGGGTGGGCATCGCGATCTGGACCGTCCAGGCGTCGTCCCCCTGCTGCACCGCGGCGAAGAGGCTGCCCCGGTCGAGGGTCAACGCGCCGACGTGCCCGCCCCGGGCCAGGGCTCGGCCGGTGCGCAGGTCGGTGAGGTGGTAGGCCGCCTCCTCGACGGCCCGCGACCAGGCCTTGCTCCACCACGGAGCTGACCTGGTCGAGCGGCGCGGGGCGAACCGGGGATGGGTGACCGCGCTCAATCGGTGCTCCGCAGGGTGACCAGGTCGCGCAGGTCGTCGTTGCTCAGCTCGGTCAGCGCCGCCTCGCCGCGGGCCAGCACCGAGTCGGCCAGTGCCCGCTTGCGGGTCAGCAGCTCGGCGATGCGCTCCTCGATCGTGCCGCGGGTGATCAGCCGGTGCACCTGCACCGGCCGGGTCTGTCCGATGCGGTAGGCCCGGTCGGTGGCCTGCTCCTCGACGGCGGGGTTCCACCAGCGGTCGAAGTGGATGACGTGGTCGGCCGCGGTCAGGTTGAGCCCGGTGCCGCCGGCCTTGAGCGAGAGCAGGAAGACCGGCACCTCGCCCCGCTGGAAACGGTCGACCATCGCCGAACGCTCCTGCACGAGCGTGCCGCCGTACAGGAACTGGGTCGGGACGCCGGTGTGCGCCAGGTGCTGCTCGAGCAGCCGCGCCATCTGCACGTATTGGGTGAAGATCAGCACCGCGCCCTCCTCGGCGAGCACGGTGCCGAGGAGCTCGTCGAGCAGGTCGAGCTTCTCGGAGCGACCGGCGAGGCGGGAGCTGGCCTGCTTGAGGTAGTGCGCCGGGTGGTTGCAGATCTGCTTGAGCCCGGTCAGCAGCTGGAGCACGAGGCCGCGGCGGGCGTGCTCGTCGGCCTGCTCGATGCGCTCCATCGACTCGCGCACCAGCGTCTCGTAGAGCACCGCCTGCTCGCGGGTGAGCTGGAGCGGGTGGTCGGTCTCGGTCTTGGCCGGCAGCTCGGGCGCGATCCCGGGGTCGGACTTGCGACGGCGCAGCAGGAACGGCTCGATCAGGTCGGCGAACTGGCGCGCCTTGGTCGGCTCGAGGCCGGACTCGATCGGGCCGGCCCACACCTTGCGGAACGCGTTGCGCGAGCCGAGCAGCCCGGGGATCGCCCAGTCGAGGATCGCCCACAGCTCGGTCAGGTTGTTCTCGACCGGGGTGCCCGACAGGGCGATGCGGGCCTGGCCGTCGATCGTGCGCAGCGCCCGGGCCGTGGAGGACTGCGGGTTCTTCACGTGTTGCGCTTCGTCGGCGACCACGAGGTCCCACTCGACACCGGCCAGCTCTCGCTTGCCCTTCGGCTGTCCGTCGGCGCGCATCGTGCCGTACGTCGTGAGCACGAAGCCCGATTCCAGCCCCTCGAGGGTGCGCTGGCCGCCGTGGAAGCGGCGTACGTCGACTCCGGGGGCGAAGCGGTTGATCTCGGCCTCCCAGTTGCCCAGCAGTGAGGCCGGGCAGACCACCAGCACCGGTCCGGTGTGGCCGCACTCGAGTCGGTGCAGGTGGAGCGCGATCACGGTGATCGTCTTGCCCAGGCCCATGTCGTCGGCCAGGCAGGCACCCAGGCCGAGGGAGCTCATCTCGGCCAGCCAGGTCAGGCCGTGCAGCTGGTAGTCGCGCAGCGTGGCCCGCAACGCGGATGGCGCGGCGAGCGGATCGCGGGTGGCGGCAGTGCGGATGCGCTCGCGTACCTTCTCGAGCGTCGCCCCGACGATCACCGACGTGTCGACCTCGTCGACGGCGATCGTGCCGGTCAGGGTGGCGGCCAGGGCCTGGGCCGGCCTGGCGGTGCTGATCAGCCGCTTCTTGGCCCGCTTGGCGACCTTGGGGTCGACCAGCATCCAGTTGTCGCGCAGCTTGATCACCGGGCTGGTGGCGGCGGCCAGCTCGTCCATCTCGGCCTCGGTGAGCGGGTCGCCGTGCAGGGCCACCTGCCAGTTGAAGCTGAACAGCGCGTCGGTGCCGAAGAGCCCGTCGACCAACGGCTCCTCCTGCTTGCCGCCCCCGGGCCGAAGGACCGCGCGGGTGGTCAGGTCACGCCCGAGCGAGCGTGGGAAGAGCACGTCGACCCCCCGGGCCTGGAGCGCGCTCAACCCGTCGTCGAGCAGGCTGGCGACCTCGATCGAGTCGAGGGTGATCTGGTCGGGGACGCGCAGCTCGAGGAGTCGCTCGAGCACCGGCCAGGCCTCGGCCGCGGCCCGGAGCGCCTGACTGGCATGGATGTGGGCGCGCGAGCCGAAACCGTGGGTGGCGTCGGCCGGGCGCTCGGTCCACAGCCGCGCGGCGTCGGCGAAGTGGAGCGGATTCTGCTCGTCGTGCACCTGGAGCACGAGGCGCACGGAGCCGCCGATCAGCTCCTCCTCGTCGGCCTCGATGCGCAGCCCCAGGGAGACGAGGTGGGGCAGGTCGTCGGGCCGGGCCAGCCGCGACACCCGCTCCTGGATGCGGGCGGTGACGTCGGCGTGCGGAGCCCTGCGCTTCAGGCCGCCGGGACCTCCACTGCCGATGCCGGTGGGGCGCGCGGGTCGTCGTACGGACGTGGAGGACGGGGCGGAGCGGGCCATCGCGTCGGCGACGGCGTGCACCACACCTCGCACGAGGCCGAGCGGGTCGGTGGTGCCGTCGTGGTCGCGGGACTCCGCGAGCAGGCGCAGCCGCTCCTCGTCGGCGTGCTCGAGCGTCGCGATGCGCCAGCCGCCGGTGCCGGGCTCGAGCTTGCCGGCAGCCACGAACTGCATGCCGAGCAGCGCCGCACCGGCCAGCAGACCCACACTCGGGTGCACGTCGTCGCGGCCGCGGGCCCGGGTCAGGACCGGAAGGGCGGCCCGCATCGGCAGGCTGACCGTGCGCCGGTCGTCACTGAACTCGACCACGCTGTCGCGGGCCGGGTCGGCGACGTGGAAGGTCGCCGGTCCGGTGACGGGGACGAAGCTCAAGCGGGGCCTCCCAGGTGGCCGAGGTGCGGGCTGCCGACGTTAGCCGGTGCAGCCGACAGTGTGCCGTGCCCGCACAAGCCACCTCGTCCCTGTCGCCGCCGGGAAGCGAACGGGTCCGCTCAGACGGGAGGCCGGGTCGGCGCCTGGCGGTTGTTCGGCAGCATGCCCAGCGCCCGGCCGACGGCCAGCGCGAGACCGATGGCGCCGAGCGCGGCCAGCACGACACCCCACCAGGTCGGGTGCTCGACCGCGAGCGCGAACGTGGCAGCGGGAAGGATCGAGGTCAGCATCGCCAGGATGAGCACGCGGTAGCCGTCGTGGCCGCGCAGCCACCAGGCGGCCGCCCAGACGAGCGTGAGGATCGCTCCGAAGACGAGCAGGAACCACACGTCGTTGGTGTAGGGGTTGTCCGGCTGCTTGGGCTCCCCTCCGTCCATCTCGTCGAACCCGGAGAACGCCATCGACACGGCAGCGATGGCGACGAGCGCCACCAGCGTGACCGCGTAGGCGCCGACCGCGAAGGAACCCACGATGAGCGCGGTCAGGTCACGGGTGGGCAGGAACCATCCAGCGACGGTGATCATCAGTGTGAAGACGAGGACGACGAGGCCGAGGGCGATGCCGAAGTTGTCGCCGTCGATGTCGTCGACGCCGTAGGTGTCGTCGAAGACCTGCACGTAGAGCAGGAAGATGCCGACGATGGCTGCGACCACGAACGCGGGCTGGCGGATCAGGTAGTAGCCGCCGGCGCAGAGCGCCACGATGACCACGCCGACGCCGTAGACGGCGAAGTCGTTGTCGTCCAGGCCGACGCCGATCATCTGGCCCACTCCGATGGCCCCGAGTGCACCGGGCCACGACATCAGGTTGGCCTTGCGCGCCGGGTCCTGCACGAGGAACCACCCGGCGGCGGCACCGGCCAGGAGGACGACTGTGGCACCGATGCCGACCAGGTAGTTCGACCAGTCGATGTCGCCGTCCTCGCGGGTCCACACGGTGGAGACGGCGACGGCCGCACTGAGCAGCGCCGTGCCGAAGACCACCAGGAGTACGTCGGGACGCAGCCACACCGGCACCAACGAGTTGGCGAAGAACGGCGCGCGTCCTGCGCCGGCACGCGTGGCGTCCAGCGCAGCCTGGGCCTGGTCGGGAGACAGCTGTCCGGCGGCCACGAGCTGGTTGAGCGCCTGGTACGTCGGGTCGTGCTGCTGCGGCATCTGCGTCATGACAGAACCTTCCCCCGGTGGCGCAGCGATCAAACGCGCGCCGCGCCGAGGTCACCCGGCAGAAGTGAGGGACACGTCGTCGATGACGAAGTCCGAGGCCAGGTAGGCGTCCTCGGTTCCCACGAAGGTGAGCGCCACCGACTGCCCGGCGTACGCCGACAGGTCGAGCGCGATGCTCCGGTAGTCGCCTGCGTCGAGGTTCGACCACGTGCCGAGCGTCGTGGAACCAGCCTTGACCCGGAGCGTGTCGTAGGCCTGGCCGGTGGTGTCCTCGTCGGTGTCGACCCTGAGCCAGAACGTGAGCCGGCCGGCGTCGGGCACGGTGACGGTCTGCGCGACGCTGTCGGTGTGCGCCCGGCCGTAGCCGTTGAGCCACGCCTTGCCCGAACCGCCGTGCGCGGACTGGTCGAGGTCGGTGGTGACCACGCCGTTGGTGGCCTGCCATCCGGTGGTGCCGTCCTCGAAGCCGCCGTTGGTGATCGCGTCGTCGCCGGTCGGCGGCTCCGTCGTGCCGCCACCGAAGTCGTGGTCGGCCCACGCCCACAGGGTGTCCGCGATCAGGTCGGCGTTCAGGTCGAGTGCCGCGGTGTCGAGGTTGTCGATGTCGTCGCAGGCGGAGTGGTAGCACGGGTCATAGGCCTGCCCGGCCTGCCCGCCCCACTTCGCGGCCTGCGTCGAGGTCTTGGTGCCCTCGGCGCCGGAGAACGTGCCGGCGGTGGGAATGCCGCGTTGCATGAACGCGGCGTGGTCGGAGCGACCGTCGACGTCGATGTAGTCGGAGTCGATGCCGGCCGCGTCGTACGACGCGGTCAGGCTGTCGCGCAGTTCGGTGCCGTTCGCGTCGTCGTCGTAGACGAAGTAGCCGGGGTTCGGCGAGCCGACCATGTCGAAGTTGAAGTACGCCGCCAGGTCGTCGACCTCCACTGTCGAGAGGCTGTCGACGTAGTGCGTGGAGCCGAGCAGACCGAGCTCCTCCGCGCCCCAGAATCCGAAGCGCACGTGGTTCGTCGGCTCCGCGCCGCTCTGCGCGAACGCGAGGGCGCTGGCCAGGATCGCTGCGGAGCCGGTGCCGTTGTCGTTGATGCCCGGCCCCTCGTCGACGCTGTCGAGGTGGCCGCCCATCATCACGGTGTTCGTCGGGTCGCCGCCCGGCCAGTCGGCGATCAGGTTGTACGACGTACCGGCCCGGGTGCTGAACGACTGCACCTCGGTGACGAACCCTGCGGCGTCGAGCTGGGCCTGGACGTAGTCGAGCGAGGCGCGGTAGCCGGGCTGCCCGGTGTAGCGGTTGCCGCCGTTGGCCTCGGCGATCGACTGGAACTCCTCGAGATGCGTGGTCACCGCGCTGAGCGGGATGTCCGGTGCGTCCGGCACGGCTGTCGGCTGAGGGTCGACAGTGGCGCTGCCGGGCCGGGCGGTGGCGCTGCCGGGCAGGGCAAGTGCGACTCCGGCGGCGAGGGTCGCGATGCCGGCCAGGGCCGCGATGCGAGTGCGTGCGGGTGTCATGCGGTGGATCCTCCCGAGTGGGGATGGCCGTCACCTCGACGGCCGGGTCGAGCCCAACACTCGGGTCTGGGCCGGAGTCCGGCAAGGCACCCGACCCCGTTAACTTTTGCCGCATCTCGGGTTGCGTTTGAGAACCATTCTCATTTAGGGTCGGGGCCATGCGTTCGTTCACCAGCCGCCAGACTCCCGTCGTCGTCCTTGCCGGCCTCACCCGTGAGGCCCAGGAGCCGGTCGAAGCCAGCCTCGCGTTCACCCTGCCCGACTCGGCCCTGGCCCGCTTCGAGCTCGACGTGATGGGCCAGACGATCACCCGGGTCGTCTCCGACGCGACCGGCATCCTCGAGCGCGAGACCGTGCCCCTCGACCACGCGTGCCTCTCCTGCGCACTGCGCCACGAGATCGTGCCGACGCTGGCCCGCCTGTCCGAAGCGGGTCGCTGGGCCTCACTGGTGCTGAGCCTCCCGCCGGCCGCCCACACCTCGGCACTCACCGCGGCCCTGCCGCCGATGCTCGAGCGCCGGCCCCTGCTGACCATGGGCGCGGTCGTCGCCGCCCTCGACGGGTCCCGCCTGCTCGACGACCTGTGCGGCGACGATCTCCTGCGCGAGCGCGACGACCAGCGCCACGCCGGCGACATCCGCGCCGTGGGCGAGGTGCTGGTCGACCTGCTCGGCGCTGCCGACCTGCTGGTGCTCGACGGCGCCGCTGACGACGTGGCCCGGGCCCTGGTCGACGAGGTGCGCGCCCCCGGCGCCGTGCTCGTCCCCGAGTGCACCGAGCTGACCGCCGGGCAGCTGCTCACCCCGGGCACCGCCCCGTCGTCGTACGACGCGCAGCAGCCGGCCTTCCTCCCCGCCCGGGTCGACGAGGACGGGGTCACCGACTGCACGTCACCCCTGGCCGAGGAGACAGGCGTCTGGACGGTGATGCTCGACTCCTGGCGGGCCTTCCACCCGCAACGACTGATGGACTCGATCGAGTCCCTCGGCGGTCACTCCTACATCGGTCGCGGCACCTTCTGGCTGCCCACCCATCCCGACAGCGTCGCACTGTGGGCCGGCTCCGGTGGCCAGCTGAGCATCGGCACCGCCGCGCACCGCCCCGTCCGCGGGCCCCGCACGCACCTGGTGATCACCGGATGCGACGAGCGGCGCGACCAGGTCCTCCACGACCTCGACGCCGCCCTGATGACCGACGCCGAGCTGGCCGCCGGCCTGGCCCGCTGGGTCGGTCGCGACGACGGCTTCGGCCCGTGGCTGGGTGCCCGCTCGGCCAGCGCCTGACTCCTTCCGGACTCCGGCTAGGCTCGCCGCATGAGCATCCTCGACGCCCCCATCGCCCGCCTCGACGGCACCAGCGCGACCCTCGGCGAGATCACCGGCGGCAAGCCCGCGCTGCTCGTCAACGTCGCCTCCAAGTGCGGGCTCACCCCGCAGTACACCGCTCTCGAGCAGCTGCACGAGCAGTACGCCGACCGCGGCTTCTCGGTCATCGGCATCCCGTGCAACCAGTTCGGCGGCCAGGAGCCCGGCACGTCGGACGAGATCGCCGAGTTCTGCTCCGCGACGTACGGCGTGACCTTCCCGATGACCGAGAAGGTCGAGGTCAACGGTGACGGCCGGCACCCGATCTACGCCGAGCTGGCCAAGGTGCCCGACGAGGAGGGTGAGGCCGGCGACGTGCAGTGGAACTTCGAGAAGTTCCTGATCGCCGCCGACGGCAAGGTCATCTCGCGGTTCCGTCCCGGCGTGACCCCCGACGACCAGCGCCTCGTCGACGGCGTGGAGCGGCTCACCTCGGGTTCCTGAGCCTTGCAGGTTTCCCCGGTGCACCGGGGAAACCTTCGCTCCCCACGGGACATCTGCCGTGGGGAGCGAATGTTCTCCGTGGGAGGTGAGTGAGGTCACGCCCCCGGACAGACAAAAGTAGGGTGCGCCGGACCTGAGCGCTTCCGTATTCTTCTTGGGTGTCTACAACCATCCCGGAGCCCACCGCCGCTCCTCAAGACGACAAGCTCGACAAGAAGGTCCTGATGGTGGCGGGCGTGGTCGTGCTCGGCGCGATCATGTCCATCCTCGACATCACGGTCGTCTCTGTCGCACTCGAGACGTTCCAGAACGACTTCGACGCCACCTCGGCCGAGGTTGCCTGGACCATGACCGGCTACACCCTCGCCCTGGCCTCGGTGATCCCGTTGACCGGCTGGGCAGCCGACCGCTTCGGAACCAAGCGCCTCTACCTGATCGCGGTGACCCTGTTCACCGCCGGGTCCGTGCTCTGCGCGACCGCAGGCGACCTCAACACCCTCGTGCTCTACCGCGTCCTCCAGGGCCTCGGCGGCGGCATGCTGATGCCGCTGGGCATGACGATCCTGACCCGCGCCGCCGGCCCGCACCGCGTCGGCCGCGTGATGGCCGTCCTCGGCATCCCGATGCTCCTCGGACCGATCTTCGGCCCGATCCTCGGTGGGCTCCTGATCGACAAGGCCTCGTGGCACTGGATCTTCCTGATCAACCTGCCGTTGGGCATCCTCGCGTTCGTCTACGCCCAGATCGTGCTGCCGAAGGACAACGTCGAGCCGTCGGAGACCTTCGACTGGCTGGGCATGATCCTGCTCTCCCCCGGTCTGGCCGCCTTCCTGTACGGCGTCTCGTCGATCCCCGAGGCGGGCACCATGTGGGACCGCGAGGTGCTCATCCCCGCCGGAATCGGCGCCGTGCTGATCATCGCGTTCGTGCCGTGGGCGCTGAACAGGCGCAACATCCACCCGCTGGTCGAGCTGCGGCTCTTCCAGAACGTGCAGATGACGATCGCCGTGGTCGCCATGGCGCTCTTCGCGATCGCCTTCTTCGGCGCCAGCCTGCTGTTCCCGCTCTACTTCCAGCAGGTGCGTGACGAGACCGCGCTGGGTGCCGGGCTGCTGCTGGCCCCCCAGGGCATCGGCGCGATGATCACCATGCCGATCGCCGGGTTCATGGCCGACAAGCGCGGTCCCGGCAAGGTCGTCATGGTCGGCATCACGCTGGTCACGATCGGCATGGCGATGTTCACCCAGCTCGACGACGACACGTCGTACGCCTACATCCTCGGCTCGCTGTTCGTGATGGGCCTCGGCATGGGCTCCACGATGATGCCGATCATGAGCTCAGCGCTGGCCACGTTGACCGACCACAACATCGCCCGTGGTTCGACGCTGATGAACATCACCCAGCAGGTCGCTGCCTCGATCGGTACGGCGCTCTTCTCGGTGATCCTGACCAACGAGATCAAGGGCAGCCGAGACGCCGGGATGTACGTGTTCCTCAGGTCCAAGCTCTCTCAGGCCTCAGGAGAGAAGGCCACCCAGCTGAAGGCGCAGCTCGACGCCATTGCTCCTGACGCACTGCCCGACCTGGCGTCCGCGTTCGCGACTGTCTTCATCGTCGGCACGGTCCTGGTCGGCTGCGTGCTGATCCCGTCGTTCTTCCTGCCCCGCAAGCCCCCGGAGAAGCCGGTCGACCCGACGGCGATGGTCGGCCACTGAGGTCTGGGCTCACGCTGCACTGACAAGGATGCGATCCGCACTCACCTGGTGACTGCGGATCGCATCCTTTGCCGCATTTCGGCTGGACAGGTCGGCTGCAGGCCTCAGACCGGCACCTCGTGGCCCGGCCCCCGGTGCACCGGCGGCGGAGGCGGCGGCGCCGGCATGCTGCCGTCGTCCTTGCGCATGTCGACGAGTTCGGCCGAGTGGTTGCGCATCTTGTTCTCGGAGTCCTGGTCGGCGTCGGAGTAGGCGTTGGCGGCCGCGTCGAGCTGCACCCCTGCGTCCCCGATGATGATGCCGTTGTCGCCGATGATGTCCTGGAGCATCGTCACGCAGTTGGCGTACTGGTCGGCGGCCCCGGTGTAGCCGTAGCCCAGCCCGGCGACGCGGTTGCGGGTGGCCGAGGGTGAGTTGATCGCGCAGGCGCTCGAGGCAGTGCGGGCATCGCCGGCGGCGTCGATGCAGGTCTGGGCGAACGAGCGCAGGTCCTTGATCTCCGAGACCTCGAACTGGTCACCCCGCACGCCCACGTCGTAGGGGTCGGTCGATCCGAGCAGGGCATCGGCACCCGTGCCGATGAAGGCGGTGCGCACGTGGAGCTTGTCCTGGAGCGCCTTGAGGTCGGTGTGGATCGCGTGTTCGGCGTCCCAGATCTCGTTCTCGAAGGTGGTCAACCCTGCGTCGAGCTTGGAGAAGACCGCGTCGGGGGTCTCGGCACCGAAGCTCATCTCCTTCGCCTGCTTCTTCTCACCCTTCATGGAATCTGCGACGGCGAGGCTCCCGACGGCGGCGGCCAGGGCCACCTGCCCGGCGACAGGGATGGCCACGCCGACCACACCTGCCGCGGCGGCGAAGATCGCAAGCGCGACCTTGTCGTCGGGCTCCGGGCCGTCGGCACCCTTCATCGCGGACACGGCGTGGTCGGCGGTCAGGGCGATCTGCTCCCGCGCCTTGGTCCACATCGCCTTCTCACGCTCGATGTTGCCCTTGAGCATGGCCAGGGCAGCGAACTGGTTGGAGAGGTTGGCGGGCCAGGTCTTGAGGTACTTGTCGCGGAACGCGGTCGCCGCCGCACCCGACCAGCCGAGCATCTTGCCGCTCTCACTGCCCACCTGCCACAGGTGGTAGTCGAGGTTGGTGCCCTCGAACCTGGTGTCACCGATCTTGAAGCCGCCACCGTTGAGCGTGGTGCCGGTCAGGTCCAGGTCGGACGACTCCCGTGCGAAGTGTTCGGGGTAGGGCATGCCCAGGTACTTGTCGAACAGGGGTGGGATCGCGGTCTCCCACTTCGACTTCCAGGCCAGGAAGGTGCCCGACGGGTCGAGAGGGGGCGTCACGCCGTTGTCGTGAGACGTGCGGATCACCGCGCCGGTCGACCAGTCGAACTCGACCTGGCATCCGAGTGCGGGTCGCGCCGCGAAGGTGTACGTGACGCGTGTCGGGTTCTCCTGATCGTCGGCCAACCAGTTGTTCGGGAACTTGGTGGCAAGGCGCATTTCGGCGAGGATCGCCTGCGTCACGATGTCGTCCACGGTGCTGGCGAGTGCGTCGTACGTCGACATGGGGTTCCTTCCCGAGACGGAGCGTCAGCTCCCGGTGTGCGTCCGGGGTTCCGGACACACAGGAGGTGACGCCGACAGTCCGGGAAAAGTTCGCGAGCGCCTGCCGACCGGGTGGATCAGGCCTGCGTGCCCAGGGCCAGCGGGTGTACGTCGGTCGCGCCGGCCTGCCTGAGCGCACGGGCCGCGATGGTCATCGTCCAGCCAGTGCCGACCAGGTCGTCGAGCAACAGGATCGGACCGGCCGGGATCTCGCCCTGCAGCGCGTAGCGCCGCAGCACGGCGGCCACCCGCTGGGCGGAGTTGGCGGACCCGTGCCCGGGCTCGACCGACGGGTCGACGATCGCGAAGCGGCCTACGACCGGCACCTGGAGGAACCGGGAGAGCCCGTCGGCGAAGTCGGCGGTGAGCGCTGCCTTGCGCTGGGACTCGACGAAGACGATGCCCGCGACCTGCGGCCGCCAGTCGCCGAGGACCTCGATGACGGCCTTGACCAGGGGCACGGGCACCGGGCCGTCCTCGGCGTCGTCACGGAACAGGTCGCGCAGGGCCTGCCCGTAGCCGAGGTCGGTCAGCCGGGCCACCGCGCGTCCGGTCGACGAGGCGTCGGCGATCTTGCCCTTGAGCTCGATGCCGAGGTTGGCCAGGGCTGTCGGCCACATCTTGCGGGGCGCGATCTCGACACCGGGCCTGGTGAGCTGGGTGCGCGCCTCGTCGAGCGAGGCGTCGGACACCTCGGAGTCGAAGGAGACGCCGCCACAGTTGTCGCACCGCCCGCACGGAGAGCCGACCTCGTCGTCGAGCTGGCTGCGCAGGAACGTCATGCGGCACTCGGTCGAGGAGATGTAGTCGAGCATCGCCTGCTGCTCGCGATCACGCGCGGCCTTGACCCGGTCGTAGCGCTCCTGGTCGTAGCTCCACGCCTGGCCGGTGGACACCCACCCGCCCTGGACCCGCTGCACGGCACCGTCGACGTCGAGCACCTTCAGCATCATCTCGAGGCGCGAGCGGCCCAGGTCGACGTACGTCTCGAGGGCCGGGGTGCCGAGCGGCTTCTCGGAGCCCTCGAGGGCGGAGAGCACCTGCCGCACCTGCGGCTCGGGCGGGAAGGCGAGGGAGGCGAAGTACTTCCAGATGTCGCGGTCTTCGAGGGCGGGCAGCAGCACGACGTCGGCCCGCGGCGTGCCGCGTCCGGCACGGCCGACCTGCTGGTAGTAGGCCACCGGTGACGAGGGCGCGCCGACGTTGATCACGAAGCCGAGCGTGGCGTCGAAGCCCATGCCGAGCGCGCTGGTGGCGATCAGCGCCTTGACCCGCCCGGCGGCGAGGTCGGCTTCAAGCGCCTCGCGCTCGGTGGTCTCGGTCTGCCCGGAGTACGCCGCGACGGTGTGGCCGCGGGCCCGCAGGAACGCCGCGATCTCCTGGGTCTGGGCGACGGTGAGGCAGTAGATGATGCCGGAGCCGGTGAGCGAGCCGAGGTGGTCGGCCAGCCAGCCCAGGCGCTGCTCGGCGGTCCTGAGCCTCACCACCGCGAGATGCAGGGACTCACGGTCGAGCGAGCCGCGCTGCACGAGCACGCCCGGCCCCGAAGGCTCGCCCTCGCTGACCGCCAGCTGCTCGGACACGTCGAGCGTGACCCGCTCGTTGGCCGTCGCCGTGGTGGCCAGCACCGGGATGCCCGGGCGCAGGTCGGAGAGCATGGTGCGGATGCGCCGGTAGTCGGGCCGGAAGTCGTGGCCCCAGTCGGAGATGCAGTGCGCCTCGTCGACCACCAGCAGGCCGGTGGTCGCGGCCAGCCGGGGCAGCACGTTGTCGCGGAACGACGGGTTGTTGAGCCGCTCGGGCGACACCAGCAGCACGTCGACCTCGCCGGCGTTGATCGCCGTCTCGATGCGCGTCCAGTCCTCGTTGTTGGTCGAGTTGATCGTCACCGCGTGGATGCCGGCGCGCTCGGCGGCGGCGATCTGGTTGCGCATCAGGGCGAGCAGCGGCGAGACGATCACGGTCGGCCCCGCTCCCTGGGCACGCAGCAGCGCGGTGGCCACGAAGTAGACCGCGGACTTGCCCCACCCGGTCTTCTGCACGACCAGGGCTCGCCGCTTGTCGACGGCGAGCGCCTCGATGGCCGTCCACTGGTCGTCGCGCAGCTCCGCGTCGTCGCTGCCCACCAGCGCCTTGAGGTGGCGTTCGGCGTCGGCGCGCGCAGAGCGGCGTACGTCGTCGGGGGCGGCGGTCTCGACATCGGGGGAAGTCATGTCCGCATGTCTACCAGCGGCCCCGGACAGTCCGTGACCGCCGTCCACAGGGTCAGGCGGCCGGGCTCAGGCGGCCAGCGCCTTCTCGATGTCGGCGCTGATCTTCTCCGGCTTGGTGGTCGACCCGTAACGCTTGATCACGGTGCCGTCCTTGCCGACCAGGAACTTGGTGAAGTTCCACCGGATCTTCCTGCCCAGCGCGCCGGGCTTCTCCGCGCGCAGCCACTGGTAGAGCGGGTGTGCGTCGTCGCCGTTGACCTCGACCTTCTCGAAGATCGGGAAGGTGACCCCGAAGTTCCGCTCGCAGAAGCTGCCGATCGCCTCCGCGTCTCCGGGCTCCTGGCCGCCGAACTGGTTGCAGGGGAAGCCGAGCACGGCCAGGCCTTGGTCGGCGTACGCCTCGTGCAGCTCCTCGAGCCCCTTGTACTGCGGGGTGAAGCCGCACTGTGAGGCGGTGTTGACGATCAGGGCGACCTTGCCGGCGTACGCGCTCAGCGGCTGGTCGGTGCCGTCGAGCAACCTGGCGTTGAAGTCAGAGAGGGTGTGCGGGGAGGGCATGCGGGACTCCTTGTCCGATTCGGCGGGCAGTGGTCATTCGGCGCCGACCGCTCATTGGATGGGCCCCGCGGGAAATGCGCCGAGCCCCGGTCGGGCGACCGGGGCTCGGAGAGAAGGAGTCGGGTCAGGCCAGCGCTGCGATCGCGGCGTCGTAGTCGGGCTCGGTGGTGATCTCGGGGACGAGCTCGCTGTGCACGACCTGGCCGTCGGCGTCGAGGACGACGACCGAGCGGGCCAGCAGGCCGGCCATCGGGCCGTCGGCCATGGTCACGCCGAAGTCCTCGCCGAAGGAGGAGCGGAAGGCGGAGCCGACCTTGACGTTCTCGATGCCCTCGGCGCCGCAGAAGCGGGCCTGGGCGAACGGCAGGTCCTTGGAGACGTTGACGACGGTGGTGTTCTCGAGGCCTGCGGCGAGCTCGTTGAACTTGCGCACGCTCGCGGCGCAGATGCCGGTGTCGATGCTGGGGAAGATGTTGAGGACGGTGCGGCCCTGGACGTCGGACGAGGCGAGCGAGGAGAGGCCCTCACCCACCAGGTCGAACGCCGGGGCGCCGGCGCCTACGGCGGGCAGTTCGCCGACAGTGTTGACGGGGGATCCCTTGAAAGCAGTGGTAGCCATGCCCCATTCCTACAGGGATCGTCCATGTCCACGCCGCGCGGGTCCACTCCTCAGACTCACGTTCACCCCTTACTCTGTTAAGTCAATGATCTTTATTGACTATCTTCAGGAGTGAGCACATGGCACCCACCGCAGCCTCCCCACGGAAGGTCGCGGTCGCCTCGGCGGTCGGCGCGACGATCGAGTGGTACGACTTCTTCCTCTACGGCACCGCCGCCGGGCTGGTCTTCGACAAGCTCTTCTTCAACGGCCTGAGCGGGCCGACGGCCCAGTTCGCCGCCTTCGGCACGTTCGCCGTGGGGTTCCTCGCACGTCCGCTCGGCGGCGTCATCTTCGGCCACTTCGGTGACCGCATCGGGCGCAAGACGATGCTGATCTGGACGCTGGTCATCATGGGCGTCGGCACCGCCGCGATCGGCCTGCTGCCCACCTACGACTCGATCGGCGTGTGGGCACCGATCCTGCTCGTCGTGCTCCGCGTGCTCCAGGGCATCGGCGTCGGCGGCGAGTACGGCGGCGCCGTGCTGCTCGCCGTCGAGTTCGCCCCGCCCGAGAAGCGCGGGTTCTTCGGCAGCTTCGCGCACATCGGAGTCCCGGGCGGGCTGTTCCTCGCCTCGGGCGCCTTCGCGATCGCCAGCCAGCTGCCCGACGAGGCGTTCCTGTCGTGGGGCTGGCGGGCCTGCTTCCTGCTCAGCATCCTGCTGCTCGGCATCGGCACCTGGATCCGGATGAGCGTCATCGAGACCCCGGCCTTCCAGAAGGTGCAGGAGGAGAAGGAGCTCTCCGCGATGCCGGTGACCGAGCTGGTCCGCCGCCAACCGCGACACCTCCTGCTCGGCATGGGCACCCGCTTCATCGAGGGCTTCACGTTCAACCTGTTCTCGGTCTACCTGCTGGCCTACGCGGTCAAGGAGGTCGGCGTGCCCAAGTCGACCGTGCTGAACGCGATCATGGTCGGTGCCCTGCTCGGCGTGGCGCTGACCGTCTTCTCCGGCCACCTCAGCGACCGGTTCGGCCGCAAACGTGTCTACAACACCGGCACCGTCGCCGCCCTGCTCTTCGCCTTCCCCGCCGCCTGGCTGCTGCAGACCGGCAACACCGTCGCGGTCGCGGCGACGTTCATCGGCGGCCTCGGCGTGCTGTACGGCGTGATCTACGGACCGTTGGCCGCCTTCTGGAGCGAGCTGTTCGACACCCGCTACCGCTACTCGGCGCTCAGCACGCTCTACCAGATCTCCGGGATCGTGGCGTCGGGGTTCACGCCCCTCATCGCGGCCTGGCTCGTCTCTCTCTCCGACGGGACGCTCTGGCTCGTGGCGACGTACAACGCCGCCATCGCGCTGTTCAGCCTGGCCTGCGCGCACTTCCTACCCGAGACCCGTGGCCGCGACCTGCACGTCGACCTCGCACCGCGGGTTCCCACGGGGCACGACGAGCTCGTCGGCGCCTGAATCGGTGCCCGTGCCGGAGCAACGCCCGGAGAAATCGTTCGCTCCGCCGCAACGTTTTGACCGCGTGGGGTGTCTAGGTGTGTGTAGGGCAGTCACGGGGGCTGTCCGCGCCTACGGAAGGTCCCTCCATGCGTTCGCTCCGGACTCTCGCGCTCCTCGCCGCCACCGCACCGCTGATCGCCGTGGGGGCACCTGCCTTGGCCTCGGCACCTGCCGCGAACCCCTCGACCCGTGCCGTCACCGCGCCGCCGACCTGCTTCGGCAAGCCGGCCACCATCGTGTCGCGCACCGGATCCTTCGTGCGGGGCACAGCGGGCGCCGACGTCATCGTGGTGCTCGGACACGCCAGCGTGTCGAGCCTCGGGGGCGCTGACCGCATCTGTGGCTCCCACCTGGTCAGGTCCGGCACGGGCAACGACAAGGTCTCCTTCCACCGTCGCGGGGTCGTCACCGACTACGCCGAGTTCGACCTCGGCTACGGGAACGACCTCCTGACGATGACGGCTCCGGACTCGGCCGTCATCAGCGCCGGCGGCGGCCGGGACCGGGTCCAGACCGGCGCCGGTTGGCAGTACGTCGACGGCGGCAACGGGGTCGACGTGATCAGCACCGGCCGGGGCCACGACGAGCTCCAGGGCGGGTCCGGCGACGACCTGCTCTACGGCCAGGACGGCAACGACGAGTTCCTCGGCGGCCAGGGTGACGACCTCATGTTCGGGGGCGAGGGCAACGACGTGCTGCGGGAGATTGTCGACCAGGGGTTCGACATCGGCCGAGGTGGCGCGGGCACCGACCGGTGCCGGGGAGACGTGGAGCGTCGCTACAGCTGCTGATCCGGGCGAGCTCAGTCGACGGAGGCGAAGCAGCCGTCGGTGAGCACCGGCACGACGTCGCTCACGTCGAGCTGAGAGGCCACCTCGACGTCGTCGGCGAAGCCCTTGGCCGCCAGCTCGCGCCCGCCGGCGCACGCGGCGACCTCCCCGACCAGCTCGGGCTCGACCGCGCGGAACGCCTGCTCGGCGACCCGGGCCTCCGGCGAGAGTCCCTCGACACCCAGGTCGACCAGGGCGGCCAGCACGGCGCCGGAACCCCACAGGTCCTCGGCGCAGGGCCGCAGTGAGTCGTCGGGCCACCGCTCCCCGCCGGCGATGACGGTCAGGCTCGGGGCGTGGCCGACCGCCGACGGCGCCCAGAGCCTGGTGGCCAGGTGTGCAGCGACCGCGCGACGGTTGCGCAGGCTGGCCGCCAGCACGGTGCAGCCGGAGTCGGCCAGGCCGAAGCTGATCGTCGAGCCGTTCGGACTGGGCAGCACCAGCCTGGTGATGTCGTGGCTCTGCAACAGCGACGCCGGCGACAGCGACACGTGCCGACCCTCGAGGGCGAGAGCCTCGAAGCGACCCACGGCCAGGGTGGCGCCCAGCCGCATCGCCAGCTCCTTGGCGCGGGCGTCACGCCACGGATGAGGGAACACCTCGATGCCCTGCTCCACGGCCACGGTCACCGTCGTGGTGAACGACAGCACGTCGACCACCACGGCGTACGCCGCCCCGGCCGGGCCGATCGTCGCCTCAGCGCCGGTCGGCCCCCAGTCGAACCGGACCGGGTACGCCGACTGGCCGTGCTCCGGATCGAACTCCGTGTTCACCAGATGCGCACGCGCTGCGAGGGGTCGAGCCAGAGCCCGTCGCCCTCGCTGGTGCCGAACGACACGTGGAACTCGTCGAGGTTGCGCACGATGTTGGCGCGGAACTCCGGCGGGCTGTGCGGGTCGATGGTGAGGTACTGCTGCTCCTGCTCGGTGCGACGCTTCGTGCGCCAGCAGTAGGCCCAGTTCATGAAGAGCCGCTGCGAGCCGCTGGCGTCGGCGGGCGCTCCCTCGACCGGCGCACCGAGCGAGATCTGGTAGGCCTTGTGGCCGATGGTCAGGCCGCCGAGGTCGCCGATGTTCTCGCCGACGGTCAGGGCGCCGTTGACCTTCTCGCCCGGGAGGTTGCGCGGGGAGAATCCGTCGTACTGCGCGATCAGGGCCTTGCTCTTCACCTCGAAGGCGGACTTGTCGTCGGGCGTCCACCAGTCGTTGAGGTTGCCGGCGCCGTCGTACTGTGCGCCCTGGTCGTCGAAGCCGTGGCCGATCTCGTGACCGATCACCGAGCCGATGCCGCCGTAGTTCTCCGCCGGGTCGGCGTCGGGGCTGAAGAACGGCTTCTGCAGGATGCCCGCGGGGAAGCAGATCTCGTTGGTGCCGGGGTTGTAGTAGGCGTTGACGGTCTGCGGCAGCATGAACCACTCGTCGCGGTCGACCGGCGCACCGATCTTCGCCAGCTGGCGGTCGGTCTCGAACGCCGCCGAGGCCGCCACGTTGCCGATCAGGTCGTCGGAGGTGACCAGCAGGCCGGAGTAGTCACGGAACTTCTCGGGGTAGCCGATCTTGGGGCGGAAGGTGTCGAGCTTCTCGTAGGCCCGCTGCTTGGTCTCCTCGGTCATCCAGTCGAGCGCCTCGATGGAGACTCGGTAGGCCTTGAGCAGGTTCTCGACCAGCTCGTCCATCAGCTCCTTCGAACGCGGCGGGAAGTGCCGGGCGACGTACTCCTCGCCGACCGCCTCGCCGATGGCGCCCTCGACGAAGGCCACCGCCCGCTTCCAGCGCTCGCGCAGCTCGGGGGTGCCGTTGAGGGTGCGGCCGTAGAAGTCGAAGTTGGCCTCGACGAACTCGTCGGGGAGGTAGGGCGCGGCCGAGCGCAGCACCCGGCTGAGCATCCACGCGCGCCACTGCTCGATCGGCACCTCCTCGAGCACCGTCGAGAGGTGCTGCAGGTAGGACGGCTGGCGCACGCAGGTCTCGGCCAGCGTCTGCTCGTTGCCACCGAGGTTGGTGGCGTAGGCCTTCCAGTCGAAGTTGGGGGCCAGCGCCTGCAGCTCGTCGTACGTCGTGAGGTTGTAGGTCTTCTGCACGTCGCGGGTCTCGGCGCGCTCCCAGTGGCCCTTGGCGAGGCGGGTGTCGACGTCGAGCACGGCACGGGCCGCGCCCGCCGGGTCGGCGATGCCGCCGAGGGTGAAGAGGCGCTCGAGGTAGCCGACGTACTTCTCGCGGATCTCGGCGAACTTCTCGTCGCGGTAGTAGGACTCGTCGGGCAGGCCGAGGCCGCCCTGGCCGATGTTGAAGAGGTAGCGGTCGGAGTTGCGGTCGTCGGTGTCGACGAACGAGCCGAACAGGCCCGCGCCGCCGAGGCGCTCGAACTCACCGATGAACGCAGCCAGGTCGCGTACGTCGCGCAGGGCGGAGGCGGCGTTGAGCAGCGGTTCGGCCGGTGTCAGCCCTCGGCGGTTCACCGTGTCGGTGTCCATGAAGGAGGCGTAGAGGGCGGCGATCTTCGCGCCGTTCTCGGACAGCGTGTCGCGCTGCGTCGCGGCGAAGTCCTGGATGATCTCGCGCACCTGCTCCTCGGCCACGTCGGCCAGCTGCACGAACGGCCCCCAGCTCGACCGGTCGCTCGGGATCTCGGCCTCGTCCAGCCAGCGCCCGTTGACGTGACCGAAGAGGTCGTCCTGCGGGCGGATGTCGGGGTTCATGCCCTCGCGGGCGTCATCGAGAATGCTCACGGCGACGACACTAACTGAGGGGTGTGCGTGCGGGAATCACCCGTTGGGGCCGAACTCGCGAGTAGGTCTACTTGTCCTGGAGGACGACGACCGACTTGCCGAGCGTGCGGCGCTCGTCCATGTCGACCAGGGCCTGCCCGAACTCCTCGATCGGGTAGACCCTGCCGATCGGCGGCTTGACCGCCCCCGACTCGAGGAACGGCATGATCGCCGTCCACTGCTCCTGCATGTAGCCGGGGCGCACCATCGCGTAGGCGCCCCACCCGACGCCCCGGACGTCGATGTTGTTGAGCAGGAGCCGGTTGACCTTCACCTCGGGGATGCCCTGCCCGGCCGCGAAGCCGACCACCAGCAGGCGGCCCAGTGGGGCCAGGGAGCGCAGCGAGTCGGTGAACAGGTCGCCGCCCACCACGTCGAGGACGATGTCCACGCCCTTGCCGTCGGTGAGTCGCGCGACCTCGTCCTTGAAGCCCTCGGGGCGGATCACCTCGTCGGCCCCGGCCTGCCGGGCGATCTCGGCCTTCTCGTCGGTCGAGACGACGGCGATCGTGCGGGCGCCGTACGCCTTGGCCAGTTGGAGGGTGGCGGTGCCGACGCCGCCGGCCGCGCCGTGCACGAGCACGGTCTCGCTCTCGCGCAGGTTCCCGCGTACGTCGAGCGCGAAGTGGGCGGTGAGGTAGTTCATCGGCAGCGCGGCACCCTCGTCGAACGAGAGCGTGTCGGGCAGCGGGAACGTGAAGATCGCCGGGCAGGCGACGCGCTCGCTGGCGCCGCCATGGGGCAGTACGCCGACCACGCGCTGGCCCGCCTCGAACCCGTGTGCGGCCTCGACCACGGTGCCGGCGAAGTCGACGCCCAGCGTGAACGGCGGCTCGGGCTTCATCTGGTACTCACCCCGGCTGAGCAGCAGGTCGGGGAAGGAGATCCCGACCCGGTGCACGTCGATGAGGACGTCGTCGGGGCCCGGCTTCGGCTCGGGGACCTCGTTGACGACAAGGGCTTCGGGACCGTCGTTGCTGACCACCTGGACTGCGCGCATGGACCCGACCCTAACCGGGGTTCAGCGGACCTCGAGCACCTGGTTCAGCTCGAAGTGCATGGGGTCGGTGTAGTTCCAGTCGCCGCCCCAGCCGAAGCCCCACTTCTTGAAGATGTCGACGACGGTGCGGTCCATCTGGCCGACCGTGCCGCGGCCGTTCTCGGCGGAGTTGATGTCGATCGCCATGCCGAAGGCGTGGTTGGACAACGACGTGGTGCCGGCGATGAAGCGCGGGTAGTAGCAGCCCGCGGTCTGGTAGACCTTGTCGGCCAGGTCGCGCTCGACGACCTCCTGGAGGGCCGCGCGCAGCTGCGGGAGCATCGCCTTGTGGCAGGTCACCCGACCCAGGATCGGCACCTCCTCGGTGCGGATGTTGGCCGCCACCCAGGCCGCGTCCGGGGTCACCCGGCCACCGATGACCCGGTAGTTGTAGACCCCGACCGCGGCACCTACCGAGGTCCCCGTGGGTACGGCGGTCAGTCGCGCGCCGGGGTCGAGGCCGTAGCGGGCGACCGCGTCGAGCATCTGGATCGAGACGTCGTCGTCGCCGATGATCTTCTGGATCGGCTTGCGCACCGACTGCGGCGAGGTGGCGCCGGTGGCGATCACCAGGGCGTTGCCCTCGACCATCTTCAGCTCCTCGCCCCACTTCTGGTTGACCACGAGGTCGACGCCGTAGGGCTGGTCGGTGTAGGCGCCGACGTGCACGGACGGCGCCTCCTTGTCGGCACCGAGGCGCACGAAGGCCTGCTTGTCCTGGATCCGCTTGCCGGTCGCCTGCGAGGTGGCGAGCTCGCCGCCGGCGACGCGGGTCCAGATCTCGTCCTGCTTGCCGGAGATCGTGAACCGGCGGAACGTGGCGGGGTCGACCGCGGCGAGCGTGACCACACGGTTCTCGATCGGCACCGAGGCAAGGGAGAACTGCTCGGCGGCCTCGACGCCCTTGAGGTCCTTGATCCGCTGGATCATGTCGTCCGAGAGCGGCTTCGTGCTGTAGACGAGGATGTCGGCGATCTCGAGCGACTCCTTGAGTGGCCCGGGCGGGTCGACCGCGTGGTCGGGGTCGGCCACCGGAACGCCTGACCCGGACCGGGACGGGCTCGGCGTGCTGGTCGGCGACGACTTCGCGTCGCCGGGCTCGTCCTTGCCGTCACCCTTGTCGCCGCAGGCACCCAGCAGGGTCGCTGCACACACCAGCGTCAGTGCTGCCGCGGTCGCGCGTCGACGTACGAACATCCGTCAGGTCCTCCCCCGAGTCGTGAAGAGTGTAGAGGGAGTGGCCTCGTGGGCGCGGGACGTGCTCGGCAATCCACGAGTGGCCCGCTGATTCGGTCTCAGGAGCCGGAGCGGCGCCGGATCTCCTCGACGATCGCGGGCACGACCTCGTGCATGTCACCCACCACCGCATAGGTCGCCTTGGCCATCATCGGGGCCTCGGCGTCGGTGTTGACGGCGAGGATCGTCTTCGAGCTCGCGCACCCGGCCCAGTGCTGTATCGCGCCGCTGATCCCACAGGGAACGTAGAGGTCGGGGGCGATCCGGCTGCCGGTCTGCCCCACCTGCTCGTGGTGCGGACGCCAGCCGAGGCTGGTGACCACGCGGGAGACCCCGAGCTGCCCACCGAGGAGGTCGGCGAGCTCGCTCACCGCGCCGAAGCCGTCGGGTCCGCCGGCGCCACGCCCCGCGCCCACCACCACGCGCGCCGACCTCAGGTCTCCGGACCGGTCGGGGACGCCGGGCTCGGTGGACACCACCCGGGCGACGAGGTCTCCGGCGTCGAGCGCCGGCTCGAGCTCCTCGACCACTGCCTCGGTGGCGGCGTCGGCCGGTCTGGCCTCGACGGCGTGGCCGGCCACCGTGAACACGGCCGGGCGCGCGGTCAGCTGCATCTCCTCCAGCGCCGCACCGCCGGCCACCTGCCGGGTCACGACGAGGGGTGCCAGCCCGTCGAACGCCACCGCGTTCGCGGCCATGGGTACGTCGAGGCGCGCGGCCACGTGGGCAAGCACCTCGTTGCCCCGCGGCGTCCCGGCGGCCGTGACCACCACCGCACCCGCACGGTCACGCGCCTCGATGATCGCCGCGGCCCAGGCGGAGGCGCAGTACGACGCGAAGCCCTCGCCACGAGCCACGAATAGCGTGGAGATCCCGTGCTTGCCCAGCTCGTCGACCAGCACCTCGGGAGTCACCTCGCTGCTCGAGCCACCGTCAGCGAGCGAGGTCGGGACCACCAACCCGTGGACCGGCACCCCGCCACCTTCGACGGCAAGGTCGCGGGCGAAGCGGATCGTCTCCAGGGAGGTGTCGGCGACTCCGTCGGCACCGGTCTCGATCAGGACCAGGATCATCGGAGCACTCCCAGGGACTGGAACAGGTCGACCACCGCGGGAGCCGCCTCCGGGCCCTCGCCCAGCACCTGGACGGTGGAGGGAGCCGGCGGCGGGAGCGTCAGCCGGACCCGGCCCGAGCCGCGCGGGGCACGGGTCGGCGTACGCATCTCGATCTCCACCTTCTTGGCCCCCATCCGACCCTTGATCGTCGGATAGCGCGGCGAGACACCGCCCTCGGAGACCGCCACCACTGCAGGCAGCGGCAGGTCGTAGGTCTCCCGACCCCCGTCCGGGGAGTCGCCGTGCGCCGTCGCCCGGCCTTCCTCGATCGCCACGGTCTTGATGCCAGTGACCACCGGGCGTCCCAGTGCGTGTGCCAACCGCACCGGCACCTGGAAGTCGCCGGTGTCGGCGGCGTCGTTGCCCAGCAGCACAAGGTCGTGGTCGCGGCCCTGCGCGGCGTGCGCCCGGACCACCTCGGCGATCTCGTGGGCGATGTCAGCAGGCCCGAAGTCACGCAGGTCGGTCTCGACGAGGGTGGCCGCGGAGGCACCCACGGAGAGGGCGCTGCGCAGTTGCTCGACCGACTCGGGCGGTCCGACCGAGACCAGGCTGACGGTGCCACCGTGGACCTCCACGAGCTGGGTGGCCAGTTCGACCGCGCAGTTCTCGTGGTCGCTCAGCGTGCAGCCGACGTAGCGCGAGTCGACCGCCTGCGCGTCAGGGGTCAGCAGCACCTCGCCGGACGAGTCCGGCACCCTCTTGACGCAGACCAGGATGTCGACCATCAGCGGATCCGGGCGTTCTCGGGGTCGAGCAACGGTGTGGAGTCGACCGACTCGATCGTCACGGGGTAGAGCTCCTCCATGTAGGAGACCGCCAACCGGTTGCCCAGGGAGGCCTGGTCGGGCGGCAGGTAGGCCATCAGCACGTGCTTGCCCAGGCTCGGGGCGGACCCGGCGCTGGTGACATGGGGGTGGTGCCCGTGGCCGTCGGTCAGGGTGCCGCCGTCGCGGGTCAGGATCGGCTCCCCGCCCAGCATGTAGCGCTTCACGCCGGACGACGACGTGTGGTCGTCGACGGTCAGCGTGCACAACACCGTCTTCGGGTCCTCCTCCCGCTGCTTCACGTAGGCCTCGCGCCCGATGAAGTCGGCCTGCTTGACCTTGGGCCGTTGCATGGCGGCTTCGACGATGGTGCGTTCGCCGTCGAGCTCGAAGCCGAAGGCCCGGTAGCCCTTCTCGATCCGGCCGGTGGTGCCGTAGACGCCGATCCCGACCGGGACCGCGCCGTCGGGCTCGCCGGCTTCGTGGAGAAGCGACCAGAGGCGAGCACCCTCCTCCATCGGGACGTAGAGCTCCCAGCCGAGCTCGCCGACGTACGAGATGCGGGAGGCCAGCACTCCGAGGTTGCCGACCTCGATGTCGCGGCAGCTGAGGAAGCCGAAGCCGCCGTCGCTGATGTCGTCGTCGGTGAGCCGGCCGAGGATGTCGCGGGCCCGCGGGCCCCAGAGTCCGATCGTGGAGTACGCCGAGGTCAGGTCGACGACAGCCGCGGCACCCGTCGAGCCGTCACCGGCCAGGTGGTCGCTGAACCACTTCTTGTCGGCCATGCCGTGCAGCCCGCCGGTCACCACCCGGTAGCGGTCGTGGGCCAGCCGCATCACGGTCAGGTCGGACTTGAAGCCACCCCGCTCGTCGAGGACCGGGGTGTAGATCACCTTGCCGGGAGCCACGTCCGCCTGCGCGACGACGATGCGTTGCACGGCGTCCTTGGCGCCGGGGCCGACCACGTCGAAGATCGCGAACGCGGTCAGGTCGACGATGCCGGCGCGCTCCCGCATGGCCAGGTGCTCGGCGTTGATGATCGGCGACCACCAGCGGCTGTCCCACTCGTGCTCACGCGGCATCACGCGGTCGCCGTACTCGCCCAGGAGCCCCTCGTTGCCGTCGTACCAGTGCGGTCGTTCCCAGCCGACGGTCTCGAAGAACCGGGCGCCCTGCTCCTGCTGCTGGGCGTGCATGGGCGCGAGCCGCTTGCCGCGCTCGCCCTCCCACTGCTCGCCGGGGTGCACGATGCCGTAGGTCTTGATGAACGCCTCGGACGTGCGCGCCTTCACGTGGGAGCGGGTGCGCTGGTGGGGGTAGAACCGGGCGATGTCGCTGTGGTGCACGTCGATCTCGGAGCTGCCGTGCGTCATCCACTCGGCGACCGCACGCCCGACGCCGGGCCCCTCCTTGATCCAGACGGCCGCGGCCGACCAGAGGCCCTTCACCTCGGGGGTCTCTCCGAGTATCGGTGCCCCGTCGGGGGTGAGCGAGAGGAGTCCGTTGATCGCGTAGCGGATCTCGGCACCGTCGGCGCCGAGGGCCTCGGGCATCAGGTCGAAGGCCTGCTCCAGCTGGGGATCGAAGTCCTCCTGGGTGAACGGCATCTCGGTCGGCGACAGGCGGGCCTGCTCGATGGACGGGATGTCGTCGGGCTCGTGCAGGATCGCGCGGTGGGCGTAGGAGCCGACCTCCATGTCGGCGCCGTGCTGGCGCTCGTAGCAGAAGGTGTCCATGTCACGCACGATCGGGAAGCTGATCTCTCCGGGCCGTTCGGCGAGCTGCGGGATCGGGCCCACCGAGATCATCTGGTGCACTGCCGGGGTGAGTGGAATGGCCGCGCCGGCCATCTTCGCGATGCGCGGGCTCCACACGCCACAGGCGACCACGACGGTCTCGGTCTCGATGGTGCCGCCGGAGGTCTCGACGGCCGTGATCCGGCCGTCGGTCACCACCAGGTCGGTGACCTCGACGTTGGGCACTACGGTCAGGGCGCCCAGCTCGAGAGCCTTCTCACGCATGATGGTCCCGGCACGCAGCGAGTCGACGACACCGACGGACGGCGTCCAGAAGGCGCCGAGGATCTCGTCGGTCTCGATGAAGGGGATCTTCTCCTTCACGTGCTCCGGGCCGACCAGCTCCGACTCGATCCCCCAAGCCTTGGCGCTGGACATCCGGCGACGCAGCTCCTCCATGCGCTCCTCGGTGCGAGCGATCTCGTAGCCGCCCGACTCGGTGAAGACGTCCATCTCCTTGTACTGACGCACCGAGTCGAGGGTCAGGTCGGTGATCTCGCGGGAGTGGTCGACCGGGAAGATGAAGTTCGAGGCGTGACCGGTCGAGCCGCCCGGGTTGGGCAGCGCACCCTTGTCGATCTGCACGATGTCTCGCCAGCCCAGGCGGGCGAGGTGGTGCACGAGGCTGTTGCCCACGATGCCGGCGCCGATGACGACGACACGGGCGTGATTCGGAACGTCTGCCATGGATCCGCCTATCGGTTGCGCAATGCGCAACATAATGCGCATTAAGGAACACCACCAGCGTCCGCCCGGGCGCCTTGTGTGTCAAGGGAATCGCCCTCGAAATCACGACAGCCCCACGGTGATCTCCGTGGGGCTGTCGTGCGCGTCCGACGCGGTCAGGGCTGGTTCAGCGGCCCAGCCATGCATCGACCTTGTCGGGGTTCTCCTTGATCCACTTCTTGGCGGCGTCCTCCGGCGACATCTTGTCGTCGGCGATGTACTTGGCCACCAGGTTCTGGTCCTCGTTCTTCCAGGTGAAGTTCTTGACGAGGTCGACCATCGCTCCGCCGTCACTGGACCAGCTGGTGGAGACGACCTTCTTCAGGTCGGTCTCCGGGTAGTCGCAGGCGACCTTGGCCGGGTCGTCCTGGCAGCCGTCGGTGTACTCGGGCAGGGCGACCTTCTCCAACGGAATCTCGGCCAGCAACCACTGCGGGTCGTAGAAGTAGCCGATCAGCCACTCGTGGTTCTTCTCGGCCTTCTGGAACGCGGTGATGCTGGCCGCCTCACCACCGGAGAAGACCACCTTGAAGTCGAGGTCGAGGTTGGCGACGATCGCCTCGTCGAACTGGACGTAGGACGGGTCGGACCCCAGGAACTGTCCCTTGCCGCCGGACTCCGAGGTCTTGAACTTGTCGGCGTACTTGTTCAGGTTCTTGTAGTCGAGGATGTCCGGGTGCTCCTTGGCGAGCCACGGCGGCACGTACCAGCCGATGATGCCTATGTTGCCGGTCGACCCGAAGTCCTCGGCCGAGCCGTCGCCCTTCTCGGCGAAGTACTGCTTCTCCAACGCCGGGTGGCCCCAGTCCTCGATCACCACGTCGACGCCGCCGCTCTTGAACTCCTGCCAGGAGACGTCTTCCTTGAGCTCCTTGTAGTTGACCTTGCAGCCGAGCTCCTGCTCGGCGAGGGTGCCGACCACGTAGGCGTCGGCCGCCATCCCGACCCACGGGTTGACCGCCAGGTTGAGCTCGCCGTCGCCACCGCACTCGGCCTGGGCGTCCTTGTTCTCGTCGGTCGCCTTGTCGATCGACCCGTCACCACACGCGGCGAGGACGAGGGCCAGGCATGCCGACACTCCCAGGAGCTGGACTCCCCTGTTCCATCTGTTCTTCATCTGGATCTCCTTCTTCTCATGGCCGAGTCGCTTGGCCGAGTCGCTTCATCCGGTGACGGCCAGCGGCGCGTCACGGTCGGTCGATTCCTCCTCCGCAGTTGCGTTGCGTCGTGACCGGCGACGGACCGGAGCGGCCGACCCCGTCACGGCGGCAGCACGGAAGATGCGGTCGAGCATGATGCCCAGCAGCACGATGCTCAGGCCTGCGGCCAGTCCCTTGCCCCACTCCTCGAACCGCGAGAAGCCGAGTACGACGTCGTACCCCAGCGCCCCGGCTCCGGCCATCCCTCCGATCACCACCATGGAGAGCACGTAGAGCAACCCCTGGTTCGCGGCCAGGACCAGGGAGCGTGAGGCCATCGGCAACTGCACCTTCGTGATCTCCTGCCACGCTGTGGACCCTGCGGACCGGCCGGCCTCGAGGGTGGTCTCCGGAACACCGCGTACGCCGTCGGCGACCAGCTTGATCGCCACCGGGGCGGCGTAGACGATCGCGGCGAAGATCGCGGTGAACCGCGTCTGGTCGAACAGGTAGAGCACCGGCACCAGGTAGACGAACGGCGGGATGGTCTGCCCCATGTCGAGCACTGGCCGCAGGAGCAGGTCCACCGTGGGCCGGCGGGCCATCCAGACCCCGAAGATCACCGCCAGGATCATCGTCAGCAGGGTGGCGACCAGCACCATGTTCAGGGTGATCATCGTGTCGTGCCACAGGTCGAGGTACCAGATGCCGGCCAGGCAGGCGACGACCCAGCCCACCACGGCAACCGTGGTGGCCATCGTGCGGAAACCGCCGATCACCACGGCGAGCAGCAGGATCGCGGCGCCGCTGACGAACCACGGCGATTCGGCGAGCACGCTCTGCATGGGGTTGAGCAGGCCATAGCTGACCAGGTCCTTGAATGCCTCGCTCACCCCTCCGATCGCGTCGACCACCCAGCTCGAGAACTTGTTGATGCCGTCGGCCAGGTCGGAGGACCAGCCGGTGGACGGGTACGTCGCCGCCCACGAGTAGAACCGCGACATCTGGATCATCACGACCACAACGACCAGACCGACGGCGAGACCGGCCCACCTGAGTCGGCGGTTGCCTCCCCCGATTCGGGCAAGTTGCTCCGGCCGTTCGCTGGCGGCGGTGGTGGTGCGGTCCAGCATGATGGCCAGCAGCACCAGCATGGCCCCCGGAACCAGCCCGCGTCCGATGTCGGCGATCTGCAGCGCGGCGACGACCGGCCTGCCGAGCCCGGGTCCGTTCACGTAGGAGGCGATGACCGCCATCGCGAACGCGGCGAGCGTGGTCTGGTTGAGCCCCACGATGATGGTGCGCCGGGCCATCGGCAGCTGCACCTTGAAGAGGCGTTGCCAGGCTCGTTGACCCATCGAGTCGGTGGCCTCGATGGCCGTGGGCGAGACCTGCCGGATGCCGAACCCGGCGACACGGATCAGCGGAGGCAGCGCGTAGACCAGGGTCGCGACGATGGCGGCGGGTGCACCGGTCCCGAAGAAGAGCACCACCGGGATCAGGTAGACGAAGGTGGGCATCGTCTGCATCAGGTCGAGGATCACGCCGATGATCCGGTTCGCCCAGTCGCTGGTGCCGATCAGCACCGCGATGGGCAACCCGATCACCACGGCGCAGATGACCGACAGCAGGGTGACGATCAAGGTGTCGACCGCATCGGCCCAGAGACCCATCACCGCGGCGACGAACATGACCGAGCCGGTCAGCACGGCGTACTTCCAGCCGGCGACCGCGTGCGCGATCCACATCATGATGCCGAGCAGGCCCAGCCAGCCGATCTCCGGCACGGGTCGCGGATAGTTCGGCTTCGAGAGCATTCGCTGCAGCCAGTCGACCGCGTTGAGCGCACCCTCGGCGACGTTTCCGGTGAACTGCATCAGCGGGTTGTCGTCGCGGCCGGCGATCAGGTCGTTGCGCCACCCGGTCATCTCGTTGTGCAGGTCGGTGTGCTCGCGGCCGGGAAGGGCCAGCGTGTGGCTGCCCTTCATGAGCCACCAGGCGAGGATCCACGCCCCGACCACGACCAGCGCCCAGGCCCAGCGCGGCATCCGGCCGAGACTCACACCGACTCCTCGGCCACCACGACCCGCAGGATCGCGTCGTCGTCCACGATCCCGACCAGCTTCCCGTCATCGATCACGCGGACCGGATGGTCGGAGGCCAGCGCCGCCTGCGCTGCAGCCCGCACGATGGTGTCGGAACTCATCACCGGCCCCTCGCTCGAGTCGTCGGGCCGCGGGTCGCGCATCACCCACTTCAGGGTCAGCACGTGCGAACGGGGTACGTCGGAGGTGAAGTCCCGGACGTAGTCGTCGGCGGGCGCTCCGACCACCTCGTCGGGCGTGCCGATCTGGACGATCTCGCCGTCGCGCATGATCAGGATCCGGTCACCCAGCTTGAGTGCCTCGGCGAGATCGTGGGTGATGAAGACCATCGTCTTCTTCAGCTCCTCCTGGAGCCGGATCACCTCGTTCTGCATGTCCCGGCGGATCAGCGGGTCGAGTGCCGAGAACGGCTCGTCGAACAGCATCATCGCGGGGTCTCCGGCCAGTGCGCGGGCCAGGCCGACCCGCTGCTGCATGCCCCCGGAGAGCTGGTCGGGGTAGGAGTTCCCGTAGCCGGTCAGTCCCACCAGGTCGACCACCTCGGCCGCCTTGGCACGCCGCTCCTTCTTGCCGACGCCCCGGATCTCCAGGCCGTAGGCGATGTTGTCGATCACCTGACGGTGCGGCAACAGCCCGAAGTGCTGGAACACCATCGAGACCTGGTTACGGCGCAGGTCCCGCAGCCCGGCCGCGTTGGCGGCGGTCACGTCGATGCCGCCGATCTCGACCTCGCCCGCGGTCGGCTCGATGAGCCGGGTCAGGCACCGGACCAGGGTCGACTTGCCGGACCCGGAGAGGCCCATCACCACGAACACCTCGCCGGGTGCGACCTCGAAGGACACGTCCTTCACACCGACCACGCAGCCGGTCTTCTCCTTGAGGTCGGCGCGAGAGAGGTCGGCGTCCGGCGTACCGATGATCCGGTCCGCGCGGTTGCCGAAGATCTTCCACAGTCCGCGGACGCTGACAGTGGCAGCCGTCTCGGTCGAGTTCTGCTGGCTCATCGTGTACCTGCCTCATCGATGGAGTTGCGTGGGTCGCCCGGCGGATGGAGCGGCGTGCCGTCGCGGTAGCGGTAGTACGGCGCGGGGTCCGGCGCCAGCGGAGTGTTCCCGAGGATCAGATCGGCGGCCTTCTCGGCCAGCATCATCACGGGCGCATAGATGTTGCCGTTCGTGACGTACGGCATCGCCGACGCATCGACCACCCGCAGCCCGTCGATGCCGTGCACCCGCAACGACGTCGGGTCGAGCACGCTCATCGGGTCGGTGCCCATGCGGGCCGTGCACGACGGGTGCAGCGCGGTCTCGGCATCCTTGGCCACCCAGTCGAGGATCTCCTCGTCGGTCTCCACCCCCGGTCCGGGTGACACCTCGCCGCCGTTGAACGGGGCGAACGCCGGTTGCTCGAGGATGTCGCGGGCCACCCGGATCGCCTCCACCCACTCCTGGCGGTCCTGCTCGGTGGAGAGGTAGTTGAAGCGCAGCGCCGGATGCCGCGACGGGTCGGTGGAGGTGACCTTCACGCTGCCCCGGACGTCGGAGTACATCGGCCCGATGTGCACCTGGTAGCCGTGGGCACCCTTCTCCAGGCCCGCCGGAGCGCTGCCGTCGTACCGGATCGCGATCGGCAGGAAGTGGAACATCAGGTTCGGGTAGTCGACCCGGTCGTTCCCGCGGACGAACCCGCCGCCCTCGAAGTGGTTCGTGGCGCCCAGGCCCTTGCGACGGAAGAGCCAGTCGGCGGCCAGCTTGGGACGGTTGCGCCACTTGAGGCCGGGGGCGATCGACACCGGCTGCGTGGCGGCGTACTGGATGTAGACCTCGAGGTGGTCCTGCAGGTTCTCCCCGACCCCGGGGAGGTCGTGGCGCGGCGTGATGCCGAGCGCCTCCAGCTCCGCGGCGTTGCCGATGCCGGACAGCTGCAGCAGCTGCGGCGAGTTGATCGCCCCACCACACAGGATGACCTCGGCGGCGTACGTCGTGTGCCTGCTGCGGCCACGCGACCACTCGACGCCCACGGCACGTTGACCCTCGAAGACCAGGCCCCCGACGAACGCATAGGTCTTCACGTCGAGGTTGGGGCGATGCATCACCGGGTGTAAATAGGCCTGCGCGGCCGAGAAGCGACGGCCGTGGAAGACATTGCGGTCGAAACGGGCGAAGCCCTCCTGGCGGTAGCCGTTGACGTCGTCGGTCAGCGGATGACCCGCCTGCTGGGCCGCCTCGAAGAACGCCCCGAAGAGCGGGTTGAGTGCCGGGCCACGCTCCAGTCGGAGCGGCCCGCTGCCCCCACGCCACCGGTCCGCGCCGACGCTGCCGTCGGGAAGCAGGAGGGTCTCCATGCGCTTGAAGTAGGGCAGGCAGTGGGCGTAGCCCCAGGTCTCCATGCCGTCGTCGGCCGCCCAACGCTCGTAGTCGAGCGGGTTGCCGCGCTGGAAGATCATGCCGTTGATGCTGCTGGAGCCGCCGAGCACCTTGCCGCGGGCGTGGTAGACCCGTCGGCCATCCATGTGCGGCTCGGGCTCCGACTCGTACTTCCAGTCGTAGAACCGGCTGCCGATCGGGAACGGCAGCGCCGCCGGCATGTGGATGAAGGGGTCGATCTTGTAGTCGTTGCGCCCTGCCTCGAGCACCAGCACCGTGGTCGCGGGGTCGGCCGAGAGCCTGTTGGCGAGGGCGCACCCGGCGGAGCCGCCTCCGACAATGACGAAGTCGTAGCGATCGGTCATGCGCACCCACTCCCTTTCACGATTCGGCTCTCCGCGGCCTGTCACGCTGTCACGCCCCGTCGAACCACCCCTGTGGTTCTGGGCGCAGGTTCTGCCAGATGTGCTTGGTCTCCTGGTACTCCTCCAGCCCCGCGCGACCGAGCTCGCGCCCGATCCCGGACTGCTTGAACCCGCCCCACTCGGCCTGGGGCACATAGGGGTGGTAGTCGTTGATCCACACGGTGCCCATGCGCAGTCGGCGCGCCATCCGCTGGCCGCGGCCGGCGTCACCGGTCCACACCGCGCCGGCCAGGCCGTAGATGCTGTCGTTGGCGATGCGCACCGCGTCGTCCTCGTCGGTGAAGGTCTCCACCGTGAGCACCGGACCGAAGGACTCGTCCTGGGTGACCGACATGTCGCTTGTGCATCCGTCGAGCACCGTGGGCAGGTAGTAGAACCCGCTGGCCAGCGCCGGGTCGTCGGGCCTGGCTCCACCGCACCGGAGCACCGCCCCTTCGGCGATTCCCGCCTCGACGTACGCCTCGACCTTGGCACGGTGGGCAGCACTGGTCAGCGGACCGGTCTCGGCCTCGGTGCCAAAGGGCCCGCCGAGCCGGATCAGCCTGGCCCGCTCGACAAGGGCGTCCACGAACTCGTCGTGGATCGACTCCTCGACGACCAGGCGGGCGCCGGCCGAGCAGACCTGGCCCGAATGAAGGAAGACCGCGGTCAGCGCCATGTCGAGGGCTGCCTCTCGAGGTGCGTCGGCGAAGACCACGTTGGGGTTCTTGCCACCCAGCTCGAGCGCGACCCGCTTCACGGTGCCGGCGGCGTTGGCCATCAGCAGCTTGCCGACCGCCAGGCTCCCGGTGAACGACACCAGGTCGACGCGCGGGTCGGTGCTCAACGGACTGCCGGCCCCGGGACCGTCGCCGAGGACCAGGTTGCCCACTCCCGCCGGAAGGCCCGCCTCGCCGAGGATGCGCATCAGGTGGATCGCGGAGTGCGGCGTGATCTCACTCGGTTTGAGCACGAACGTGTTGCCGGCTGCCAGGCAGGGCGCGACCTTCCACGACGTCTGCAGCAGCGGATAGTTCCACGGGGTGATCAGCCCGCACACGCCGAGGGGTTCGTGGACGACGGAGCTGGCCACGTCGCGGTTCCCGGTGTCGACGACCCGGCCCGCGTCCTCGGCGGCCACGTGACCGTAGTGACGGAACACGCCCACCACGTCGGCCACGTCGTACTCGCTCTCGACCAGGCGCTTTCCGGTGTCGAGGGACTCCGCACGCGCCACGGCATCCTTGTCCCGCTCGAGCAGGTCGGCCACCCGCAGCAGCAGGTCGCCACGCTCCCGGGCCACCGTTCCGGGCCATGGTCCGGCATGGAACGCACGGTGCGCGGCCGCGATCGCGGCGTCGGTGTCGGCGGAGTCTCCGTCGTCCACCTCGGCGACCAGGCTGCCGTCGGCCGGGCACCGGATCTCGCGCCGCCCCCCGCCGCGCGCGGCACACCACTCGCCGTCAATGTAGATCTCCGGCACCTCTGGCCCCACCTCTCCGGACGATGTGATCGCGTATCACGCAACAGGTTTCATGTCGCGCAACGACCAGGTCACCCTTTTGCAGGATTGCCCCCTCACCGGACGGCGTCAAGTGGGTCGACGAAACTTGCCCTAACGGTGACCCCAGCCCAAGCGGTACGACACCTCGGTGGCCGCCGCCACCAGTTGCTCGACGACCTCGTCCACGCGCTCCTGTCGCAGCCGCAGCGTGGGGCCCGAGACACTCATCGAGGCGATGACGTCATCGTGGGCGTTGCGGATCGGTGCCGCCACGGCCGTGAGGCCGACCTCCAGCTCGTCGACCGCCACGGCATACCCGACCTCGCGGACATGATCGAGCTCCTTGCGCAGCTTGCCCTTCCGGGTGATCGTCAGCTCGGTGTACGCCGGGAGGGCGCCGAGGAAGTCGTCCAGCTCGTCCGGGTCGAGACTGCTGAGCAGGATCTTGCCGTTGCTGGTCGCATGCAGGGGGATGTGCTGGCCGACCCAGTTGTGTGACTGCAACGCCGAGGACCCCGCAACCTGGTCGAGATAGAGCGCCGAGTGCTCGGAGAGCACCGCGATGTTCACCGTCTCCCCGGTCTCGGCGGCCAGGTTCCGGCAGACCGGACGCGCCTCCTGGACCACGTCGAGCCGGGCCGTGGCGGCACCGGCGAGGCGCAGGATGCCCATGCCGAGGCGGTACTTGCCACGCTCGGCCGTCTGTTCCACGAGCCCGTGCGACTCGAGCGTGGCCACCAGGCGGAACGCGGTGCTCTTGTGGACCCCGAGCTCGCCCGCGATCTCCGTGACTCCGGCCACCCCGACGCGGGCAATGCCCTCGAGGATGCTCAACGCGCGGTCGACGGACTGGACTCCGTCGACGGTGCGGGGCTTGTCCATGACGCGACATTAGCGCAGGCACTGGCGCAGCCGCTGTTGCGTATCGCAGACTGATGACGCGAACTACGCAACAGTCCGTCGTTGCACCGAACAGGGGTCACCATGGTTCTCCGCTACTCCGCCAACGCCGGCGACCCGGCCGGTGACTTCGTCCTCACCCTGGTCTGTCCCGACCGCCCCGGCATCGTGCACGCCGTGTCGGAGTTCCTGGTGCGCAACCGTGGCAACATCATCGAGAGCCAGCAGTTCGGTGACCGGCTCACCAATCGATTCTTCATGCGCATCGACTTCGAGGTCGAGGGTGCGGTCCCCGACGTCGCCACACTCCGCGAGGATTTCGCCACCGTGGCCGCGCAGCTGTCGATGACCTTCGAGATGTGGGACGCCGCTGCGCCGTACCGCACCTTGATCATGGTCTCCAGGCACCTCCACTGTCTCAACGACCTCCTCTTCCGCACGTCCACCGGGGCCCTGCAGATCGAGATCCCCGCCGTCGTGTCCAATCACCCCGACGCCGAGGCCCTGGTCCGGTCCTACGACATCGACTTCCACCACATTCCGGTGACTGCCGCGACCAAGCCCGAGGCCGAGGCGGAGGTGTTGCGCCTCGTCGCCGAGCACGAGGTACACCTCGTCGTACTGGCGCGCTACATGCAGGTGCTCTCCGATCCGATGTGCCGTGCGCTGTCCGGCAAGGCGATCAACATCCACCACTCGTTCCTGCCGAGCTTCAAGGGCGCCAAGCCCTACCACCAGGCCTTCGACCGGGGAGTGAAGCTCGTCGGCGCCACCGCCCACTACGTCACCGCCGACCTCGACGAGGGGCCGATCATCGAACAGGACGTGATGCGGGTCGATCACAACCACAACCAGGCACAGCTCGTCTCCGCCGGACGCGACGTGGAGGCCCAGGTGCTCTCACGGGCGGTCCGTTGGCACTCCGAGTCCCGGGTGCTGCTCAACGGCCCCCGCACCGTCGTCTTCCGCTGACCCTGGTCCCGGGCACTGCTGGTCGGCCCTCGCCAGCGAAGTGTTCACTTGGACATACAGTTCAGCCCGACGTGCCGTTGTCCGAGCGCGAGCGGGCGGGCACGTTCGCGAACTGCATGTTCAAGTGAACATCGTGAGGTGGCAGAGAGTCAGTCGCCGAGCTCCTTGCGGCGGCGGGTCACGAACTCCTCCAGCTCCAGGCGTACGCCGTCGTCGAGCGCCGGCGGCTCGAACTCCTCGAGCTTGGTGCGGTAGATGTTTCCCGCACGCGCCGCGGTGTCGAGTCCGCCGCCTCGAGTCCAGCGCTCGAAGTTCTCCGACGAGGAGAGCATCGGTCGGTAGAAGCAGGTGCGGAAGCGTTCCATGGTGTGCTGCGCGCCCAGGAAGTGGCCGCCGTGGCCGACCTCCTTGTGGGCGTCGAAGGCCAGCGACGCCTCGTCGATCTCGAGCGGGGTGAACTCCGCCTCGAGCATCTGCAGGATCTCGGTGTCGATGATGAACTTCTCGTACCCCGAGACCAGGCCACCCTCCAGCCAGCCGGCCGCGTGCATCACCCAGTTCGCCCCGGCCAGGAAGGTCGGCAGCATGGTCATCAGCGCCTCGTAGCCGGACTGCGCATCGGGGACCTGGGAGGAGGTCAGCCCGCCACCGGTGCGGAAGGGCAGCCCGAAGTGGCGGGCGATCTGGCCGGTGCACAGCAGCCCGATCCCGGACTCCGGCGTGCCGAAGGTCGGTGAGCCGGACTGCATGTCGATGTTCGAGAGGAACGACCCGAAGACCACGGGTGTCCCCGGCCGGATCAGCTGGGCCAGCGCGATGCCGGAGAGCGCCTCGGCGATCTGCTGCACCAGCGCCGCGGGCACCGTCACCGGCGACATCGCCCCCATCAGCAGGAAGGGCGTGAGGATCACCGGCTGACCGGCCGCGACGTACTCGAACATCGACTCCAGCATCCGGTCGTCCCAGTGCAGTGGCGAGTTGCAGTTGATCAGCGAGATCGTGGCCGGCGTCTTCTCGATCGCCTCCCGCGAGCCGAAGACGATGTCGCACATCGACAACACGTCACGGGCGTTGACCGCCGAGACGACGTTGCCCATGAACACCTTGTCGGTCTCGGTGAGCAGGGCCAGCGTCATGTCGAGGTGTCGACTGTCGAGCGGAGTGTCGTTGGGTTCGCAGATCACTCCGCCGGCGGAGTCGAGCACCGGGAACGTCTGCGCCAACCGGCTGAAGTTTCGGAAGTCGGCCATCGTGGCGTCACGGCGCATCTCTCCCTCACGGACGAAGGGCGGGCCGTAGACGGCGGCGAACGCCATCGCGTCGCCACCGATGTGGACGGTGTTGTCCGGGTTGCGGGCCTGTACGTCGAACTCGGCCGGCGCCTTGGCCACCTGGGCCAGCACGAACTCCGGATCGAGGAAGACGGTGTTCTCCTCGACCTTCTGGCCTGCAGCGCGAAAGAGCTCCAGTGCCCGCGCGTCCATGAACTCCACACCGATCTCGGTGAGGATGCGTCGCCACCCGCCGTCGAGGGTGGACATCGCATCGGCCGACAGCACTTCGTAGCGCGGCATGCGGTTCCGGAACATGCGTCCTCCTGTGTCGCTCTTGACCTGCCCTTGTCGAGATCCTAACCTCATAATATGGATCAGTGGTTCCATAATGTGGAACACTCGGAAACCGATCCAGTCGACCGCGAGAAAGGCACAAGTGAGCAACACCGGCAGTGAGCCCGTCACCGGAACCCAGGCCCTCGACCGTGCGGCCGCGTTGATCCGCACCGTGGTGAAGGCCGACGAGCCGCTGAGCTTCGTCGACCTCTTCGAGGAGTGCGGCCTCCCGAAGTCGACCACCTCACGCCTGCTGACGGCCCTCCAGCGCACGGAGCTGCTCGAGCGCACTGCCGACGGCTCCTACGTCGCCGGCCCGCTGTTCTGGCTCTACGCCACCCGGCACGATCCCTGGGAGGAGCTGGTCCGACTGGCCCGTCCGACCATGCAGAAGGTCGGAAAGGACAGCCTCGAGACCGTCAACCTCGCGGTGACGCGCGGTGACCGCGTGGTCCAGGTCGCCCAGGTCGACACGGCCTACATGCTCGGCACCCGTGACTGGACCGAGGTCGAGGTGCCGGCGCACTGCTCGGCTCTGGGCAAGATCCTCTTCACCCACGGCGTCCTCGACCTTCCGTCCGGCCCCCTCGACCAGCTCACGGAGCACACCGTCGCCGACGTCGACGGCCTGCGCCGCCACCTCGACCAGGCGCGTCGGCGCGGCTACGCGACCACGGTCGACGAGCTGGAGATCGGTCTCACCGGCGTGGCCGCCCCCGTGCGTGGCGCCGACGGCACGGTGATCGCCGCGCTCGGCATCTCGGGCCCCACCCAACGGCTGCAAGGCCGGCTCGATGACGTCGGGCGCACCCTGATCGACCGGGCGGACCAGCTCTCCGTGCTGCTCCGACGGCGAACCCGAAAGGAGGGGGTGGCATGACCTCCCCGAAGCTGACCTCCCCAGAACTGACTCCCGAAGAGATCCTGCAGGGCCTCTACGACGACACCCTCGTCGGCAACGCCCCGCATGTCCTCGAACTCACCCATCAGGGCCTCGCGCTCCAGATGGAGCCACAGACCCTGCTCTTCGACGCACTGATCCCCTCGCTCGAGGAGGTCGGTGCCCGGTTCGAGCGCGGGGACTTCTTCGTCCCCGAGATGCTGATCGCCGGCCGGGCCATGGCCGGGGCCATGGAGGTGCTGCGACCCCTGCTCGCCGAGACCGGCGCAGAGACCATCGGCAAGTTCCTCATGGGCACCGTCAAGGGCGATGTGCACGACATCGGCAAGAACCTCGTCAACATCATGCTCGAGGGCGCCGGCTTCGAGGTGATCGACCTCGGTGTCCAGGTCGCTCCCGAGAAGTTCGTCGCCGCCATCGAGGAGCATCAGCCCGACATCGTGGGGTTCTCCGCGTTCCTCACCACCACGATGCCGATGTTCAAGGCCAACATGAACGCCCTGGAGAAGTCCGGCGTGCGCGACAGCGTGATCGTGATGGTCGGCGGCGCGCCGGTGACCCAGGAGTACGCCGACGCGGTGGGCGCCGACGGCTACGCTCCCGACGCGTCAGCGTGCGTGAAGAAGGCGAAGGCACTGATCAAGGAACGGCGCGCCAGGGTGCCGGCATGAACACCCCAGCCAAATCCTCGCTGCGCTGCGGTTTGCCCAGGGACCCCGCATGAGCGCGCCCGCGGAGCCTCTCGAGACGGTCCTGCGCTCGGCGAGCCGCGAGGTCGTGATCGGCCACGGGCGCCGGTTCTGCCTGATCGGGGAACGGATCAACCCGACCGGTCGCCGCATCTTCCAGGAGCAGCTGCGGGCCGGCGACCTGTCCGCGATCGAACGCGACGTCCACGCCCAGGTCGCGGGCGGGGCCGACGTGCTCGACATCAACATGGGGGTGCCGCTGACGGACGAGGCCGACCTGCTGGTCCGGGCGATCCGCATGGTGCAGGGCCTCACCGACCTGCCGGTCTGCATCGACTCCAGCGTGGTCGAGGCCCTCGAGGCCGGGCTGGCGGCGTACGACGGCAGGGCGCTGGTCAACTCCGTCACCGCTGAGGACGAGCGTCTCGAGCAGATCCTGCCGCTGGTGAAGAAGCACGACGCCGCCGTCATCGCCTTGCCCAACGACGAGCACGAGATCCCGATGGAGGTGGAGAGACGGCTCGAGCTGACCGAGAAGATCATCCGGGTCGCCACCACCGAGTACGGCATCGCCGCCGCCGACATCGTCATCGATCCGTTGGCGATGCCGATCGGCGCCGACACCTCCACGCTTTTGACCACGTTGGAGACCATGCGCCGGATCCGGCACGAGTTCGGCGTCAACATGACGTGTGGCGCCTCCAACGTCTCGTTCGGCATGCCCGACCGCCACACCCTGGGAGCCGCCTTCCTGCCGATGGCCATGGTCTCCGGGTTGACCAGCGCCATCATGGATGCCCGCGCACCCCAGATCGTCGACGCCGTCAAGGCGGCCGACCTGCTCCTCGACCACGACGAGTGGGGCTCCGCCTGGATCGCCGTACACCGCGCGAGGAGGGACGAGTCGGCGTGATCCGGGCAGAGGGTGAGTCCGAGGTGGCCCTCGATCCGGGCGTGCCCGACGGCCAGGAGCTGCCTCCCGACGCGGAGCCCCCGGAGGTCTCCGTCATGGAGATCCACCGCGAGGGGCTGCTCGAGGCGCCCGGGGCCGACGCCCCGCCGCACGACGGACTCGGTCGGGTGACGCTCTCGTTCACCGTCGACACCGGTCCGGAGAGTCCCGCCGCGCAACGCTCGGTCCGGGTGCCGCCGGGGGTCAGTGTCTTCGACTCCGCGTCGTGGAACGGGATCGCCGTCGACTCGACCTGCGGCGGCCACGGCACCTGCCACAAGTGCCGAGTACGCGTCGAGGGTGCCACGCCGGTGACCCGCCACGACGTACGCACCTTCACCCCGGATCAGCTCGACGAGGGATGGCGACTCGCCTGCCTGGTGCCGGCCACGCGCGACCTCGAGGTCTTCGTGCCGCCGTTGACCACCCGCCCCAAGGCCGCCACCGTCGGCGTCGGACGCCAGGTGATCCTCCGACCGGCCGTGCAGAAGCGGTACGTCGAGCTCGAGGAGCCGACCCTCGCCGACCAGCGCAGCGACATCGTGCGGCTGCTCGACGCGATCACCGACCTGGTGCCGTCCCCCGACCTGCACGTGCTGCGCCGACTGCCCGGCGTGCTCCGCGCCGCCGACTTCAAGGTGACCGCGGTGATCGTCGACGAGGCGCTCGTCGAGGTCGAGCCCGGCGACACCACCGGGCAACGTCACGCGATCGCGTTCGACCTCGGCACGACCACGGTGGTCGCCACGCTTCTCGACCTGACCACCGGCACCCCCGTCGCCGTGGCCTCCATGCTCAACAAGCAGCAGCCCTTCGGCGGCGACGTGATCAGCAGGATCAGCGCCACGATGATGGACGACCGTGCGCTGGCCCGGTTGCAGGACGCCGCCGGAGCCACCCTGGCCGAGCTCGCCGAGCAGGTCTGCCGCGAGGGTGGGGTGGCCGCGGAGTCGGTCTACGAGGTCGCCGTGGCCGGCAACGCCACGATGGTCGCCCTGGCACTCGGGATCGACCCCGAGCCCATCGGCGTCGCTCCCTTCGTGATGACCACGGCACTGCCACCCACCGTGCTGGCGGCAGAGCTCGGCCTCTCGCTGCACCCGCGGGCCCGAGCCGTCATGTTCCCCGCGCTCGGGGCGTACGTCGGGGGCGACATCGTCTCCGGCATGCTCGCCACCGGCATGGATCGTGACAAGCGGACCCGCCTCTTCATCGACGTCGGCACCAACTGCGAGATCGTGCTCAGCGACGGCGACACGATTGTGGCCACCGCGGCCCCGGCCGGGCCGGCATTCGAGGGCGGCGCCATCCGCTGCGGCATGCGCGCCGCCGACGGCGCCATCGAGGTGGTGAGGCTGCACCCCGAGGCAGGGGCGACCGACCCGGTCGAGCTGCAGGTCATCGGCGACGTGGCCCCCCGCGGTCTCTGCGGGTCCGGCCTCGTCGATGCGGTGGCCGAGCTGGTGCGGGTCGGGCTCCTCGACGACTCCGGCCGCTTCATTCCCGACGAGGCCGCGGCCGACGTCGCTCCGGGCCTGGTCGACCGGTTGACCCGCATCGGCGAAGAACGCGTGTTCGTGCTGCACCGGCCCACGCCCGACGCCGACCCGGCCGACTGCGTCGTGCTCTCCCAGCGCGACGTCCGCGAACTGCAGTTCGCCAAGGCCGCGATCTCCACGGGGTGGTCGCTCCTGCTCGACGAGCTCGGTCTCGAGCACCGCGACGTACAACAGGTCCTGCTCGCGGGCTCGTTCGGCAGCTACCTCTCCCCCGCGGCCGCCGTACGCATCGGCCTCGTGCCCTCGTTGCCGCTGCTGCGGATCGTCTCGGCGGGCAACGTCGCCGGCGAGGGCGCCAAGATGGCGCTGCTCTCCCTGCCGGAGCGGGCCGGCGCCCTGACCCTGGTGGAGGAGGTGACCTATGTCGAGCTCTCCGACCGCCCCGACTTCAACGACCGCTTCGTCGAGCACCTCGGCTTCGCCAAGGGCTCCTGACGGACGCACGGTCCTGATCGCGTGCGGCGCCCTCGCCCAGCCGGCCGCGCAGATCGCCGACCTCCGAGGATGGCCCCTCGACATACACCCGCTTCCGCCGCTCCTGCACAACCAGCCGCACCTCATCGCCGACCAGGTGCGCACCCTGGCCCTTGAGCTGCGGGCCCGCGGCGCCCGCGTGGCTGTGGGGTACGCCGACTGCGGCACGTACGGCGCCCTCGACGAGGTGTGTGCCGAGCTCGGGCTCGAGCGGCTGCCGGGACTGCACTGCTACGACGTCTTCGGGGGAGCCTCGAGGATCGAGGAGTTCTTCTCCGAGCAGCCCGGCACCTACGTGCTGACCGACTTCCTCGTGCGATCGTTCGAGCGCAGCGTCGTGCGAGAGCTCGGCCTCGATCGCCACCCCGAGCTGCGCGACGACTACTTCGGCAGCTACACCCGCGTCGTCTGGCTCGCCCAAGAGCCTGATGACGAGCTGTACGCGCTCGCCGCCGAGGCCGCCGCCAGGATCGGGCTGCCACTGACCGTCGTACCCACCGGCCTGTCCGGCCTCGAAGGCGCACTTGCCGGGCTGCTCGACTCCGCCGCGCTACCGAACAGTCCTCAGGTAATTTCCACCAGAAGCATGCGGACTGTTCGGTAGCGGCAGCTAGAGGCGCTGCAACAGGTCGGTGCGCCACGCCTCGGTCTCCGCGATCTGGTTGAACGTGAAGACGTGCAGCCCTTCGACGAACGCGGTGGGGGCGCCCAGCGCCGGGGCGCACCTGGCCAGGAACCGCTCGCCGGTGAACCCGCCGGGGGCGGCCAGACGAGCGAACGTGCCCTTGTGCTTGGCCAGGAACCGGGTCGACTCACCGACCCCGATGCGGGTCGCCATGCCCAGCAGCTTGGTGCGGTCGACGGGTCCGGGCATCCCGAGCAGCAACGGCATGGTGATGCCGCGCTTCCGCATGCGTTCGAGCCACACCTTGATGACAGCCGGATCAAAGGTGAGGTTGCTGACGATGTGCGTGGCGTGCCGGCGCTTGTCCCACATGGCCTGCACGGTCATGTCGTCACTGATCTGCGGGTGCGACTCGGGGTAGCCGGTGATCCCGACGTGGGCGAACGGCCGCCCCAACGCGACGAGGTCCTCCAGCAGCGACAGGGCATCGGGGTAGTCGCCGGCCGGCTCGGCGTCACCACCAGGGACGAAGACACGGGTGATGCCGCCGGAGGTCAGCCGTTCGCAGATCTCCGCGAGCTCACTGCGGCCGCTGACCATGCGCGCTGCCAGGTGGGGTACGACGGCGTACCCATGGCCGGTCAGCCGCTCCGCCAGGTCGAAGGTCGCGCCCAGGCCCTTGCTCGGCGACGCGGTCACGGTGATCATCCGGTCGAGTGGAACGTTCTCGACGACCTTCTGCTCGGTCGATTCGGTCGGCAGGACCTCGTACCTCGCTTGCTCGAGCAGACGACGCATCGTCTGGTTCCGAGTCTTTCCCCCCACGTCCAACTTGTTGCGCATCGTGCACCTTGATTTCGTCATACGCACCACGGTGGACTCAGCGTAGACCCGCGGACCGGCCCGGAACAGGGGTCGGCACCGACCACTTTGCGACGACGTGGCGGAGGTCAGGGGCGCAGCACGCGCTCGGCGATCCACGACACGTCGTCGGCGGTCTCCGCCGGTGTGGCCGAAGGTTGCATCACGTGGCTGAGGACCACGCGGACGACCATGTCGATGGCCGCCTCGAGCCTGGCCGGCGAGATGGCAATCTCGAAGGGTTCGACGCGCTCGTGCACCACCAGCTTGGCCACCCCGAGCAGAGACTGCGAGTGCGTGGTCAGCAGCGGCAGCAGCTCGGTGTCGGCGCCATGGGTGGCGGAGACGACCGCATGGAGCAGGGGGTTTCCCTCGGCGAACTCGAGCACTGCCTGCGACGCACCCCGGATCGCCGCCACGAGGTCCGTCGGGTTCTCGTCGAACGCCCGGTTGACCAGGTCGAGGAACCGGGCCAGCTCGCCCAGGATCATCGCCTCTGCGAGGGCCGGCTTGGTGCCGATCTCGTTGTAGACCGTCTGCCTGCTGACCCCGGCCGCGTCGGCGAGCTTCGACATGGTCACCCAGGCCCACCCGTGCTGCGTGGTGAGCTCGGCAGCCTTGTCGACGATCCGGTCGCGCGTGGTGACCGGCTCGTCGTCGAGGTCGGTGACGGACGCCATGCGTCCATCGTAGGTAAGCGTGGTCAACCGGCCAGCGTCAGGGCCAGCACCGGGCACGAGTTCACCGCCGCGGTGAGCTCCTTGCGGTGCTCCTCCCCCGGGTTCTCGTCGAGCACGTGCATGACGTCGTCGTCATCGACCTCGAAGAACTCGTGGGCCATCGCCTCGCACATGCCGAGACCCTCGCACTTGTCGCGGTCCACCTCGATGCGCATCAGACGGCCGCCTTGTCGATCGGGACGAAGTCGATCTTCTCGCGCACCCCGCAGTCGGGGCAGCACCAGTCGTCGGGGATGTCGGCCCACGCCGTACCGGCGGCGAAGCCCTCGTGCTCGTCACCCGCGTCGACGTCGTAGACGTAGTCACAACCGGGGCACCGCGCGGCCAGGACCTCCTCAGCCAGGAGCACCTGGAGGGCAGCGGCCTCGTCGTCACGGGTTTGGCGGTCGGCCTTCGCGGCGTCGATCGCGACGCCGTACCGGGCCAGGATCTTCTCGCGCTTGCCGGGCTGGAGGTTGGCCAGCGTCAGGTCGCCGTCGAAGTGGGCGATGACGCGGGGGTCCATCACGCGTCGCCAGACCGGCGGGAGGAGCGCGAGCACGATCATGCCGGCGTACCCGGTCGGGAGCACCGGGGACTCCTCGAAGTCACGCAGCGTCTGGTAGCGGCGGGTCGGGTTCGCGTGGTGGTCGCTGTGCCGCTGCAGGTGGTAGAGCAGCACGTTGGTGGCGATGTTGTTGGAGTTCCAGCTGTGCGACGGGGCGACCCGCTCATAGCGCTCCTTGCCGGGCTTGCCGACCCTCTGGCGCAGCATGCCGTAGTGCTCCATGTAGTTGACGACCTCGAGAAGGCTGAAGCCGACGACGGCCTGCAGCACCAGGAACGGCAGGATCTCCCAGCCGAGCCAGATGGTCAGGCCACCCCACAGGACGGCGGTCATCAGCCAGGCGTTGAGCACGTCGTTGCCGAGGCGGAACGGGTGCTTGTCCTTGCGGGCGTAGCGCCTCTTCTCGAGGTTCCACGCGCTCTTCAGCGAGCCGCCGACGGTGCGCGGCCAGAACCGGTAGAAGGTCTCGCCCATCCGGCTGCTGGCGGGGTCCTCGGGCGTGGCGACGCGCACGTGGTGACCGCGGTTGTGCTCGATGTAGAAGTGTCCGTAGGCCACCTGGGCCAGCGCGATCTTGGAGAGCCAACGCTCGTTGGCCTCCTTCTTGTGGCCGAGCTCGTGGGCGGTGTTGATGCCGATGCCGCCGATGCAGCCGATGGAGACCGCGATGCCGACCTTCTGCCACAGCGTCATCGGGTCGTCGAGCAGTCCGAAGAGCGTGCTGCCGCTGACCAGCATCATCGCGCCGACGAAGCCGATGTACTGGATCGGCAGGAACAGGTAGGTGATCCACCGGTAGTACTTGTCGTTCTCGAGCTGCTCGATCACGTCGTCCGGCGGGTTCGACCGGTCCAGACCGGTGAGCAGGTCGATCGCCGGCACGACGACGAGGATGATGATCGGGCCGAGCCACAGGATCGGGGTGAACTCGGTCAGCGTGAAGATGCCGATCGCAACCAGGGCCAGGGAGGGCACGACCAGGCCGATCAGCCAGAGGTGGCGCTTCTTGTCGCGCCACACCTCGGTGGATCCGTCGGGAACCGTTCCTGCTGTCCTGATCGCCATGGCGAGCCTCCTCGTAAGGGACGCCGTGGTCGAATGTGTCGTGTGATCGGCGTCGCTTTACAAAACAGCATGCTTTGTACAGTGCGATCTGTCAACCCTCACTCCTCGCCGACCCGTCGCCAGTTCTGACTGACCTGTCGCCAGTTCTGCCCGGGAGCGCGGAACTGGCGACAGGTCGATCAAAGCTCACGACGGGTCGATCGGAACTGGCGACAGGTCAGGCGTTCTCCTTGCGGAACACGTTGGTGCCCCACCAGAGCGCGAGCACGAACAGCAGCGCCGCCCAGCCCACACCCCAGGCCATCGCCGAGGTGCCGAGGTCGCCGACGAACGTGTCGCGCACGGCGTCGGTGATCCAGCGGAACGGCATGAAGTCGCTGATCCGCTCGAGCCACGACGGGCCGAGCGTCATCGGCAGCATGATTCCGGAGAGCAGCAGCACCGGCATCATGATCATGTTGATCAGCGGCGCCATGACGTCTTCGCTCTTGGTGGTCAGGGCCAGCGCGTTGGACGCCGCCGCACAGGCGCCACCCACACAGAGGGTGAGCACGACGCCCACGACCACTCCGGCGAACGGTGCCCGCATGCCCATCCAGAAGCCGAGGCCGATCAGGATCAGCGCCTGCACCAGCAGCTGCAGCAGGTCACGCATCAGGCGGCCGACGAGCAGCGCCGTACGGCTGGCCGGCGTGACGCGCTCCGCCTCGACGACGCCCTCACGCCACTCGGCGATCAGGCCGAAGCCGGCGAAGAACGCCCCGAACATGCCCAGCTGCACCAGCAGGCCGGGCACCAGGAACGTGTAGGGATTGTCGGTGGGCAGGTCGAACTGCGCGACCAGCGGCTTGAGCAACGGGCCGAACAGCACGAGGTAGAGCACCGGCTGGAGCACGCCGATCAGCACCCACGCGGGGTTGCGCAGGTTCATGCGGATCTGGCGGCGGAAGACGATGAACGACTCACGCCAGAACAACGGGGTCATCGGGTTGCTCCTTCGAGCTCGTCGGTGGACTCGCCGTCGGCGGCGCCGGCGGCATCGGATGCGGCATCGGCGTCACGCAGCGAACGGCCGGTCAGGGTGAGGAACACGTCGTCGAGCGTCGGACGGTGCACCTCGATGGAGTCGAGGGCGACACCGCCGGAGTCGAGGTCGCGCAGCAGGCCGGGCACGACCCGGCCGGCGCGCTCGACGCGTCCGCGGACGTGTCGTCCCTCGACCTCGACACCCTGGGCGATCGAGCCGAGCTTGTCGCGCGCGACGGCGATCTGCTCGTCGCCGGCCACCTCGAGGTCCACCAGGTCACCGGAGACCTGCGCCTTGAGGTTGTCGGAGGTGTCACTGGCCACGATGCGGCCCTTGTCGATGATGACGATCCGGTCGGCCAGGTGGTCGGCCTCGTCGAGGTAGTGCGTCGTGAGGAAGACCGTGACTCCCTGCTTGGCCCGCAGCCCGGCGATGTGCTCCCACAGGTTCGCCCGCGCCTGCGGGTCGAGGCCGGTGGTCGGCTCGTCGAGGAAGACCAGGTTCGGCTCGTGGATCAGGCCCATCGCGATGTCGAGTCGGCGCTTCTGGCCACCCGACATGTTCTTGGGCATGCGGCGCCACAGGCCCGGCAGGTCGAGCTGCTCGAAGAGCTCCTTGCCCTTGCGCTCGGCGTCGCGCCGCGACATGCCGTAGAGCATGCCGTGGTCCATCACCTCGTCGCCGGCGATCGCACTGGAGAACGTGGAACCCGCCTGCGAGACGTAGCCGATGCTGCGGCGTACGTCCTGGGACTGGGTGACCACGTCGTAGCCGGCCACTGTGGCAGTGCCCGCGGTCGGCTTGAGCAGCGTGGTCAGCATGCGCAGCGTGGTGGTCTTGCCCGCGCCGTTGGGGCCGAGGAAGCCGACGACCTCGCCCTCGGCCACGTCGATGTCCACGCCGTCGACCGCATGGACCTCCGTCTTCTTCTTGCCCTGACCCGTCATGAAGGTCTGCACGAGTCCCCGTGCATGAATCATCCGATGCTCCCTAGATCCAGGTTCAAACGCTGTGTTCAAGTTTGAACAGCGACAGTGTTCAAGATTGAACACCCCGTCGTCAAGTTGCTTTTCGTGGGCGCCGGGCGCGCCGATCTCGCCCCACCGCGAATCAGACCACCTGCCACCGACGAACTCATCGGTTCACCAGCTGATCTGTGCCCCGTCGCGCCACATGTCGGCGAAGGACTCGAGGGCGGTGATCTCGTCGGAGCGGTTCCACAGCGTCAGGTAGAGCGCCACCGGCGACCCGGCGAGGACCACGTCGGCGTCCGCGTCCGGCGTACGCGTGGTCACGGCGGGGTCGGCGCTGACCGCGACCTGCCAGCCCACCGCGCTGCCCTCGGGGCGTACGGCGATCGTCAGCGGCTCGTCACTGCGCAGCCGGGACGTCGTGCGGGTCAGGAAACCGGTCAGCAGCTCGTCGATGCCGTCGAGTGCGACCTCGTCGGTGATCCAGGTGTCGGCGGCCCTGGGCTGCCGGCCGAGCGCCGCGGAGAGCGCGTCGACCGCATGCATCGTCGTCTCGTGGCACTGGCGCCGGGCCCAGAACCGCCGGGCCGGGGGCGCGTCGTTGAGGAAGACCAGCGCCTCGAGGTCGTCGGGCGCCTCGGTGATCGCCTGGGCCAGCTCGATCGCCCCGTCACGCAGCCACTCGAGCGGGTCGGGAGCTGACTGACCCTCTCGCTGGTAGCGGTCGGGATCGGCCGGCTCGCCCCTCAGGATCTCGGCCGCCCAGCGGTGCACCATGCCCTGGTGCGCGACCAGGCGTCGGACGGTCCAGTCGGGCGTGGTGGGTACGGCGGCACGCAGGCCGGCGCGATCGGCGTACCGCACGAAGGACACCAGTGCAGTGCGCAGCCCTTCGAGGTGTTGCGGCAGGGAGAGATCGGTGGCCATGCACCAAGCGTGGCACGTCGACGACCGGACCACCTGCCATTAAATCGGCGTCAGGTGCACCCAGCGTGCGGTCTCGGCGATCGTCGGATCCGGATCGTCGACCCACGGTTGCGCCAACTCGGCAGCGTCGGCACCGAGCACGCCCGGCGCGGCGTAGAGGCCGCAGGCTCGAAGCCAGGGCTCGTCCCAGGTGCCGTCCGGATCGGTCACTAGGTCGCGGACATGCTCGGCCGCCGAGCGGCACGATCCCGGGCCGTGCGCTTCCAGCGCTCGACGACGCGCCACGTCGTCGAGCGCCGGATCCACGAGCGCGAGTGCCAGAGGGGCGACACCGCGACCACAGGTGACCTCGAGCATCTCCAGGGCCAGACCACGCACGTGCTCGACAGGTGAGGCCAGCGCCGACACGGCCCGGACCACTTCCTCGTGCCCGTGCGCGAGGGCAAGCAGGTCCCTGGTCTGTCGGGCCGATCCGGCGATCTCGTCGCGCAGGGCGCTGCGCAGAGGAGCCGTCCCGCGGGAATCGTCGAGGGTGCCCAACACCTCGAGCAGCATCGCCACCCGCTCCGCCTCGACGACCAGGGCCCCGTGCACGTCGTGCGCCGGCCCGGCCGGCATCTCGACCTGGGTCATCCCCCACTCCCCATGCGTGTCGCTCAGCGCGGTCAGCCCGACCTCGACGTCGCGTGGGTCATTGCTGGCGAGCAGCCGGTCCACGGCGGCCTGCTGGGCCGCGTTGCGGATCCGCAACGGCACCGGCACCCACGGGGGCCGCGCGAGCAGCCGGCGCAGCCCGGCGCCGTACTTCCGATGGGCCCAGACCGCCAGGCCCAACCAAGCCAGCGACATCATCAGGGCCACGACCTCGACCACCAGGATGTCGAACCCCAGTGCCCGGTTCAGGAGGAGGAATCCCCCCACCAGGCCCAGGGCCACGGGTACGCCGGCAGCCTCAACGCCGGTCTGGGCACGGAGTCGCTCGGCCATCGGCATGGCCTGGTACGTCGCGTTGATCGAGGTGCGGGTCATCCCGTCGGTGAGCGCGATGTCGGCCACCTGCTGGGCACAGACCACGACGAAGAACAGGGTGGACCCCGTGCCGGACCCGAGGCCCAGCACGGTGCCGGCGGCCACCAGGACGACCACGGCGCCGGGGTTGGCGGCCAGGCCCAGGGCGACTCCCCATCGGGTGAGCAGCCGTCCCGCGAGCAGCGCCACGAAGAGGACCGCCGCGAAGTTGATGATTGCCCCGAACACGCCCTGGAAGCGCGCCAGGTCGGACGGGTCCGGGAATCGCGCGGCGGCCCGCTCCCAGACCAGGTAGTCGAGCAGCTGGGTGACCGCCGCGGACAACACCTGGTAGCCGAACACCACTAGCACCAGGCGGTTCCCGAGCAGTGCCCGGAGCGCCGGCCGGCCGGTGACCGCACCGGGCAGCGGGTCCGGTGTGGCTCGCAGCTCCGCGGGGAAGCGACGCGCGGTCTCGACCACCAGGCCGAGCAGGCACACCCCGACGACGGCATCGATGCCGAGCAGGGGCACCGGCCCGCCGAGCGGTTCGACCAGTGCTGCTGCCGCCAGCCCTCCGATGCCGAAGCCGAGCGAGAACCCGCCCATCACCCTTGGCAAGTGCGCCTTCATCTGGCGTACGTCGAGCAGTCGACCGGACTGGGCGCCGACCAGCATGAAGCCCAGCGGGATGATCAGTGGAAAGAGCACGAGCAGGGGGAAGGTGACCCACAGTCCGTCCGACATCCCGAGCACGGTCCAGGCTGCGGTGACCATCACGACGTACGTCGCCAGGACGGTCACGGCGAGCGAGGCCAGGCTGAGCCGGTTCTGGGCGCGCCGCATCGCCATCGACACCGCAACCCCGGCGGCCGCGACCGCGAGATAGGCGAACGGCAGCGCGTCCGCGCCGTACCGAGCCAGGAACAGGGCACTGGCCGGCACCACGAGGAACGCCACCATCGCGCCGAGCGCGGTGGTCTGACCCGTCAGCAGCGCCAGCCGGGTCCTCATCAGCCGGGCGAGCCCTGGTGGTTCTCGCGCAGGCGACCCACCAGTTCCGCGATCACGCCGAGGGCCACCTCGGGTCGGGTCCGGACCGCCTCGTCGAAGGCGGGCTTGCTGAGCCGGAAGGCGAGCACCGGTGTGAGGGCGGTGACCGTCGCGGAGCGGGGTCGGGGATCGAGCACCGCCAGCTCGCCGACCACCGATCCGGGCCCGAGCTCCACCCGGCGGTCGGGGCGAACCACGTCGACGTTGCCGTTCACGATGACGAAGAGCCAGTCCTCGATGTCCCCGACCCGGATCAGCACCTCGCCGGGGAAGAACTCCACCTCGTCGAGCACCGAAGCCACACCGGCGAGCACGCGATCCGGTGTGGCGGAGAACAGGGGGACGTGGCGGAGGTGGGCCACCCGCTCCACGGTCAGGAGCATGACCGATGGTAGGACTGCGGCGATGCCCGCGTGAGAGGAACGGCGAAAGTTACCCTGTTGAGGCCGGTACAGGCCATGCGACGCGTGGTGAGGAGCGTGGCAGGTCAGCGCCCGAGAAGCGCGCGATATTTCTCCCGGTCGACGTTCATCTGCCAGCCCGGGTCGTCGGACGGCGGCTCCCAGCCCCAGTCGTCACCCTGCTCGAACTTGAGGGCGCCGGACTCGATGTCGCGCAGCGTCGAGGTGAGCCAGGCCAGCTCGGTCGCCACCGAGTCGCGCCACAGGAGCATCGAGCGGAACGCATGCGGGGGGCCGTACTCCGGTCCGACGTGCCGCGGCGACGGGAAGCCGTCGAGGGTCTCCTGCAGCACGCGCTTGCGGCGGCCCAGGCTGTGCACGACCTGCGCACGGTCGAGCAGCGGCAGCATCGAGAAGGCGGTGTGGAAGGCGACCCGGTCGTAGGGGTCGACCTCCTCCAGCGCCCTGATCTGCAGCTGCAGCAGCTCGGCGCGACCCTTGGTGGTCATCTCGTAGACCGCCACCTCACGCGTGCCGTCGCGGAGGTCGTGGCGCTTCAGGTGGCCCTGCCGGGTCAGCGTGGTCAGGCCGTTGTAGATCGAGCCCGGGTTGACGTGGGCCCACTTGTCGATCTCCCACGAGACCAGCTCGCGGCGGATCTGGTAGCCGTTGATCGGCTCGAACATCGCCACTGCCCCCAACAGCAGCATGCGTGTCTCGGACCCGGCCATGGGGCGAGTGTAGGGCCCGCCCCGGGCGTGCGGTCAGGCCATCGGCTTGCCGCTGATCGCGGCGGCGACGGCCTTGGGCACGTCGGGGTGGAACACGCTCGGGATGATGAACGACGGGTGGAGCTCGTCGTCCTTGACCACGTGGGCGATCGCCTCGGCGGCGCGCAGCAGCATGTCGATGGTGACCTCGCTGGCCCGTGCGTCGAGCAGCCCGCGGAAGACGCCGGGGAAGGCCAGCACGTTGTTGATCTGGTTCGGGTAGTCGGAGCGGCCCGAGGCCACCACGGCGGCGTACTTCGCGGCCTCGGCCGGGTCGACCTCCGGGTCGGGGTTGGCCAGCGCGAACACGATGGAGCCGTCGTTCATGGTCTTGATCCACTCGGGCTGCAACACGCCCGGTCCCGAGACCCCGATGAACACGTCGGCGCCGTCGAGCGCGGCCTGGAGGTCGCCGCGCCGCAGGTTGGGATTCGTGCGTGCCGCCAGGTCCGCCTTGGCCGGGGAGAGGGCCGTGTCGTCGCGACAGAGCACGCCCTCGCGGTCCCACACGCTCACGTCGACCGCGCCGCCGGCCAGCAGCAGCGAGACGATCGCGGAGCCGGCCGCTCCTCCGCCGGCCACCACGATGCGTACGTCGGCCAGGTTCTTCTCCACCACGCGCAGCGCATTCATGAGGGCCGCGAGCACGACGATCGCCGTACCGTGCTGGTCGTCGTGGAAGACCGGGATGTCGAGCGACTCGCGCAGCCGCGCCTCGATCTCGAAGCAGCGGGGTGCCGCGATGTCCTCGAGGTTGATGCCGCCGAACCCGGGGGCGATCATCTCGACGGCCTTGACGATCTCGTCGACGTCCTGGCTGGCGAGGCAGATCGGCCAGGCGTCGATGTTGGCGAACTTCTTGAACAGCGCCGCCTTGCCCTCCATCACCGGCAGCGCCGCTCCGGGGCCGATGTTGCCCAGGCCCAGCACCGCGGAGCCGTCGGTGACCACGGCGACCGAGTTGCCTTTGATGGTCAGGCGCGACACGTCCTCGGGGTTCTCCGCGATCGCCATGGAGACGCGGCCGACGCCGGGCGTGTAGGCCATCGACAGGTCGTCGCGGGTCTTGAGCGGCACCTTGGAGGTGACCTCTATCTTGCCGCCGAGGTGGATCAGGAAGGTGCGGTCGGAGACCTTGTGCACCTCGACGCCGGCGATCGCCTTGACCACCGCGACGAGCTCGAGGGAGTGCGCCTCGTCGGCGGCGGAGCAGGTCACGTCGACCACGAGGCGGTCGTGGCTGGACTCCGCGACGTCGATGGCGGTGACGATGCCACCGGCCTTCGCCAGCTCGGTGGCGACGGTGCCCACCACGCCATGGTCGGGGGCCGTGTGAAGGCGCATGGTGATCGAGTACGACGACGCGGTGGCTGCCATGTGGCAACCCTCCACCCGGGCGCGGGTTACCAGCAAGTCGGCTCGGGTGCGGAGGGTCACACGCGCCGGAATTGCACTCTGTCCAGGAAAGTGCAAAACTGCACTCTGTGAACGAAAGTGCAACTTCCCCACGCAAGGTGACCACCGGTCACCGGATCACCGTCTGCGCGCAGCAGCTCACCGACGCGCACGGCTTCGACGGCTTCACGATGGACGAGCTGGCCGAGGCCGCGGGCGTCTCCCGCCGCACCCTGTTCAACTACTTCCCGGGCAAGATCGACGCCGTCCTGGGCAACATTCCGGCCCTCCCCGAGGACCTTCTCGAAGAGTTCACCGAGGGTGGCCCCGGAGGCAACCTGGTCGATGACCTGTGCTCGATCCTCGTGCACATGGTCAGCACCAAGGAGTTCACCCGCGACGAGGCCGAGGTGGCCCGCCGCGTGGTGAAGGCCAACCCCCGCCTGATGGCCGCGGCCCACGAGCGCTTCGAGGGCATGGCCGACAAGTTCGCCGCCCTGATCGTCCAACGTGAGGGTGAGGACTTCGGCACCCGTCGCGCCCACCTGCTGATCTCGATGGTCGCGTGCCTCTACGGCGTGGCGCTCAACGACGTACTCGCCAACGACGCCGACGGGCTCGCCCTCGACGTCGCGTTCGTGGAAGCCCTCTCCACGCTGCGCGCCCTGCTCGCCTGAGCAGAGACTCTCTTCCCAATCTCGTCCCGAAACACCGACCACAGGAGCCACCACCCATGGCAACGCTGCTCTATCGACTCGGCAAGACCGCCTACCGGCGGTGGCCGATCTTCCTCGCCGCCTGGCTGATCGCCATGGTGGGCGTGGCTGGTTTCGCCGCCACCATGTCCAAGCCCATGACCGACGCCTTCTCCATCCCGGGCATCCCCTCGGAGAAGGCCGCCGACCTCCAGAAGAAGCTGTTCCCCGACGCGGTCGACGCGTTCGACCAGGCCAGCGTCAACGTCGTGGTCGCCGCGCCCGAGGGCCACACCCTCGAGGAGAAGAAGTACGCCGACGCGGTCGACGCACTGGTCGCCGACCTCGCCGACAACCCGCAGATGCCCGACGCGAAGAGCCCCACCGCGCCGGTGAACCCGGTCGCCGCGATGGCCGGCCAGCGGCAGCAGATGATCGACGCCGCCGTCGAGGGTGGCGCGACGAAGGCGGAGGCCGTCAAGAGCACCGACGCCCAGATCGAGGGCATGGCCACGATGCTGCCGACCAGCGAGGACGGACGCGTCGGCGTGATCACCTTCGACTTCGACGTCGAGACCCCGATGGACGTCAAGGTCGACTCCCAGGACGCGGTCAAGGACTCGATGGACAAGGCCCGTGACTCCGGCCTGACCGTCGAGGCCAACGGCGCCGGCATGAGCTCGATGGCCCCGCCCGGCGGCGCCTCCGAGCTCATCGGCATCGGCCTGGCCCTGCTCGTGCTGATCCTGACCTTCGGCTCCCTCGTGGGCGCCGGCCTCCCGATCATCACCGCCGTCCTCGGTGTCGGCCTGGGCATGACCGGCATCACCGCGATGACCGCGTTCATGGACATCGGCTCCTCGACCCCGATGCTGGCCACGATGATCGGCCTCGCCGTCGGCATCGACTACGCCCTGTTCATCCTGGCCCGCTATCGAACCGAGCTGCACCACACCGAAGACCGTGAGGAAGCGGTCGGCGTCTCGGTGGGCACTGCCGGCTCGGCCGTCGTGTTCGCCGGCCTGACCGTGCTGATCGCGCTCGCCGCCCTCGCCGTCGTGGGCATCCCGTTCCTGACCGCCATGGGTCTGGCCGCGGCCGGCACCGTCTTCATCGCCGTGATGGTCGCGTTGACCCTGCTGCCGGCCGTGCTCGGCCTGCTCAAGTCGAAGGCCTTCGGTGGCCGGGTCCGCAAGTACAACCCCACGCGCGACGCCGACGGCAAGATCCTCAACAACGGTGTCCGCTGGGCCCGCCTGGTCGGCAAGCGTCCGGTCGCCGTGGTGCTGCTCGTGGTCGTGGCACTGGGTGCGCTGGCGATCCCGCTGAAGAACCTGCACCTCGCGTTCCCGACCGACAGCACCTCCTCGACCGACACCACGCAGCGCAAGGCCTCCGACCTGCTCACCGACAACTTCGGTCCGGGCCGTGAGGCGCCGATGCTGCTGGTCGTCGACGCGAGTGACGTCGCCTCCGAGGGTCGCCAGAAGGCGTTCGCCGACGTGGCCGAATGGGCCAGGAAGGTGGGCGGCGACGAGGTCGTCAACGCCTCGGTCGCCCAGGTCAACGAGACCGGCACCGGCGCGATGGTGATGGTCATCCCGGCCTCCGGACCCGATGACGTCGCCACCGAGAACCTGCTCGCCGACCTGCGCGACGGGCAGTCCGACATCGAGGCCGAGACGGGTACGACGACCGGCGTGACCGGCCTGACCGCGATCACCGCCGACGTGTCCGAGCGCCTTGCCGACGCACTGCCGGTCTACCTGGCCGTGGTCATCGGTCTCGCGTTCATCCTGCTGATGCTGGTCTTCCGCTCCATCCTCGTGCCGCTCACCGCCACCCTGGGCTTCCTGCTCTCGGTGCTGGCCACCCTCGGTGCGACGGTCGCGGTCTTCCAGGAGGGCGCGTTCGGGCTCATGGAGGGCCAGCCGATCGTGAGCTTCATGCCGATCTTCCTGATCGGCGTGGTCTTCGGGCTGGCGATGGACTACCAGGTCTTCCTGGTCACCCGCATCCGGGAGGCCCACGTGCACGGCGCCGACCCGCGCGAGTCCGTCATCGACGGCTTCCGCAACTCGGCCCGCGTCGTGGCCGCGGCCGCGGTGATCATGACCGCCGTGTTCGCCGCGTTCATGCTGCAGGACGACCCGATCATCAAGTCGATGGGCTTCGCGCTCGCCGTCGCGGTCATCTTCGACGCGTTCGTCGTACGCATGACGCTGATCCCGGCGGTGATGTACCTGCTCGGCGAGAAGGCCTGGTACCTCCCCAAGTGGCTCGACCGGATCCTGCCGAACGTGGACGTCGAGGGTGAGAACCTGCACCGTCCGCACCTCGCCGAGGGCACCGACGCCGGCATCGCCTCCGATGACGACGACGAGGACCGCGAGCTGGTCGACGCCTGACCTGCGTCGTACGACGAGGGCCGGCTCCGCGCACCACGCGCGGGGTCGGCCCTCCGTCGTCCCGGTAGCCTCGGCGTCATGCCCCAGGTGACCGCGAGCGTGACCGTGCCCTGCGATCCGGGCACCGCGTTCGCGGTCTCCCAGACCACCGGCAAGCTGCGCCTGTCGTGGGACCCTTTCATCCGCGAGCAGCACTTCCTGCACGGCGCCACCGCACCCGACAAGGGCGTGCAGACGCTCACGAAGGCGCGGGTCGGGCCCACGATGATCAGCCAGTACTCCTCCTACCGGCCGCCGACGAGCGTCGGCATGACGATGGTGAAGGGCCCGTGGTTCTTCGCGAACTTCGGCGGCGGCTGGCGGTTCAAGCCGTCGGCGGACGGCGGCACGGAGGCGACCTGGAAGTACACCTACTCGATCCGGCCCGGCTGGCTGCGCTTCGTCGCCGAGCCGATCGGCCAGTGGCTGCTCGGTCGTGAGATCAGGGCCCGGATCAACGCGTTCGCCAAGGCCTGCGCGGACCCGGCGGTGCTGGCCGCCGTACGACCCGACTAACGCGGTGGGACCTTGCGGCCGTGGGCCTCGGCGGGCTGCTGATGGCCCACCGGGTTGGCGAAACCGGCCAGGATCACCTTCACCCGCTTGCCCCCACTGACCAGCACCACGTGGTCATCCTCGATCTCGAGCACGTCGCCGCGCACCATGACGTGGCCGCCCTCGAGCTCCTCGATGAGATCGCCCGGCTTGCACCGCGCCACGTCACGGGTGGCCACGAGCTCGAGCACGTCGTGGCGGCGTACCCACAGCATCAGCGCGAACATCCCGAGGATGGCGAGGTCCGCGAGGAGGGTCAGGACCAGGCCCACGTTGCCCGGCGGCACGTTGCCGGCCGCGCGGTTCGCCGACGGATGGCCGACCAGGTAGGTCACCTCGATGCGGTCGGTCTCCTTCGCGGTCTGCCAGGTCGCGCGGGTCACTTCCTCCGCGTAGTCGTGTCGCTCGGGGTCGACGTCCCTGGGCAGCGTGAAGGTGACGAAGTAGCGCTTGGTGTCCCCGCTGCCGATCTCCTCGACCTTGTCCACGCTGGCCTGCGTGACCTGTCCGTCGGTGTCGAGCCGGTGGTTGGACCACCAGAGGTGGCCGATCGGCAGGTTGACGAGGAAGAGGAGGACGACGACCGCGACGATCGGCCAGAACCGCTTGGTCTTCGGCATCCGGCCATTCAACTACAGGCCGAGTGCTACAGCCCCGCGCCCGCGCCCCACGACCCGGCGAAGACGAAGTCGTCCATCGGCTTGCGGACCCGTGGCCGCTCGTCGCGCTCGGCGAGCACCGGGTCGGCGGCCCGCGGGTCGCCGTACGCACCGATCGCGAGGGCCGTGGTCACCCGCCAGTGCGGGGGTACGCCGAACTCCCGGGCCACCGCGTCGTGGCCGAAGCCGGCGAACTGGTGCACGGTGAGGCCCAGCAGCTCGGCCTCGACGGTGAGCATGGCGACCGACTGGCCGAGGTCGTACATCGCGTAGTCGGAGAAGGTCAACGCATCGTCCTCGGGACCCGATGCCGCCTGATGGGCAGAGACGAGCACGGCACTCGCGTGCGGCACCCACGAGGTGTTGCCGGCCGAGAGGTGCGGCAGGAACCGTCGGTGCGTCTCGTCGCCACGTCGCCCGACCAGGAACGCCCACGGTTGGCTGTTGCCGGCACTCGGGGACCACTGGGCGGCTCGCATCAGCCTGGCCAGGTCCTCGTCGGCGAGCACGTGGCCGGGGTCGTAGACGCGGGTGCTGCGCCGGTTGCGCAACAGGTCGGACAGGTCACCTTGTCTCACCGCGGTGTTCATGTCCCTTGCCAACGCGCGCACCGGGCCGACGATTCCCGCCCGGCACCGATACGCTCAGCCCGTGTCCTGGCTCCTCACTTCCGTCGTCGCGGTCTACCTGCTGGTGATCGCAGCACTCGCCGTCGGCGCGGCCGCATCGCCGACGATGGCACCCCTCGAGCCGATCGCCCGACTCGGCATGAAGATCGCCCAGGGCGCGATCGCGATCGTGGTGCTCTTCGCCGCAATCGCGTTGCTGCGTGGGCATGATCCCGACGAGCTGTGGATCTCGGTGGGCTACGGAGTCGCCGCCCTCGGCGTCCCGGTGCTGTTGCTCAATCGGCAGCCCGACCCCTCCGGTGCGCCGGTCGAGCCGCCCCACCTCTATGTGATCGCCGTCGCCGCGGTGACGTCGATGGTGCTGGTCATCAGGCTGCAGCAGACATGGTGAGGTCGCCCGGGCGGCAACTGTTGGTCGCGGTCTACGCGGTGTTCGCCGTCGCCGCCGGCGCGCGCTCCGCCGTACAGCTCGCCACGAAGTTCGACGAGGCGCCGGTCGCCTACCTGCTCTCGGCCGTCGCCGCGCTGATCTACGTCGTGGCCACGGTGGCGCTGCGCTACCGGGGGCCGCGCGCCACGCACGTGGCCGTGACCGCGTGCTCGATCGAGCTGGCCGGAGTGCTCGGCGTGGGCGCGCTCAGCGTCGCCGACCCCGACCTCTTCCCGGACGCGACCGTATGGTCCGACTTCGGCATCGGCTACGGCTTCGTGCCACTCGTGCTGCCGGTCATCGGCCTGTGGTGGCTGTGGCGGTACGGCGACCACGCCGCAACCTGACCGCGATCCATCGGAGCACCACGCCCACGGCCACGCCCGCCAGCGCACCGATCGTGTTGGCGACGAGGTCGGTCGAGGTGCCGTCGCGGTCGGGCAACGCGACCGTCTGCACGACCTCGATCAACACGCTCACGCCAACTCCCACGACGATCCAGAGCAGCGCGGAGGTTCGTCGCCAGATGAGCATGCCGAGCAGGGTGAGCGGCACGAAGAGCACGACGTTCAGGATGAACTCGACCATCGACGCCGTGATCGACGTGATGTCGCGCGCCTGGAGCTCGTCGACGATCCGCGCGATCGCGTCGGCCGGGGCGTCCGGCTGAGGCCAGAGCACCAGGTACGCCGCAGCTCCCAGGTAGACCGCGAGGGCGGCCATCAGAGCACGGCGCATGGGCACACCTTCTCAGGTGGGCCCATGCCGTCGGTCACGAACGGGGCAGGAAGAACCAGAAGTCGGTGCCGGGGTCGACGTCGGTGGCCCGCTCGAGGTCGCCGTCCAGACCCAGGCGCAGCAGCGCTCCGGGGTGCGGCTCGGCATCGGTACCGGCGAACACGTAGGCATTTACCAGCAGCGAGTCGTCGTCCTCCCAGACCACGTCGCCGTAGCCGAGGCCGTGCTCGTCGTGCAGGTTGATCTGGGTGACCACCTCCCCGGTGGCGGCGTCGAGAATCGCGATCGGCTGCGGGTCCGGGGAGTTGGCCTCGTAGGCGATCAGGTGGGTGCCGTCGGGGCTGAACCGACCCAGGCGCCACCCGTCCTTGTGCCAGATCTCCTCCCCGGTGGTGCCGTCGACGACCCGGCCGGTCAGGCCGTCGCCGGGGGCCTGCCCGGCGATGCGGTTGTTGATCTGGTCGGTGCCGGACGCGGAGCCCAACGTGTCGATGTCACGCACGTTGTCGGTGAAGTCGGCCACCTTCACCGTCGGGCCGACCCCCTCGACGGTCGGTTGGAAGACCAGCTCACCGACGCCGACGTACCCGACCGGGAGGACGTACGACGCCTTGCCGGTCTCCTGGACGGCGCCGTCGCCCTCACCCATGCCGCTGGCGCCGGCCGAGTGCAGCTCGCCGACCTTGTCCTTCTGGTTCCACGTCCACCACGCGAGCTGGGTGCCGTCGTTGCTGACCACGAGTGATCCGGCAGCCTCGGTGGCGCTGACCTCGGTGCCCTGCGCGTCGAACTGGCGCAGGGTCACGTCGCCGTTGATGCCCTCGTTGTCGGCGGTGCCCACCAGCCAACCGCCGTGGTACCCAGCCGCAGTGATGATGCTGGCTTGGGTCTGCGGAAGGGGGAGCGTGCTGCCGTCGGCGACGTGCACCGTGTTCTCGTAGACGTAGTCGACGCCGGGAGCATCGCCCGCGGGCAGGTCCTCCAGGGCCTGGGTGGCCGCGGCCTTGTCGTCGGCCAGTTGCGCGCCGCCCTTGTCGGAACCCTTGTCCGAGCCCTTGTCGGGGGACTCCGACGCGTCGGGCACCTGGGAGGTGCCGTCGGCCGGGCCCCGCTCGGAGCCGCGGTCATCGCCCTGGTTGAGCGCCAGGGTGGTCGGCACCGCGATCACAGCAAGTACGGCGGCAGCGGCCACCCCGGTGCCGATCCGGCGGCGACGGCGGATGCCACGCGCCTGCTTCTCCATGGCGCCGAAGTCGAGCCGGGAGTCGGCCATCACGTCGCTGCTGCTCGACAGTGCGCTGTGCAGCTTGTCGTTCCCGTGGTTGTTCATGAGTGCTCCTCGAGCTGGAACTCCGGACCGACGAGGGTGCGGAGGGTGGCCATCGCCCGACTGGCCTGCGACTTGACGGTTCCAGGGCTGATCTCGAGGGTCTCCGCGATCTCGGCCTCTGAGAGGTCCTCGTAGTAGCGCAGCACGATCACGGCCCGCTGCCGCGCCGGCAGCTGCTGCACGGCGGACCACAGCCCGGCCGCCTCGACGGGGTCGCCCACCTGGTCGACGTACCCGCTCTCGGGCAGCTCCTCGGTGACGTGCTCGCGCTTCTTCCACGGCCGCCGCCACAGCGAGTTGTTCTCGTTGATGATGATGCGCCGCATGTAGGCGTCGACGTTGCCGCGGGCATGCACCCGGTCCCAGGCAAGGTAGAGCTTTGCCGCCGCGGTCTGGACGAGGTCCTCCGCGGTCTGCTTGTCACCGGCGACCAGGAACGCGGTGCGGAACAGCACGCCCTGGCGGGCGGTCATCCATTCCGTGAACTCCTCGTCCCTTGACGATGGCATCGTCGCTCCCCTGCCCTGCCGTGCCCGCGTCTGTGCGCCATGGCCTGTTGCCATTGTCGAGTGCATGTCCACCTCCTGCACTCACCACACGCGGGCAGCCACGATCAGGTTGCACGTCGGCTCGACGCAGCGACTCGAGCAGCGAGTGATCGGGCGGGGCCTCACTGCTCCAGGAAGTGCAGCAGCGACCGGTTGAACTCGTCGGCGTGGCTCACGTTCAGGCCGTGCGGGCCGCCTTCGACCAGGACCAGCTCACTGTTCTCGATGGCCTCGTGGGTGCGCTTCCCGGAACCCTCGAAGGGAACGATGGCGTCCTTGTCCCCGTGGATCACGAGCGTGGGGACGGTGACCTTCTTCAGGTCCTCGCGGAAGTCGGTGCCGCCGAAGGCGTCCATGCACCCCAGCACGGCGTCCTGGTCGGACTTCGCACACAGCGCCAGGGCCTGCTCTCGCTGGTCGTCGCTCACCTTGAGCTCCCCGTCGACCGAGTAGAACTGGTCGACGAAGCCCGGGAAGAACTCGTCGCGGCTGCTCTCCAGGGAGGCCCGCATCTCGGCCGCGGCCTCCTCGGTCAACGGACCGTCCGGGTTGTCGTCGGTCTTGAGCAGGTACGGCGGGACGGCGGCCGCGAACACCACGCTGTGCAGCCGGTCCTCACCGTGGGAGGCGACGTAACGCGCCACCTCTCCCCCACCCATCGAGAAGCCGACCAGGGTGACGTCCTGGAGGTCCAGGTCCTTGAGCACGTTGTCCAGGTCGCCGGCCAGGCGGTCGTAGTCGTAGCCGTCACCGGGACCGGACTCCCCGAAGCCGCGGCGGTCATAGGTCACGACGCGGTAGCCGGCAGAGCGCAGTGGTTCCAGCTGCTCTGCCCAGGACGCTCCGGAGAGCGGCCACCCGTGGATCAGCACCACCGGGCGCCCGTCACCGCCGGAGTCGACGACATGCAGGTTGCCCTGGTCCGTGCTCTGTTCGTTGTCCTCGGTGCTCATCGGCTTCCCTTCACGATTGCGGGCGGGTCACCCCGGCGGTACCCATCGACGTACGGGATGCACCCTGCTGCGCGCACGGCCCGACCGGCGCGCTCTGTCCTCCGGCTTCCTACGCAGCGTTGCGTACGCCGGTTACGCCTTGGCGCTGACGTGGAAACGGGCCGATCCGACGAGCCTTGAAGCACCGTCAATCAAGGAGGTTCACCGATGTTGAACACACTCGTCATGTCCGCCGACCGCTGGGACGGCGACGCCCCGGCCTTCTGGCCCATCTTCCCGATCTTCTGGTTCCTGATGATCGTCACCTTCGCGTACCTGGTGATCCGCTGGGGTCGCCGCAACCGCGCGCAGTGCGGCGTGATCTCGGGCGAGTCCCGTCTCGCCGAGCGCTTCGCGGCCGGCGAGATCGACGAGGAGGAGTACCGCACCAAGCGGGCAGTCCTGCAGGAGAAGTGACCCACGGCGGGCCTTCTTCGAGCGCCGGGCGACCACGATCCACTACCTGGATCGTGGTCGCTCGCGGTGTGGTCGACGTACGCCCGGCCCTGTCCGCGGACCGTTCGACATGCAGTTCGGCGTACGACGCCGCGCCGCCACGCTCAGCATGGGCCACCCACGCTCGAACTGCATGTCCGATGGTCCGCCGGAGGCTGAACTGCTACTCGCCGTGACCGGCCACCACTGCGCCGAGCCAGCGTGGGACGAGGAACGGGTACGACGGCAGCGGGTGCTGTCTCGAGTGAAAAGCCGATCGGGATGCCACCGTCGAACGCTGCGGCGCCCCAATTTCGTCCAAACTGCTGCCAGCACGAAGCAGGCGACCCGGATCGTGCATGTGTCGGATCGTGGTCGCTCAGCGCCTCTTGTCTGCTGACCTAACGCGCGGCGGCCCTGACTTGTTGCAGCGTGGTGTCGAAGTCCTGGCCGCGCAACTTGCGCGCAAACCCGTCCTGGTCCGCAGTCGGGAAGGCCGTCTTGTCGGCCTCCTCGTCAATCAGGCCCTTGCTGTACACGACGTAATAGATGTTCTGAGCGAACACCCGTGGATCCTTCTTGGCCAGGCCGGGGATCGCTGCTCCTGCGCGACGGAGCGCGAAGATCGACTGCTCCCCGACCACGGGCCTCCACATGGCTGGTGAGACGTCAGCCGCGGGAACCGGGCCGAACGTGACGGTCACCGTCTCCGAGTTCTTGCCCAGAGTCCCGGCCAGCACCTCGTCGACCCGCACCTCCAGGTCGATCATCACCTCCGTGTCGACGTCCGACCCTTCGGCGTCGTTGATCCGTTCACCCGGTCCGCCACTCAGCACCGTGCCGAGCACCGTCACGTTGGCGGACCGGACCATCGAGCGAAGATTGGCGAACTGCTCGGCCTCCAGCCCTGTCATGCGGAATTGGGCCCAAGGGTTCGGAGTGGTGGAGGCGCTCGGTGTGGGCGTCGTGGTGCGGTCGCGTTCGGACGCTTCCGAACCTGTCTCGCCGCCACACGCACTCAGTGCGACAAGCGTGGCCACAGTCGCCAGAACTGGGCCACGCCCGAATGTCATCAAGTTCATTGGCACCCCTCAGTCAGTAGTGGCGGCGGACCGCGTAAACGTCTTCCATGGAATAGCTGGGAGTCGTGTCCCGAACTACTCGCATGCACGAGTCAGAGTGAAGCTCGGTCTCGTGTCGCAAACCCACTGTGTGACCGAGCTCGTGACAGGCGAGATACCGTTTGCCCGCCGGGGGCAGGGAGAACCGCAAGTTCACATTCAGGCGTTGGCCATAACACCACCTGTTGGGGTTGCGTCCACGCTCAGTCGCCGAGTTCGGGCAGTTGACCCAGCCAAGCAGGTTGTTTGACGCGCGGAAGTCACTGATACGAACGTCGTGATTGGTTCCATCTACCCAGTGCCAGCCAAACCCGAGGCGAGGGAACTGACGGTTGAGCGCCCATTTCATGGCTCCGCCTGTCGCACTCGTTGTGCTGTGGAAATCGACCCGGTGAATGTCGTTGTTCGCCAGGCTTACCTGCTGAGGAGGTCGAGCCCGAGAGGGTGGTGTCGAACCGAAGTCCCCAGAGGCCGGAGAAACTGCCACTCCGAGCATCGCGAGGACGAACGCTAGGGCCATCACGCGTACCAGACTGACAATCATGGCCGTATCCAAGGCGCACGGGGCGGAAGTCCCGTCATGGTCTTCGCGTCTCCACTGACGGCCAGATGGGTGTGAACACTGCCGGGCTTCGTCAGCGTCTGATTGGTATTTCGGTTCCTTCATCGTCGCCCCCGAGTGGGTCCAATGCTGCAGTCGTTATCGCGAGACATGACACTAGTCCGAGAACTCGACTGCCGGTTGGCGTGGCGACAGCACTGTGGATAAGTCACACGGCCGCTCGGCAAGGCGCTCCGAGGAAGTGGCGGCCGGTCCCAGCCCACGGCGCCCAAGCGGGCGACCCGGATCGTGCAGGTGCAGAGTCTGGACACAGGTTTCCGCGAACACGCGACCACGATCGTGCAGGTGTCGGATCGTGGTCGCTCCGAAAATGGAAGAAGGCCCCGGGAGACCGGGGCCTTCTGCTCAACGTGCGCGAGGGGGGAGTTGAACCCCCACGTCCTTTCGGACACACGGACCTGAACCGTGCGCGTCTGCCTATTCCGCCACTCGCGCGTGAAGCGGGCCAAGGTTATCCCAGTAACGAGGAATCGCCCAAACCGCGGTGCCATACGCAAGGTGGGTCACCCCGACCCCGATACGATCACGGCAACCGTCAGTGGCCGACGGCCCTGACGCATGACCGAGAGGAGGCACCGATGGGCGGACTGCAACGCTTCGAGAACAGGCTCGAGCAGATGATCTCCGGTGTCTTCGCGCGCGCCTTCCGCAGTGCGGTGCAGCCGGTCGAGATCTCCGCGGCCCTGCAGCGCGAGGTCGACAACAACGCGCAGATCCTCAGCCGTGAGCGCCGTCTGGTACCCAACAGCTTCCACGTCGAGCTCAGCCAGACCGACCTCGAGCGCCTCGCGCCGTACGACTCGGCGCTGGCCGGCGAGCTCACCAACTCGCTGCGCGACCACGCCGACCAGCAGAGCTACGTCTTCCCGGGCCCGGTGAAGATCGAGTTCGAGCAGGCCGACGACCTCACCACCGGCCGGTTCCGGGTGCGCAGCACCGCCCAGGCGAAGGTCACCACCAACGCCACCGACACGCAGGTCGGACGTGCGACAGTCGTCATCGAGGTCAACGGCGTGCGGCACCCGTTGAACCCTCCCGGACTCGTCGTCGGCCGCGGCACCGACGCCGGCCTGCGCATCAACGACCCCGGCATCAGCCGCCAGCACATCGAGTTCCGCACCGCCCGCAGCCACGTCGCGCAGGGCCAGACCCCGGAGATCACGGTCCACGACCTCGGCTCCACCAATGGCATGCAGGTCGACGGGAGCCGAGTCGAGCAGGCCACGCTCTACAACGGATCCACGGTCAAGATCGGCAACACCACGATGACCATCCGCGTGGTCGACGAAGCCCCGGCCCCCGGAAGCGCAGGCCCATGAGTGAACTGACCCTGTTCCTGATCCGGTTCGCGTACCTCGCGATCCTGTGGATCTTCGTGCTCTCGGCGATCAGCGTCATCCGCACCGACATGTTCGGCGCCCGCCTGCCGGCCGGAGCCAACCGCCAGGCCAACGGCCGGGCACCGAAGGCGCCCAAGGCCCCGCCCCGCCGGCGCGGCTCGCCGACCCACGTCGCGGTGGTGGAGGGCTCCAACGCCGGCGAACGCGCCGACCTCGCCCAGGCCCCGATCCTGATCGGCCGTGGCCCCGACGCCGCGATCCGTCTGGACGACGACTATGTCTCCACCCGGCACGCCCGCATCGCGGCCTCGGGTGAGCAGTGGTTCGTCGAGGACCTCGGCTCCACCAACGGCACGTACGTCGGCTCGGCGCGCATCACCCAGCCCACGACACTGGCACTCGGCACCCAGGTGCGGATCGGCAAGACCGTCCTCGAGTTGAGGAAGTAGACGCATGGGCGACGAGACGACCACGGAGACCGGGGCCACCGCGGAGTTGGTGCTACGTTTCGCCGCGCTCTCCGACGTGGGCCGGGTCCGCAAGGACAACCAGGACTCCGGCTACGCCGGACCCTGGGTGCTGACCGTGTGTGACGGTGTCGGTGGCGCCGCACGTGGCGACATCGCGTCCGCGACCGCCGTACAACAGCTCCGCAAGCTCGACGAGCGTCCCGGCGACGACATGCTCGGCCTGGTCGCCGGTGCCCTGCACCGGGCCCACGACCGCATCAGCGAGCTGGTCGAGCAGGACCCCAGCATCAACGGCACGAGTACGACGGCCACGGTCGCACTCTTCGACGGCAACCGGGTGGCGATCGGCCACGTCGGTGACAGCCGCGCCTACCTCTACCGCGAGGGTGCGCTGAGCCAGCTGACCAAGGACCACACGTTCGTCCAGTCGCTGATCGACGAGGGCCGCATCACCGAGGAGGAGTCGCGGGTCCACCCGCACCGCAACCTCATCCTCAAGGCCGTCGACGGGATACACGAGACCGAGCCCGACCTCTTCTTCGTCGACCTGGCGCCCGGCGACCGGCTGTTCCTGTGCAGTGACGGCGCGTGCGGCGTGCTCGACGACAGCCACCTCGCCGACATCCTCTCCACCGGCACCCCCGACTACGCCGTCGTCGAGCTGGTCCGCGCCAGCCTCGAGGCGGGCAGCAGCGACAACGTGACCTGCCTGGTCGCCGACGTCGTCGAGCCCGATGCGACCGGTGAGGGCGCCGGCCCGACCAAGGCCGAGATCGACGACCAGGTGCCGCTGCTCGTCGGTGCCGCCGCCGACCTGCCCCGGCGTGCCACCCGCGGCACGGCCGGCAGCCTGTTCCGCGGCCACCGCTCCGGCGACACCGGCGAGCTCGAGCCGGTCCCGGCCGAGATCCCGGTCGACGCGCCCGGCCACGCCATCCCCAACGACCCGATCGACCCCGAGCTGGCCCGCTACGCACCACGGCCCCCTCGTCGCTTCGCATGGCTCAAGCGCCTGGGCGTGCTCGCGATCTTGGTCGGCCTGCTGTGGGCGGCCGCCGGCGCGGCGTACGCCTGGACCCAGCGCCAGTACTACGTCGGCGAGCACGACGGTCACGTCACGATCTTCCGCGGGGTCGACGCCAGCCTGCCCGGCCTCGAGATGAACCGGCCCTACGAGGAGTCCGACATCTCGCTCGACCGGCTGCGCGACATCGACGCACGGGCCGTGCGCGAGGGCATCGACTCCGACAGCCTCGACGACGCGCGTCGCACCCTGGAGAATCTCGGCGAGGCGCAGACCGACTGCCCGTCGGAGGAGTCCACCGAGCCGTCGCCCGACCCGACCACGACGCCGAAGTCGACGCCGCCGAGCGGTGAAGGCGGCACCCAGGGCGGCACCGGCGGCGCAGTCTCCGACCCCAGTGACACCGGCTCGGCCACGAGCACCGGCACGTTCCGCTCCGGTGGCGGCCCGGCCGAGGAGAACGCCATCCTCGACACGGCCAGGCTCAACGCGGCCACGACGTCCCCGCTCGACACCGTCGTCGAGCTGTCCAGCCGGGTCGGCGCCACCAGCGGTTCGGCGGCCCCGGCCACGGCCGCGGACTGCGACTGAGGCGGGTGCCGATGACGCAGCAGAACAGCTTCCTGGGGTTCGTGCACCGGCGGCGCCGGGGCGCGGAGCTCTTCCTGCTCATCCTCGCGCTCTTCGTGGGCATCGGTGCGTACGCCGCCGTCGGCCTCGGCGTCGAGGGTGAGGTGCCCGCCGACATCATCGGGTACGGCGGCTGGCTGGCCGCCCTGACCATCGCCTGCCACGTGGTGGTCCGGCTGACCGCGCCGTACGCCGACCCGGTGCTGCTGCCGGTCGTGGCCGCCCTGAACGGCCTCGGCCTGGCCGTGATCCACCGCCTCGACCTCGCCGACGGCACGACCTTCGCCCGCCAGCAGCTGGTCTGGATGACGATCGGAGTCAGCCTGTTCGCGCTGACCCTGATCTTCCTGCGCGACCACCGCGTGCTCCAGCGCTTCACCTACACCAGCGGCCTCGCCGCGATCGTTCTGCTCCTGATGCCGATGCTCCCGTTCATCGGCGTGCAGAAGAACGGCGCCCGCATCTGGATCAACCTCGGCCCCGTCGGCATGCAGCCCGGCGAGGTGGCCAAGGTGCTGCTGGTCGTCGCGTTCGCCGGCTACCTCGTGCTCCACCGCGACGCGCTGGCGCTGGCCGGTCGCCGCCTCGTGTTCGTCGACCTGCCCCGCGGCCGCGACCTCGGCCCGATCCTGATGATGTGGCTGCTCAGCCTCTGCATCCTCGTCTTCCAGCGCGACCTCGGCTCCTCGCTGCTGTTCTTCGGCATCTTCCTGACCATGCTCTACGTCGCCACCGAGCGACCGGGCTGGCTGGTCGTCGGCGCCAGCATGTTCCTGGCCGGTGCGTTCCTCGGCTACAAGGCGTTCAGCCACGTGCAGGTGCGCGTCGACGCCTGGCTGCACCCCTTCGACGACTTCTACGGCTCCGGCAACCAGATCGGGGAGTCGCTCTTCGGCATGGCCTGGGGCGGGTTGCTCGGGCGAGGCTTCGGCCAGGGCAGTCCGTCACGCATCCCGTTCGCCGAGTCCGACTTCATCATGGGCGCGATCGGCGAAGAGCTCGGACTGACCGGTGTGATGGCGGTGATCGTGCTCTACGGCCTGATCGTCGAGCGCGGCCTGCGCGCCGCCCTGGTCTGCCGCGACGCGTTCGGCAAGCTGATGGCCTGCGGCCTGGCCTGCGTGCTGGCCCTCCAGGTCTTCGTGGTCATCGGCGGGGTCACCCGCCTCATCCCGCTGACCGGCCTGACCACCCCGTTCCTGTCGTACGGCGGCTCGTCGCTGGTCGCGAACTGGGTGATCATCGCCCTGCTGCTGCGCATCTCCGACCAGGCCCGTCGCCCGGTGCCCGACCTCTCGCAGGACAGCGACGAGACCAGTGACGCCGAGACCACCCAGGTGGTGAGCCTTCGATGAACAAGCCGATCCGCACCATGGCCATGTTCTGCATGCTGCTGTTCCTGGGGCTGCTGGCCAACGTCACCTATCTCCAGTACGTCGCGGCCGGCGACCTCAACGACGCCTCCAAGCACCCCGAGAACCGGCGGGTCATCGAGGCCGCGTTCTCGCGTGAGCGCGGGGCGATCCTGGTCGGGCGCAACGCGATCGCGGAGTCCAAGGAGTCCGACGACAAGTACGACTTCCAGCGCACCTACAGCAACCCGTTCATGTATGCCCACGTGACCGGCTGGTTCTCGTTCTACTCCCAGTCGGGCATCGAGAACACCCAGAACTCCGTGCTCTCCGGAGACGACTCACGCCTGTTCGTCTCGCGCCTGGTCGACCTGGTCAACAACGCCTCCCCCAAGGGCGGCACCGTCGAGCTCACCCTCGACCCCGACGCCCAGAAGGCCGCGTTCGACGGACTGTTCCAGAACCCCGAGCTCGGCAACGACGTGCAGGGTGCGGTGGTCGCCCTCGAGCCGTCCACCGGCAAGATCCTGGCGATGGTCTCGGCCCCGACGTTCAACCCGAACAAGCTGGCCTCCCACGACCTCGAGAGTGTCGAGGTTGAGGACAAGAAGCTCAACGACCGTGCCGACGAGCCCAAGCTCAACCGGGCGATCAGCACGACGTTGCCGCCCGGCTCGACGTTCAAGCTGGTCACCGCGGCCGCCGCGCTCGAGACCGGCGACTACGACGCCGACTCGATGGTCCCGGGCGGGCCGTCGTACCGCCTGCCCGGCACGAACACCAGCATCGGCAACGGCGGTCGCGCGTGTGGCACCGACAAGATCTCGATGACCCAAGCGCTCGAGCAGTCGTGCAACACGACGTTCCTGGCGCTGGCCAACGAGCTCGGCCAGGACAAGCTGCGCCGCCAGGCCGAGGCGTTCGGCTTCAACGACACCTCGCTCGAGGACCTCAAGGGCCAGGCCCAGAGCGTCTTCCCGACCGAGGAGATCTCCGACGACTTCCTCGCGAAGTCCGGCATCGGCCAGCAGGACGTCCGGGCGACGCCGCTGCAGATGGCGATGGTCGTCTCCGGCATCGTCAACGACGGGGTCGTGATGCGGCCCTACCTCGTCGACGAGGTGCGCTCGCCCGATCTCGACGTGCTCGACAAGACGTCGACCGAGGAGCTGTCCGAGGCCGTGGGCTCCGACAGCGCCAACGAGCTCCGCAAGATGATGGTCGCGGTCGTGGAGAACGGCACCGCCGGTGTCGCGGCGATCCCCGACGCCGAAGTCGGCGCCAAGACCGGTACGGCGGAGAACTGCAGCGCCTGCAACGACTACGCCTGGTTCGTCTCCTATGCCAAGAAGGACGGCAAGGACGTCGCCGTGGCAGTCATGCTGCAGAAGGTGCAGCTCAGCAACGCAGAGATCGCCGGCGGCAAGCTTGCCGGGCCGATCGCCAAGTCGGTCATGGAAGCAGTGATCGACTGATGACCCCCTCGGACAGGAAGAAGGGCACATGACGAACGAGGAGCCGATGATGGTCGGCGGCCGCTACGAGCTCGGCGAGTTGCTCGGGCGTGGCGGCATGGCTGAGGTGCGCAAGGGCACCGACTCCCGCCTCGGACGCGTGGTGGCGGTCAAGCGACTGCGCACCGACCTCGCCAGCGACGCCACCTTCCAGGCCCGGTTCCGCCGCGAGGCGCAGTCGTCGGCCTCGCTGAACCACCCGGCCATCGTCGCGGTCTACGACACCGGCGAGGAGATGTCCGACGACGGCGTCGCCCAGCCCTACATCGTCATGGAGTACGTCGCCGGCCGCACCCTGCGCGACATCCTCCGCGAGGGCCGCAAGATCCTTCCCGAGCGGGCCCTGGAGATCACCTCCGGCGTGCTCTCGGCGCTGGACTACAGCCACCGCGCGGGCATCATCCACCGCGACATCAAGCCGGCCAACGTGATGCTCACGCCCGGCGGAGACGTGAAGGTGATGGACTTCGGCATCGCCCGTGCCGTGTCCGACGCGTCGTCCACGATGACCCAGACCGCCGCCGTCGTCGGAACCGCCCAGTACCTCTCACCCGAGCAGGCCCGCGGCGAGACCGTCGACTCGCGCTCCGACGTCTACTCCACCGGCTGCCTGCTCTACGAGCTCCTCACCGGCCGCCCGCCGTTCGTCGGCGAGTCCCCGGTCGCGGTGGCCTACCAGCACGTCCGCGAGCCCGCGCAGCCTCCGTCGACCCACGACACCGAGCTCACCCCCGAGGTCGACGCGATCGTGATGAAGGCGCTGGCCAAGCGCCTCGAGGACCGCTACCAGTCCGCGGCCGCGATGCGCTCCGACATCGAGCGCTACCTGGCCGGCCGTCCCGTCCAGGCGCCGTCGGTGGCGGCCGCCGCAGCAGCCCCTGTTGCCGGCGCCACCACCGTGCTCCCGGCTGCCGGCCCCCGACCCGGTACGACGACCGCCACGGCCCCCGTGCGCGAGGACGAGGATCCGTCCAAGCGCACCGGCCTGTGGATCCTGCTCGGCGTACTCCTGCTGGCGCTGGTCGCCGCAGGGATCTGGATGTACAACAACAACAGTGACGACCCGGTCGAGCAGGTCGCCGTGCCCGACGTGGCCGGCATGACCCAGGCCCGCGCGGTGCAGGCCCTCAAGGCCGAGGAGCTCGTGCCTGTCATCGAGGAGGCCGCCCACGACACCGTCGCGGAGGGCAAGGTCATCGACACCGACCCCGAGGGCGGCACGGACGTCGACCCGGGCAGCGAGGTGACCGTGACGGTCTCCACGGGCAAGCCGGACCTGCAGGTGCCCACCGTGCTGGGCCTGACCCGGGCCGAGGCCGAGGAGAAGCTGACCACCGCCGGCTTCAAGGTGACCTTCCAGGAGCGCGACACCGACGAGCCCAAGAACCAGGTCGTCGACCAGACCCCCGCCGCCGACACCAAGGTGAGCTACGGCAGCGCGGTCACGGTCTTCGTCTCCGACGGCCCCGAGGAGGTCCCCTACGTCGTGGGCAAGACTCGCGAGGAGGCCACCAAGGCCCTCGAGGACGCCGGCTTCAAGGTGTACGTCGACGAGACCGACGAGGAGTCCGACGCCAAGCCGGGCGAGGTGGTCGACCAGAGCACCGCGAAGGGCGACACCGCCGACCAGGGCACCGAGATCCGGATCACCGTCTCCACCTACGAGGCGCCGAGCGAGACACCCACGGCGAGCGAGACACCGACGACGACAGAGCTGCCGACGGGCCTCCCGACCGACGAAACGACTCCCTGACGGGGGTTGGTCAGGAGGTCAGTGGCTGGGCGTACTCCAGGCCGCGCAGGCCGTCGTACGCCGGCACCGTGATGCCCTGCTCGTCCTGGACCTCCCAGCCGAGCTGGAAGCGATCGTCCTCGACGTACTGGCGGTAGACGTTGACTCGGTAGTCGCCGTCGATGCTCGCCTGCATGGCCTCGGGGTCACCGACCGCGGTGATCACGTAGGGCTGCGGGTAGGGGATGCCCTGCAGCTCCACGGAGTTGCCGGCGCACTTGATGCCGGTCGTGGAGATGATGCGCTGGCCCTGGATCATGATGCCCCGGGCGCCGGCCCGCCACATCGCGTTCACGACCGCCTGGATGTCCTGCTGGTGCACCACCAGGTCGTTGACGTTGTCGACGTCGTCGCGCAGCTCGTCGGGCCCGTCGGAAAGCGTCACCGTGAGGCCGTCACCGTGGACCGCGCTGAACCCGGCCGGTCCTTCCAGGCGCCTGGCCCCGGCCCGGGTGCGACGTACCTGGTCGTCGTCGACGCGCGCGGAGAGCCGCTCGACGTCGTCGTTGAGGGAGCGGGCCTTGTCCTGGAGCTGTTCGTACTGGCGACTCTCGCTGCGCACCAGTGAGGGCAGGTCCTCGACCCGCCCCGGACGCAGGTCGGTGCCGCCGCTGCTGGTCGCGCTGACCACGAAGAGCGCGCCGGCGGCCGCGAACACGGCAGGGGTGCTCAGCCGCCAGGCGACGCGTTTGGCACGGTGCTCGTGGGTCGGCGGGGTCATGGCGACTACGCTAACCCGGTGCGCCCGGGAGTCCAGACGCACCCGGTGAAACATGCAGAGGAGAAGTCGGTGTCGAAGTCCAAAGACAAGCACGAGCTCATTGATCCGGATGCGGTCAAGGGACCCATCTTTTCAGTGAGGCTCCTGCTGTCCGTGCTGCTGATCGCCGCGGGCATCGCGTACGTCGTGATCTGGACGCTCTACGTCCGCGACCTGCGCGACTTCGACCAGGCGTTCCCGAAGCCGAAGGGCGGCGAGCCCGACACGTTGATCCCCAGCATGGACAAGCTCAAGGACTGGAACTGGGCCGTCGGGTTCGGCCTGATCTTCATCGGCCTGATCGCCGCGGCGCACCCCAAGACCCCGCTGGGCCGCGGCCGCGGAGTCGTGGTCGGCATGCTCGGCTGCTTCCTGATCGGCCTGATCTGGATCTGCACCTTCTACGTCTTCGCCGACCGCCCCGAGGGCGAGATCTGGCTGCTCGGCGACCTCGGCCAGCTCAACCTGGCCGTCGGCATCGGCTTCATGGCCGTCGGATTCACCTTCGCCACCCGCTGGGAATGACCAGCAGCTCAACCACACGACAGGGCCGGTACTCCACCGGCCCTGTTGGCATTTCAGGCCGCTGACCTGCGGAATCACACGCCTGTAAGTTCTCCACAGGAGTTATCCACAGTGTGCATAACTCGTCTCGGTGGCGGTGAGGGTGGGTGGGCGGAGCCCTGTTCTCGGTGCACAGCCTTGCAGCCAGTTTGATGCGAGCGGCACGGTGCACAAGCTGGCGCACGCCGAGCATGGAGGGGCTCGAAGTACGCCGTACGCCCGTGGTTGTTCACTTCGACCTACAGTTCACGCCGCAGGTGCGTCCGCAGAGCGTGATCTTGGCACTGCCGCGGCTGAACTGTATGCCCAGGTGAACATCCCTGGTCTTCGGCGACCGGTCCATGCCCACGTGAACGCGCCGAGGCGTGGCGGAATGGGGAGCCGCGGGCGGCGTCGAGGGGCTTGGCCGCGGCGCCGGCAGCGGTGGTCGGGCACAAGGAGCGGCCCCCGAGCGACGCGACGCCGCAGCGCCCGCGGTTCCCCCGCGCAGCCGCGGCCCCGTCGGATCTCCCCAGGCCGAGCGCCGCGGAATTAGACGAGGACGGAGGTGCGGGCGGCGATGATGCCGAGCACGGCGACCAGGACCAACCCGACGCCGAGCGCCTGCCAGAGCGGCCGGCGGTTCTTCGGCGCGTAGGCCAGGACCGCGGCGAGCGCGGCACCGCCGAGGAACCCACCGAGGTGGCCCTGCCAGGAGATGTTGGCGCCGGAGAAGGTGATGAAGACGTTGAGGCCGATCCAGACCAGCAGCTGGCTGACGTTGCCGCCGGCCTTGAGGCCGACCACGAGCAGGGCACCCATCAGGCCGAAGATCGCACCGGAGGCGCCGAGGGTCTGGCTGCCGGTGTCGCTGAGCCAGTAGACCGCCGCGGACCCGGCCAGTCCGGAGACCAGGTAGACGGCCAGGAAGCGGGTCCGGCCGACGAGTCGCTCGAGCTCGGGGCCGAGGAACCACAGCGCGAGGAGGTTGAAGGCGATGTGCAGGATGTCGACGTGCGAGAACATACTGGTGACCAGCTGCCACGCGTCGCCGCCCGCGACGCCGCCCGCCCACTCGGTCGCCTGCCCGGAACGGTTGGCCGTCTCGCACGCGTATTCCGAATCGAGCCCGGGGTAGTACGACCCTGGCTGGTCGGGGGCCAGGCACCTGCCCAGCGGGGTCAGGGCCAGTCGCGCCACCCATTCGCTGTCGTGACCGCCGGTGGCCCGGATCAGCAGGAAGACCAGGGCGTTGAGCCCGATCAGCACCATCGAGGTCAGCCCGGGGTTGCCTGACTGCGAGCCGCCGTACGGCGTACGCCCGCTGCGGGTCTCCTTGGATCCCCGGTGCACGCACTCGGGGCACTGGAAGCCGACCGATGCCGGGATCATGCAGTCCGGGCAGATCGGGCGCTCGCAGCGCTGACACTTGATGTACGCCTCCCTCCCCGTGTGCCGGTAGCACACGGGGACGGAGGACTCAGGCGGTGTGCTCAGGGCCGGACGACCTCGACGCTGTTGATCACGACGTCTTCGGTCGGGCGGTCCATGCGACCGGTCGGCGCGGTCGCGATGGCGTCCACGACCTTGCGGGACTCCTCGTCGGCGACCTCACCGAAGATCGTGTGCTTGTTGTTCAGGTGCGGGGTCTGGCCCACCGTGATGAAGAACTGCGAGCCGTTGGTGCCCGGGCCGGCGTTGGCCATGGCGAGCAGGTAGGGCTTGTTGAACTGCAGCTCGGGGTGGAACTCGTCCTTGAACTGGTAGCCGGGGCCACCGATGCCCTGGCCGAGCGGGCACCCGCCCTGGATCATGAAGCCGTTGATGACCCGGTGGAAGATCAGGCCGTCGTAGAACTTCTCGCCGGAGCGTCCGGCGTCGTCCTTGTACTCCTTGGTGCCCTCGGCGAGGCCGACGAAGTTCTCGACGGTCTCGGGGGCGTGGTTCGGGAACAGGTTGATGGTGATGTCACCCTTGTTCGTCTTCAGGGTGGCCTGCAGGTCAGCCATGACTGCCTTTCGTCGAGTGGTGTTCGGGACGATCTTCGCAGGCCCGGACAAGCCGGGGAAACAGCAGGTGCCGGACGCGCGGTTGGTTGCTGCCCACCTTTGGTGTTGGATCGAAGACAACGAACCGAAACGGGAGGCATTCACGATGGGCAAGCGCCACAAGAACACCCTGCTCGAGTCCGCAGCCGAGGCCGCCGAGAATCTCCGGCCCCACCTCGAGTCCGCTGTCGACACCGCCAAGGAGGCGGTCGAGAACGCCCGTGACCGGGCCCTGCCCCTCCTGGAGGACGCCCGCGACAAGGCCGCTCCGATCATTGCCGAGGGGCGGGCGCTCGCTGCCGAACGAGCCCACGAGGCACGTGAGAAGGCCGGCCCGCTGCTCGCCGAGGGCCGGGCGCTGGCCACCGAACGAGCCCACGAGGCACGTGAGAAGGCCGCTCCGCTGCTCGCCGAGGGCCGGGCGCTGGCCACCGAACGGGCCCTGGCCGGACGCGACGCGACCGTGGCCAAGGTGAACGAGCTGCGCGGCATCGAGCCCGAGCCCAAGGGCGGCAAGCTGAAGAAGCTGCTCTTCTTCGGCGTCCTCGTCGCTCTGGGCGGCGTGCTGGTCAAGAAGCTGCGTGGCACCCAGGGCCCCGGCGACAACTGGCAGTCCACCTACACCCCCGCACCCGCACCGAGCGCGGCCAAGCCCACGGAGAAGCCGGGTGCACCGGCCGAGCGGGCCGAGGACGACCAGGCCGCCGCGACTCCCGACGAGGCCATCTCCGACGCCGTGGAGTCCCCGCACCCCGACACGACGCCGGACGACCCGGCCGAGGTGGTCGACCTGAAGGCGTTCGCCGACACACCGGCTCCCGCCGATGTTCCCGCCGAGGGGCCGTACGGCGCGGGCTCGGCCGCCCCGCTCGAGGACGGCGCGGGACCCGACGACTCGTTCACCGTCAAGGGGAACGCCGACTCGATGCTGTACCACACGCCGGAGTCACCCTCCTACGCGCGCACCAAGGCGGAGGTGTGGTTCACGGACGCCGAGACCGCGGCGGCCGCGGGCTTCAAGGCCTGGAACCACAAGCAGCAGCACTGATCACCGCGTGGGGGTCCGGGTCAGGCGTCGAGCGCCTCGGCCCGGGCCCCTTCTTCGCGCACCCGCCGCGTTGCCCGGTGCTCGGCCCAGAAGCTGAGCACCGGGATCGTGCCGCAGATCAGCGTGACGACGGTGAACGGCAGCTCCCACCGCTCCCGGCGGGCCAGCAGGAACGCGGTCACCAGGAAGATCATGTAGAGCCAGCCGTGGGCGACGCCGAGGTACGTCGTGATCCATTCGCCCAGGTGCTGCAGGTCGGTGCCGTCCTCGAAGAGGTACTTCAGCGGCACGCCGATCAGGATGAGGACGATCAGCAGGACACCGACGATGGTGGCCATCACGCGATAGCGGGTCAGGGCTGGGTTCTTCACGCGGCCGACCCTAACCGCTCGGTCTCGTCCTTCACCCAGCGCCACCAGATGAAGCCGGCGAACAGGCCGAAGACCCACCACTCGATGGCGTAGAGCAGGTTGCGCAAGGCCGTCGTACGCCCGACCTCGGGGAGCTGGTCCAGGCTGGCCGCGGAGAGTCCGTCGGTGCCGTCGTTGATCGCCGTGTCGCCGTGGGGCCAGTCCCCGTCGGCGACCTCGTCAGCCACCACGGCGTAGGCGCCGTACAGGTCCTGGTCGACGTGCTGGAGCGCGTCGGCGAGCCGCACCTGCGGCAGCACGTCGTCGTTCGGGTCGTCGTCGACCGCGCCGGTGCCCTCGGCCGGCTGGAGGAGCGCGACGAACCCGGTCTCGCCGGTCGGTGCCGGCGGCGCGTCCTCGACCTCCTCGGTCCAGCCGCGTACGACGAGCAGGGCGGCGCCGTCCTGGCCGTCGATGGCCACCGGGGTCATCACCCAGTAGCCGTCGTGGCCGTCGTGCTCCCGGCCGCTGACGTAGAGCGTCGCGTCGGGCACCCACGTGCCGCGTACGACGACGGGCTGGCCGACCTTGCGGCCCGGGAAGGCGGCGTCGGGCCCGATCACGTCGGTCAGCTGCTCGGGCTCGACCCGGGTCAGGTCACGCGCTTCGGCGGCGCGGTGCGCCTGCCAGGCGTTGAGCTGCCAGACGCCGAGCGCGCCGGCGATGGCCACGAGCACCAGGGCCAGGAGGTGGAATCCCCAATAGCGTGGAGCAAGGAGGGGACTGGCGGGCACGCCCCAACTGTACGGAGCGTGACCACAGTCGCCCGCTTCGGGATCATCGACGGACGCCGTCGTGCCTTCCAACGGGCACAACGGCCGGATTTGGCCCGATTCCGAGGGTGAGAGCGTCGTTGTGCCCGTTCTTCGGCACGCCCAGGTTGCTCAAGGTTGCTTCAGCCGAAGAGGGAGACCAGGAGCAGGCACCCGAGGGAGGCGAGGGCCCAACCCGCGGAGGCACCCAGGAAGACTGAGGTGGCCACCGCGCGACGTCGCAGGATCAACGCGACCAGGAACAGCAGGACGGTCACGTCAAACGTGAACCTGACCTTGTCGCCGAGGCCGGAGGCAAGCGCGAAGACGGTCCCCACCAGGGCCCCGGCCACCGCACCGTAGGCCAGCCAGTGACGGATCGGGGTGGCGAACCGGAGCCGCCGCTCGTGTCTCTCCTCCGGCGGGTTCGGCTGGTCGATCCGGGACATTCGGTGGATTCTCCTGGGCTGGGTCGGGCGAACGGACGACGCGCCGTCAGAGACCGGTCGGCTCGTCGAGCGGCACCAGCTCGTTGCACACGGCGAATGGCAGGTGGTCGCCGAGGACAAGGTTCGCAGCCGCCACCGGATTGCGCACCTTCCAGCCGATGCGCCCGGTCGAGGGGTCGCCCACCGGCATGCCCTTGAACGCGTCGTCCCACGTGATGGTGCCGGTCTCGGGCCAGAGGTCCATCAGGTCCGCGCGATCGTCCAGGTCGGTGCGGTCGACGTCCATCCGTGCGGTCGCCACCTCGTCGGAGAACGTCACGGAGAACGCGTCGAGGGGCAGCAGGTCGCTGACGTCGTACCTGTTGCCGAGCTGGTCCTGATCCTCGAAGTCGGCGTCCGGGCCGAGCGCATCGTTGACGGGGATGCAGCCCTTGCGGAGGTACGTCGACTCGGCGGCATCGTCGTCGAGCAGCTCCGGCAGCGACGGTTCCGCGGCCCAGACCGGGTCGCCCTCGTCGGCGATGCCGGAGACCAACAGGTGCTGGTCGGCCAGCACCGTGGCGTCCTCGAGCGGTGCGACGTCGTCCTTCACGGCCCTGCTCACCTCGGACATGTCCTGGTCTGGCCGGAAGCCGAGCACGTAGCCGGAGCCCTCCGGCCCGGTGAAGCGCGCCTCCCAGTCGACGTCGTCCTGGGTGAAGCCGTGGTCGAGCCACAGCCGGGAGTGCTCCTCGCGCAGCAGGCCGGCGGTCAGCATCACGCTCTCGCGATCGGCCTGTTCCCAGAACGCCGTACGGTCGGTCATCAGCGAGTCGCTGGTCAGGTCGTCGACGCCGAACCGGGCCCGGATCTCGTCGTAGTCGGTGATCGTCAGGATCTCCGCCTCGGCCGGAACGAGCGCGAGCACCAGGCGCGGGTCACTCACTGCCTGGTGCTCAGGGGGCTGCAGCTCCTCGGGCACCGCCGTCGGGAGCACGGTCGGCTCGGCCTTCTCGCGCTTCGGCCGGTCGTCCCCGCCGCAGCCGCTGGCCAACGACGCGACGAGCAGGAGCGAGGCAACCAGCCGAGTCGGTTTCACGCCGGGATCGTACCCGGGACCGGACGTGGAGGACCGAGCCCGGCGCGCACTCAGCCGATGAGGAGGGCGGCGAGGTCGCGGGCGGCGCGGGCTGGGTGCGGGTTGCCCCGGGTGGAGCCCATCACGAGCGTTCCCTCGATCAGCAGGTGCAGCTGCTCGGCGGCCCGACCCGGGTCGTCGTGACCCAGCGCGGTGAGCTCCGTGACGAGTAGTGCGCGCAGGCGTTGCCGGAAGGCGTCGGTCTCGGCATGGGCCGGGTGCTGGGGGTCGGTCAGCGCCAGATCGGTCGCGAAGTAGCGGCAACCGCGGAAGTCGGCGTTGGCGACGAGCTCGTCCAGGCGGTCGAAGAGTCCGAGCAGCCGGGTGCGCGGCTCCTCAGCACCGGCCAGCGCCTCTTCGTACCACGCGATGTCCTGCTCGGAAGCCCGACGGATGACCGCCTCGATCAGGCCGTCCTTGCCGCCGAAGTGCTCGTAGAGCGACCTGCGGGCGACGTTGGCCTGCTTCAGCAGGGCGTCGACGCCGACTGAGGCGCCCTGGGAGTAGAAGAGATCCTGCCCGGCCTCGAGGAGTCGCTCCCTGGGTCCGGGTGCCTTGTCGGCGCTCATCTGTGGATCCGAATCCTTCCCTTGACGGTAGAACGATCAGTCTATACCTTCGGAAGTAGACCAATCGATCTACTTCTGGAGGACGCAATGAGCACCACACCTGACACTCGCGACACCGCCGAGACCGTGGCGTCGTTCAACGAGGCGTTCCGCACCGGCGACACCCGGGCCATGGCCGACCTGGTCCACGACGACTGTCTGATGGTCACGGCCCAGCCGGCACCCGACGGCACGGCGTACGTCGGGAAGGACGCGTGCGTCGCGTTCTGGGCCGAGCTGATGGACGACGAGTCCACGACGTTCGAGGTCGAGCACGTGTTCGCGGACGAGGAATGGGCGACCGTGCGCTGGCGGTACCGGTTCGGTCCCAGCGACGCGGAGTCGGTCCTGGGCGTGAACGTGACGCGGGTCAGTGACGGTCGGGTCATCGAGCAGCTCGGCTACACCAAGACCCCGGGCAGCCTGCCGCTACCCGAGTGAGCCTCGGCTGCGCATCAGGACTCCGCCTCCCACGACCAGAGCCAGTCCGAGCCAGAGCAGACCCAGTGGCGGACCGCCGGTGTCGGGCAGGCCGGCCTCGTCGGCTCCCGATGCCGGGCCCTTCACCGTCGTCGTCCCATCGGGGGTGGTGGGCGCGGGGTTGGTGTCGGCCGGCGCGACTCGAAGCCTGACCAGCTGGGGCGCCGACGTCATGGCCGCGTTGCTGGCGGTGTAGGTGAAGGAGTCGGAGCCGACGTAGCCAGGCGTCGGTGTGTAGGTGAAGCCGCCGCCGGGGCTCAGGGTGAGGTTCCCGTGGCGCGGCTCGACGTCGACCGCTGCGGTCAGCCCGGCGAGAGCACGCGGGGCAAGAGCGATTCGACGCGTGCTCGGTGCCGGAGCACCCGTGTCCGGGTCGGAGTCGTTGCCCAGCACTCCGTCATGGTCGGAGACGGTCAAGGTCTCCCCGGCCGTGGCGTCGTACCCGTCGGCGCGCGTGACCGGTGCGTCGGGTGACGGGCCCACCTCAATGGTGGCGAGGCCGTTCGCCTCCAGGCCGTCGGGATCGGTCACGGTGTAGTGGAACTCATCGGGGCCGAAGTGGTCGGCCGCGGGCGTGTAGGTGAAGGAGCCATCTGCCTCGAGGGTGAGAGAGCCGCCCTTACCGGTGCTGATCGCGGTTCCGATGCCGGCATCCTCACCGTCGACCTCGCTGACCGTGAGGGTGTCTCCGTCGGGATCGCTGTCGTTGGTCAGGACGTTGCCCGTGGTCGGAACGTCCTCGACCGTGGTGATGGGGTCATCGCTGGCGACGGGGGCGTCGTTGACGGGGGTGACGGTGATGGTCACTGTGCCGTTGTCCGTGCCGCCGTTGCCGNAAGGGAGTCCTCGCCGTTGAAGTTCGCGTCGGGCGTGTAGGTGAAGGACCCATCGGCATTGAGCACGACCGTCCCGTGCGTCGGGCCGCCCACGAGCGCAGCAGTGAGGCCGTCACCCTCGGGGTCCGTGTCGTTGGTCAGGACGTTCCCGGTCGTGGGGACGTCCTCGTCGCCGGTGACCGAGTCATCGACGGCGGTGGGCGCCCGGTTGGCTGTATCCACGGTGATGGTGGCCCGGCCTTCGTCACACAGGGACGGAGTGTCGTCGTCGCACACGTTGTAGAGGAACGTGTCGGTGCCCTGGAAACCGAGGTTCGGTGTGTAGGTGAAATCTCCGTTGCGCCAGAGGATGATGGTTCCGTTCACCGGAGCACTCCAGAGGGCGGCGTTGAGCCCATCGCCCTCCAGGTCGATGTCGTTGGTGAGGACGTTGCCATTCGCCGATCCCCCCTCCACGGCGGCGGTGTCGTCGTTCGCCACCGGGGCGTCGTTGACGGGGGTGACGGTGATGGTCACTGTGCCGTTGTCCGTGCCGCCGTTGCCGNGAGGGAGTCCTCGCCGTTGAAGTTCGCGTCGGGCGTGTAGGTGAAGGACCCATCGGCATTGAGCACGACCGTCCCGTGCGTCGGGCCGCCCACGAGCGCGGAAGTGAGGCCGTCACCCTCGGGGTCCGTGTCGTTGGTCAGGACGTTCCCGGTCGTGGGGACGTCCTCGTCGCCGGTGACCGCGTCATCGGTCGCGACCGGGCCGGCATTCACGACGCTGGCCCGATGCAACGGAGCACCCGCGGCCGGGCCGGCGAACACACCCGCGGACCCGGAGGCCAACGCGACGGCCAAGGCGGCGACCAGCACGCGGCGACGGAGCCACTCTCGGTGCTGACGGACAGGTGCAGGGCGAGCGGGCAGGGTGCCAGTCATGAGTGCTCCTCGAGTGCAGTCGATCAGCACGCTAGCGACATCCGGGCCTGCGCACCCCCGGAATGCAAAAAGTTGTGTCGCCCAACGACGTCGGCCGAGTCCACCCGAAATGCCAGAAACCGCAGGCTGAGCTGCGGTTTCAGATGGTGGAGCCTAGGGGACTCGAACCCCTAACCCCCTGCTTGCAAAGCAGGTGCGCTACCAATTGCGCCAAGGCCCCGGACGACCGGGCCGGTCGGGGCCGGAACGGTCGGGTGGGTCAGTTCTTCGAGACGTCGTCGGTCGCGGCGGCCCAGAGAGCCTGCTCGTTCTTCGACTCGTCGAGCTTCTTCTTCGCGAAGACGGCGCCGGCGGCGGCCAGCAGGACAAGGATGATCTTCTTCATGGGAGTGCTCCCCTTCGTTGCGACGTGGGATCTTTGGGTGGGCCTAAGAGGACTTGAACCTCTGACCTCTTCCTTATCAGGGAAGCGCTCTAACCGTCTGAGCTATAGGCCCGTGCTGCTTCGGTCGACCAAGGCCAACCGACGGGGAAGATTACCCCACCGGCTGGGCGGCGTACAAAACGGGGCGATCCTGGTCTCGATACGGTCGCTGCGCGACCTACTCGACCACCGAACAAAAGCGCCGTCCGACTCGATCACCGGAGCGGCAGTTCAGCGCTCGTCCTCGGCGAGGGTCAGTTCGACCCCGCCGAGCAGGGCCGCGGCCATGTTGTAGAGGAACGCACCGAGGGTCGCCATCGCGGTGAGGAGTACGACGTCGATCACCGCGACCAGCATCGTGAAGCCGAGGACCCGCGACATGCCGAGGTAGTCCTGGACGTCGAAGCTCGTGCTGTCTTCGCCGATGACTGTCTCGACCATCTGGTTGACCGAGTCCCAGATGCCCGCCATGCCCAGCACACCCCACACGATCGTCACCGCGACAATAGTGACGATGCCGAACGCGACCGAGAGCAGGAAGGCCGTCTTCATCACCGACCAGGGGTCGATGCGGGTGAGCCGCAGGCGCGCCCGACGCGGACGGCGACCGCCCGACGTCTTGGCCGCGCGCTCGGCTGCCTTGGGCGACTCAGGGTTCGCGCTGGCCCGCATCTCGTCGGCCGCCGAAGAGATGGCGGTGCTGATGCGGGCGCCCAAGGTGGCCGGTTTCTGGCTCTCGGCCATCAGTCATCACTCTCCTCGGAGGCGGGGTCTGCCTCGGCGGGGTCGGTGTCCGTGGGGGTTTCCACGGAAGCGTCGGCCTCGATTGTTGCACCCTCGACCACGGAATCCGACTCGTCGGCGAGCTCCTCCTCCTCGCGAGCCTCGACCGAGCGGGCCACCACGGCCACCTCGTCGCCCTTCTTCGGGGTGACGAACTTGACCCCCATCGTCGAGCGTCCGGTCGACCGGAAGTTCTCGTTGATCGGGCTGCGGACGACCTGACCGGAGTTCGTGATCGAGAGGACCTCGTCGCCCTCCTCCACGATGAACGCGCCGACCAGGCCGCCGCGGTCCTCGTTGGCCAGTGACATCGCCTTGATGCCGATGCCGCCACGGGACTGCAGGCGGTACTCGGTGATGCGGGTGCGCTTGGCGAACCCGGCGGCGGTGATGGTGAAGACGTACTGCGGGTGGACGCCGAAGTAGGCGCCCGGTGCGGCGGCCTCGGCCTCGGACTCCGCCTCGACCTGCGCGGCGCGGATCACCGACATCGAGAGCACGGAGTCGCCGTCACGGAACTTCATGCCCGAGACGCCGGAGGTCGCGCGACCCATCGGCCGCAGCTGCGAGTCGTCGGCCGGGAAGCGGATCGCCTGGCCCTTGCGGGAGACCAGCAGGATGTGGTCCTCGCTGTTGACCAGCTCGGCGCCGATCAGCTCGTCGTCGTCCTCGCGGAAGTTGATCGCGATGACGCCGGCCTGGCGTGGGCTGTTGTAGTCGCCCAGGCGGGTCTTCTTGACCAGGCCGTTGCGGGTCGCCAGCACGAGGTACGGCGCCTGCTCGTAGTCACGGATCGCCAGCACCTGCGCGATCGACTCGTCGGGCTGGAAGCTGAGCAGCCCGGCCACGTGACCGCCCTTGGCGTCACGCGACGCCTCGGGCAGGTTGTAGGCCTTGGTGCGGTAGACCCGACCGGCCGTCGTGAAGAACAGCAGCCAGTGGTGGTTGGTGGTCGAGATGAAGTGGTCGACCACGTCGTCGCCGCGCAGGGTCGCGCCACGCACGCCCTTGCCGCCGCGCTTCTGCGTGCGGTACTGGTGGCGCAGGGTGCGCTTCGCGTAGCCGCCACGGGTGATCGAGACGACCAGCTCCTCATCGGGGATGAGGTCCTCCATCGACAGGTCACCGTCCGCCGCGATGATCTGCGAGCGACGCGCGGTGCCGTACTTCTCGACGATCTCGGCGAGCTCCTCGGAGATGATCCGGCGCTGCCGGGCCTCGTCGGCGAGGATGTCCTCGAGGTCGGCGATCTCGAGCTCGAGCTCGGCCAACCGGTCGAGGATCTTCTGGCGCTCGAGAGCGGCCAGACGACGCAGCTGCATGTCGAGGATGGCCTGCGCCTGGATCTCGTCGATCTCGAGCAGCGCGATCAGCCCGGCGCGAGCCTCGTCGACGTCGGGGGAGCGGCGGATCAGCGCGATGACCTCGTCGAGGGCGTCGAGCGCCTTGCCGAGACCGCGGTAGATGTGGGCGGCCTCTTCGGCCTTGCGCAGGCGGTACTTGGTGCGCCGCTGGATGACCTCGACCTGGTGGGTGACCCAGTTGCTGATGAACTGGTCGATGCTCAGGGTGCGCGGCACACCGTCGACCAGGGCCAGCATGTTGGCGCTGAAGTTGGTCTGCAGCTCGGTGTGCTTGAGCAGGTTGTTGAGCACGACGCGGGCCACCGCGTCGCGACGGAGCACGACGACGAGGCTCTGGCCGGTGCGCGAGGACGTGTCGTCGCGTACGTCGGAGATGCCCTGGACCTTGCCGGAGTCGGCCAGCTCGGCGATCTTCAGCGCCAGGTTGTCCGGGTTGACCATGTAGGGGAGTTCCTTGATCACCAGGCAGGTGCGACCCTTGGCGTCCTCGTCGATCTCGATGACCGCGCGCTGGGTGACCGAGCCGCGACCGGTGCGGTAGGCCTGCTCGATGCCCTGGCGTCCGACGATCAGCGCGCCGTTGGGGAAGTCGGGGCCCTTGATGCGCTCGAGGAGGGCCTCCTGGAGCTCCTCACGCGTGGCGTCGGGGTGCTCGAGCGCCCACGTCGCGCCGTCGGCCACCTCGACCAGGTTGTGCGGCGGGATGCTGGTGGCCATGCCGACCGCGATGCCGGCCGAGCCGTTGACCAGCAGGTTGGGGAACCGGCTGGGCAGGATGGTCGGCTCGGAGGAGCGGCCGTCGTAGTTCGGCTGGAAGTCGACGGTCTCCTCGTCGATGTCGCGGACCATCTCCATGGCCAGCGGCGCCATCTTGCACTCGGTGTAACGCATGGCGGCCGCGGGGTCGTTGCCCGGCGAACCGAAGTTGCCCTGGCCGAGGATCAGCGGCGCCCGCATCACCCACGGCTGCGCGAGACGCACCAAGGTGTCGTAGATCGCGGTGTCGCCGTGCGGGTGGTACTGACCCATGACGTCGCCGACGACGCGCGAGCACTTGCTAAAGCCCCGGTCGGGACGGTAGCCGCCGTCGTACATCGCATAGAGCACGCGACGGTGCACCGGCTTGAGACCGTCGCGTACGTCGGGCAGGGCTCGCCCGACGATGACCGCCATCGCGTAGTCGATGTAGGAGCGCTGCATGGAGGTCTGCAGCTCGATCGGCTGGATGCGACCGTTGTCGTTGCCGCCGCCGTGGGTGCCCGTGGGTGTCTCGGTCATGACTGTCTCTTGTCTCTCTCGTCGCTTCTACCCGAATCTAGGAACTGTGTTAGAGATCTAGATATCGAGGAATCGGACGTCTTTGGCGTTGCGCTGGATGAACGACCGACGTTGTTCGACGTCCTCGCCCATCAGGATCGAGAAGATCTCGTCGGCCTGCGCAGCGTCGTCGAGCGTGACCTGCAGCATCAGGCGCTGGTCGGGGTTCATCGTGGTCTCCCACAGCTCGTCGGCATTCATCTCACCGAGACCCTTGTAGCGCTGGACCGGGTTCTCCTTGGGCAGCTTCTTGCCAGCCGCGAGACCGTCCTTCATCAACGCGTCGCGCTCGGAGTCGGAGTAGACGAACTCGTGCTCGGCCGGCTTGTTCCACCGCAGCCGGTAGAGCGGCGGCTGGGCCATGTAGACGTAGCCGTGCTCGATCAGCGGCTTCATGAACCGGAACAGCAGGGTCAGCAGCAGGGTGTTGATGTGGTGGCCGTCGACATCGGCGTCGGCCATCAGCACGACCTTGTGGTAGCGCAGCTTGTCGAGGTTGAACTCCTCCTGGAGGATGCCCGTGCCGAGTGCCGAGATGATCGCCTGGACTTCCTGGTTGGCCAGCACCTTGTCGATGCGGGCCTTCTCGACGTTGAGGATCTTTCCGCGGATCGGCAGGATCGCCTGGATGCGCGGGTCGCGGCCCTGCTTGGCCGAACCGCCGGCCGAGTCACCCTCGACGATGAAGACCTCGCACTCGGCGGGGTTGGTCGACTGGCAGTCGGCGAGCTTGCCGGGGAGTCCACCGCCACCGAGCAGGCCCTTGCGGCCTCGGGCCAGGTCGCGCGCCTTGCGGGCCGCGATGCGTGCCGATGCCGCGGCCTGCGACTTGCGGACGATGTCGCGCCCCTCGGCCGGGTTCTGCTCGAGCCAGGCACCGAGCTCTTCGTTGACGGTGCGCTGAACGAAGCCCTTGGCCTCGGTGTTGCCGAGCTTGGTCTTGGTCTGGCCCTCGAACTGCGGCTCGCCCATCTTGATCGAGATGATCGCGGTCAGGCCCTCGCGGATGTCGTCACCCGAGACCCGGTCCTCGCGCTTCTTGATCAGGCCCCACTCCTCGCCCCAGTGGTTGACCAGGCTGGTCAGTGCCGAGCGGAAGCCCTCTTCGTGGGTGCCGCCCTCGTGGGTGTTGATCGCGTTGGCGAAGGTGTGCACCGACTCGGTGTAGGAGGTGTTCCACTGCATCGCCATCTCGAGCGACATGTGGTTCGTGGCGTTCTCCGGGCTCTCGGCCTCGAACGCGATGATCGTGGGGTTCGCCTTGTCCTTGCGACGGTTGAGGTGCTCGACGTAGTCGACGAGGCCGCGGTCGTACTTGAAGACCTGCTCGATGCCGCCGCCCTCGTGGCGCTTGATCGCGTCGGCGCCGGCCTGGTCGATGTCGTTGCTGATCGTGTCGTCGGCAACCGCGTCGGCGACGTCGTCGGCTGAGGGACGCTCGTCGCGGATCACGATCTCGAGGCCCTTGTTGAGGAAGGCCATCTCGCGGATGCGGTGGGTGATCGTCTCGAGGGAGTACTGCGTGGTCTCGAAGATCTCCTCGGAGGCGTAGTAGGTCACCGTGGTGCCGGTGCCCTCGCCCTCCTCGAGCTTGCGGACCTCGAACAGGTCGGCGTCGGGGACACCGAGCTGGAAGCTCTGCTCCCACAGGCTGCCGCGGTTCTTGACGTGGAGCACGAGGCGGGTCGACAGCGCGTTGACCACAGAGACGCCGACGCCGTGCAGGCCACCGGACACCTTGTAGCCGCCGCCGCCGAACTTGCCGCCCGCGTGGAGCATGGTCAACGCCATCGTGGCGGCCGGCAGCTCCTGGCCGGGCGCGGTGTCGGTGGGGATGCCGCGGCCGTCGTCCTCGACGCGGACGCCGCCGTCGGCCTGCAGCGTGAGCACGATGCGGGTGCAGTAGCCGGCCAGGGACTCGTCGACCGCGTTGTCCACGATCTCCCAGATCAGGTGGTGCAGGCCGCGTTCACCGGTCGAGCCGATGTACATGCCCGGGCGCTTGCGCACCGCCTCGAGGCCTTCGAGCACGGTGATCGCCGAGGCGTCGTACGTCGTGCCCTCGTCGGGTGCCGTGTTGACTGCGTCGTGGGAAACGGTGCGGGCCCCCGAGTCCGGCGGGATGGTTGCCTCAGTGGTCTCGACGACCTCGTCGTTGTCCGGCACGCGTACCTCTTCTGTTCGTCCTCGACATGCAGAAGGTCGCTGCTTCTGTGAGCGTGCGACCCAACCGTCATATTACCCGCCGGAAGCCGGGAATCCACGGCGTGACCCCTGGAATCGGGGGATCTGTGGATGAAATTGCCCATTTCCCGGCTCTGCAGGGCGGCGCGGACGCGTTGGCAGGGGGTCGGCTGGGTCCCCATACGTACGGCGACCCCGCAGATCGGCATTTCGGCGCGGGCGGCAGCGCTCGACGTACGCGCTTCGACTCGTGCGCCCTTGTTGACACTTTGCACCCGGCGGGCGGGGTGCAAAGTGTCGTGGACAGCGCGTTACTCGGGGGAGAGGACGGTCAGCCGTAGGTGTCGCGGGGGCCGCGGCCGTCGCGGACCCCGAGCCGGCCCTTCTTCCACGACGGGAGGTTGGGTCCCTCGACCTCGATCAGGGTCACCGCCCCGTGCCCGAGGTCCTCGTTGAGCCGCCGGACCAGGGTCGGTGCCAGCAGGCGCAGCTGGGTGGCCCAGGCCGTCGAGTCGGTGCGCACCGTGAGGCGGCCGTCGGCGTACGTCGTGGGCGTGCAGTGCTGCGCGACCTCGTCGCCGACGATGCTGTCCCACCGACCGAAGACGCCGTGCACCTTGAGGTCGAGCGCCCACCCATGGTCGGAGACCAGGCGGCCGAGCGTGGTGTCGAGGGTCTGCGGGTCACGCTCGTCGGGGAAGGCGCCCGACGACTTCGGGCGACGACCGCGGGGCATGCCCTCGGGCAGGTCACGGCGACGGCGCTTCTTCCGGGCCGGGCTCAGCGCCGAACCGGCCACCGACTTGGCGATCGACCTGGCCAGGTCGAGCCCGGTGTCGTCGTGGTCGGGGCTGACCCAGAACGTCGAGTCCGGGGTGGGCTCGTCCGGGGTCTCGACGGAGTCGGCCATCGGATCGGCCGCCTCGTCGACCGGGCCGTCCTCCGGTTCAGGTTTCACGGGAAACACTGTCCTCCACGGCCGCACCGTCTGCCACTGGACCGTCTTCCTGACCCGCACCTGCCTGGCCGGTGTCGCCCGCGCGCTCCGCGCTGACCGCCCCCTCGCGGGTGACCGTGCCGTCGGCCACGACGTACCGCACCCCGGCCAGCGCGGCCGGCACGTCCTCCGGAACAGCGGCGGTGACCAGGACCTGCTCGGCCCCGGCGACCAGCTCGGCCAGCTGCCGGCGGCGTTGCACGTCGAGCTCGGCGAACACGTCGTCGAGGATCAGGATCGGGTCGTCGCCGTCACTGCGCAGCAGGTCGTACGACGCCAGCTTGAGTGCCAGCGCGAACGACCATGACTCGCCGTGTGACGCGTAGCCCTTGACCGGCAACCGCGCTTCGGTGCTGCCGAGGGTGAGCAGCAGCTCGTCGCGGTGCGGCCCGACCAGGGAGATGCCGCGGTCGAGCTCGTCCTTGCGGCGCACCTCGATCTCGGCGAGCAGTGCCCCCTCGATCGACGACTGCTCGACCAGCACGCCCTCGAGGTCGAGCGAGGGCTTGTAGGTCAGGTCGGCGTCGTCGCGCGAGGCGCCGCGGGCGACGGTCTCGTAGGCCTTGCCGACGTAGGGACGCAGTGCCTCCACCAGCCGGATCCGCGCGACGAGAAGCTCGGCACCGAGTCGGGCGAGGTGCTCGTCCCACACGACCAGAGTCGCCAGGGCGCCCTCCTGCGAGCTCGAGCCGCGGCGCGCGTTGCCGGCGGTCTTGAGCAGCGAGTTGCGCTGCTTGAGCACCCGGTCGTAGTCGGATCGCATGCCGGCCAGCCGCGGCGTGCGCAGGATCAGCAGGTCGTCGAGGAAGCGGCGGCGGTCGGACGGGTCGCCCTTGACCAGGGTGAGGTCCTCGGGGGAGAAGACCACCGTGCGGACCAGGCCGAGGATCTCCCTGGCCCTGGGCAGGGGAGAGCGGTTGATGCGGGCGCGGTTGGCCTTGCCGGGGTTGAGCTCCACCTCGAGCACGGCGGTGCGACCGTCACGCACCACGGCCGCGCGGACGATCGCGCGCTCGGCGCCCGAGCGGATCATCGGCGCCTCGCTCGACACCCGGTGCGACGACAACCGCGAGAGGTAGTCGATCGCCTCGACCAGGTTCGTCTTGCCCTGCCCGTTGCGGCCGATGAACGCGCAGACCCCCGGCTCGAGGGGTACGTCGATGGCGGCGTACGAGCGGAAGTCCTGCAGGGTGAGGTGGGCGACGTGCAAGTGGTGCTAGCTCTCCGACGGGGGCGACTGGTCGCCCGAGCCCGCCTTCTCTGCGGCGCCGGTCTGGTCGGGGGCGCCGCCGCCTGCCGCGTCGCCGCCCTTGGGGGCGTCGGTCTTCATGGCGTGTCCACCGAACTGGTTGCGCATGGCGGCGACGGCCTTCATCGCGGGGGAATCGTCCTGGCGCGAGATGAAGCGGGCGTAGAGCGCGGCGGTGATGGCGGGGGTGGCGACCGCGTTCTCGATGCCGGCCTCGACGGTCCAGCGGCCCTCGCCGGAGTCCTCGGCGTAGCCGGCAATGCCCTCGAGTCCGGGGGCGTCGTCGAGTGCGGCGACGAGCAGGTCGAGCAGCCAGGAACGGATCACCGTTCCCTCTCGCCAGGAGCGGAACACCTCGGTCACGTTGTCGACCGACTCGACCTTCTCGAGAAGCTCCCAGCCCTCGGCGTACGCCTGCATGATGGCGTACTCGATGCCGTTGTGGACCATCTTGGAGAAGTGGCCGGCGCCGACCTTGCCCGCGTGGACCGAACCGAACTCGCCCTCGGGACGGAGCGCGTCGAAGGCCGGCTGGACCTTCTCGACGTCGGCCGCGTCGCCGCCGTACATCAGGGCGTAGCCGTTCTCGAGACCCCAGACGCCGCCGGAGACACCGCAGTCGACGTACCCGATCTTCTTGGCGGCGAGGAGCTCGGCGTGGGCGATGTCGTCGGTCCATCGGGAGTTGCCGCCGTCGACCACGACGTCGCCCTCACCGAGCAGCTCGCCCAGCGCGGTGACCGTCTCGCGGGTCGGGTCGCCCGCGGGCACCATCACCCAGACCACCTTGGGGGAGGGCAGCTTCTCGACCAGTTCCTCGAGCGAGGCGACGTCGCTGACGTCGGGATTGCGGTCGAAGCCGACGACGGTGTGGCCGGCGCGGCGCAACCGCTCACGCATGTTGCCGCCCATCTTGCCGAGCCCGATGAGTCCGATTTCCATGCCTTCTCCTCAGTGGTGGTGGGAGGTGTGCGTTGTCGGGAAGCGGTGCCGGACCCGCGGGGTCAGGAGAGCAGGCGGCGCGGCATCAGCAGGTAGCGGAAGCCGCTGCCCTTGCCGTCGACGCCGTCGCCGGAGGTGCCGCTCATCACGACGGGCTTGGACGCCTGGGTGAAGGCGAGCTCGACGACCGGCTCCTCGATGGCGGTCAGGCCGTCGAGCAGGAACTGCGGGTTGAACCCGGTGGTGATGTCTTCACCCTCGATCGTCGCCTCGATCGACTCGCTCGCCTGCGCCTCGTCGCCGGAGCCGGCGTCGAGGGTCAGCACGCCGTCGCTGAACGCCAGCTGGACGGCGGTGTTGCGCTCGGCCACCAGGGCGACGCGCTTGACCGACTCGATCAGCGCGGCCTTGTCGACCTTCGCGACGGTGAGGTGCTCGTTGGGGAACAGGCTGCGGACCTTCGGGAACTCGCCGTCCAGCAACCGGGTCGTCGTACGACGCACACCGCCGGGGGCCGCACCCTCGAAACCGATGATGCCGTCGCCGGAGCCGCTGGCGGCCAGGGCGATGCTGACCTCGCTGCCCGACGTCAGGGACTTGGCGGTGTCGGCGAGGACCTTGGCCGGCACCAGGGCGGCCACGCTCTCGTCGGGAGTGCGCGGCGACCAGCCCAGCTCGCGGTGGGAGAGCCGGAACCGGTCGGTGGCCAGCAGTGAGATGGCCGAGCCGTCGATCTCGATGCGGACACCGGTCAGCACCGGGAGCATGTCGTCGCGACCGGCCGCGGTGACGGCCTGGGCCACGGCGTGGGCGAACACGTCGCTCTGCACGGTGCCGGTGGCGGCGGGCATGTCGGGCAGCGACGGGTAGTCGTCGACCGGCATGGTCTGGAGGCTGAACCGCGCCGAGCCACAGGTCAGCGAGACCCGGGAACCGTCGATGGTCATCTCGACCGGCTTGTTCGGCAGGCTGCGGCAGATGTCGGCGAGGAGCCGGCCGCTGACCAGGGCCGTGCCCTCGTCGGCGACGTCGGCAGCGAGGGTGGCGCGGGCCGAGGTCTCGTAGTCGAACGTGGAGAGGACCAGGCCCTCGTCGCCCGCCTCGATGAGCAGACCGGCCAGGACAGGGACGCTGGGCCGGACCGGAAGGCTGCGGGCAGCCCAGGCCACGGCATCGGCGAGAGCATCACGCTCGACGCGGAACTTCACGGTTCTTCTGCCTCCGGATGGGTGTCGTCACAAGTCTGGACTGTGCATCCTGCCATGACGGTGGGTGTGTGGTCATCGGCCGGTGTAGTTCTCCCCAGAAGCCCGCTCGCTTGAAGTTCACGGGCATTGGGAGTCCAGATAGGTCTCATCGTTGTCGTAGGTTCGGTGGAAATTGTGCATAACTGTCATCGTGGCTGGTCAGAGGCGGTTTTGGAGTGCACAGTCCCTGTGGGCCAAATCGTGACGAACGGCTGGGCCGTGTGCATTCGGGCCGGGTGGAATGACAACTTGCAGTGCGAGTCCACAACTCACTCATTTGTGTTTCGTGGTGATCGGGCCCGGTTGTCCACAACGTCGTCAGGTCTGGCGGGCCTGCATCTTGATCCGGTTGGTGAGCTCGCTGACCTGGTTGAAGACCGACCGGCGCTCGGCGAGCAGGGTCTTCATCTTGCGGTCGGCGTACATCACGGTGGTGTGGTCGCGGTTGCCGAACTGGGCGCCGATCTTGGGCAGCGAGAGGTCGGTCAGCTCGCGGCAGAGGTACATCGCGATCTGGCGACCGGTGACCAGGTGCCGGCTGCGGCTCGGGCCGGTGAGGTCCTCGATGGAGACCCCGAAGTACGCCGCGGTCTGCGCGATGATCGCCGCCGCGGTGATCTCGGGCTCCCCGCCCTCGGGGATGAGGTCCTTGAGCACGATCTCGGCCAGGGTCAGGTCGACCTCCTGGCGGTTCAGGCTGGCGAAGGCGGTGACCCGGATCAGCGCGCCCTCGAGCTCGCGGATGTTGGTCTGGATCTTGCTGGCGATGAACTCGAGCACCTCGGGTGGCGCGGTCATCCGCTCGATCGCGGCCTTCTTGCGCAGGATCGCGATGCGGGTCTCGAGGTCGGGCGGCTGCACGTCGGTGATCAGGCCCCACTCGAACCGGCTGCGCAGCCGGTCCTCGAGTGCCTCGAGCCGCTTGGGCGCCCGGTCGGAGGTGAGCACGATCTGCTTGTTGGCGTTGTGCAGCGCGTTGAAGGTGTGGAAGAACTCCTCCTGCGTCTGCGTCTTGCCCTCGAGGAACTGGATGTCGTCGATGAGGAGTACGTCGACCTCGCGGTAGCGCCGCTGGAACGTCTCGGGGCGCTTGTCCTTGATGGCGTTGATGAACTCGTTGGTGAACTCTTCGGACGAGACGTAGCGCACCTTGGCGCCGCGGTAGAGCGAGCGCACGTAGTGGCCGATGGCGTGCAGCAGGTGGGTCTTGCCGAGCCCGGAGTCGCCGTAGACCAGGAGCGGGTTGTACGCCTTGCCCGGGGCCTCGGCCACGGCCACCGCTGCGGCGTGTGGGAAGCGGTTCGAGGAACCGATGACGAACGTCTCGAAGGTGTACTTCGGGTTGAGCCGGGTCTCGAGCACACTCCCCTGGACATTTGTCGACATGTCGACAAGTCCACTTGTCTGCATGTCGTCGATCGCGTGGTCGGCGCGGCCGCCGCCCTGGTGGTGCAGGTCGTCGCGGGTGTCCGGGACCGGCGGCGGTGTCACGGCCTGGTCGTCGAACGTCGCTTCGTCGAGCTGCGGGTCGACAGTCACCGCAATGCGGACCCGGTGGCCCAGTGCTTCGGTGAGCGAGTCCTCGAGGCGGGTGCGGAGCCGGCCCTCGAGCTGACCCCTGGTGAAGTCGTTGGGCACGGCGATGATGGCGGTGTGCTCGTGCAGGGTGACCGGTTCGCTCGAGCGCAGCCACGCGCGCTGGTTCGGCTGCAGGTCGTCGACGAGGGTGCGCCAGACCTCGTGGAGCGTGGGCTGCCCGGGAGTTGCGCCGTCGCTGTTGTCCACCTGTGGATCCCCCAACTTGTTGCTTGCGGGGCGGCCGGAGCCGCCGATTGCCTCACATCGTCCTGCTGCACCGTTCCTCGGCGAGGTCGGCGGAAATCTTTCCACAACTTTGTCCACAGGCTGTGAACGCCGGGTGTTCCTTGTGGAGAACCCGGCCCCATTCCGCTCCGGAGCAATCGATCGTGGTGCGTTTTCCCAGTTCAGAGGCCCTTTTCGGGACAATGTGACGGGGATCACGGACGCATGCCCGTTGATCCGGAATCGGGGTCGTGGGGAACCTCGGTAGAGGCGAACGTAACAAGCGGAAGGCCCCCGGATCAACCCGTCATCCACAGGCTGGTGGATGGTGAGTTTGACCCTCTCTTCGCGCAACGCGTACCGTTACTTGGTCACCCCGGTGTCGACCGGTGCCGCATGTCCACGACTGCCCTGCCTGCAGGGCCTTGCGTGGGTGGGCGGTGCCAGCCGAATAGCTGCCCGTCGCGTTGGGCACCGTGTGAACAACAGCGGAATGGCCACAACGCCAGTCCAGAACGATCAGATCAGAACGTCAGTCCTGAACACCCATCCTCCAGGGGAGATAAAGCTCGTGAGCAAGCGTACCTACCAGCCGAACAACCGCCGCCGTCACAAGGTGCACGGTTTCCGTCTGCGCATGCGCACCCGCGCCGGCCGGGCCATCCTGTCCACGCGCCGTCGCAAGGGTCGCAGCAAGCTCGCTGTCTGAGCCCGCTGCTGAATCTGCGCGGCCGTGCTGCCCCGGGAGCACCGCCTCACCACCGGCGCTGACTTCCGTTCCGCATCTCGCAACGGCCGCCGTGCCGGTTCGCGGACGCTCGTCGTACACCTCTGGGTGGACGACGCGACCGACGCACCGGTCCGTGTCGGGTTCGTGGTGAGCAAGGCAGTCGGGAATGCGGTCATCCGCAATCGCGTGAAGCGTCGACTTCGACACCTCGTCCGGGAGCAACTTTCGTCGCTCCCGGACTTCGGCGTGCTCGTGGTCCGTGCGCTGCCCGCCTCGGCCGAGGCGTCGTACGCCGACCTGGCCGACGACCTCGCCCGAACCCTCGGCCGGGTGAGCGCGTGAAGTACCCCCTGATCTGGTTCCTCAAGGCCTATCGCCTGTTGATCAGCCCGCTCTACGGGCAGGTCTGCCGCTATCACCCCTCGTGCTCGGCGTACGCGCTCGAAGCGGTCACCCGTCACGGCAGCATTCGCGGAAGCTGGCTGGCTGTGCGCCGTCTGGCACGCTGTCACCCGTGGGCCGCCGGCGGATACGACCCCGTGCCACCCAATCGTCCTGCCCCACCCGCCCCTCTCCAAGGAGCCTGAGTGTCCTTCCTCGGCGACATCGGCCACTTCATCATGGTCCCGCTGTACTACGTGATCTCCGTCGTGCTGGTGGGCTTCCACAAGCTGTTCAGCACGTTCATGGACCCGGCTGGCGGTGCCGCGTGGGCGTTGTCGATCGTCGGGCTGACGCTCGTGATCCGTGCCGCCCTGATCCCGCTGTTCGTGAAGCAGATCAAGTCTTCACGCAACATGCAGCTGCTGCAGCCCAAGGTCAAGGAGCTGCAGAAGAAGTACGGCCACGACCGGGAGCGGCTCGCCCAGGAGACGATGGCGCTCTACAAGGAGGCCGGGACCAACCCGTTCGCCTCCTGCCTGCCGATCCTGCTGCAGATGCCGATCTTCCTGGCCCTCTTCCGCCTGCTCGACCAGGCGGCGAAGAAGGGCAAGGCGCACGGCGTCCTGGACGAGACCGCCGCGCGTCAGTTCGGCGACTCGAAGCTCTTCGGCGTCGACCTCGCCGGCACATTCCTCAAGGCTGACGGCGACCACCGCCTGCAGGTCATGGCGCTGGTCTTCGTGCTGGCCATGCTGGTCACCACGTTCACCACGCAGCGTCAGCTGATGACCAAGAACATGCCGGCCTCGGCGATGACCGGCCCCTACGCCCAGCAGCAGAAGATGCTGCTCTACGTGCTCCCGGTGGTCTTCGCCGTCGGTGGCGTCGCGTTCCCGATCGGTGTCCTCATCTACTGGACCGTCTCGAACCTGTGGACCATGGGTCAGCAGTTCTACGTGATCCGCAACAACCCCGTGCCCGGCACGCCCGCGGCCGCCGCCAAGGCGGAGCGCGACAAGGCGCACGCCGCCCGCAAGGGCCTGAAGACCGACGCCGAGGTGTCCACCGACACCCTCACCGAGGCCGTCGAGGAGCCGAAGGTCGCACCCCGCGTGCAGCCGAAGAAGCAGCCTCGCAGCCAGCGGACGAACAAGAAGAAGAGTCCGCCGAAGAAGCGTCCCTGACCTACCCATTGCACCAAGGAGTTCCACACGTGAGTGAAGAAGTGACCGAGGACGCCACGCGTCCCTCCCGCATCCAGCGTCTCGAGCAGGAGGGCGACATCGCCGCCGACTACCTCGAGGAACTGCTCGACATCGCCGATCTCGACGGTGACCTGGACATGGACGTCGAGGGTGACCGCGCCGCCGTGTCCATCGTCGGCGCCGACCTCTCGCAGCTCGTCGGCTCCAACGGCGAGGTCCTCGAGGCCCTCCAGGAGCTGACCCGCCTTGCCGTCTACCGCGAGACCGGCGACCGGTCCCGCCTGATGCTCGACATCGGCGGCTACCGGGCCGACCAGAAGACGAGCCTGGTGAAGCTGGCCGAGGAGACCATCGCGCAGGTCAAGGAGACCGGTGAGCCGGTGTCCCTCGACCCGATGTCCCCCTTCGAGCGCAAGGTGGTCCACGACGCCGTGGCAGCCGGCGGCCTGCAGTCGGAGTCCGAGGGCGCCGAGCCGCGTCGCTTCGTCGTGGTGCTTCCGGCGTGACGGTCTCCTGATCGTGGTTTCACGTGAAACATCCTCCGCGCCCCCGGAGACTCCGGAGGCGGCGCGGAGGGTGTTCGCATCTTCGCGACTCCCCCTCATCGAGGCGTACGCCGCCTCCCTTGCCGACGCCGGCGTGGTCCGTGGGCTGATCGGCCCCCGTGAGGCGCCCCGCCTGTGGGAGCGCCATCTGTTGAACTGTGCCGTCCTCGGTGACGCGATACCCGAGAACATGAGCGTCTGCGACATCGGCAGCGGGGCCGGCCTCCCGGGGCTCGTGCTGGCGATCGCGCGGCCTGACCTCCAGATCACGCTCGTAGAGCCACTGTTGCGTCGCACGACCTATGTGAATGAGGTCGTCGAAGCCTTGGCGCTCGAGAACGTCGAGGTGGTCCGCGGCCGTGCGGACGCCCTGCACGGCCGTCGCACCTTCGACGTCGTCACTTCCCGCGCGGTGGCACCGCTGGGTCGGCTGCTGGAGTGGTCGATGCCGCTGGTCTCCGCCGAGGGAGCCCTCGTGGCGATGAAGGGATCGTCGGTCGAGGACGAGATCGTCGAGGCCGCTCCCGTGCTGGCGAAGCTGGGCTGCACTCCCCCGGAGACAGTCGTGCTGGGCGAAGGCTTGGTCGATCCGCTCACGTATGCCGTGAGAGTGGCATGGGCAGGCCTCCCGACGGTACGTTTGGACGCTCCGGCAGGTGGTGGCTCGAAGCGTTCCCGCCGGCAGGCCCGGCGAGGCTCATGAGCGGCCATTTCGAGTCACCTGCAGCACCCGATCAAGAGTTATCCACCGGGGAAAACACCTCTGCTGAGCGTGGTTCTCCACAGAGTCAGGTCCATTCTCCACAGGAAGAGGATTCCGTGGTTTCACGTGAAACATCGGCCTCCAGCCCCGGATTCGTGGTCCGAACGGCCGCGGAGGTCGCGGATTCGGAGCCCACCTTCCAGAGCGAGAGCACGCCGCTGGCGCGAGCCGCCGAGCACTCCATCCTGGCTCGACGCTCGGCCTTCGGTCGCCCGTCGGTCGGTCGCCCGGCCCAGACCCGGGTGATGGTCGTGGCCAACCAGAAGGGCGGCGTGGGCAAGACCACCTCGACCGTGAACCTGGCCGCCGCGCTCGTCCAGCTCGGCCAGCGTGTGCTCGTCATCGACCTCGACCCGCAGGGCAACGCGTCGACCGCACTGTCGGTCGAGCACCACCGCGGCGTGCCCTCGACGTACGACATGCTCGTCGAGGGCTCCCCCCTCGCAGAGGTCGCCAGCCAGAGCCCCGAGTTCGAGAACCTCTCGGTGGTCCCCGCGACCATCGACCTGGCCGGCGCGGAGATCGAGCTGGTCTCCGTGGTGGCGCGCGAGAGCCGCCTCCAGAAGGCGATCGACGCGCACCCCCTCGTCGGCACCGAGGCGGAGGCCGGCGAGGAGCGCTTCGACTACGTGCTCATCGACTGCCCGCCGTCCTTGGGCCTGCTCACCCTCAACGCGCTCGTGGCCGGCGCGGAGATGCTGATCCCGATCCAGGCGGAGTACTACGCGCTCGAGGGGCTCGGACAGCTGCTCGAGACCGTCGACATGGTGAAGAAGCACCTCAACAACCGCCTCGACGTCACCACGATCCTGATCACCATGTACGACGCCCGCACGCGCCTGGCCGCAGGTGTGGCCGACGAGGTACGAGAACACTTCGGCGACACGGTGCTCAAGACCTCGATCCCTCGTTCCGTCCGGGTCTCGGAGGCCCCTTCCTACGGTCAGACCGTGATGACCTACGATCCGGGATCACCGGGGGCACTCAGCTACCTGGAAGCGGCGCGCGAGATGGCGACCAAGGGAGCGAAGGCATGAACCAGAAGCAGACCCAGCGACGTGGCCTCGGACGTGGCCTCGGTGCGCTGATCCCGACCGCTCCCGCGGAGCCCCAGGACGCACCGTCAACAGACGGCACGCCGGATCACGCGTCGACCCCTACTTACTACGCCGTCGGCGCCATGTCGTCGGCAGCCACGCCGCAGGACGGTGCGGGCGCCGCAGCAGTCGACGCCGGCGACACTCCCTCAGTGGAGGCTCCCCTGGTCGCGGGGGCCTACTTCGCCGAGCTCCCGCTCAAGTCGATCACCCCGAACGCCCGTCAGCCGCGCCAGGTCTTCGAGGAGGAGGCGATGGCGGAGCTGGTCCACTCGATCCGCGAGGTCGGCCTGCTCCAGCCGATCGTCGTACGTCGCCTCGACGAGGACGCCGCCGACGGTGAGCCGGCGTACGAGCTGATCATGGGTGAGCGCCGGTGGCGGGCCTCGCAGGAGGCCGGCCAGGAGTTCATCCCGGCGATCGTGCGTCAGACCGGCGACAACGACATGCTGCGCGACGCGCTGCTGGAGAACCTGCACCGTTCGCAGCTGAACCCGCTCGAGGAGGCGGCCGCGTACTCGCAGATGCTCGAGGACTTCGGCTGCACGCACGAGGACCTCGCCGGCCGGATCGGTCGCTCGCGACCGCAGATCTCCAACACGTTGCGGCTGCTCAAGCTCTCTCCCGCTGTGCAGCGCCGAGTCGCTGCCGGGGTCCTCTCTGCGGGCCACGCTCGCTCACTCCTCGCGGTCGAGGACGGCGACATCCAGGACCGGCTCGCCCAGCGCGTGGTGGCCGAGGGGATCAGCGTGCGGGGCCTCGAGGAGATCGTCTCCGTGGGCGACCATGGCGGCAAGGGCACCCGTTCGGCGCGCAACAAGCCGACGGCACCCGGCCTCGCCGATCTCGCCGAGCGGCTCTCCGACCGCTTCGAGACCCGGGTCAAGGTCGACCTGGGACGCAGCAAGGGCAAGATCACCGTCGAGTTCGCCTCGATGGAGGACCTGCGCCGCATCGTCGATGTCATGGACCCCCGCAACCGCCAGGACCGCCCGATCTGAGTTCTGTGAACGCCCGGCCCCGGCGATCAGCCGGGGTCGGGCGTTCTGGTCTCGTCACAAGTCACGATATCGATATGTGGTTTTGTCGACAAAACCACATATCGCTTGTTTCACGGGGAACATCCCACGGAAAGCATGCGCTCCCCACGGCAGACCTCACGTGGGAAGTACAGGTTTCCCCGGCGCGCCGGGAAAACCTGCAGCATCACTTCTTGGCGGCCCGCTTGGCGGCTCGACGGGCGGCCCGCTCGCGCTTCTCGTTGGCGTCGAGCACCTCGGCCTCCTCGAGCGTGGGGGCCGAGCCGCCGTACGACTTGGGCAGCCACCAGGAGCCTTCGGGCTGCTCGGCGGCGGGGTAGGCCCGGATCGTCTCGTCGAGCAACTTCTGCAGGGCCGCCTTCAGCTCGGCGGCCTCGGCGACCGGGTCCTCGCCGGTCGGGTGCAACGGCTCACCCACGGCCAGCGCGATGGTCTTGCCGCGGGAGAAGTCCTTGGGGTGGTCCTTGGTGATGATCCGGTGCGTGCCCCACATGATCACCGGGAGGAGGGGTACGCCGGCCTCGGCGGCGATGCGGACGGCGCCGCTCTTGATCTCCTTGATCTGGAACGACCGGGAGATGGTGGCCTCGGGGAAGATGCCGACGGCCTCTCCCTCACGCAGGTAGCGGACCGCTTCGTGGAACGAGTCGAGGCCGTCGGCCCGGTCAACGCGGATGTGGTGCATGGAGCGCATCACCGGCCCGGCGATCTTGTGGTCGAAGATCTCGCGCTTTGCCATGAACCGGACCTTGCGGCCGGACGGGTTTGCGGCGAGGCCGCCGAACACGAAGTCGGCGTACCCGATGTGGTTGCAGGCCAGGAGCACGCCGCCCTCGCGGGGCACGTGCTCGGTGCCGGTCATCGTGAACCTGAGGCCGAGGGCTCGGAACAGGCCCTTGGCGGTGGTGATGATCGACGGGTACGTGAAGTCGCGCAACGGATGCTCCTCGGCGGGTGATGGTGACCACTAGCATGAGGGATGCATGGCGGTCGCGCACAGGCAGGGAGCCCTGACACCGTGGCGCGACCCCGGAGAGCCGGTGATGTCACGCAAGACGGTGCCCCTGACGCTGGACAACCTCGACGGGTTGCCCCAGCCCTGCCAGCACTGCCTGTTCTGGCAGCTCGACCCGGTACGCCGTGACCGGCTCGACGCCGAGGAGTCGGCCTGCGAGAAGGAGGCCTGGATCTCCGAGGTTCTCCGGGAGTGGGGCTCGTGCGGGCGGGTGGCCATGGTCGACGACGAGGCCGTGGGCTACCTGATCTACGCACCGACCGCCTGGGTGCCGGGTGTCTCGGCCTTCCCGACGGCGCCGGTCTCACCCGATGCGCTGGTCCTGACCACGGTGTACGTCGACCCGGCGTGGACCGGGCACGGCATCGGACGGTTGCTGATCCAGGGCCTGGCCAAGGACCTGATCAAGCGCGGGGAGGTGCGTGCCGTGGAGGCGTTCGGCTCGACGCGTGAGCAGGGCCTGGGGCACTGCGTCGTACCGGCGGGGTTCCTCACCCGGGTGGGCTTCAAGACGCAACGGGCGCACCCCACCCACCCGCGGCTGCGGATGGAGCTCCGGTCGGTGCTCACCTGGAAGGACGAGGTGGAGCAGGCGGTGGAGCGCCTGCTGGGTGTGGTGCGCCCGAAACGACCAGCGCCGAAGACCGCCCCTGGGGGGCTGCCTCCGGCGCGTGGGGGACTGAGCTGAGATCAGTTGATGAACTGGTCGAGTTCCTTCAGCAGCGCGGCCTTGGGCTTCGCGCCGACGATGGACTTCACGACCTCGCCGTTCTGGTAGACGTTGATCGTCGGGATGCCGGTGACGCGGTAGGTCGCCGGGGTGACCGGGTTCTCGTCGACATTCAGCTTGAAGAAGCCGATCTTGTCGCCGTGCTGGCCGGCGATCTCGTCGAGGATCGGGGCGACCTGGCGGCACGGGCCGCACCACTCGGCCCAGAAGTCCACGAGGACGGGCTTGTCGGACTTGAGGACCTCGGCGTCGAACTCGGCGTCGGTCACGGCTGCAATGTTGCCCACGGTTATCCCTTTCTGGTTCCCGGGCTGTCCGGGCTGGAAGCTTGGACTGGGTCGTGCACCTGACTCAACACGACCCCACCGACGATCATTCCCGGCGAGACCGGTGATCGCGGCCTCACGCGCCGGCGGTCTGGACTTCCTGGGTGATCGTCTCGGACTCGACGGCGGCGGCACCGGTGGCGGCCGCGTGGTCGAGGGCGGCGATGTAGCGCTCGGCGTCGAGAGCGGCCGAGCAACCGGTGCCGGCAGCGGTGATGGCCTGGCGGTAGTGGTGGTCGACCAGGTCGCCTGCGGCGAAGACGCCCTCGATGTTGGTGCGGGTGGAAGGCTGGTCGACGAGGACGTAGCCGTTCTCGTCGAGGTCGACCTGGCCGGTCAGGAGCTCGGAGCGCGGGTCGTGGCCGACGGCGATGAACAGGCCGGTGGCCTCGAGGGTGCGTTCCTCACCGGTGACCGTGTCGCGCAGGGTCAGGGACTCCAGCGAGTCGGTGCCGTTGATCGAGGCGACCTCGGAGTTCCAGGCGATGTCGAGCTTCGGGTCGGCGAAGGCTCGCTCCTGCATGATCTTGGAGGCGCGCAACTCGTCGCGGCGGTGGATCAGGGTGACCTTGGAGCCGAAGCGGGTCAGGAAGGTGGCCTCCTCGATGGCGGAGTCGCCACCGCCGACCACGGCGATGTTCTGGTCGCGGAAGAAGAAGCCGTCGCAGGTGGCGCACCACGACACGCCGCGTCCGGAGAGCTCCTCCTCGTTGGGCAGGCCGAGCTTGCGGTAGCCCGAGCCGGTCGCCAGGATCACCGAGCGCGCGCGGAACTCGCCGTCGGCGGTGCGCACCACCTTGGGGGTGGCGGTCAGGTCGACCGAGACCACGTCGTCGGGGATCAGCTCGGCGCCGAAGCGCTCGGCCTGGGCGCGCATCTCGTCCATCAGGGCCGGGCCCATGATGCCGTCGCGGAAGCCGGGGAAGTTCTCCACCTCGGTGGTGTTCATCAACGCGCCACCGGCGGTCACCGAGCCCTCGAAGACGAGGGGCTCGAGGTTGGCCCGGGCGGCGTACACGGCCGCGGTGTAGCCGGTCGGGCCGGAGCCGATGATGATCACGTTGCGGACGTCGGTGCTCATGGTGCGCAGGCCTCCCTGGCCGTTGGTCGATCCCGTGGGTCGATCTGGGTACGTCGGGTGCAACCGATCCTACGGGCGGGTCATTCCCCGGAGGGAAGGGTGACCGAATCGACGTAGCGGCCGCTCTTGGGGCCGCAGACGTAGAGGTCGACCCGGCGCCCGGTCGGTGACGGGGGGTGGAAGATGACCAGGGCGTCGCGACCGCGGTACGTCGCGGGCTGGAGCCAGGCGCCGGGAACCGCCTTGTCGGGTCCGCAGCGCCGGGTCAGGGTGGCAGTCTCTCGCGGGGTGACGTCGGCCTTGTACGCCTGGCCGTCCCGGAACGTGACCGGGCCGAGCTCGGAGGTCAGCTCACTCTCGAGGTCGTCCAGGTTCTGCGGCAGGCGTGCCGTGGTCGGTGGCTCCTCGGTTGCGGAGTCGGAGGAGCTGGGAGCGTCCTCGCCCTGGAGCGAGTCCTTGGCGGCGCCGTCGTCGGCGCTCCTGGACTCGGCGCTGCCGTTGTCGCCGTCGGGGGAGCTGTCGAGCATCTGGGTGACGCCGAGGCCGATGGCCGCCACGGCCGCGGCGGAGAGCAGTACGGCGGGCCAGCGGCGGGCCTTGCGCTCACGCCGCTCCGCGAGGGGTACGACGACAGCCCCGTCGGCGTCCGACGTGACGTCGGAGGAGGCGGCTTCGGGAGACGTGGCTTCGGGAGAGGTGGCGCGCTCACCCGAGAGGTCGGCCAGCACGTCGTCGAGGCGTGCCGCGACCTCGGCCGGCATCGGCTCGTCGTGGCGGGCGTCGGCAAGCAGGCGGCGGACCGCCTCGTTCTGGGCGGGGGTCAGCTCCGGGTCGGTCATGGCGATTCACCTCCTGGGTGGATGGGTGGCGAGGCGGGAGATCGAATGGTGGGACGGGGTCGGTGGCCGGTCAGGCGGGTGGCCCGCGCGGTGGGTCCGAGGATGAGACGGGGGAGGAGGCCGGCGGGTTCCCGGGCGTGGGCGGGCTCACGTCGGGTTCGCGGAGCACGCCCAGCAGCGGGGCCAGTCTGGCTCGCCCGCGGGCACACCGGGACTTGATCGTGCCGACCGCGCACTCGAGGATCTCGGCCGCCTCGGCGACGCCGTACCCCTCCATGTCGACCAGCACGAGGGCGGCGCGCTGCTCCTCGGGCAGGGTGCGCAGGGCGTCGAGGACCACGCGCCGGCGCTCACCGTCGGCGGCGGCGTCCTCGGGGAGTGGACCCTGGTCGGAGGTGCTGAGCGTGCCGCGTCCGGCGTACTCGTCGAGGTCGTCGGGCAGGGCCCCGGCGGCCCGGACCTTGTTGGCCCGGATCCGGTCGAGGCACGCATTGACCACCACGCGGTGCAACCAGGTGGTGACCGCGGCGTCTCCCCGGAAGCTGCCGGCCCGGCGGAACGCGGAGATCAGGCCGTCCTGGAGGGCGTCGGCGGCCTCCTCCGGGTTGCCCATGGTGCGCAGGGCCACTGCCCACAGCCGGTCCCGGTGCCTGCCGAACAGCTCCCCGAACGCGTCCGGGTCACCGTCGACGTGGGCGCGCAGGAGGTCGTGGTCGGAGCGGGTCACTCGCGCACCTGGATCTCGGCGACCCTGCCCCGGTAGGAGCCGTCGTTCGGCACCGAGGTCAGCCACAGCACGACCCACCGGCCGGTGGCGGCGTCGCCGGGCTTGAGCACAAGACGTCCCTGGCTCGAGGTCGCCGAGGCGACTGGGTCGAGGTCGTCGACACTCGCCGGGGCGGAGTCGCCGCCGACGACGTACAGCTCGGCAGCCGTGGGGTCGTTGAGCACGGTGGCCACGGCCGACCCGACCTGTTTCTCCTCGCCCAGGTCGACGACCAGGCCAACGCCGGGCTTGAGTCCGCCGGGTCCGAAGTTCTGGTCGTAGCCGGAGGTCTGCCAGGCCGTGGCCGCGTCGCCGTCGATGGCCAGCGGGGCCCGGTCTGAGTTCTCCTCGGGCGGGTCGCCGTAGGGGTCGAGGTCGGAGATGCCGACCGGTTTCAGCACGGCGCGCGCGGAGGTGGTGGTCGTCGCCCGGCTGTCCTCGTCGTCGTCGGAGGCACCGTCGGTGTCGCGGCCGCGGTTGAAGGCGTAGATCATCGCGACCAGGATCAGCAGTGAGGCGGCGATGATCCAGGCGGTGCGCATCCAGTTGCGGCCGGGGACGGAGTCGTCCTCGCCGGGGGTGTCGTCCGGGGCCGGGGGTACGGCGCCGGTGCCGGTCTCCCAGGGCCAGTACTGCGCGGAGTCCTGCTCGGCGCCGGGCCGGGGTGTGCGGACCGCCCGGCCCTCGGGCGGGTCGGGGGCGAAGAGCGGTCGCGCCGGCTGCTCCTCGAACGGCGGCGGAGGCGGGGGTGGCGGCGCGGGGCTGGGGCTGACCCAGCCCACGTCGCCGGAGTCGTCGTAGAACACGGGCGCGCCGGCGACGGTCTCCTCCGCCGGGCTCGGGCGCGCAGGCGGCTCGGGCTCCGGCGTCGGCTCGGGCTCGGGCTCAGGCTCAGGCTCGGGATCTGGTTCGGGCACCGGGTCCGGGGCGAGCACCAGTGCCTCGATGCGTGGCAGGCGCGGGTGGGTGTTGCCACGACGGCTGGCCGCCTCGGCCTCCGCCATCGCCGCGGGGTCGCCGACGTACTCCATCAGCGCGGTCGCGATCGCTGCGGCCGAGTCGTAGCCGTGGTCATGGGGTCCGGGGTAGGGGCTGAGCACCTCGTCGCAGAGTGTGTCGAGGATGCGGGGCACGCCGGCGCGGACCTGGCGTGGGCGCAGGGCTCGGCCGTGCTCCTGCGGGGCTGGCTTGACCGAGGAGGTCGAGATGCCGGGCCACTTGCCGGTGAGTGCGGCGTAGAGCAGGCCGGCGAGGTCGACGACCTCGGTGGAGGTGCGCCCCTCGGGCAGGCCGTGCAGCGCGGCGTCGACGGCGAAGCCGATCACCTTGACGGATCCGCGCTCGTCGATCAGGACGTTCTCGGGGACCAGGCGGCCGTGGGCCACTCCCGAGGCGTGGGCCGCGGCGATGGTCTCGCTGACCTCGCCGATCAGCCACGCCGCACGGCGGGGTGCCAGTGGCCCCTCGGCGAGCATGTTGTTGAGGGAGACGCCCTCGCCCCACTCGTTGACGACGTAGCAGTTGCCCGCGATCGTGCCGATGTCGAGCACCCGGAGCAGGCGCGGGTCGAGGAGGCGGGCCGAGCGCCGGGCCGCAGCACGCAGCTCGTCGGCCCGAGGGTCGTCCTCGCTGATCAGGTGCACCGCGACGTGGCGGGCCAGGATGTTGTCCCACGCCAGCCAGAACCGGGCGCCGCGCGCCTCGTTGAGCAGGTCGATGAGGCGGTAGCGGTCGACAATCACGTCGCCCGGTCGCCGGTACGCCGTCATCGTCGCTTCCCTCCCCATCGCGCGATCAACCAGATGAGCTTCCGGGGCTCATCGTAGGCCGCTTCTCAGCCGCGACGTGGGACCGGCAGGCGTCGCGACACGGTCTCGACGAGTTCGTTGACCTCGCGGATGTGCATGACCCGGGCCAGGACCAGGAAGACGAGGCCGTCGACCGCGGCCACGAGGGCCAGGAAGAGGACCGACGAGACCAGTCCGTCCCCGGTGCCGACGAGGGCGTCGAACCCGCGGGCCACGGCGTAGGCCGCCACGGCGGCACCGCCACCGGCGATCACGACACGGATCAGGAACCGCACCAGGCGCGGGGTCTGCAGGCCGCCGAGCAGGTGGCGGAGCAACACGTAGGAGCCGCACGCGCCCACGCCGTACGCACCGGCGTAGGCGAGGGCGAGCGCCGGGGCGGTGAAGTCTGCGTTGGTCGCCGCGACGAGCGCGACGGCCAGGGCGATGTTGACCACCGCGATCACGCACTGAACCCAGAAGACCGTGCGGGTGCGCTCGAGGGCGTAGAACCCGCGCAGCATGAGGTAGTGCACGGTGAAGAAGAGGATGCCCGGGGCGAAGAGCGCCACCGTGGGCGCGTAGTCGTCGTAGCTGTCGGCTGCCGCGCCGTACCCCCAGACCACCCGGGCGATGTCGTGGGAGAGCAGGGGGAGCAGCATCGTGAACGGCACGATGAAGGCCAGGCTGGTGCGCAGGGTGTCGGACAGGGTGCGGGCCAGGTCGGCGGGTCGACCGTCGGCCGCGCTGGCGGAGAGGGTGGGCAGGACAGCCGTGGCCAGGGAGACCGTCACGATGCCGTGGGGGACCATGGTCAGCAGGAACGCGCCGGAGTAGATGGTGTAGCCGGTGCCGTCCGCACCGTCCGCGGTGCCGCCGGATGCGAGTCGTACGACGACCGTGTACGCGATCTGGTTGACGATCACGAACAGCACCGTCCAGATGCCCAGCTTCAGCGTGTGGCCGAGGCCAGAGCCGCGGAAGTCGAAGCGCGGACGGTAGGTGAACCCCGCCTGCTTGAGGTAGGGCACCAGGATCAGGAACTGGGCGGCGATGCCGAGCGTCGAGCCGAGACCGAGCACCAGCTCCTCGCCACTGCTGTAGGCGCCGGTCGAGGACGGCCCGAAGACGACGAGGTAGGCCACCAGCACCACCATCGAGATGATGTTGTTGGCGATCGGCGCCCACATCATCGGCCCGAACCTGCCGCGGGCGTTGAGCACCTGGCCGACCAGCACGAACATGCCGTAGAAGAAGACCTGGGGCAGGCAGTAGCGGGCGAAGTCGACCACGCTCTCGCGTTCCGCTCCGGCGTGGCCGCCGTCGAGGTAGAGCGCCATCACCCAGGGCGCCGCGATGACCAGCACCGCCGTGACGCCGGCCAGGAAGAGCCCGGCCAGGGTGATGATCCGGTTGGTGTAGGCCTCGCCGCCGTCGGCGTCGTTCTTCATCGCCCGGATCAGCTGCGGGACGAGGACGGCGTTGAACACGCCACCCGCCAGCAGGATGTAGAGCATGTTCGGGATCGTGTTGGCGATGTTGAAGAGGTCGGCGTGACCGCCGGTGCCCAGGGCCGCGGCGAGCAGGATCGACCGGATCAGGCCGCTGAACCGGGACACGATGGTGCCGGCCGCCATGACGGCGCTGTTGCCGATGACGGTCTTCGGGGAGCTCATCCGGGGTCCCTGGGCAAACCGCAGCGCAGCGAGGATTTGTCTGGGGTGGTGTTCATGCTGCGCGTGACTTCCGGTAGCGACGGATCAGGCGGACCGGGATGGCAAGGAAGAGGATGCCGACCCCGACGCCGAGGATCACCCAGATCACCTTGCCGACCGAGTTGGAGCGCACGCTCATCTCCTCGGAGCTGCCCAGCGGGCGCCCCTGGCTGTCAGTGGCCACGAGGTCGACCGGGTGCACCCCGATCGAGCTGGCGGTGGCGTCGAGCTGGATGGTGCGAGAGGTCTTCGCCCCGATCTCGATGGTGCCCGGCGCCCGGATCTCGAGGTTGTCCTGGGTGTGCGCCTTGATCGAGAGGGTGACCGGGACCTCGAGGCCGTTGGTGATCTTGACCGCGAAGGGCCCGTTGGCCGCGGAGAGGATCACGAACGACGGCGCTTCGATCGTGACCTGACGCAGGCGGCTCTCGAGCCAGCTGGTCGCGCCGTCGGCCAGCTGCTCGGCGGCGAACTGGTCGTCGCGCACCATGTAGGAGGTGTAGGTGAGCGCCTCCTCGGCGGTCTGCCGCTCGATGCCGTCGGTGTCGGCCAGGATGTCGTCGAGGGTGGCGCCGGCCTCCATCAGCTCGCGGGCCGAGGTGAACGACGCGGAGCCCAGCTCGCGCTGTTCCTGGCGCCGCGGGTAGTCGACCTGCTTCACCTCACGGGTCCGGCCACCGGTGTTCGTGGAGAGACGGCGTACGTCGACGAAGGGTCGATCCAGGCCGGCAAAGAAGTCGGACGCCGACGTGCCGGGGTCGAAGTCGGTGGGCAGGTTCACCAGGAGTGGGTCGGTGTCGTCGGCCAGGGAGCGCACGGCGGCCTCGGCAAGGGTCCGCTGGCGCACGGTCAGCGCGTTCTGGACATCGCCTGCGGGAACGTTGAGCATCGTGGCGTCGTACAGGGACATCTGGTGGTCGCCCAGCTGCAGCCGGGACGGCTGGTCGGACTCCTCCTCGTCGTCAGCGGCGCCGGGAACCGCCTCGTCGGACATCAGCATCGTGGTGCCCGGGTCGATCCCGTCGATGGCGGCCCCGGGGAGGAGCCCGGACGGCGGTGCGACGGCGGGCGTGGCGCTGACCTTCAGCCGCTTGAAGACATCGCTCGAGAGCTTGCGCGACAACCCGTAGAGCAAGCCGTCATTGGCCGACGCGGCCGCGACGTCGAGGTCGCCGTACGGGAGGGCCAGCACTTCGTGGGCATCGGCCAGTGCGGTGACGTCGTCGAGCCAGGCCTGGGCTGCGCCGGTCGGCACCTCCTCGTCGACGGTCTCCTCGTCCTCGGTGGCGTCTGCCTCCTCGTCGGGGACGCCGAGGTCGCGGGGCGGGTTCCCGTCGGCGAGCTGCTCCACCGCGGTCACGATCGCGGGGTCGATCGCCCAGGTCACCGGCAGGGTGTCGGAGCCGTCGACCATGCTCGCCAGCTGGGCCAGGCGGCCGTTGGGGCCCAGCGCGGTGGCCCACTCGTCGACCTCGGCGAGGCGTCCGTCCGAATGGCGCTCCACCGGCCCGCGGATCGGCACCACGATCGAGGTGGGCACCTCCGGCCGTCGGACGTCGACCAGCGGGATGAACGTGCGGGCCCGACCGATGGCGTTGTCGGGGCGCTCCCCGTCGGTGTTGGCGGCCAGGGCCTGGACGCCGATCTGGTAGATCCCCTCGGCGCCACTGATCTTGGCCGCCCACACCTCGCGGGGCACCCGGATCGACCACGCCCGGGTCTCGCCCGGGTCGAGCGACGCGATGGACTCGTCGAAGTGGCCCTCGGTGGTGATGCGGTCACCGAACGGCAGGCGCGGGTCGGACTCGGCGGCCAGGTCGACCTCGGCGGAGGTGGTGAACGGTGAGAACGACAGTCGGGGATAGATCTTGACGTCGAGCCAGGGGTCGTCGCTGGTGTTGGTGACCGACCCGGTCAACCGGATCGGTCCCTTGCGGGGGATCACCGACGGCGTCATCGAGTCGATGGTCACCGACAACGGGTCGGCCTCGGCGGCGCTCGTCGTACCGACCCGGGCGGGAGCGGTGACCGTGCCCGACACCGCGCCCGACACCGGGGCGGCGACCGCGCCGGTCGCGATCGCGGTGGGAATCACGAGTGCCGCTGAGGCGAACGCGACCGCAAGGACAGGGACCACGGGCGTGCGAAGGGCAGCCAGCGGTCGGATCACGGCGCCGACTCTATCGGCCTGCCGGGCGACTACCCTGTCTCCCGTGCCTGACGCCCGACCTTCCCCGATCCTGATCAGCGACGTCCAAGAGACGGTCGCCCGGGAACTCGAGCGGATCGCCCCCCTGATCGACGATCTGGGGGCCCGGTTCCGCGACGCCGGCCACGAGCTGGCACTGGTCGGCGGGCCGGTCCGCGACGCCATGCTGGGCCGGCTGCAGAACGACCTCGACTTCACCACGTCGGCGCATCCCGACGTCACCGAGAAGCTGCTCAAGGGCTGGGCAGACGCGCTCTGGGACATGGGCCGCGACTTCGGCACGATCGGTTGCCGCAAGGGTGAGTGGCAGGTCGAGATCACCACCTACCGCTCCGAGAAGTACGACGCCACCTCCCGCAAGCCCGACGTCGCGTACGGCGACTCGCTGGTCGGCGACCTCGGCCGACGTGACTTCACGGTGAACTCGATGGCGTTGACCGTGCCCGACCGCGGCTTCGAGGACCCGTTCGGCGGCATCGTCGACCTGGCCGCGCGCACGCTGCGCACGCCGGGACGTCCCGAGGACTCCTTCTCCGACGACCCCTTGCGCATGATGCGGGCCGCCCGCTTCGCCGCACAGCTGGGCTTCGACGTGGCGCCCGAGGTGGTCGCCGCGATGACCGCGATGGCCGGGCGGATCGAGATCATCTCGGCCGAGCGGGTCCGTGACGAGCTGGTGAAGCTGATCTGTGCGCCGTACCCACGCCGCGGGTTGCTGCTGCTGGTCGAGACCGGCCTGGCGTCCTACGTCCTCCCGGAGCTGCCGGCCCTGGCCCTCGAGCGCGATGAGCACCATCGGCACAAGGACGTCTACGAGCACACGCTGATCGTGCTGGAGCAGTCGATCGACCAGGAGGAGCGGCTGGGCAACGGACCCGACTTCGTCTCCCGGTTCGCGGCGCTGATGCACGACGTCGGCAAGCCGAGGACCCGACGCTTCGAGGACGGCGGGGTCGTCACCTTCCACCACCACGACGTGGTCGGCGCGAAGATCACCCGCAAGCGGATGAAGGCGCTGCGGTTCTCCAACGACGAGATCGACGCGGTCGCCAAGCTCGTCGAGCTGCACCTGCGCTTCCACGGGTACGGCGACGGCGAGTGGACCGACTCCGCCGTACGCCGCTACGTCCGTGACGCCGGCGACCAGCTCGAGCGGCTGCACATCCTGACCCGGGCCGACTGCACGACCCGCAACCAGCGCAAGGCGGCCCGGCTGCGCAAGGCGTACGACGACCTCGAGGAGCGCATCGCGCGGCTTTCGGAGGAGGAGGAGCTGGCCTCGATCCGGCCCGACCTCGACGGCACGCAGATCATGGAGATCCTCGGCATTCCGCCCGGCCGCGAGGTGGGCGAGGCCTACTCGTTCCTGCTCGAGCTGCGCATGGACGAGGGCCCGCAGTCCGAGGAGGACGCCAAGGCCGCACTGCTGGCGTGGTGGGCCGCCCGCGTTTGATCCCCGTCCGGCGTGGACACCCTTCGCCGCGTGATCATTCGAGTCCTTGCGCCGGCCCGCCGTACCTCCACACGAGCGGGCGCCGTGCTGGCCTGCGCCGTCCTCGCCCTCGGGCTGTCCGCGTGCGGTGACGGCGACTCATCCGGCGGGAGTGACGACTCGGGCAGCCGGTCGCGCGCAGGGCAGGCGAGCGCCGAAGAGGCGTATGCGGCGTACGCGCAGGCCGTGCGGGACGACGATGTGGACGCCTTCCGGGACGTGATCAGCAAGGGCTTCTGGAGCGACCTCTCGCCGGAACGCACCGACACGGCCGACTACGTGCACGACCAGCACTGGGCGCTCGAGCACGACCTGTTGGTGCTGCCCGACGAACCCACCAAGGTGTTGGGTGCCCGAGAGGTCGGCCTCACCGACGACCAGATCGCTGGCGTCGGCACCCAGGCCGGCATCGACGGGCTCGGCGCCGACGACCTGGCCGTGATCGTCATCGAGGACGCTCACGTCGGTGTTCCCGAAGACTGCTTCGACGAGCCCGACGCCGAGGAGTGCTCACCCTCCGACGAGGCACGGGCCGACGCGAGCGACGTGAACCTCGTGGTGCTGCGTGACGGGTCGACGTGGCGCGTCGCGGGCATGGAGCCTGCCGCCTAGCCTCACCCGGCAGTTGACAACCATTCTCAACAAATCTGAGAATCGTTCTCATGAAGCGATGGAGAATGATCCCAGTCCTGCTGGCCACCCTGATCGTGTCGGCGTGCGGCACCGAGACCGGCGAACCCACGAGTGAGGGCCGGTCGGGTGACGACACCGAGCCGGGCGCCGTCGAGGCGGCCGGGCCCGAGCCGCGCCTCGCCGTCACCTACGACGGCGGCGTGCTCGTGCTGCGGGCCAGCGACGGCGAGGTGCTGCTCGACCACCCGGCCGAGGGTTTCGTGCGGGCCAACCCCGCCGGGGACGACCGCCACGTGCTGCTCTCGACGAGCCGTGGCTTCGAGGCGCTCGACCTGGGCAGCTGGACGCACAGCCACGGCGACCACGGGCACTCGTGGATCGGGGAGCCACGCCTGACCGGCACGGTGTTCGAGGCGCAGGAGCCGGGCCACGTCGTGCACCACGAGGGGCACACGGTGCTGTTCGACGACGGCACCGGATCGTGGACCGTCTTCGACCCCCACGACCTCGCGGACGGCACTCCGGAGACCGACCGGGATGCCGCGGACCAGGCGCACCACGGGGTCGCCGTACGACTCGGGAACGGCAACCTGGTCCACACCGTCGGAGACGCCGAGACCCGCACCGGCGTACGCCTGGTCACCCCGGCCGGCCACGAGCTGGCCGCAAGTGACGCGTGCCCGGGCGTCCACGGCGAGGCGTTCGCGGGCGAGGTGGCGGTCTTCGGCTGCGAGGACGGCGCGCTCCTGGTGGACGGACGGACCATCACCAAGGTCGACAGCCCCGACGCCTACGGACGAATCGGCAACCAGGCCGGATCGGAGGACTCGCCGGTGCTGCTCGGCGACTACAAGACCGACCCGGACGCGGAGCTCGAGCGGCCGACGCGGGTCTCCCTGGTCGACACGAGGAAGGGGACCATCCGGCTGGTCGACGTGAAGGCGAGCTACACCTTCCGCTCGCTGGGCCGGGGGCCGGAGGGTGAGGGCCTGGTGCTGGGCACCGACGGCAGGCTTCGGGTCATCGACGTGGACACGGGCCGGACCACCGCGACGATCCCGGTCCTCGACCGTTGGCGGGAGCCGGTCGACTGGCAGCAGCCGCGGCCGGCCCTCGAGGTGCTCGACGGCACGGCCTACGTCACCGACCCGGCCACCTCGGCGGTCCACGTCATCGACCTGGCCCGCGGGAAGGTGACGGACACGCTCGACCTGCCTCAGGTGCCGAACGAGATGGTCGCGTCGGCGGGCTGATCCCACTGTGTGACCCGTCAGTAACAGGTTCCTGTTGGTGCACTAGCGTCCGTCGTCATGACTGAGGTTCTGGAGCTTCTCGAGGAGTCCATCGACATCGACGCCGACCCGGCGACCGTGTGGGCGCTGGTGACCGACATGCCACGGATGGCGCAGTGGAGCCCGCAGGTGGTGAAGACGATCGTGCGCGGCGACGGCATCGCCCTCGGCACCCGCACGGTGAACATCAACCGGCGCGGACTCCTGGTCTGGCCGACCCGGTCCAAGGTGATCCGGTTCGAGCCCGAGCGGGAGTTCGCGTTCCGGATCAAGGACAACAAGTCCGTCTGGTCGTTCAGCCTCGACCCCATCGCCAACGGCACCCGGGTGGTGCAGCGGCGCCAGGTGCCGAATGGCACGACGAAGATCTCCGACACCCTGATCAAGGCCGTGATGGGTGGGCAGGAGTCGTTCCAGCTGGAGCTGCGCGGCGGCATGCGCCAGACCCTGAAGCGGATCAAGGCCGACGCCGAGGGCACTGGCTGAGTCAGCCGCCTGGGTGATGCGGCCCGGCCTGCGGAGGCCGAGCCGCGCCGATCAACGGTGGCGGGTTTGTCGGCGCGGCCGATGGGGGCATGCTTGGCGCCATGAAGAGCGACCTTTTCGACCAGTCGAACCTCCGCGTGCAGAGCCAGGAGCGCTTCACCCTCCAGAACGACCAGATGCTGCGCGTCGGGCTCGGCCCGGACGTCCTGGCCGCCAAGGGCGCCATGGTGGCCTACACCGGACAGGTGCAGTTCCACCACGAGAAGTCCGGCAGCATGGCCAAGCTCGCCAAGAAGATCGTCACCAGTGAGGACGTCTCGCTGATGCGGGTCTCCGGGCAGGGCGAGGTCTACTTCGCCTCCGACGCCGGCTACGTCTTCCTGCTGGAGCTGGAGAACGAGGGCATCAGCCTCAACTACCGCAACCTGCTGGCCTTCGACTCCTCACTCACCTGGGACATCAACCGGGTCAAGGGCGCAGGCCTGATGACCGGCGGCCTGTTCAACACCACCGTCGGCGGCAACGGCACCGTCGCGGTGGCCTGCATCGGCAAGCCCACCGTCTTCGACTGCTCGCAGCAGCCGGTCTTCGTCGACCCCAACTCCGCGGTCTGCTGGTCGGCCGGCCTGGCACCGGGCATCAACAACTCGATGAACATGGGCTCGATGCTGCGCGGCGGCTCGGGCGAGGCCGTCCAGTACGTCTTCCACGGGCCCGGCTTCGTCGTCGTACAGTCCTTCGAATGGACGCCGGTCTCGACCGGCGCCCGCGGCTGAGGGGTTCGGCATGAAGAGCCGCATCTTCGACGCCGAGAACATGCCGGTGCGCAGCGACGAACGCTGGGCCCTGCAGAACAACCGCACGCTCCGCGTCGGGCTGGGCCCCGACGTGCTGGCCACCAAGGGCGCGATGGTCAGCTTCCTGGGGCGGCTCGCCTTCCACCACGAGAAGTCCGGCTCGATGGGCAAGCTGGCCAAGAAGGTCGTCACCGGTGAGGACGTCTCGCTGATGCGGGTCTCCGGGCAGGGCGAGGTCTTCTTCGCCCAGGAGGCCGGCTACGTGCACCTGCTGCACCTCGAGAACGAGGGCATCAGCGTCAACTTCCGCAACCTGCTCGCCTTCGACTCCTCGCTCACCTGGGACATCAACCGGATCAAGGGTGCGGGCCTGATGGCCGGCGGCCTGTTCAACACCACGGTCGGCGGCACCGGCACGGCGGCGGTCTCGGTGGTCGGCAAGCCGATCGTGCTCGACTGCTCGCAGCAGCCGGTCTACGTCGACCGCAACGCCGCCGTGTGCTGGTCGGCGTCGCTGACCCCCTCGACGCACAACTCGATGAACATGGGCTCGATGCTGCGCGGCGGCTCCGGCGAGGCCGTCCAGATGGTCTTCCACGGCCCCGGGTTCGTGGTCGTGCAGGCCTACGAGTGGCGGCCACCGCCGGCCCCGGAGAAGAAGGGCGGCGGTGTGCTCGGCACGATCGGCGACCTGATCCCGTGAGGCAGCTGCGCTTCGCCACCCAGGGCGCGGCAGAAGGATGGGCCCGGGTCGCCGGTGCGGCCAGCCCCTACCTGATCACCTCCGAGGCGTCGGTGCTCCACGAGATGGCGCACAACCCGAACACGCTCGCGCGCTTCGTGGTCGCCGAGGACGGCGAGGTGCTCGGCGTCAGCCGGCTCCGCACGAGTGCCACCGGCGAGACCAGGCTGATGATCCAGGTCGATCCGGCCCACACCGGTCGCGGAGTGGGCTCCCTGCTGCTGGCCCGGATGCGCGCGGTCGCCGGCGACGTCGACCTGACCGGCATCGTCAACGGTGACGAGCACTCGACCGCGGTCGCCGCGCACTGGGGCGTCACGCTCGAACGCGAGCACACGATCTCGGTGGTGGACCCGTCGACCGTCGCCGCTCCCGGCGTGGTGCCTGACGGGCTGGTCGTCGTACCTCTCTCGGAGGCGGGGGTCGAGGCGGTCTGGCAGTGCCACGAGGCGGCCGCCGGAGACGACCCGTCGGGGCTGACCCGGCAGATCCCGTTCGACGAGTACGCCGTCGGGCAGTGGGCCGAGCCCGACCACCGCCCCGACCTCGGTCGTGCCGTGATGTCGGGCGACGTGGTGCTGGCCTACGGGTCGGTGACCGTTGCCGACGACCGGTCCTGGAACTCGATGACCGGCACCCGCCCGACGCACCGCGGGCTGGGCCTGGCCACGCTCGCCAAGCGGCATTCGCTGGTCGCGCTGGCCGCCGCGGGCGTCACCCGATGTTTCACGGGGAACGATGCCGCGAACGTCCCGATGCTCGCGGTCAACGAGGCGCTGGGCTACCGGCGTACGGCGAGCACCTGGGGGGCCCGGCTGAGTTCGTGATTTCGGTCGGTCGGTGACTATCGTCACTCCCATGACGAACCACGACGAACTCGCTGGAGTCAGTGAGGCACAGCAGGCCGCCATCGCGGTCGTGGATGCCCACGCAGCGCACAACTACCACCCGCTCCCCGTCGTCGTCGCCGAGGCCACCGGCGCCACGGTCACCGACATCGACGGCAAGGTCTACCTCGACTGCCTCGCGGCGTACTCCGCGGTGAACTTCGGGCACTGCAACCCCGAGCTGACCAAGGTCGCCAAGGAACAGCTCGACAAGGTCACGCTGACCAGTCGCGCCTTCCACTCCGAGGCGCTCGGTCCGTTCGCCGAGGCGCTGGCCCGGTTGGCGAAGAAGGACATGATCCTGCCGATGAACACCGGCGCGGAGGCCGTCGAGTCCGCGATCAAGGTGGCCCGCAAGTGGGGCTACGAGGTCAAGGGCGTTGCCGCCGACCAGGCCAACATCATCGTGATGGAGGGCAACTTCCACGGGCGCACCACCACGATCATCTCGTTCAGCGACGACCCCGAGGCCCACGACAACTACGGCCCGTTCACTCCCGGCTTCGTCACCGTGCCCTACGGCGACGCCGATGCGATCGAAGCGGCCATCGACGAGAACACCGTCGCGGTGCTCGTCGAGCCGATCCAGGGCGAGGCCGGCGTGGGCATCCCGCCGGCGGACTACCTGCCCCGGGTCCGCGAGATCACTCGCGAGCACAACGTGCTGTTCATCGCCGACGAGATCCAGTCCGGCCTCGGCCGGTGCGGCGCGACCTTCCAGTGCGACAACGTCGGCGTCGTGCCCGACCTCTACCTGCTGGGCAAGGCCCTTGGCGCGGGCATCGTGCCGGTCTCGGCCGTGGTCGGCAACACCGACGTGCTCGGGGTGCTGAAGCCGGGCCAGCACGGCTCGACCTTCGGTGGCAACCCGCTGGCTGCCGCGGTGGGGCTCGCCGTCGTACAGCTCCTCGAGACCGGTGAGATGCAGGAGCGCGCGAAGACGCTCGGTGCCCGGCTCGGTTCCGGGCTCCGCGCCTTCGAGGGCAAGGGCGTCACCGAGGTGCGGTGCCAGGGCCTGTGGGCCGGCGTCGACATCGACCCCGAGGTGGCCACCGCCCGCGAGGTCTGCCAGCGACTCCTGGCCCGCGGCATCCTGGCCAAGGACACCCACGGCCAGACCGTGCGCCTGGCCCCGCCGATCGTGATCACCGAGGAGCAGCTCGAGTGGGCGATCACCCAGTTCGGCGAGGTCCTCGCAGAGCTCCTCGCCTGATCCACGAACCATGCCCTTTTGATGCGCGAACCGTGGGTTCTTGCGCCTCGAACCGTGGATTGTTGACGCGGCACGCCCGCCGACGTACGCCGACACCGGGTCGCGCACGCCGTACGGCGAAATGCGAAACCGCCGCCCACCCCTGAGGGGGTGAGCGGCGGTTCTGATGAATCAAGAATCCACGGCTCGAACGTCAAGAATGCACGGTTCGCGCATCAAGGATGCACGGTTGGTCACTCGCCGGCGATGAACTTCTCCAGCTGGATGCGACCCTCGGTGTCCTCGATCTGGACCGGCGGGGACTTCATGAGGTACGCCGAGGCCGAGATGACCGGGCCACCGAGGCCGCGGTCCTTGGCGATCTTGGCGGCACGCACGGCGTCGATGATGATGCCGGCGCTGTTCGGGGAGTCCCAGACCTCGAGCTTGTACTCGAGGTTCAGCGGCACGTCACCGAACGCGCGACCCTCGAGGCGCACGTAGGCCCACTTGCGGTCGTCGAGCCACGCCACGTAGTCCGAGGGACCGATGTGGACGTTGCGGCTGTCCTTGAGGCCGGCCAGCGAGCCGGTCAGGTTGGACGTGACGGCTTGGGTCTTGGAGACCTTCTTGGACTCAAGGCGCTCGCGCTCGAGCATGTTCTTGAAGTCCATGTTGCCGCCGACGTTGAGCTGGTACGTGCGGTCCAGCGTCACGCCGCGGTCCTCGAACAGCTTGGCCATCACGCGGTGCGTGATGGTCGCGCCGACCTGCGACTTGATGTCGTCACCGACGATCGGGACGCCGGCGTCCTCGAACTTCTTGGCCCACTCGGGGTCGGAGGCGATGAAGACCGGCAGCGCGTTGACGAAGGCGACCTTCGCGTCGATGGCGCACTGGGCGTAGAACTTGTCGGCCTGCTCGGAACCGACCGGCAGGTAGGACACCAGGACGTCGACCTCGGCGTCCTTGAGCACCTGGACGACGTCGACCGGCTCGGCGTCCGACTGGTCGATGGTCTGGAGGTAGTACTTGCCGAGACCGTCGAGGGTCGGGCCACGCTGGACGATGACGCCGGTCGGCGGCACGTCGGCGATCTTGATCGTGTTGTTCTCGGAGGCCTGGGTGGCCTCGGAGAGGTCGAACCCGACCTTCTTGGCGTCGACGTCGAAGGCGGCGACGAACTCGACGTCGGAGACGTGGTAGTCACCGAACTTGACGTGCATCAGCCCGGGAACCGAGCTGGCCGGGTCCGCATCCTTGTAGTACTCGACACCCTGGATGAGGGAGGTGGCGCAGTTGCCGACTCCCACGATTGCTACGCGTACCGAACCCATTCGGTTTCCTCTTCCTGCTCTTGTCGAGGCTTTTCATCGCCTCGGGCTTGTCCTGCTGACTTGTCGTGCTGGTGCTGCTCAGGTCTGTGGTTCGACCGGTGGTTTCTGCTGGCTCCGCTCGGCGTTGATGAGGTCCGAGAGCCAGCGGACCTCCCGCTCGACCGATTCGACTCCGTGTCTCTGCAACTCGGAGGCGTACTGGTCCATCTCCTTCTGGGTCAGGGCCAGCTGCGACTGCACCCTGTCGAGCCGCTCCTGGAGACGGGTACGGCGACCCTCGAGGACCCGGAGACGGATCTCCATGTCGGTGCGACCGAAGAAGGCGAAGCGGATGTCGAAGTTGTCGTCCTCCCACGCAGTGGGGCCGACCTCCGACATCAACCGGCCGAACTCGGTGTCACCGGTCTCGGTCAACTGGTAGACGATCCGGGGCCGCCGACTGACCACGGCACCCGGGTTCTTGACGGTGCGTTCCTCGATCCACTGGGCACGCAGCATCTTCTTCAGCGCGGGGTAGAGCGAGCCGTACGAGAGCACGCGCCCCCACCCGAGCATGAGGTTGAGGCGCTTGCGGAGCTCGTATCCGTGCATGGGTGACTCGTGCAGCAGTCCGAGGACTGCCAGCTCGATGGTCTCTCCGCGCCTTGCCACAGACCTATCGTAGCGATATATCGCGCTCTGTGAGAACTGCGGGTGAATCCGGGGTGTTGCGCGTCACTGATCCGGGTGAACGAGGACAGTCCGCGTACTCTTTTCCACTGGCCCATGAAGTACCCGTGCCCGACGTTGGTACGACGCACCCCACGGAGACCACCACGTGACAGGAAAGCGCAAGGCTGGCGTGCCCGCGCGCAAGAAGCCCGCCGCAGGCAAGCCGGACCAGAGCCCGCTGAAGCGACGCCTCAAGAAGACGTTGAAGTGGACCTCGATCAGCGGGCTGGTGCTCGCCCTGGTCGGCGCGATCGCGTTCGTCGTGCTCTACCGCACCATCGACGTCCCCGACCCCAACGCCGACTTCCAGACCGAGACCACGAAGGTCTACTACGACGACGGCAAGGCCGAGCTCGGCAGCTTCGCGACCCAGAACCGCAACTCGATCTCGCTCGACGAGATGCCCGACACGATCAAGGACGCGGTGGTCGCGGCCGAGAACCAGAGCTTCTGGACCGACAAGGGCATTGACCCCAAGGGCATCCTCCGGGCGGCCTTCAGCAACGCCAAGGGCAACGCGCAGCAGGGTGCCTCCACGATCACCCAGCAGTACGTCAAGATCCTCTACCTCAGCCAGGAGCGCTCCTACACCCGCAAGGTGAAGGAGGCGATCGTCTCCTTGAAGCTGCAGCGCCAGCAGAGCAAGGAGGAGATCCTCGAGGGCTACCTCAACACGATCTACTTCGGACGCGGCGCCTACGGCATCGACGCCGCCGCCCACGCGTTCTTCGACAAGCCCGCGAAGAAGCTGAAGCTGCGGGAGAGCGCCGTACTCGCGTCGGTGATCAACAACCCGACACTGTTCGACCCGGCCAACGGCAAGGCCAACCGGGAGGCGCTCCTCGAGCGCTACCACTACGTCCTGGGCGAGATGGCCGACATGGACACCGTCCCCGCGGACCAGGCTGCTCGGGCCGAGAAGCGGCTGCCGAAGTTCCCCAAGGTCAAGTCCGAGTCGTCGTACGCCGGACAGCGCGGCCACATGCTGGAGATGATCAAGAAGGAGCTCCTGCGCCTCGACTTCACCGAGCAGGAGATCAACGGCGGCGGCCTCCGGGTCACCACCACGCTCGACCAGGACGCGATGAAGGCCGCCGAGGAGGGCGTCGACGAGGCCCGTCCCGACGGGCTCAAGGAACTGCACGTCGCCAGTGCCAGCGTCGAGCCGGGCACCGGTGCGCTGCGCAGCTTCTACGGCGGCCAGGACTACCTGAAGTCGCAGATCAACTGGGCCGTCTCGGGTGGCCAGCCCGGTTCGTCGTTCAAGCCGTTCGCACTTGCCGCGGGCATCAAGGCCGGCTTCTCCCTGAAGGACACCTTCGACGGGAACTCGCCGTTCTACTTCGAGAACGGCACCAAGGGCCCGCGCAACGAGGGCACCGGCCCCGATGGCGAAGGCAATGACTACGGCTCGTCGGTGAACCTGATCAAGGGCACCGAGGAGTCCATCAACACGGTGTACGCCGACCTCACCGACTCGATCCCCGACGGCCCCCAGAGGATCCTCGACATGGCCAACGCGCTGGGCATTCCGAAGGCGAAGAAGCGCGAGGGCACCATGAACAACCTTCGTGACTCGCCCGGCCTGGAGGCCAACTCGGGCATCGCGCTGGGTTCGGCGACGGTCAGCCCGATCAACATGGCCAACGCCTACGCCACGATCGCCAACGGCGGTGAGGCGGCGCCGGTCTACGTGATCGAGAAGGTCGAGGACCGCGACGGCACCGAGCTCTACCGCCACAAGGTGCACACCAAGCGGGTGCTCGACGAGGACATCGCCGCCGACGTCTCCTATGCCATGCAGCAGGTGGTGACCAACGGCACCGGCGCCAACGCCCAGGCCCTCGGCCGTCCGGCCGCAGGCAAGACGGGTACGGCGACCAACGCCGACGACAACGTGTCGTCGTCCTGGTTCGTCGGCTACACCCCACAGATGGCCACCGCCGTGATGTACGTCCGCGGCAAGGGCAACGAGAGCCTCGAGGGCTACCTCGAGCCGTTCTACGGTGCGAACTACCCGACCCAGACGTGGACCGCGATCATGAGCCGCCTCATGGACGGCAAGGACGTCGAGTACTTCCCGGAGCCCGTCTACGTCGACGGCGAGGCACCCGATGACGGCCACGCGCCGTACGTGCCGCCGCCGCCCCCGCCGAAGAAGACGACGAAGCCGAAGCCCAAGCCCTCGAAGACGAAGAGCGAGGAGCCCAGCGAGACTCCGTCGGAGAAACCCACGAAGACCCCGGGTCCGCCGTCGGAGACTCCGACGACCGAACCGTCGCCGACCGAGAGCTGCACCATTCTCGGTGGCTGTGACGAGGATCCGCCGGGACAGACGAAGTCGGCACAGCCAGCCGCTCGTATCGAGTGACCGCGGGGTGACCGCTCCCGACCACGACGGCGTGGCCGCCCCGACCCGCGAGGACCCGGTGGCGGCCGCGCTGAGCGAGGGCATCGGAGGCCCGGTCGGCGAGCACGCCGCCCCCCACCCGTGGTGGACGCCGGTGCGCGTCGTCCTCGCGATGACCGCGATCGTCTTCGCGCTCGGGATGGTGCAGAAGGCACCGTGCTACTCCGACAACTGGATGGACGGCGAGACCCGCTACTCGCACATGTGCTACTCCGACCTGCCCTATCTGTACGTCGGGCGCGGGTTCGTCGAGCTGAACTGGCCCTACACCGACGACCAGGAGAGCCGCGACCGCTTCGAGGTCATGGAGTACCCGGTCGGCATCTCCTACTTCGCCTACGGCGCCGCGTGGGTGACGCACTGGGTCAGCGGCTCGCCCGACATCGGCACGAGGCCGCAGGTGCCGGTCGAGGAGCACTACTCGGACCCCGACGTGCTCGACGAGATCACGACGTACGTCGCGGTCAGCGCCGTCCTGCTCGCGATGGCCACCCTGTTGACCGCGTGGTTCCTGTCCCGGGCCCATCGACGCAGGCCGTGGGACGCGGCGCTCTTCGCCGCCTCGCCGGTGCTGCTCTTCAACGGCCTGGTCAACTGGGACCTGCTCTCGGTGGCGCTGGTGGCCGGGGCACTCTGGGCGTGGTCGCGCGACAAACCCGTGTGGACCGGGGTGATGATCGGGCTCGGCACGGCCACGAAGCTCTACCCCCTGTTCCTGCTCGGCGGGGTGCTGATCATCTGCCTGCGACGGCGGCGGCTGAGCGACTTCTTCAAGGTCACGATCACCGCGGGCCTGGCGTGGGTGGTCGCGAACGCGCCGGCGTACCTCTCGTCGGAGTCGGCGTGGAAGGTGTTCTGGACGTTCAACTCCGACCGGGGCGCCGACCTGGGCAGCATCTGGCTGGTGGTCTCGCAGGCCGGCCACGACTTCTCCGCGGACGAGATCAACAAGGCGTCGTGGATCTTCTTCATCGGGTGGTGCGCGCTCGTGCTGATCCTCGGCCTGGCCGCCCCCAAGACCCCGCGCCTGGCCCAGCTCGGCTGCCTGGTCGTGGCCGGCTTCCTGCTGGTCAACAAGGTCTACTCACCGCAGTACGCCCTCTGGCTGCTGCCCCTCGCCGTACTGGCCCGGCCACGCTGGCGCGACCAGCTCATCTGGCAGGCCGGCGAGCTGTTCTACTTCGCGTCGGTGTGGTGGTACCTCGGCGGCTTCCTGAAGCCGGGTGGCGGCGACGACCCCGGGTTCTACTGGCTCGCCATCGTCGTGCGGATGGCCTGCGAGCTCTACCTGGTCGCGATCATCGTGCGTGACATCCTGCGTCCGCACCACGACCCGGTCCGGGCTGATCACGAGCCGGCTGAAGCCCGTAGGGCTTCGGTGGTCGAGTAGCGAGCGCCCTCGTCGGACGGCGTCGTACCTCTGAACGGGCACAACGCCATGGTTCGGCCCGATTTCGGGGGTGGGACGGTCGTTGTGCCCGTTCTTCGGCCCGCTCGCGTGCTCGGTTCCCGGCCCGAAGCGTGACGGCGGGGGACCCTGCTCAGGCGATGACGACGCGGTCGAACGCAGTCGCGGTGTAGCGGACCCGGACGTCGATCTCGTCGCCGATGTCGGGCACCGCTGATCCCTGTGGCACGAACAGCATGCTGGCCTGCATGTGCGGCGGCTCCGCGAAGAGCCGCTGCTTCCCGCCGATGCTGTACGGCGACCGCACGAACCCGGCCGCGTCCAGTCCACCCCGGGCGATCGCGCCGGCCCGGGCCTTGATGGTGTTCGCGCCGGTGGGGGCCTCGAGCCCGATGCCGTGGGCGGTGCCGCCGCTGACCACGAGGATGGTGCCGGTCTTGGGCGCAGCCCGACCCCGGTAGCCGAACAGGGCACCGCGCTCGACGTGGTGGGAGTCGAGCACCGTCGCCTTGACGGTGAACGCGCCCCGGTCGCCGAGCCAGAGGTCGGTGCCGATGCGCGGGCGGATCGTGTAGTCGGGCCACGCACGAGCCAGCTGCGCCAGCTCGGCCGCGGTGAGGTGGCTGACCCAGATCGTGGTCGGCGGCAGGCCGGCGGCGACCGCGTCGGTCATCAGCCGCTGCACCTCGGAGAGGTGGGATGCGCCGCCCATCGGCAGGTGGAACGCAATGCCCTCGAACCTGGCACCACCTTCGTGGCTGCGCAGGAAGTCGCCGGCCTCGCGCAGCTCGCGCGGTGTGAAGCCGTGGCGCACCATCGAGGTGAGCCGCTCCAGCACGAACCGGGCCTCGGGGTCGCGGGCCAGCAGCCCCTCGAGGTCGGAGACCCGGCCGATGGTGTGGATCAGTCGCGGGTTCGGCTCGGTCGGTGCCTCGAAGGCACGCCACGGGCTGAGCACCAGCAGCGAGCCGGGGAAGGTGTCGGCGACCTCGTCCACCTCGGCGTACGTCCCGATGGCGAGCGTGTCGACGCCCAGGGACCGGGCCTCGTCGGCCAGGCGCCGGTTGCCGAGCCCGTAGCCGTTGCCCTTGGCCACCGGCACCACCTCGGGGAGGGTGGCCAGGATGCGGTGCTGGTTGGCCCGGAAGCGCGCTGCGTCGACGTAGAGGCTCAGGCCCATCAGTTGCCCCCGCCCGAGCGCCGCGCCATGTAGACGTCGAAGGCCTTGTGGATGAGCCGGTTGATCGGCAGGTCCCACTCGCCGGCGTACTCGACGGCCTCGCCGCCGGTGCCGACCTTGAATTGGATCAGCCCGACGTGGGAGTCGTCGGAGTCGAGGGTGTCGGTGATGCCGCGGAGGTCGTAGACGTCGGCGCCCGCGGCCAGCGAGTCCTGGATCATCGCCCACTGGGCGGCGTTCGAGCCGCGTACGTCGCGCTTCTCGGTGGAGGAGGCGCCGTAGGAGTACCAGGTGTGCGCGCCACAGCGGATCCAGATCGTGCTGGCCACCAGGTCGCCCTCGTGGCGGGCCAGGTAGAGCCGGATCTCGACGTCAGGACCGGACGAGGAGAGCGCCTCGAACATGGTGCGGAAGTAGCCCAGCGGCCGCGGCGTGAAGTGGTCGCGCTCGGCGGTGTGCACGTAGAGGTCGTGGAAGAGAGGAAGATCCTCGATCGTCCCGCGGGTGACCTCGACCCCGGACTTGGCGGCCTTCTTGATGTTGCGGCGCCAGAGCTGGTTCATCCCCTTGAGGACCTCGTCCTCGGTGCGGGCGGTGCCGTCGTCGTGGCGCAGCGGGATGACGAAGTTGTACTGAGGCTGGCCGGCGGCGAAGCCACCCTCGGCGACCAGCTGCTTCCAGCCGAGCTCGTTGAGCTGGCTCACCACGCGGGCTCCGACCACGCTGCGCTCGAGGGGTGCGACCTCGCCGAGTCGGCGTACGGCGTCGCTGGCGATGCCCTCCTTGACCTGGGCCGCTGACCAGCGCGCGGTCACCACCGGCGGGCCCATGCGGCAGCCGAACGCGCCGGCCTGGCGCAGGTGGGTGACCATCGGCGCCAGCCAGGCGGCGAGGTTCGGGGCGTCCCAGTCGATGACCGGGCCCTCGGGCAGGTAGGCGAGGTAGCGCTTCACCTTGGGCAGCTGGCGGTAGAGCACCAGCGCGACGCCGACCAGCTCGTCGTCACTGAACCAGCCGATCGACTCGCGCTTCCACTCTGCCTTCACCGCGCCCCAGGCCGGGGTCTGGAGGAAGCTGGCAGAGCGTTGGCCGGCCAGGTAGGCGAGGTGCGCGTCGGCGTCGATCGTGCGGACGGTCAGCGGGGCGTCGGGGTGGGCGGCAGCGGGGGAAGACACGAGGGCGAGGCTACCGGGCGGGGCCGCCGAGTGAACCCCCACGTCACTCGTCGGCCCCGGCCGGTCACCCCCGTTGTTCCAGCGCTCAGGAGTGGCCGGTGGGCCGCCAGATACATCGGGACGAAATTTCTTCGAACAGGTATCTGGGCCGTTCTCTGGCACACCTGTGTGGGTATGGCGACAATGCAGGTGATGGGCACTCCTTCACGTGACTCGACACCCCGCGCCCCGACCCAGTCAGCCGGCCAGGTCTGGGCCGAGGCGTCAGCCTGCTTCCGTGCGTGGACCGACGGTGAGACCGGGGAGCTGGGGCTCTCCGGGCTGGTCCGGGTGATGACGCCGGTGCTGTGGCACGTGGTGCGCTCCTACCGCCTGCCGCACGAGCTCGCCGAGGACGTCGTACAGACGACGTGGTTGGCGCTGGTGCGTCGCCGCGACGCCATCGAGGACCCAGTGGCCATCGGTGGCTGGCTGACGACGACCGCACGTCGCGAGGCGTGGCGGGTCTCGAAGCTGAAGAACCAGGCGATCCCCGTGGAGGACGAGGAGATCGCCTTCCGGCTGCCGCGACAGCGTTCGGCGGAGTCGCATGCGGTCGAGGCCGACGAGAGCTCCCAGCTGTGGCGGGTGGTCGACGAGCTGCCGGACCGGTGCCGCAGGCTGCTGCGCATCGTCGCCTTCGAGAACCGGCCCGACTACACGCACGTCGCGCAGACCCTCGACATGCCGGTCGGCAGCATCGGCCCCACCCGCAGCAGGTGCCTGGCGAAGTTGCGGATCGCCCTCATGCAGATCGACGACCCGGAGGCAGGACGATGACCAGGGACTACAGCCGTGACGGGCTCCTCCAGGTGGTGCGCGAGGTCTGGACCGAGCGTGACCCCATGCCGGCAGGGCTCGTCGAGCGCATGCAGGCGGCGGTGGAGGCCGAGCTGGCCATTGCCGGCACCGACTTCGACGTCGAACTGCTGATGCTGGTCTCCCGCGAGGAGATGCTCGCCGGGGCCCGCGGCACCGCGACGTACACACTGCGGTTCAGCAGTGACGACATCGACCTGCTGGTGCGCGCGGTCGGTGCACCTGAGGGCGGCACGAGACTCGACGGCTGGGTCTCCCCGGCCGGTCCGGTCACCGTGCACGCCACGCCGGTTCCCGACACCGGGCGCTCCTGGGAGGTCGAGAGCGACGACACCGGGCGGTTCGAGTTCACCGACCTGCCTGCCGGGATGGTGCGCCTGCACCTGACCCCACGCGACACCGGGCTGAAGCCGTTCGCCACGCCCGCCTTCGAGATCTGAGGACAACGCCCCATGCAGAACCCGAGCTCTGAATTGAACGAGCCCAAGGAGCCGAAGCGTCCCGAACCCCTTGACCGTGACCCCCAGCCGCCGCCCAAGTGGGCCATCGCGGCGGTGGAAGGCAGGATCCTCGATCCCGCCACAGCCTTGGTGGTGAAGGGTGTGCGGCCGCGGGCAACGGTGTACGTCGGTCCGCGGCTGACGATCTCCTACCGGAACAACTTCGCGGAGACGCTCGACATCCTCCGAGACGTCGCCAAAGAACTCGGTTGGGACGTCGACCCGGAGGAGACGGCCGCGCGTGAGTACGCATCGGCACCGGCCGACGCGCAGATTCGCACGCCGGAGAACCTCGCCGAGGACCGTCAACTCCGCTTCGGCGTCCGTCGGCTGAGTCTCTCCGTCTCCGGGAACAAGGCGGCACAGGCGCCTGATGGATGGACCCTGCTGCAGCGGGCCCGGGCCAAGTACGGCCTGGACATGACGCGCGGAATCGGCCTCGACCACGTCGTCAGGGTGGCGGTCGCGAGCAACCCGGTCTGGGACGGCAACCCGGTCTGGGACGGCAACCCCGTGTGGGACGGCAACCCCGTGTGGGACGGCAACCCGGTCTGGGACGGCAACCCCGTGTGGGACGGCAACCCGGTCTGGGACGGCAACCCGGCGCGGGGTGGCACGTCCGCGGCCGTCGCGAGCTACGCACGGGCAGGCACTGGTGGCCGCCAACCGATCGCATACGTCGGGCCGGCTCCGGTACGCCGATCTGACGATGAGCTCAAGGGCCGACGACCCGTGGTGGCTGTCCTGGACACCGGATGCGCGCCGCACCCCTGGCTGGACGACGTGGTCCACACGTCGATCACTCTCGACGGCGAGGCGATCGGCTACACGGACCCGACAACGGCTCCCGACCTGCACGGCGACCTCACCGGTCCCTTGGACGGCTCCATCGACCCGCTCTCCGGCCACGGCACCTTCATCGCTGGCCTGGTCCACCAGACGTGTCCCGATGCCGACATCCTGGCGTGGCGCGTGGTCCCTTCGGCAGGCCCGATCGTGGAGTCAGATCTGGTGCGTGCGCTGAGCCAGATCGCCGAGTTGGTGCGACGTCATCACGCCGGCGAGCCTGGTGGACAGGCGATCGACGTGCTCAACCTCTCGTGTGGCTACTACCACGAGACACCGGAGGACGGACTCTTCGACCTCACCATCCGCGACATCCTCGAGGACCTCGGGCGACATGGAGTCGTGGTGGTCTGCTCTGCTGGCAACGACGCCACCAGTCGACCCGCCTTCCCAGCGGCGTTCGCGCCCTGGTCGGACGGGCAGGGCCCGGTTTCCGTGGACACGACGTGCGTTCCGATCGTCTCGGTGGGAGCGCTCAACCCGAACCGGCGCAGCGATGCACTCTTCACCAACACCGGCGCCTGGGTGCGGTCCTACGTGCCGGGCGCGGCATTGATGTCGACGATCCCCGCCTTCCAGGGAGGGGCCCAGTCGATGGCCGAGACGGTGGCCTTCGGGCGCACACGTTCGGCCATCGACCCCGACGACTTCCGCGGTGGCTTCGCGGTGTGGAGCGGTACGTCGTTCGCTGCGCCCGTGCTCGCCGGCGTGCTCGCGGCGAACCTGCTCGAGGGCCTCGAGCCGTCGAGTGCAGCGCCGGACACCGCAGCAGCTGTGAGCCGGGCCTGGACCGCTGTGGAGAGGTGCACCCGAATCACGACATGATGGCCGGGTGGTCGGAGCCGAGGTGTTGCACGAACGCGGAGTAGCCGCGATGAACGCGGGCCAGTTCGACCGCGCGCAGGCTCTGCTGGAGGAGGCCTTGGACCTGGCCTCGGAGGAGGACCTGTGCGCCAGGATCGAGCTCAGCCTCGCTCTGGTCATGTCACAGACCAAACGCACCGCCGACGCGCTCGACCTCTGTGTCGCGGCGGCCGGACGGCCGGGGCTGTCCCGCGAGACCGTCGGCCTCCTGCACAGCCAGCGCGCCCTGATCCTGATGTTGCACGGCGAGACCTCGGCCGCGTTGCGAGAGTTCGAGCTGGCGCTCGATGCCCTCGAGGATGACCTGCTGCTCGGCCGCGTGCACCTCAACCGCGGGAACGTCTTCCTCCAGCAGGGACGACCATCGGTCGCCTTGCCCGACTTCGAGCGCGCCGAACACCACTTCCGGCAGGTCGACAACGACTACCTCACCGCCAAGGCCGCCCACAACCTGGGCTACGCGCGCCTGCTCGAAGGGGACCTGGTCGGCGCTCTGCAGAGCATGGACGCCGCGCACCCCTACCTCGCCCCCGACGGGGCCGTGATGGAAGCGGTGATCAACCAGGATCGTGCCGAGGCGCTGATCGCTGCAGGTTTGGTCACGGAGGGGTGCACTGTGCTTCGGGATGCCGCGCGGACCTTCAGCCGTTCGAAGCTTCACCGCTATCAGGCCGACGCCGAGCTGGTCCTCGCCCGCACCCTCGTCCGTGCCGACCCGGAGGCAGCCCTGAAGGCGGCGCGCATCGCACGGCACCTCTTCGAACGCGTCGACAGTCGGGCTTGGGCGGCACGGGCCGAGGCGGTCGTCGTTGCCGCCGAGGTCGAGCTGGGTCGTCGCGGCCCGGCACTCGTGCACCGCAGCGACGCCTTGGCCGCCGAGCTCGATGAGCAGGGACTGCGGTGGGGCGCTGACCAGGTGCGCCTGCACGCCGCCCGTGTGATGGTGCGACGTGGGTCGTACTCAGACGCGCGGCTTCGAGTGGACGCCGTACGGCCTGGATCGCACGCTCCACTGGGGGTGCGCCTGCTCAGCCGCACGGCCAGGGCCGAGCTTGCCCACGCGCAGGGCCGCAACGGAACCGCTCTGCAGCACATCCGCGCCGGTGTCGGGGAGCTGCACGCCTGGCAGAGCACGTTCGGCAGCCTCGACCTGCAGACCGGCGTCGTCGGACAGGGCCGCCGTCTCGCCGTGCTCGGCCTGCGCCTGGCCGTGGACTCCGGGGACCCGGCCGTGCTCTACGAGTGGTCCGAGCGCGGGCGCATGCTGGCCAGCCGCATCCTGCCGGTCCGGCCACCGGTCGACGAACAGACCGCTGCCGACCTCGCCGAGCTCAGACAGCTCCAGGCCGGTGGCGACGACGTACAGGTCCCGCGGCCACGCCGTGAGGCCGAGCTGCGCCGGCGGGTGCGTGAGCGGGCCTGGCACAACCCGGGCTCCGGCGAGGTCACCGAGCCCGCGCCACTGGCCGACGTACGCCGGGAGCTCGGCACCGACACCGCGCTGGTCGCCTGGGTGATCAGCGCCGACCGGGTGGTCGGGTTGGTGGTCACGGACGCCGGTGAGAGGAAGTTCGAGCTCGGCACCTTCGCGCGGGTGCGCGAGCTGCTGGCCGGACTGTTGCCCGACCTCGACATGGCGGCCACCACTCTGCCGGACGCGCTGGCCGACGTCGTACGACGCGGGCTCGCGGCGCGACTGCAGACTCTTGCCGACCTGTTGGTGACACCGCTGCTCGAGTCGATCGGCGACCGTCGGGTGGTGGTCACGCCGTCCGGTGGGCTGGCCGGGACGCCGTGGTCGCTGCTGCCCGGACTGGTCGGACGGTCGGTGACCGTGGCCGGATCGGCGACCTCGTGGCTCTCGGCGCGGCAACGGCCGCTGTCGCTGGAACGGGTCGGGCTGGTCGCCGGTCCCCGTGTGCCACGCGCGGTCGAGGAGGTCACCGCCGCCGCCAAGGGCTGGGCCAGCGCCGAGGTGCTGACCGGAGACGCGGCCACGGCCGACGAGGTGACCGCGTTGGCCGGCCGGGTCGACGTGCTCCACGTGGCCGCGCACGGACGCCACTCGGCGGAGAACCCGCTCTTCTCCGGGCTCGAGCTGGTCGGTGGACCGTGGTTCGGCTACGACGTCGACGCCCTGCCGGAGGTGCCGCAGGTGGTGCTGCTCTCGGCCTGCGAGGTCGGGCGGTCGTCGGTGCGGTTCGGCGACGAGCTGATCGGGATGACCTCGGCCTGGCTGCATGCGGGGGCGCGCTGTGTGATCGCCTCGCCCACTGCCGTGGCCGACGACGCAGCGCACGACGTACTCACGCACCTGCACGAGGGCCTGGCCGCCGGCCTGGACCCGTCGGCCGCCCTGGCCGCCGCGGTGGCGACCGGTACGACGACCGGAGCGCCCGCCCCGTTCGTCTGCTTCGGCGCCGGCTGGTAGCGCGAGCCGTGGGTTATTGATGCGCGAACCGCGTGTTCTTGATGCGCCAACCGTGGGTTCCTGGTGTCAGAGGCGTTCGCGCAACCACGCGGTGTCGGCCACGTGCTCCGCGGAACCACCCGGGGTCTCGAGGAGCGCGGGAGCCTTCGCGTCGCGGATCACCGAGGCCAGCAGGTCGGGGTCGATGTGGCCCGCACCCAGGTTGGCGTGCCGGTCGGCGCCCGAGTCGAAGTCGTCGCGGCTGTCGTTGGCGTGCACGAGGTCGATGCGGCCGGTGATCGCCAGCACGTCGTCGACGATGGTCTCGAGGTTGTTGCCACCGGCATGGGCGTGGCAGGTGTCGAGGCAGAAGCCGACCATGTCGGCCTGCTCCTCACCCTCGATCGCGCCCCACACGCCCTTGATGCGCTCGAGGTAACGAGTCATCGCGTTGTCACCGCCGGCGGTGTTCTCGATCAGCAGGGGGATCTTGAGGTCGGTCGCGGCAATCGCCTTGCGCCAGTTGTCGAAGCCGATCGACGGGTCCTCGTCGTCCTTGAGGTGCCCGCCGTGCACGACCAGCCCCTTGGCGCCGATGGACGCCGCGGCATCCATGTGGGACTGCAGCAGCTTGCGGCTCGGGATGCGCAGCCGGTTGTTCGTGGTGGCCACGTTGATGAGGTACGGCGAGTGCACGTAGAGGTCGACGCCGGCCTCCTCCGCATCTGCCTTCAGGCCCTCGGCGCCGCCGGCGTACGCGATGACCGGGCCCTTGTAGCTCTGCGGGTTGCCGAGGAAGAACTGCACCAGCGTGGTGTCACGGGCGCGCGCCTCCGCGATCGGGTCGGTCTGGTCGACGTGCGCGCCGATGGCTGTGCTGGTGGACGGGGAGCTCATGTGGCCCATCGTAGGAGCCCGGTCGGACAGCACTCTCGTGCGAGGGGCGAAGCCCGCCGACGCGTGGTCGTCGGTGGCTGGCTGGTGCTGGGTGAATGGCCGTGGGCGGCGGTGGGCGGACCGTGGGACAGGCAACTGGCATGCCCGCGGCCGTGTTCAACGCGCGTGGAGGCCAGGAGGGGCGCTACTTACCTGTCCCACGGTCCGCTTGGCGTGGGTCCGCCCGCGCCAAGCCGACCTACAGGCATCAAGGATCCACGGTTCGCGCATCAAGAACCCACGGCTCGCGACGCAATAATCCACGGTTCGCGCATCAAGAAACCACGGCTCGCGACGCAATNGGCGCATCAGGAGGACGTGGGGCGTAGGTCAGACGACGTCGGTGGTGACCCGGGACAGCGTGGCGAGGTCACAGTTGCCGCCCGTCTGCACGATCGCGGTCTTGCGGCCCTCGGGGCGGTCGGTGTCGGCGAGCATGCCGGCCAGCGCCAGCGACCCCGCGGGCTCGGCGAGGTTGTGCGTGGTGCGGTAGGTGAGCGCCATCGCCTCGGCGGCCTCCTCCTCGGAGACCCGCACGATGCGGGAGATGCCGCGGTTGATGATGTCGACCGCGATCGGGTCGGGGGTGCGGCAGGCGGCGCCGTCGACGAAGGTGTCGGCGCTGTCGGTCGAGACCGGGCGGCCCGCCTCGTAGGAGAGGGCGTACGCCGGGGCGCCCGCGGCCACCACGCCGATGATCTCGGTGCGGAGCCCGAGCAGGTCACGGACCAGGATGTTGGCGCAGGCGCCCGAGCCCATGCCGATCGGCACGTAGATCGCCTCGAGCCCGGGCACCGACTCGTGCAGCTCTGCGGCGTACGTCGCCACGCCCTCGACCAGCCACGCGTGGAACGGCGGCACCATCAGCAGGGTGCGCTCGCCGGCCAGCCGGGCGGCGTACTCGCGGGCCTCCTGGAAGTCGTCGCCGTGCTCGATCACCTCGGCGCCGAGGCCGTCCATGGAGTCGGACTGGTCGGGGTTGTTGCCCCTGGGCACCACGATCGTGATCGGGACGCCGTACTTGCTGCCGGCGAACGCGAGGCTCTGGCCGTGGTTGCCGCGGGTGGCCGAGATCAGGCCGGACGGCGCGGGCATGCCCGAGACGCGCAGCCGTTCGAGGAAGTTGAGCCCGCCGCGCACCTTGAACGCGCCCGTGGGTGAGTGGTTCTCGTGCTTGACCCACGTCTCGGTGCGGGTGAAGCGCTCGAGCAGCGGCCAGCGGTACGCCGGAGTCGGCTTCACGTGGCGGCCCACCACCGACCGCGCGTAGCCCAGTGACGTCGGGGTGATCAGCGGACGCTCGCCGGTGCCGGGGGCGATCATCGGGCGGCGCGGGCTGGTGTCCTGCTGAGCCGCGGTCGGGGTCGCCTTCGCGACGGCGGTGACCCGGCTCGGCCGGGCGGGGGTGGTGGAGGCCTTGATCTGGGCCAGGGTCAGCTGGATCTCGTCACGCGAGGCCTCGCCGCTGATCAGCTGGCTGGTGAACTCCTGCAGCCTGGTGAGCCGGCCCATGGCCACGTTGTTGCCGATGCCGACGCGTTCGGCGGTGAGCAGCTTGGTCAGCATCGGCACGGACAGACCGATCACCTCGGCCAGCTCGGGAATCCCCAGGCCCATGAGGTGCTGCACCTTGTTGGCGAGCACGTCGATGGGGTCGCCGTACAACTCGGCCTGCTGTCGGCGCCTGTCTTCCTGCACGTCGTTCATCCCCGGGACCCCCTTTCGACTGATCCAACCCTACCGAGCGCGCGGACGATGACGCCTCTCCGCCCACTCGTGTGGAAAAGTGGAGCCCATGAAGCGTTCACGACGGCTCCTCGGGTCGGCCGCCGCAGGCTTCACTGCGGCCTGCCTGCTGGCGCCCGCCGCGGCGTACACCTCGGCCGACGACGAGCCGGTGGAGCTCGCCACCGACGTCGGCAGCGCCCCTGCCGTCGAGCCCGGCCTGCACACCATGAACATGCCCGACTCCACCGACACCGCGTACTTCGCGGTCGAGCGCACGATCGACGACTCGACGATCTGGGTGGGCGAGTCGCTGATCGCGCCGAAGCCGGTGGACGGGTCCTGGTACATCACGCCCACCGCCGACGGCACCAACCAGGACTGCGGGCAGGGGGCGTACGCCGACTCCTACTACGGCCGCCACGACCTGATCGCCGGCTCAGCCTCGACGAACCAGTCGTGCAGCACGGCCGACAAGGTGTTGTTCGGCCTCCAGAGCTGGGACCCCACGACGGTGCCGAACGCCGAGGCCAACCTCGTGGTGTGGGAGGAGCCGCCGGTCGCCGACGCCTCGATCCTGCCTCCGCCGGCGACGAACCAGAAGTGGGTCGGCACCCCCTCGACCGACAAGGGCGACGCCACGTTGGGCCACACGTTCGCCGACGCGCCCGAGCTGGTCGACGGCAAGTGGAAGGTGCATGTCGACCCGGGCAAGGCGGCCCTGTTCAAGGTGCCGCTCGACTGGAACCAGCACCTGCAGGTGTGGCTGACGTACGACGGCCCCGAGACCGTCGACAACGTGACCGTGCGGCCGATCCTGATCAACCCCGTGGGCGGGAAGTCCGCCTGGGGCACGGCCACCCAGGGTGCGAAGGGTGAGCCGCCGGGCTTCGACGACATCGACCTGAAGTACAACACCCTCGACGGAGGCGTGGTCTCCCCGTCGATCACCTGGCGCAACCGCGAGGCCGAGGGTGTCACCGCGGCGTTCCCCGGCACCTACTACGTGCTGCTGCAGCTGGGCCAGCAGGACATCCAGCCCAGCGGTGCCGACTTCATGGTCGACACCAAGGTGATCACCGACAAGGCCGCCACGTCGCCGTACGCCCAGGACGCGGAGCCGGTCGCCGCGCTCGACGGGTCCGACGCGGCGCAGGAGGAGTCCGACGAGAAGAAGTCGGAGGCCTCGTCCTCGTCGTCGGACGAGACTCCGTGGGCCGCGGTCGGTGGCCTCTTCGCCGGGTCGGCCGTGATGGCCGCCGCCGGCGTGATTGCCCTGGGCCGTCACCGGCGGAGCCGCGCATGATCCCGGTGCTGGCCAGCGAGCCGTGGGCGCTCATCTGGAGCCTGATCGCGGCCGCGGCGGTGCTGACCGTCGTCGGACTCGTGCTGCTGCGCAACCGCTGACGCGAACCGCGTCGGCGTCAGGCCACGACCAGCCAGATCGCGCTGCCGGCCAGGCCGATGGCGGCCAGGAAGCAGACGATCGCCACGATCAGGGCGGTGCTGGTGCCGCCGGTCGTGGCCGCACCGGACCGCCGCGTGACGTCGTAGCCGGTCACCGGCTGGGGCATCGGCGGGCCGACGAAGGCCGTGCGGCCGGCGGAGGTCGGCCCGGCGTTGCTGCCCGGGCTGGAGTGGGCGCCCGAGCTTGCCCCCTGGGCTCCGGAGTTGGATCCGGAGTGCGCGCCCGAGTTGGCACCCGACTGCGCTCCGGAGTGCGCGCCGGACTGGGGACCCGCGTGGCGTCCCTGTCCGGACGTCGCCCGTGAACCCTGGGCGAAGCCGCCCTGGGCCACCGAACCGTGGCCGACCGACCCCTGGCCGCCTGAACCGGGGGCACCCGAGCCCTGGCTGCCCGAACCGCGGGAGCCCGAGCCGTGTGATGCGGGGCCGTACGGCGTGGGTGCCTGGCCGGCCCCGGGGAACGGGGTCGGCGTCGGATAGGTCGAGCCCATCTGGCCGGTCGAGTAGGACGGGTAGTACGACGGGGGCGGCGGCGCCACGTCATTGAGCTGGTTGAAAACCTCGGGCGGCTCGGAGTCGTTCTGCCACGGGGTGCCGGGCGGTACGCCGATCTCGCGGAGCATCTGGAGCGCCTCGGAGGCACTGGCCGGCCGGGCCTCGGAGTCCTCCTGGATCAGCGCCTCGAGGAACTCCTTGTACTTGCCGTCAGGGGCGCCCTTCTGGTGACGCGGGCTGAGCCCGGTGATCATCTGGATGCCGACCACGCCCACGGCGTAGAGGTCCTGCTGGGGTTCGGGAGAGGCGCCGAGGGCCTGCTCGGGGGCCATGTAGCCGTCGGTGCCGATGGCGCCGGGGAAGCGGGTCAGCCGGACCTCGTCGATCAGCGCGGCGACACCGAAGTCGCCCAGGCGCAGGTGCGGACGGCGGGTGCCGGTCGGCTCGAGGAGCAGGTTGGCCGGCTTGACGTCGCGGTGCACGACTCCGGCACCGTGGACCGCCTCGAGGGCCTGGAGCGTCTGGTCGAGCACCACCGCGGCGTACGACTCGGGCAGCTTGCCGTGGTCGCCGAGCAGGGTCTGGATGGAGCCGCCCTTGACCAGGTCCATGGTGAAGATGACCAGGTTGTCCTCCGCGGCCCAGCCGCTGGGCGCGACGACGTGGGGGTGACGGATGCGCACCGACTGCTCGCGCACGAAGCGCAGCAGCATGCCGCTGTCGTGCTGGCCGAGCACCTTCGCCGCCACGAACGTCTGGTTCCGGAGGTCCCAGGCACGCCACACAGAGCCCATGCCGCCGGCGCCGATCTGGTCGATCAGCACGTAGCGGCCGGCGAGCGGCGTGTTCCCCATGGATGTCATCGGGGGCCACCCTACCCATTCATCGGCCAAACATTCCGGCCCGGATCGGCCCCGGATCCAGTCGGCGGATTTCGTCGCCGTACGCGCGCGCTGATAGCCTGCACTGTCCTTGTGGCCCTGTACCCCCGAGTGGTGCATCCCGCTGACATTCGCAAAGCCCTCCTGCCACGGAGAGACCGTGGCCGCCGAGTCCAGAGGAGGTGGAGACCGCTATGCGTGCATATGAAGTGATGGTCATCCTCGACCCGAACCTCGAAGAGCGGACGATCGAACCGTCCCTCGACAAGTACCTCAACGTCATCCGCAAGGATGGTGGCTCCGTCGAGACCGTCGACGTCTGGGGACGTCGCCGCCTCGCCTACGAGGTCAAGAAGAACGCTGAAGGCATCTACGCCATCATCTCGCTGCAGGCCGAGCCGGCCACGGTCAAGGAGTTCGACCGCCAGCTCACCCTGAACGAGTCCGTGCTGCGCACCAAGGTCCTTCGCGCCCAGGCGTGACGGCGTACGCCGGTAGCTTGCTGCTGGTTGAGGAGGTCGCTCTGCGACCGTCTCGAAACCAGTCTGTGGAGAAGTCTTCACACTGTCGGTGCCGGCGTACACCATGGTCCGGACACACAAACAGCTGAGAACAAAGGGAGACCTGAGATGGCAGGCGAGACCGTAATCACGGTGGTCGGCAACCTCGTCGACGACCCGGAGCTGCGCTTCACCCCGTCGGGTGCGGCCGTGGCGAACTTCCGGATCGCATCGACGCCGCGCACCTTCGACAAGCAGAGCAACGAATGGAAGGACGGCGACGCGCTGTTCCTGACCTGCTCTGTCTGGCGACAGGCCGCGGAGAACGTCGCCGAGTCCCTGCAGCGCGGCATGCGTGTCGTCGTGCAGGGTCGCCTGAAGGCCCGCACCTACGAAACCCGCGAGGGTGAGAAGCGCACGGTCTTCGAGATCGACGTCGAAGAGGTCGGTCCCAGCCTGAAGTACGCCACGGCCAAGGTCACGCGGGCTTCCCGCGGTGGCGGCGGCGGTGGCGGTGGCTTCAACCAGGGCGGTCCGTCGCAGGGCGGCGGCTTCAACCAGGGCGGCCAGTCCCAGCAGGGCGCCCCTGCTGCCGACCCTTGGGCCACTCCGGCACAGGGCGGCGCTCCGGCAGGCAACGCGGGTCAGTCCGACCCGTGGGCCGCTCCGGGCGTGTCGTCCGAAGAGCCTCCCTTCTGAGTTGATCCGTCGGTCGAGCAGGTCGCACAGCGACCGTGGCGAGACCGCACAGCACCACAATTTCCGTTAGCCAACATCCATTCCGGCCCGCTGAGACGCGCGGCCGGGCTTCACGAAAGGGAGCACCACAATGGCCAAGGCAGTGATTCGCAAGCCCAAGAAGAAGGTTTGCCAGTTCTGCAAGGAGAAGGCGACCGGTGTCGACTACAAGGACACCACGCTCCTCCGCAAGTTCATCTCCGACCGCGGCAAGATCCGTGCCCGTCGGGTGACCGGCAACTGCGTGCAGCACCAGCGCGACGTTGCCATCGCGGTCAAGAACGCCCGCGAGGTCGCACTCCTGCCCTACACGTCCACCGGTCGCTGAGAGGATTTGCGAACATGAAGCTCATCCTGACCCAGGAAGTTGACGGCCTCGGCGCCCCCGGCGACGTGGTCGAGGTCAAGGACGGCTACGGCCGTAACTACCTCATCCCCCGCGGCGACGCGGTCCGTTGGACCAAGGGTGGCGAGAAGACCATCGAGTCCATCAAGTCCGCCCGCGCCTCGCGCGCGCTGCGCGACCAGGACCACGCCGGCGAGGTCAAGGCCAAGCTCGAGGCCGCGCCCGTCAAGGTCGCCGTCCGTGCCGGTGAAGGTGGCCGCCTGTTCGGCGCCGTGACCGTTGCCGAGATCGCCGCTGCCCTGTCCGAGACCTCGGGCGAGCAGGTCGACAAGCGCACGATCGTCGCGGGCAACCCGATCAAGGCCCTCGGCGCGCACCAGGTGTCGGTCAAGCTGTACGACGGGGTCTCCGCCACGGTGGCGCTCAACGTCGTCGCCGGCTGATCGAGCCTGTCTGACGCTGGCTGTCTGACACACCAGTCCGGTCCGCTGCCCTTCGGGGTGGCGGGCCGACTGTCATTTCCGGGCGCTCCTGGCTCCCAGTCGTTCCTGCCGGGACGTCCGGCGTGGGCGGCGGCGCGGCCGCCGGTGTTCAGGACGTCGCTTGCGCCTGGCGCGTCCCGTCGACTCGCCGACCCGCCGACGCGCTCGCTCCCCGTGACCTCAACTCTGCACCTGCATGATCGTGGTCGCCCTCGGGCCCGGATCCGGTGTCGTGACTCGACACCTGCACGATCGTGGTCGCCCTCGGCCGTCTCCGCTCGGCCGCGATCGGGTCGGTGCGAGCCTGCGCCCCCCGATCGTCCGTGGCCGGTCGGGTCAGACGGTGTCGCGCGCGGCGGCGTACGGCCTGGCGTGTGCGGCGAAGGTGTTCCAGATCAGCCAGAGCCACAGCAGGACGAAGGCCACGTCGGCGTAGCCGAGCATGGTCCTCGAGTCGGCCGCGTCGGCGATCGGCGGAAGTGCGGCCACGACGCAGGTGACCCAGCCGATGACCCCGAAGCGGCCGGTGAACTTGCGGTCCTTCCCGGCCCGGGCCGCGGAGCACACCGCCCGTGCGAACAGGAGGATGAAGAGGAGGTCGGGCAGCGACAGGGCCCACTTGAGCGCGAGCTCGGCGTCGTGCACGCGCTCGTTGACCTGGGGGAACCAGACGGCGAGTGACACGACGGCGCACACGCTGCCGATGCCGAGCAGCTGTCCGCGCTCGGACCACCGCACCGAGGACAGGCCCCACAGGACCATCGCCCACCCGATGAAGTCGGGGAGGACGTCGAGGCGCCCGAGGGTGTCGATCGCGACGACGACGAAGCCCATCGCGACCTTCTGGAGCGGGGTCATCGACGTGCGTTCCGGGCGGCTTCGGCTCTCCGGGTCCGCGGCCGGCTGGTCAGTCACGCGGCAACTGTAGTGGCCGCCCCTCCCGCGAGTAACGCCCCGTCCATGACGCTCTGCACCCCACCGGCGGGGGTCGAAGTGACCACAGGGGCGCACAAGTGCCGTCGTACGGCGACTCAGGTGGCGCCCAGCACCATCCACTTCTCACCTCGTGCGCGAAGGCCGAGCACGACCGCACGCCCCAACATGAAGCCGAAGCCGAACGCGACCCACAGCCACACCAGGTCGTCGGCGAGGAGGGCCAAGGGCGTGTAGACGATGAGTACGGCGAGCCCGCCCCACGCGAGGTAGGCGCCGTCGCCAGCGCCGATGAGCACGCCGTCCAGCACGAACACGTAGCCAGCGATCGGCTGGGCCACCGCCGCGATGAGCAGGACCGGGACGAGCTGCTCGATGACCGCCCGGTCGGAGGTGAACAGGTGGCCCATCACCGGGCTGAGCGCGGCCAGGCCGAGCCCGGTGACCACGCCCGAGGCGATGCCCCACTGCACCATGCGTCGGGTGATGGCCCGGGTGCCGGCGCGGTCGCCGGCCCCGAGGTAGCGGCCGGTGAGCGCCTGGGCCGCGATGGCGATGGAGTCCAGCACGAAGGCGAGGAACGACCAGATCGTCATCGCCAGCTGGTGGGTGGCGATCGGGGTGTCGCCGCCGGCCTGCACGGCGGCGTACGTCGTGACCAGGAGCGCGGCCCGCAGGGTCAGGGTGCGGACGACGAGTGCGACCGCGGCGTGGGCGGCGGTGCGGATCCCCGGGAGGTCGGGGCGCAGGGACGCACCTTCGCGTCGGGCGCCGCGGAGCACGACGGCCAGCAGGAGGCCGGCCATGAACACCTGGGCGATCACCGAGCCCAGTGCTGATCCCTTCAGGCCGAGCGCCGGCACCGGCCCGACGCCGTAGACCAGCGCGAAGTTGAGCACGATGTTGAGCAGGTTGCCGAGTACGGCGGCGATGAGTGGTGTGCGGGTGTCGAGCATGCCGCGGAGCACGCCGGTGGCGGCCAGCATGACCAGCAGCGGTGTGGTGCCGAGGAAGGCGATGCGCAGGTAGTCGCTGGCGTGGTCGGCGACGGTGCCGTTCGCGCCGAAGAGGCCGACCAGCCAGTCCGTGGCGAGGATGCCGGCCACGGTGGTGACGACGCCGATGATCACCGCCAGCCAGATGCCGTCGATGCCCTGGCTGATCGCCGCGCGCAGGTTCCCTGCTCCGAGCTGGCGGGCGACCGACGCGGTGGTGCCGTAGGCGAGGAAGACGCACAGTCCGACCGCGGTCTGCAGCACCGCGCCGGCGATGCCGAGGCCGGCCAGCTCCGGAGTGCCGAGGTGTCCGACGATCGCCGCGTCGGCGAGCAGGAACAGTGGCTCGGCGACCAGGGCCAGGAAGGCGGGGATCGCGAGCTTGAGGATCTCGCGGTCGACGCTGCGATCCGGGGCGCGGGTGCTCACGGGAGCAGCCTAGCGAACGTAAGAGGCACACTGCCTAGTGCCCATGACATCCGGCTCGGGGGCGGCCTGTGTGTAACCGGTGGGTATCTGTGAGCAGACGAAGCGCCAGGGCGCCATGTCGACAAAGAAACACCGGACCGTCCAGTGGGTGGTCGTCTGGAAAGAAAGTTGCCAACAACTTCCTGTCCACAGGTCGGGAGAGGCGTTTGCGCAGGTCAGAGGCGGTGTGTGACGCATGGTTTCACGTGAATCCACAGGCGCGTCCCCAGTCTGTGCACAGCGAGGTGCGTGTCGTCCACGGCGAGTCGTGAGTTATCCCCAGGTGCCTGTGGACAACGCGCTTTCGGTGGACGGTCCCGGGGACGTACGGTCACACGTCCGCGTCTTGTGAAGTCCCCGTTGCAGCTCTCCCGGAGCCGTTCTGTCGGTGGTCTCATCTAGCGTCGTGGCAGCACAGTGGACGCCGTGTCCGGGGCCGGAAATATGAAGAAGGGGAGCGACGATGAGCATGACCGACCACCCTCGCGATGACCTGCCGCCGGAGCCGGAGTGGGGCGACGGCCCTGCGTCGTACGAGCCCGGCAATGCTCCCCGTGCGTCCAACGACCGCACGCCTCCCCAGGACAACGCGGCCGAGCAGAGCGTGATCGGCTCGATGCTGCTCTCCAAGGACGCGATCGCCGACGTGAGCGAGACGATCCGCGGCACCGACTTCTACCGGCCGGCGCACGAGATCATCCACGACGCGATCATCGACCTCTTCGGTCGCGGCGAGCCGGCCGACCCGGTCACCGTCTCGGCCGAGCTGCAGCGCCGCGGAGAACTCCAGCGCATCGGCGGTGCGCCGTACCTCCACACGCTCTCGGCCAACGTGCCGATCGCCGCGAACGCCGGCTACTACGCCGAGATCGTGCGAGAGAAGGCGATCCTGCGCCGCATGGTCGATGCCGGCACCAAGATCGTGCAGATGGGGTACGCCGGCGAGGGCCAGGTCGACGCCATGGTCGACAACGCCCAGGCCGAGGTCTACAAGATCACCGACAAGCGTTCCGCCGAGGACTATGCGCCCCTGGTCGACATCATGGAAGGCGTCCTCGACGAGATCGAGGCGATCGGAAACCGTGACGGCGGCATCTACGGAGTGCCGACCGGATTCGCCGACTTCGACGACCTGACCAACGGCCTCCACGCCGGCCAGATGATCATCATTGCGGCGCGCCCGGCCATGGGGAAATCAACGCTGGCTCTGGACCTGTGCCGGGCGGCGTCGATCCACAACGGCATGACCAGCGTCTTCTTCAGCCTCGAAATGAACCGGGCCGAGATCACGATGCGCCTGTTGTCGGCTGAGGCGAAGGTGCCGCTGAACCACATCCGCAACGGCAACATGACCGATGACGACTGGGCCAAGCTCGCGCGCAAGATGGGCGAGGTCTCGTCGGCGCCGATGTTCATCGACGACTCCCCGAACATGACGATGATGGAGATCCGGTCGAAGGCTCGACGGCTCAAGCAGAACCACGACCTGCGCCTCATCGTCATCGACTACATGCAGCTGATGAGCTCGGGCAAGAAGGTCGAGTCCCGTCAGCTCGAGGTCTCGGAGTTCTCGCGTCAGATCAAGCTCCTGGCCAAGGAGCTCGAGGTCCCGATCATCGCGCTGTCGCAGCTGAACCGTGGTCCCGAGCAGCGATCCGACAAGCGACCGATGATGAGCGACCTGCGTGAGTCGGGTTGCGTCACGGCGGACACACGCATCATGCGGGCTGACAACAATGCCGAGGTCACCATCGGTGAGCTGATGGAGTCCGGCGCCAAGGACATCCCGGTCTGGGCGCTCGACGATCGACTCAAGCTGGTTCCACGCACGATGACCCACGCGTTCCCTTCCGGAACCAAGGAGGTATTCGAGCTCACGCTCGCCTCCGGTCGCACGGTCAAGGCGACAGCGAACCATCCGTTCCTGACGTACGACGGGTGGATGCCCCTGGGTGAGCTCGCACGGGGGGCCCGCATTGGCTCGATCCGCCACGTTCCGCCGCCGCTGCAGATCACGCCGCGCGACGAGGACGAGATCGTGATCCTCGCCCACATGCTCGGTGATGGCTCGTTCGTGAAGCGTCAGCCCATTCGCTACGCGAGCATCGACGAGGCCAACCTCAGTGCCGTCGGCGAGGCAGCGTCGAGGCGATTCGGCATCACACCGATCCGCGACGAGTACGAAGCTGCTCGGGTCACCACCTTGCGTCTGCCGGCGCCGTACAGGCTGGCGCGCGGACGCCGGAGCCCAATTGCTGCGTGGCTCGATGAGGACGGTCTCTTCGGTCTGCGCAGCCACGAGAAGTTCGTGCCCGAATGGGTCTTCGGCCTTCCCAAGGAACAAGTGGGCCTTTTCCTCCGCCACATCTGGGCCACCGATGGTTCGATCGGGTACGACGTGAAGAACCACCTCGGCCGCGTCTACTACGCGTCGACCAGCCGCCGGTTGGTCGACGATCTCGCGCGACTCCTGGGGCGCTTCAACGTGTTCACGCGCATCAAGCGGGTGCGCAAGCCCGGCTACCGCGACGGATGGCACCTGCATGTCTACGGAGCGGAGAACCAGCTGCGTTTCTGCGACGAGATCGGCGTGCACGGCGCTCGTGGCGAGAAGGCGCGTGCGTTGGCCGAGTCGTTGCGTGATGTGCGACCCAACACGAACCTCGACACCGTTCCCGTCGAGGTGTGGGGCCGCGTCCGTGAACTCCTCACCGAACAGAATGTGACGCACCGGGAGTTCGCATCGGCCATGGGCACCCAGTTCTGCGGATCGACGATGTGGAAGCACGCGCCCAGCCGCCAGCGTATGTCCAAGATCGCGGGCATCCTCGGCGATGCCGATCTCGAAGTGCTCGCCACGAACGACGTCTACTGGGACAGCATCACCTCGGTGAAGTCGCTCGGAGAGCAAGAGGTGTACGACGCCACCGTGCTCGGAGTGCACAACTTCGTGGCTGAGGGCATTGCCCTTCACAACTCGCTCGAGCAGGACGCGGACATGGTGATCCTGCTGCACCGCGACGACGTCTACGAGCGCGAGTCGACCCGTCCCGGCGAGGCTGATCTGATCGTGGCCAAGCACCGTAACGGCCAGACGCGTGACATTACCGTCGCGTTCCAGGGCCACTACAGCCGCTTCGTCGACATGGCCCACTGATCCTTTTGTCGAGATGCAGCGAACATTGTCGGATCGTCGCCATAGATAATCTTTTGACGTTATGTCGCGCTGAGGGGGCCGCGGGGTGCCCTCACAGGGGACGCACCTGACTCCGCGGCCCGCTCACGGCATCACGTGTGTAACGGAGCATGCGTGAACTGCGCTCGACGAACTAGTTACACTCGGCCTCAATGCTGAGGTTCCCCGCGGTCATGTCGAGCGCCCCCGGCCGGTCGCTGGCTAAGCTGCTGGTCCTGGTTGGCGTGCTCGCAGGACTGTTGGCCATGCACGGGCTCACGAACCACGGTGCAGCGGGCCACGAGGCTGGCAACGATGGCCTTGGCGCGAGTGCGACGAGCATGGAACCGGGTATGTCACACGCCGGTGATGCGTCCGCTGATGCCTCCCTCACAGAGTCGCCGAGCGGCGATCCGGAGAAGGGTTCCCGGGGCGGTATGGCCATGGTCGGTCTGTGCCTGGCTGTCCTGGTCGGCTTCGTGATCGGATACGTCCTTCGTCGACCTACACACGTGGTGTTGTTCCGTGTACCGCGAGCGCTGCGTGTGGCTGCGATCCCGGTGACCGCCACCCGGGACCGGGATCCTCCTTGCCTGTTTGAGCTCTCTGTCCTGCGGACGTGAGGGGCACGCAACCCGGCCGACGCTGAACGCGCGGTCGGGCTGCTGACGCGCGCCCACACCTTCACGTACCGCCCACAGGAGAACCCCATGATCAAGAAACTTTCAGTACTGACCGCGCTGCTCGTCGTCCTCGCCACCCTCACCGCGTGCGGAAACGACGAAGACCACGGCCAGGCACACGACACGAAGACCGCCGCAGGCGGTAGCGAGTTCAACGACGCGGACGTCGCCTTCGCCACGGACATGATGCAGCACCACGCCCAAGCCTTGGTGATGGTCGACATGACCATGGGCCGCAAGCTCGACCCTGTAGTCAAGGACCTCGTCGAGGCGATCCGCACCGCACAGGCTCCCGAGATCGAGCAGATGACCGACTGGCTCACCGAGTGGGACCAGCCGGTCCCCGAGACTGCCCGGGACCACGCCAACGCCCACGGCGAGGGCGACATGGAGATGGACCCCGAGATGCCGGGGATGATGTCGGCCGACGAGATGGCCGCCCTCGAGGCCGCGGACGGGGCCGAGTTTGAGCGGATGTGGCTGGAGATGATGATCGAGCACCATGAGGGCGCGGTCGAGATGGCCAAGTCTGAGCAGGCCGAGGGCGTCAACAAGGACGCGATCGAGATGGCCAAGTCGATCGAGTCCTCCCAGCAGGACGAGATCGCGACCATGGAGAAGCTGCTCGCCTCCTGATCTCCACGACTCCTGGGCCGGCCGTGTCCCCCGTGCACGGCCGGCCCAGGTCCTCGCCTTCTCTCGACCTACCCCGAACCCTTTTGGAGATGCACCATGCTGCGTGCTTGCTCTGTACTCGCTGCCACTCTCATCGCCCTACCCCTTGTGGCCGGCTGCGCCGGCAACAACGACACCAGAAACGTCACCCAGCCCGAGAAGCAAGTCCTCGGGCATGTCCACGGAATCGGCGTGGATCCCGCCGACGGCGCCCTCTACGCCGCCACACACGTCGGCGTGATGCGCATTGAAGACAATGGTTCCCTGACCCGCATCGCGGACCGCTGGCAGGACACCATGGCGTTCACAGTCGTCGGCCCCGGCCGTTTCCTGGGTAGCGGACATCCGGACCTGCGCGAAGACCTGCCCCCGCACCTGGGTCTGATCGAGACGGTGGACGCTGCCGAGACCTGGTCCAGCCTCTCGCTGCTCGGCGAGGCCGACTTCCACGCCCTCGATGTCGCCGGCAAACGGATCTATGCCTACGACGCCATGTCGAACCAGCTCTTGACCAGCACCGACAAGAAGCGCTGGTCGGCGCTCTCCCGGGGACAGGTCACTGACCTGGTGATCAACCCGGACAACCCACGACAGGTCCTGGTGGCCTCACCCACGGGCCGGCTTCAACAACGCAGACTCGGACAACGCGCGGCCACCACCTTGCGCGATGCGCCGCCGCTGCAGTACCTGGCCTGGCCTGAGCCCGGAGAGTTGGCCGGAATCGCCCCCACCGGGGAGGTCTACGCGAGCACCGACGGCGGAGATACCTGGACCGTCCGCGGGATCGTCCCGGGGGTGCCCGCCGCCTTCGACATTGCTGGCCGTGTCTGGCACGCAGCAAGCGACCAAGGCCTCTACAGGTCTCAGGACGGCGGGAACACCTGGGAACCACTGGTGCGGATTGCTACCCCATGAGTGTCACGCGCACGATGGGCGTCCTCATTGAGATCCCTCTGCAATGACCGGAGCCCACCGCAGCGGCACCCACAGACACCGCGGGCGGCGAGCCGCACCCGGGCCGTGGAAGACATCGATCGGGTACGCCGTCCTGATGGTCGTGCTCCTCGGCACGGGCGTGTGGATGGGGGCTGGAGCGACACTCCAGCCCCGCACCCAGGGTGCCTCAGACGTGCCGACGCGGCAGGAGTCACCCCAGATCGCGGCACCGGGTCCGGGCGTGGTGAGGATGGCGCGCCCGATGCGCCTCGACCCGCTCGTGCCTGGGCGGGGCACCGGTCGCTTCAGCATCGCGGGATCCGCTGGGTCCAGCACTGGGCCGGACCCGCTGCGGTACTCGGTGGAGGTCGAAGGCGGCCTCGAGGTTGCACCCGCGGTGTTCGCCCAGACCGTCGAGGCCGTCCTCGCGGACTCCCGGGGCTGGCGAGGCATCGGCGACTACGAGTTCGAGCGGGTCGACGAGGGTGTCGAGGTGCGCATCCTGCTCGCGACCCCCGCCACCGTCGATGAGTTGTGTGCACCCCTGGAGACCAACGGGGAGGTCTCGTGTCGCAACCTCGACCGGGTCGTCATCAACGCCAAGCGCTGGTTCTTCGGCGCCGCACCTTTCAACAGGCCACTGGAGCAGTACCAGCAATACGTGATCAACCACGAAGTCGGCCATGCCTTGGGGTACCCCCACCAGGCCTGTCCCGAAGCGGGAGACCCGGCGCCTGTCATGCTCCAACAGACCCTGGGCCTGCAGGGCTGCACACCCAACCCGTGGCCGGTCGCGGGGCCTCCGCGATGACCGTCAGGGCGGCATGGAGGCCGGACACATAGGCGGAGCGCTATCCCATCTGATAGCCCGCCTCACGCACGGCAGCAGTGACCGCGTCACCGGAGACGGGTCCGCTCGACGAGATGACCGTGACACGTCTGTTGGCCAGGTCGACCGTGACGTCGCTGACTCCTTCGATCTGCTGGATCGCCCCGGTCACCGAGGTCACGCAGTGCCCGCAGGTCATGCCGGTCACCGTGAACTCAGTGGAAGTCTGCGGGGCTTGGGCGGAGGAGGGGGGCGTCGCGGTCGAAGATTCTGACTCGGTGGAACAAGAGCACGCGGTGCACATGGTGTTTCTCCTGGTGTGGCAGTGGTGGGTGGTCTCAGCGCTGGGTGGGAAGCCCAGTGGGTGTGCCGGGGCTGGTCGGAGTGTCATCAGTCGTGAATCGGCACGTCCCCCTTGTCTTGATGGGGAACGTCCAGGGGTGCGGCGGCGTCCGGGCTGAGGTCGAGCCGGCGCAACAGTTGTGCGTTGAGGGCGACCACCACAGTGGAGGCCGACATCAGGACCGCACCAACCGACATCGGCAACAAGAAGCCGAGGGGTGCCAGCACGCCAGCGGCCAGCGGGACCGCCACCAGGTTGTAGCCGGCTCCCCAGGCCAGGTTCTGCACGCTCTTGCGGTAGGTCGCCCGGGAGAGTTCCATCACCGAGATCACCGAGCGCGGGTCGTCGGAGGCGAGGATGAGACCTGCCGATCCGATGGCTACGTCGGTACCGGCGCCGATCGCGATGCCGACGTCGGCCTGAGCCAGGGCCGGTGCGTCGTTGACTCCGTCGCCGACCATCGCGACCCGGCGTCCTTCGGCCTGCAGGGAGGCAACCGTCGATGCCTTGTCCTCTGGCCGTACGCCGGCGTAGTAGCGGTCGATGCCGAGCTCGGCGGATACGGTCGCGGCGACAGCCTCGGCGTCGCCGGTGATCATGACGACCTCCACGCCACGCTCGTGCAGCGCTCGGACCGCGGCGTGGGACTCTGCCCGGATCTCATCATCCAAACGCAGTGCGCCGACAACGGTGCCGTCGAGGACGACGTGCAAGATGATTGCGCCCTCCTTGCGCCATTCATCGGAGATGGGCAACTCGCGGCCGGTCACTTGTTCGAGAAGTGCTGGGCCGCCGACTTGAACCGTCCGACCCTCCACAGTCGCGGAGACGCCGACCGCGGGGGAAGAGCTGAAGTCCCGTGCACGGAGCACGTCGACCGAACCGTCGACCGAGGCGCGGACGATCGCGCGGGCGAGCGGGTGTTCAGAGTCGGCCTCAGCGGCAGCCGCCAGGGCCAGCACCCGATCCCGGTCGAGGTCGGCATCGGCTGCGGGCTCAACGGCGACGAGGGTGGGCTCACCCTTGGTCAGGGTGCCGGTCTTGTCGAAGAGCACGGTGTCGACCCCACGCATGGCCTCCATCTCCAGGCGGTCCTTGACCAACACCCCGCCGCGCGCAGCCCGCTCGGTTGCGATCGAGATGACCAGTGGAATGGCCAGACCCAGTGCGTGGGGGCAGGCAATGACCAACACCGTGATGGTGCGGATGACACCTTCATCAGGCAACCCGATGGCAGCCCAGACGATGGCGGTGAGAACACCAGATCCCAGGGCGAACCAGAAGAGCCAGCCCGCCGCGACATCAGCCAAGCGCTGCGCCCGCGACCCGGAACCCTGTGCGTCCGCAACAAGCCTCTGAATACCCGCCAGAGCGGTCTCCTCACCGGTCGCAGTGACCTCCACGCGAAGGCCGGAGTCAGTGGCCACCGTCCCGGCCACCACGTGGTCCCCGCCCGCGCGACGCACCGCGCGTGACTCTCCCGTGATCATCGACTCATCCACCGAGGCAGACCCCTCGACGATACGACCATCAGCGGGCACACTCCCGCCCGGACGAACGATCACGACATCGCCGACAACCAGCTCACCCGGCGCAATCACAACGACCTCGTCGCCCTCGAGACGCTCGGCCTGATCGGGAAGAAGCGCCGCCAGCGAGTCCAACGCCGAGGTGGTCCGTGCCAGGGAACGCATTTCCACCCAGTGGCCCAACAACATGATGACCACCAGTAAGGCCAACTCCCACCAGAAGTCGAGGTGGTGCGCCAGCAGGCCCGTGGTGGCGCCCCACGACGCGAGGAACGCGACCGTGATGGCCAGCGCCACCAACAACATCATCCCGGGCTGACGGCCCCGGATCTCCTCCACAGCACCCATCAGGAACGGACGGCCGAACCAGAAGAAGAGAAGCGTCCCAAGTGCCGGGGAAACCCAGTCGACGCCGGGAACATCGGGAAGCTCATACCCGAGGAGATCGGCGAACATTCCCGACAAGAGCACCGTCGGCACCGCGACCACCAAGGAACCCCAGAACAACCGACGGAACATTGCCACATGGCCTCCGTCGCCACTGTGACCACCATGTCCACTGTGTCCCGCAGAAGCGTCGTGATGAACCGGGTGCTGGTGGTCGTGGTGGACATCTTGGTCAGCGTGGATCTCGCCAGGGCTGGGCATCGCGATTCCCTCCATCAATTGGCTCTCAAAGACTCACCTCACCATATACCCCCGGGGGGTATAGATCAATCTCGCGAACCCGCATCGCCCACGCCTCAGTCGATCGCCGTCATGGATACCCTGTGGCAGAACATGCCATATGGCGTTAATATCGTCACATGGCGATGATAGAGTCGATGACCGCGCAACCCTCCCAAGGGCTCGAGGAGACCACCGCAGCCCGCGCCGCGGCCTGCCTGTTCCGCGGCATGGGCGACCCGTCGCGAGTGGCGATCCTGCGTCACCTGCTGCTCGGTGAGCACAACGTGACCGAGCTGACCACCCACCTCGGACTGGCCCAGTCCACGGTCTCCAAACACCTCGCATGCCTGCGCGACTGCGGCCTGGTGGAGTCCCGTCCGGCCGGTCGTGCCTCGGTGTTCTCGCTGACCCATCCCGACCCGGTTCTGAGAGTGTTCGCCGCCGCCGAGGAGTTGCTCGCGGCCACCGGCGACGCAGTCGTGCTGTGCCCCACCTACGGCGAAGGAGTCGCACGATGAGCAGTCACGTCCACGTGGCGACGTACGTGGACGACCCCGACCGACGCCGGCAACTCGGTCGTCGGGCCCAACTCCTGGCGGCCGCCTCGGTCTCCTACAACGTGATTGAAGCGGTCATCGCCATCACCGCCGGCCTCGTGGCCGGGTCGATCGCCCTGGTCGGATTCGGGCTCGACTCCGTGGTCGAGGTCAGCAGTGGACTGATCATCCTGTGGCAGTTCCGCCACCCCCTGCCCGAGTCACGGGAGCGCCGCGCTCTTCGACTGATGGCACTCTCCTTCTTCGCGCTCGCCGCCTACGTGAGCGTCGAGTCCCTGCGTGCCCTGGTCGGTGGCCACGACCCCGACGCCTCGCCCGTCGGCATCGTGCTGGCCGCAGCATCGCTGGTGATCATGCCGTTCCTGTCCTGGGCACAACGGCGCACCGGCAAGAGCCTGGGATCGAACGCTGTGGTAGCCGACTCCACGCAGACCTTGCTGTGCACCTACCTCTCCGCGGTACTCCTGGTCGGCCTGATCCTCAACGCCACACTCGGCTGGTCCTGGGCCGACCCGATCGCAGGGCTGGTCATCGCCGCGGTCGCCGCGCGGGAAGGACTCGAGGCCTGGCGCGGCGAGGGCTGTGCCTGCGCGCCGACCCCACTACAGAACTCCAGCCCTGATGTCACCACAGGCGACACGTGTGCAGACAACTGCTGCGCACACGACGAGGGCTACCACAGATAGTCCGCGTGCACTTTGCCCGCAGTCCGGCCAAGGCCCTGATCCGCTAAAGTCGCCCGGCTGAGTCCCGTCAATCTTTCCTGCGTCTCGACAGATGTCGAGATGCAGCGAAGATTGACAAACCGTTGTCATTGTCAAGATCTACTCGCGCGGTAGACATTCGTTGGCTGGTGCACACTGGCTCATGTGGAGATGCTCAGCAGCAGGCAGGTGTACGCCGACGCGTGGCTGTCCGTGCGCCAAGACAGAGTTCGCCGTTTGGATGGCTCAAGTGGCGACTACAGCGTGGTCGAATCAGCCGACTGTTCGCTCGTGATCCCCCTCGACGGGGACCGGGTGCGCCTGGTTGAGCAGTACCGCTACCCGGTGGCTGGTCGCCGTTGGGAGTTCCCTTCGGGCAGCACCGACCAGTCCGACATCGACGCGAGCGCGGTCGCGGCACGCGAGTTGCGTGAGGAGACGGGGCTGATCGCCACCACTCTGCGCTCACTGGGCAGCCTCGACACGATGCCGAGCACCCTGAGCCAGCAGTGCAAAGTGTTCTTGGCGACAGGCCTCACGCAAGCGAGTCCTCAGCCGGAACCCGAGGAACAAGACATGCGGTCGGCCTGGTTCACCAGGTCCCAGGTCGAGCGCCTCATCACCGAGGGCACCATCTCCGATGCGAAGTCCATCGCCGCGTACGCACTACTGCTGCTGATCGAGTCCGCTTCTCCGGAATGACTGCCCGGCACGATCAGGTGACAACCGAGCGGCCTAGTCAGTTCACGGCGATCGCTGCGGTGTCGCGAGGCAGGCGCACCTTGAAGTGATTCTGAACTACTGACGCCTGCGATTGCGCAGTCTAAGGTCGAAGCAGCCCACCCCAGCGAGGAGCCGCATGCAAGCCGGAGACGTAAAGCTCGGGTCGATCTTCTTCGACAACCACCGCTATGAGATCCCGATGTTCCAGCGGCCCTACGTATGGGGCGAGGAGTACAACTGGACTCCACTGTGGGACGACATCGCAGCCGCTGCCGAAAGCGTGGTCGATGACATGGTCAGCGGAGAGTGGCCGGACGAGCCGCCAACTTACTTCCTCGGTGCCATCGTGGTGAAGGCGACTCCGAACCATCCGCAGCGACTCGGCGGGTCGATTCTTGTTGATGGACAGCAGAGGCTGACCACGTTGCAGGTGATGTTGGCGGCGGCGCGCTCCATCGCTGTCGAGCTCGGAGCCGAGAGCGCGGCGGGCCGGTTTGAGGAGTGGGTTGAGAACAGCGCGAAGGCGGTCCACGAGAAGTGGCCCGACGATAAGTACAAGCTGTGGCCGCTGCCTCAGGATCGGCCGCAGTACTTGTGGGCGGTGCGGCACCCAGACGATGAGTCACCATGTCCGGACGCTGCCCACCGGATCTCGGAGGCTCGGCTGTGGTTCGAAAATGCGATTCGGGAGTGGGCGACGTGCGATGGCGACCCGAGTGACCGGCTGGACGCACTGCACAGTGCCTTGGAGAATCGCATCGCCCTGGTTCGCATCACCTTGGAGAAGACGGACAACGCTCAGGTCATCTTCGAGGCCCTCAACCACCGTGGTGTCGAGCTCTCACAATCCGACCTGATCAAGAATCTGCTCTTCCGCATGGTCGAGGACCAGGGCCAGCGACACCTCTCCGAGTCGTTGCTCGTTGACCACTGGTTGCCACTCGACGGCCGCAGATGGCGTGCGGAGACGATCACCGGTCGTATCAAGCGCAGCCTGCTTGATCAGGTGGCGGCCTACTGGCTCACAGCTCGACGACTCGAAGTCGTCTCGGTCGAGCGACTCTTCGACGAGTTCAAAGCGTGGTTCCTCGAGGGTGGCCTGAACGCGGGCAACGTCATCAAGGAGATCCGCCGGTATGCCGACCTGTACGACGCTCTCGTCAACGATCCGCCCGATGAGCCCACGGCAACGCTCGTGGATCTCGTCATCGCGACCAAGACCAACACCGCGTGGCCCCTTATCCTCGGCATCTACGCTGACGACCGTGTCTCCCAGGCGCAACGCCAGAAGGCCTCCGAGGCTCTGACTTCGTACCTCACCCGTCGGATGTTGTGCGGTCTGACGACGAAGGACTACAACCGCATCTTCGTTGCTGTACTCAAGAGTGCGAGCCAACGTGCCGCCGAGGATGGATTGGCTGGTGACGAGATTGAAGAGCAACTGGCTCACTTGGCCGGCGAGTCTCGCAACTGGCCCGACGACGGTGAGTTTGTGGCTTGCATCTTCGGATCCAACTTCTATGCTCTGAGCAGGCCGCGCCAGCGGGCCTTCTTTGCCGGCATTGAGAACCACCTCCGCGACAACAAGGCCGAGGACGCCACTCCAATCCGAGCCCGGTGGGAGTACCTCAACATCGAGCACGTCATGCCGCAGAAGTGGCGAGAGCACTGGCCATTGCCGGACCCGGACGACGGGGACGATGCCGCGAAGCGAGAGCAGGCAATTAACACCGTCGGCAATCTCACGCTCACCAATGGGCGCCTCAACTCTCAGATGCGCAACGAGGCCTGGCCGACCAAGAAGCCGGCACTCCAGCAGAAGAGCACCATGCTCATCACCACCGCCTCGATCCTGTCTGCCCCAACGGGCGTCGACAGAGACGACGCAGCAGTCTGGGCTGCCGAGTGGACCGAAGACCGCATCGCCAGGCGCAGCGTGTACCTGACACAGATGGCGCTCAAGGTTTGGCCGCGGCCCGACATCGAGGTCACCGAAGAAGAAACCGACGAGCCCGACGAGTTGGACGACCCTGACGGCGGAGACGCCAACGACGAAGAGCAGGAGTAACCGGGTACTCCCACTGCCCGGTGCCGACTGGACATCATCATTGAAAGGACGCCGAGCATGCGACGACTCCCCGTAGGCACCGTTATCGAGAACCAAGTCAGTGGCACCGCCTACCGAATCCAGGCCTTCCTGGGGGAGGGTGGGTTCGGCGCTGCCTACGGCGCCTTCCACATCGACGACGACGGTGACGAGTATGGCGAACCGGTGTGCCTGAAGTTCACCTCGGACGCCCGCGTTTGGCACGGCGAAGCCTTCTTCGCGGGCCTGTTACACGACCACACGAACGTCGTCCGTCAGCGAGACGCCTTCCCCACGATGGTGGTTGACGGGCGCGGCACGAGGATGGTCTTCGCGATCGAGATGGACTACATGGATACCGGCACGGTCAGGGACGCCTGCTACGACGGTCGCCTGCCCTGGCCAGAGGACCGCGTGGTCAGAAAAATTCGGGGCTTGCTGCAACCGCTGTCGCTGCTCCACAACATGGGGACCTCACATCGAGACATCACGCCGGGCAACGTCTACGTCGCAAACCGGGCCGTGCTCAAGCTGGGCGACTTCGGCATCACCAAGACTGGCTTCAAGAAGCTGGGAGTCCGCGCCGATGCCATGGCGCCCTACTACGCGCCAGCCGACATCGGCGCCTTCTGGCGCCCCGCCGACGACATCTACCAGGTCGGCCTGCTGATGATCACGCTCCTATCCGGCGAGGAGACTGGCAACTCCGTCCGAAAGGTCGAGGTCAACCCCCTCACGAGCCGCGACTACGGTCTGCGCGAAGCCATCAAGAAGGCTATCTCCGTAAAGTCCCAGCGCCCGCAGACCGCCGCAGAGTTGGCCGACCTCCTACCGAGACGCTGAGGGCACATCACTCTGCTGGACTCCACTTGAGTGGCACCCTGTCTCCTCGCGGCCACCAAGGAACTGAAGTCAGGGCTCGGGATCCAGTCGCCCGTTCTCTAGGCCAGCTCCCAGATTGGGGAGGTCGGCATTACACCCATTGACTGGGATCGAGCTCCGCGCGACACCTCACCTTCGGACACCCGTACTTTGACGACGTCGTCCGTTCGCCCCAGTTTTGTCAAAGATCCCCGCGAGAGGTTCGTCAATGGTTACTGCATCTCGACATGACGTTGTTGTCGAGATGAGCGATCTTTGACGGGCTGTCGTCGTAGTCAAACAATTGACGTCATGTCGCACTGAGGGCCTGTGAGGACGCGAGAAACCGGCTCCCGATTGGCTCGCGTCTCGTGGTGCCTGGGGTTCTTGATCATTGCCGTCGAACCGCGCGCTCATGCCGAGGACAGCGCGGCGGGTCGACCCACCATCTCCGACGGGCGATGAGTTTGCGGAGTGGTTCGGGTCGGACCCTGTAGCCGTCCCGGAAGGAGCCCCCCATGCGCGTCTTGGTCGTCAACCACGTCACCCTCGACGGGGTCCTGCAGGGGCCGGGCCGCCCCGACGAGGACACTCGCGACGGCTTCCGGCACGGGGGGTGGGCGCAGCAGGCGGCGAACGCCCCGGAGATAACCACCGCACTCAGTGAGCGGATGGGAAATAGGTTCTCCTGGCTGTTCGGCCGGCGCAGTTACGAGGACATGCTCGGCCACTGGAACGAGGTCGGCGGCCCGTTCAAGGACGGCCTGAACCAAACGACGAAGTACGTCGCCTCCTCCAGTCCTGACATCAACCTGCCTTGGCCGAACTCCATCCTGCTGAGCGGCGACGTCCCTGCCGCGGTCAGCGCCCTGCGCGAGCAGCCCGGCGGCAACCTCGTGATCATGGGTAGCGGTCAGCTCATCCGTTCCTTGGTCCCCCACGCGCTGGTCGACGAGCTGTTCCTGATGATCCACCCGGTCGTGCTTGGCTCTGGCCGGCGCCTGTTCGGTCCGACGTAGGGCCGGATTGCGCTAACGCTCGTCGACAGTGCCACCACGTCCACCGGCGTGATCATGGCGACCTACCGCCCTTGACTGTCTCAACTCCCGAGCGCGGAGGTCACGAACGCCGGCACCGCGTTGACCCCATCCCACGGGCGAGGCCAACTGATGGCAGGCGCCGCCGTCCGAACATGGTGCTCGTCGAATCCGACGTCAGCACGCTCTCTCTATGCCGCTGATCGGGCGCTTCCCCTGGGCGCGCCTCTTGATCAGCGCCGCCGAACCGCGCGCTCATGCCGAGAGTCGGGCTCGGTGCGTGCTCGCCGAGCCGTGCAAGACGCTAGAGTCGAACGCGCTGAAGGCAGGAGGAAGCATGGAAGACGACAAGCCACCATCGCCCGGATATCTGTGGCGACCCGGCTCCTCGCCTCAGGACAACCCACTCCACATCGTTGTTGCCATCGTCATCGGTCTCGTGCTCGTGGGCGTAGTCGTCCTCGCAATGCTCACCTGACGCGCTGCTCCGAGTACCTAGCGCGGGCGTGTGCAGACTCCTCCCCGACCTTGCTGCGATCAGTACGGCGCCGTAGCGTCCGCTCGTGCCGCAGACAGTACGGCGGCATAGTGTCCGCTACTGCCGCATTGCGCGCACTCTGCTCTCGGCGTAGCCGAGCCCTGGTCTGTCAAAGTTGCCCGCCTGAGACCCGTCAATCTCCGCTGCGTCTCGACAGCCCAACAACAACACACTGCCGCGGGTCACTCCACGAGCTGCATCTCCTCGACCCGCAGCTCCGACCCTTCCCGAAGTGGCTCCCGCACGCCGGTCGGCTGGAAGCCGTGGGCGACATACAGCCGGCGTGCGGCCTGGTTGTCCTCGGTCACCTGCAGCCGTACGCCGAGGTCGCGGTCGCGGCACCAGTTCACCAGGTCGGCGAGGAGCCCGCCGCCGCACCCACGGCCGCGGGCCTCGGGCGCCGTCCACATGCCCCAGATTTCGGCAACGGCGCTGTCCGGGGGCGTGAACACACCACCCATCGCGACCGCTCGGCCGTCCTCCAGCACCACCAGGACCAGTGCAGAGCCCTCGGCCCGCTGCCGCCAGACGTTCTCCGTGAACGCCCGCGCCTCGGCGAGCGTCGTTCTGAAGGCGTCGGGAGAGTCGGCCAGCGCCCGCACACTGACGTCGCGGAGCAGCGACCAGTCAGCAGCGGTGATGCTGCGCACATCGAGGTTCACGGCACCGAGGTTGCCAGCAAACCGCGTCGTATTGCCACCAGATTTCAACGCGGCTCCTGGCCAATGAGCGCTCGCCTCAAGGCGGGCAGTTGCTGGCACCGCAGGCTTGCATCCCGTACCTGGGTCCGGGTTTATCGTCGGGGCATGACGACGAATCTCATCCACGACGACTGGGTCCCTGAGGCCTGCACCCTCCCAACCGTCGAGCAGCCCGTGCGCCGGAGCGAGTTCGACGACCTGTTCGCCAGAGATGTCCTCGCGGTCTTCCGGGAGTCGCCGAACCGGATCCGACTCGAGTTGCGCTCGGACCCGGCGACTGCAGCGCGGGCCGCAGACCTGGCCGCGAAGGAGGCAGGCTGCTGCTCGTTCTTCTCCTTCCAGCTCGTCATCGCCGAAGGCCAGGTGTCGCTGGCCATCGAGACGACACCGGCGCATCAGCCCGTGCTTGAAGCGTTCGGCGCCCGCGCCGAGTCCCGAGCAGGAGCAGCCTCGTGAGCACCGGCCTGCGGGCCGGGCAGGTGGCTGACGCGGCGGGTGTGAACGTGGAGACGCTGCGCTACTACGAGCGACGCGGGATCATCCCAGAACCCGACCGCAGCTTGGGCGGTCACCGTCTCTACTCGGATGCCACCGTGACGACTCTGCGGGTCATCAAGGCGGCGCAGCGGTTAGGGTTCACGCTCGCTGAGGTGACCGAACTCCTCGAAGCAGGCCGCCACCACCACGGCACTGCTGGAGGCCTGCAGTCCCGCACCGACGCCAAGCTCGCTGAAGTCGACCAGAAGATCGCCGACCTGCAAGTGATTCGGACCAGTCTGATCGCTGCGCGTGACGCCGGCTGCGACGACCTGATCCATTGCGCCGAGTCGGACTGCTGCCCGATCCCCTTCGTCCAGATCGTAACCGTGCCTGAGGCGAGCAAGCCGTGAAGGTCTCCCTCAAGGACCGTCACCTCTACGGCGCCGGGGCGGCAGCCTGCACAGTCTGTTGCGCCGCGCCGATCCTTACCCTGCTTGGGATCGCCGGTGCCGCAGCCACGGTCGCGACCTTCGTCTTCGCCGGCACCGTGTTCGCCCTGGTCGTCGCAATCGGGTCCGTGCTCGCGGTGTGGAGCAGGCGGCACCAGGAGCCTCGACCGTCCGACAGTGTCCATCCCAGACCCGTGCACCTCGAGCTCGCCACCACCAGGACCGAACCGCCCGGCGCGGACTGACATGATCGCCGCCATGGACGTCATGCGCTCGCTCTCACTGTTCGTCGCTGCCGCGGTCGCCGAGATCGGCGGGGCATAGCTGGTCTGGCAGGGCGTCCGTGAGCACCGTGGCATGGTCTGGATCGGCGCCGGGATCATCGCGCTCGGGCTTTACGGCTTCGTCGCCACACTCCAACCCGACGCCAACTTCGGCCGTATTCTCGCCGCCTACGGCGGTGTATTCGTCGCCGGTTCGCTTGCCTGGGGCATGGCGCTGGACGGATTCAAACCCGACCGATGGGACATCGCCGGAGCACTGGTTTGCCTCGTCGGCGTCGCGATCATCATGTACGCACCGCGAGACGCCTGACACCGCCACCGCCAACACATGAGCCCACCGGCGCCGCCGAACGCTACTTTGATGAGGACACGAAAGAGACCCCGATCCGTCAATGTTGCCGGCTGAACCTACGTCGCCATGGACAATCTTTTGACGTCGTGACGTGCTGGGTCGGTGGCGTGACGTGAGCCGCGCGTCCCCGAGCGGACATCACGGACCAGGCAGGGTGGGCATCACGAGAGTCCGATGATTCTGCTGGCGTGTGCCTCGCCTCATCCTGCTGAACGGCACGCCGGGCATCGGAGAGTCGCCGCTGGCGAGCCGGTCATCGCGGGAGCTCAGTCCGGCACGAGTGGTCGGCTCAGCCGAACAACGCGATGAGCTGTCCGGCGAGCCAGGCTTCGTACTCGGCCGGCGACCAGCCCCGGCGGCGTACCAGCCGGTCGTAGCAGTCCGGGGAGTTCAAGGTCCACACCGCGTCGATCAATCGGTGGAGGCCGTGTTCATCCGGGGACTGTTCCGGGAGGCCGATCCGGTCGCGCATTCCAGTGATCGCGTGGGTGGTGCCGACGTACCGTTCCTGCTCGATGGTCGCCATGAACTCGAGCAGTGTGGCATCCGTGCCGTGTGCCAACAGTGCCCCGAGCAGCGGTCCCGCCCGGCCCGAGAGCACCCGAATCCACGCTGCGTACGCGCGCGCGAACGCAGGCCGGTCGACAGAGTCGAACATCGCCCGGAACTCCGGCCGATCGCTCATCGGCACCTCAGCGTCGTCGCCGGCCATCATCTGGTCGTAGACCGCCTTCACCACGGCCGCCTTGTTGCCGACAGAGTTGTAGACCGTCTGCGGGCTCACGCCTGCGGCCGCCGCCAGCGAGGTCACGGTCATGCTGGCGTACCCGTCGTGGAGGAGCAGGTCACGTGCGGTCTCCACGAGCGACGTCCGGGTCCGCTGCGCTCCCTGGACACGGGTGGGGCTGTCGTAGGCCCTTGCCATCTGTCGCTCCAGTTCACTAGATTGCAATTCCAATGGAATGTCATTCCAATGTTCAAGGAGTCTAGCCATGAATCTGAATCCGGCGCAGGCGGCGGCGCTGCGCGTCTTCGACGCCATCAACTCCGGTGATCTCGACTGCCTCGACGAGCTGGTCACCGACGACTTCGTCGACCACGGCTCCCCGTTCCCCCTCCCGCCCGGCCCGATCGGTTACCGGCAGATCCTCACCTTCGTCACCCAGGTTCTTCGGATCCGATACGACGTGGAGGACGTGTTCTCGACCCAGGACCGGGTCGTGGTTCGAGCGACGGCACGCGGCGCCGGAGTGGAGGCGGTGCACGGACCGGGTGTGGAGGGCCGTGGCTACTCGATGACCACCGTGCACATCTATCGCACCGAGGGCGATCGGCTCGCCGAGCACTGGGGCGTGCGCGACGAGTACGGAGCGCGCGTCCAGCTCGGCACGATTGCCGCGCCGGACCCGGCAGCGCTGAGCCGGTGACCCGAGCCGACGGCCACCTGAGGAGCAGGTCGATGTCAATCGGTCCCGGCCATGCGGCGGATCCGCGTCCGGAACTCCGTCAGGTCCAGCCCGTACGTCGGACCGCCGGCGGCGGCGTAGCGCTCAAGCCGGCCGTTGCCGCGTTCGAGCAGCCGCCCGGCGCCGGTGGCGTTGCCGCGGAGGGCGTGGGTCAGCCCCACGCACAGCTGGGCCAGTCCCTGCCAGAGGTCGTGCTCGGCGTCAGGGGCGTCCTTCCAGCGGGCCTCGAAGACCTCGTGGGCCGAGAACGGCCGGCCCTGGTCCAGCAGCTCGATGGCGAATCGCACTGTCTGCAGGGGCGGTAGGGGATCTTCGGAGACCGGCTCGACGCCCTCAGCGCCGTACGGCAGCGGTCGGCCGAGCTCGTCGCGCGGCCTGGCCTGGCGTGGCCGGCCCTCCTCGTCGCGATCCCTGGTCACCATGGGGCCACCCTGTCGCCCCGCACGAGCACAGGCAAGCCGGAGGACGGCGACATGCTGGCAGGACGACACCAACTGGGGGATCCGCAGCGAGATCAGGAGTCCTGGGTGGCGAGGGAGTGGACGCCGCCGCAGGACTCGGCAAGTTCTGTTCCGAACAACTCTGCGGGGGTGTGCGCGCCGGGTACGCCCTGGCCGACGGCCAGCCGCGACGCGGCCCGCGGGCCGGTCAGTCGATGCCCTCGACGATACGGAAGTCGCGCTCGACGCTGTCGGACAGGGCGCCCAGCGCCTCCTGGTAGGCCACGCTCTCGTACGTCGCGACGGCCTGCTCGAAGCTGTCGAACTCGACCAGAACGACGCGCTGCGTGGTCCCGGACTCGTGGGCGACGACTCGACCGTCACGGGACAGGGTGCGCCCGCCCCCAGCCTGGACGGCCGTTCGGGCCAGCTCGTTGTAGGCGGTCAGCCTGTCCGGGTCGGAAATGGTGCGGTAGACGCTGACCCAGTAGCCCTTGGCCATGGAAACCTCCTGTGATCGGCCGGACACGTCCGGCTTCGAACTGACAGCCAGGGCGCGTTCACGCATGAGGTGCCGTCGGCGTCAACAACAGACTGAGGTCGAAGGCCGGCGCGCTGTGGGTGATGGCGCCGACGGATATCGCGTCGACCCCGGTCTCCGCGACGGCCCTCACCGTGTCCAGCGTGATGGATCCAGACGCCTCGAGTCGGGGCCCATCCGGCCCGCGCATGGTCACGATGTCCCGCATGTCTTCGAGGGACATGTTGTCCAGCATGATCCACTCGACTCCCGCGCGGAGCGCCTCGATGGCCTGGGCCTTCGACTCGACCTCCACCTCGACGGCGACGCCCCGCGCGTCAAGCCGTTAATCGTGGCGCTTCCACTGCGATCGGATCGGCCCTCTACGGGCTGGCCACCAGGGCTGTGAGACGCCAGCCGCGCGGCATGAGCATCACGTCCGCCGCCACCCTGGCCACCCTGCACAGGTCCGGTCCGCGGCGGATCACCGATCTGGCCGTGATCGAGGGGGTCACCCAGCCAGCAATGACCGTCCTGGTCCGGGTGCTGGAGGAGTCCGGACTGGTCGAGAGGACGGGCGACGCGTCCGACAAGCGGGTCACGCTGGTGTGCCTGACCGAGGCCGGCGCGTCGTACGTCGAGACGCGGCGCCAGGCTGGCGTCGATGCGTTCGCGCGGCTGATCGACGAACTCGCCGAGGACGAAATCGAGGCCCTGGTGGCGGCGCTTCCGGCGCTGGTGCACCTGGCAGAGCTCGAGAACGAGGACCGGGAAGGGCCGAAGCGGTGACGAGGCGCACCCTGGAGCGCTCCGAGGCGCCCGGTCACCCCAAGGACGCGTCCGACGAGGGCAACTCGCGCTCAGCGTTGCTCCCAGATCTCGTTGATCTCGACGAGGTCCTCTGCCTCGACGCCGTCCACCCGGCCCAGGTTGCGGGCCACGTGGTCCATGGAATCCCTGGGATCCCACCCCGCCAAGGGGATCCCGTCGCGGACCACGATCGTGGCGGAGCCGTCGTCGCTGAGGAACACGAGGCGGTACTTGAGGGCGACTGGCTCGGAGAAGTCGTCCACCTGGTTGCGTGGGTGGCCCTCCAGCATCTCCCCGTCCTGCCCCGGCGTGCAGGTCCATCCGCTCGGGCAGACCTTGGCGCGCTCGGCGTCCGGCACGTAGTAGCCGGTGATCGTGATGCCGTCCTCTAGCTCGACGGTGGCGCCGATGCTGCCTTCGCCGTACTCACCGGCGTCGACCTCAAATGCAGCCATCCTGTGCTGGGTCTGGTGCACCGTGGTCAGGTGGTGGGCGATCGTCTGGGGCGTCCGTTCGGTGGGCTCCTCGGCCCAGCCCGGCACGTCGACCTCGGTCAGCTCCGTGGTCGTGGTGGTGCCGAACCGTTCGTCAGTGACGATCGCGACCATGTCGTCGACGTCCACACCGAGGTCGAGGTCTCGCGGGTCGGCGGTGATGGAGTCGCCGGCATAGTAGGCGACGTTGACGCCTTCATCGGATGCGAAGGTGACGATGACGAGGCCGGGGTCCTCCTCCGGTTCCTCGTCCTCCCAATAGAGCTGTACGTCGCCGGCGTCAGTGCTGATGGTCGTGCAGGTTCCGCGGTCGTCGCAGGGCTCGTCCCCTGATCCGGGGTCCTCCTTCACGCCGACGCCCAGCCGCTGGTGGCCGTTGTCGAACTCGATCGATGCCCCGATGTCACCGTCCTCGGTCGACCCTTCCACAAGTGTTGGCTCGATGCCGGTGTGCTCGAGGGCCACGGCCGCCAGGGCCTCGGGGGTCGCCGTCACCTGGTCGTCGTCGTCGCATCCGCCCATCAACACGAGCGCCGCCATCGTCATCCCCGCCATGACCCGATTCATGGGCCGACCTTAGCTGCGGGGCGTGCTGGCCAGTTCTCGCCGCACAACTCGCCGCCGGAGGGTGGGCGTGGCCACCACCTCGTAGCCGGCTTCCACGAAGACCTGCACCAGCCCGACCGACGCCTCGTCCCAGATCACCGATTTACCGGGCGGTGGTTCGATCGGGTAGCCCTCCAGGACACGGGCGCCGACCTGCTCGCCGTACTCGACGGTGGCGTGGGCGAGCTCATAGGTCAGCCCCGACTTGCGGAAGCCCTTGCGTACGACGAAACAAGTGACGGACCAGACGCCCTCGAGCTCGGGATCCATCCGCATCCATGCCTGCTTGCGGCTCCACAGCCTGGGGTAGTTCTCCCGCGGTTCGACGGCGACCCAGCCGGCCGCCTCGCCGTCGACGTACCCGATCAGCCCGGACGTCGGCCGGGTGGTTCCGCAGGCGGTCTGCTCCAGCAGGGCCGCGTCCCTCTGATCCTGCGTGGTGTCGCGCCAGATCCAACCGGGCACCTTCATCGCCTGGCAACGACATTTGCCGGCGCCTCCCGTGGCGAACAGCGCTTCGACGTCCTCGGTCGTCGCTTGGTTTGCCGGGAGCCAGGTGAAGTCGGGCATCTGGCTACAGTCACGTGGCAGGGCGACCGAGCGCAAGACTCTGCCCCAACATTGAGGTCTGGCTGAAGAGTCGCGTCAGCGTCGGCCGCCGTCGACGTGGATCGTCTCGCCGTCGACGTACGGCGAGCGGATGAGCCACAGCGCCGCATCGACGACGTCGTCCAGCTCGCCGTGTCGGCCGACAAGGGTCTGGCCGGCCGCCCCCGTGAGGAAAGCCGGCTTCGCTTCTCCCTTGGCGTCCCACGCGCCGCTGTCGATGATGCCTGGCGCGATCGCGTTGACCCGCACGGGCGCGAGGTTCGCGGCGAGGTGGCGGACGGCGTAGTCGACCGCTCCGTTCGTGATCCCCTTGACGATCGACCCGGGTCCTGGCCGCCAGCCGACGACGCCGGCGAAGAGCGTCATCGACTGACGGATCTCGAAGTGCTTCGCGACGAGGATCGGACCGATCACCTTCGCCTCGAACGCGGCGACCATCCGGTCGCGGTCGAGCCCGGCGACCGGAGCATCGTGGGGGAGGGAGCCGAGGGTGACGACATGGTCGACGGCACCGATCTGCGCGGAGGCTGCGGCGATCGTCGCCTCGTCCGTGAGGTCGAGGCGTACGGCGCCGTCGATCGCCAGTGGATCGCGAGCGCCCACCGTCACCACCATGCCAACTTGTCGCGCCCGCGTTGCAATGGCCGCGCCGATGCCCCGTCCGCCGCCGATCACGAAGAGTGTCTGTCCGTCCAGTTCTCGTTGAGTCATGACCGTGACGGTATGCTTTGGATACCGAGTTACTGCAAGGGAACTGGAGAACGTCGGTGGGCTACAACGTGATGTCTCGCACCTGTCCCTCCCGTGTCGTCCTGCACCGCATCGGCGCCCGATGGACGGTCTTCGTGCTCAACGCGCTCGAGCACCAGCCGTTGCGCTTCGTCCAGATCAAGACGCACATCCAGGGCATCACCCCAAAGGTCCTGACCGAGACACTGCGCACCCTGGAGCGAGACGGGCTCATTGCTCGCACCGACTTCGAGGAGAACCCGCCTCGCGTCGAGTACGAGCTCACCGTGCTCGGCCGCTCGCTGTTGGAGCCGCTGCGCGCCGTACGGCTCTGGGCCGAGGAGCACGTTCCGGAGATCCAGGCGGCGAACGCAGTGGCAGCGATGGAGCCGGATCGTCGCTGATCGCGATCGACGCCGCCGGAGAGCTGTTTGTCAGGGCCTCGACGCGGAGTCCGATTCTCGCCAGCACTTCGACGTCCGCCCGCGTTGACTGAGGACTCCACGGCCCTTTCGGCATTCGAGACGGCCACACCATCCAGGGATGGAGAACTCTCATGACGATCGCCCTCGTAACCGGCGCCAGCCGCGGTCTGGGCCTCGCCACTGTCAGGACCTTGGCCAAGAACGGCACCTGTGTGCTGCTTGCGGCCCGGGACGCAGGCAGAGCCGAGGAGGAGGCTCGGTCGCTGCGAAGCGAAGGCCTCGACGTCCGTGGAATCCAGCTCGACGTCACCTCGCACGACTCCATCGCATCGGCCGTTGCCACCATGACCGCCGTGCACGGACGACTCGACGTGTTGGTCAACAACGCCGGCATCCTGCCCGAGGCCACCGACGACGAGGCGCACGAGTTCGCCAATCCCGAACTGTTCCTGACCACCTTCACCACCAACGTGTTCGGAGCCGTCGCCGTGACCGAGGCGTTCCTCCCGCTCCTACGCCGTAGCCCGATGGGCCGCATCGTCAACGTTTCGAGCACCATGGGCTCGCTGAGTGACCAGACTGACCCGGGCTCGCCGTTCTATGAAGTGGTTGTCCCGGCCTACCAAGCATCGAAGGCGGCCCTCAACAGCGTCACCATCGCGCTGGCCAAGAGGCTTGCCGAGACCCCGATCAAGGTGACCTCGGTCTGCCCGGGATTCGTCCAGACCGACCTCACTCCCGCCAACATGGAACAGGCGCCGCTCACGCCAGCTGAGGCCTCGCTGGTGGTCGCGCATGCCGCGACCCTCCCCGACAATGCCGAGTCCGGCACCTTCATCGACCACCACGGAGCCGTTGCCTGGTGAGAGGCCGGGCTCCGATCAACCAGACTGGTCCCATGAGCGAGGTCGTGTACGCCGTCGAGGCGCAAGGCTGGATCCCCAAGGTCATCCGCGAAGGCGACCAACTCCAGCTGAAGATGGGCGTCGACTTCAACCGCGGCCATGACATCCGTGAGTTCCACTTCGCGCTGACCGAGCAGCACCTCGCCGTCCTCCGCACCAGTCTCGCCCGTCACCTGATCCTGTGGTGCGTGCTGCAACCCCTGGCCGAGCACGCCGGTCGAGAAGACCGCAACGGCAAGCCGAACAAGAAGGAGTCCGCCCGCGCGATCGACGTGGTGCTGCTCGGCACCGACCAACAGGTCGAGGCGTACGTCGCCGCGCAGGGCCTCACGTCGTACCAGCTGCAGAGCCTGATCGCCCACGGCGGTGATCCGACACTGATCGGGAAGGGCCGCCTCTTCGAGGCGCTCGAGGGTCGGGTGCAGGTCGCGGCCGACTGGAGGAACGTGCGGGAGTACTGGGCCGACGAGGCGCGGGCCGAGGAGGGCGTCCACCTGGCCGAACTCGACAAGGCCGTCCTGTACTACACGAACCGGCGCGAGACCTGGAGCGGTCTCGGAGGTCGTCGGCCGGAACAGGTGCCGGCCGAGATGCTGGAGGCGGTGCTGGCCCTCGTCCGTGACGCAGAAGGGGCGACCGCCGACCTGGAGCCCACCGCTCCGCTCGAGAGATGGCAGGACGTGGTCGGCCCTGCGCTCCGCGCCACGAGGCCAGAGCTCCTCGACGAGCCGATCCGTGCCATCGCCTCGCTGGTGCGCAGCGAGGCACCGGACCGCGCGTGGAGGCAGCGGCAGATGCCGGCGCTGGGTGACATCGAGCGCCATCTGCAGCTGCACGTGTACGACGCCCAGCAGCTCGCCCTGATCGCGGAGACCACACCCGAAGCCAGTGCCCGTCCTTGGGTCGAACACGTCGGCGGAGAGCTCTTCGTCGGTGTCGATCGCCGGATCGCCTTCGCGACGTACGAGGCCGTCACCGAGGACGACATGGTGCTCTGGGAGGACCAGGAGCAGGTGACCTTCGCTCAGCTCATCGCGGCCGGAGTCGCGAAGGCCGAGGTCGGCAAGCACGTCGCGCGCGACGGCACCTGCTGGATCAGCCACGCCGACCTCGCGGCCGCCGTACTGGTGGACCCCAAGGTCCGCGCCACGATCATCGAAAGCTCGCGCCTGCCCATCACCTGGCCGGAAATCCACACCCTGGTCCCCAACGGGGACCTCGTGGTGGCCGCGCTCTCGCGGCTCCGGTTCGTGATGACGGGCAGTCGCGACGAGGACGGAATGCTCGCGATCCTCAAGGCCGCGCGCGAAGCGATCACGTGGGGCCGTGACCACATCAGCCCGCACCCCCTGGTGTGGCGCCACGGTCAGTGGTTGCCGTTCGACTGGGCAGCGGAGTTCCCGCACCTGGCTGACCGCATCAAGGAAGTGAACGTCGCCTACGCCGATGCGTGGCTCGACGCCGCCACGCAGTAGGACGTCGCGAATCGAGCACGTTTGGACCCGAACAAGATGGACATTGTGCGCATCATGGATTCTTCTTCATGGGCGGCGCCCGAGGGCATGTCGCAGGCCAAGCACAACCTCCGGCTGGGCCTGGCCCTGCTGTTGGTGCTCAGCTTCCTGGGCCTTGTGCTCGGCTGGTTCTTCACCATCGACAACGAACGGAAAGAGTTGCGCAGCCTGCCCGAATGCGCGGGCAAGGCGACCAGCGAGTGCCTCGAGATCCGGCCCGGCACGTTCGACTCGGCGACGATCAGTCGTTATGGCAAGACCAAGTCGAAGACCCACCACTTCGAGACCGAGAACGGCGACCGCGACGGAATCAAGCTGAAGATCGCCCGCCACTCGGGCCAGTCGCTCGAGGACGAGGTGGTCGGCGGCATCTTCGTCGACGGTGACCTGGTCGGCCTCGAGAGTGAGGACGGCCACCGCACCTGGGGCGAGGCCGGCTGGCTGGCGCTGCCGCCGCTGTGGTTCCTCGGCGTCGCCGCCGTGCTCGTGCTGATCATGGCGGCCTGCGTCAAGGCACTCAACCGGATCAACGCGGGCTTCACCACGCAGACGCCCGACGAGCCGTCCCTCGAACACGACTAGGCGCCCGCTCGCACCAACCTGCGGGGCCGAACTGAGGGTGCCCCGTCTCCCGCATATTGGGCATGCGCAGCGCCCTCGGCCGGTGGTTCGCTGGCCTAGGCGGGCTCCGCGCTCCCATGTGGCGCCCTCTCGGTCTAGGGAAAGGCAACTCATGCGTACCAGCCGAATTCTTGTCACGACCGCAGCCATGGGCGCGGCCCTGCTCCTCTCCACCGGACCCGCGACGGCGGGCGAGGTCACCGGCAACGGCGGCGCCACCCAGGGTCCGGCCCACGCCAACTCCATCTGCACCTTCTCCGGCCTCGCCGACGGCGGCGAGGGCGAGCCCGCTGGTCCGGGCAACGTGCAGAACTGGGGCCACTCCAGGGAAGCGTTCGGCGCGACCCCCGCCGAGCGCAAGGCTTCGGGCTTCCAGCCGGGCGACTCATGCAACGGTCACTCCGGCTTCCTGGTCAGCGAGCCGTCCGGCACGCCCTGAGCGTCGCAATCAGCTCGCCCGGTCACGCTCGTCGTGGCCGGGCGAGGCAGGCGCACTCCGCACGGACAGTGAATCGGCCATCGCCGCTGACCTCGTCGCGAACGTCCGTCACGCCCGAGGTCAGGCGGTCTCGGTGCCTGCGTCAGTCGAAGCGGGGGCGGAGTCCGTCCCGGAACTCGTTGCGGTTCCGCGGGGTCATCTTCCAACGCGTCTCGTCGGCGTCCTCGATCGACACGGTGTACTTGCCGGACCCACGGTCGAACTGCACGAGCACCTGCACCGGCCGCGCCTCACCCGGTTGGTAATGACTGTCCGTGTAGGCGTCCACCGCCGGCCTGACCGCCCCGGAGTCAGAGGCCACGGCCGAGATGGTGCCGTCGGGCGAATAGAGAAAGCCGTGCGCCTCGTTGAACTCGCCCCCGGGGAACTCGAGGATCATCGCCAACGACTCCCACCCGTCCCAGTCGACGACGGGACCTCCCATGTGGTCGACGAGTGCCCGGATGAGCTCGGCCGTCACATTCTCGGACATGGGTTCCTTCGGATCTGCTCGACGATGCTCGATGTGTGGCACATCGTAGGGTCCGGTGTTGCCTCGTGCGGCTGGACCTCAGGCAGGCCCCACCGTCTTCACCATGACACAGTTCTTCAGGCCCTTGGGCCGGTCGTACGTGAACCCGAGCCGCTCATAGAGGCGACGGGTGCCGTTGTAGAGGAACGACGACGACATCTTCTTGGTCTGGTTGGTCAGATCGTGCGGATAGCTCTCCACCAGTCCGCCGCCGGCCTGCGCAATCAGGTCGAGGGCGCCGGTGATGGCCAGTTCCGTGACTCCCGCGCGCCGGTGCCGCTTGTCGACGAAGACGCAGGTGATCCGATAGTCGGGGTCCGTGGTCTTGGTGGCGTCGTACTGCTTGCGGTGGTGCAGGGTGGGTAGCTCGACGGGCGTGCCGTACTCGGCCCACGCGATGGCTTCGTCGCCGTCCATCACCAGTGCGGCGTGAGCCTTGCCCTGCTCGACGTAGGCCTTCTTCAGTGCACGGTTGGCGTCGGCGCCCTGGCCGCGCTCGGGCCCGTCAGGGTGGAACCAGATGCACCAGCAGCCGCCGAAGATGCCGTTGTGTCGCTGGACCAGCGCGTCGAAGGCCGGCCACGTCTCGGAGCTGAGTGGCGCGATGGTGTACGACGGCTCGGCGGCCATGCCGCACACCATATCCCCGTGGCGTCCGGACAGGTGGCGGTGATCGGCCCGCGCGATCCGGCCTGCAATCTTCGTCCTACGCTTGGACGACGCGGCGAAAGGAGCGGACATGGGATCCGACGACCTTCCGGAGTGGGCCGGCTTGTTGATCAGCGTGATGCTGATGGCGCCCTTCCTGATCGTGCTTCTCATCTACCTCCGCCACCAGCTGCGGCGCAGGACGTGGTCCCGTGCCGAGGCCACCGTGACGGGCAGGAGGACCGAGAAGTCGCGGCAGGGTGACGGCTCGGAGACCACCACGACGACCGTGACCTATGCCTTCTCGGATGCCAACGAGACGGACCGGACCGGCACTGCGGTCAATCCCTCCGGTGATCCACGAGGCGGAGACCGCCTCCAGATCATGTACGACCCGAGGAACCCCGATCGGAGCAAGGTGGTGGAGCTGCGCCGGATGTATCTCGTGATCCTGGCGGTCTTCTTCGTGATGTTCGCCCTCGGAGTCTGGTCAGTGTTCACGTCCCTCGGGACGGCGTGATTCGAGGGAACCGGCGTCGAGACGATCGGTCAGGGCGTGGCCGACGTGTCGCCGTACCACGTGGTCGTCGAGGTCGGAACAAACCCGACGCCCCGGTAGGTTGCCCCAGCGGCCTCGGACCCGAACGAGATCTTGATCCGCTCCATGCCCCGAGCGGCCAGTCGCGCGACTCCCGCCGTGACCAGCGTCGAGGCCAACCCACGTCGCTGGAAGTCGTCCTCGACCCGCACGGGTTCGACCAGCCCGACCAACGTGGCCGGGTCGGCCCAGAACAACGCATATCCCGCTGTCTGACCGTCGGCGCTCTCGACCGCGAGATCGAGCTCAGGGTCGTAGAGCGTGCACTGCCCCAGGCGCTGCACGACACCTTCACCGGCGCGTTTGAGCAACGGATGCCGAGCCTCCGTGCGTTGGCTGCGGTCGACGACGGTGAAGCCATCGGCCGGAGCCCTGACCTCTCCGCGCTCGTCGGCGCGGAGCCAAGCCGTGCTGTCGGTGTATCCCGCGGTGAGCCCGGCGTCCGCGACCAACCGGCGCAACGCCGTGTCGTGATCGTCGACCGGGATCTCGAATCCGCCCGGTGCGTGGGCCTGCCCGATCTCGAGAGCCGCCGCGAAGACGGTTTCGATCGGGAGAGCGCCCGGCACCACGATCGGGTCGATCTGGCAGCCGTCACCGTCGGCCGAGATCAGCACGCCGGCGACCGGGCCGTCGTCATCGAGCCAGAACGGCCTCTCGACGTCATCGGAGCGGCTCGGCTTGCGCCACCACCACTGCACGTCGGCGGCCTCCCAGAGCCCGCCGTCCGGGTCGGCCAACCTGCGACGTTGCAGCAGCAGGGAGGACAACTCCAACGCCTCGAGCCCCGATGCCCTGATCTTGGTCACCATGCGGTCAGGCTAGAGGCTGGCGCCGGGTCGTGCCCCTCAATGACGTGCGCTCGGCCGCGGCCAGCTCGGAAGCCGGGCCAGCGCCGATCACGCCTCGCCTACGGCTGCTCGCGCATCTGACGCAGCCGAGCCAGGTTCGGCATGGGACACCAGGCGCCGATCTGCGGGTGGTCGATGGTCACCCCGACGACGCCACTCTGGCCGAACGACATCGCCCAGTCGAGCGCTGCGGGCAGGGGTACGGCGAGCAGGGGGACGGAGGCGCCCTCGGCAACCAGACCGCCGGAGTCGGCGGCGACCTGTGCCCGGGTGGCGCTGCTGAAGACGGCCAGCATCGGGCCGTCCGGTGACGTGAGTGCGTAGGGCCGCGGCTGTTCCGGCGTACCGCGGTTGATGAACACCCAGCGGTCAAGTGCCGACACTGCCTTCCACAGCTCCACCTGGGGCTCGACGGCACTCGGCGCGGCCAGGCAGGCGGCGTTGAGCCGGTCGAGCTCGGCCAGCACCTCCGGGCTCGGGTCGAGCGGGGGAGCCGTCGGTTCCACGTCGTCCACGGGCTCCTCCGTGGACGGTCCCGCCTCGGGTCGAGCCAGCGGCCGCGGGTCACGGCCACCGAAGGCTGCAACGCGATCCCAGAACCAGTCGGCCAGCTTGGGTGCGACCGTGACGTCGTCGACACCGGCACGGCGGACCACGACGCTGTCGATGGTCGCGATCAGGTAGCCGCCGTTGTCGTCGGTCATCACCTGCGAGAAGTACTCGGCGATCTCATCAGCCTGCCACTGCGGCCAGGCCTCGGGGTCCGCCTCGATGGCTTCGTCCATCGCGTCGATCTCAGCGCTCGACATCAGCCGGAAGTCGCCCTCGACTCCCCACAATGCGCCGGTGCCCGGCTCCTGGCCGTCGTGCCAGGCGGCGATCTCGCGTTCGCCCGCGGACTCGCGAGCGCCCTGCTCGTCGAGAGGCGGGCGCAGTGCGGCGGCGAGTTCGGCGGGCAGCACCGGATCGAGCGCTGCCAACGAAGAGTCGATGTCGGTGCCGAGCAGCTGGTCGCGCATCTGGGTCCAGGCCATGTCGATCACGCCGGACGCGTGGATCTCGGCGAGCGTGACCTCACCCTTGTCGACGATGGCGCGCCACTTACGGATCAGGGTGAGCACGCTCTCGGCCACGCCGTCCATCGGATCGGCGCGGAGCAGACGCAGGGAGAGTTCCTCGGCTTCGTCGAAGCGCCCCTCGTGCACATAGGACCAGGCCAGCGGTCCGCCGATGAACTCGGAGGACGCGTCTGCCCGGATCGCCTCTTCGGCGGCCGGGATGAAGCGCTCCGGCGGTGCCCAGCTCTGCAACAGGTTGATCGCGCGCTTGACCAAGGCATCGGGCAGCAGCTCGGCGTTGGTGCGACCGCACATCGCGGTGCCCTCGTCGAGCAGCCGCCAGCCGGCCTCGAGGTCCCCGGACATCGCCGTGGCGGCACCGAGCTCCATCACGTCGAGCCAGGACTCCTGGTCCTCGCGGAGCGCGATCTCGGCCCACTTGCGGGCCTCGTCGTAGTTGCACTCGTACTGCTCGAGGTCGCGCAGCTTGCGGACGACGTCACCGAAGAACCGGTCGCGCTGACCGGCCACCTGCAGCAGCAGCTTGCGGGCCTCGTCAGTCTCACCGCACTCCTTGAGGTGAAGGGCGAGCAGGATTCGGGTGCCGTTGCGACCCGGCTGTTGTGCCAGCACGCGCGAGGCGAGGCGGGCGATCTCGGGGTGCGTCGGCTGAGCCTCGAACAGCTCCCAGGCCAGGTCGACGTCCCGCTCGATCGGGTCGACGGTCGCGCCGTCCTTCTTGCGCCACTTCATCGCATTCCTCGCTTCACTCGGTAGGCCCGCACCTGGTCGAACGTGCCGTCGTCGACGCCGTACTCGAGAACCGGTGCCACCTGGTCGAACCACGCCGTCGTCGACGGCGTGACCTCGGATGCCGCGGCCAGTAGCGCGTCGGTCGTCACCGGGCAGACGCTGCCTGCCCGCATCGACGCGCTGAGTGCCTGTTGCAGGGCCACCTTCACCACGGACGCGATGTCGGCGCCCGAGAAGCCCTCGGTCGCGGCGGCCACCTTGGCCACGTCGACGCCGTCGGTCGGCTTGTCCTTGAGGTCGCCCTGGAGGATCGCGGCCCTGGCGACCGTGTCGGGCGGCAGCACGAGCACGGTCTTGTCGATGCGACCGGGGCGGCGAAGGGCGGGGTCGATGTCCCATGGCCGGTTGGTCGCCGCCAGGAAGTAGACGCCGTCGTTCTGGCTCGACACACCGTCGAGCTCCTCGAGCAACTGCGTCACGATCATCCGCATCGACTGCGAGCCGCCGCCGCCGGACGTACGCCGCCCACCGAGCGCGTCGAACTCGTCGAAGAAGATCACGCAGGGCGCGGCCGCCCGCGCATTCCGGAAGACGCTCTGGATCGCCTTCTCGCTGTCCCCGATCCACTTGCTCAACAGGTCGGCAAGGGTCACGTGGATGAAGGAGGCCCCGAGGTCACCCGCGATCGCGCGCGCGATGAAGGTCTTGCCGCAGCCCGGAGGGCCATACATGAGCAGGGAGCCGCCGGGCGTCTGTCCGAAGGCCGCAGCAAGTTCGGGGTTGCGCAGCGGGGCGAGGAACGTGGCGTCGAGATGCTGCTTGACCTCGGTGAGGCCGGCGACGTCGGCCAGCGTCACGGCCGGTCGCTCGGCGTCCCACATGCCGGGTTCCTCCGCCGTCTCGTCATCGAGGTCGGCCGTCGAAGGAACCGGGATCGGAGCAGGTGCAGCCGGCTCGCTGGGCGGTGCCATGGCGCCGCCCCGGATCCGGGCCGCCATCACCCGGGCCCGCAACACGCGCACGCGGGCCGGGTCGCCCCCACTGGCCTCGAACGTGGTCAGCTCGTCGGCGGCGCGGTCCGGGTCTGCCTGCAGCAGCAGGGTGATGAAGTCCTCACGCAGCGCGAGGTTCTGCGGGTCGCGGCTCACCTCGGTCTCGATCACGTCGAGGAAGTCGTCGTCTGCCATCTGTCTGTTGCCCTCCGGTCATGTGTGGTCATCGGGCAACGTTCCCCGAACTGCGGCGGCCAATCCTCCCGCAGACCCACTCTTGTGCGATGGCACGGCCCGCGGGGACTGGCCACGTCGCTCATCACGTTGATGGTGAGCGCGTTCTGCCCTGAGCAGAACCCGGGCAGGGTGCGCGGAGGCAGTGGCTAGCATCGCGACATGGGTCACCTGTTGCCGCTGCGTACGCCGTCCGACCGCCCCGACGTGCGCGCGCCGGGACCCCGCACCGCCGACCCGCGCACCCATGAACCCCGCACCCCCGAACCGCTGTGGCGCGAGGTGACCGGCGAGCTGCTCCGCGAGCGTCGACACATGCGTGGGGAGAAGCTGAGCGAGACCGCCAGCCGCGCCGGCATCTCGACCCAGTACCTCTCCGAGGTCGAACGTGGTCGCAAGGACCCCTCCTCCGAGGTGCTCTCCGCGGTGGCCGGTGCACTCGACCTCACCCTGCGCGACCTGGCCGTCGCGGCCGCGCGCCGGTTGTACGTCGTACCGGCCGGCCCGATCGGAACGGCCTCGATCCGGCAGGACGTCGGGGCCCTCCGCGGACCCCTGGCCCTGGCCGCCTGACCTGCGCCCGGTCCCTCGAGCCCGGTCACCTGCGACTGATCACCTCGTCGGCCAGTCCGTAGGCGACGGCTTCCTCAGCGCGGAAGATGCGGTCGCGGTCGGTGTCGCGCCGCAGTGTCTCGGCATCCTGACCGGTGTGCTCGGCCAGCGCCTGTTCCATCTCCTCGCGCACCCGCAGGATCTCGTCCGCGGCCAGGATCAGGTCCGGGATGGTGCCGCGGCCCTGGCCCGACGGCTGATGCAGCATCACCCGGGCGTGCGGCAGCACGGTCCGCTGCCCCGGTTCGCCGGCTGCGAGCAGGAGCGCCGTACTGGAGAAGGCCTGTCCGACGCAGGTGGTCGCCACCGGCACCCGGCAGAAGCGGATGGTGTCGTAGAGCGCGAAGGTCGCGGTGATCGAGCCGCCCGCCGAGTTGATGTAGAGGTTGATCGGGGCTTCGGGGTTCTCGGCCTCCAGGTGCAGGATCTGCGCGATCAGGGCGTTGGCCACCCCGTCGTCGATCTCCGTGCCCAGATAGACGATCCGCTCCTCGAGGAGGCGGCTGTAGACGTCCATCACCTTCTCGCCTCGCGGCGTACGGCTGACCACGTTGGGGATCGTGTAGGTGCTCACTGGCCGTCCTCCTCGGTCGGGTCGGTCGGTCGCAGCCCCGTCGTACGACGGACGCGTGGGCGGATCTGGCCGAGGTCCGTCACCAGGTGGTCGAGGCAGCCGTAGTCCCGGGCCTCCTCCGCAGTGAAGACGTGGTCGCGCAAGGAGTCCTCGAAGACCTGCTCGGGGGACTTGCCGGTGCGCTCGGCGACGATCCCGATCACGGTGTCGCGCATGTGGCGCAGGTCCTCGGCCTGCAGCTCGATGTCGACGGCATTGCCGCCGATGCCGGAAGAGCCCTGGTGGAGCAGCACCTTGGCGTGTGGCAGGGCGTACCGCTTGCCCTCGGCGCCGCAGCACAGCAGGAACTGGCCGGCGCTGTAGGCCATGCCCAGCACGACGGTGGAGACGTCGTTCGGGACCAGGCGCATGGTGTCCGCGATGGCCAGCATGGCGGTCACCGAGCCGCCGGGGGAGTTGATCCAGAGGCTGATGTCGGTGGTCGGGTCGTCTGTCGAGAGGAGCACGAGCTGGGCGCAGAGCATGGCGCCGATCTCGTCGTCGAGTGGGGAGTCGAGGAGCAGGATGCGTCGCCGGAGCAGGTCTTCGGCGGTGCGCTTGCCCAGGACGAGGGGTCGGTGTTCTTCGGTCATGCTCCGAGCGTGGCTCCGGCGACACGGTGACAGAAGGGCGTGCCGCCCACAGCGGATCTGCCCTCAGCGGATCCGCCGAGAGCGGCACGATCCGGCAGCCATGACCGCCCGGGCCATCGGTAGCGTGGCAGCGTGACGAACCACGCTGCCGACTCGAGCCACGACGACCTCCATCGGATCGTGTGCGGGCTTCTACGCCGTGGGGGTCGCGGCCTGTTGGTGCACCGCACCCCGGCGCGTCGTTGGTACCCCGATTGCTGGGACCTGCCCGGCGGTCACGTCGAGCAGGGCGAGACGCCTCAGCAGGCGCTGCGCCGGGAACTGGCTGAGGAGCTCGGCGTCGAGGCCGTGGTCACCGGGGACCCGTTGGCGCACATCCAGGGCAATGACTTCCGGATGGACGTCTGGGTCATCGACTCGTGGAGTGGGGAGCCGACCAACACCGACCCGACCGAGCACGACGCCCTGGCGTGGCTCAACCACGCCGAGACGGCCGCGCTCGCCCTGGCCCATCCGCATCTGTCGGCGTTGCTCGAGGCCGCTCTCCGCTGATCGGTCCCGGCCCTCCGGCGGCGGCCTCAGACGTTGCGCGGGCGGAGCCCCCGCACCAGACCGGGGATCATCACGGTCGCCGCGACGAGGTGCAGGACGACGAGGGCGACGATCGTGCCGGTCGAGCCCCCGGAGAGGAACGGCGGGACCATCGAGACCAAGGTCAGCGACACGGCGGTTCCCATGAACGACTCTGCGGGACGCGCGCTCACACGCAGAAGAGCGGCCGCGATGACCACACCCACGAGCGAGAACGCACCGGTCACCGCGGCGACCCCGGACAACGGGATCGTCTCGCCACCGTCGTGGATCTCGAAGTCGACGCCCAAGGCCCGGGCGAGTGCGGCGGCCAGGGTGGTGGCCGCCACCGCCAACAGCGTGGCGACGAGTCCGGTGCCGGCCAGCCGACGGAGCCCTCTCGTGCGGTCAGTCCGTCCCGGCTGCAACCCCGCGTCGAGCCCAGGGTCCTGCACGCCGTTCATGACAGCCCGCCGGTGTTCGGTTCGTCGTCCGACGGCAACCGCTCCGCCAGCCCGAGCTGCGGGAACTGGTCGTCGTGGAAGGTGAAGATCTCGGTGATCTCCCCGCCGGTGATGCGCAGCACGTCGATCGTCAGCGGCAGGTAGGCGCCCTCCGATTCCCGCCACTCGTAGAAGGCCACGGCCGGCTGGCGGTTCACGGACGTGGGCACACCGCGCAGGCCGGTCATGCCCTCGAACCCGTCCTCGACCCAGTTGCTCACCACCGCGTCGCGGCCGACGTACAGGCCCGGGGTGGGCGGCATCGAGCAGCGGACGTCGTCGCGGAGCATGGCTGTGAGCGCCTCGATGTCGGTGGCCACGCTGGCCTCGGTGAAGCGGCGCACCAGCTCGCGCGTCCCGGTGTCCTCCTCGCCCCCGGTCCAGTCCTGCCGGTCGGCGGGAAGGTGCGCCCGCATGCCGGCCCGGGCCCGCTGAAGCGCGCTGTTCACGGAGTTGACGGAGTCGCCGAGGAGCTTCGCGACGTCCTTGGCCGGCCAGCCGAGCACGTCGCGCAGGATCAGTACGGCCCTCGGCCGCGGCGTGAGGTGCTGTACGGCGACCAGGTAGGCCAGCTCGATCGTCTCTCGCGCGACGGCGACGACCTCGGGCTCGTCCGCGTCGTCCGCACGCAGCTCGTCGAGCAGCCGGTCCGGGTAGGGCTGGAGCCACAGCACCTCGCCGCCGGTCGCGGCCGCCGGGCGGCGCTTGGCCAGGAGGTCGAGGCAGGCGTTGGTGGCGATCTTGTAGAGCCACGCCCGTAACGTCGACCGGCCCTCGAACGTCTCCCTGCGTCGCCAGGCTCGGAGGAACGTCTCCTGCACGGTGTCCTCGGCGTCCTGGAACGAACCGAGCATCCGGTAGCAGTGCACGTGCAGCTCTCGCCGGTGCCGTTCCGCCAGCCTCGTGAACGCCGGCTCGTCGATCTCGTCCAGAGCTGTCCCGCCCGGTTCGCCCATGCCGATCTCCTTCAGTCCCGTGTCCACACTCATCACGGCATCCTTCTGCCTCGTCGTGTCCCTGTCACAGGTGTGACGGGTCCGGCGCTGAGAACTCATCACCCTCGTCGTCGTGCCCGGTGAAAACGGTTGCGCAAGTGCGTGTGGTGGGTGCCCGACTTCTCCGTCGCGTCGTACGACGACCGCCTGCGCGCCCTCGACGCCCGGCTCCGCGACGCGAGCCGTTCGTCGCGCACTCGACTCGTCACCTGTTCGAGGCACGTCGCTGAGGGCAAGCCGCCCGACGCGTGTCAGTTCGCGGGCGCACCCCGGGATGCCGAGGAGCGCTGCTGGTCACGTGCGAACGCCTGCGGGACCTCCCGGCGTACGACGACCGCGAGGGCCACACCCGTCAACCCGGCCAGGGTGAACCAGATGTCGGCACCGAGGCTGACGAAGCCGGTCTCCCCGGCCGCGGCGTCCCACACCAGCGCTGGCACCCCGCGTCCCAGGGCCAGACCGGAGCCCACCATCGTCAGGAGGGTGAGCCTGCGGGTGAGACGTTTCGGGAGACCTCCGTGGGCCAGCATCCAGGCGACGACCGCGGCGCCGTACATCAGGAAGCCCGCGAGCAGGTCGTAGGCGAGGAACCACGGGCGTTCGCTGATCGGCGCGAACTGCGAGTCGAGGCCGCCGCGCCACCCGGAGGCCCAGGCGACGTGCACGCAGGCGAAGCCGAAGCTCCACAGGGACAGGAAGATTCCGAGACGAGTTCTCATGCGTTCCAGCCTCGTCGGCGCCGTCGAGCGCCGGCATCAGGGATCGCCCCCTGTCACCCCGGAATCATGAGGGCTCGCCCGGACTCAGCGAGCGTGCCGGACCCTGAGCCAGGTCTGGGCTCCGAAGTTCAGGGCCGGGTTCCGCGCCTCGCCTGCCACCAGGCCGCGCGCCTCGCACGCCTTGGTGATCCATCCGAAGTCGTGGGCGATGGTGCCGGACTCGTCCGACTCGTGGCTCCGCCCCAACCACTCGTCGCCGTCGTAGTCGGGGCGCTCGGCAGAGGCCGGGTAGTACGACGCCATGAACGTCGCGTTCGGCGCCGACGTGGCCACGAAGCCGTCGAGCATCACCTCGATCTGGGGCTTCGACGCGTGGCTCCAGATCGAGCGCGCGACATAGAAGTCGAATGTCTCGTTGAAGTGCGCCATCGAGAAGTCGTCGCGGTGCGAGAAGGTCGGCCGCTTGGCAGCGACCATCTCGGGACCGAGGAGTACGTCGACCCCTGCCTCGAGCATCTCGCGGTTGGGCTCGATGCCGTAGTAGCAGCCGGGGTCCAGGAGCCGGACCAGCCAGTGGCCGGCGCGCAGTGAACCGCAGCCGATGTCGAGCACCTTGGAATCGGGGTTCAGGCCGTGGTGGAGCAGGGTCATCAGCTGCTTGCGCCCGGCATGGGCGAAGCTCTTGCGGGGCCCGCCGAGGGTGACCCCGCGCGCGATCAGCTCTTCTGCAGCACTGGTGAGTGAGTCCGACATGGAAGCAACCTCATTGCCTTGGGGGCGTGTGGGTGGTCCGCTACAGGCTGACACAGCGATGGGAACGAGCGGGGTCTCACGCGCCCGGCAGCTCGGTCGGGCGCCGCTGCGCCGCAGCACCCTGCGACACGTCAGGCCGGACCGCACCACCGCGTCAGTGAGTCGTGCAGACCCGCGTCCGTCCCGCCACCCACGGCCTCCGTCCCGCCACCCACGGCCTCCGTCCCGCCACCCACGGCCNATCCCGCCACCCGCGGCCCCCATCCCGCCACCCACCCAAGCAACGTGGCCGTCCGGCCGGATCAGCACACCGCTCGGCGGCGTCACCTCACCGATCACCGGCAGCTCCCACGGGCCGCTGCTCTCGGCAACGACCAGGCGCACACGGTCGGCCCAGGGACCGAGGTCGACGCCGCCCGGGGTCCCGAGGTCGAGGAGCACCGGCCGGGCGGCGTGCAGCAGCTCGAAGACCCGGACCGGTCCGTCGGGAGTCTCGAGGTCGAGGTCGGGCATCCGCCGACCGAGCAGCGGGTGCCCGTCCCCGAGGTCGTAGTGGACGTCGAGACCGGAGAGCAGTCCGGCGACGTGCCGGCGCGGTTCGTCCATCGCCACGAACTCGTCCATCAGGTCGTTCACCGCGACGTGGCGCGCGTCCTGCTGCTGGAGGAGTCCCATCACCATGGTCTGCTTCAGCGCACGGGCGGTCGCCGGGTGCCGCTCGGCCCGGTAGGTGTCGAGCAGGCTCTCCGGCGAGACGCCCTTGACCACCTGGGCGAGCTTCCAGCCGAGGTTCACGGCATCCTGGACGCCGAGGCCGATGCCCTGCCCGCCTGCGGGATAGTGGATGTGCGCGGCGTCCCCGGCCAGCAGCACCCGCCCCTCGCGGTACGACGCCGCCTGGCGCGTGGCGTCGGAGAACCGCGAGATCCAGGTCGGGCTGTGCACGCCGAAGTCGGTGCCGAAGACTCGGTGCAGCGCGGCCCTCAGGTCGTCCAGGGTCGGCTCCGTGGCGGGCCCCATCTGGTGCTCGGTGGTGATCACCCGGAAGGTGCGCCCGTCCTCCATCACCTGGAGCCCGTGGATGCCGCTCTCGTCCGTGCGTACGCCGACCGGCGGTTGCTCGCCGACCTCGACCTCGGCGATCAGCTTGGTCTGCGTGGCCTCCGAGCCGGGGAAGTCGATGCCCGCGGCCTTGCGGACCACGCTGCGCCCACCGTCGGCCCCGACGAGGTACGACGCCCGCACGGTCGCGCCGTCGGCCAGCCGCACGTCCACCCCGTCGGCGTCCTGGACGAAGCCGGTGACCTGGCGACCCCGCTCGACCTTGACCCCGAGCTCGTCGACCCACTCGGCGAGGATGCGCTCGATGTGGTTCTGCCACAGCCCCAACGTGTAGGGGTGGCGGGTCGGGAAGTCGCTGACGTCGAACATCGCGCTGCCGGCCGCAGCACCTTGATAGGTCTTGCCGGCTTCCAGGAATCGACCCGCGATGCCGCGTTGGTCGAGGACCTCGATCGTCCGCGCATGGAACCCGCCGGCCCGCGAGCCCACCAGCTCGGCGCTCGGCCTGCGCTCCACGACCGTCACGTCGACGCCCGCCAAGGTGAGCTCGGCGCCCAGCATCATGCCCGTCGGGCCGCCGCCGGCCACGATCACGTCAGTCATTCCTGCCCCCTCCTCGGCGACCACCGTGGGCGCCGAGCGGACAGTGTGCGGCACCACCGGGGCCTTGCCGCAAGCCCCCCACTTCGCTATACCTTGGAAGGGAGGGGCCGTACGGCGGAAGGGCGCCTACCTCCAGGAGATCTCGTGGACGTGGGAGTCACCTGAGCGGAAGACCAGGTGGCCCGAGCCGGCGACGTCGTCGATGAACATGAACGGGTCCGATGCCGAGGGCGGGGCCGCGGAGTTGGCCGTGACGTCGCCGTGGCCGGGCGCCTGGCCCGGGGTCCACCACACTTCATGCAGGTGGCCGTCGGAGCGGCGGTAGACGACGCTCTTCACGTTCCGGGCGCCCCAGTGGACGGTGGTCGGTCGGCCGGTGGCGAGCGGCGCCCCCGCCGACGCGGTCACGTTCCAGCCCGACACGGGCGCGGCACCGACCCAGTAGAGCTCGTACACGTGTCCGTCGACGCCCCGATAGACGACCTGGTGGGTGTCGGTCTGCGGCACGTAGTAGGCCACCGGGTCACTCGCGGCCTTCGGCGTCCCCGCGGTGCCGGACAGGTCGTCGAGACCGCTCGGACCGTCCTTCCAGTAGACGCTGAGGATCCGGCCGTCGACGGCCCGGTAGACGACGATGTTGGTGCCGTCCGGTGTGACGTACGGCGCCGGGTCGCCGGCCGCTTTCGGCGCGCCGATCGTGCCGGTCAGGTTGCCGCCGTAGTTCACCGGCGCCACCCCGACCCAGAACAGCTCGTGGAGGTGCCCGTCTCCACCGCGGTAGACCACGTGGTGGGTGTCGGACTCGGCGTGGTGGTAGCCGATCGGGTTCCCCGCCGCGGACGGAGACCCGGCGGTGCCGGACAGGTCGTCCTGACCGACCGCGCCGGTGGACCAGTAGAGGGAACGGACAGAGGCGTTGTTCGCGCGGAACGGCAGGATCACCGTGCTGCGGCCCTGGTCGACGTACGCCCGCGGTTCACCGGTGGCGTCGCGGGCACCGGCGAGGGCGGTCAGGTCGGACGTCCCGGTGCCGGCGGCGGCGTCGCGCCAGAGCTCGTGCAGGTGCCCGTCGTCGTCGCGGAAGGCGACGTTCTGGGTCTTCAGCCCGGTCACCACCACGCCCGCGGGGGTCGAGGACGAACCCGCCGCGCGGTGCTGCGCCGTGCGGTCCACGTGCCGGTTCCACGGCACGCCGATCCCTACCGTCGCCCACGCCGTGACGCACGCGGCAGCCACGTCGTGGCCGAACAGCGCGAACGCGTGGTCGGCGGTGAGGGCGGCGAAACGGTCGAAGCGGGCGTTCGAGTCGAGGGCGTCGTCGGTCGCGGTGGCGTACCAGACCCGGCCGGCCTGGTCCCACGCGTTGCCGCCGAGTGCCTGCGCGAAGAGGGCGAACGCGCGGTTCGGGATGCCGGAGTTGATGTGCACGCCACCGTTGTCGCTGGTGGTGACCACGAAGTCGTCCATGTGGGCCGGCTGCGGGTCGGTGCCCAGCACCGGGTCGTCGTACGCCGTGCCGGGCGCGATCATCGACCGCAGGGCGACCCCGTTGATCGTGGGCCCGAGGAGGCCCTCGCCGATCAGCCAGTCGGCGGTGGCCGCGGTGTCGCCGGCCAGCCGCTGCTTGACCAGCGAGCCGAACACGTCGGAGAGGTGCTCGTTGAGGGCGCCGGACTGGTTCTCGTACTCCAGGTCGGACTCGTGCTCGGTGACCGCGTGGCTGAGCTCGTGGGCCATCACGTCGACGGCGGCGGTCATGGAGACGAAGAGCAGCCCGTCGCCGTCGCCGAACACCATCTGCTCGCCGTCCCAGAAGGCGTTGCCGAAGTTGTTGTCGTAGTGGGCGGTGCCGATGAGGCTGGCGCCGTCGTCGTCGTAGGAGTTGCGACCGAACAGGTCGAAGTAGAGGTCCCACGTCGCGCCCAGCCCGTCATAGATGCGGTCCACGTCGACGTCGCCGGTGGCCGCGTCACCCTCCTTGCGGACCAGCTGGCCGGGCAGGTCGGTGTCGTGGCCGGCATCGTGGATCAAGCGGTGTTTGCGGATGGGTGCGGCCGCGGCAAGCTCCGCGCGCGCCTCCCTGGTGCGTCGGGCGGTGCCTCGGAGGCCGCGGGTCGAACGCAGCTCCCTGGCCCGTGCGGTCACCGCCAGAGCCTCGCGGGCCCAGGCCCGCTGCGCGTCGGTGCCGTTGCGGGCGAGCTGTTCGAGCATGTACGGCGGGACGATGCACTGGATCGCGTCGTACGCCGAGTCGTGGTCAGGCGTGTGAGTCATGGGTTCCTCGCTCCGGATCGGACCGGCGCGCATCCTTCGCGTGCGTCGCACGGTCAATACCCACAAGGAGTCGGCGCTCTCCGCGGGAGTACCGGGGCGACCCGGAAATGCTCGAGTTGCCCGAACGGGTCAACGACGCAGGTTCCAGAACTGGTGGACCAGCCCACTGGGAGAGGTGATCGACTCGACCGTGAAGGCATCCTCGATGCCGCTCGTCCCCTCCCAGATCGACACACCCTTGCCGAGGGTGATCGGCACGATCACCAGGTGCATGAAGTCGATCAGCCCCGCCTGGAGGAACTGCCGGACGGTCGAGGGCCCACCACCGATGCGGACGTCGCCACCGCCGGCGGCCTCCTGGGCCAGGTGAAGCACCTCCTCCGGCGTACCGTCCACGAAACGGAAGCTCGTCCCGTTGGGGAAGTCGATCGTCGGGTGGGGATGATGGGTCAGGACGAACACCGGTGTCCGGAACGGCGGCTCATCGCCCCACCAACCCCGCCACCCGTCATCGGGCCACTCGCCGACCTGCGGGCCGAACTTGCGTCGCCCCATGATCTCGGCGCCGACGCCCTGACCCCACGTGCTGGTCAGGGCATGGTCGAAGGTGAAGGGCGAGTCCACCTGGTCGACGCCGTGGATGGCCCTGCCGTCGAAGCGCGAGAAGAGCTGTTCCGCGCCACCGATCGGGGCGTCGAGTGTCACGTGGTCGCCGGCGGAATAGCCGTCGAGGGAGATGTTCAGGTTGTGGACCCTGGTGCGAGGCATGGCGACTCCTTCAGTCAGCGGATGCAACGGGCAGCGTGTGGACAGACCGGTGATGACAGCCGGACTCATCGCGAATCGCCGGCCCGACGTGGTGAGGTCGCGGCCTGCATCTCGAGGGTGATCCGGTCTATGGTGCTGGGCATGAACCTTCGCACCGTGCCCGCTGCCCTGGCCGTCGCCATCCTCGCCCTCTCCGTCTCCGCCTGTGCCAAGGACAAGGACACGACGACCACCGAGTCGGGGGTGAAGGTGGTCGAGAAGGGCACGTTGACCATCTGCACCCACCTGCCCTACGAGCCGTTCGAGTTCACCGAGAAGGGCGAGGTCGTCGGCTTCGACATCGACGTGCTCAAGCTCGTGGCGAAGAACGAGGACCTCAAGACGAAGGTCATCGACACACCCTGGGAGACCATCGTCTCGGGCAACGCGCTCGACAACGGCGACTGCGACGTGGCCACCGGCGCGATGACGATCAAGCCCGAACGGGTCAAGGTGATGGACTTCAGCAACCCGTACTTCGAGGCCACCCAGGCGATGCTGGTCAAGAAGGGCTCGGGCTACTCCGACCTCTCCGACCTGGCCGGCAAGCGGATCGCCGTCCAGGAGGGCACCACCGGTGAGACCTACGTCGAGGAGAACCTCCCGAAGGGCGCCGAGAAGGTCTCCTACGAGGACTCGGTCCTGATGATGGAAGCCGTGAACAGCGGTGACGCCGACGCAGGGGTCAACGACAACGGCCTGGTCAACTACTACGTCGCGCAGAACGACGGCGTCGAGGTGAGCAAGGAGTTCGCGACCGGTGAGAAGTACGGCTTCTCGGTGGCGAAGGATGACAACCCCGAGCTGCTCAAGGCGATCAACGAGGCGATCGCCGACAAGGCGGAGATGGACAAGCTCAAGGAGAAGTGGTTCGGCACCGCCGGGTGATGCCTCGATCCGTGTCCCTCCGGACCACGGTCGTGCACTCCGCGCGGCCTGACGGGAGTTTCCAATGGCGCTGAGCAAGCGCAAGCGCGCGGCCTATCTCCGCTACGCGCAGTACGCCCTGATCGTCCTCGTCGTGGCCGTCATCGCCTTCGCGGCGGACTGGGCGTCACTGCGGGACTCGTTCTTCAAGCCCGACCTGGTCAGGGAGCAGTTCCCCGACATCTTGAAGACGGCACTGAAGAACACGATCATCTACACCGCGTGCGGGTTCGTCTTCGGCCTGCTGCTGGGTCTCGTGCTCGCCCTGATGCGGCTCTCGAGCATCGGCCCGTGGCGCTGGCTCTCCACCGCGATCATTGAGCTCTTCCGCGGTCTGCCTGCACTCGTCGTGTTCCTCGCCCTGGGCCCCGGCTTCTCGCGTGCGTTCCCCGACTACGAGATCCCCGGTGGCGGCCTCGGTGTCGCCACCCTGGCTCTCGGCCTCGTCGGTGGCGCCTACATGGCGGAGACGATCCGGGCCGGCATCCAGGCCGTGCCGAAGGGCCAGATGGAAGCCGCCCGCTCCCTGGGCATGTCGCACTCGCGGGCGATGATCTCGATCGTGATCCCGCAGGCGTTCCGGATCATCCTGCCGCCGCTGACCAACGAGCTGATCCTGTTGACCAAGGACTCCTCACTGATCTACATCCTCGGCCTCTCGCTCGACGAGTACGACCTCACCAAGTGGGGTCGCGAGGGCATGAACAGCGCGGCCAACCTGACCCCGATCATCGTGGTGGGGCTCTGCTACCTGCTCATCACGGTGCCGTTGTCGATCGTCGTACGCCGCATGGAAGCCAAGTCTGAGAGGGCCCGCTGATGACCACCTGGAGCACGGGCGAGCCACACGTCCCGAGTGACCGCAGCACGGCCGCGATCGACGTACAACAACTGCACAAGTACTTCGGCAGCAACGAGGTCCTCAAGGGGATCGACTTCCACGTCGGTGTCGGCGAGGTGGTCTGCGTGATCGGGCCGTCTGGCTCGGGCAAGTCCACCCTGCTGCGCTGCGTGAACATGCTGGAGACTCCGACCAGCGGCAAGATCTTCGTCGAGGGCGACGAGATCACCGACCCCGACGCGGACGTCGACAAGCTCCGCTCGCGGATCGGCATGGTGTTCCAGTCGTTCAACCTCTTCCCGCACATGACGGTGCTGAGGAACCTCTGCATCGCCCAGCAGCGGGTCAAGGGGCGGTCGAAGTCCGAGTCGGTCGAGATCGCGCGGGCCAACCTGGCCAAGGTGGGACTGTCCGAGAAGGAGGACGCCTACCCGGCGCACCTGTCGGGTGGTCAGTCGCAGCGCGTGGCGATTGCCCGGGCCCTGTCGATGGAGCCCGACATGATGCTCTTCGACGAGCCCACGTCGGCGCTCGACCCGGAGCTGGTCGGCGACGTGCTGCAGGTGATGAAGGACCTCGCCTCGGAGGGCATGACGATGATGGTCGTGACCCACGAGATGGGCTTCGCCCGCGAGGTCGGCAACAAGCTGGTGTTCATGGACGGCGGTGTGATCCTCGAGGAGGGCGTTCCGGCGGAAGTGCTGGCCAACCCCCAGCACGAGCGCACGCAAGGGTTCCTGTCCAAGGTGCTCTGACCGGCCGCTGGGTCACATCTGCGCCGCGCCGGCCCTGATCGCCTCGCGGATCCTCACGTAGGTCCCGCACCGGCAGATGTTGCGGATGCCATCGAGGTCGGCATCGGTGATGGAGCGACTCTCGCTGCGTACCTTCTTCACCAGGGCGACCGCAGCCATGATCTGGCCGGGCTGGCAGTAGCCGCACTGGGCGACGTCACGGTCGATCCAGGCTTCCTGCATCGGGTGCAGGTCCTTGCCCACCGTTGCCGGAAGTCCCTCGATGGTGGTGATCTCGTCGTCGTCCTCCAGCGCCCCGACCGGGACCGAGCACGGGTTGAAGGCCTTGCCGTTGACGTGGCTGGTGCAGGCCTTGCAGACGTTGATCCCGCAGCCATACTTGGGCCCGGTGATGCCGAGAATGTCGCGCAGCACCCAGAGGAGGCGTACGTCGTCCTCGACGTCGACGGTGACGGTCTCGCCGTTGACCTTGAAGGTGTGGGTGGGCATGTCGGCATCCTCAGTAGGTGTGGGAGAGACCGTCGGTGGGCGATGCCGGCAACGGTGGCTCGAACGACTTCGGGGTGAAGAAGAGCGGTGCACTGTGGTTGACCGGGAACTCCGTCGGCAGCGTTCCAGTCGCCCGGGCGTACGCCGTCGCCACGGCCGCGGCGCTGGTGGCGACCGGGAACTCGCCGGCGCCGCCGGGTTCCTCGGTCGTCGAGGGCATCACGATGATCTCGAGTTGGGGTGGGGCGTTCCACTGGCGGGTGTAGGCGTAGTTGTCCCAACTGGCCTCGAGGAAGTGACCGTCCTCGAGGTGCATGCTCGAGGTGAGGGTCATCGCGAGGCCGTCCATGATTCCGCCCATCATCTGGGCTTCGAGCCCGCGCGGGTTGATCACCAGCCCGACGTCGATGGCGAACACGACCTTGGTCACCCGAGGCCCCGTGACCGCCTCGGGGACCTCACGACTGACCGTCTCAGGACGGCAGTCGATCTCAACCAGGCAGGCGCTGAAGCCGTGATACTCCTCGTGTACCGCGATGCCCTGGGCCGTCCCGGCCGGCATCTGCCGCCCCCAACTGCCCACCTGGGCAACTTTGTCGAGCACCGCCCGTCCGCGCGCGCGGCGGATGAACTTGCGGCGGAACTGATAGGGGTCGGAGTTGACCAGATGGGCGATCTTGTCGACCGTGAGCTCGCGCGCGGTTGCCGCGTTCGGTGAGTAGATGCCGCGCATCGAGCCCGTGTTGAATCCGTGGTCGACCTCGTTGAGCAGGTTCGTCGTGACTCCGAAGTTGTAGTGCGTTCCCTGGGTCAGTGCGTAGACCGTCTCGGAGAAGCCGAGGTCCACGACAGGGAGTTCCGCAGCAGCCGCGGTGAGGACGTCGCCGAACCCGTGCGTGAAGTCGGTGGCCACGCTGGTGTGTCGCTGATCCCAAGTGAGGACGCTGCCGGCCAGGACCGTTGCCCGGATCCGGGAGGTGGCCATGGGGTGGACCCGACCTACGCGGGCGTCGTCCACCCGGTGCCACATGAGCTTGACCGGCACGCCCATCTCCTTCGAGACCTCGGCGGCCTCGATCGCGGCGTCGGAGAAGGCCTTGCGCCCGAAGGCCCCGCCTCCCAGCGTGACGTGCACGGCCACCGCTTTCTCGGGAAGCCCCACCTTTTCGGCGATGTCCTTGCGGGCCACGAGCGGCACTTGCAGGCCCGACCAAACCTCCGCCCGGTCACTGCGTACGTCGGCGATGGCGCAGTTGGTCTCCAATGCGGCGTTGCTCGCGAATCGGAACGTGAAGTCGGTCTCGACCGTCTGTGCCAGCACCGGCACCTTGGGCACGAGCAGCGGGATCTCGGCCTTGCGCAGGTCGGCCAGCACGTCGGCGTCCGACTTGCGGCCGGCGGTGCCCTCGGTCCATTCCGCGCGCACCACACGGATGGCGTCGATGCATTGCCCGAAGGTGCGGGCACGGATGGCGATGCCGGTGCTGACCAACGCCACGTGCGTGACCCCGGGCATGGCCTTGACCTCGTCGTGGTTGAGCAAGCGGATCGGCTTGCCGTTCAGGCGCGGTGCCCGGCAGACCATCGTCGGCAGAGCGCCGGGGACCTTCAGGTCCATGGCGAACTCCTTGGTGCCGGTGACGGAGGCATGGGCGTCCGTGCGTCCCTTCGGCTGGCCGACCATCGTGAGCTCCGACAGGGGCTTTAGGGGTGCGACCAGCGGGGTGTCCTCGTCGACGGCGGCATCCACGGCGAGGTCGCCGTAGGCGATCCTCGAACCGTCGGGGCAGACCACGTGTCCGTCCGCGGTGCGCAGGGTCGATGCGGAGTGTCCGGTGCGCCTGGCAGCGGTCTCGACGAGGCGCTTTCGCGCCGCAGCTGCCATCGTCCGGATTGGCCGGTACGTCGACATGGTGCTGTTGGAGCCACCGGTGAACTGGTTCATCAGCAGCTCGGGGCGCGCGTCGGCGAGTGTGACGCTCACGTCCTGGATGGGCATGTCCAGCTCGTCGGCGATCAACATTGCCGTCGACGTGGTGATGCCTTGGCCGTTCTCGGAGCGGTGGAGGGCGAAGTGTGCGACGCCGGCGGTGTCCAGCGTCAGGTGGATCAGACTGGCGGTCGGGAGGACCGTGAGCATCTGTGCGTCACTCACGTCGAAGATGTCGGCGGGCCCGTCAGGGGTCGGCACGACCAGGCCGCCCCCGCTCGCCGACGCAGGCGGGGCAGTGGCCACGTCGCCGAGGAGGCGGGCCGTGACGGTGAGTGTCGGCGCGGCCAGCAGGAGGCCGACGAATCGCCGTCGCCCCAGTGCCGAGCCTGTCGTGTCAGGCACTTCGGGAGGAGTGCTCTCGACCGAGCCGGGTGTGCGCCGAAATGGCCTGCTCATGCCTCGTGCCTCTTCCGTGTCGGTGCTCATCACGGCAGGACACGCCTCATCGGTGCCCGGAGCCTCCGTGTCGTTCCCCAAATTGTCATCACACGAACGGGTGTCCTCGCGTCCCCACTCAGGAGGGGACCAGTCCTCCCATAGGGGCGACAGGAGCGAGACCGGTCGCTGAGCGGCCGGGTCAGACCAGCTCTCCGCGCTTCCTGTCCAGGTAGGGCGATCTCGGCGGAGTTCTCGGTGGCGGCCTGTACCGCGCGGCCGGAGAGTCGCGCGTAGCCATCCCGCGCGGCAGTTCAGCGCTGCCCAGGACACCCTACGGTCGCTGCGGCACGGGGAGTGTGAGGGCATCCGACGTCACGCCCGCGGGGATGCGCCGGTTCGTCAAGCGGCAGGGCGTCCCGTGGCCCAAGGTGAAACCGAAGATGCCCAAGACAGCCAAGTACAGCCCGCGATCGCGACTGTCTGCGTGCCGTCGGGCAACAGGCCTCGAGTGGCGGTGGAAGCGGGTGCGCGAAGATGTGATTGGCTGGCGGACGGCCAGGAAGTGGGAAGCGTTTCACACGGCGCGCTACAAGAAGCAGGCCGGACACCTTCCCATCGGGATGCCGAGGGGACTGTGATGAATGATGAGATCGGCGAGTGGTACCTCGCTCATCCGTGGGGAATCAGCATCGGGTGGATGAGTTTCGGTACTCGCCTCAGTCGGGGGAATCCTGCCATGTCGAAGGCGAAGGTCCCACGGAACTCGCTACCATCGACCTCCATCGCGATCCTGACTGGCGTACCTGGTGGTTGCAGAACGTGACGGACGACAATGACTTCTTCCTGTTCGTGGAGGACCGGGAGAAACTGCGCTTCATGGCCGCAAGCCAGGCCGGGACGGGCGTTGCTCGACGACCTGTTACGCGCCCGTGGAGCTCTACCTCGGGTTGAAGAACGAGCGCGACGTCAGCCGGGAACTGTTCCGTGGGCTGTACGCCTATGCGGCGCAGAAGCGTGGCTGGCCGGAGCCTCCGCCGCTCCCGCCGTACCACGACGGCAGGTGAGCGGCGAAGGCTCAGATTGCCGTTCCGATCAGACGGTCGGGTCGGGCAGGAGCTCGCGGACCTCCTGCGAGCACCGGCAGGCGACCGCGATCTTGGCGGCCCACTCGAGGGCCTCCTCGCGTGAGTCGACCTCGACGACGGCGAACCCGCCGAGGACCTCCTTGGTCTCCGGGTAGGGACCGTCGGTGATCGTGCCGTCGGTGGCCACCACGCTGGCCCGCTGGCTCTCGAGCCCTCCACCGAAGACCCAGGCGCCCGCGGCCCGGGCCTCCTCGACCACCGCGTTGGCGGCCCTGGCGACGTCGGGCAGCTCTTCGTCGGGAAAGTCCATCCAGCCGTCATCGAACGAGATCAGGTACTGCGTCATCGCACTACTCCCTTGTCTCGGCGCTCGCTTCAGGGCGCCTCTCACCTGTTCCACGAACGGCTTGCACCGGATCCGACAGTCTCCCAGAAGAAACTCTCACCAGATCTGGCTCAGACCAGCTCACCGCGCTTCCGGCCCAGATAGGCGATCTCGGCCGAGTTCTGGGTGGCGGCCATCGCCGCGTCGTACGCCTCCTTCGCCTCGACGGTGCGGCCCAGCCGGCGCAGCAGGTCGGCCCGGGTGGCGTGCCAGGCGTGGTAGCCCTCCAGCGGCAGCCGGTCGACCAGGGCCAGACCGACCGAGGGGCCGTCGAGCTCGGCGACCGCGACCGCCCGGTTGAGGGCGACGATCGGAGACGCGTCGAGCCGGGTCAGCTGGTCGTAGAGCGCGACCACCTGCGACCAGTCGGTGTCCGCCGCGCTCGGGGCGTCGGTGTGGACGGCGTTGATCGCGGCCAGCATCTGATAGCGACCTGGCCGGTTGATCGCCAGGCACTCGCGGACCAGGTCGTGGCCCTCGGCGATCAGCGCGTGGTCCCAGCCGGCGCGGTCCTGCTCGCCGAGCGGGACCAGCTGACCGTTGCGTACCCGGGCCTCACGCCTGGCCTCGGTGAGCACCAACATCGCGAGGAGCCCGGTCACCTCTGGTTCGTCGGGAAGCAGCTGGTGCAGGATGCGGGCCAGCCGGATCGCTTCACCGGTGAGCTCGGCGCGCACCGGGTCGCCGTCGCCACTCGCGAGATAGCCCTCGTTGAAGACGAGGAACAGCACCGTCAGGACGCCGCCGAGGCGCTCGGGAAGATCGGCGGCCTCGGGCACCCGGTAGGGCACCTTCGCGGCCGCGATCTTCTTCTTCGCTCGGGTGATGCGTTGGCCCATCGTGGTCTCGGGCACGAGGAACGCCTGCGCGATCTCGGGCACGGTCAGGCCGCCGAGGAGGCGCAGGGTCAGGGCGACGCGCGCCTCCGACGCCAACGCCGGGTGGCAGCAGGTGAAGAGCAGTCGCAGCCGGTCGTCCTCGACCGGGCCGGTGGGGGTGTGGGGTGTGTCGTCGTGGTCCATGAAGGCCGCCTGGTGCTTCTTGTCGCGCAGCTTCTCGCGGCGGAGCCGGTCGATCGCGCGGTTGCCCGCGGTGGTGGTGAGCCACCCGCCCGGGTTGGGAGGTACGCCGGACTCCGGCCACTTCTCCAACGCGGTGACGAGCGCCTCGCTCGCCGCCTCCTCGGCGATGTCGATGTCACCGAAGCGGCGTACGAGCGAGGCGATCAGGCGGCCGTACTCCTCGCGGAAGACCCGCTCGACGGCCGCCTGCCCGGTCTGCGTCACTGTGCCGTCTTGAAATGGGCTGTCTTGAGCTGCGCTGTCGACATCCTGGGCTCAGGCCAGTCCGTCGAACGGGCGGACCTCGACCTTGCCGCGGCAGGCCTTGGACGCCTCGGCCGCGAGCTTGAGCGCCACGTCGAGGTCGGGCGCCTCGATCACCCAGAAGCCTCCGATGAGCTCCTTGGTCTCGAGGTAGGGACCGTCGGTCACCACCGGCGTCTCGCCCTGGCCGTCGACGACGGTCGCAGTCGACGCGGGCTGGAGGCCGCCGGCGAAGACCCAGTAGCCGTCGGCCTTGAGCTTGTCGTTGAAGCGGCCGGTCTCGGCGAAGGACTCCTCCATCGCCTCCCTCGAGCCGTAGTTGCCGAACTCCTCCATCTCGGCCGGACCGTGCACGGACATCAGATATGCAGTCATCACGTTTCTCCTCAGTTCCGGGCGGTCCCGATGACCGCCTTCAACCCCACTACGAACGGAAGGCCACCGATACGACAACCTGCCACAGGAGTCTCGAATCGAACCAGAGAAAGAAATTCTCACTGACCTGTCGAATCCGTCGAGACCCGTTCGTGGAAGTGGCATGAGCAGGTCGCACAGGGCGGCCAGCAGGAGAAACGGAGTTCGACATGTCCACCACGCAGATCCCCACCACGCAGGTCACCACCCACAGCGCGTCGACCGACGAGCGCCAGCCGGTATGGAAGCACGGTGTCGCCGCTGCGGTTGTTGCCTCGGTCGCCACCACCGTCCTCGCGGCGGTCGCGTCGGCCGCCGGTGTCTCGTTCGCGAACACCTCGGGCGGAGAGAGCATCCCGATCCTCGGGTTCACCCAGCTGACTCTGGTCTTCTCGCTCATCGGCGTCGGCATGGCCGCCGTGATGGCCCGCAAGGCCCGTCACCCGCGTTCCACCTTCGTGCGTACGGCGGTCGCGCTGACCGTGCTGTCCTTCGTCCCCGACGTCACGTTCGGGTTCGACGCGGGCTCCGCGGTCACCCTGATCGCGCTGCACGTCGTCGCCGCGGCGATCGTGGTCCCGACCCTGGCGCGTCGACTGGCCGACGCACGTTGATCGGGTCGGGCCGTGGACGAAGCGGCCGCGTGACCATCCGGCCGGGCCGACATGGCCCGGCCGGTTCGGCGTGCGCTCAACGGCCTGCGACAGTGGGTGGTTTCGAGACCCTTCGAGACGCCTCGTCCCTCGGCTCCTCAGGACAAGCGTTCGTTCCTCGCTCCTCAACCACCGTCGCCTCTCCCGGCGTGAGCCACCACGGGCGTGAGAGCCAGGCGGCGAGGCCGGCGCCTGCAGTGTTGAGCAGAACGTCGTCCACGGACGACACCCGGTCGAGCAGCAGCACGAACTGCGCCACCTCGATCAGCAGCGAGCAGCTCGCGGCGAACAGCAGCACCCGGGGCCACGAGGCCAGCGGCGCGAACCGCAGGGGCGCGAAGAAGCCCAGGGCGGAGAGGACCAGCAGGTTGCCGACAATGCCGAGACTGCCCATCGAGACCAGGTCGCGGAACGGCACCAGGCTGACCCGGCCGAGCACACCGCCCGCGTGACTCCCCGGCATCATCGTCATCCACACCCACGGCACCGTCCCGTAGACCATCCCGACGTCCGCGAGCGCCGTACGCCACGCCCCGGACCGTGGGGTGCCGGAGGCCCTGCGCCACTGGGCGAGGGCGACCACCACCAGGGCGGCCAACGGCACCGCGACCACGGTGAGGAACGCGACGCCGGTGAACGTGCCGAACAAGCCGTACCAGCTCATCAACCTCACTGCTGCATCCTCGGGTCCTGCGTCGGGTCGTCGTACATCTCGGGGCAGCCGTCATCGGCAGCCTCGGTGCGCAGCTCGAAGTGCCACGGTTCGTTGCGGTAGATCTGGCACAGGCCGTAGTCGTCACCGTGGTCGGCCAGCCACTCCGCGGACTCCGGTGGACCGAGGTCGATCGCGTCGCCCGACACGTGGGCTGAGGTCTCCGGGGTGGCCACCCACCTCGAGGCCTCCTCCATCGACCCGTACTGCGAGACCGCCTCGTCGAGGAGCTGCTGCTGGTACGCCGCCGACCGCCAGCCACTGTTCACGTGGAACCCGACGTGGTCGTCGGCGGCATCGTCAGCGGCCTCGCGCAGCGCCGCGAGCAGGTCGGGGTCGAGGTTGCCCACCGCAGGTACGTCGTCGTCGAAGACGGTCGTGCCGTCGGGGACGTGACCCGAACCGCCGAGTGACGGGCGGGCGCGGGTGCCCAGGAGCTGCCCGGGGCCGCCCTGGTCCGAGGGGTCGATCTCGAAGCCGAACACGCCGGATCCGGAATCGTGCTGGGTCAGGTCGCTGGCGGGCAGCGCGATCGCGACGAGCGCCGCGCAGGCCACGGCGAGCACGGCCAGGATCATCAGGCGGGTACGGCGACCACGGGTTGCTGCTGGGTTTCGAAGGGTCATGCCTCGAGTCAAGGGACCGTCGAGTTGCGAGGGCGTATGCGGTTTTGGATACGCCGGCGATATGCGCAGGCTCGTAGCATCAGGCGTGTGCGTGTGCTGATCGTCGAGGACGAGCCCTACCTGGCCGAGGCCATCCGCGACGGCCTGCGCCTCGAGGCGATCGCCTCGGACATCGCCGGCGACGGGGACACCGCGCTCGAGCTGCTCGGTCTCAACGCCTATGACATCGCCGTCCTCGACCGCGACATCCCGGGGCCCTCGGGGGACGAGGTCGCCCAACGCGTGGTCGCCTCCGGCAGTGGCATGCCGATCCTGATGCTGACCGCGGCCGACCGGCTCGACGACAAGGCCTCCGGCTTCGAGCTGGGTGCCGACGACTACCTCACCAAGCCGTTCGAGCTTCGCGAGCTGGTGCTCCGACTGCGAGCGCTCGACCGACGACGGGCGCACCACCGGCCACCGGTGCGTGAGATCGCGGGCCTGCGCCTGGACCCGTTCCGTCGTGAGGTCTACCGCGACGACCGCTACGTCGCGCTGACCCGCAAGCAGTTCGCCGTACTCGAGGTCCTGGTCGCGGCCGAAGGCGGAGTGGTCAGTGCCGAGGACCTGCTGGAGCGGGCCTGGGACGAGAACGCCGACCCGTTCACCAACGCGGTGCGCATCACGGTCTCGGCGTTGCGCAAGCGGCTCGGTGAGCCCTGGATCATCGCCACCGTGCCCGGTGTCGGCTACCGCATCGACACGGGAGATGGCAGTGAATAGGGCGCCGGGGCTGAGCGTTCGGCTCAAGCTCACGCTCAGCTACGCCGGCTTCCTGATCGTGGCCGGCGGCCTGCTGCTCGCCACCGTGTGGGTGTTCCTGCTGCGCTACGTTCCCGAGCGCGCGCAGTACGGCCCCGGACCGGCGCCGTTCAACCCCACCCGCTCCGACCTGCTCGAGGCCTTCGCGCCGAGGGCTGCCCAGGCGATGGCGTTCCTGCTGGTCTTCGGGTTGATCGGTGGATGGTTCCTCGCCGGCCGGATGCTCGCACCGCTGACCCGACTCACCCAGGCCACCCACCTCGCCGCAGAGGGCTCGCTCTCCCACCGGATCCGCATGGAGGGGCGCAAGGACGAGTTCCGCTCACTCGCCGACGACTTCGACACGATGCTCTCCCGGCTCGAGGCGCACGACGCCGAGCAGCAGCGGTTCGCGGCCAACGCCTCCCACGAGCTGCGCACGCCGCTGGCAATCGTCCAGACCCTGCTCGAGGTGGCCCGCAACGAGCCGAACCCCAACACCGACGAGCTCATCGACCGGTTGTACGCCGTCAATGCCCGGGCGATCGACCTCACGGAGGCTCTGCTCCTGCTGAGCCGTTCGGACCGCCGCGCCTTCTCGCGTGAGCTGGTCGACCTGTCCCTGCTGGCCGAGGAGACCACCGAGACCCTGCTGCCGTTGGCGGAGAAGCGGGGCATCACCATCGAGACCACCGGCACCCAGGCGGCCACCGTCGGCTCGGATGCCCTGCTGCAGCAGCTCACCACGAACCTCGTGCACAACGCGATCGTGCACAACCTGCCCGAAGCAGGCACCGTGTGGGTGGCGACCAGCGTCCAACCCGGGACCGTGGTGCTGACCGTCGAGAACACCGGCGCGAAGCTCACCGACCAGCTGGTCTCCACGCTGGCCGAACCGTTCCAGCGCGGCACGCAGCGAATCCGCACCGACCACGCCGGTGTCGGTCTCGGCCTGGCCATCGTCTCCAGCATCACGCGCGCCCACGACGGAACACTCAGGCTCACGCCGCGCGCCGACGGAGGGCTGCGCGTGACCGTGGAGCTGCCGGTCGCCCCGCCACGCCACACCCAGCCGGACGAGAGGACCTGACCTGAACGAGATCCGCGTCGCCGTCGAGCTTGCCGGTGCCGGCGGGGCCGCTCGATCAGGTCGGGCGAAGGATGAGCCGGGCCGCTCCTAGGTGGTAGGGCCCATGTGGGCCGAGTAGATCCGCTCACTCGGTCCGATCGGACGCAGTGTGGGGCCTTCTCGGTCCGATCGGACCGGAGCGCCCAGTGGTCGCCGGGCTTGCCTCCGGCGCCCGGAAGTCCAGCGAAGCCGCGGACTGCGACCGATCGACGGCCCACTCGGATCACTTGTGGCGACGGCGCCCGAGCCGTCGGGCACCCTAGGGTGGACCGGGTGAGCGAAGAGGATGTGGCACGAGTCTGGAGGCTCGAGTTCGCCCAGCCACCGGGCGGGCGCATTGCCTGGCTCGGGCCCTACACCTCGCAGTGGTTGACCCCTGCGGCCGAGGAGCTGGCCCGCTACATGGAGGCCGAGCACCGGGTCACGCGGCCGCATCCGAAGGACCCGGCCATCTTCGACTCGTACCGCGGGGACGACCGCCTGGCCTGCGGCTGCGCCAGCCGGGAACACCTCGAAAGCTGGTTCGGTGACTACCTGCCGCTGCTCATGGACCAGGGCGGGCACGTCGCGGAGTACGCCGTGGGCCGCGATGCCATCGTGGAAGACTCCCCGGAGCAGGTCCTCTTCATCAAGCGTCGCGGCAGGCTCGTTCAGCGGACCGGGCACGAGCCACCGTCACAGTTGATCCGCAGCAGTGCGGGCTCCCGCACCGCGCTCCTCGAAGCCGGCGACCGGAAGTACGCCTACGTGCCGGGCCGTTCGTCGGCCGACCTTCGGGAACTGACGACTCCGGCGTCCGTCGGCCCAGTGCAGTAGAGCGCCGCGCCGCCAGTACGTCTGCCGGCAGGATTCGCGCCGGCAGCGATGAGTTTCCCGACGCCCGCCGGTCCACACTCGGAACGCCACATCCTTTTCCGAACGGGAGCAGCCGTGAAACTTCTTCTCACCTCCGCCGGAGTCAGCAACCCGAGCATCCGGGACGCTCTGGTCGACCTCCTGGGCAAGCCGATCGCGGACGCGACCGCGCTCGCCATCCCGACCGCGGAGTACGGCCACCCGTCCGTCGGACCGGGGGAAGGGCCCTGGCGCTTCATCAGCGGCCGGTCCCCCCTGCACATGGTCGACCTCGGGTGGAAGTCGGTGGGAGTGCTGGAGCTCACCGCGCTGCCGAGCATCGACGCCGAGCGGTGGGTGCCGCTGGTCCGGGAGACGGACGTGCTGCTCGTTGCCGGTGGCGACGCGCTCTACCTGAACCACTGGATGCGGGAGTCCGGACTGACCGACCTGGTGCCGGAGCTCGCCGAGACGGTCTGGGTCGGGCTGAGCGCCGGCAGCATGGTGATGGCACCACGCATCGGCGCCGACTTCGTCGGGTGGCGGGCGCCCTCCGCTGACGACACCACCTTGGGCATCGTCGACTTCTCGATCTTCCCGCACCTCGACCACCCGGACCTGCCGGAGAACCGCATGGTCGACGCCGAGAAGTGGGCGGCCGAGATCGGCGGTCCGGCGTACGCGATCGACGACGCGACCGCGATCACGGTGCACGACGGCAGGGTCGAGGTCGTCTCCGAAGGCAACTGGCGACAGTTCGACGCACCCGTCGGCTGATCAGGCGCGTCGGGTCAGGCAGACGCCGAGAGCTCGAGGCGCATCGCCTGCGCGGTGTCCGCAGGGTCGTAGCCCTCGGGCACGCCGTCGACCAGGATGATGTCGCCGCCGATGTTGCGTGCCCGCAAGGGAGCGATCTCGCGGTAGGCGGCCGAGTCCCACCACGCCCGGGCCCGATCGATGGAGGGGAAGCCGATCACGACGACGTGGCCGGGCCAGGCGCCCTCCTTCGCCTCGTGCTGGGTGACGTGCACGAGGAAGCGGCCGCCGTACGGCTCGAAGGTGCCGGGGATGCGTTCGATGTACTCCGCGATCTCGGGGTGGGGTGCGGCGTCGTGCAGGTGGGCGATTGCGTAGGCAGGCATGGGGATTCTCCGATCTGGATGGCGGCAACGGGTCGTGCACCATGAGTCTGGCCGCGCACCCTGCGGCCAGTCGATTACCTCAGAGGTCATGCGCCAGCCTCGCTGCCGAGGTCGACCGGGCGACTGGGCGACCCGGGCGACGACAATGACTCGACTATCCCGTGACCCGCGCCGTCAGCGTGGCGAGTCCGGCGCCGTCCAGCTCGGCCAGGGCCTCCGGTCGACCGGCGAGCGACATGACCAGGGCCTCACCCGGGCCGCGCACCTCGGGCCCACTACCACCGGCCCAGTCGACGTCGGTCGCGACGATGCGGAGTCCGCGCACGTTTGCCGGTGACGGCAGGGCTCGGGCGCGGGGCATGAACCCCAGCACCGCGACCAGGCGCTCCGGCGGCACCACCCGGGGACGGCCCAACGCACGACGGATGTCCTGCTGGTGGATGACGCCGTCGGTGAGGGCGATCCCACAGCCGAACATCGCCGTGATGCCCTTGTGGAACGGCGTACTCGCGCAGCCGTGCCACCAGCTCCGCAGTGCTCAGGCGCCGACTCAGCTCGAGACGGGCCTGGTTGGCACGGCCGAGAGAGAACCGCGAGCGGGCCAACAGCGCCAGCACCGCCGGCTTGCTCAGCATGTCGTAGCTCGGGACGTGCCCGGCAATGTCGCGCACCGACCATCCCGGGCAGAGCGACGGCCGCTACCACTCCTCCTCGTCGAGGGTCTCGAGGAAGTCGGCCAGGTCGTTCCGCTCGTCGGTGGCCAGTGCGCTGAGGTCTGCCATGACGCCATTCTGGACCGGTCAGCGCACCGGCGCACCCGGGCCGAGCGGGATGCCCAGCGCCCACCACAGGAAGAACAGTGCGGTCCAGGCGAGTGTCATCGCGATCGCGAGGGGCAGCGTGTACGACGCGAGCGTGCCGATGCCGGCGTCCTTGCGGTAGCGCTGGAGGAAGCCGAGGGCCATCACGAAGTAGGGGCTCATCGGCGTGACCGCGGTCGAGCCCGAGTCGGCGATCCGGAACAGAGCCTGGGTCGTCTCGGCAGGTACCGACAGCAGCATCAGCATGGGCACGATCACCGGTGCGGCGATCGACCACATGGCCGAGCCGCTGGTGACCATGATGTTCACAACCGTCAGCAGGGCCAGCACCATCAGGAAGATCACCGGCACCGGGATGTCGTTGTTGTCCAGCAACTGCGCGGCCTCGACGGCCAGGACGTCGCCCAGGTGACTCCAGTCGAACCACGCGAGGAACTGTGCGATCGCGAAGAACAGCACGAGCACCGGTGCCATCTGCTTGATGCCCTCGGCCATGAGCCGGGGCACGTCGGCCGCGTTCTCGACGCTTCCTGAACGCATCCCGTAGACGGTGCCGACGGCCGCGAACAGCAGGGCGACGACGATGGCGATGCCGTCGAGAAACGGCGACTCGGCGATCTGACCGCCCTCGCCGCGGAGGGGCGAGCCACTCGGCAGCACGGCGGCGGTGATGGCGACGATGAGGCCGAGCAGCACGAGGCTGGCCGTGCGCAGCGCGGAGCGTTCGCGGTCGGAGAGGTGCAGGCTGCCGATGTCGTCGAGGTCGACGTCAGGGTCGGGGGCGAGGTCGGTCCGCTTGGAGAGCACCAGCTTGGTCACCAGCGTGATCACCGCTGCCAGGAGCAGGGACGAGGCGATGTTGAAGAACCAGTTGCTGACCGGCGAGACGTAGGCGTCCTCGTCGATGATGCGGGCCGCTGCGGTGGTGATACCGGCGAAGATGGCGTCGTTGGGAGTCGGCACGGGGCTGGCGTCGTACCCCGAGGCGATCGAGGTGTAGGCGACCACGACGCCGAGGATCGGGGAGCGACCCACGGCCTGGAAGGCGAGACCGCCCAGCGGCACGAGGATGATGTACGCCGCCGCCGACGCCACGTGCGAGACCGTGCCGATGAACGCGACCGCGAAGACCACCCAGGCGGCCGGCACCCGCGAGACACCGACCTTCATGGCGGCGGTGAGGAAGCCGGAGCGCTCGGCGACCGCGACGCCCATGATCACCACGACGATCGTGGCCATCGGCGGGAACGTGGCGAAGTTGGTGATCGCGGTCGACAGGGCCATCGCCAGGCCGTCACCGCTGATCAGGTTCTGCACGGCGACGCGCTCGCCGTCGGCCGGTGAGATCACGGAGACGTCGGCGATCGACAGTCCGGCACTGATCACGGCCACGACCCCGCAGAGGATCCAGAACAACCAGAACGGGTGCGGCAGTGCGTTGCCGACGCGTTCGACGACGGCCATCGCCCGGATCAGCCGGGGCAGCTTCTCCTGCTCGGGGGCGGGTGCAGTGGGGCTCTCGGCGCTCATCGGTCGGCCTCCTCGAGGCTGTGCTGGCTGAAGAACTTCCAGATGAGGCGGTGCGCCTCGACGGTGTGCGTGACGTAGCCACCGCCGGAGTAGACGTCGGCCCCGGGCCAGACGTGTCCTCCGTCCTCGACGACCACGTGCTCGACTGAGGTGCCGTCGGTGCAGCCGCCCCAACTCAGGAGGGTGACGTCGTCACCGCGCTTGGCGGTCCTGGGGTCGGGACGGCACTGGTCGCGGACGACCCATTCGTCGACCCAGTCGCGGATGGCGGGCAGGTCGCGGTCGGCGTCCCCGGCGTACGGGATCGTGGCGTCGCCACTGCCGTGCACCTCCATCACGCTGGTCGGTGCGGCGGTGTCGCAGCCCTCGCGGGAGCCCGGGTAGAAGGCGCCGGCGACCGGTGCGAACGCGGCGAAGCGGTCCGGCATCCGGCAGGCCAGCAGGGCGACGAACCCTGCGCCGTTCGACTTGCCGGTCGCATACGTCCGCGACTCGTCGACGCACAGCGTGCTGTCGAGGTGGTCGAGCAGGTCGGCGGTGAAGGCGACGTCGTCGACACCGGGCGGTGCGTACGGCGCGCCCTGCCAGGCCTGGCGATACCCGGATCCGGTGCCGATCTCGCCCTCGGGGAAGACCGTGACCGCCGGCAGCGTGGACAGCTTCGAGTAGCCCTGAAGCTCGACGGCGGTGCTGCCGCGGCCGTGGTAGGCCACGATCAGCGGCCAGTCTTCCCGCATGCTGTAGCCCGCCGGCAGGTGCAGGACGAACGAGCGCTCGCGACCCCCGAGGGTCAGGTCGTAGCGGGCATCGGTCCCGTCGGGTTGGGGAGCCTCGAGGGCGCAGGCGGCCGACGACGCCGCGGAGTCGGACGACGCAGCCGATTGGGCGGTCGTCTGGGCGGGCGAGGTGGCCAGCGCCGCCAGGGGCAGTACGGCGAGGGCGGTGGCCCGGAGCAGGTGGCGTCGTACGCGCATGGGAGGACCTTTCGGGGAGGGGAGAGGGATTCTGGGTGTGCGGAAGCGTCCGGGCGACGCGGACGCGTCGTCGGTGGGGTGGTGGTGGGGTGGTGGTCGGACCGAGGAGTCGGTCGGCTCGGGTCAGGTGTCGAGCCACTCCTCGACGAACGCGGTGATCCGGTCGACGACCGTCTCGACGATGCGTCGACCGTCCTCGGGTGAGGCCCGGGTGGGATCGCCGAGCACGCCGATCGGCGACAGGCGGTCGTAGCGCACGGTCAGTGTGGGATGGCCGGACCGTCGCGAGAGGCGCGAGAGCGGGTCGAGGTCGGCGAGCTTCGTGGTGCCGGTGGTGAGCCGGTCGTGACGCACCAGGTGCGGTGCGACGTGCATCATCTGGGCGGTCTCGGCCTCCCCGCAGTGACCGTGCACCTCGTCGACGTCCATCGAGGCGACGACGTCTGCGGCCACCGAGGTCAACGGTGTCCAGGCGAACTCGAGGTCGGGGTGCTCGTGCAGCAGCTCCTGCGCCAGCGTGCCGAGCGCCGCGTTGTTGCCGCCGTGCCCGTTGATGACGAGGAATCGTCGCCATCCGGCAGCGGCCAGGCTGTCGACGTACGCGCGCAGCACTGCGGTGAACAGCGACGGAGGCAGGGTGACCGTGCCGGCGAAGCCACTGTGGTGCGGGGAGACTCCGACGGGCACGGCGGGCCCGATCACGACGCGATCGGTGAGGCGGTCGGCGACCAGGTCGGTGACCGCCTCGGCGCGGATCTGGTCGGTGGCCAGCGGGAGGCCGGGGCCGTGCTGCTCGAACGCCCCGACCGGAAGGATGACGACGTCTCCGGCGGCGGCGGACTCCCCGGCCTCGACCGTGGTCATCTCTCCGAGCCGGCGGCTCATCCGAGCTCCTCGCCGAGGGTGATGACCGTGTCGCGGATCGCCGCGAGGTGGGTGCGGGTGAGCTCGGCGGCCGCGGCGGCGTCCTGCTCCGAGACGGCCCGGAAGATCTCGATGTGCTCCTCGTGGTCTCGCTCGCGGTCGTGGTAGCGACGCCGGATCTCGACCTGGTCGCGCGAACGTACGTCGAGCAGGGCCGCGAGGGTGTCGCAGACCAAGGCGTTGCCGGACGCCGCGGCCAGGGCGACGTGGAAGTGCTCGCGGGGTCGTTCGTTGCCGCGTTGGGGGACGAGGGCGTTCTGCGTGGTCGCCTCGAGTGCGGCGAGCTGCTCGTCGTTGCGGTTGGCCGCGGCCGCGGCGGCGATGCCGGGCTCGATCAGGAGTCGGGCGTCGACCAGCTCGAGCACCGACGCCAGGTCGCCGCCGGTGTGCGGGTTGGCCAGCAGCCGACGTCGTACGCCGCCGCCGACGTAGGTGCCCGACCCGTGCCGGAACTGGATCACCTCGACGGCCTCGAGCCGCCGCAGCGCCTCCCGGACCGTGGGCACGGTGACCTCGAACTCGGCGGCCAGCGACCGGGCCGAGTGGAGCGGGTCTCCGGGGGCCAGGCCCTCGGTGCGGATCATGTCGGCGATCGCGTCGGCGATGCGCTCGGACAGAGAGCGGGAGGCGGTCGAGTGCGATGTGGTGGTGGTCACATCAAGTGACTAGATCACTTGATGACCTGGCCTGTCAAGGTCTCCGAAGGCAGAAACGTAGGGTGCGTGGGGTCGGCTCGGTCGAACAGGAGGGCAGCCGTGATCCTCTCGAAGGTCCGCGACCCGCGCCTGGTCACGATCCGCCGCGGCGGATCGCTCACCGACGCCGATCACCACCTCCTGGCCCTCTGGGCGGCCGACTGCGCGGAGCACGTGCTGCCGCTCTTCGAGGCCGCTCGGCCCGACGATCCGCGACCTCGTCAGGCCATCGACGCCGCACGGGCGTGGGTGCGCGGCGAGGTCAGGATGATGGAGGCGCGAGCCGCTGGCGGCCACGCGATGGGCGCGGCCAGGGACCTGCGTGGTGCTCCTCGTCATGCGGCGTACGCCGCGGGACAGGCCGGCGCGGTTGCCCATGTCGCTGCGCACGACCTCGGTGCCGCGGCCTATGCCATCAAGGCGGCACGAGCCGTCGAGGGCGAGAGCGACGAGGCCGGGCGCCACGAGTGCCAGTGGCAGCGGGAGCAGTTGCCGCCGGAGATCCGCGCCCTGGTGCTCGACGACCAGCGGCTGCGCAACGACCTCTGCTGGTCGGTCTTCGACTGCTGAGCCACGACGCGGCTGTCATCGTCGATCTGCCGTCCGTGGACGCGGGAGCCCGTCGCCGGGGAGCACGTTGTGGTTGTGCGCGAACACGTTGCCCGGGTCGTAGGCGCGCTTGACCAGGGACAGGCGGGCGTACGTCGCCGGCGGGTACGCCGCGGCCACGTCCGCGGCCGACGCCGAGCCCTGGAAGTTCGTGTAGCTGCCGATGCCCCGCGCGGCGACCGGCTCCCACGGCTGCAGTGCCCTGGCCACGTCGTCGTCCGTCGCCGACTCCGGCAGCATGGCCATGCACAGCACCATCGCCTCGGCGTCACGATGGGCGAACGCCGTGGCCTCGCGCTGCACCCGGGAGAACGCACCACCCAGGCTGCGCAGGGCGACCATGGCCGGGGCAGGGCTGCGGTGCAGTCGGTCGATCGCCGCGACGACCTCGTCGTTGACCGAACGCACGAGGGTGTTGCGCCCCGCGACCCTGAGCCCCGGCGGCGCCGCGGCGTCCTCGAGCAGGTCGGCGTACCGGCACTCGGAGATGCTGGCCCGGAGCACCGTGCCCAGCTCGAGGAGCGGCTCGATGGCGTCGTTGGCGGCGGCCACGTCGCCCTGTCCCGCGTAGCAGAGCAGGACCATCGCCTCGGGGATCTGGTCCGGCACCGCCGGCGGGAGCACCAGGGTGCTGGTCAGCTCCTCCGGCGCCGCACGCATCGCGTCGCGCCAACGCACGACCAGCTCGGCCACGTCGTCGAGCTGGTAGGTCACCGTGCCTCGGTGCACCGTGGCCACCGGCTGGGCGACGAAGTCGAAGGAGACCACGACGCCGAAGTTGCCACCGCCACCGCGCAGGGCCCAGAAGAGCTGGGGGTTCTCCGTCGCCGAGGCGGTGAGCAGCCGCCCCCCGGCAGTCACCACGCGCGCGGCGACGAGGTTGTCGATGGCCAGGCCGTGACGGCGCACCATCCACCCGAAGCCGCCACCGAGGGTGAGCCCGCCGACTCCGACGCCGGCGGTGTCGCCGGAGGTCAACGCCCAGCCCCGCGGGTCGAGCGCCTCGGCCACCCGGCCCCACGTGGCACCGCCTCCGACGCGCACCACGCGGCGATCGACGTCGAGAACCTCGATGCCGTCGAGGTGGCGGAGGTCGATCACCATGCCGCCGGTGTTCGTCCCGTGGCCGAGCAGGCTGTGGCCTCCCGACCTGACCGAGACGGCCAGGCCACGTCGTACGGCGTGGGCCAGCGCGGCCGCGACCTCGTCGGCGTCACGAGGCCGGACCACCAGCTCCGGGGCTCCGGTGCCGAAGAACACCCGCGCCGCGTCGTCGTACTCCTCGTCGCCGGGTGCCACGGTCTCGGTGTCCAACGTGCCGGTGGCCGTCGTCGTGTCCTGCAGGCTCATGCGCTTCTCCCTCGTTCGTCCGATGTCGATGCCGTCGATCGTTCGCGAAACGAGCCCTGACCGCGTCGGCCCAGGGGCGTCACTTCCGGCTACCCGCCGGACCGGTCCGCGGCCGCGTCCGTACTCCCGGCGGAGTAGGCCGGCCCTACTCCCCATGACGGATGCGCGTCCTGGGCCGGGACCCTAGGCTCGGAGGCATGCGCACAGATCGTGGATGGGCGAGGTTCTACCGCACCGGCTGGATGGTCTCCGCGGTGTTCGGGGTGATGGCGGCCCACCAGTGGAAGGCGCACGTCGCCGAGATGGAGAAGCGCGCCGAGGAGGCCGAACGCACGCACGAGGAGGAGACCCGCCGGCTCGCCGTCGAGGAACGGCTGCGGATCGCCCGCGAGCTGCACGACTCCCTGACCCACAGCATCTCGGTGATCAAGGTGCAGGCCGGGGTGGCCACCCACCTGGCGAGGAAGAACGGCGAGGAGCCGTCGCCGGCGCTGCTCGCGATCCAGGAGGCCAGCAGTGACGCGGTGCGTGAGCTGCGCTCGACCCTCGACGTGCTGCGTCGCGACGAGGACGGCGGCGGTGGCGGGCTGGAGCGGGTGCCGACCCTGGTGGAGCGGGCCCGGTCGACGGGGCTGCCGACCAGCTACCGGATCCGTGGACGGGTACGCCGCGTGCCGTCGGAGGTCGAGCAGACCGCCTACCGGGTCGTGCAGGAAGCCCTGACGAACGTGACGCGGCATGCCGGGTCGGCGAACGTGGCCGTCGAGCTGACGTACGACGAGCGGACCCTGACCGTGCGGGTCGAGGACGACGGAGCGGGTTCACGTCGGCCGCCGGTGCCGGGCTACGGCCTGGTCGGGATGCGCGAACGCGTCACCGCGCTCGGCGGGAACCTGAGGGCCGAGCCCGGCGCCGACCGGGGATTCACGGTGCTTGCCGAGCTCCCGGCGGAACCCGCCTCGTGATCCGGGTGGTGCTGGTCGACGACCAGCCGCTGATCCGGATGGGCATCCGCGCGCTCCTCGACGCCGAGGACGACATCAGCGTGGTCGGCGAGGCCGGCAACGGTCGCGAGGGCGTCGCCCTGGCGGAGGAGCACCGCCCCGACATCGTGCTGATGGACGTGCAGATGCCGGAGATGGACGGCATCGAGGCGACCCGGCGGATCACCGGCGAGGACGACCTCGCCGGAGTGCACGTGGTGATGCTGACCAACTACGGGCTCGACGAGTACGTCTTCAACGCCCTGCGCGCGGGCGCGGCCGGCTTCGTGGTCAAGGACGCCGAGCCGGACGACCTGCTGCAGGCCCTGCGAGTGACCATGCGCGGTGACGCGTTGCTCTCGCCCGCCGTCACCAGGCGGTTGATCAGCGAGTTCGTGGCCCGTCCGGCCGACGTCCTCTCCGGCGTGGAGCTGGACCGTCTGACGAACCGGGAGCGTGAGGTCGTCGCCCTGGTCGCGCACGGGCTGAGCAACGACGAGATCGCCGACCGCATGGTGCTCAGCCCGATGACCGCCAAGACGCACGTCAGCCGGTCGATGACCAAGCTCGGGGCCCGCGACCGCGCACAGCTGGTGGTCTTCGCCTACGAGTCCGGGCTGGTCGCTCCGCGCACCACCACCTGAGCCCGGCGGCCCGTCGGGTCAGCACGGGTCGGGTCAGCAAGCGGTCGGGTCAACGCTGGTCGCCGACGAGGAAGCGACGGCGCAGTCTCCGGTGCTGTGGGCCGGCGCGGTGCTGCGGCTCACCGCCGCGGGAATGTCCCGGCCGCAGGAGCTGCGCGGGAACCGGCTCGAGGCGCACGGCCGAGACCGTGGCCCGGATCGGCAGGTCGTCGACCGACCCGACTGCGGACGTGACGGTGCCGGGGGTGTCGGCGTCCATCGCCAGCGTGCAGTGCGGCAGCCAGGTGCCGGGACGGTAGTAGTCCCAGTTGCCGTGCACCTGCGCGGGCTCCGCGTCGAGGGCCGCATGGACGTCGCGGTGCAGGGTCACCAGATCGACCGTGGGGCTGACCGCGAGGAACGCGGGGGCCTTGTCGCTGACGAAGAAGCCGACCGCGGTCAGGTCAACGGCCAGGCCCCGTGCCCGGGAGAGCACTGGATCCAGCACCGTTTCCACATGCTCCAGGTCGAAGGCCCGGGCGATGGCGAGCGTGACATGAGGTCGGTACTCCGGGCCGTGTGACCACCGCACCGGCCTGGTGCCGTGGTCGTCGAGGGCGTCCCAGATGCGATGGACCCGCTGCTCGGCCGGGTCGTCGAGATGGAGGAGTACGGCGAAGTGCTCACCCGCCTTTGCGGATCTCTGGACGGGGATCCGCACGTCCATCGTGCCGTTGTGCGCCACGAGGGAACACAATGGCACGTCTGCCGCCTCACGGCCAGAGTCAACGCCCGACCCGTGCCGAGCGTGTTCGTCACGGGAACCCGGCACCGCCGTGTCGTACCGGGAAGGCACCGAGGACGCCACTGGGCGGCGCATCGTCGGGACCGCCGTAGTCCTGGCCGACCACGAACAGTGTCGGCTCGCCCGCGCGGCTGAGCGTGCACGAGAACGCACCGCGGGCGAAGGCGATCGTGTCGAGGAGCTCGCCGCCCTCACGCACCCGACGGCAGTGTGCGTTGCCGACGTCGGCGTACCAGATCGCGCCGGTCTCATCGAGGCAGATGCCGTCGGGGTGGTCGCCGGGCGTCTCCGCCCAGACCCGCCGTCCGGACAGGGTCCCGTCCGCGCTGATGTCGTACGCCGTCAGCTGCTCGGCGTGCGACTCGGCCACGACCAGCGTGCTGCCGTCGGCCGTGACCGCCATCCCGTTGGGGAACTGGAGGTCGTCGGCGACCTCGGAGGCCCGGCCGTCACCGGTCACCAGCACCACGATGCCCGGGCGCGGTTCGCCACCGGGGAAGTCGTACCCGATGTTGTTGACGTAGACGTTGCCACGCCCGTCGACGACGATGTCGTTGTACGGCGTGGAGGCGAGGCCGGCCAGGTCGGCGTACGTCGTCAGCGAGCCGTCGGCCTCGCGCCGCAACAGGGCACGGTCCGCGGACGAGACCAGCAGCAGGTCTCCGTCCGGGAGGAAGTCGAAGCACAACGGGAACGACGCGACCTCGGCCTCGACCCGTTCACCGCTGCCGTCGGGCTCCACGGAGGAGACACGTCCGCGGGCCCAGTCGGAGACCCACACCCGCCCGTCCCTCCAGCGGGGTGACTCCCCGAACACGATCCCTTCGATGATGGTCTCCATGGCTGCCTCCTGGTCGGGTTCCAGTGCAGACCCGAGGACTCGTCCGGAATCATCGTGCGGTCGACGGCGTCAGGACAGCTGCTGCCCCAGCAGGTCGATGAACTCGTCGGCCATGGCGAGCTGCCGCTCCAGCTTCTCGCGGCGCTCTCCGGCGTCGGCAAGGATGCCCACCAGTCGCTCGCGGGCCACGTCGTGCCGATCTGCCGTGGCGGGGTCGCGAACCGTCTCGAGGTCGCGCATCGCCGCGCTCATCTGCTCGAGGGTGAAGCCGAGCGGCTTCATCCTCCGGATCACCAGGATCTTCTCGACGTCGGACTCGGTGTAGAGCCGGAAACCACCGTCAGTGCGCCCGGAGGGTCGGAGCAGGCCGACCTCGTCCCAGTGCCGCAGGCTGCGCAGGGACAGCTCGGTGCGGGTGGCGACCTCGCCAATGTGCATCACTGCAGGGCCGTCCGCTGCGGCGGGTTCGCTGGTCACAGGTGGTCCCTCTCACGTCACTGTCGATGCCAACCCTCACGTTACGTGAGGTTAGGGTGGTGCGCTGTCAGCCGGCCATGAACGGAGCCCCGTGAGCACCACCCTGCCCCACGAACCCGAGCCGACCGTGCGCGCGGCCCTGCGTTCTCCACGGCTCCTGCGCACCGAGGTCCTGGCCGGACTCGTGGTGGCCCTGGCGTTGATTCCCGAGGCGATCTCGTTCTCGATCATCGCGGGCGTCGACCCGCGGGTCGGACTCTTCGCCTCGTTCACGATGGCGGTGGCGATCTCGTTCCTCGGCGGGCGTCCGGCGATGATCTCGGCAGCCACCGGTGCCGTGGCCCTGGTCATCGCGCCGGTGATGCGCGACCACGGCTACGACTACCTGATCGCGACTGTGCTCCTGGGCGGCCTGATCCAGGTCGCGCTCGCGCTGGCCGGAGTGGCCAGGCTGATGCGGTTCATCCCGCGCTCGGTGATGGTGGGCTTCGTCAACGCCCTGGCCATCCTCATCTTCGAGGCCCAGGTCGACCACCTGGTCGACGTACCGTGGGCGGTCTATCCGATGATCGCCGTCGGCATTGCCGTGATCGTCGGATTCCCGCGGGTCAACAAGGTCGTCCCGGCGCCACTGGTCGCGATCGTCGCTCTCACCGCATTCACGGTCGTCGGCGCCGTCAACGTGCCGGACGTCGGCGACCAGGGCGACCTGCCCGACAGCCTGCCGACCTGGTTCCTGCCCGACGTGCCGCTGACCCTCGACACGTTGCAGGTGATCGCGCCGTACGCACTGGCCATGGCCGTCGTGGGACTGCTGGAGTCGCTGCTGACCGCCAAGCTCGTCGACGACATCACCGACACCCAGTCCGACAAGACCCGTGAGGCCTGGGGCCAGGGCGCCGCCAACGTGGTCACCGGGTTCTTCGGTGGCATGGGCGGCTGCGCCATGATCGGCCAGACGATGATCAACGTGAAGGTCTCCGGTGCCCGCACGCGCATCTCGACCTTCCTGGCCGGCACGTTCCTGCTGGTCCTCGTGGTCGGGTTCGGTGACGTCGTGGCGTTGATCCCGATGGCGGCTCTGGTCGCCGTGATGGTGATGGTGTCGGTGGGCACCTTCGACTGGCACAGCATTCGGCCGGCGACGTTGCGCCGCATGCCCAGGTCCGAGACGAGCGTGATGGTGGCGACCGTCGTGGTCACCGTCGCGACCCACAACCTCGCGATCGGGGTCGTGGTCGGCGTGCTGGTCGCGATGACGCTGTTCGCCCGCCGGGTCGCACACCTCACGGAGACCCACCGGGAGCTCGTCGAGGACGAGGACGGTGCGAGTGCGGTCTACCGCGTGACCGGCGAGCTGTTCTTCGCCTCCAGCAACGACCTCTACACGCAGTTCGCGTACGCCGACGACCCGGAACGCATCGTGATCGACCTCTCCGCGTCGCACGTCTGGGACGCCTCGACCGTCGCTGCGCTCGACGCGATCACGACGAAGTACGCCCGCAAGGGCAAGGTTGTCGAGATCGTCGGGCTCAACGAGAGCAGCGCCCAGCGCCACGGGAAGCTGACCGGCGAGCTGCCCTGACGACGCACCCGCATCACGGGAGACGGCTTAGGCTGCGGCCATGGATCCCCGCCAACTGGAGTACTTCCTGGCCGTGGTCGAACATGGCGGGGTCAACCGGGCGGCCACCGCACTCCACGTCGCGCAGCCTTCGCTCTCCCAGTCACTGCGCAGGCTCGAGAAGGACATCCAGGCGCAGCTGTTCCACCGGGTCGGCCGGGGCCTCGTGCTCTCCAGTGCTGGGGAGGCGCTGATCGGACCGGCGCGGCAGGTGCTCCGAGACATCGAGCTGGCCCGGGAGGCAGTCTCGGCGGTGGAGCACCTGCAGGGCGGACGCATCGACATTGCGGCGTTGTCCGACACCTCGACCGATCCGCTCTCGGTGTGGGTGGCTCAGTTCCGGGTGAAGAACCCCCTGGTGCAACTGCGAGTGGAGGAGCGGGACCGCATCGGCGAGATCGTCGACCTGGTCAAGGGCGGTGCCTGCGAGCTCGGCATCACCGTGCTGCCGGTGCACGTCAACGACCTGTCGCACGACTTCCTCGTCGACCAGCACTTCGTGGTGGTCTTCCCGCCCGGCACCCCGACCGACCTTCCCGACACCGTGGAGGTCAGCTCGCTCGACGGCGTCCCGTTCGTGATGGGCGAGCGCAACACGACCAGTCGCGACCACGTCGAGTCGATGTTGCGCGCCGGCGGCGTCGAGCCGCTCGTCGCGGTCGAGGTGCCGCAGCGTGGCGCCGTCGTACCCATGGTGCTCTCCGGTGCAGGTGCGGCAATCCTCCCGCAGCGCGTCGCCCTGGAGGCACGCCAGCGAGGCGCGGTCGTGCGCGACCTGAGCCCGCACGTGTCCTGGTCCATCGGAGCGATCCACCGCTCGGACCGCTTGACTCCCGCAGCGGCGGCCTTCCTCGACTACACCCACCAGCAGTTGGCCTCGTGGGAACGCGCGGTCGTGCGCCGAATGGCAGCCGGCGCCTCGCGAGTGGATGCCTCCGCCGAGGTGGTCGCCGCGATCGAGCGTCGGCAACGCGTGTTGTTCGACGAGATCGGACCGATCTATCCCGCAGGTCCCGCGGAGCGATAGCGCTCCGGGTCGTCGTGCACTGCTGTGGGTCGGCGTACGACTGATAGGCAATCCCAATTGAGCTGGCCCACTTTTGGTCTTGGACGCTGTCGGTGCTCCTCCCGTTTCATGTGACGTACGTCAACCACGACACGCCACACCAGGGAGCTCCACATGGCAGCACAGGTCACCTGCTCGACCACCGACTCGATCGCAACCGTCACCCTGCGCAACACCGAGCGGCGCAACGCCGTGTCCGTGCAGCTGCTCGGTGAGCTGTACGACGTCCTCGGCCGGATCGAGGCGGACGCCCGCGTGCGGGTGGTCGTGCTCACCGGCTCCGGACGCGCCTTCTGCGTGGGAGCCGACCTCGCGGCAGCGCCGGAGACGCGGTCGCTTCGTGGCGACTCTGTGGAGGCCGACACCGCGCGACTGCGCAACGCCGCCCGCGTGGCCGAGCGGCTGCACCAGATGCCGCAGGTCACGATCGCCGCGATCAACGGAGCCTGTGCCGGCGCCGGTCTCTCCCTCGCCCTGGCCACTGACCTGCGCATCGCCGCACGCAGCGCCGTCTTCAACACGGCCTTCCTGGCCGCCGGGCTCTCCGGCGACCTCGGCGCCATCTGGTTCCTCACCCGGATCCTCGGTGTGGCCAGGGCCCGCGAGCTCTTCCTCCTGCCGGGCAAGTTCGACGCCACCCGCGCCGAACACCTCGGGTTGGTCACCTCCGTCGCGGACGACGAGGAGCTCGACCAACAGACCCACCACCTCGCCACTCGACTGGCCGCGGCCGCACCCCTGGCTGCCCGGGCGATGAAGCAGAACCTGCTCGACGCCACCACCCAGCCGCTGGCCGCCTACCTCGGGTCCGAGACCGAGCGGATGGTGCGTTCCTTCCACACCGACGACGCCCGCGAGGCCGCGTCGGCCTTCCTCCAGCGCCGCGAGCCCGCCTTCGCGGGCCGTTGAGCCCTCACCGACCGGAGACACCCATGACCACGCACACCACTGAGCGCCCCACGGAGGCACCCGGCCAACGGGCCTTCCGCAGACGCGCCTGGACCGTCACGATCCTGCTCCTCGTCTTCATGCTCCTGAACTTCGCCGACAAGGCGGTGCTCGGGTTCGCCGGGGTCCAGATCATGGCCGACCTCGACATATCGGCCAAGCAGTTCGGCCTGCTGCAGAGCGCATTCTTCTGGCTGTTCGCCGTCGGCGCCGTCACCATCGGTGCACTGACCTCGCGCATCGATGCGCGCTGGCTGGTGGCCGGCCTGATGCTGGTCTGGGTGCTCACCATGGCCCCGTTGATGTGGCCGCTCGGGTTCACCGCGGTGCTGGCCTGCCGGATTGCGCTCGGGTTCGCCGAGGGCCCGGCATACGCACTGTGCACCCACATCGTGCACTCGTGGTTCCCGCCCGAGAAGCGCGGCCTGCCGGCGGGCGTGATCACCGCCGGCGCCTCGATCGGCCCGCTGATCGCGGCACCCCTGCTGACCTGGGTGATTGTCACCTGGTCGTGGCACGCCGCATTCGGCGTGTTGACCGTCGCGGGTGTGCTGTGGCTGGCCGCCTGGCTCCTGCTCGGCCGCTCGGCACCCCCCGAGGGCAGCGTGCTGGGCACCAGTGTGGTGGTGGACCCTGACACCGCCCCGGTGGAGGCGCCTCTGCGGGTCATCCTCACCACCGGCACCGTGATCGGCACCGCGCTCCTGACCTTCTTTGCCTACTGGTCCACCACGTTGAAGGTGGCCTGGCTGCCGCTCTTCCTCAGCCAGGGCCTCGGCTACGACGCGGTCACCAGCAGCCGGTTGATCACCTTCCCGTACGCCGTGGCAGCGGTCGCGGCGGTCGGTGCCGGGCTGGCCTCGAACCGACTCACCGAACGCGGTGTCAGCCGCCGCATCACCCGCGGCTACTTCGCCGGGGGGCTGGTCGTGCTGGCCGGGCTCTCGATGTACTTGTTCACGATCATCGACCGCGGGCCCCTGCAGATGGTGTTCATCACCCTCGCGTTCTCGATGAACTCCGCGGCGTACGCCGTCGCCTTCGTGGCCATCGGTGACGTCGTCCACCCGAAGCGCCGGGGCACCGTGCTCGGCTGCCTGGTCGCGTTCTACAGCATGGCGGGCGTTCTGGCGCCGCTTCTGCTCGGCTACCTGGTCGACGCCGCACCCGACGCCATCACCGGCTACAACCACGGCTTCGCGGTCACCGGCCTGTTGATGACGATCGGTGGCGCCCTGTCCCTCCTCCTGGTGCGGCCCGAGCGCGACCTGGCACGCATTCGCGAGCGTGTGGCGGCGATCCGATGAGCGCCCCGCTGGATGGCGTCCGCGTCGTCGACTTCGGACAGTTCATCGCCGCGCCCGCCGCCACCCAGGTGCTGGCCGACCTCGGCGCCGACGTGATCAAGGTCGAGCCGGTCACCGGCGAGGCAGCCCGGGTCATCGGGGTGTACGGCGAGGCGATCCTGCGCACCTACAACCGGGGCAAGCGGGCCATCGCGCTCGATCTCAAGGACCCTCGTGGTCGTGCGATCGCCGAGCGGCTCGTCGCCGAGGCCGACATCGTGGTGCAGAACCTGCGTCCAGGTGTGATGGAGAGCTTCGGACTCGATGCCTCCGCGGTGCGTGCCAGGCACCCGGGCATCGTCTACGCGACGGTCAGCGGGTTCGGCCTGCACGGCCCCTCACGCAATCGGCCCGGCCTCGACATTGCGGCCCAGGCAGAGAGCGGCATCATGTGGGTGACCGGCGAGTCCGACGGTGAGCCGCAGCGGGTGGGCTTCCCCGTGGTCGACGCCGCGGCCGCCCACGTCTTCGCCCAGGCCGTGCTCGGGGCCTTCGTCCGCAAGGTGCGCTTCGGGCTCGGCGACGAGGTCGAGGTCTCGTTGCTGGAGGTCGCCGTACACCTGCAGGGTCCCAACTGGGGCGAGTACCTGCTGACCGGACAGAGCCCGCAACGCCGCGGCAACGGGCAGCCGACCATCGCCCCCGCGGCCGACCTGATGCCCACGCTCGACGGCGCCATCGTCGTGTCGGCGTACTCGCCGCAGCACTTCGCCCGACTGTGCGGGCTGATCGGGCGCGACGACCTGCCCGGCGACCCCCGGTTCGCCACCAACGAGGACCGCGTGGCCAACCGGGCCCCGCTTCTGGTCGAGCTGCGTGCCGCGTTCGCCTCGCTGACCACTGACGCCGCGATGGATCTGCTCACGACCAACGGCGTCGTGGCCGGCCGGATCAGCGGGTACGACGAGGTGATCAAGAACCCCGACGTCGAGGCCGCCGGCCTGTTCATCGAGGCGATCGAGCCCGACGGTGCCACCCATCCGACCCTGCGTTCGCCCTGGCACCTGGGATCGGCGGAAGACGGGCCGCGCACCGCCGCCCCGCGCCTGGGTGAGCACACCGTCGAGGTGCTCGGCGCCCACGGCTACGACCCGGCGGAGATCGAGGACCTCGCTGCGGCACAGGTCATCGGCCTCGGCGGCTGACCCGAAGAACGTCCGTCCGGCCGGACCCATCGTCGTGCCCGGCCACTCATCATCACCACGACTGGAGAGAACCATGATCAGAGACATCTACGACGAAGACCACGACGCGTTCCGCGAGACCGTTCGGCAGCTGATCGACAAGGAGGTCGTGCCTCACCTCCCCGCCTGGGAGGCGGCCGGCATCGTGCCGCGCGACCTGTTCCGCAAGACCGCCGACACCGGCATCAACGGGCTCCAGATCCCCGAGCGCTTCGGCGGCGGTGGGGTCGAGAGCTTCCGCTTCAACGCGGTCGTGCTCGAGGAGATCGGTTTCGCGGCCGTGAACCTCGGCGGCCTGCAGGTGCACCTCAGCACCGTGCTGCCCTACTTCCTGGAGTTCGCCGACGAGGAGCAGAAGGAACGCTGGTTCCCCGGCTTCGCCGACGGCACCCTGGTCAGCTCGATCGCGATGACCGAGCCCGGCACCGGCTCCGACCTGGCCGGTGTGGCCACGACGGCCCGGCGTGACGGCGACGACTACATCCTCAACGGCGCCAAGACCTTCATCACCGGCGGCATCAACGCCGACCTGATCGTGGTGGTGGCCCGCACCTCCAGCGACGACAGCAACCGGCGCAAGGGCCTGTCGCTACTCGTCGTCGAGTCCGGCATGCCCGGCTTCACCCGCGGCCGCAATCTCGACAAGATCGGCCTCAAGGCGCAGGACACTGCCGAGCTCTCCTTCGACGAGGTCCGGGTGCCGGCTGCCAACCTGCTCGGCACCGAGGGCGAGGCGTTCGCCGCACTCACCTCGAACCTGCCCCAGGAGCGCCTCACCATCGCGGTGGTGGCCTACGCCACGGCCACCGCGGCGTTGAACCTTGCCATCGACTACGTCAAGGAGCGCAAGGCCTTCGGGCACCGCGTCGCGGACTTCCAGAACACGAAATTCGTGCTCGCCGAGTGCGCCACCGAGATCGAGGCGGCCCAAGCCATGGTCGACCGCGCCATCGCGGCACTCGATGCCGGCACGCTGACGGTGGCCGACGCGGCCAAGGTGAAGCTCTTCTGCACCGAGGTGCAGTCGCGGGTCATCGACAAGTGTCTCCAACTGCACGGCGGCTACGGCTACATGCGCGAATACCCGATCGCACGCCTCTACGCCGACGCGCGGGTCAGCAGGATCTTCGGCGGCACCAGCGAGGTCATGAAGAGCGTCGTCTCCAAGTCGCTGGGATTGTGAGGCTGCCATGGACATCAACGGGATCAACACCCTCGTCACCGGTGCCGCCTCAGGCCTGGGCCGGGCCACCGCCGAACGGCTGATCGCCGGCGGAGCAACCGTCACCCTGGTCGACCTGCCCTCCTCGGACGGCAAGGAGGTGGCCGCGGCACTGGGCGACCGGGCCCGGTTCGTGGCCGCCGACGTCATCGACGGCGACGAGATCGCGGCCGCGTTCGCCGTCGCCGAGGAGCAGGGCCCGGTGCGTGCGGTCGTGCACTGCGCCGGTCGCGGGCGGCCGATGCGGCTGCTCGACAAGGCCGGGGAGGCCGTCGAGCTGGAGCCCTTCGCATCGGTGATCGAGCTCAACGTGATCGGCACCTTCAACCTGCTCCGCTTCGCCGCGCAGTCGATGGCGCGGAACGTTCCGCTCGACGGCGACCGGGGTGTCTGCGTGCTGACCGCGTCCGTTGCCGCCTTCGAGGGTCAGATCGGCCAGCTCAACTACTCCGCCGCGAAGGCCGCTGTGGTCGGCATGACCCTGCCGGCCGCCCGTGACCTGGCCGGCATCGGCGTCCGCGTCTGCACGATCGCCCCCGGCACGTTCGACACCCCGCTGCTGGCTCGCGCCCGGGCCGACGTGCGCGAGTCGCTGGCGGCCGCCGTACCGCACCCGCGTCGCCTCGGCGACCCGACCGAGTTCGCGTCGCTGGCCGCCCACATCGTCGAGAACGGCATGCTCAACGGAGAGACGATCAGGCTCGACGGCGCGATCCGGATGGCTCCCCGGTGACCGCCTCGGCAGTCAGCGCCGAACCAGTGCTGCTCGAACGGCACGGCGCCGTACTCGTCATCACGCTCGACCGTCCTGAGGCCCGCAACGCGATCGACCTGCGCACGGCGCAGGCGATCGGCGCGGCCGTCGAGACCCTCGAGTCGGACCGGTCACTGGCGGCCGGCGTGATCGCGGCCAACGGCCCCACGTTCTGCGCGGGCATGGACCTCAAGGCGCACCTGCGCGGCGAGCGACCCCGCACCGAGACGGGTGGGTTCGCCGGACTGGTCGAGGCGCCGCCGACCAAGCCGTTGATCGCGGCCGTGGAGGGCAGCGCCCTCGGTGGCGGCTTCGAGATCGTGCTGGCCTGCGACCTCGTGGTTGCCTCCACTCCCGCCTCGTTCGGCCTGCCCGAGGTCAAGCGTGGACTGGTGGCTGCGGCCGGAGGGCTGACCCGCCTGCCCGTGTCGCTGCCGCGCGCGGTGGCGCTGGAGATGATCCTCACCGGTGACTCGTTCCCCGCCGCGGACCTTGCGAAGTTCGGCCTGGTCAACCGACTGGTCGAGCCGGGGCAGGCCCTCGCGACGGCGGTCGACCTGGCGCTTCGGATCGCCGAGAACGGACCTCTCGCCGTCCACACCAGCAAACGCGTTGTCGTCGAGTCGGTCGACTGGCCGCCCGACGAGGAGTTCGCCCGCCTGCGCGAGGCCGCTGCCCTGGTCTTCGCCTCCGCCGACGCCCGTGAAGGTGCCCGCGCCTTTGCCGAGCGCCGCCAGCCTGCTTGGTCCGGCAGCTGACCAGTCTCCCCACATCCCCACCACGGAAGGACTTCGCATGCGTGACGCAGTCATCGTCGAAGCAGTTCGCACTCCCATCGGTCGCCGTAAGGGCGCCCTCGCCGAGACCCACCCCGTCGACCTCTCCGCAGCGGTGCTGCACGCCCTCGCCGAGCGCTCCGGCATCGACCTCTCCCTCGTCGACGACGTCATGTGGGGCTGCGTCGGCCAGGTCGGCGAGCAGTCCGCCAACGTCGGTCGCAACGCCGTGCTCGCCGCAGGTTGGCCCGAGCATGTCCCCGGCACCACCATCGACCGGCAGTGCGGGTCGAGCCAGCAGGCACTTCACTTCGCGGCCGCGACGGTCATCGCCGGTCACGCCGACGTGGTCGTCGCTGGTGGCGTCGAGTCGATGAGCCGCGTGCCGATGGGTTCGGCAAGGAACGCCGGTCCGGGCCAGCCGTTCGGGCCTCTCATGCGCGCCAGGTACGACGACTTCGCGTTCAACCAGGGCACCGGCGCGGAGATCCTCGCCCGTCGCCACGACCTGAGCCGGGAGCAGCTCGACGCCTACAGCCTGGAGTCGCACCGTCGAGCGGCGCGGGCCATCGACGACGGCCGCTTCGTCAAGCAGATCGCGCCGGTGGAGCTGCCCGACGGGTCGACGCTCTCCGAGGACGAGGGCGTACGACGCGAGTCGACGCTGGAGTCGTTGGCCGGGTTGAAGCCGGCATTCGAGGAAGACGGCAGGGTCACCGCGGGCAACGCGTCGCAGATCTCCGACGGCGCCGCCGCGCTGTTGGTGATGACGAGTGAGAAGGCCCGTGCGCTCGGCCTGGACCCGATCGCCCGCGTGCACACGGCTACCGTGGTCGGAGACGACCCGGTCACCATGCTGGGCGCACCGATCCCGGCGACCGCGAAGGCGTTGAAGCTGGCCGGGCTCGAGCTGGCCGACATCGGCGCGTTCGAGGTGAACGAGGCGTTCGCCAGCGTCGTCGGTGCGTGGCTCGACGCGACCGGTGCTCGGGCTGACCTGGTCAACCCGCTGGGTGGTGCCATCGCGCTGGGCCACCCGCTCGGCGGCTCCGGTGCCCGGATCGCCACGACGCTCGTGCACCACCTGCGCGACGAGGGCCTGCGCTACGGCCTGCAGACCATGTGCGAGGCCGGCGGCCTGGCCAACGCGACGATCTTCGAGAACCTGGCGGCCGAGTCATGAGCCTCCCCCCGATCCTGCGTGACCGGCTGCGACTGCCGGTCGTCGCCTCACCGATGTTCACCGTCTCCGGGCCCGACCTGGTGATCGCCCAGTGCGCCTCTGGGGTGGTCGGATCGTTCCCGTCGCTCAACGCGCGGCCCCAGGAGCTGCTCGAGGAGTGGCTGACCACCATCACCGACGCGCTGGCCAAGCACGACGCCAATCACCCGGAGGCGCCAGCTGCGCCGTACGCCGTGAACCTGATCGTGCACCGCACCAACGCCCGGCTCGAGGCCGACCTCGAGACCGTCGTGCGTCACGAGGTGCCGATCGTGATCACCTCGCTGGGTGCGCGCTCCGAGGTGAACGAGGCCGTGCACGCCTACGGCGGCATCGTGCTGCACGACGTGATCCACGACGGGTTCGCGCGCAAGGCCGTGGCGAAGGGCGCCGACGGGTTGATCGCCGTCGCCGCGGGTGCCGGCGGACACGGCGGCTCCCAGTCGCCGTTCGCGCTGGTGCAGGAGATCCGCACCTGGTTCGACGGTCCCTTGGTGCTCTCGGGTGCCATCGCCCACGGCCGTTCGGTGCTGGCAGCGCAGGCCGCGGGAGCCGACCTCGCCTACGTGGGCTCGGCGTTCATCGCGACCCATGAGGCGCTCGCCGGTGACCGCTACAAGCGGATGGTCGTGGACTCGGGCGCATCCGACATCGTGCACTCCGACCTGTTCACCGGGGTGCCGGGCAACTACCTGCGCGGCAGCATCGAGGCTTCGGGCCTCGATCCCGACCGCCTCGCCGAGGAGGACCGGGCCACCATGAGCTGGTCCGACGGAACCAGCAAGGCCAAGGCGTGGAGCCAGGTCTGGGGCTCGGGGCAGGGCATCGGCGTGGTCAACGCCGTCGGGCCGGCCGCCGCCCTGGTCGATCGACTGGCCGACGAGTACCACGCCGCACGCCTTCACCTTCTAGGTGACCGCCGACCGCACCACGCGAACAAGGAGTAGGGCCATGATCAAGGGCAACGACGTCATCAACCAGGTGCCGGAGCTGATCGACTACGACGTCTCCGCCGACCCGGCACTGCGTGAGGGAATGGTCCGCGAAGGAGCAGAATGGGCCCTTGACGACCTCACCGAGGTCGGCCGGGCGGCCGGCAGCCACGAAGTGCAGGAGTGGGGCCGTCTGGCCAACGAGAACGAGCCGATCCTGCACCGTTACGACTCGGTGGGGCACCGGATCGACGAGATCGAGTACCACCCGGCGTACCACTCGCTGATGTCGAAGGCCTGCGAGTTCGGCCTCAACGCTGCCCCGTGGTTCGACGACCGGCCGGGCACGCACGCGGCGCGCACCGCCAAGTCGTTCATCTGGGGACAGGCCGAGTCGGGTCACATGTGTCCCATCGGCATGTCGTACGCCGCCGTGCCGACCCTGCGCCACGCACCCAAGCTCGACCAGGCGTATTCAACCCAGCTCGGTACGAAGCACTACGACCCGAAGCTCCGCGCGCTCGACACGAAACCCGGTCTGGTCTTCGGCATGTCGATGACCGAGCGGCAGGGAGGTTCGGACGCGCGCGCCAACATCTCCACCGCCGCCGAACGCCCGGACGGCACCTTTGAGGTGTTCGGCCACAAGTGGTTCACCTCGGCTCCGATGTGCGACGCCTTCCTCACGCTGGTGCAGACCGAGTCCGGTCTCTCCTGCCTGTTCCTGCCGCGGGTGCTGCCTGACGACAGCCGGAACCCGATTCGTCTGGAGCGGCTCAAGGACAAGCTCGGCAACCGGTCGAACGCCTCGGCCGAGATCGAGTACCACGGCGCCACGGGCTGGCTGGTCGGCGAAGAGGGCCGCGGCGTACGGGCGATCATGGAGATGGTGAACTTCACCCGCCTCAACTGCGTCGCCATGAGCACCGCCTTCATGCGCAAGGGCCTGATGCGCGCCGTCCACCACGCGCAGCACCGCAGCGCGTTCGGCAACCGGCTGATCGAGCAGCCCCTGATGCGCAACGTGTTGGCCGACCTGACCCTGGAGTCGGAGGCCGCGGTCACTGCCCTGATGCGCCTGGGCGGTGCCACCGATCGTGCGGAGACCTCGGAGTCGGAGGCGAACGTGCGCCGGCTCGGCCTGGCCGTGATCAAGTACTGGGTGTGCAAGCGCGCCCAGGCAGTGGTCGGTGAGGCGCTGGAGTGCCTGGGCGGCAACGGCTACATCGAGAACTCCGGAATGCCACGGCTCTACCGCGAGGCGCCGCTCCAGTCGATCTGGGAAGGCGCCGGCAACGTCGCTGCCCTTGACGTGCTGCGCGCGATCCGCCGGCAGCCCGAGACCGTCGAGGCGTTCCTCGGCGAGCTGCACCTGGCTTCGGGGGGCGACCGTCGCCTGGACGCGGCCATCTCGGACCTCGAGCGTGACCTACGGGTCGACGGGGTGGACCAGGCCGATCTTGAGTTCGGCGCGCGACGTCTCGTCGAACGGCTGGCCCTGGTCTTCCAGGCCAGCCTGGTGGTGAGGCACAGCACGCCCGCGATCGCCGACGCGTTCGTCGCCTCGCGACTGGGTGGTGAGTGGGGGATCGCCTTCGGCACCCTGCCGCGTGGCATCGACATCGCAGGGATCCTCCAGCGGGTGCCGTCCGGCGTGACCGGCTGAGGCGATCACGGGCACACACCCGCAGGTCCGGTCAGGCCGTGGTGGATCCGTCCTCGAGGGACCACGCGGTGGCGAACGGCATCAGGTCGGAGATCGCGACGCTCCGCACCCCGTCGGGGGTCGGCAGGATCACCCGGATCTGCGGGTAATGGTCGAAGAGGATCTGGCGATCACGGCCGCACGGACCGATCGGCCCACGGCCGTGGTTGCCGACCGCGACGATGTGGGTGATCTCGGTCGCTCCGGCCGCGCGAGCGCTGCCGAGGGCGACCAGCTCAGCGCACGGTCCACCGGTGAAGTGATAGAGGTTGACGCCGCTGAACATGCGCCCGTCGGCGCTTCGCACGGCGGCACCCATGGTGTGTATGCCGTCCTCGTCCGGCCCGGCGTCCGTCACGCGGTCGATCGTGTCGCGCGCACACTCGGTCAGCTCGACCTCCTCGGAAGTGAGCGGCTGGGCTGGCTCGGGTCCTGTCGCGGTCACAGGGCGCAACGTATCAACGCGACGCGCCTCATGCCTCACGCCTCACGCCTCAGGCATCGTCGCCGATCAACGCGGCCAGGCCGTCGAGGGTGCGCGCCAGGCCGAAGGTCCAGGCGCGGTCGTCGGTCCACGCGCTGCCCTGGGCCTCACCGGCCGCGGAGCCGATGCGTACGGCGCGGGGGTACGCCTCGGCGTCGAACACACGGGCCAGCACCGCTTGGTTGGCGCCCCACCACTCGGCGTCGCTCATCGCGGTGTCGGTCGTCGACCGTGCGGCGTCGTGTGCCGACCGGCAGTGGCTCTGGACGAAGCCGAGCAGGTAGGCCAGGCCGGCGTCGATGTCGACCTCTGACAGCCCGGTGTCGTCGAAGGCCGCCAGCTCGTGCTCGTACTTCGCCATCACGCCCGGCCCCAGAGGCGGGCGGCTCAGGGCGGCCACCTCTGTGAGCCAGGGATGCCCGCTGAGGAGCTCGCGGTTGGCGTCGGCGACCGCGACGAGCCGCTTGCGCCAACCCAGCCTGCCCCACGGCTTGCGGGTCATCCGGAAGTAGCAGGTGTCGACCATCAGGTCGAGGAGCTCCGGCTTGCCCGGAACGTAGGTGTAGACCGACATCGCCGAGACGCCGACCTTCTCGGCCACCGCGCGCATCGTGACGGCCGCCAGTCCTTGCTCGTCCGCGAGCAGCAGCGCCGCGCCGACGACCTGCGGGACCGTCACGGAGCGCGCCGGGCCCTTGCGTCGCGGCGCCTCTGTCGGCTCGCCCCACAGCAGCGCCAGCGTGCGGCTGGGCTCCCCTGATCCGGTGCTGTTCTCGGTCATGGGAATGATTGTTGCACATTTACGTTGTACATCGTACGTTGTACGGCGTACAATGAAAGTGGCCCGGATCGATGGGCCGTGGCACGCACGACGCACAGTCGACAGGAGACCACCGCATGAAATTCACCGACACCGCGATCTCGCTCAACGTCCCCGACGTCGAGGCATCCGCCGCCTGGGTCAAGAAGCACCTGGGCTTCACCGAGGCGATGGCTGCCGACGGGTTCTGCTCACTGGCCCACCCCGAGGTCGGGTTCAACCTGATCTACCTGCGCACCGGCCTGCCGACGTTCAAGCCGGCCTCCGCTGCCGGCCGTGCCGACGGCTTGCTCGTGGTCTTCACCGTCGACGACATCGACGCCGACTACGCGCAGCTGCAGGATCGGGGAGTCGAGATCGTCACCCCGATCGAGACCGAGCCGTGGGGAGAACGCTACTTCCAGATGACCGACCCCAACGGCGTGGTCTATCAGCTCGTCCAGTGGGTGGCGCCGACCGACCCGCAGTACGCCGGCTGATCCCGGCGGTGGTGCAGGCCCAGGTGCTGCACCGCCGCCGTACGACCGTTCGACACACATTGAGAAAGCAGGTGCGACATGGTTCCCCTGTTGATCCTGGTGCTCGTCACTGTGGCCGTCAGGCTGGCCGGAGGGCGCGGTCCCTCCGGCGCGCGGCCGTGGCCGTCCGCACTGCGTTTCGGCCTGGCGGCCATGGGCGGAATCAATCGGTCTAAGCAACTCAACCCTGTTGGGTGGTGTTGTGGATGCCGAGGTATG
>NZ_LMSQ01000003.1:0-5822 GCF_001429525.1 Nocardioides sp. Soil796
ATCGACGGCGACGAACTCACCGACGCCGCCACCCGCGCCCAACAACTCGAACAACCCAACTGAGCATCGCCGATGGCGCGGCACTGTGACATCCCGAACCGGGTAGGCCTCGAGGCCTACCCGGTTCTGTCGTTCACGGGGGAGTGGGCGTCGGTCGTGACGGCGGCCCGCTCGAGCTGGGCAATTCCATGGGGCGTGACACTCAGTGCTCGGCTTCCCGGCTGACGGTTGACCCAGTTGTCGGTGAGCATGGCGGTGGCGATCATGGTGCCGATGGTGCCGGCCAGGTGGTCGCGTTGCTCTGTCCAGTCACGACAGGGCCGCACAAGTGGGCGTCGGGAGCGAGCGGCCAGGTCGAGGTCCACTCCGAAGTAGGTTTCCAGGGCGTCCGTGCCGGCTGGGGTGATGGTGCTCATCTGCGGATCGGTCCATGCGGCGGCGATGAACCGTTCAGCCACGGCCACCCCGAGCTGACCGGCGAGGTGGTCGTAGCACGTGCGAGCTGCCCGGAGACGACGTTGTTCGCGAGACGGCCGAAGTGAGCTGACGGGGCCCTGGCCCGGGCCACTGAGTTGCTCCAGTGCATGCGCGACACGGGCGTTCGCCAGTCGGTAGTGCCGGAATCGGCCTCGGGGCTCGACGGTTACGAGACCCGCGTCGGCGAGGAGGGCCAGGTGTTGGCTCGCGGTGGCCGGCGCAACCCCGGCCACGTGGGCCAGCTGCCCGGCGGTGTGGGGTGCCCCGTCGAACAGCGCATCGATCATCGCGGCGCGAGCTGGCGCACCGATCGCCCTGCCGATCCGTGCGAGGTCGAGGCTCATGGTTTCGATTGTGCCGCAGGCACGATTCGGCAAGGACCGAGATGACGGGGTCCTCATGGCCCGGACCCGGAATCCCGTGGGACAGGCGTCCGCGGCTGGCGGTGGACGGCACCCGGATCTGTACACCCACGAGGTGATCCGCCGTCATGGCCGTCTCGCTGGTTGCGACTGAGGCTCTTCGCCCGGCCGGCCCCACGAGTGGGATCGACCCAGCGGGGATGACCTGGAGCCTGCGCGAGATCGCCGTGCACAAGGGCCCGTCGTACGCCAACCAGCTGGGGACCTCTCGGTCTGGACGCCGGCCGCGTACGGCGCCGCTTCCCGGTGTGGAGCGTGCTCTCCTGGGCGCGACACAGAGGCCGGGGGAGAGCCCTGAACGCGTCGATTTGACCCGTGGTGGGGCGTGGCCTAATGTTTCACCTGTCGCCGAGAGCGACCGGGAAGAACGGCCTTCTGGCCGGGCTCCGGTCCCACCAGGCGGCCACCCCCATCAGTACCCCTCTCGGGGTCCTCTGAGTGTGCGCCACGATGCGGCCTCGGAAGATCCTGGATCAGTGTGTGCGATGGGATCTGGAAGCAGATTGGCCGGTTTGACAGGCGAATCTCACTCCGGTAAGTTTTGTCAGGTTGCCCCGGGGCTTGGTCGTGAGGCTGGGNGTGCGCGCTTGATCCTTGAGAACTCAACAGTGTGTCAAAAGTCGACGAATTAATTGATAACCCGTCGCAGCTTTTGATCTGGCCTTTTGGTTGGTGATTGGTTGTGATGGTTCCTTTGGTAAGAAACGATGATTCCGACAATTATGTCGGCGATTCGGTCTCTTGCCGGGAGAAACAATCTATGAGATTTGGTGGCTGCCTTTGGGTGGTTGCCTGCATGATTTCAACGGAGAGTTTGATCCTGGCTCAGGACGAACGCTGGCGGCGTGCTTAACACATGCAAGTCGAGCGGTAAGGCTCCTTCGGGAGTACACGAGCGGCGAACGGGTGAGTAACACGTGAGCAATCTGCCCTTCACTTTGGGATAACTACCGGAAACGGTGGCTAATACCGAATACGACAACTCCAGGCATCTGGTGGTTGTGGAAAGTTCTGGCGGTGAAGGATGAGCTCGCGGCCTATCAGCTTGTTGGTGAGGTAATGGCTCACCAAGGCTTCGACGGGTAGCCGGCCTGAGAGGGTGACCGGCCACACTGGGACTGAGACACGGCCCAGACTCCTACGGGAGGCAGCAGTGGGGAATATTGGACAATGGGCGAAAGCCTGATCCAGCAACGCCGCGTGAGGGATGACGGCCTTCGGGTTGTAAACCTCTTTCAGCAGGGACGAAGCGAAAGTGACGGTACCTGCAGAAGAAGCACCGGCCAACTACGTGCCAGCAGCCGCGGTAATACGTAGGGTGCGAGCGTTGTCCGGAATTATTGGGCGTAAAGGGCTCGTAGGCGGTTTGTCACGTCGGGAGTGAAAACCAGGTGCTTAACACCTGGCCTGCTTCCGATACGGGCAGACTAGAGGTATGCAGGGGAGAACGGAATTCCTGGTGTAGCGGTGAAATGCGCAGATATCAGGAGGAACACCGGTGGCGAAGGCGGTTCTCTGGGCATTACCTGACGCTGAGGAGCGAAAGTGTGGGGAGCGAACAGGATTAGATACCCTGGTAGTCCACACCGTAAACGTTGGGCGCTAGGTGTGGGACTCATTCCACGAGTTCCGTGCCGCAGCTAACGCATTAAGCGCCCCGCCTGGGGAGTACGGCCGCAAGGCTAAAACTCAAAGGAATTGACGGGGGCCCGCACAAGCGGCGGAGCATGCGGATTAATTCGATGCAACGCGAAGAACCTTACCTGGGTTTGACATATGCCGGAAAGCTCTAGAGATAGAGCCCCTTTTAGTCGGTATACAGGTGGTGCATGGCTGTCGTCAGCTCGTGTCGTGAGATGTTGGGTTAAGTCCCGCAACGAGCGCAACCCTCGTCTTATGTTGCCAGCACGTAATGGTGGGGACTCATAAGAGACTGCCGGGGTCAACTCGGAGGAAGGTGGGGATGACGTCAAGTCATCATGCCCCTTATGTCCAGGGCTTCACGCATGCTACAATGGCCGGTACAAAGGGCTGCGATACCGTAAGGTGGAGCGAATCCCAAAAAGCCGGTCTCAGTTCGGATTGGGGTCTGCAACTCGACCCCATGAAGTCGGAGTCGCTAGTAATCGCAGATCAGCAACGCTGCGGTGAATACGTTCCCGGGCCTTGTACACACCGCCCGTCACGTCACGAAAGTCGGCAACACCCGAAGCCGGTGGCCCAACCCTTGTGGAGGGAGCCGTCGAAGGTGGGGCTGGCGATTGGGACGAAGTCGTAACAAGGTAGCCGTACCGGAAGGTGCGGCTGGATCACCTCCTTTCTAAGGAGCTATTGGCAGACATTGTCTGTCCAGTCTGTCTGTTTCGTGGCCGAATGTGTCGCGGCAGGCAACGCTCACTAGTGGAACGTCGATTAGTTGGTGGGAGCTTTCCGCCTGGTCTGTTAGTACTGTCCTTCGGGACGTGGAACGCGGGGTTTGGTGGGGGTGAGCACTTGACACACTGTTGGGTCCTGAGGGATCGAGTCTTGACTCGTTTTCTCGTGGGCCATCACACCGCTGAACCGCTTGGTCGTTGGACTGGGTAGGCACGGAGTTTGTGGTGGTACCGCCCGTATCTTGAGAACTACACAGTGGACGCGAGCATCTTTGTAGCAAGACAAGCTACTAAGGGCACATGGTGGATGCCTTGGCACCAAGAGCCGATGAAGGACGTAGGAACCTGCGATAAGCCCCGGGAAGTTGGTAACCAAGCTGTGATCCGGGGATTTCCGAATGGGGAAACCCAGCTGGAGTCATGTCCAGTTACCTCTGTCTGAACACATAGGACAGTTGGAGGGAACACCGGGAAGTGAAACATCTCAGTACCGGTAGGAAGAGAAAACAAAAGTGATTCCGAGAGTAGTGGCGAGCGAAATCGGAAGAGGCCAAACTCGTGCAGTGTGATAGCCGGCAGGCGTTGCTGTTCGAGGGTTGTGGGGCCGTCACGTCGGATCTGCCGATCCGACACAGAGTTAGAAACCATCGTTGAAGTCGAAATGGATTGGAAAGTCCTGGCGTAGAGGGTGATACCCCCGTACACGTAAGACGATGGCTCTGAGACGTCACCCCAAGTAACACGGAACCCCTGAAATTCCGTGTGAATCTGGCGGGACCACCCGTTAAGCCTAAATACTCCTTGGTGACCGATAGCGGACAAGTACCGTGAGGGAAAGGTGAAAAGTACCCCTGGCGGGGAGTGAAATAGTACCTGAAACCATGTGCCTACAAACCGTTGGAGCGGGGATTCGTCCCTGTGACAGCGTGCCTTTTGAAGAATGAGCCTGCGAGTTTGCGTTGTGTTGCGAGGTTAACCCGTGTGGGGAAGCCGTAGCGAAAGCGAGTCCGAATAGGGCGTTTGAGTAGCACGATCAAGACCCGAAGCGAAGTGATCTATCCATGGGCAGGTTGAAGCGCGGGTAAGACCGCGTGGAGGACCGAACCCACTTAGGTTGAAAACTGAGGGGATGACCTGTGGATAGGGGTGAAAGGCCAATCAAACTTCGTGATAGCTGGTTCTCCCCGAAATGCATTTAGGTGCAGCGTCGCGTGTTTCTTGCTGGAGGTAGAGCACTGGATAGCCGATGGGCCCTACAAGGTTACTGACGTTAACCAAACTCCGAATGCCAGTAAGTGAGAGCGCGGCAGTGAGACTGCGGGGGATAAGCTCCGTAGTCGAGAGGGAAACAGCCCAGACCATCAGCTAAGGTCCCTAAGCGATAACTAAGTGGAAAAGGATGTGGAGTCGCACAGACAACCAGGAGGTTGGCTTGGAAGCAGCCACCCTTGAAAGAGTGCGTAATAGCTCACTGGTCAAGTGATTCCGCGCCGACAATGTAGCGGGGCTCAAGTTATCCACCGAAGCTATGGCATTCATGCGTAAGACAGGCCTTTGTGGTCCAGTTGCATGGATGGGTAGGGGAGCGTCGTGTGGGCAGTGAAGCGGCGGAGTGATCCAGCCGTGGAGGCCACACGAGTGAGAATGCAGGCATGAGTAGCGAATGACTGGCGAGAAACCAGTCCGCCGAATGATCAAGGGTTCCAGGGTCAAGCTAATCTGCCCTGGGTAAGTCGGGACCTAAGGCGAGGCCGACAGGCGTAGTCGATGGACAACGGGTTGATATTCCCGTACCGGCAAAATAGCGCCCATGACGAACCTAGTGATGCTAAGTGCCCAAAACCACCGGGATCCTTCGGGACGATGGTGGCAGAGCGCACGACCCGAACTAGTAGTAGTCAAGCGATGGGGTGACGCAGGAAGGTAGTCCAACCGTGGCGATGGTTGCCCACGGCTAAGGGTGTAGGGCGAACGGTAGGCAAATCCGCCGTTCATGTGCCTGAGACCTGATGGGGAGTCCGTATGGACGAAGTGGATGATCCTATGCTGTCGAGAAAAACCTCTAGCGAGCTATGCGCCGCCCGTACCCCAAACCGACTCAGGTGATCAGGTAGAGAATACCAAGGCGATCGAGTGAACCACGGTTAAGGAACTCGGCAAAATACCCCCGTAACTTCGGGAGAAGGGGGGCCGGATTCGTGATGGGACTTGCTCCCGGAAGCGATGAAGGCCGCAGAGACCAGGCCCAAGCGACTGTTTACTAAAAACACAGGTCCGTGCGAAGTCGTAAGACGATGTATACGGACTGACTCCTGCCCGGTGCTGGAAGGTTAAGGGGACCTGTTAGAACTTCGGTTCGAAGCGGAGAACTTAAGCCCCAGTAAACGGCGGTGGTAACTATAACCATCCTAAGGTAGCGAAATTCCTTGTCGGGTAAGTTCCGACCTGCACGAATGGAGTAACGACTTGGGCGCTGTCTCAACCGTGGACTCGGCGAAATTGCAGTACGAGTAAAGATGCTCGTTACGCGCGGCAGGACGGAAAGACC
>NZ_LMSQ01000004.1:0-108847 GCF_001429525.1 Nocardioides sp. Soil796
CACAGCCTGTGGCGCACTCTGCTGACCACCGGGGGCCCCCTCGAGCTGTCTGACCTGGCAGTGAAGGCAGGACTGGTGGAGAACCTTGCGGATGAGCCGTCGAAGTCCCAACGGGCCACCGCGAAGGCCGCACTGGTCGCGCTCAGCAAGGCCGGAATGGCCCGGGTCAACGAGCACGGATGTTGGCAGGCAGCCACCCGTCCGAGGTCGCTCCAGGTCGAACAGGACGCGGCCGCAGCGCACGCTCGCCAACTGGAGGTGATCGAAGCCGAGCGAGCCGCTTACCGCTCTGGAACGACGTCGAGCTGGACCGCGGGCCGGGCACGAGCGATCAAGGTCGCCAGGGCCCGGGAGAAGGCGTGGTGGGACAACCTCTCCCCCGCCGCCAGAGCCGAACGCGCCGCGGCGAAGCGTCTCGAATTCGACCAGATGTCCCTGACCCAGCAGGCACAACGGAAGGCTGAGCTCGCCGAGCGCCGCATCCGCGCCGGCCGCGACGAGCTCGAGAACTACCAGATGTGGCTACGCAGCCTCCCGGCCGACGAGTACGTCGCGCGCAGCCTCGACCGCAAGAAACGCTTCCAGGACCTCTCCCCCGCCGAACGAGGCGCCTCCGTGGCCGCATGGGACCGACACCGGCTCCGGTACGGACTCACGGTCCAGAGACTCGCAACCCCGCTCGACGAGCGGCCCGTCACCCCCGACGTCGAGCAGGCAGCACTCCTGCCCGAGGGAGCCGCCGTACGCGATGCAGCTTTCCTAGAGCGGCAGGGCAACCTTCTCGACGACATCGAACGCCAGGCCGCGGGCTAGGCCGAGCCCGGTCCACCATCGTGGACGGGTCAACCAGACGTCAGGTTTGTGCAACGCGTTTGTGCACAACCTCTCCACTCACTCGCCGGAGGGCAGCTCCCGGCGGGCGAGCCGCTCACGTGCGTCGCGCAGCATGGCCTGGAGCCGCTGCTCCAACTCGTGTTTGGGCGGTAGAGCCGTCCAGTACTCGGCCACCACGATCCCGTCCTTGTGCATCTCCAGGAGCTCGACCTGCTCGCGGCTGGCCTCTGTGCACAAGATCAACCCGATCGGTGCGTCCTCGTCCTCCTGCCGCTCGTGCCGGTCGAGCCACTTCAGATACAGCTTCATCTGACCCTCGAACCGAGCATCGAACTTCCCGATCTTGAGCTCGACGGCGACCAGGCGCCTCAAGGGCCGGCTGAAGAACAGTAGGTCGAGGTAGAAGTCGTCGCCGTCGATGACCATCCGCTTCTGGCTGGCAACGAAGGCGAAGCCACGACCGACCTCGAGCAAGAAGGCCTGCAGATCGCGCAGGATTGCGGCCTCCAGGTCCTTCTCCAGGTAGGTGTCCCTAAGGCCGAGGGTGTCGAGTATCAGTGGGTCGCGGAACGTGTCACGCGGCACCGCCGACCCCTCGGGGATCTGGGAGTTCGCAATCTCACGGCGCTCGTAGGCCTTGCGGCTGATCGCCGCTCGAAGCTCGCGGACGCTGAGGTGCTTGGCCGCAGCCTCCTCGGCGTAGAACGCCCGTGCCTGGTCGGACTTGATCGCCAGGAGTGCCTTGACGTGGGTCCAGCTCAGTTGACGCGCGAGAGCGGTGACCTTCTCATAGTCAGGGAAGAGACGGGCGAACATCACCATGCGGCTGAGGTTCGACGGGTCGAAACCAGAACCGAACCGCTCGCCCAATTCTTGCCCCACTGAGGCAAGAATCGCCCGTCCGTACTCAGCGCGGCCGTCGCGCAGGATGTTGACTGAGATGGCCCGTCCGACCAACCAGTAGGTCACGGTCAACGTGGCGTTGACCTGGACGGCCGCGACCCGGCGCCCTTCCTCGACGATGTGGACGAGGTACCCCAGCAGCGCCTGCTCGTCCTCTGGGATGTCATCGCCCGGCACCAACTCGCTCATGACTCACCCCGGTCGCCGACGACGACTCTTGCCTCGCCGGGGCAACAATCTGCCCGCAGGCACCGACACTTCGTCGTCGAGAGGCCCCAGCATGCTGCTGCACAAGTCGAACCCCTGGTAGACCCGTCGACCTCGATGTCACGTGCGTTCATGGTGGGGTCATCCTGCCTTCCGGCACCGACCGACCCTCGATCCCACCCCGTTCGTCCACCACCACGGTGGACGAACGCAGCAGATCGCCGACTCAGGGTGTGCATCACCCGCCCGGACCTATACGCACCGATGCGTCGACACACCGGCCAGTCACGATGGCGTCGGCGTCCAGTCCGGGGTCACCGCCAGAGAGCGGGGCTCCTTCGTCGACGCGAGCACACCGCGGCGGTGCAGCATGTCGATCATCGCCGACGCAAGTGGCCCTTGTACGCCGAGCGCCGAGGCCAACTCGCGCCAGGTCGGCCCCGCTCCCGTCTCGGCCCACACCCGCGCTACGTGCTCCCGAGCCGCCTCCGCGTGGTCGTCAGCGAGCGCACCCGCCTGCTTGCGCATCGCGGCCGCGCGTGCCCGCTTCGCCTCGCGACGGCGCTTCTCCTCGCCATAGATCTCCCGCACGTGCGGCACTTCGCTGCGGCCTTGCGCGCCGTTCAGCAGCGCCACCGCGGCCTTCCACCGTGGCAGCCCCGGCTTCCCGGCATGCGTGGCGAACCAGCGATGCGCCTCGAGGACCTCCGGAGTGATCGCCCGGTTATATCCGGCGGCTTGCAGCAGCTCGGCGACACGCTCGTCACTTGCCTTCGGGCGCTGCGGCCTCCCCCGCCGACCGTCGCCGGCGACCACCTGGTCGTCGACATCCGCGTCAGCCGATGGCGCCGTCTCCGCCGACGGTGCTGCCGCCGCAGGCTGCGCCGGCAGCCGAGACTGCGTGAGCCGTCCCTTGGCGGCGTGACCGCAGGTCTGGCATACGGCGTACGGCCACTCCCCCGCTCCACCCGGCCGGGAGCCGTCAACCTCGCGTCGCCACTCGACCCAGGTGCTGGTCGACCCGCAGGAGCAACACGGCTTGCCCAACGGTCGCGGCGCATGGCTGGACCGCGTCGTCACCTCGTCGACTCGTGCGCTCACCCGTGCCCTCCCCCTCCAGTGTTCAGCTGAGGTACGCCGACAGGGCCGCGGCCACCAGTTGCGACCGCGAGTCGGCCCCATGCTTGTCGGCCAGCTGATCGATCACCTCGAGGTTGCCCGCCTTGATCCGCAGCGAGACACCGACGAACCGCTCACCCTTCGTCCCCGGGGTCCGGTCGAACAGGCCGTCGCTCACCGTCGGCTTCTCGCTCCGCGCCGCCACCAGATCCGCCAACTTGTCCTGATGGGCCACGAGCGCGTCGAGCAGCACGTCGACCTGCGAGGTGCGGTCCCGCTTCGCCCGGTCCCGCCACGCCTCCGCCATGGTCAGTGGCACCGACACCGACACCGGCCGCATCGTGTCCGCGCTCGCACTGCGTGCCGTCGCGGTCGCCTTCTCGGTGCGCGACTTCCGCGGCCGACCGGCCGACTTGGACGACGGCTCCGCCTTCGCCGTGTCCCCAGAGGCCTCCTTCGCCCGGGACGGGCTCGCGGCGAGGTCGACCGGCTGCTCCTCGACCGGGTCCGGGCTCGGCGCAGGTACCGGCGCCAAGGTCCGCGGCCGGGCGCTCGGAGAAGGAAGGTCTGTGGGCTTCTTCAAGCCTGCGATCGGGGACATGGGTTCGCGACGGGTGGTCATGCGCTGACCTCCTCGCGGTTCGCCGACTCGAGCTTGTCGATCCGAGTCAAGATCGCGTTGGTCAGCAGCAGGTGGTCATCGGCGAGACCGCCGACGCTGCCCGGGATGCGCTCCGGCCGGCGGCCCTCCCGAAGAGCCTTCCACCACGGTTCGCCGGCTTCTTCCTCCTTCGCGATCTCCGCGAGCTCGTGTACCAACTTGCCGGCGTTGCGTGCGTCGACCGCCGCGCTGGAATGACGAATCGTGATGACCTCGCCGTCGTGGTCCAGGAACAAGCTCGAAGCTCCATCAAGAACCGCGTTGATGTCCTCGACGGCGTTGCGGCGAATGCGGGCGCCGCTGGTGTCGAAGTCGAAAGGAACCACCCCGAGCACCTCGACGTGTGGGTTTGCCTGGCGCACCTCGGTGAGCTCGGCGGCCAGTTCCGCCAGGTTGCCGATGCTGGACCGGTCGCTCTTCGTGGGGACCACGACCCACCTCGTAGCACCAAGGACCAGCTGCAGGACGATCGGCCGGGTCGGAGGCGTGTCGATCACGATCAGGTCGTACTCACGCGCCAACGGCGCCAGCGCCTCGGCCAACATCAGCCGATACTCGGTGCCTCGCCGCTCCTTGCCCCACAGAACATCCTCGATGTCCTTCAGCGCGTCGCGGCCCATCGGAATGACGTCGAGATTCGGACGGACCTCGCGCAGCACCGGCTTCAGAGGCTGGTGATCGTCGAGGACACCGAGCATGTGGGCGCCGCGGTCGTTGTCCGGGCTGTGCTTGTAGCCCAGATCGTCGCCGGCATCGCCCTGAGCGTCGAACTCGATGAACAGGGTGCGCCAGCCCGCCGCCGCACTCAGGCCGGCGAAGTTGGCCGACGTCGACGTCTTGCCGACGCCACCCTTGCCGTTAGCGAACGCGATGACTCTGCTGAGCACATCTTGGGTCAAGGCCATTGGGGGAAGAGCCCTCTCTGTGCGAACTCCAGGGACCAGGAACGAGACCGATCATCCCCCGGCGCACCACCGCAGAGCAGTAGCGACACGCGGTAGCGCGGTGCGGTAGTGCGGCCACCACCGCACCGCGCTATGGCCACACGGCCCCGCGCAGCGGCAGCGCCACGCACTACGCCTACGCAGGACCGCCCCGCACGACTGCACACGGCAACGCGGCCCAGCATCGCGACGAACCACCGCGCCGCATGACCGCTTCGCGATGGTGAGCACGCGGGTTGGCGGCGGCACCGCATCCCACCGACGCGGCGCGGTCGTGTCATGCACCAACGCGGCGCGGTAGTGGTGTGCGGCAGTGGGCCGCATTAGCGCTAGGCGGTGGGGCCATGCGGCAGCGTTGAGCAGTAACGCTGAATGCGGGATGGGCGCTCTCAGCCGTTGGCCTCGTGAGGCGTGGTCTTGCCCGCCGTGGGTCTGTTCGGCGCTCAGAGGCCGGTTCTAGAGCGTCTGATGAGGCCCGTGGTGCGTGGCATCACCCACGAGTTGCAAGACGGGCCGATGAGCCTGCGATCAGATGTTGAACGACACGGGTGATCGGGGGAGTGAGTCGCCGGGGGAAGTGGAAGGACTTGTGGTTGCGGGAGGGGGTGGTCGTAGTTGTGAAATTGCGTGTCATCTGTCAGGCCGGGGGAGTCCTGTCCATGTCGGGACCCGGCGAGCGGACCGGCCGGTGAGACGGTGGCGCGTGCGCCGGTGCGCGCAGCGCAGCCGCCTGCAGGGCCAGCGACGGGTCGGGCGCCCAGCCCGGCTGTTGGGGGAGCGGCTGGCCCGCCGGCGTCGCTACCCGCTCGTCGAACAGCGCCCGGTCCGTCGTGCCGCCCATTGCCATCGGCACCAGCGACCTAGTCTCCATCCGCACCGCCTGCCAAGTCGCGAGCCGGTCGGGAGGCGCCTCCTTCTGCTGCAACGGCATGATCCGGTACTCCCGGCGCAGGTCCATCACCGCGAACGCGGCCGCACGGTGACCCGACACTGTTGCAGTCTCCCGGACGACGCGACGTACGTGGTCGACTGCGGTGTCGGGGTCAGTGAACCGGGACTCCTGCTCGGTCATCGGGACCTCCTTCGGTCTCGACTACTGGTGTCGTTGTGTGTGCCCCAGCCCCGCAGGTACACCTCCCCGGAAGACGGGCGGGGATTGTGGGTGCCCTTCGTGGATGGCTGACCGCGTTGACGGGGCCGGGGCAAGCTGTTGAGTGCTCAGAACGCCGGAGCTCCGTAGGTGGCGCTGCGCGCGGCGGGGAACGGCGTCGGGGTTCTCGGCGACGAGGTGGGGGTCAGGTTCAAGGTCTGTTGGAGGGCCGCACGCTGGAGCGGGTTGCTGAACCGGGCCACTGGCTCGCTGGGGGCGGGCAAGTTGACCAGGTCGGTGAGCGTGGTCTCGAGTTGCGACCGGCGTCCGACCCGGACCGGGCCCTCGCGGTGGCGCGGGTGGGCGTCGATCAGGTTGCTGTTGCCTCGCAGCAGTTCGCGGCGTAGAGCCTTGCCCAGGTTGTGGGTTGCCTCGTGGGTTGCCTTGGCCAGCTCGACCATCTGCGTGGGCTGCAGCCTGATCGGCACCCCGTGGTCCTCCATCCGGGCCACTGCGGTGGTGAGCTCGCTCTGCTGCCAGAAACGCCGCATGTTCGGCTCCTGGTCGGCCTTGACGTCGGAGAGGTGGCTGATCTGGGGCTGCAACGACTCCAGTACTTCGGCACGCTCGGTGAAGAACGCCGCGAACATGCTGGTCTTGGCTGACTGCCCGGCGGCCTCCGCGAACAATCTGCATAGATAGAGCTGGCTGGCGGTGACCTGCCGTGCTGAGTCGGCGGTGATCTCCGGCTCATCGGCGTGGAACGCGTCGGAGGCGTGCATCGGGCGCAGGAATCGGGCGAGCCGCTGCTGCGCGGCCGCGAGGTCGTCCGGTGTGGAGACCAGCGACACCGGCTCAACGACGCTCGATGGGGCGGCTCGCCGCAGCCGTGGTGTGGCTTCTTCGGGGCTGGCGCTCGTGGCGTGCCAGGTCGCCACCCGTGCGGTCTGGGAGAGCACCATGCGCTTCTCGTCCAGGCCCATCGCGAACTCCGGTCGCTGATGCTCTGCCAGCAGCCCGACTTCGTCGAGGCGGGAGTCCAGCACCAGGACCGCCTCCAGGGCCACCGCCACGTCGCGCATCACCCACCAGCCGGCGCCCGGATAGGTGCGCCACGGCTGTTCCTCGGCCGCCGACAGTGCGTGGGAGGCCGACAACAGCTCGATCGCCGCCGTCCGCCACGACTCGACCGTCGGGTCCTCCGATGCGGGGGTGAGGTAGTCCGCGTGGGGACGGCGCTCGTCGAGCGTCAACGTGGGCAGTGCGAAGGCGATGTTGTCCACCAGGCTCGCGAGCTTCTCGTCCAGTCCGGCCAGCATCGGCTTCGGCGTACGGGCCGGCAGATGGTCCGGCGGCGGGTACCAGCTGTCCTGGCCGACGTCGTAGAGCCGCTGACGCAGCGCGTCGACCACGGCCTCCCGACAGTGCAGCAGCTGGTCGACCGCGTGCTCGTCGGCCGGGATCACGTCGTCACGGATCAGGGCGTTGAGTGCCTGGGCGGCGTGCTCGGCGTGCTCGGCGTACGTGGAGACCGTCATCGCGGTTCACCGGCCGGTCGCTGGTGAGGACAAGTCGTTGCCATGCCCGGAGAAGCAACCGCCGCGGTGCCAGATCGGACACCGCGGCGGGAAATGATTGTGGAGAAGGGGCGACTACCTGCTCGGTGAACTGGGGGAGTGGTCGGCCGGCTCCGTGACCTCTCGAGTGGCCGGGCGGCTCTCGTCCGAGCCGGGGATGTGCAGTGCGCCGGCCTGCAACCTCCCGCTGCGAGCGGTGACCATGAGTTCGGGGTCGGGGCCTCCGAAATGGCTCGGGTCGCCGGGGTCGATCAGAGTGACCCGGGATCGGTAGTCGGCGCACATGCGGGCGATCGAGGCAGGATCAGGGTCCACGTACACGTCGTCGAGCCACTCGTTGCGGTTGGTGTCCTCGGCGAGGCCGTCGACGAGCAGCGAGTCCTGCATCGCAGCCACGGCCTGCATGTGAGTGGGCTAGGGGCCGACGACCTCCGGGCGCGGGCGTGCCGAGTTGGCGTACCAGCGCAGGGTGACCCACCACCCTGATACCTCGGGTCCACCGTGGGCGTTGACGTAGTCGGTCCAGGTCGCATCGCGAGGCAGCGGGTTCGTCATGCCTGGAGAAGCAACCGCCGACTCGCCGGATCGGACATCGCAGTTAGGCGACCGCGGCCACGCCGCGGCGCAGCAGCCGACGGGCTGAATCGAGGCGCAAGGTGTGCTGGAGCACCTGCGAGTCCGCCAGGAGCGCGGTGAGGCGCTGCTCGAGGTCGGCCAGACCGGACCGCAGGTCGCCGATCTGCACCGGAACGTAGTGCGCCGGACGCCGCTGCCCGAAGTCAGTGAGCTCGGCACGGGCCATGCCCAGGAACGGCAACACCATGGCGTGCCCCTCCTGCCCGGTCGCGTCCTCGAGCGCGGCGAGCAGCGAGACCGCATAGACGAAGTCCGGGGTCGCGTCGTACACCTCACTGGTGCGATACGTGGCGGGACTAGTCATCGGGAGTGGTCCTTTCGAGAGAGGTCGGCCGCAGGTTCGACCCCGCAGACCAGTGGAGCAGAGTCGGCCCGGCACGGCGCATCCGGCGCGCCCGAACCGGTGGAGAACAACCGCGTCTGGCCGCCTGTGAACAGGAACGGGACCTTGTGCCGTGCTCACCGCGACCNCGCGATCGCGGGCCGCCCGGCCTGGCCAGCCGGCTCGGGCAACGTGGTGGGCGTGTGGGGCTGGGATCCGTTAGGCGCGGAGGCCTTCTCGGCGCTGTCGGCGGCCAGCTCGGCCGAGAGCCGGTCCCGCTTCGCGCGCACCTCGGCCAGCTCGCCGGCACGCGGGAAGACATCGACCAGGCCAGCGTGGGCCTTCTCTGCCTCGCGGTTGATCTTGGTGGTGTCCATCTCAACGTCGTCGAGCACCCGCTCCAGGCGACGGGGGAGGTTCTCGACCCGCGTCACTAGGCCGATGTTCGGTTGACGCACGTCGCCGGCCTCGACGAGCAGGTGCACCCGGGGTACCTCGACGAGCGAGACGACGTACCGGGGCTGGCCCATCCACGAGTCGGCGGACACCTGCAGATGTAGGCCGCCGACGTCGCCGAGCGGTTGCGGGTCGCGCTGGTACGGCTGCACCGCTAGCAGGGCCCGCTGCAGCGCAGGGGCGGCATCGGCACGCTTGTCGTACGCCGCGCCGTTGATCCTCATTGAGAACGCATCCCCGTCGGTGTCGCGGCGCAGCGGCATCGCCGCGATCAGCTGCTCGCGGTCGGTCGCCAGCCGCTCCAGCCGCGGTTTGGCCTCCCGGATCGTCGCGGCGAGGCTGCGCTGGGCTGCCGCCCAGGCGCGCTCCAGGCGCTCCAGCTTGGTCGCGTCCGTCTCGGCCTTGGCCAGCTCCATGATCCGTGGGTCACCCGATGCGAGGGCTTTGACCTCGGCGTAGGAGAGGGCAGAGTCGCCGATGTCCTCGATCTCGCGCACATCCAGCCGGCCGCGCATCAGCTGGTTGATGAACTTCGCCTTCCGCTCCACCGTCTGCCACAGGTAGGTGTCGAAGCTCGACTCGGTGACATACCGGTACACCCGGACGGACGCGTTCAGGTTGCCCTGCCGCATGATGCGGCCGTCGCGCTGCGCCAGGTCGGCGGGTCGCCACGGGCAGTCGACGTGATGCAACGCGACCGCGCGGCGCTGCACGTTGGTGCCGACGCCCATCTTCTCGGTCGACCCGATGAGCACCGCGACGTGGCCGGTGCGGGCTTGCTCGAACAGCCGCGCCTTCGCGCGGTCGTTGTTGGCCTCGTGCATGAAGCGCACCTTCGGCGCCGGTACGCCACGGGCGACGAGCTGGGCCTTGAGTTCCTCATAGGCGTTCCAGCCTGCCCCGGTCGGCGTACCCAGGTCGCAGAACACCAGCTGCAGGGCGCCTGGCTCCGGGTCGTTGCCGAAGGCGACGTCGGCGTGGTCGTGGTAGATGCCGGCGACGCGTTCGGCAACCGCGTCGACCTTCGAGGGCTCCCGGTCCAAGAACGCGGCCAGGCCGTCGAGCTGGTGGTCGACGAGCCGCAGGTCGAGCGCGGCCGCGCGGCCGTGGCCGCTGATCTTGAGCATGTTGTCCTCGCTCGGGTCGACCGCCCGCGACGAAACGGCGTCGGCGCGCTGCGCGAGCAGGGCCATGAAGTCGACCAGCTCCTGGCTCGGCGGCACCACGACCGTTTCCGGTGCTCCGCCCTTCAGGTCGGGGGTGGGCAGGTTGAGGTCGTCGGCGGTCTTGACGTCGGCGACCTGGTGCCACAACCGCAGCAGCTCGGGGACGTTGTTGAACTTCGCGAACCGGGCCTTCATCCGGAACCCAGTCCCGGACGGGGAGAGCTCGAGGTCGGTGACGACCTGGCCGAAGGTGGCGGCCCAAGTGTCGAAGTCGCTGATCCCGGCCGCCTCCAGGTCAGCGGGGGCGAGGTAGCGCAGCATCGTGTACGCCTCGGCCACGCTGTTGGCGATCGGGGTCGCGGTCATGAACGTGGCCACCCGCCGGCCGTGGCGGCCGCGCAGGTAGGACATCTTCAAGTCCAGGTCTGTGGCCCGGTTCGACCCGTCCACGGCGACACCGGGGATGTTGGAGGCCAGCCGGAGGTTCTTGTAACCGTGCGCCTCATCCACGCACAGGTAGTCGATCCCGGTGGCCTCGAAGGTGATCGCGGGGTCACGCTCGACGTCGCGCAGCTTCTTCAGCCGCTCCTCGGCCCGCGCCAGTGTGCCCTCCAGCCGCTTCACCGACAGGCCGCGCTCGGACTTCGAGGCGGCCAGCCACATCCGCAGCTGCGTCAACTGCTCGTCGAGGTAGGCCTCCTCGGTGTCCTTGGAGACCGGGATCTTCTCGAACGCCGAGCGGGACATGATGACCGCGTCCCACTCGCCGGTCGCGGCTCGGGCGACGAACAGCTGTCGCTTGTCCTTGACCAGGTCCTCGGTGCCACAGGTGAGGATGCGGGCCTGCGGGTAGGCCTGCAGCCACTCCCGGCTGAACTGCTCGAGCATGTGGTTGGGCACCACCACCGCCGGCTTGCGGACCAGGCCCAGCCGACGCAGCTCCGAGACACCTGTCACCGCGGCGAGAGTCTTTCCCGCTCCGACCTCGTGGGCCAGCAGCACCGAGGGCTGGGCCACCATCCGTGCCACTGCGGCGTGCTGGTGCGGTCGCAGCCGCAGCTGGCGTCCTTCGTGGACGCGGGCCATGCCCGGGTAGTGCTTGTCCTCGTCGACGTCGTAGGAACGCAGCACGATCGCGTTCAGCTTGTCGTTGTAGGCGCGGACCAGTTGCTGACACCGGTCGGGGTCCTCCCACAGCCAGGTCGCGAACCGCTCCTGCAGCTCCTCGGCCTTCTCCTGAGCGGCGAAGGTGGCGGTCTCGTTCGGGATCCGACGACCGTCCGGGGTCTCGTCGGTGACCCGGATCTGCCGCTGCTCCAGACACGCCTGGACGATGTCGATCGCGCTGGCCCGTTCGGTGCCCCAGGTGTTCCGGGCGGCCACCGAGTGTCGGTTTCCGCGCACCGACCACACCGACCCGCCCGGATGCTCCACCTCAACGGTGCGGTCATCGAGCGTCTCGCGCAGGAACTGCTCCACCGTCTTGGCTGGCACCCACGGCACGCCGAGCTGGGCGACGATCTCGGTCGGCCCCAAGTCCTCGGGCAGTACCTCTGTCAGCGCCGTCTCGGCCGCCTGGAGTCGGCGCACCATCGGCTGTGCCGACTCATCGCCCGCCGCGGCAGCGCCCTCGACGAGCTGCTCGAGGACCTCTCCGACCCGGGTCAGCCGGGCACGGACGTTCCCGGAAAGGAAGTCCGCGCGTGGCACCCAGGCGGCCGTCCAGCCGTCCTCGGTGCGCTTGACGGTGTCGGGGTCGACAAACGCGAACGCCTCCAGCTCGGTCTCCGCCTGCGTCTGGTCGACGCCGAGCAGCCGGGCGACCTCGATGGTCCGTAGCTCGCCGTAGGTGTCCAGACACAGCGACACCGCATCGGCCGGGGAGTCCGCGCGAGTGCGCAACACCCGTGGCGCGACGACCCGCTCGGTGAAGATGTCGGCCTTGCGGGCAGTGCCGGTCGCGGAGTCGTAGTGCTCGAGTGCGAACACGGCAGGGGAGTGGGGGTCGCCGCGGAACCCTCCCTGCCGCGGCCGCACCTGCGCGAGCACCGGTTCACCGGTCTTCGGGTCGATCCGGCCGGTGTTGCGGCTGGTGACCCGGTTGATCGGCCCGTACCGCTTGACGTAGGCGTCGTACTGCCGGTTCAGCCGCTCCCGCAGCGCCGTCATCCGCTCCTCACCCACGGCGCTCGGCCCTTTGGGCAAGGTGGCGGCCGTCGGCAGGTCACCGGGTAGGGGCGTGGTCGCCTCGGCCTCCAGCAGCGTGACGACCGTGTCGCGCAGCCCGGTGAGCATCCGCAGCTCGTGCGCCTGCGACTTCGGCACCTCCAGCGGCTCAGGGACGCCGTCGCGCACGAGCAGCCAGCCGCCGTCCGCGCCCATGCTGATGTGGCCCTCGGCCCGCACCACCGCCCCAGGCAGCACCAGCGGCTCCTCCTCGCCAGCACCGCGACGAGGATGCGGAACCGGCGTAGCCGGCATCGACGGACCGGCAGCAGGGTTCGGCGTCGACGACGTGGTCGCCGGGGCGCTGGTGGGCCGAGCCGGGGCCGGGGGAGGGGTGAACAGGGGCCGTACGTCGGCGTAGTTGGACAGGTCGAAGCCCAGCTGGCGCTCCAGATCCGCCGCGACCCGCTCGGCGAGGCTCTGGCCGTCGCTGGTCAACGGTGGGCTGACGGCGACTTCGGGCCCGAACCGGCCCGAGCGGGACGTGAGGCGTCCCAGCACACGGGCCGGCTGCTGCACGAACAGCGAGTTGAGATTGACGTCGGCGTCCTCGAGCCCGGTCCCGGCCCGGAACGACGGCAACCTCTCCAGATTCCGCCACCCAGGCGTGAGATCCAATGGCTCCTCGCCCTCGAGGCGTCGCCGGAAGACCAGCAGGTCGGTGATCACGTCAGTGCCGGCCGCCTGGTGGTGGGTCTGGTTCGGCAGTCGATACGCGGTGACCAGGTCCGCCATGTCGGAGAACGCGTCCCGGGCGGCCGGGTTCGCCGCGTCCATCGTCCATCGCGAGGTCAGCACCGCCACCACACCACCGGGGCGGACCAGGTGCAGGCTCTTGTAGATGAAGTAGTTGTGCAGGCTCAGCCCGAGCCGGTTGTGAGTGGAGTCGTGCGGGACGACGTCGGCGAACGGAACGTTGCCGATCACCAGGTCCTGCTTTCCCTCGGGCAGCCGGGTCTCGGCGAACGACTCGCCGCGGATGTCCGCGGCCGGATAGAGCAGCGATGCGACCCGGGCGGTGGTCGGGTCCAGCTCGACGCCGACCACGTCTCGGGCATGGTCGGGCGCGAACCCGATGAAGGTGCCCGACCCACAGCCGGGCTCCAGGACACGGCCGCCGGAGGCCTCGTCGAACCCGGCTCCGCCGAGTGCCGACCACACGGCCTTGACCAGCGCGGCGTCGGTGTAGTGCGCGTTCAGCGTGGTCCGTGCCGCAGCGGCACGGGCGCGGCCCTGCAGCAGCTCACGAGCCCGCGCCGCGGCCTCGTTGTGGTTGGCGGTGTCGTCGAAGACCTCCGGCAGCGACCCCCAGCCCGACCAGCGCGCCAACACACCCTGTTCCTGCGCCGAGGGGAGCCGGTTCTCCTCGTCGAGCTGGGCGAGCAGTTCCAGCACAGCCACGTTCGCGGTCAGCCGCTCCCGTGGTGTCGACGGTGCCAGGTCCCGCTGCGAGCCCGGCCGGAACCGCGGCGACTCCCCGGAAGGAATCAGCCCGGCAGGTTCCACCGCCGGCGCGCCCGTCGCAGTCGGCGGCTGTACGTCGACCACGGGGTCTGCCGCGGTTGTTACGTGTTCGGGGGAGTCGTCAGGCCCGGCCTCATGTGCTGCCGCAGGACCTCCGACTCCGCCGTCGTCCTCGCCTCGGTCAGCCGGCCAACCCGCTCCAGGTAGCCCTCCGACGGGTCCGACGGGCCGGCGATCTGGTCCGCCAACGTGTCGATCTCCGTCTCGATCTGCAGCCCCAGTTCCTCGAAGAAGCTCTCCGGATCGGCGATCGCCGCCAACTCCGTGGGCCGATGCTTCGCGTAGTGCTCCCGCATCCGCGTCCCGTACGGGTTCATCCCGAGCCCCTTCCTCCGTCACGACCTGCAGGGAGCTGCCCGTGTGGTGCTCGCCCTCGCTGGTGACCTCACCGGCGGGGTCACCAGGTTCCTCACCAAGATCCCACAGCGCCAGCTGATCAGAGTCAGCAACACTCGCACGCCGTCGCGCCACGCCCGGCACCTCCAACCCGTTGGTGAGGACGCCGGCCGCGGCACCCACGCCACGGCTCACCACCGCCCTCACCACGAAAGGCACCCACTCGGGCCGCAGATCGGACACCTCGGCGAGAAAATGTGGAGAAAGTTCCGGCCGGTCCGGCGCAAGGCGTCCGATTGGCGCGTCGGTTTGTTGCTTCTCCGGGCATGACCACGACACACAGCGCCCCGCCAAGCGGCCGGGCAGACCACGGCAGCGACCACGACGGTGACCGGCAGACCTTCGAGCTCTACGGCCGCCGGATCACCCACATCAACAACCGCGACGTCCAGCAGCTCCTCGCGGCCGCGCACACCGACCGGGTCCGGCCCCTGTGCCTGTGCCGCCCCGACGGCGTGGCCATGTACGTCGCCAAGATCGGGCCCGACAAGTACGTCATCAAACGCATGCCCGACTCCGGCCTCGAACACGCGTACCGCTGCGCCTCCTACCTGCCGCCCGAAGAGCTCTCCGGGCTCGGCCAGGTCCTCGGCTCGGCGATCACCGAAGAAGCCGACAGCGGCCTGACCGCCATCAAGCTGGGGTTCCGCATGTCCAAGGCTGAGCGAGCAGCCCCGGCCGGTGCCGGGGGCGGGGGAGTAGCCGACTCCGTCGCAGCCGACCCCAACCGCCTCACCCTCCGCGCCGTCCTGCACTACCTGTGGCAAGAAGCCGACCTGACGACCTGGACGCCCGGTATGGACGGCAAACGCAACTGGCGCATCGTCTCGTGGTACCTGCGCCAGGCCGCCCGCGGGAAATTCGCCAAGGGCAAGCCGCTAGCCACGAGGCTGTACATCCCCGAGCCGTTCAACGTCGAGAAGAAGACCGAGATCGCCGCGCGGCGGCTCTCCGCGTGGGCGCCGATGCAGCAGCACGGCGCCGGCCAGCAGTTCATGATGCTGATCGGCGAATACAAGGAGATCGTGCCGGCCCGGTTCGGGCACAAGCTCCTCGTCAGGCACCTGCCCGACGCGCCGCTCATGATCGACGACAAGCTCTTGGCCCGCCTCAACAAGCGGTTCGGTGACGAGCTCGAACTGTCGCAGGCCGACGACGACGGCCACCTGATGGTGATCGCGACCTTCTCCGTGGGACGCGCCGGCCTGGCCACCGCCGAGGAAATCTCCCTGGTCATGACCGATGAGCACTGGTTGCCGTACGAGTCGCTCCTCGACAAGCTGCTCCTCGACGCCGCGCTCGCCGCACGTCGCAGGTTCACCAAGTCGCTGCGCTACAACCTCGCTCCCGACAAGCCCATGGCCTCCCTGGTGTTCACCGACACCGAGACCCCTACCGCGGCGTTCGTGCTCACCAGTGAGGAGGACCGCGACACCGCCGCCCAGATCGCCACCGACACCGGCACGGACGTCTGGACGTGGGTTCTCGGCGAAGACATGCCGCCGCTCCCGCCCGTCGCTGACCCTCGGCCCACCACGCACCATCGCGCCCACTGAGCGACGTCATCGCCTAACGGTCGACCCGAACGCCTGGTCCCCGCGAAGTCGGCGACCCGCGCTACATCCGCGACCTGCTGGCCCGTGTCGTCACCGTCTCGCTGGAGACCAGGACGATCGTCGACTCCCTGCCGCCACTGGACATCCGCGACCAGCAGTAGGGGCCTGTGGTGGCCTGCTATTCGTCGCCGTCGCTTCCCACGGCGCGATCCTCGCTGTCCCGGACCAGGCGAAGATGCCCCCGCCCGGGCCAGTCGAGGTCCAGGCGTGCCGTGCGGTCGGTCGTCGGCCTGGAACCTGGGCACGCCGGGTCGTTGCAGGGCCCGAAGATCCGGTCGGCCTCCAAGTGCAAGTCATCCATGGTCGTCGCCTTCCTCCCTGGTTCAACGTCGTGCGGTGGGGAGGGTCAGCACCTGAGCGCCGGCCGCCGCATCGACCGCCGGTCCCTCGGCGCGCTCTGGCGGCGTGGACGGGACGCGCTCGGCCGCAGCCGCACGGATCCGCTGCACTCGCTCCAGCGAGGCGGAGCCGTGCTGCCACTGCGCGAGCTGGATCAACGAGCCAGCCAGCCCGCGCTGAGCGACGATGCGGTCGGCGTCGCGCTGTACCACCGAGCGCCAGGCCCGATCGGCAGCCGGTGCGATGTAGCTGATCGCCACCAGCACGCCGGCCGCGACCCCGATCGCAGGATCGCCGCCCGGCTGGAAGCCCTGGAAGACGGCGATGACACCGACCACGATCCGCAGATGCCACGCGAACCCGCCGGCAGGCACCCACGAGAACATGCGCGCGATCTGCCGCACAACCACGAACACCAGCGTCCAGGGCAGCGCCCACAGCCGCGCCGCCAGGTCGAACCGGGACGGGCCGACCCGCTGGCTCGCGACCGCGTGCCCGATCGCCGTCGCGGCATCCTCGGTCGTTAGCCGACGCCCGTACAGGCCCTGCACCAGCCACGGCTCCACGATCACCGTACGGCGCCCGATCGGCGTTGCGGGCAACCTCGCGTCGTCGTCGAGCCGCACCAGCACCCGCCCGGGGTCGAGATCGAGCTTCTCAAGGAGGGCCAGCGACGGGTCGAGGACGGCGCGCTGCCCAGGACGAAGGCCGCGCGCAAACCCGAAGATCCGGGCAGTAGGAGACTCCAACCAGCCGCACGCCAAGACGAGCGAGACCAGCAGCGTGCCTAGGAACGCGAACACCAGGCCCTCGCCGGGCAGGAAGCCCAGGCCGATGACCGCAACGAAGCTGCCGGCGAGACCAGCCGGCACGACGGCGCACAGGCGGATCAACTTGGTCGACGTCCGCATGTTCCTCACGTCCCCTCGTGGCGGGATTCTTCATGAATCCCCACCAGCCGGCACGACCCGAACGCGCCGACACTTCCATCTGAGTGTGCCGCGAACCACCGACAGCGCAACCGCAGCGCCGTCGGCCTGTGGATACCGGTCGCTATCCACAGGTTCCGGGTCGGATCCTTGACAAGTGCGCCGAGGGCCTACTCGCCCAGACACCTGTCCAGGCGGTCCTGGTCGGCTCCGGAGAGGTAGACGAGGTCGATCCGGGGCTGTCCCGGCGCAGGTCGCGCAGCGAGTGGGGCAGTGGTGGCGAGGAGCTGCGCGAGGCGCTTCTCCAGTCGAGAGCGAGTGTTCTGCACGGTCTGGTCTCCGTTCCTTCTCAACGGCCAGGGGTCGACGGCTCCGGGCCGTCGACGCCGTGGGCGTTGTGGTCGTCGTGGGTGCGGCGCTCCGGCGGGGTCCTGTCGCGCAGGGCCGCCTGCTGCATCAGCGAGCCCGGGGCCTCCGGCTGCAGCGCACGCTCCCACTCCCGGGGGTCGATCGCCTGCTCGAGGGCGGTCGCCACGAGGTCGGCCAGCGGCGGACGCGCCTCGGAGATCTGATCGAGCGCCACCCACGCCTGCGCGCCTTTGCCCTCTAGGTACGAGCTGAGTGCCAGCATCGCCGCCGGAGTATCACGCACCTCGTCCGGCGCGCGACGGACGAGGTCGTGCCAGAACTCCGAGTAGACCGGTGCGTTCTCACGCGTCATCCGCGTCTCGGCCGCGTTCCTGGCTCCGCTGTCGTGGATCACGGCCAGGACGCGGGCCGCGTCGACGTCGGAGATGTATTCCCGATCGCTCCGGAACTGGTCAAGCCGGGTTCCCAGCCACCCGACCTCGGCATGGAGGGCAGCGGCGTCCATGTCCAGAACGCGGGCCTCGGCAGCCGGCAGATGCTCGGCGACCGCACTGGGGTCGCCCTGCATCGCGGCGGCGAGATCCTCCCGTGTGGCGACTGGCCTGGCCTGGCCCATCAGGGCGAACTCTGCGGCCATCCGGACGCGGGTCGCCGGGTTGACGGTCCCGCTGGTGCCATCGAGGACGTCGAACCACTCCTCGCCGTTGACCCAGAGCATGGGGCCGACGTTGGGACCGCGGTCGCTGTCGACCAAGGTCTCGCCCAGGGCGGAGAGAGCCTCGATGCAGGCCCGGCCGTCCTCGCCGAACGCGATGAGTGCGACACGGCGAGTCGGGTGCCGATGGAGGTAGACGTCGGACATCTGGTCCAGGAACTGCCTCATCGCCTCGGGGGAGTCCGGAAGGTCAAGGCGCGCGGTCGGTCCGCCGCCGATGGCGAGGCACACCATGCTCGACTCGATTCGCTGGAAGCCCAGCAGGTGCGGGACGTAGGCGATCAGTTCGTCATGCGATCGGATCGTGAGCGTGTTGTTCATCGAGGGCCACCTGTTCAAGTTGGCGCGGACGTTTTCTGGAGAAGCAACCGGCGAACCGGCGGATCGGACAGCCGGGCGGCTACCGATCTGGGGCCGACGTCGAACGAGCCTGACCCGGCGCGTCGGCGGGCATCCACCGCGACGGTCCGGCAGCGAGCTGGTTGAGCGCGACGGCTTGCAGCGGTGCTGAGGCGGGCGGAGTGTCGCTTGGGATCACGATCCCCTTGTTCGCCTCATCGAGCTGCTCGAGCGCGATCTCCCAGGTGCGGCCCGTCAGGTGCCCGAGCTGAACGCGGTCTGCGTCGGTGCGTTCGATGAGGCGGTCGAGCTCCTCGCTGGTGAACACCGGGCGACCCTGCGCGTCGCAGTCCGCGACGAACACGCCCAGGTCGGGGTGATTCAGGTGCACCTCCCCGAGGTGCTCGTACTTCGGGTCCTCCCAGAGCTTCCAGGCCGCTTCGGCGGGCAGGGCCGCTGCGATCTCCGCACTGGAACCCACGGAGATGTCGCTGTGGGTGTACCCCCGGCCCAACTCGAGGCTCCGCTGGTCGCTCGGGCCTGGTACGGGGGTCGCCGGGAAGCCCGACTTGTCTCCCAGGCCGAACTCCTCGAAGACCTCGAGGACCGCGTTCACTCTCTCCGGCGGGCAGGAGTAGACGATGACTTCGATCGGTGTGCGATCACCCATGGCGCGTGCACCTTTCCTTTCAGATGGCGATGCCGGGGTCGGCCGGCTTGTCGGACTGGTGGGTCTGTTGCGGAGGACCGCTGGACCACGACTGGCTGCTCGTGTGGGTGGCCGTGTAGCTGAGGGAACCGGCGAGCGCCGCTGAGGTCCGCGCTCGCGACTGTGCGCTCTCGATCACCGAGCGCATCATCGACACGCCCTCGTCGGCCCGGGTCACCTCCTGCCCGGCGTGGTGGACCCGCGAGTCGAGGAGCATCAGTGCATCGGTCGCGGCCGCTGACTCAGCGGCGTGCTGGGCGTGGCGGGTGATCTGTTCCGCGACCGGCCGCGCCAGCGTGACGACCTCGGTCAGGATGTCGATCTGGGTGCGCAGTGCCCGGACGTCCGTGTCACGGTCATCCCCGTCGATGCCGCGCGCGAGCTCGTCGCCAGCGCGCTCGATGGCGCTGCCGGCGGCGGTGAGGTGGCGGGTGAGGTCCTCGCCGAGCTCGTTCATCAGACCTGACCTGTTGCGCAGCCGCGCCAGGTGGTCGCCGGCGGACTCCAGGTAGAAGTCCCGCCGTTCCTCCTGGTGCGCGTAGAAGGCGTCGGTTGCGGCATCGTCGAGGACCCGCAGAGACGACGCGGCAAGGTCGCCGAGCTCGTCGACGGTGTCCGCGGCCAGCCGCAGCGCTCGCTCCGCGTCGAAGACGGCGTCGGCGGCCGCGAGCACCTCACGCTCGTTCATCGGTGCTCACCGAGCCTGCGACCAGGGTCGTCCACCGTGGCGAGGATTGACCTGAGCTGTTTCGCGGCCGTCATGGTTTGCGTCAGCTGATCCCGCAGCGCGACCGGGTGGAAATGGGGACGTCCGGCGGGGCCGGGCGAGTCGTTCGGGGGCTGGTTCATCAAGGTTCTTCTCCTCGTGAGACGTGTGCTCTGCTGCGGAGAAGCAACCGGTCGCGCACCGGATCGGACAGCCATGGCGAACTTCGTGGACCCGGGGGAGTGGGGGAAGGGAGCCGCGTGTGGTCTTCCGTGTCGGCGCCCGGTCGTCGACACTTCTGGCCATGGACGACGAGGCGGCCCTGCTCGAGCGGCAGGTGGCGATGGCGGCATCCGCCTGGCGCCGCGCAAAGGCCGACACCGAGGCCTACCGCCGTCTGGTCGTGGCCACCAGCGCGTGGGACGCGTACGTCGCTCCGACACTCGACGAGCCCGCAGCGGCCGATGTGGCCGCCCAGCTACGCCGGGCGGCACGTGAAGTACTTCGGGCCACGGACGACGAGGCGACCCGACTCGCGCACCTGGTAACAACGACCGCTTCCGTCTGGCTGCACGCGGCAGCGCGCACCGACTCCGAGGCCTACGCACGATTCGACCGAGCCACCGAGTTGTGGGACGCCTACGCCGCCCCACAACTCGGAGAGCCCACCGAGGAACTGCTCGACCAACTCGCGGATGACTCCGCACCGGTCTCCCTGGGTGAGGTCGTCGCCGACGTCTCCGCGCAGATTCGCAAGGCGGCCCGCCGAGGCAATTGACCCGTCCACGCTGGAGGCACGTTGTTGGGGGAGTGCGAGCGCGCCCAGGCCGTCGCACGGTCTCCCTCGGCCGCTACTTGGATGGGCTGAGAGCCCGCGGGCGTCTCGGGTCGCCAGCGGGCTCTCAGGCGGCGAAGCCTCGCACACGCCACCGACACGTGTCTGCCTATCGCTGAAACCTCAGCGCGACGAGGCCGGCCCCCGCGCGGGAGGCCTGGGCACGGGGCGGCGCTGTGTTCGGCAGGGGAGCGGCTCTTACGGCAGACAAGTCCAAAGACGCTGGACCAGATCCTCCAACCAAGCGACGGCTTCCTCGCGTGATCCGAGTTCCTCGTGCGGACCCTGACCGACAGCGGTCGGGAGCCAGTCGCGCACCTGCCAGCCCACCGCCCGGGTCGTCGACTCCAGGTCCACATCAGCGTCGTTCAGGACGACCAGCAGGGCATGGGCGGCATTGCGGGCCGCCACGACGTCGGCCCAGCGCACCAGCAGCGGCTCGTCAGGGTCGTAGGGCTGGCCGTTGCTTCCGCGGTCGAACTGCTCCGGATGCCGAGTCATCAGGAAGGCCTCGCTGTCCTCGTCGGTGTGCCGGCCATGATTGCCGGACCCACTCGGCCTGGTCGATCAGGACGGTACGGCATTCCGGCATCGCGGATTGGACGCCGGAGGCCTAGTCGCGCTCGACCCTGAGGGCGATGATCCGCCAACCCTCCGGCACCAGCCGCTGAGCGGCCGCCAGGGCCTGGTCGTAGTCGCTCTCCTCGACGACGAGCTCGTCTCGGCCGAGGGCATAGCCGCCACGGTGATCGGGCGGGGCCTCCTGGACCGTGGCGTACAGGGTGAGCGGCCTGGCCTCGTTCACGACCTCTGCCCCGTTTCGGCCATGGTGCGCAGCAGATCGACGTCGCGGCGGAATGCCGTCGGCAGGCCGGCGCTCTCCTCGGGATCCGCCTCGTAGCCGACAAGGCCAGCCTCCACCAGGTCGGCCGCGGTCTCGAGAGAGCGTGCCACGCGCAGCAGGAGGGCGGGTGGCATCTGAACCGAGGGCTCGTCGTAGAAGTCGATGGTGGCCACCTGGTCGGTGAGCAGGAGGCCGAGGTGGCTCTGTGAGTGGGCGATCTGGGCCACCCGGTCGCGGGTGTGCTCGAGGTCGTCGCGCTCGACCATGAGGATGCGCTGGACCTCGCCCAGGCCCGCAACAACCCGGNCCTCGACGAAGCCGAAGACGATCTCGCGGGCCATGCCGGCCAGAGTCTCCTCGGTGAGGTACTTGCGCGCGGTGGCTGGGGTGACGCGCATCTGGTTGGCGACGTACTCCACCCGGTCATCGAGCAGGTCACCGGCGGCCGCGCGCGACATCGTCATACCGAGCTCGGAGACGGCGGCCAGGAGGTCGTCGACGCGCTGATCGCGCCAGGATCGAGCAGACACCCGTCAGCCGGCCTCGGGGGAGTAGGGGCGCAGCTCGTGATGGTCGCGCCAGACCTGCTCCCCGTCGTGGAACTCGACGGTCCACTCATCGACCGCAGTCCGATCGATCACCGTGGCCGGCTCCCAGCCCTCGCCGTCGCGGCGCACAACCTCGACTTGCGCGCCGTCAGGGAAGGGGTTGTGTGCCCCCAAGTACTCCCCGATGGTCTCGGCGAGGGGAGTGGTGCCGCCCTTGGGTGCGTCGTTGATCCACTGCTCCATCGGGTCGACCCGGGCCCAGCGCAGCGCGAGGCCAGCGACGTAGTTCGCCTCAGTCGGCATCGTCGATGTCCTCGCCCTGGCGAAACATCGTCTTGGCGCGCCCGGGGCTGACATGGCCAGTTGGGTCGGTGCCCTCGGTCCACAGTTGCTGGCGGTAGCCGTCGCCTTCGGGTGTCGCTCCGACGTAGTTCGGGATCGACCCGTCGGCCAACGGCGGGTAGGTCGCCGAGATGCCGCGCTCGCCCTTCACGACTGCATCGAGAGAGAAACTCAGCGCGCGCGGGTAGTGGCGACGCACCCAGGCCTCCGCCCGGCTCCAGGCGGCGTCATAGGCGTCCTGGTCACCACGGCCGTCGTTGGCCTCGACAGCGGCGCGGTAGTCCTGCCAGATGTCGTAGGCCTCGCGGGCCTTGGTGCGCTCCTGGATGAGGGCGGGCAGGCACCCGCACTCCTCGTGCTCGTCGTGGTGGTAGCCGATGCACCGGTCGTCGGTACAGCCGCACTCGTCGCCGCGCCACTCGGTCTCCGGGATCCACTCGCGATTGCCGGCCTCGTCGGTGACGTCGGTGAGCCAGCCGCCGTAGGTGATCCAGTCGCGCACGGTGATGCCCGCGTCCGCGAGGACGCGTCGAGCTTCACTGTTCAGCTTCGTCATCGTGGATCTCCTGGGTGAAACGGCTAGGGCCAGTTTGACTGACGCCTCCGACAGTTGTGCGCATGACTGTTCAGCTCTTGTTGCCGAGCGCAGCAAGGGCTCGGTCGATCGCGGCCCGCGCGGTGCGCAGTTCGGCGGCTACATCGACGGCGCGCGGCTGCGGGTCGTTGCGCAACACGAAGGCGCCGACGCCCTGGCGGGTCTCGACCAGGCCGTCCTCGACGAGCAGCTGCTGCGCCTGGCGGATCGTGTTCAAGCCGGGCACGTCGTAGTGCTCCTGCAGGGCCGCGATCGAGGGGAGTTGCTGGCCGGGGGAGAACTCGCCGGCGCCGATGCGGCGACGGAGGTCCTCGGCGATCTCACGGTATCGAGCCATGCCGACATGCTAGCATGTCCCTACAGGTTATCTAGTGGGGTTCTGGGCACTAGTTAACATAAGGTTAGTTATCGGCGCTCGACGACCCCGAAGACGAGGAAGGCGATGAAGGTCTACATAGACAGCGCTCCGGAGAACATGGTCGACGAGTTGGCCCTGAACGCTGAGGGTGTCTTGGAAGAGCGCTGGAACGGGTGGGTGCGACCCCTCGCGACCGCAGAGGCGCTCGGCGAGTTCCTCCACGCCTGGCGGGCCAACGACCCCAACGGCATTTGGGGCTACGTCACCGAGGTTGGCGACACGCTCGTCTGCACCCGGTCCGACGCCGACGACTACGTCGACGAGTTTCCAAAGGTTGGTACCACCGCTGACGGCCGAGCGGTTTACGACCTCTCAGGTTGGGTCTGGGTGCTCCCCCAAGACAATGACGGGTGATACGACGGGTCAACCTCGTTCAACCAGCTAGGGTGCCGTCCGGGTCGCACGATGCCCTCTTAAAGACGCGTGTTCACGCCCCTCATGTCGGAGGTCCGCGGTAGCGTCCCGCGGTATGGTCCACGACGCTCCGGAGGCAGCCGACGACGCCGACTCTGGCACTTCTATCGAGCTCTTTTCCGGTGGTGGTGGGCTCGCGATGGCGCTGCACGAGGCTGGCTTTCGCCACCTTCTGCTCAACGAGCTGAACAAGCGTGCCTGCGCGACCCTCAGGGCCAACAACGCCGTGGACTACCTGCCCGACGAGACACCTCCCGCGACGCTCGCCGACCCGTGGCCCCTCATCGAAGGAGGGATCGGGGAAGTCGACTTCACGCCGTTCCTCGGAGACGTCGATGTCGTCGCTGGCGGCGTACCTTGCCAGCCGTTCAGCCTTGGCGGGGCCCACAAGGGTCACCTCGACGAACGCAACCTGTGGCCTGAGTTCAACCGTTGTGTCCGGGAAACACGACCACTGGTCATCCTCGCCGAGAACGTGCGGGGCCTCCTCCGGCCCTCCTTCGAGCCCTATTGGGACTACATTCGCCGAGAACTGGCTGCCCCATTCGAGCAGCGCGTCGACGGGGAACCATGGGCCGATCATGACCGCCGTCTGGTCAAGGCGTTGCGCGGTGGCGGCGGCGATCCGACCGAGCGATACGACATCGCGTTCAAGCTGGTCAACGCCGCCGACTACGGCGTCCCGCAGAATCGATGGCGAGTTGTGCTGGTCGGTTTCCGCAAGGATCTAGGGATCTCGTGGAGCTTCCCCAACCCCACTCACAGTGCCGGCGCTCTTCTGCGCGCCCAACTGTCCGGAGAGTACTCAGATCGGTATCCGCACGCGCCGATCAAAGAGCATCCCGGCGTCACTCCACCCGAGGACGGTCTTCGGCCATGGAAGACCCTGAGGGACGCCATCCACGACCTGCCTGAACCGGTAGAGCGCCAGGACACGCCGGGCTACATCCACCACATCGGCTGGCCAGGCGCTCGTGAGTACCCCGGGCACACCGCCAACGTGCTCGACAGGCCGGCCAAGACCGTCAAGGCAGGCGTACACGGCGTTCCTGGCGGTGAGTCGGTTCTCCGGCGTGATGACGGGAGCATCCGCTACCTGACTGTCCGCGAAGTCGCGCGCATCATGACGTTCCCTGACGATTGGCGGCTCGAGGGCCCGCGGGGCGAACAAATGCGCCAACTCGGGAATGCCGTCCCCGTCGGTCTCGGTGCAGTGATGGGTCGCGAGATCGCGAAGGTTCTGCGGGAACGATGACCAAGACCAAAACGCAAGTAGTCCAGCCGCGCGATCCGGCCGTGACCAGTCGCATCATGAGCGCGGTTCGCGCGAAGGACACCAAGCCCGAGCTCCTCCTCCGCCGCGCCGTGCATGCGCGCGGCGGCCGATACCGCCTGCACGCGGCGGACGTGCCGGGGCGCCCAGACCTTGTGGTTCGCGGCAAGAAGATCGCCATCTTCGTCGACGGCGACCTTTGGCACGGCAACCCCGCAGAGTGGCGACGTCGAGGCAAGGACGATCTGGCTGGTTTGTTCCCCACCCGGACCCAGTGGTGGGTGGACAAGATCGAGCGGAACGTCCGACGAGATCAGGACGTCGACCGAGAGCTGGCCGCACGGGGATGGAGGGTGCTGCGCCTTTGGGCGAGCGACATCATCGCCGATCCAGATGCCGCAGCCGACCGCGTGATCATCGCCCTGCGGGAAGACTCATGAGCCGACGCGTCCGGGCAACCAAGCCCGACCCCGCCCTGTACCGGCCCACGAAGGGACTGACAAGCAGCGAACGCGCGGCGGAGCAGGATTTGGCTGCCGGCGGCCATGAAGCCCGCCTGATCAGACGCCAAGACGGCACCACGGCGCTTGGAAGCGTCGCACTGCGCTGCTACAGCGACAGCCGGCGCGTCTACGCATATCTCCGGTGGTCGGACGGCTCCGGAGGGACCGCTGAGCGGTACATCGGAGACGTCTCCGACAACGCCGAACGGTTCAGCGCGCTACGCGACGCATGGAACCGCGTCCACGCAGACAACCCACAGGGGCCGACTGTGGCCCTGAGCCCCACGACCTGAAAGGGCCACCGCACTCATGGACATCACCCCCTCACCACGCATCCTTCGGATGCTCGGCGAGATCGAGTTTGACGAGTGGCAGTGCATCGCCGAGCTCGTCGACAACGCCTTCGACGACTTCACAGACATCATCGAAGGCGGTCACTCCTGGCCTGGGGGCTACAAGGTCAGCGTGACCCTCCCCGGGCCTGGCGCGAGCCTCGCTGGAGCCGAAGTGGTCGTAAAGGACACGGGCCGGGGCATGACCCGGACCACGCTCGAGCAGGCGGTGAAAGCCGGGTGGTCCAGCAACGACAGGTTCGACAAGCTCGGGCTGTTCGGCATGGGATTCAACGTGAGCACCGCTCGGCTCGGACGCCGCACGCGCGTCCTCACGACCCGCGAAGGCGACCCGGAGTGGATCGGTGTCGAAATCGACCTCGACAAGCTCGGCCCCGACTTCGAGGCACCAGACATCACCGAGCCCAAGGACGACCCGAGCGAGCACGGCACCAAGATCATCGTCAGCAATCTGCATCTCGCTCGAGCCGAATGGCTCCAACGCAACGCCGAGAACCTCCGCACGACCCTGGGGCGGGTATACGGCTGGCTCCTGGACAACAAGCCGTACGAGCTATGGGTCCAAGGGACCAAGGTCAAGCCTCGGAAGCTATGCCGCTGGGGCGACGACCGATTCATCATCTACGGCAGCGGGGCGAGCGCCGAGAAGATCCCGGCGTACATCGACATCGACCAGACCTTCCAGCCCGCAGACGCCTGCGAGATATGTGGCAACTGGCAGAACCTCGGCAAGGACACCTGCGACCAGTGCGGCAGTTCCCAACTCCGTCAGCGCGAACGGCGCCTGCACGGCTGGCTCGGCGTGCAACGACACCTCGACAAGCGCGAGTTCGGGATCGACTTCCTGCGCAACGGACGCAAGATCCTGCAGTACGACAAGCGGCTGTTCAACTGGACCAATCCGAACGACCCGACCGCTGGCGTGGACGTCGAGTACCCGATCGAGCTGGTCAACCAGGGCGGACGGCTGATCGGTGAGATCCACCTCGACTACGTCCCGGTTCACTACGACAAGACCGCTTTCGAGTACAGCGACCGCGCTTGGAAGGCAGCTGTCGACTACCTGCGCGGAGAGGCCCCGCTTCAGCCTGAGAAGGCCAAGGCAGCCGGATACCCGGAGAACAACTCCCCCCTTGCCCGGCTCCACAAGGGATATCGCAGGAACGCCGCCGGGCGCAGGTGTCTGGTCCCCGGCGACGGTAACCGGCCGCTGCACGAGGAGACTCGACAGTGGGCGCGCAAGTTCTGGGCCGGCGACCCGGACTACCAGGCAGACGAGAAGTGGTGGGCACAGGTCCTCATCCACGAGGAGCGCGTCGAGGCAGCCAAGTTGGCGAAAGCCACCGGCGACTCCAAGGACCAGGCCGATGAAGATGCGGTGATCGCCGCGCTGGGAGGAGAGGGCTCCACTTCTACCGAGGAACCTTCGACGACGGAGGAACCCACACCCGAACCCGAACCCAGCGCGCCGGCCAAGCCGGAAACGGTCCAAGAGCGGCTCGCCCGATACGTGGGCTCCAGCGAGATCATGCCGGAACTGAGTCGCATATTCGGACTACCCGACCTGGGACAGCTTCAGGTCGAAACGCGCACCCTCCATGAACACATCGCGGACGCCGACAACCACCCGACGCCGATCTGGCTCGCGCTCGGGCCAGGAGGGACCGCCACGGCCCTCATCGACCTGACGCACGAGGCGTTTACCAAGCTCGGCCTCGAGCCCGCCGAACTGGTGGTGGCCGAAGTGAGTGCGGCACTCAAGGTGAAGGCCGACAGCCACCTGACCCACTCGCAGATCGCGGCACGGCTGCGCGCAACTTGCTTGCCGGACACGGCAGTCGACCCCGCCGTCATCCGCGCGCAGGCCGCCGAGCTGCTGGCCGACATCCGACAGCGCATGGCGGACAACGTGAACTCGGACACTCAGCGGGCGTTGAGTTACCTCGACCCCGACGAGCAGACGCAGACCGAGAACGCCCTGATCGCAGACGGGGGCGACACACTCACCGCGTCGCTGGTAGGAAGCGGCCGGTTCCTGCTCTACGCCCCTCCGCTCTACCTGGTGAAACTGCTGGAGAACTGGCCGGAACCCTTCATGGAGGGGAACGTCTTCGCGGGTCCCTACACCTCCCTGACGTCCCCCTCTTCACGGCGTCTCAGCCTCGCGCGCGTGGTGGGCTACCTGAACGACGTCGCTACACTCCTCACCTTCCAGGCGGCACCGAGCGTCAGCCAGCTTCGCCGGACGCGGTTGAGCCTCCAACTCCTCCAGCAAGAACTCGCCCCGGAGGAGCAGTGAGCGGGTTCCTTGCCCCTCGCGCCCTCCTCGCGGGCGGCCCACGAGGACTTACCCTCGCAACCGAGCGGGCGCTTTGGCACCTAGGGTTCACCGACGTCCGAATCATCGACGGCGCAGGCGACGAGGGAGCGGACATCCTGGCGGTCCGGGACCGCGAGCAGTGGGTGCTGCAGTGCAAGTTCTCGAGCAGAGGCGCCGTGGACCGCACGGGCGTCGACGACGCCGAGCGGGCCCGGTCGCGCTACGGAGCGGACCATGCCGTCGTCGTCACCAATACGAGCCTCAACGCCACCGCCGAGGCACGTCGCAAGGCCCTCGGCGGGATCGGCATAAAGGTCGACGCGTGGGCTGGCCCGACCCTTGAGGCCATCTACGCGAAGATGCCCGAACGCGTCCCATCTAAGTACGAGCTGCGCCCCTACCAGCTTGAAGCGGCGGAGCGGATTCAGCAGGACCTCGAGGACACGAACCGAGCCCTGCTCGTACTGGCGACCGGGCTCGGTAAGACGGTGGTCGGTGGCGAGGTGATACGGCGTCATCTGGAGAGCCACCCAGACGCCAGGATCTTGGTCGTCGCCCACATGAAGGAACTCGTCGAGCAGCTCGAGAAGGCCCTGTGGCGTCACCTGGACAAGTCAGTGCCAACCCAGGTCCTCACCGGCGACACCAGACCCACTTCATTCGAAGGCGTCACCGTGGCGACGATCGATTCAGTGCTTGGCCTTGTCAGAACGGACTGGCGTCCATCGCTGATCATGATCGACGAGACCCACCACGTCGGAGAGACGGGCATGTTTGCCCAACTCCTCGACGAGTGTCAGGACGCCCGCCAGTTCGGGGTCACGGCTACGCCCTGGCGAGGTGACAAGTTCGACATCACGTCCAGGTTCGGTCAACCTTCGTACAGCCTCGGCATTGCCGAAGGCATGGCGGACGGTTATCTCGCCCAAGTGGACTACCGCATGTACGTCGACAACCTCGACTGGGACTTCGTCCGCCACGCCAGCGAGCACGGCTACTCCATCAAGGAACTCAACAAGGCACTCTTCCTTCCGCAGCGCGACGAGGAGATCGTCGACGAGTTCAGGCAGGCCTGGCGGGAGATCCGCGACCCGCGGGCCATCGTCTTCTGCCAGACGATCGAGCATGCGGAGCGTATGGCCACTCTGCTCGCTGGCGCGGATCAGAGCTGGCGCAGAGCCTCGTATCTGCACAGCGGGCTCAGCAGGCAACAACGTCAGATCCTGCTCAATGCGTTCCGGCTCGGCCGGGTTCCCATCATCACGTGCGTCGACGTGTTCAACGAAGGCGTCGACGTACCCGACGTCAACCTCATCGCGTTCCTCCGTGTTACCCACAGCCGACGAATCTTCGTCCAGCAGCTCGGCCGCGGCCTCCGTCTGCGCGAGGGCAAGGAGAGTCTGAAGGTGCTTGACTTCGTCACCGACGTGCGGCGCGTCGCCGCCGGCCTGGACCTCAAGCGAACCCTTGCGGCGATCCGGGGCGGAGACATCGAGGAACTCTCACTCCCGCTCTCCGGTGGCTCACAGATCACGTTCAACGACGAGACCGCCGGCACGCTCCTCGACTACTGGATCCGCGACGCCGCCGACCTTGAGACAGCGGCCGATGAGGTACGCCTCCAGTTCCCAACAGCGATCGGTCTCGAATGATGCGCATTCCTCGTGAAGTAGAGACGAAGGTGGTCACGCGCCTATATGCCGACGCAAAGAAGCTCGACTGGGCGAGCCTGACGCCGCAGGAGCACTCGGCCCAGTACGCCAAGTGGGTGGATGATCCTGAGGTCGGCGGCCGCCTGCGGGAGTACCTCTCCGACGGCGACGCGCGCGTTTGGATCAAGGACGGACCCATGAAGGAGTGGAGTCGGTCCCTCAGTGGTGTCGGCAAGTACGCGGGGCTGGTCGACGGCGCCGAGGACGTGCCCATAGCCCTGGTACGTAAGGTGCTGGGCTCAGATTGGGAACTGGACCCCGACACCATCCGCTCCAAGCCACTCCGCCTAACCGCCCGCAAGGGGGAGGAGGAAACCGTCCTGACCTGGGCTCAGGCCCGCGACCTCAAGCACCTGTGCTGGGCCGCCCTGATAGCGAGTGCTGAGGGCGATCATCGACCGTGGGTGATCTGTGTGATCGAGACCTTCACCAGGCCCATTCCAGCCAACGAGAAGAAGGCGCACTTACGACTCGCGGGGCGATGCGACCTCCGGCTCGTCCACGTTTCACTATGAGCGACGATCAGCCTGCCGAACCCGACTGGGTCGCCGTGTTCTCGCCTCGATCGGCGGATGACTCCGCCCAGGATCAGCGCAGCCGCGCGGTCGCGCCCAGCGCTGGCGGCTGCGCCGAGACGGTCGATGACCTGGGCGACGGGGACCTCGGCCCTCGCGCGTGGCTCGACGACGCTTGGGCGGCTCTCCCTGAACGCAGCCGAGACATCCTCCGTCGGCGCCTCGCTGGGGAGACACTGGACGAGATCGGACTGGCTCTGAACCTCACCCGCGAACGCGTCCGGCAGGTACAGAAGGCGTCTGAAGGCGCGCTCGTGCGCGCGATGGAAAAACGAGCCCCGCAACTCCTCTCCGCCTTGCACACGGAGCTCGGCGACTCCCCGGCCGTGGCGGATCGTCACATCGCGACGCTTGTGGACGCTCACTCCACGACCGCGCTGGGGTGTTTGCTCAAGACCTTGGGTGTCAGCCATCCCCGCACCTGGGCTGGGGCGCTCTCCGAGTTCTGGACCTTTCGGCCGAACGAGCTGCGACAACAACTGGGACGAATGGTCGAGCTCGCACCCCTGACCCACGAGGAAGCTGATCAAGCCGCCGCCGAGCTTGGCCTTTCCGAGGACCTCGATTGGCGAAGCGTTCTCGCGCACAGCAACAGCAAACTGGCCGCCCACGATCTGGGTTGGATTCGACCCGCGCGACTCACCCGAGACGTGGCGTATCTCTGGCTCAAGCTCGAGGGCGAACCACGACCTGCGGACGAGATCGCAGTACAGGCTGGATGCAGTGAACATGCCGCGCGGGAGAACATGCGACGAGACCCAGCCTTCTCACAAGTTCGACCAGAAGGCACTTGGGCGCTCTCCGATTGGCGTGTCCCCGGCTCAGAGAACCGCTATAGCTCCGCCGTTGATGCCCTGGTTGAAGTTCTCCGAGATCTCGGGCCGCTGCCTGTTGACCAGCTCCGCGTTGAGACACAGCGCCGTTACCCCGTCAGTGATTGGCGGGTGAATCAGTGCCTGTCGAGCAACCTCATCGGGCTTAACGCCGCCGGCCTGTATGACCTGGCCGAACGGGGGGCTGTCCCCGTCGAGGACACGGAACCCAAGCAGCCTTCGAACATCAAGACCAGTGGAGACGTGGTGGGTATCGAACTCGTAGTCGACCGCGAGATCCTTCGCGGCAGCGGCATACCCGTGAATCGCTGGCTCACTTGGCATCTGGGCCTCAGAACCGCTCCGTCGACAAGATATTTTGCCCTCCCCGAGGGACACGGCGAGGTGCGCGTCACGCGGATGACCAGCAATGCTCAGGTCTCCAGTTTGCGCGCGGTCGCCGCCGAGTTCGGCCTCGTTGAGGGCTGCAAGTTTGCGCTACTGCTTAACACGAGCACGGACACCGCCAGCGTCCGCCACGTCTGCCCGCAGGACGCGTGTGGCGCGCGTACCGCGACGCACTGATCTTCAGCGCCGTAGCGCGCGCATACCCCGAAGAGCTGGCCGCATGCTGCGCACTTCCGCCGTCGACCGCAGCTAGCCGCGCAGATCCCACCGCACGCGGCGGTAACGGGTCAAATGCCGCCACCGCCCGTCCTCGAACGCCATGTCTGCCTCGACCTCGACGACCACCGTCGGAGCCACCCGAGTGATCGCAACCGGCTCGCGGCTGAACCGCCCCAGCTGGCGGGTGCTGAGCTCGAGCGGCCAAGGGTGGTCATCGGCGCCGACGAGCACCGCGGCAAGCTCGGCCGACTCCCTCAAGCTGAGCGGATGGGTCGCACCGGCCACACGCAACGTGCCGGCGTCGTCGACCAGGCCGAGGATCAACCGCTCTGGCTGGTCGACGCGACCGATCACCGCGCCGACGATGGCCTCGCGGGTGTTGCGGATCCGCAACTTCACCCAACCCCTCTGACCGGGGAGGTACCGCTGGCTGGCGCCCTTGGCGACCAGGCCCTCAACGCCGACGTCGGCCGCGGCGTATTCCTCCAGCCACCGCCTCGCCTGGGCGGGGTCGGCGGTCTGCGGGGTCAACTGCAGCGGCGGCCGCCAGTCCGCAGCGCACTGCTCGAGAAGCGACCGCCTCACCCGCAACGGCTCCCCCCGCACGTCGGCGTCGTCGGCGGCCAGTAGGTCGAAGGCCAGAAAGGTCGCAGGCGCCAACCGAGCCGGTGGCCGGCGGCGGCCGCGGTAGGCCAGCCGCGGGGCTAGAGCGGCGAAGTCCAGGCGCCCCGCGCTCCACACCACGAGCTCGCCGTCTACCACGGTGCCCGGCGGCAGCTGGGCGCACGCGGCGTCGACGATGTCGGGGAAGCCGGCGGTGAGGTCAGCGCCGTTGCGGGACCACACCCGACAGCCCTCAGGTGTCCGCTCGAGGATGGCCCGGTAGCCGTCCCACTTGGGCTCGTAGACGGTGCCGCCGGGCAGAGCCGAGCCGGCCGGCAGCGTGGCTGCAGGCTTGGCCAGCATGGGCTCCCAGCGGGTGGGCACTCATTCAGCGTACGAACCCGCTCCGGCGGTGCTGGTCGAACACCTGTTCTACTCTAGGAGGCATGGCAGGCGGTTACGGGCGCGGGGCTGGCATCCCTTTGAAGGACCGTGTGCGCGTCGACCAGGCCCAAGAGCCAGCGCGGCCGCCGGCCCACAGCAGCGCGGCCGGAGGGCAGGACCACCCCGGGCGGCACTGCTGGGTCAGCGTGCCCGTCGACGGCTCGCAGCCTCTCCCCGGCCTGCTCCTGGAGTGGCGCCGCGCTGGCCACCTGTGGGAGGGCCGAGTCGTCTACGTGGCGCAGCTGCGACCAGGGCGCTGGGCCACGGTCGAGGAGTGGGTCCCGGCCGAGCTCCTCAGCACCGAGTGAGTGATGTCGTGTCTGCCAACCCGCCGAAGAACGACGCGTGGCGACCGTACGCCGACGTGCGGTTCGTCCTGATACGCAACGCCGGGCGCCTCAAGCCGTCCCGCGGGCTCATCCTCGACTGGAAGCGCGACGGCCGACACTGGGAGGCCCTGGTGGTCTGGCACGACGACGCCTCTCTCAAGCCCGTGGTCAAGATGGACTGGCTCCGCATCGACCAGCTCATACCGGTGCCTGTCGACCCGAACTGGACCGCGCCGGACCGCTAGCGACCAGGCTGAGCTGTGTGGTCGGCGCAGACGAGCTCGGAGGCGGCGGCCCGGGGATGGTTAATGAGAATCGTGGTCGTCAGGAACGCCAGGCGCCGGGAGTCGCGAGCCGCGCGAAGGTCCCGGACCCGCTCGTCGAATCCTCCTGGGCGCGGCGCATGACATGTTGGACGGCACCCTTGGTCACGCCGAGAAGCCGCGCGATCGTCAGCAGCGACAATCCCGGATGGGTGCGTAGGTAGACCACCGTCGCGGCTCGCAGCTCGGCGTTGGTCTTCGTCAGCTGGGCCAGATGGTCATGCAGAGCGCTCGTCAGCTGTGCAACGCCCTCCGGCCCGCCGTACCGAGACGCCCAGCCTGGTGCTGCTTCCGCGGCCGCGGCGAGGAAACCTGACGGGTCGCGAAGCACGTCCTCCACCACCTCGGCCGGCACGGCGGTCACATCGGCGGGCTGCATGCTGCCGACCTTAACGGCCCCAAGCGCGCGCCACCGACGTCCTGCTCAGTCACGTCGAGCCTCCCGCATCGCGGCCATGAAGGCTTCGGGGTCAAGCAGGTCGTGCTCGCTCTGCGGTACTCGGCGCTCATCGGCCTTCCCCGCCAGACGGGTGGCGATCACGCCACGCCGCCGTGAACGACTCATAGACCTCGACGCCGGTGAAGCCCCGGAGTGCGCGGGTGATCCAATCGTCCTGCGCAGTGCTCATCGGCTTACCGGCCAACAGATCGAGAGCGATGGACTGGGGGATTCCCTGGATGTCGCACAACACGGCCACCGCGTCCGTTCTGCTCGCCAGCGGGGCGATCCGGTCAGGGTCCGTCCAGAGCCCGTAGCGGTTCGGGACGTGCGGGAACGCCGCCACCAGGTAGGTGTTGCTGACAACTGGATGGACCGGGAGCGCCCACCAATCGCCCCGGTTGCCCCGGACGTCCCCCACGGAGGTTCCGTCGATCCGCACCTCGTAGCGCCCTCGTTGCTTCTTCCTGAGACGCAGCCGCTTCGGCATCAGTCATCCCTCCCAGGGGTTCATCGGGATGGCGGCACCGCTCGGCGCGCGCCATCGTCGCGGCGGCGAGGGGCTTGGCCCGATCGCCGATCCGGGTGCCCAGGTTCGACAGGTCGAGGGCGTCGAGCGAGGGCGTGGACGGCGGGATGACCTCGCGGTAGCACGACGGACATCGGTAGTTGTACTGCTTGCCATACCGGACCGAGCCGGTCGGCGGGACGCCGGTCTTCCACGACCACACGGCCTGGACGATGGTCTGGCACTTCTCGCACCAGGACTCGGGACGGTGATCCAGGTCGGGCGCGGGCAGCTTCTTGTCCCAGAAGACCCAGTATCCGCGGTCGCGGGACTGGCCGACACCGAAGAACATCGAGTTCAGGTACAGGACCTTGTGGTTGTACCCCAGCAGGCCGAGCTGCTTGAGCCACCACCGGTAGGTCGACCCGTCGCCGACCTTCCGCTTGCCGGGAACGAGCTGGCCCCAGGACGCGAACTCGGTCGTGCACTCGATGAGCATCACCCGCGGGTGGTGCTGGGCGGCGTACTGCAGAACGCAGATCGCCGTCGCACGGTCACGCTCGGACCGGGTGACGCGGGCTTCGTACTCGGCGTCCTCGAGGTCGAACAGCGTCAGGCCCTCTTCGTACGCCTTCTGCGTGTTCGCCTGGCTGTGGTTGACGCAGCTGATGCCCGCAGTGAAGAGGTCCGCGGCAGGAAGGTCTCGCGCGGAGTGGTAGTCGGAGGCCTCCCTGTTGACCAGGTCGGCGATCCAGTGCTCAGCGTTCGGGTGGTTGGCCTCGTGAACCCGCACCTTGTACTCGTTGTGGTTCGCCGCCATGATCACGTCGAAGCCGGCCAGCTCGATCCCCTGCGTGAGCCCACCGAAGCCCGAGAAGGCGTCGACAGCCACGAGGGTGTCGTGCTTGAACCGACGTCGCTGCAGCGCCGGGCGCCACTGTGCGGCGGTCATGACGCACTCCCCGAGAAGGTAAGCGCCGCGACGTGGCCGTCCTTGGGTACGCGGCCAGCGTGCTCGCCGCACAAGTGCCCGCCGCTAGCGCGGACCCAGTCAATGGGCAGCTCTGCGCACGACGGATCGAGCCAGAGTGCGCCTTGGTTGGATCGAACCGTGATGGCGGCACGGCACGCCGAGCGGTGCTCGGGCTTGCCGCCGATGAAGTCGCAGGTGAAGTACGCGGAACCGTGCTCCGCAATGACGTAGATGCTCACGGGGTCACCCCCAGCAGTCGGCCGAGCTGCTCCCACAGGGTGAGGAGGTCGAGGGTGTCGGTGTCCTGGTTGCCCCACTCACGGTGGAAGTCCCGAATCTCGATCAGCCGCTCCGCGTCGCCCAGCAGCGCGGCGATGTCGGTCGGGGCGTGCGCGATGAGGTCGACGTCGGCCGCGACACCTGTCGTCTTGAGGCCGAGTCGGTGGTCATGGCCGGTGTAGTAGGCGACGAGGATGTTGTCTTCGATCAGTGCGTCGGCGGCAGTGGCCCGGACCTGGTCACCCACCCCGCGCCACGGGCCGGAGGTGGCGGCGTCCAGGCGCCGGCGGATCGAAGCGAGGTCCTCGGCGTTCATGCGACACCGCCATCAGCGACCGCGGCGATTGCCGTCCAGTACGGAGCCGGGTCGGCCTCAGGCGCCCCATGCCGGCAGGTACAGGTCTGGGCGCACATCGGGAGACCCCGGTTTGCGCACTCCTCCGGCCCGTGTCCCTTCTGCGCACATCCCTCGCAGCTGCTCATCTGGTGACCTCCTACGCCTAACGGATGCGGCCCGTGCCGCTGGGGTATAGCCTCCCTATACGGTATAGTCCCCCTATACCGTCTGTAAACCCCTTCGCCGTCATCAGTCCCGGCGTGTTGGTCAGCGACATGCCGTCCACATCCCCGCCCCGCGCTCCCGGGCCTGGTCTTCGACCTGCGCGTACGCTGCGTGGCGCGAGACCGGGTCTGAGCTGTCCCGGGCCGCGGCGGCACCGGACCGGATCTGCGCCCGTCCGATGTCGCGCCCACCTACCTCGACGTAGCGCAGCCAGCGCCCGTAGGTGTCGACGTCGTCCTGCGTCGGGTCGCTCACGAGCGTGACCTGCGTGCCGACCGACAGGAGCTGCCTGAGGTGTCGCGTGGATGGGGAGCCGTAGCACTCCCCCGGCTTGCCCGGATGCGGGAGCTCGGGTGCGCTGATGCCGAGCAACCGCACTCGGACGTCCCGGCCATTGGGAGTGGTGACCTCGACCGTGTCGCCGTCCAAGACGTAGGCGACGACGCCGGGTGTCCGCTTGCCGGCGCCCACGGAGTCGGCGCCCGCGCCCTCGAACAGGTCGCCGCTGGACCCGATGCCGCCGACGATGCCCCGTACGCCGGCGAGGACCACCAGTGCCACGATCGCCAGCGATAGGAGTCGGACCGGCTTGCTCGCGATCATCGGCCCACTCCTCCCGTGGCTGGCGCGATCGGGCTCGACGATCCCGTTGCCCGCGCCGCAGGGGTCGTGCCGGGTGAGGGCGGTCGCAGCGCCGGCCGATCCGTCGACGACGGCGGCCCGGCCGCGGCCGCGGTGCCCAGCTTCTCCGCGCTCCCGTCGACCTTCTGGTCGTCCAGCAGCTCGAGGAGGTCACCGGCCTCCGAATCGGCGTCCACGGAGAGCGCCCGGGCGTGCAGGTCCAGCCGCTCCGCGTCGAGGACGGCCCGCTTCTGTTCCCAGGCCGGCAGCACGCCGCTGGCCTCGAAGGCCTCGTGCTCGCGCACGTAGGCCTCCTGACGTGCCGTAAGTGGCTGCCCGGGAACGATCGGGCCACACCCGATCGCGTCCGCGCTCGCGACGAAGCGCGGGTAGGCGACCTGGTGGTCGCGCCACCTCTCCCGGAACTCCACCAACTGCTGACGGACCTCATCAGGCACCGCCCGCGCGATCGCTTCGACTTCTGTCCACGGGATCACCGCGACCGGGTTGTGCCAGCCGCCGTCGACGCCAAACCCGAGCCCGCCAGCCGTGCCGACGATCCGCTCCCCCGTCTCCGGGTCGTGGTGATTGGTGCCCGACCAGCCGGCCTCCCGGGCGTGGGCGACCTCGGCAGGGTCGATCAGGATCGAGGTCAGCGGCCAGCCCGACCACGACCGCAGCAGTTCGTGCTGCCGCCTGCGGCCGGTCACGATGGTCGGCTGGCTCGCCATCACGCCACCTCGACGTCGGCACCCTCACCAGTGGTGCCGGCGTCGTCGTTGGAGTCGGTCTCGAGCTGACGCAGTCGACGTACCGTCGCCTGGTCGAGTCCGGTCAGCTGCATGACATCCTTGACCGCGAGCCGCTCCGCGAGGAGTCGCTCGATCGCGGCCGCAGCCGCGATCTCCGCATCCGTGACCGCCTGCTCGGCCTGCGCCCTCTCCTCCCAGGCGACCTCCACGTCGACCGACGCCTCGTCGATGCGCCGCTCCCGGGCCAGCTGGTCCGGGTCCAACTGCAGTCGCCGCTCCCGCGCCGCCTTCAGCCGGGTATCCCGAGCCCGATCGCGACCCGCCAGTGCCTGCGTCGCCTTCCCCATCGGGGATCACCTCTTCCTTGATCGTCACGTCGCGGAAATCCACCGCGACCCCTTCACAAGCAAGAAGCAACCTCGACCGACCCAGATCGGACACCTCGACCCCGACGAATTTCGACCACCACCAACCCCAGCCAGAAACTCGACTTTCAGATTTTCCAGACTCACCAGATCCCTCGCACCCCATGCACTGTCGGAAATTGGTGCCGGGCAGGTGTCCGAAACCGGGTCGCCGCGGTTGCTTCTCCATGGCGTGATGGGTGTGCACAAGCTGACCGCGGGCGACGGGTACACGTACCTGACCCGTCAGGTCGCCGTGCACGATGCGACCGACCGCGGCCATGCGGGACTGGCCGACTACTACGCCGAGAAGGGCGAGTCACCGGGCCGTTGGTTCGGTGCGGGTCTCGGTGCGCTCGACCTCGAGGTGGGCTCGCAGGTCACCGAGACCCACATGCGGAACCTGTTCGGCGAGGGCCGTCACCCGGACGCGGAGCGGCTGGAAAACGCCGCCCTGGACGCAGGCAAGAGCATCGAGAATGCCAAGAAGGCCTCCCAGCTCGGCCGTGTGTTCGCCCGGTACCTGGGCAACCAGCCGGAGTTCATCCAGGAGACCGCGAAGCGCTACGTCGCCTACAACCTGGCCCACGGTGAGCATTGGAAGACCCTGGTTCCGGCCGACGTGCGGGCGAAGATCCGCACCGAACTGGGCAACGAGCACTTCCTCCGTGAGCACGGTCGGGCCCCGATCGATGACCGCGAGCGCGGCTCCTTCATGGCCAAGGCCACCCGCCAGCAGACCACCGCGGTGGCTGGGTACGACCTCACCTTCGCCCCGGTGAAGTCGGTCTCGACGCTGTGGGCGCTGGCCGATCGCGACGTCGCCAAGGAGATCGAGGCCGCCCATCACTCGGCTGTCGAGGCCACGCTGTCGTGGCTGGAGAAGGAGGTGTTGTTCACGCGCCGCGGCCGCGGCGGCCTCCAGCAGGTCAAGGCGAAGGGCCTAATCGCGGGCATGTTCACCCACCGCGACGCACGCTCTTCCGACCCGCACCTGCACACCCACGTCGCGGTCAGCAACAAGGTCCAGGACGAGACCGGCCGCTGGCTCGCGGTCGACGGACGGGTGCTCTACAAGGCCAACGTCACCCTCGCGGAGATGTACAACACCCTCATCGAGTCCGAGCTCATCGCCCGGCTGGGGGTTCGTTTCGAGAACCGCAGGAGCGGTTTGGACAAGGGTGTCGACAAGCGGCCCGTGCGCGAGATCGTCGGCGTCGACGAGCGGCTGGCCAAGACCTGGTCCAAGCGGCACAGTGCCATCGAGGCCCGCCGCCGCGAGCTGGCGGCCGCGTTCCAGACCGAGCACGGTCGGCCGCCGACCGAAGGTGAGGCCGTTACCCTCGCGGAGAAGGCCTGGGACCAGACCCGCCAGGCCAAGCACGCCCCCCGCGCCGAGGCCGACCAGCGGGCCGCGTGGCTGGCCGAGGCCGCCGCGATCATCGGTGGTGAGCAGGCCGTCCGGGACATGGTCGAGGACTGTCTCGGCCACCGCCCGGACGCCCAGGACGTCACCGACGAATGGGTCGCCGAGACCGCGCAGCGTGTCGTCGCGCGGGTCGCCGAGGACCGTGCGACCTGGCAGGTCTGGCACCTGCGCGCCGAGGCACAGCGCCAGGCCCGTGCCCATGGCGTCCGGCTGCCCGACCTCGACGCCGCCGTCGACCGCGTGGTGGCCACCGCGATCGGCGATCACTCCATCGCCTTCAACGACCCTGACCCGCTCACCCACGCGACCACTGCGGCCGAGCAGGACGTGCCGATCCCCGCTCCGCTGCAGCGCCCCGAACACGGAGGCGACGGTGAGGAGATCGTCAGCGTCTACAGCCTCGCCGGCGTCCGCCAGTACACCTCCCAGGCCGTGATCGACGCCGAACGGCGCATCGTCGAGTCCGCCCGACGCACCGGCGGCCGCACCATCAGCGAGGTGCGCGTCGGCATCGCGATCGCCGAAGCCGCCGCCAACGAGCTCCAGCTCAACGCCGCCCAGCAGTCCCTGGTCCGTGAGATGGCCACCAGCGGCCGCGCCGTCCAGCTCGCCCTCGCGCCCGCCGGTACCGGCAAGACCACGGCCATGCAAGTCCTCACCCGCGCCTGGCAGGACTCCGGCGGCACCGTCATCGGCCTCGCCCCGTCCGCGGTCGCCGCCCAAGAACTCGGCGCCTCCATCAACCCCGAAGCCGGCGACGCCGGTGCCGCGGCGAGGGCCAAGGGACTCCTGAACGGGCCGTGGCGCCCGGGCCGGAAGAAGGTTCGCGCCGACACGCTGGCCAAGCTCGTGTGGCACGCCAACAACGGCGGAGCACCCACGTGGATGGAGAAGATCAACCCCAAGACCCTCGTCCTGATCGACGAGGCGGGCATGGCAGCGACCACCGATCTGGCGGCCGCGATCGACTACATCACCTCCCGCGGCGCCCAGGTGCGGCTCGTGGGCGACGACCGACAGCTCGCCTCGGTCGCCGCCGGCGGCGTCCTACGCGACATCGCCCACCAGATCGGCGCCGTCACCCTCAGCGAAGTCCACCGCTTCCGCAACCCCGACGGCAGCCTCAACCACGCCGAAGCAGCCGCCACCCTGGCGCTGCGCGACGGCGACCCGTCGGCGATCGCGTTCTACGCCGACCGGGGCCGCATCCATGTCGGCGACCTCGGTGCCTGTGCCGACCAGGCCTACGCCGCGTGGGCTGCCGACCGTACCGACGGCACTGACTCAGTCCTGATCGCGCCCACCCGCGACATCGTGGCCGAGCTCAACACCCGCGCCCGCAACGACCGCCTCGCCGCCCTCGACGAGAAGGAGATCGGACCCGTCTTGACGCTGGCCGACGGCACCAAGGTGTCCGAAGGTGACCGGATCATCACCCGCGAGAACGACCGCCGCCTACCCATCAGCCGCACCAACTGGGTCAAGAACGGCGACCGCTGGCACGTCAAGATGGTCAACGCCGACGGCTCCCTGACCGTGGTCCACGACCAACTCGGCAAGACCATCACCCTGCCCGCCGACTACGTCTCCAAGACCGTCCAGCTCGGCTACGCCACCACCGTTCACGGCGCACAGGGCATCACCACCGGCACCTGCCACGTCGTCCTCACCGGTGACGAAGACCGCAACCTGCTCTACGTCGCGCTGTCGCGCGGCAAGTTCGCCAACCACCTCTACCTCAACGTCGCCAGCGACGGCGACCCGCACAACCTGATCAGGCCTGAGGCACTGATCCCGCCGACCGCACTCGACCGGATCGCCGAGATGCTGCGCCGCGACGGCTCGCCGGTCTCCGCGACCACCACGCTGCGCGAGCAGACCAACCCGCACCAGCTGCTCGGCGACATGGCCGCCCGCTACCACGACGCCGTCACTGCCGGCGCCGAGAACCTCATCGGCCCGCTCGGCATGGACAAGATCGACGCGCACGCCGAAACACTCCTCACGGGACTCACCGAGGCCCCAGCCTGGCCGACACTGCGCTCCCACCTCGCGCTCATCGCGCTCGACGAGCACAGCCCCCTGAAGCTGCTGACCGCCGCCGTGGGCGTCGGTTCGCTGGCCGATGCACGCGACCCCGCAGCCGTGCTCGACGCCCGCATCGACGACCTCGTCACCGAACTCACCGCGGCCCGGCCACACGACCCGGACGCTCCCCCGCCCACCGACGGGCCGCTGCCCTGGCTGCCCGGCATCCCCGCCCGGCTGGCCGAGGCCCACGACTGGGGACCGTTCACGGCCGCCTACCACCAGCTCGTGCGTGAACAGATCGACGCCGTACGCGAACAGGCTCGGGGATGGACCGGCGCCACCGCACCCGTGTGGGCACAGCCCTTCCTCGAGGACGAGGACGCCGACCTGCGGGCCGACCTCGCGGTCTGGCGAGCCGTTGCCGGGACCGACGAGAACGACCTGCGCCCCACCGGCGACCGCACCATCGGCGCCCCCGGCGCCTACCAGGCCAAGCTCAACCGGGCCGTCCGCGCGGCACGTCCGAGCTACCCCTTCTCCCAGCGCACCTGGTACCAGGTCCTGCCCGACAACGTTCGCGCCGACCCGTGGATCACCCCGCTGTGCCAGCGACTCGCCCGGCTCGAGCGCGCCGGGCTGCCCGTGACCGACTACATCAAGCAGGCACTGGCCACCGATCCATCCCTCTCGGGCGACCAGGACACGGACACGGACACCGCCGCGGCCGCTCGGCCACTGCCCGACGAGCAGCAGGCCGCCGCGCTGTGGTGGCGCATGGTTCCCCACCTCGGGCCGGCTGCACTCGGCGCCGACGAGCACTCCGCGAACCTGCTGCAGCCCCCATGGCGCACCGCACTGGCCGAACTCGTCGGCACCACCAAGGCCGACTACCTGCAGAACGCTCCCGCCTGGCCCGCGCTCGTGGCGGCGGTCGACGAGGCCTGCGAGCACCACGGCTGGACCCCGACCGAGATCCTCTCCAGCGCACTGGCCGGCGTCCCCCAAGACGGGAGCCTGACGGGCGTCGAGGTGGCCGACGCGCTCGTACTCCGCATCGCCATGCTCACCGACCAGCCGACGGAAGCGCCGCCGCCCCGCGACGACGAGGCGCCGTACCCCGAGGCCGACATCCCCGCGGACCCCGACCTGCTGCCACCCGAGGACGCCGACGAGTTCATGGCCGCCTTCTACCGCGACCAGCCCCACAACACCGACGTCCCTCTCGCCCACTCCCCCGCCCCGGACGACTACGACATCCTCGCCACCGAGCCGATCGACCGGGAACCGCCACCGGACGAGCACGACCCGACGTCGTACGACGCCATCGCGGCCATCGACTACCCGTACGTCGAGGACCCGTACGCGACGCCCCTGCCGTGGGAACAGACCGACGAGGTCACCGCCGAGAACGCCTTCCCCGACCCGAACGAGATCCCTGCCGAGCGGATCCACGAACTCAACCAGCAGGCACTGGCCTACTTCGAGTCCTGCTACCCGCGCTCGTGGGCGCCGGGCTACCTGCGCGAGCGGCTGCGGACCGACCTCGGCGACCACCCCACCTACACCGTCGGGTACGCACCCGGAGGTGGCCGCAGCCTGATGCGCCACCTCACCGACCAGGGCGCCACCCTCGACGAACTCGCACAGGCCGGCCTCGTCGCCCAGCGTGAACGCGACGACGGCACGACGTACTACCGCGACTTCTTCCGCGACCGACTGGTCATGCCCATCCGCGACCCCCACGACCCCGCAGGAGCGGCGCTCCTCGGGTTCGTCGGCCGCCGCAACCCCACCAAGACCGACGACGACTTCGCCGGACCGAAGTACCTCAACACCCGCAACACCAGCATCTTCACCAAGGGCGAGGCACTCTTCGGATACGCCGAAGCCCGCGAACGCCTCGCCCACGGCGCGCTCCCAGTCATCGTCGAAGGCCCCATGGACGCGCTGGCCATCACCCTGGGCAGCAAAGGCGCCGCCGTCGGCATCGCCCCGATGGGCACCGCGCTCACCATCAACCAGATCAAGCTGCTGCGCACCCACATCGACATGGTCAACGGCCGCGACCGCATCGCCGTGGCCACCGACTCCGACCCGGCCGGCTGGAAGTCGGCGCAGAAGGCCTTCTGGCACCTGACCGCCGCAGACCTCGACCCCACCCATCTCGACCTGCCCGACGGCCTGGACCCGGCCAAACTGTTCGAGACCCAGGGTGCCGACGCGATCACCGCCGCTGTCGAGAACCGGTCCCCGCTCGGAGACGCGATGATCGACCACCTGCTGCGCACCGCAGGACACTGGTCCGAGACCGACGTCCGCCAGAAGCTCATCCACCAGACCGCGCGCATCCTCGGATCCCGCGGATCCGAACACTGGCTCGACGGCTTCGAGCGTCTCCGCCAGAAGCTGCACCTCGCGCCCGGCATCCTCGAACACCAGACCGTCACCGAGAGCATGGAGCGCGACCAAAACCGCCCGGCCTACGCCCAGGCCCGCATCGATGAGATCAACGCCGAAGAGCGCAAGAAGACAGCCAAGGCCGATCCCCAGTCCCGACGCCGAGCAGCCGAGCAGCGACTCGCAGCGCCAACCACCCCGCCCCGGCCCGGCCACGACGTGCCGCCAACAGGCCCCGATCACGCGGGGCCCGCGCGGTGACAGCACCTCGCTCAGAATCCCTCTGGACGAACTCGGGGCAACCAATGGTCGCCTCAAGGCCTGAATCTGCCCTCGAACCTTCGCCAGGAAGCGCTCTGGGTGAACTGCGAGCGCATCTCGGCCCGAGAACGCCGCCGCCTCCCGGGTCCACCAACAACAACCGATGTCGAGATGCAGCCAATCTCGAGCAAACGTAAAGTTGCTCAAGATCTACTGGCCGAGTCGACTTTGATCGGGTCTGGTGCGCCCTAGAGGTCGGCGGGGCTATCAGGGATCTTGACTCGACCGGACAGAGGGTCTTCGGCACGCCATTGTCGGTATGTATCGGGCAGGTCGCCTTGCGGCGGGAGGTGCTCCACGAGCGCGTCCGCGCTCGGAATCATCTTGAGGACGGCAACGAGCAGGTCCACCGTCTCGGTCAAGTGCATACCGAGGTCGGCCATGAGGATGCTCGGGTGAACCTTGCCCGTGTGGTTCGGAAGGAGCCACCGCGCCGATGGGTTCGGATGACCTCCCCACGTGCAGTGCTGCTTGTACTCGCTGGGGCTGAACCCGCCTGCCTGTCGCATCTGGCCCGGTCGGAACGACTTCTCGATGCGGTTGGTCGACGCGGATAGCCACCGACCCCGCTGCGATGCGTCGTCGCGGAACACGGCCATGAGGTAGTGCGCCTCCACGATCTGCCGCGTGAGGGCGGTTGCCGCGTACCAGCGCTCACGGTCGAACGCGTCGGCCGCCTCCTGACCGAGTTGCCCGACCATCTGCGTCAGCAGCGCAACGGCTTCGGTATCGCTGTCCTGCGTAGCCCATGCGGTCACCCACAGACTGTCGCCCGCCCCGGCAAGCCAGTCAGCAGCAAGGTGGCAGATCTGAGAACGGAGAGCGCTGAGGTCGTCGTCAGTCACGGCCACCATCCGGTGCGGGCAGGGTCTGAGCCAGGTCGTCGTCTACGTCCAGCCCGAACGACGCCGCGATGATCGCGACTTGCAACCCCACGCCTGATCGAAGTTCACCTAGCGCCTCACCGAACCAGTAGTCGTTCATGCGCCAGTCGGGATCGCGGAACAGGTGCCGTGTCGCGGACTCCGGTCGCTCGACGGCTCCGACGCGTTCGAGGAACCGCACGCAGTAGCGGCGCATCAACTTCAAGGGCCCGGACAACTCGTCGGCGATGCGACCCTGCCCGATCAAGTCGCTGAGGAATGCTCGAATCTCCAGCACGGACGTCACACACTGCTCGGGGACCTCGTTCGTGTACGTGGAGAAGAGCACGCGCCGGGTCTCCACAAAGGCGATCACCTTCCGGGCGACTTCGACGTCTGCAGTGCCGGGGTCCCACTGCACGCCAGAGATCGGGCAACTGACGCCGTTGACCCGGTTGATGATCTCCTTGAACTTCATGCGCCGATGTTGCCATTGCCGAAGGTCCACCGCTCCGGGCATCGGCGGCAGGCCATCCACGAATGGCGGGTCACTCGTCGCTGGGGTCGGGCTCGACAGCCTGGGTCAGCACGGGTTGTCGCACCGCGAACTCACCAAGCGCAGATGCGTCCGGGACTGCTGCACGAACAGGTGACAGTTTTGGTTAGGCCGCCTGGGTGGCAGTTGTCGTCATGATCAACTCGTATTCGACCGGGGTCAACCGTCCGAGAGCAGCCTGCCTGCGGCGGCGGTGGTAGGTCTTCTCGATCCACGTGACGATCGCGATCCGTAGCTCCTCTCGGGTGTTCCAGGGACGCCGGTCGAGGACGTTCTTCTGCAGCAGTGCGAAGAAGGACTCCATGGCTGCGTTGTCGCCGGCAGCTCCGACGCGGCCCATGGACCCGACCATGTCGTGACGGTTGATGGCGTGGACGAACTTCCTGCTTCGGAACTGCGACCCGCGGTCGGTGTGCAGCACACAGCCGGCCACTTCGCCGCGCCGGGACGCCGCGCTGTTCAACGCCGCGACGGCCAACCGGGACTTCATCCGTGAGTCGATCGAGTAGCCGACGATCCGGTTGGAGTAGGCGTCCTTGATCGCGCAGACGTAGAGCTTGCCTTCCGCGGTCCAGTGTTCGGTGATGTCGGCCAGCCACAACTCGTTCGGGCCCTCAGCCTTGAACTCGTGGCGGGTCACGCCGTGCTTGTCGACGAAGGCGCAGAGGTCGTCGTGGACCGGCGGCCCTGGCTTCTTGCCGGTGCTGCCGCGCTTCTTCCCGTGCGACGACCACCAACCCAACTCGGAGCAGATCCGCCAGGCGGTCCGCTCAGCCATCGGCTCGCCGGCTTCGGCTGCCTCGTCGACCAAGAACCGGTACCCGAACTCGGGATCGTCGCGATGGGCGTCGAACAGGGCGTTGGCGCGGTAGGCCGCCGCCAGCTCAGCGTCGGTGACCGGGTTCGCGAGCCAGCGGTAGTAGGGCTGGCGTGCGATGTTGAGGACCCGGCACGTCACCGTGACGGGGACACCGTCAGCGGCCAGCTCGCGGACGAGCGGGTACATCATTTTCCCGGCAGGTTGGCCTGCGACAGGTACGCCGCCGCGCGGCGCAGGACCTCGTTCTCCTGCTCGAGGAGCTTGATCCGCTTGTTCGCCTCACGAAGCGCATCAGCCTCGACGCTCGATCTGCTCGACGTCTGGGACGACTTTCGCTCGTCGATCGTGAGCCACCGCTTCAGGCACGACGGCGAGATGCCGAAGTCCTTCGCGACCTGGGCGACGGAGGAGTCCGAGTCCTTGTAGACCCGGATCACGTCCTCACGGAACTCCTTGGGGAACGCCTTTGGCATGGTGCACATCCTTCCAGCGCCGACACATCGACGCAGATTCAGATGTCACCTATCCGTGCAGCAGTCCCTCCGATGGCTGCAGCGCGGCGATCGCGTCAGCCTCATCGAGTTGACCCGCAGCCGTGAAGTGCTCAACGAGATCCTGCTGTCGACGATGGGCGTTCAACGCCTCCAGGGCTTGGGCGTTCTGAATGCGCTTCGCAAGTAGTTCCTGTTCTGCGATCTCGTTGGCCAGTCGGGCCTGTCGCAATTGCTCCTGCTTGAGGGCGACATCGAGATGGGATGTCTCGACACGGTCCTCAACCGTAGCCTCCGCGACCGCCGCCTCCGCTCTCTTGATCTTCTTCCGATCGCCGAGCGTCGCGGCTGTCTCGATGACGCCGGCGACCTTCGTGAGCGCTTCTGCTCCCGCACCGACGGCTGCGAGCTCTTCACCAAACGGGTTGCGATAACAAAGCTCGCGGACTGTCACTTCAGCGGGGGCAAGGCGGGCGACCTCATCGGCGACTAGGGCGAGGTACAGCTCGGGATCGAGAACATCCAGCCCGGTCGACATGCCTCCCAGCCAGGGACCTGTCGCTCCAGCGAACGCACGTTCGTAGCCCGTACCCGATAGCTCAGAGAAAGCGGACTTCGTGCGCCGGCGCCGCCTGTACCAGTAGTCCCACCAGAGATCCGGCGGCAAGTCCCGCGCTTCCTGTTCGAGGTAGGCGCGGACTTCGAGCAACCGCTGGGCGCGATAGAACGGGCTCGACTCGCTCCCCTGCGGAAACCGCTCAAGCGCGCTGCCCAGCTCCTCATCGGTCGGAAACTTCAAGCGCTCGGACGCAGCGCGACGCACGCGACGCAACTCTGCGGCTCGACCAACGTCAGTCGCTACACGGACCGCCTTGACCAAGGTTTCGATCTGCGCGGGGGTCGCGCCGGGACCAACGTCCATAGCGACCCGAACGCTACCGAGAACGACGCCGCATGTGTCGAAGATCCGCGCTGCCGCGACCACGGATGTGGAAATGGCCGACCGGCCGCGTGACCTAACAGCCATGCGAGCGCGGCAAGCTTTGGGCTCCGGCCGTGCCCGAGCCAAGGCGCGGCGAGGCGCGGCGGCGAGAGACGGCATCGTCTGCAGACACAATTGACGACCCCGACGGATCGAGACGATTTCGCTCGAGTCCCCCACGTGGAGTCCGCCGATCGCTTCTGCATGTCGACAACCGACGATGGTTCTCGTGGAAGTGCGGGCGAACGTTTCGGCGACGGCCGAGCAGGCGAAACCTGAAGGTTGAGGTCCGCAGCTCTCCGTAGGATCCGGTCATGCAGCCCATTCCGCTTGCTTCCCTTCTTCCCGGGGACTTTGACCCAGGCACTTGCAAGCTGCACTGCGCGGTCTACAACGGCAAGCACTACCCGATCGACGTCCTGGCCAACGACCCCGAGGAGTGGCGGCGCTGGAACTCATGGCGCGGCCCCAAGGACGATTTCAACCGGCAGTTCGTCTTCTCTCTGGCCCAGGATCGTTACGACCCGACTCTTTGGCTCTTCGGCGGCATCTGGGAGGTTGTAGGCCGGCGTCCCGAGCCCAGGACCTACTCGTACGAAGTCGTGCTGCGCGAGGACCTGATGGGGCCGTTCATACGCCGCCTCTACGTCCGGATGAAGCTGGCAGGACGTCAGCGGCGACGGACTATGGAGTCATGCCTCGACGAGATGACTGTGTCGTCCATCCTCGAGGAGCCGTTCGTGGGAGAACCGTTCCCAGGGCACGATCGCATCAATCACACACTCGCGGACCTCCAGGTGATCGTGAACCAGAAGCGCCCCGACTGGCGAATCGCTCTGGAGCACATGAAGGGCGTCTACGTCATCCACGACCAGGAGACGGGCGCCCGCTACGTGGGGTCCGCCTACGGCGACACCGGCATCTGGCAGCGCTGGAGCACTTACGCCGCAACCCTCCACGGGAACAACGTCGGTCTCAAGGAGCTGCTGGCGGAGAAGGGCGAGGATTACTACCGCGCGAACATGCGGTTCGCTCTCATGGAGTTCTGGTCGATGCGCACCGACGACGGACACGTCTTGGACCGCGAGTCGTACTGGAAGGAAGTCCTCCACGCTCGATCCCTCGGGCACAACAAGAACTAGCGCGCGACTGCCAGCGCGACCGTTCTGGCAGGTCGAGCGGATCATGGCCGTCTCGTCACTGGTCCCTGCCGGAGCTTCGTCAGGCTTAGCCGTGGATCGACACCGCCGCCGCCGCGTCCGTCGCCGTCGGTGTTGTCGTCGGCCACATCAGTGGCGACATGGAGTGTCGGTGCGGGGTGGAACACTCGACAGGCATGGAGATGGACCTCTTGCTATCCCGGCTTCGTCCCTGCCGCGGAGCACCTGTGGGCAGAGGTCCTCTATGCGACTGGGCGCCTCTACTTGGGCGAGCGAACCAGTCTGCTGGCGTCGCTCGACGAGGCTCTGTGCTACGCGGCCGGACTCGCCAGCGACTGACGGCTGGTTGAGGGGCGCCCTGGCTGGTCCCCGGCAACAGGTGACTCAGAACAGCGCCATCTGCGCCTCGTCGACCGACGCCAGCGCGCGGGCGATCCGTTCGTCATCCCAGCCGTCCGCAACCGCGGCTCGCAGCGCGAGCGACCGGCGGTACATCGCCTCTCGGCCGAACATTCGACTGCGGTAGCCGCGCGCACCGCGGCGGCCGTGCTGCGCGATCCGGGAAAGGTTCGCTGCTTGTGTGGACCCTTCGAGGTGATCCAGCAGGGTGCCCTCGGCGCGTACGCAGATCGGGTTGTCACACACGACGTGCTCGACCACCGGGGGAAGGTCGATCGACACTCCCTCGGCAAGCGCCCAGGCCACTCGATGGGGCCTCAGCACCCTCTGGCGACCTTCCCGGGATATCCAAAAGCGCCCGTACCCGTCGTCAGCGATCGCGGCTGTGCCGCCCCCGGCCCACAACCAACAATCGGTCTCCCGAGGGCCCTTCACGACGCGCGACCAGAACCGGTCGACCTCGTCCGCCGTGAGCTGCATGCGGCCAACGTAGACGGCGGCACCGACACTTGGCTGCGGTCCTTGCCGTGGTGCTCAGCGGCCGGTGGCCGGACTGGGGCCCGGGAGGGTGAAGAGTCCTTCGTCCGCTGCCACCGTCGGCGACGGAGCGGTGGTCGGGGCCAGGAGCGCGCCGGTCTGCAGGGCCGTGGATCGGGTCGGCGCGGCCGGTGCGGCTGGTTGCTGGTCGAGGAGCTCGAGGAGGTCCACGGGTTCGTCATCGATGGTGAGCGGGAGCGCGCGCGCGATCGCCGCCTTCTGGCGGTCCCGCACGTCACGCAGTGCGACGAGGTGCTTGCCGTAGGCCTCGTCCCACTCGGCCTGAGCCTCCTGATGCTCCTCGTCGGAGTCGAAGCGTCTGCGCCAGGGCCAGCCGCCGCGTGCATCGCTGAACTCGCTCCAGCTGCGGTTCTCCTCGCGCTCGTTGCGCCGCAGTGTGTCCAGCTCGGTCCGCAGCTCCTGCGGCAGGGTCGCGCCGTACTCTGCGGCCTCGGCCCAGGTCACCTTCAACACGACCGTCGGCCTGATCCGGCGCCAGGCCTTCGCGTCGGTGCCGGCTGCCTTCATCGCCTCGGAGAACCCCGAGTGGTCTTCGAGCCAGACCGCCTTGCGGTTGTAGTTGATCCAGCAGCCTTCCTGCGGTGCCGAACGGCCGCCTTCCAGTGTCCCGCGTTCGCGGAGGCGATCCAGGAGAGCGTCGGCTGCCATTGCGGAGCCCAGTGCACCCAGCAAGTTCTGCTGGTCCCGGTTCAGCATCGCGCTCGGGCCTGCCTACCTGACGGGCGCGGCCGAGACTGCGAGCCGCTGGCCGTCTTCGCCGTGGTGCCGACGGGCGGTCTCGTTGTGGGCCTGGTCGAGGGCGGCCAGCTGCAGCGTTGTGCTGCGCCCGCTCTCGGGGGCGGCGGGGTCCTCGGCGGGGATGCGGGTCGGCTCCGCGTAGTGCTCATCGAGTTGATCGACGATGCGGGAGCACACTGCGTTGAGCCGAGGGTTGTTCGCGACCTTGTTCTGGGCGTACATGACGCTGGTGTGGTCCTTGCCGAAGTAGGCCGCGATCGCCGGCAGGGTCAGGCCTCCGCGCCGGGCTGCCGTCATGGCCACGGCGCGGGCGTCGGTCACCGCGCGGTGGCGGTCGGCGCTGAGCACCGCGTCGCGGGTGGTGCCGAAGGACTGCGCGGCGGTGGCGATCGCGATCGCGCAGATGCCGTCGGGTCCGACGTCGGCCACCTCGCCAGTCGCGGTCTCGGCGGCGTTGACCTGGGTGGCCAGTGCGATCGCGAGCGATCGCAGCTGTTCAGCGTTCATCTGGTCGAGCGTCCGCTCGACGGTGGACTGATTCGCGTTGGCGACCAGCGCGGCGAATGCCGCCGCCTGCTTGGCGGTGAGTTCGCCATCTGGTGCAGCCGCCTCGGCGGGCTGGTCCTGCTGGTCATCGACGAGCCGGAGCCGCCGAGTGCTGTTGTCTGGAGTGGCCATCGCGGCTACCACCTTTCGTGCAGGTCGTCGTGGTCGGGCTTGGCATCGTCGGGTTGAGGGGTGGCCGCGGCCAGTTCACCGGCGCGGTCGACGTCGTCTCGGTAGCGCTGCTTGCGGCCGCGGCGCACCGGCGTGGACGCGTGGCTCTCGTCCCGTTCGCGCCGGGGCCGGGGCTGGTGCTTGCTTGGCTGGCAGCCGTCGCCGAGCCGGTCCCGCAGCCGCTCGAGGAACCCCGGCAGCCCGTAGCGGTGCCAGTCCTCCAGCGCGGCCGGAGTGATGGCGAAGCTCGTGAAATAGCGGCTACAGGCCAGCACCGCCAGGTCGTGCACCAGGTGCGGGTGCGCGGGCCAGCACTCAGGGATCCCGGGGCGGGTCACGTTCCACAGATGCTGCTCGTTGACCCACATCGCGACCAGGTCCAGCCACGCCCACAGTTCGGAGCGCATCAGCCCGGTGCATGTGGCCGGGTCCCACGGCCGCGGCATCTGCGCGAGCTCGCGCAGCTCGTCCTCATCGGCCGGCGGTTCGACGGTGGCCTGCTGCAGCTGCTCCATCGCCGTGCGGATCGTGGGACCGGGCTCGGGAAACGGGCGCACCATCAGCCCGACCAGCGGCATCATCCCGTTGCCCTCCCGCGCGGCGGTCCCACCCGCTGCGCGGGAGGCGACCTGAGAGGGGTGCATCGTCGTCATCGGCTACTCCTCGCCTACTTGGGCATCCCGAGCCGCTGCCGGGTCCTGGCCACCGGCTCGGTCGGCGGCGCCGGGGGCTCCACGGTCACCGGGTGAATGGGCTGTGCGACGGTCTCGGGGCCACGCGCTGCGAGCCGGGCACGCTTCTGCGCGGCCAGCAGCTCCTTGCCGCGCTTGCCGTCGATGCAGCGGTGCAGGTTCGCGATGATCGGGTCGTACATCTCCGCCAGCACCAGGGCCTTGCGCTGCTCGATGCGGCGCAGCTCGGCCGGTTCGAGGATCGGCACCCGCCGCTGGTCAAAGGACCGGTCCATCACGCCGAACAACTCGTGGCCGCGCGCCGAGTACCGGGTCTCGGTGTGGCTGGTCGACCCGATCAGGTCGGAGAGCTCTTGATAGAAGCGGATGTCCTTACCGCCACCGAAGACCACCAGGTTGTTCGACAACCCATAGATGGTGCGGGCCTCGTCCTCGCCGTAACAGACCACGAACTGCCGCCAGGTCTGGGCAGCGAGGATGAAGGAGAGCCCGAGGGCACGTTCGTTGGCCATCCGGGTCGACAGCGTCGGGATCGGCGCGGTCGACGGGAGCTCGTCCAGACAGGCCAGGAACGGAGGGCACAGCCGCCCGTGCGGGGAGGTCTCCCCAAGCCGCTTGGCGGTGTCCAGGATCTGCTCGGTGACTGCCGTCATCAGCGGCGACGCACTCGCGTACGGGTCGTCGCGGCCGAGCAGATAGAGAGTGCCGCCCGCCCGAATCAGGGCCTCGAGGTCGGTCGCAGGTCGCGTCGCGGAGGGCACGCAGCGTTCCCGGATCGAGCGCTGGAAGAACAGCGCCATGGACTGCTGGACGGTGGTGATCGTGTTGCCGGCGGTCCGCTCGTCGCCGTACAGGGCTCCGCGCAGCAGACCGTCCCACAGCGGCTCCGCGGCCGGGTGGGTACGCAGGATCTCCTCGGCCTGCGGGTACTCGCGCGGGCTGGAAACCCACATCAGCACCTCGTCCAACCCGATGCCGGCGATCGCCGCGGCGTGGAAGTAGGCCTGCAGGACCTTGGCGCATTCGCCGGCGTAGAACCGGGCGGCCTGGTCGGAGGACTGAGAGGTGGCGCCCTTGATGGTTCCGTTCGCGAACGCCTTTGCCCGCCGTTCAGCGAGCATCGCGTCCTCACAGCCATTGATCGGGTCCCACACCAACTCCGGGGTGCCGGGGGCGGCGTTAAACGGGTCGAGGACCGCGACCGGTCGGCCGTCGCGCTGCCGGGCCTCCAGGGTGAGGAACAGATCCTCGGGCTTCGTGAGGGTCACAAGCGCGCCACCGGGCGCATCGAGCAGGGCGGGCACCAGCAGGTCTAGGGTCTTGCCGGAACCCTGGGGGCCGATCACGCACGTGGTCCGGTCGAAGGGCACCCACAGTTCGGGTCCGCTGCGCCCGGCCTGGCCGAGCCGCCAGCCCACCTCGTGGGGGTTCACGTGCTTGAGGGCTGTGGTCACGTTGGCTTCCTTTCCGCTGTGCATTTGGGGTCGGCTACTTGCTGCCGACGGGGGTTCGGCGCCCGGAGCGGGCGTAGAGGTCTGGCCGGATCACCGCTGCGCTCTTGCGCAGTCGCGGCACCCCGAGGGCCTCCGCGGCCTGCGTGGGGGTTGCAAGGCCGTGCCGGGAGCCGGTGCCGGTCAGGTCGCGCATCCACATGCCGACAACGACGGCGGCTCCGAGCACCAGGACCTCGCCGAGGAGCGTGAGCACCCACATCACGGCATCCGACGGCAGCGTGTCGGCGACGCCGCGGTGCAGGCCCGCACCGAAGTGGCCGTGCAGCAGCCCGGCGTAGGCGTCCAGGAGGTGCCCGTTCGGCAGCGCGAAGCCCCCTGAGGCGGCCCACGCGACACCGCCCTGGACGACCAACGGCGTGATCAAAAAGAAGAAGAGCCCGGCCAGGAGGACGGCCACCTTGAACTCGCCCGCCGTCGGGGCGACGTTGGTGAACCGGGCGCGCCGGGAACGCTCCATGCTCATCGCGCCACCGCCCATGCACCGGCCGGTGCCTGCCAGCGGTGACACGGGAAGTCCATCGGCCCCCGCTGATCCGGGATGACCGCGACAGTGCCGATCGGCCAGTCCAAGCGACCCTGCCCGTCCAGTACTGCGGCCTCGGCAGGGTCGGCGTGATCGGGTCGGACCAGGCCCAGGCAGTCGATTTCGTTGTCGAGCAGGGCGCGACCGGCCAGGCTGTTGCCGCCGTGAGAGGTCAGGATCGTTCGCGCCCTTCTCAGCGGCAGGAAGGAGATGCGGCTGTCGTCGAGCAGGTCCATGTCGTCGACCACGACCAGACAGGCTCCCGGACCGCAGTCGCGGCCGACCGGGTTCTCCAGCTGGTCGGGGTGCTCGGGCTCGCAGCGCAGGTCTGCCCATTCGCTGGGTGCTTGGGCGTACACGTGGGCATGCCGCCGGGTGTTCGCCAGCCACCACCGGGTGAGGTAGCGCGCGGTGGTGGTCTTGCCTCGGCCGACGTCGCCGACCAGCAGCAGCGGCCGGGCGGTCCTGGTGTCGAACCCGGCGGCCTGGCCGTCGACTGTGGTGCCGATACGTACGTCCATGCTTGGAAAGGCAACCCAGAACGGCGCCGATCGGACACACCAGCGCGACCGATTTCGACTTTCCGCTGCGATCGCCTGTCTTCCGTCGCGGCTTAAGCGGCCACCGCCGGCATCCCGCCCAGGTCAAACGCCTGCTTGGGCAGGGCCCAGGTGACCGAGCCGCCGGGTGTGTGGACGTCGGCGAACCCGACGCAGCCATAGACGCCGTTCGCGCTACAGCCGTAGTCGTTGCCGAAGATCTTGCCGCCGCCCACGTAGATCGCCACGTGGCCGACGCCGTTGCCGGTGTTGTAGGAGACCACGGCGCCCACGGGCGGGAGCGGGTCGAGGCCTGTCCCGTGGGACTGGGCCAGTCCGGCGTTGATGATGCCTTGGGCGACGTCCTGCCCGTTTCCGTAGCCCCGGCCGACGCCAGGGCCGCCGTAGAGCGCGTCGACGACCTTGGGGCACTGGTTGTCGTAGGTGCAGGGAGCACCGCTGGTCCACGACAGCCCGCAAAGGCCGTTGGAGGTGTTCATCATGGCGTCGAGGCGGGCCTTGAGTGCGGCCGAGAGCTCACCGGCGACCTGGATAGGCGAGACGGTGCAGCCGGTGTTGCCGACGTTCGTGGTGTCTCCGCCGGTTGCGGCGACCGCCTGGCGGGCGACGTCGAGGAACTGGTGATAGTCGGTCTTCTCGAAGGGGATCCAGTCGGCGAATTTGGCCTCACCCGACCCGGGTCGAGCGGAGTAGAGCGCGAAGGCGTAGCGGGCGTTGAGGAGCGGGTCGAAGATGTCGGCCTGCGTGTTCCAGCCGGGCACCTTGCCCTTGTGCTGCGCGGAGATCTGCCACAACCCGAAGTGGCTCCCGTTGGTGGCCATCGGATCCCAGGTCGACTCCACACGGGCGATGGCCACCGCGGTGACCAGGTCCTCCCCGCGGAAGCCAGCCTGGTAGGCGGCCGAGGCCGCAACCTTGGCGGCCTCGAGGTTGCCGGTCGCAGCGACCGGCTGGAGCAGGGTGCCGAGGTTCCCGGGGGTCGGGCACGGCGGGCAGCCGGCCGGCCGGGTGCCGATGGTTGCGTTCGTGCCGGGACCGGCACCATTCATGGCCATGCGTGTGAACAACGCGGGGTGATCCGAGTGGACGGCGGCCTGGCTGATCTCCCAGGTCTCGGTGACTTCCACGGGGGCGGCGTAGAAGTTGTAGATGACGCCCGAGTCCTTGGTGTACTGGTAGCCAGCCGCCGCCATTCGTGGCGCGGCCGCGTTCGGTCCGTCGTTGGGGTGGGAGTTCATGTCGCCACCCACCAGCACCGGCCCGTACGGGGCCAGGACGCCGACCAGGTCGATGAGGTAGTCCATGCCGAGGCCGTACTGTTCGGCGCGGCTCATCGACGGGTTCCCCCACTGGCGGGGGAACCGATAAACGTTCGTCATGTGGTGGACCGCGATGACCGAGACGACCGCGCCGTCGGACCGCTGGAAGATGCCCCAGGCGGCGAACCGGTCCCACAGCTTGTTCGTGCCCTTGAACACGGTGTGGTCGTCGTCGACGATCTTGACGCGGCCACCGTCGAGCATCGTCCAGGTGTCCGAGCGCCACATGATCGCGCTCCCCATGGCCTGCCCAGCATCGTTTGCGTCCGCCGGCTGCTCCTCGCGGTAGGCGTCGTAGCCGGGCGCGGCGGAACGCATCTGCGACAGCGGCACGTCCTCGACCTCGTTGAGCGTGATGAAGTCCGGCGACGGGCCGGCGAGGGCGCGGACACCGGGGTTGAAGCCGCCGCGGGTCTTGATGTTGGCGTTCGCGACCAGGACCTGACCGCGGACCGGCCCACCGGGCGTGGCCGTGATGCTGGCGGGCATCACACCCAGACCAGCGCTAGCTCCTGGTCGACCGGACTCTGAGCCGGCCAGCTGGGCGGTGGTGTAGACGAACGGGTGGTCGGTGTAGTTGTGCGCCTTGTCGTTGGTGCTCCGGTCGACCACGGTGCCGGAGAAGGTGACGGCAGGGCTGCCCATGATCCAGTCGATCTGCTGGTCGCTGGGGTTGGCGCTCGACCAGCCCGGACCGGCCACCGACAGGAACAGGCGCTTGAACCGGGCCTTGTCGTTCATGTCGCCGACGAGGAACAGCGGCGTGCTCGGCTCGGCGGCTTGCAGTTTCCCCAACGCCTCGGCCTCGGCGCGGACGGCGGCATCGCGCATCGCGTCCGAGCCGCCGACCGCGTTGGCGGGGTTGTGGGTGTTGAGCACCCAGAGCGACCCGAGTCCTGAAGTGGAGGTGAACCGCACCAGAGGGACCTGGATCATCGGGCCGCCGTACCTGATCGAGACGTAGCGGACCTCGTCGACGTTCCAGGCCGAGGGCTGATAGGCGATCGCGTCCGCGGGGGATGGGTGCCCCCGGCGCTTGCCCGCCACGATCTTCCACGCCCCGTCAGTGGCCTCGAGGAAGGCCTCAGCCTGTGGCGGCTCGAACTCCTGGAACCCGATGATCGAGGCCCCTGAGGCGCCGATCTTGGTCACCATGTTCGGCACACGCTCGCCGTAGGGCCGCTCGCCGGGGTGGGGGTTCTTGTTGTAGTGCGAAGCGCCGCGCCAGTTCAGCGTGCCGATCCCGAAGGACCCGCCCGTGCTTGAGTTGGTCGTGGTGGCGCATGCCGCGCGGACCGCCTCGATGTTCGCGCTCCCCATGCCCAGCATGAGCAGCATCAGTGGAGCGATCAGCACCAGCGGCAGGCCGAGGAGGATGCCCTTCTTCACGACTACCGCCTCTTCACACAGACGCCGAGCGGCTGCAAGTTCGACGCGAAACCGTCAGAAATCCGGCGAACATTCAGGTCACAATCTCTAGGAACTCAGGTTCGATCGGACGCCCGGAGGCCCTGATCTGAGTTCGTGCAGGTCGCGCCGGTTCGACGCTCATCGGCACTTGACTTGAGATGTCGTCACTCTGGCTGACGGATTCGTTGTAGTGTCGACGCATGATCGCCTCGCTTGAAGTCGGTGTCTGATGGGCTTGGTGGCGTTGCCGGGTGGCAGTACTGCTGATCCGGCACTGATAGGTGCGCAGGCGGCCGCGGACTTCGAGCAGGAGCTTGTTGACCAGTACGCGCTGGCGATGTCCGCGGCAGGTCTGACTGACCGCCACATCGGCTCGACCAGGGCGATCGTCATCGAGTTCGCTCGTTCGCTGTCGTCTCCGCTGTGGGAGGCCAGCTGTGGGGACGCGGACGCCTTCTTGGCCCAGCAGCGCCGGCGGGGACTCAGCGTGTCGACCCGGGCGGGCAAGGCGGGCGCGCTGGCGGGTTTCTACGTGTTCGTGATCGCCCGCTACGAGGGCACGATCCGCCGCGCGACTGGTGTCTTGGTCGAGCAGCCGATCGATGAGTTCAATCGCCAGTCGGGGGCGTCGTTGGGCAAGGTCCGGGTGCCGCCCTCGGATGAGGAGATCGACTCGCTGTTCACCGCCTGGCGCGGGTCGGTCACGCAGGCGCGCAAGTACCGGCCGGCGGCTCGCGACTACTTCGCTGCCTCGTTGTGGCGCCGACTCGGGCTGCGGATCAATGAGACCGTCATGCTCGACATCCGCGACTGGCGCCCCGATCTGGGTGAGTTCGGCAAGCTCCACGTGCGCCACGGCAAGGGATCCGGCGGCCGCGGACCCAAGCCACGGCTGGTGCCCGGAATCAACGGCGCGAACCAGTTGATCGACTGGTGGCTGGCCGAGGTCCGACCGCAGTACGGCGAGGATTGGGCCGACCCGGACGCCCCGCTGCTGCCCTCTGAGCGGTTCGACCGCGATCTGGATCGGTGCGGACGCGTCGGCGCGAACGCGCTGCGCCGCGCCCTCGGGATCCAGGTCGACGAGTGGCTCCCGGCGTGGTCGGGACGGATGACGCCACACGTGCTGCGGCACTACTGCGCCTCGTCGCTGTACGCGGCCGGGATGGACATCAAGGCGCTCCAAGAGCTGCTCGGCCACCAGTGGCTGGCCACCACCTCGGGCTACCTCCACGTCCGCAGCGACCACATCGAACGCGCCTGGAACAGCGCGAGCGACCGCATCGAAGCCCGGCTCGGCCTCAGCACCAACTGACTTGACCGAGGAACCCACCGAAGAACCGAAGGAGAGGATCCAGATGAAGTGGAGCCTGCGGCTGCGGGCAGCCGAACGAGGGATCTGGAAGTCCGCGCAACTGCGGCGGATGCTGGCAGATGCCGGGCTCGAGATCTCCGCGGGCAAGATGTCGTCGTGGTGGGCCGGAACCCCGCCGACGATGCGCCTCGAAGAGCTCGACGTGCTGTGCGCCGTGCTCGAATGCACCCCGAACGACCTGATGACACCAGAGCCGGACAAGGTCGCCGCCCGCCGTCCCCGCAACACCGACGCCGCCAACGGCAACGGCGCCAACGGGGATGCGGATACGAACGGCAACAGCGGCACGCCACCGGCGGTCACACCGCGGCTCGGCAAGCCCCGCTCGACCCCACCGCTGTAGCCCCAGTCCGCGCCGACCACGGACACGACGAGGACCGCATGCCCGCGCCCGGCCCCAACGCGGCGTTGCGGCTGCCGCCCAAGTGCAACGCCTGCCAGAGCAACCGCGTCGCGTGGACCAGCCCCCGGGTCGACTTCTGTTATCAGTGCCTGCCCGGCGGCCCGTTCGCAGCGCCACCCTGCAACCGCTGCCGCGCCCGCACCGACTACTTCAGTCAGGGGTTGTGCAGCCGGTGCCATCCTCGCAGCCCCGAGCACATCGGATCCTGCAAGGGCTGCCTGGCCTGGGGCGTCTACCCCCGCCACAACTGGACCTGCTGGTCGTGTCGCTGGTGGCAGAGCCACTACCCGACGGGCACCTGCGCCTACTGCGGCCGCACAGGCCACGTCAGCGACCGGCAAGCCTGTCGCCTCTGCCTCGAGAACGCCCGCCTCGAACAGGAACCCGGCCGCGCCCCTGACCTGGCGAGCGCGAGCACGGACAGTCAGCAGCTGTTCTTCGCCAACATGGTCTTCAAGAGGCGCCCCACGCCGGTGCCCGACTACGTCAGCTGGGATGGCCGGTGGTCGAAGAAGAACAAGAACCAGCTGCCCTACCAACCCGGCGCCAGCTTCGACGGCCACGCTTTCGAGCAGCTGACTCTGTTCGACATGGACCCCGAGCCGGAGGTGCTGCGCCAACGCCTCCTGATCGAGGACAGCGAACTGACGCGCTATTGCGCGGCCATCGTCGCCGACCACGCCCGCCGCTACGGCTGGAGCGTCAGGCAGCGCAATGCCGTGATCCAGTCCCTGCGGCTGCTGCAGATCCTGCGGCCCACTCCCACCGCGAAGGTCCGCGCCAGTGACGTCGTGGCGTTGCGCCGCTACGACGGCACCATCACCTCCACCCTCGACGTCCTCGCCGAAGCCGGGCTCCTGATCGAGGACGTCCCGACCCGGGTTGAGCGGTACTTCAACGCCAAGTTCATCGAGTCCGGAGCCCTCGCCGACACCATGCGGGAGCACCTCCAGCTGTGGCTTCAGATCATGCTCGGCGGATCCCGGCAAGCACCACGCCAGCTGCCCCGCGAACCCGAGACCGTCGAGATCCACATCCAAGGTCTCGCGCCCGTCGTACAGGCATGGGTCGAAGCCGGGCGCCAGTCGTTCGCCGAGATCAGCACCGACGACATCCTGGCTGCCCTTGCGGCCCTGCCCGCCGGTACCAGCCACCGCCACTTCGCCGAGATCGGACTGAGGTCGCTCTTCAAGATCCTCAAGGGCCGCCGACTCGTCTTCACCAACCCCATGAAGGGCATCGACCTGACCCGCGTTCCGACGAACCTTCCACTGCCGCTCGACCCTGCGCTGATCCGCGCCGAGTTGGACTCGCCGAACCCGGCCATCGCGCTCGCCGTCGCGCTGGTGACCTTCCACGGCCTGACCGGCAAGCAGGCCCGTGAGCTGCTGCTGACCGACATCGTCGACGGCCAGCTCCACCTTGACGGCCGCGACATCCCACTCGCCGCACCCGTCAGGAGCCGGCTCGCCGCCTGGCTCGACCACCGCAACCGAACCTGGCCAGCCACCGCGAACCCGCACCTGCTCATCAACCGACGCACCGCCCCGCGGCTCGTCCCCAGCGGCCCGTCCTTTCCCTGGAGGGACAGCCGCGTCCGCCCGCGCGCCCTGCGAGAGGACCGCATCCTCCACGAGATCCACGCCACCGCCGGCGACGTACGCCGCATCTACGACCTCTTCGGACTCAGCGTCGAAGGCGCCACCCGCTACCTCAAGACGATCGAACACCCCGACCTGAGAAACGAGGACCAGCCCGCCAACCGGCCATGACCATGTCCATTCGTACCGCGCGGCGCGGCCAGAGAGTCCTCGCAACATCCTCACGCCACGGATAAGCAACCGCGACGCGCACGAATCGGACACTCTGACGCCACTGACTTTGGTCACGGGCCGCAGCGTGGCGGCTCAGCGTCCCCCTATCCGTCCCCCCGTGCCCTCCCACCCCAGGGGGACGCGGCAGCCCCCGCCACGTTTGCGCAGGTCAAACAGCGTCCCCCCGAAATTCAAGAAAGTTCTTGAGACCCGGTCGCTCGGACGGTAGGAGGAGTCCCGCAAGCGGATCCGCCTGCGGGACGACGTCATTCACCAGTGCGCCGAGCACAGGTCGGCCCGCTTGACAGTCATACGCGGCGGTATGTGGCATCGACCAGTCCGGCGGTGATCACGACGGCGCGATCCGCGATTGCCCAGGCCAACCAGGCCCCACAGGGCTTCCTCTCGCTGCCCACAGCCACCGGCGTGCTCGGACCCTGGCGCCGGCGCACGAACAGGGCGTCGACGCCGACGCTGCGGCCACCCAGCTCGGCGAGCACGGGCGCCATCACCTGGACCTCCGCCGCGATCGCGGGACGCGACCGGGTCAGCGTCGCCCTTGGAGGCGTGGTACTGCGGGCGGTTGTAACCACCGACGATGCCGAAGACCGAGGAGATGTTGATGATGCTGCCGCCGCCGCCCCCGCGGAGGCGTGGGATGACGTGCTTGGTGCACAGGAAGACGGCGTCACGTTCACCGCCATGACTTGGTTGTACTCCTCCAGCGGGACCGACACGTCCACGGGTCAGTCCCGCCAGAAAGGCGCCCAAGCGAGTTGCACGACGCGGCCGAAGCAGGTGGCGCGTGGTGCGGGCGGCCAACAACACGTACATGCCACGCGTCCTGAGTTGAGTCGTGCCTCGCGTACCGCTCGAGCCTCGTTGTTGTCCGGAACGGACGCTGGCCGAGGTATCGGAAGCGAAGCGACTTCCTCTGCAGCACACGCTTGACCGGCCACGCTTGGGTGTCGCGGCCGGCGCCAGGCTGTGGGCTCACGGTCTGGCCGGCGTCTACCTGACGGGATCTGTCGGGCGACGAGCCGGTTTGGTCTCATACCAGCTCGGGGCCGGTCTTCTCCCGCACCTCGTCCTCGGTGACACCGGGGGCGAGCTCGACGAGCTTGAGCGCCCGGTCGCCGAGGGTGCCGGACGGGGCGACCTCACCGGTCGTCGGGTCGATCACGTCGATGACAGCGAGGTCGGTGATGATCCGCTGCACGACGCGCTTGCCGGTGTAGGGCAGGTCGCACTCGTCGAGGATCTTCAGCGACCCGTCCTTGGCGGTGTGCTCCATCAGCACGATCACCCGCTTGGCGCCGTGGACCAGATCCATGGCGCCGCCCATGCCCTTGACCATCTTGCCGGGGATCATCCAGTTGGCGATGTCACCGACCGCGGACACCTGCATCGCGCCGAGGATCGCGGCGTCGATCTTGCCTCCGCGGATCATCCCGAACGACTGCGCGGAGTCGAAGAACGACGCACCCTTGCGCAGCGTCACCGTCTCTTTGCCCGCGTTGATCAGGTCGGGGTCCTCCTCGCCCTCGAAGGGGTACGCCCCCACACCGAGGATGCCGTTCTCGCTCTGCAGCACCAGCTCGACGTCGTCGCCGACGTAGTTGGGCACCAGCGTCGGCAGCCCGATGCCGAGGTTCACGTAGGAGCCGTCCTGCAGCTCCGAGGCGGCCCGGGCCGCCATCTCCTCACGGGTCCAGCCCTTGCGCTCCGCCATCGCCGATCAGCCTCCCAGTCCGTGCGTCGCCGCGTCGTCCACCAGCGCCTCCCGCGATGTGTCGGCGGACGAGTCCGGCCCCGCCGGACGAGGTCGCGTGGTGACCTTCTCGATCTTCTTGTCCGCCGCCTGCTCCGGCGTCAGCTGCACGACCCGCTGCACGTAGACGCCGGGGGTGTGTACGTCGTTGGGGTCGAGCACGCCGGGCTCGACGAGTTCCTCGACCTCGGCGATCGTGACCCGGCCGCACATCGCGGCAAGCGGGTTGAAGTTGCGCGCGGACTGCCGGTAGACCAAGTTGCCGTGCCGGTCGCCCTTCCAGGCGCGCACCAGGCCGAAGTCGGCGACGATCGCCTCCTCCAGGACGTACTCCTTCTCAACAGTCGAGCCGCCCTCCCCGTCACGGACGGAGAACACCTTGGTCTCCTTCGGCGGCGAGGACACGATCACGTTGCCCTCGGTGTCGTACTTCCACGGCAGTCCGCCTTCGGCGACCTGGGTGCCGACGCCGGTGGCGGTGTAGAAGCCCGGGATGCCCGAGCCTCCCGCGCGCATCCGTTCGGCCAGCGTCCCCTGGGGAGTGAGCTCGACCTCGAGCTCGCCGGAGAGGTACTGCCGGGCGAACTCCTTGTTCTCACCGACGTAGGAGGAGATCATCCGCCGCAGCCGCTTCGCGAACAGCAGCCGGCCCAGGCCCCACTCGTCCACACCGCAGTTGTTGGAGACCGCCTCGAGGTCGGTCGTGCCGGCCTCCAGGACCGCGTCGATGAGCACCGAGGGGATGCCGCACAGTCCGAATCCGCCGACCGCGAGCCTCGCCCCGTCCGGGATGTCGGCCACTGCAGCGGCGGCCGAGCTGACCACTTTGTCCATTTGGTTCCTTCCAGGATGTGTGCGTGCCGGTTGGCTCGAGGTCAGAAGCCGACGTTGTCGGCGCCCTTGAGGTCGAGCATCGACCGGGCCTCTTGTGGGGTGGCGATCTCGTGGCCGAGCCCGTGGAGGATGTCGCGGATCTTGGCGACCTGTTGGGCGTTGGACTCGGCGAGCTCGTGGTAGCCGATGTAGAGGCTGTCCTCCAGGCCGACTCGTACGTGCCCGCCGTGTGCTGCGTTGGTGGTGGCGAACGGAATCTGGTGACGTCCGGCGGCGAAGACGGACACCACGGTCTCTTTCCCGAGGAGCCGATCCGCAGTGTCGAGCATGTGGGTCAGGTGCGAGGGGTGGGCGCCGATGCCGCCCTTGATGCCGAAGATCATCTGGACGAAGAACGGCGGCTTGGCCAGCCCGAGCTCGGCGAAGTGGGCAAGCGTGTAGAGGTGTCCGATGTCGTAGCACTCGAACTCGAAGCGGGTGCCATGCCCCTCGCCCAGGTCTTGCAGGATGCGCCCGATGTCGCGGTAGGTGTTCTTGAAGATCGTGTCGTCGCTGGCGAGGAGGTAGGGCAGCTCCCAGTCGTGCTGCCACTGGTCACGGTTCGAGGCCATCTGCGAGAAGACGAAGTTCATCGAGCCCAGGTTGAGTGAGCACAGCTCGGGCTTCGCGCGCAGCGGGGCGGCCAAGCGCTCCTCGAGGGTCATCTGAACGCTGCCGCCGGTGGTGAGGTTGATGACGGCGTCCGTCTGGTCGCGCAGCGCGGGAAGGAAGCGCATGAAGACGTCCGGGTCGGGCGTCGGGCGGCCGGTCTTCGGGTCTCGGGCGTGGAGGTGGAGGATCGCGGCGCCCGCCTCGTGCGCGTCGCGGCCCGAAGCGATGATCTGCTCAGGGGTGATGGGCAGGGCCGGCGACATGCTGGGCGTGTGGACCGCACCGGTCACGGCGCAGGTGATGATCGTCTTGTTCCGTCGTTCGGCCATCGTGGTCTCCTTCAGCTGGCGGTTGCGGGGCTGGCCAGCAGGTCGCGCAGGCGGTCGTTGAGGGCGGGCGCAGTGAGGTCCATCGACAGGGCCGTGACAGCGACCCGGCCGTCGGCCACGGCGTAGAGGTCGGTGTCGGGTTCCTGCTCGCCGGGGTCGTAGCGGACCTTGACCCAGTAGTAGGGGATGTTGCGGCCGTCGAGGCCGCCCAGGGGCGTGAACGTTCCCGGGTTGCGCTGGCCGAGTCGCGTGACGTGCGGTCGGCCGTCGTCGCTGATGCTTACCGGGAAGTTGACGTTGACCACCTGACCTGGCGCCCACTCCATGTCGAGGAGGCCGCGGAGGAGTCCTGGTGCGGCCGCTTCGGAAGATGCGAAGTCGGGCTTCTGCCCGAGAGTCCTCTTCTGGCTGAGAGCGACAGCCGGGACACCGAGGATGGCGGCCTCCATGGCGGCGCCCATGGTGCCGGAGTACGTCATGTCCTCTCCGAGGTTCTCACCGTGGTTGATGCCGGACAAGACGATGTCGGGTCGTTCGTCCATCAGCTCCCAGTAGGCGAGCAGCACGCAATCGGTGGGTGTCCCGGACACCGCGAACCGACGGTCGTCCAGCTGTCGGGCACGAACCGGCTTGTCGAGGGACACCGAGTGACCCCCGCCGGAGTTCTCGTGCTGCGGTGCGACGACCCAGATGTTGTCGGTGAACTCGGCCACCTGCCGTTCGAGCAGTGCCAGCCCCTCGGCCTGGATCCCGTCGTCGTTGACCAACAGCACCCGCGGTCCCCCGGCCATCCTCAGTACCCCTTCTTGTGGAGCTCGACGTTCATCTGCCCGATCGCCATCTGCAGCGACGGGGCGCGGACGGTCTTGATGAGGTCGACGACCTGTCCCATCTCCGGTGAGCTCAGGAGCGGAAAGACCGTCGCGAGGGGACCGGCTTCACGCATGCGCTGGAGGTCCGTCTCCGGCACGAGGGCGCGCAGCAGCAGCTCGTCGTCGTCATCGGTTCCGTGGCGCTTGCGGAGCTCCTCGATCGTGGGCTGCTCCGGCGGGTTCGCCGAGAGCTCCTTGGCGCGCGTGGTGGAGAGGATCTTGTCCTGCACGTCGGGGTCGATCGGGGCGACCATCTCGCCGTAGTGGCCGGCGGCGTACCAGACCACCTCATCGCTGACTCGCTTGTACCGCTCGCCGGTGACGACGTTGAGCACGGCCTGGATGCCGACGATCTGGCTGAACGGCGTCGCCATCCCGGGGTAGCCGAGCTCGCGGCGTACCGTCGCGGTCTCCCACAGCACCTCCTCGAGCCGGTCGACCATGTTGTGCTGGGCCAGGTTCTGGCGAAGGGTGCCCACCATGCCGCCGGGGATCTGGTGCTGGATGGCGAGCGCGTCGTACTCGTTGTTGAGGTGCACGGGCCAGCCGGTGGTCCGACCGACCTTCTCGAAGTGCTCGGCCACGGGCGCGAGAAGGGCGGTGTCGACTCCGTGGGTGTGGCCGAGCAGCGACAGGTTGTGGCACGTCATCTGCGTCGACGGCACCGCCGGCCCGTTGGCCAGCGGCTTGTTGCTGGTGTGCAGCACGGTGACGCCCAGGTCGACGGCGTCGAGGTATGCCTTGCCCGACTGGCCGAGGATGTTGTTCGCGTGGATCTCGATGGGCTTGCCCTGCGAGACCGCGACGAGGGCCGGGATCAGGGTGCTGAGCCGCTCCTTCTCCAGGACGCCGGCGGTGTCGTAGACGAGGATGGAGTCGATGTCCGGCGACGCGGCGAGCTGTCGTGCCTTGTCGGCGTAGTACTCGTCGGTGTGGACCGGCGAGAGGGTGAACATGAGCGCGCCCGCGCAGGTGGACCCGAACTCCTTGGCGACCCCAGCGAGGCGAAGCATCTTGTCGATGTTGAACAGCACGTCGTAGACCCAGGTGCTGCGGATGCCGTGCACGTTGAGCTGGCGCATCCACGCATCCATCAGCGCATCGGGGGTGATCCCGAACGTGACCGAGGCGTTGGACCGCATGCCGGCGCGCTTGGGGGTGTTCGGCATCGCGGCAACCATGGCGTCGAGACCGTGCCAGGGGTTCTCGCGCATCGTTCGCACGAGGACCTCGAACAACGAGGAGGCGGTCAGGTCGATGGTGTCGAACCCGGTGCGGTCGGTGATCGGCGCTACCGGCAGGGCCATGCCCGCTGTCATCCGCATCCCCCAGACGGCCTGCTGTCCGTCGCGGAACGTGGTGTCGAGGATCTGGACGTGCGTCATGGGGTGTTCCTCCCGATCAGGGTGGTTGCGGCGGAGTCGAGCCACCGCGTGCTGGTGGTGTTGTCGATGAAGTCGCGAGCGCGCACCAGCTCACGCAGGAGCGGGATGTTGGTGTGGATGCCCTCGACGTGGAAGTCCTCGAGCGCCTCGGCCAGCCGTGCGATCGCCGCTGGCCGGTCCTCGGCGGTGACGATGAGCTTGGCGATCATGCTGTCGTAGTACGGAGGCACGAACGAGCCGGCCTCGACCGCGGAGTCGAGACGGATCCCGTCGCCCTCGGGCGCTTCCCAGCGGGTGATGCGACCGGGTGAGGGGCGGAAGCCGTCCGCGGGGTCCTCGGCCAGGATCCTGACCTCGATGCTGTGACCGCGCTGGTGGATGCGCTCCTGGTCCCAGTGGAACTCCTCGCCCGAAGCGATGATGAGCTGGAGGTCGACGAGGTCGATGCCGTTGACCTCCTCCGAGACGGGGTGCTCGACCTGGAGTCGTGCGTTGACCTCCATGAAGAAGAAGTCGTCGGTGTCGGGGTCGTAGAGGAACTCCACCGTGCCGGCTCCGCGGTAGTCGATCGCCCGCAGCAGCGCGACGGCTGCCTCGTGCAGGCGGGCGCGAGTATCCGCGGCGAGGAGCTGCGCGGGAGCCTCCTCGACCATCTTCTGGTGGCGTCTCTGGATGCTGCAGTCGCGTTCGCCGAAGTGCACCACCTGCCCGGTGCCGTCGCCGAAGACCTGCACCTCGAGGTGACGGGCCCGCTCGACGAAGCGTTCGAGGTACAACCGACCGTCACCGAAGGCCTGCTCGGCCTCACGGGCCGCGGTGTCGAAGGTGGCCGCCAGCTCCTCGGCGTCGTGGGCGATCTTCATGCCCCGTCCGCCGCCGCCGGCCGAGGCCTTGGTGATGACCGGGTAGCCGATGCCGGCGGCGATCTCGAGCGCGTCCTCGACGGTCTTGACCTCCAGGCTGCCGGCAGCCATGGGCACACCGGCCTTCCGTGCAACCTCCCGGGCGCCGAGCTTGTCGCCGATGCCTCGAATGGTCTCCCCGCGAGGGCCGACGAACACCAGTCCAGCCTCCTCGACGGCGTCGGCGAAGTCGGCCCTCTCCGAAAGGAACCCGAAACCGGGGTGCACGGCCTGGCAGCCGGTTGCGATCGCGGTGTGGATGAGGAGCGGGATGTTGAGGTACGACGCTGCCGCGGCCGGAGGGCCAATAACGACCGTGCGGTCGACACGTCGTGCGGCGAGGCTGTCCCGGTCTGCTTCCGAGGCCGCGAGCACCGTCTGGACTCCGCGCTCGCGGGCGGATCGGGCGACGCGCACGGCGATCTCGCCGCGGTTGGCGATCAGCAGGCGCTCCATTGTCTCCTCACTCCCCGTGGGGGCGGACCACGAACAGCGGCTGCCCGTGCTCGACCAAGGCGGCGTCGTCGACAAGCACCTGGACGATGACGCCGTCCACTCCCGCCTCGACGGCCGTGTAGAGCTTCATGACCTCGAGCAGGCACAGCTGCGAGGACGCGGTCACGTCCGAGCCGACCTCGACGTAGGGGTCCGCTCCGGGCTTCGGCGAGCGGTAGAAGGTGCCGAGGCTGGGCGCTCGGACGACGACGCCCTCAGCGAGCTCGTCGCCGTGGTCGCCGGCACCCGTGTCGTCTCCCCCGGCGGCGGGTGTCGTTGCGGCGGCCGCTGTCGGCGCTGGGGCAGGTGCGGCGGCTGGTGACGCAGCCGTTGCGGTGGCTCCGGGTGTGGAGACGGCTCGTTCGGAGCGAGGCGACTTGTTGACGTGGAGACGGAAGTCGCCTGCGTCGATTTGCAGTTCGTCCCAGTCGGACTCGTCGAAACGGGCGAGGACCACCTGGACGTCGTCCATGGTCGGCTTCATCGTGGTTGACCCTTCGTGTCTGTGGGTGAGTTGGTGGATGTCGGTGCTGTCGGGTCGGGCTGGCCCGGCGCGGTGTGGTGGACGGCGGCTAGCAGGGCCGGGAGGACCGGGTCGGTGACGATCCGGGAGACACCGGCGTCGATGGCAGCGGCGACTGCTTCGGGCGATCCGGCCGCGCCGCCCCTGATGGCCTGGGTGGGTGGAAGCCCGGCGATGGTCGCGGCGACCTGTTCAGGGTCGATGCCTCCGGGAGTGTTCGCGAGGTCGACCACGTCGTCGGCGTCGAGTCCTTCGGCGGTCGCCGTGATGGAGATGGGTGAGAGCGTGCGGGCCCAGGCGATGACGGTGCGGAGGTCGTCGGAGTCGTCTTCGCGGGGGACGTGGACAGGCAGCTCGCCGGCGTACACAGTGCCGGTGGCGCCGTCGACGGTGACGATGCTGCCGACGTGTGGGGCCAGGCTCCCGGCTCCGCAGCCCACCACGCACGGGAGGCCGAGTGCGCGACTGACGACGGCGGCGTGGGATGTGCTCCCGCCTTCGTCGGTGACGACTGCTCGCGCAGCGAGCATCCCACCGAGGTCTTCGGGGCTCGTCGTCGGGCGGGCCAGGATGACGGCGACGCCGTCGGCGGCGAGGGAGATGGCTTGGTCCGGGTCGTCGACGACCTGCCCGATGCCGACGCCGGCGCACGCGCTCTCGCCGCTGGCCACGGGCGGGTCGCTCTGGTTGGTCGTCGCCAGTCGGGGCGCGACCAAGGACCTCGCTTGCGAGGGGGTGAGCCGGCGCACCGCGGCGTCGATGGAGAGCACGCCTTCCTCGACCAGGTCGATCGTCGACCGCAGGGCGGCCTGGGGGGCGAGCTTCGCGGTGCGCGACTGGAGCAGGTAGAGCTGCCCGCTCTGGACGGTGAACTCGACGTCCTGGACTTCGCGGTTGGCCTGTTCCAGCGTCTGGGCCGCCGCCAGCAGCTCACTGTGCAGCGCCGGGTTCTGGTCGGCCAGGTCGCTGAGTGGCTGCGGGGTCACGCGACCGGAGACGACGTCTTCGCCCTGTGCCCGGCGTAGGTACTCGCCGTAGACCTGCTTGGAGCCATCCAGGGGGTTGCGTGAGAACAGCACACCCGTGCCGGAGTCCTCCCCGAGGTTGCCGAACACCATGGCCTGGACGGTCACCGCGGTCCCCAGGTCGTCCGAGATGCCTTGGTGGGCGCGGTAGCGGCGTGCCCGTCGCGAGTTCCAGGACTTGAACACGGCCTCGATCGAGGCCATCAGCTGACCCTGTGGATCCCACGCGACGTCGGGTCGCGCGGTGGAGACGCTCGCACGGACCGCGGCCGGGGAGTCCGCGCGGTGGTCGTGCGGGTCCAGGCCCAGAACGACGTGACTGAAGAGCTCCAGGAACCGGTGGTGGGTGTCGCGGGCGAACGAGGCGTCCCTGCTCTCGGTGGCCAGTGCCGCCTCCACCTCGTCGGTCATGCCGAGGTTCAGGACGGTGTCCATCATCCCGGGCATGGAGATGGCCGCACCCGAGCGCACCGAGAGCAGCAGCGGCGTAGGGCCGACACCGAACTGGCGTCCTGTCGAGTGCTCGAGGTCCGCAAGGCCCTCGAGCACCTGTGCCCGCAGCCCTTCGGTGAGCTCGCCGGCCTCGTGGAAGTGACGGAACCCGTCGGTGGTGACCACGAACGCGGGCGGGACCCGCAGGCCTAGCGACGTCATCCGCGCCAGGGACCACGCCTTGCCGCCGACCAGGTTGCGGTCGGGCAGGCCGGTGGAGTCCGCGAGCCGGTGCGTGTAGGACCTGGTCGGGAAGGCTGCGCTACTCAACGCGCACCTTGCCCAGCATGCAGAGCAGGTCCTCGTGCATCTCGAACCACACCGTGTGGAAGCTGGGGAGGTTGACGTCGCTGACCCACTGCCGATCTCCTTGCTCGGCCTTGTGGAGCGCGGCGTCGAGCTTGTCGGCGTAGCGCTGCAGCCGCGGGACGACCGTGCACATCTCCTGCAACGTCGGCTCGAAGCGTTCGTGGAGCGTTCCCAGCCGGTCGATCACCTTCTCGTCGTAGGCCGCGTCCGAGTGGTCGTTGGTGACAGCCTCTCCAGACGGCAGTTGGCGCACCTGCCAGCTGGTGATGAGTGCCTTGACCTCTTCGTTGACGCGCTCGAACCGTTCGTATGCGGCGAGGAACGGTTCGCTGCTGCGGACGTCCGCGAAGTGGCGGGAGTACTCGCCCTTGACGATCATTCGGCCTCCGGGCATGAGGGTGTACTTCCCGTTGAGGTCAGCGACGCGGCCCGTGGTGACGTTGGCCGCGAGGACCTCCTCGACCCTCGTGGGGTCATCGCCGATCGCGTCGGCGACCTCCTCCGCGGTGGCGTGCCTCTTGACCGCGAGCCCGTGCAGGACCAGGTGCTCGTCCGCTCTCATGTCTTCTCCTCCATGTGCGAAGTGTCGGTGTCAGCCAGCTGGGGTCACTCGGACCGGAGACGCTCGACGTCGTCGCGGCGCAGCCCGGCGCCCTTGCCGGCCAGCACCCGGGACTGCTCCTGGTCGACCTCGTAGAGCGAGGCTGCCAGTGGGGTGTCGAAGTTGTACTTCACCCATGCGTCGTCGAGGTAGCGCAGGTCCTCGCCGGCCAGGCGCGGCGTGAAGTCGCGCGTGGCCTGGTTGAGCTCGTCGGCCGTCATGGTCCCGCGGGTGGTCCAGTAGCGGTCGACCTTTTCGGGGAGGTAGGTCACTCCGGGGCTCAGGTCCGCGCCCACGGACGGCACGTAGTCGTCGTCCTCGGCTTGCAGGACGGTGTACGGGATGGGCGAGTAGGTCCGCTTCGGCAGTCCCGAGTGCCGCATCATCTGGTACTCGTTCTGCTGGTGGCTGTTGAGCGAGAGCGGCACGAACAGAGCGCCGAGGATCTCGTTGCCGTACTCGTCGTTGAGCAGGACGCGGAACCGGTCGGCGCGCTCGTCGATTGTGAACCAGTCCTTCTGGTCGTACACGCCAGCGACGTGGGCGAAGTCCCGGATGATGGCGAAGTAGGTGAAGGCGCCGGCGTCCATCAGCTGCTCGCGCTGGTAGCCCGCCAGACGCTCCCACAGCTTGGTGGTGACGTCCTTGAGCTTCTGCGCGTAGTCGTTGAGGGTCTGCGTCAGCTCCTCGCGCGATCCCATGCCGACGGGGATGTGGGTCTCCGAGAGGTCGTCGGAGGTGTAGAGCCCGACCGTGACCAGGTTCTCCGCCTTGTACTCGGGCTTGGCCTCGTAGCTGCCCCAGTCGTCGACGATGTAGAAGTGAGTGTCCTTGACGCCCGTGGCCAGGGTGAGTCGGCTGAACGGGAGCTCGTCGGCGATATTGTCGAGCCAGGGCAGGTCGCCCTGGCCGAGGTCGAAGAACTCACGCACGAGAAGCTCCCGGTCCTCGCCGAGGTTGTACGGGCCGTGGTTGGTCATGCAGACACGGCTCTCGCACGCGATGAGGACGGCGTACTGGCTGATGGCGGCGGTGAAGTTGATCGCAGCCTCGTGCAGCTCGTCACCCTCGGCACAGTCGAACATGTCCGCGTGCATGACCTGCACCTGCCGCTCGGGCAGCACCTGCGAGCGGTGTCCACCCTCGAGGTTCGTCAGGTGACCGTCGTCGCGGCGCCAGGCCAGCTGGTAGCGGCGCCAGAAGTCCAGGACGTAGGCGACGTCCTCGGCCGCGTCCTGCGGCCGGATGACGCCCATGTTGATGAGCATCTCGCGTCCGAGCAGGTAGAAGTTCGGCATGCACCAGTTGGTGCCCATCGACTTGAGCTTGGAGTTGGTGTTGCGAATGCGGTCGGCGATCTCCTCGGGCGGCATGGCCGCCTCGACCTTCCGCAGCAGCGCGGGGTAGCGGTAGAAGGCGTTGAGGTACCCGAGCATCACGTAGGCGGAAACGGGGAAGAACTTGGACTCCTGCACGGTGCGGGTGATGCCGAGGAAGAGCGTCTCCTCCCCCTGGCAGCGCATGATGTTGTTGGTCTGGAGCAGGTCTGCGTAGCTGAGCTTGGTGGCGGCCATCGTGGACTCCTTGGTCACGGTCGGTCGGGAAGGATGGTCAGGACGAGGAGGCGTGCTTCCAGACGGGCACGGACATCTCGCGCCCTTCCTGGTAGGCCTCGGTCGTCTTGGCAGCGCCGGACACTCCGACCTCGACGGTGTCGCCGTTGACGATCCCGGAGATCTTCGAGTTCATCACGCACGGGATCCCGTACTCGCGCGTGAGGATGCCCAGGTGGGAGCGGACAGTGCCGCCCGCGCAGACGATGCCGGTGAACTGCTCGATGATCGGCGCGGTGAGCGTGCCGCCCGAGTCGTCGATGATCGCGACCGTGTTCGCCGGCACGCCCTCACGCAGACCGGTCATCACGTCGTCGATGGAGCGGTAGTAGCGCGCCGTGCCGATGACGTTCTTGGCGTAGGTCGCGACGTTGTCGCCCTGCCCGACCTGCGCCCTGCCGTCCTCGAGCTCGCTCGTGACCGCGTCGGCGTGCTCGAACGAGAACGTGTCCGAGGTCGCGTCCGCGCCGGCGATCGGCGAGTAGGCCTCCGGTCGCTCGATGAACGAGATCACCGCAGAGGTCTGATAGCGGTAGCCGCTCTCCACGACGCTCTTCTCGATCGCCGCGATGGCTTCTGGGGTGATGAACTCGTACTCCTTGGAGAATACGAACTCCTTCCAGGAGACGCCCGCCTTGTCGAGCGAGGACCGTACGAGGTCCTTCATCGCGGCGTGGAACGCCTCGACCACGACCGGGCCTTCGTGGGACTCGAACTTGTCGGTGTCCGTATACAGCTTCACCATCTGTCCTTTCCGTTGTGCTGACTCTCCGAGCCAGCCCGCAAGGGCTTCTCGGCCGACGCACCGGTTGGCCCTCTCGTACGGGCGTCGGCGCGGATTCTGCCGATTCGCGTTTCGGCATAGCAGTTATCGCAATTAGAACGTAACATGTGATGGGCGCCACGTCTACGGCCTTCCGTCAACATCAAGGAGATCTCATGAGCACCACCGCGATCCGCCCCACCTACTCCCCACACAGCGTCCTCGCCGACGTCCTGCCGCGCCATGCCGTCGTCGACGTTGCGGTCGTCATTTCCGGCGCCGCGCTGACCGGCCTGGCCGCACAGGTCGCCGTCCACACGCCCCTGTCCCCGGTCCCCTTCACCCTGCAGACGCTGTCGGTCCTGCTGGTGGCCGCTGCCGTAGGCCCGGTGCGCGCCGTGCTCACGATGGCTCTGTACCTGGGTGCCGGCGCGGCAGGTGTGCCGTGGTTCGCGCAGCACTCGAGCGGATGGGGTGGCCCGACCTTCGGCTACCTGCTCGGCTTCCTCGCCGCAGCCCTGCTGGTCGGAGCCCTGGCCCGACGAGGGGCCTCACGCAACGCACTGGCCACCGCACTCACGATGGTGGTGGGCAATGCCGTCGTGTACGCCGTCGGCGTCACCTGGCTGGCACTGTCACTGTCGCTGGACCTGTCCACCGCGCTCGAGCTCGGCCTGTGGCCCTTCCTCGTCGGGGACGCGGTGAAGCTGGCGGTCGCCGCCGCAGCCCTGCCCACCGCTTGGGCGCTCCTGGGGCGCCTGGATCGGCGCGCCCGTTGAGCCGCGACCCGAGCCAGGACCCACACCCGGGCCAGAACCAGGACCCGGACCAGGCCGAGCGACCACTGCTCGTCGAGCGGTTGACCGACGACCCGCGCGTCATGGTTCTGACCCTCAACAGGCCCGAGGCGAGGAACTCGGTCGACATGAGCCTCGCGCGGGCACTCTTCCAGGCACTCGCCGACTTCGACGCAGACCCGGACCTGCGGGTGGCGGTCCTCACCGGCGCCGGCAAGGGCTTCAGCGCCGGGATGGACCTGAAGGCGTTCGCGTCGGGCGATCTGCCGTTCCTCGAGGACGGTGGCTTCGCCGGACTCACGCGACGCCCTCCACGTAAACCGGTGGTCGCAGCGATCGAGGGATTCGCGCTGGCCGGCGGGCTGGAGATGGCCCTGGCATGCGACTTGATCGTGGCAGCCGATGATGCCCAGCTGGGCCTGCCGGAAGTACGGAGAGGACTCGTCGCCGCAGCTGGAGGACTGCTGCGGCTCCCCCACCGGATCCCGTGGCATGTCGCCGCCGAGGTGGCCCTGACCGGAGAGCCCATGAGCGCGGCGCGTCTGCACGAGGTCGGCCTGATCAACCGGCTGACCCCGCCCGGCGGCGCCGTAGAGGCTGCAGTCGCGCTGGCTGGCACCATCGCCGACAACGCACCGTTGGCCATCGAGACGTCGAAGACGATCCTCGCCCGTGCAGCGGAGGGCGGCTCCGACCTGACCTGGGACGAGCACGAGATTCTGACCCGTTCTGTGTTCGAGTCGCATGACGCACGCGAAGGGTCGCTCGCCTTCGCTGAACGGCGTCCGCCCCGATGGGCGGGGAGGTAGACCCGAGCCATGCCGGCCGAGTGCCAGAATGCCGACGTGGCGACTGACAAGCGCGTACCGCGCACAGCGAGCGAGGTAACTGCCGTCGCCTCATCGCGCCTGATCGACTCCCGACGGCTCCTCTACTTCATGCACGTCGCTCAGGGCAGAAGCTTCACGGCCGCCGAAGCAGCACTCGACATCGCCCAGTCCGCCCTGAGCCGCCAGATCCGGCAGCTCGAGACCGATCTGGGCACCAAGCTCCTGGAGCGCCGAGGACACGGGGTCGAGCCCACTGCGACCGGTCGTGTGCTCCTGCAGTACGCAGTCGAGGTGCTCGACCTCATGGGCACGGCGGTCGACGAGGTCCAGCAGTCCAAGCTCGGCCCCCGCGACAGGGTGTCGCTGGCGGTGTCCCGGCCGTTCTCCACCACCTACGTCCCCGACGTCCTGATGCGCTTTGGCAAGGAGTACCCGCACATCCACGTCTCGGTGTTCGAGGCTTCCAGCGGCCAGGTGTACGAAATGTTGACGAGCGGCGCAGTCGACCTCGCAGTCGTTCTCGTGCAGGCGAACTCACCCAAGATCTCGACGACGAAGCTCTTCGACGAGGCACTTCTTGTGACCGGACGCAGCGACAACCCCGACCTGCAGCAGGAGGTCGTCAAGCGCGCCGACCTCGCCGGCCTCGAGCTCATCTTGCCCGCGGCGCCCTTCGGGACCCGCGGCATCTTGGAGCGCTACTTCGAGGACGGAGACCTCGAGATCGACCCCGGGCTGCGCTTCGACAGCGTGTCCCTGATGAAGGAGATGATCCGTCGCGAGGGGTACAGCGCCATCCTCCCCGAGAGTGCCTGCGTCGCCGAGCTCGCGTCCGGTGAGTTCGTAGCGCGGCCCCTCAAACCCAGCTTGCAGAGGACCCTGCGCCTCGCGCACCTGCGCGACAAGCGTCAGTCCGAAGCACTCACCGCGCTGCGTGAGACGCTCCTGTCCGTCGTGATGGAGCAGAGCGCTTGAGCGAGTTCTGCTCAGCCGTGCACCGACGAGGTCATCTGTTGCATGGCCGGGGATCGACTCCAGGTCGCCCTGACCCGTAGGCGCCCGCCTGATTGCCCAGACCGTTGTACCATGCACGAGTTCATCGAGATGTGCGGAGTCCTCGGCGGGTGAGCTACCGGTAGCAGGCCCGATCTTCCAAGCGTCGGTGGAGCTGCAGGAAACGGAGTTCGAGCGCGACACGATCGCGGCGACCGCCTCCACGCTGGATCCCGAGCCGCCCGTGTCTGGATGGTGCTGGCTGCTCCCTCCGGTGTACTGGCAGCTGTCGCGGCGGCGGAGCCGCCGTCAGCGAGATGCCGTGTTCATGGCGCTCACGCCCGACCAGCGCGAACAGTTCGCGGCGTTCATGGCCAAGGCCTTCGGATGGTCGATGGTCGCGACGGGAGCCTTCTTCATCGCACTCAAGTAGACCTTCGAGTTCGTCGAGGCCTACCCACAAGTGCTGCTCGCTGACCCACATGGCGACCAAGTCCAGCCACGCCCATAGCTCAGACCGCATCTGGCCGGTGCAAGAGGCGGGGTCCCATGGCCGCGGCATCTGTGCCAGCAGGTCCAACTCCTCGTCGGCCGGCGGCTCGACCACGGCATGCTGCAACTGCTGCATTGCGGCGCGGAGCGTTGGCCCTGGCTTCGGAAAGGGACGCACCATCAGCCCGACGAGCGGCATCATCTGGGTGCCATTCGGCGCACGGGCCTCACCCGCTGGACGGGATGCAGCCGAAGGGGGTGTGGTGATCTCAGGAGTCATCGGTTGCTCTTGGCTCTACTTCGGCATCCCGAGCCGCTGCTTGGTCCGCGAGGTTGTCTCGGTCGGCAACTTGGGCTCGGCATGCAGCAAGTGGGTGCTCTGTACGGCCTCGTCGTCGCCGTGGGCGGCGAGCCGGGCAAGCTTCTGCGCGGCCAAGAGTTCTTTGCCTCGCTTGCCGTCGATGCACCGGTGCAGGTCCGCGATGATGGGGTCGTACGTTTCGGCCAGCACCAGGGCCCTGCGCTGCTCGATGCGGCGAAGCTCGGCAGGTTCGAGGATCGGCACCCTGCGCTGGTCGAAGGATCGGTCCAGCGCGCCGAACCACTCGCGGCCTCACCGCGAGAACCCAAGGAACCGTCCCCGAGACGGGGGCCGGCAGCAGGCCGGAGGAGTAAGCGTTGCGATGGGGTACATCCTGTGCAGCGGATCCGTGGCAGGTGGTCTCGACCTCAACACGGCGGCTTCTAGTGAATCGCCCCGGGTCTGATGGAGGCTCTCAATCCATGCAGGATGAGAGTCATGGCAGCACCCAGGAAGTACCCCGACGAGCTGCGTGAGCGCGCCACCAGGATGGCCGTTGAGCTCCGCCAGGACCCAGCGACGAAGCAGGGCGCGATCGCGCGGGTCGCTGAGCAGCTCGGTATGCATCCCGAGACCCTGCGCAACTGGGTCCGCCAGGCCGAGATCGACGGCGGTGTCCGGCCGGGCACGACGACCAGTGACGCACAGCGGCTGGCCGAGCTTGAGCGGGAGAACCGCGAGCTGCGACGGGCCAATCACATCTTGCGGACGGCGTCGGCTTTCTTCGCGGCGGAGCTCGACCGCCCCACCAGCAGGTAGTGGCCTACCTCGACGCCCATCGCCACGACGTGGTCGATGGGCGCGAGGTCGGGGTCGAGCCGATCTGCACTGTGCTGAAGCACGCCGGCGTGCAGATCGCCCCGAGCGGCTACTACGCAACGAAGACCCGGCCGCCGTCCGCGCGGTCGGTACGCGACGCTGGGCTGGTCGAGGACATCAAGGTTGCCCATAAGGCCAACCTGGGTGTCTACGGTGCGCGCAAGATCCATGCCGAGCTCAACCGCGAAGGCATCCCGGTCGCTCGGTGCACCGTCGAGCGCCTTATGCGCCAGGAGGGCCTACGTGGCATCCCGCGAGAGAAGACCCGCAAGACCACCATCGGCGATGGTGCGGAGACCGAGCGGCCCGAGGACCTGGTCAAGCGGAAGTTCGTCGCGACCGGTCCGAACCAGCTGTGGGTGGCGGACCTCACCTACGTCCGCACCCACGCCGGCTGGACCTACGTCGCGTTCGTCCTCGACGTCTTCAGCAGGATGATCGTCGGCTGGCAGGTGTCCACCAGCCTGCGCACCGACCTCGCACTCGACGCCCTCGACATGGGCCTGTGGACCCGGCAGCGGGCGGGCCAGGACGTCACCGGCCTGGTCCACCACAGCGACCGCGGAGTTCAATATCGAGCAATTCGGTACACCGAGCGGCTCGCCGAAGCCGAAGCCGTCGCGTCGGTCGGATCACGGGGCGACAGCTATGACAACGCAATGGCTGAGGCGCTCAACTCGCTGTTCAAAGCCGAGTGCATCCGCAACCACGTCATGCGCCCCAAGGGCGGCTGGAAGTCCGTCGGTGACGTCGAGATCGCGGTCGCCGAGTACGTCGACTGGTTCAACCACCGGCGCCTTCACGGCGAGATCGGGCTCGTCCCACCCGCCGAGTTCGAGACCAACCACTGGGCCACTCAGCAGGCAAGCATCACGCCCGAGCACTACCCTCAGACACCCGTCCCGATCGGGGCAGGTTCCAAGTAACCGAGCCTCCACGAAACCCGGGGCGATTCAGCGTCCTGTACGGACTCGCGATGGACTACCAGGTCTTCCTGGTCTCCTCGATGCGGGAATCCTACGTACACGGGGACCGCGGCAGCGACGCTGTTGTCCACGGTTTCAACCGGTCCAGCCGCGTCGTCGTAGCTGCTGCGGTCATCATGGTCTCGGTCTTCGCCGGATTCGTGTTCAACGGCGACCCGATGGTAAAGCAGATTGGCTTCGCACTGGCCGTCGGCATCCTCATCGACGCCTTCGCCGTCCGCATGACATTGGTTCCCGCCGTCATGGCGATGTTCGGCGACCGAGCCTGGTGGCTCCCTCGGTGGCTCGACCGGGTCCTGCCGGACCTCGACGTCGAAGGCGACAAGCTTCTCCAGGCACTAGAGGCGAATGCACGCTCAGCCACGCAGGCCGACTCCTGACAGGACCCCCACCGATCGCAAGCGGGGGCGGCGCGGTAGCGCGCCGCCCCGGTTCCGCGATCATTGCGTCAGCAAGTCGGCCTCGTCGAGGGCTTCGGTGGCAAGTTGTCGACCCAGAGCGATCATTTCCGTCGCATCTTGGAACTCCAACATGCGGCAGGCCGCCGTGGGGACCGTGATCAAAACGTCCGGTGGATAGCTCGCCAGTCGGTACCTGACCACGACGCGCTGAAGCGCTCCAAGCGAGAGCTCCATGACGTTCCTCGTGCGCAACCCAGGCGGCAGGACCCCGAAAACCTCCGCTACAACTTCCTCGACTGCTTCCTCGGCCGCCTCCTGGACGGGACCCCCGTCGGGGCCCTGCCGGCTGCTGCCCCCACGGGCGTGCGTGATCCGACCGGCGAGGCGGCCGATCGCGTCGCGATCGAGGACCTGCCCAGCGATGCGCTGAAAGCGTTCGAGCCACTCCTCGGTGGGCCGTTGCTGCGCGGTGTCGCGAACCGGGCTTGTACCCAACAAGCCCGGACTTTCCTCCGAGAGTGACACCGCCACAGTTGCGTTGGCCTTGGCCGCGGTGGTCGCCGCGACCGGAATCGGATTCAGCAGACCACCGTCGGCAAGTAGCCGACCATGGATCACGACCGGTGAGATGAAAGGTTGGTAGGGCAATGGAGGCTCGGATGGCCGCATCCAGGGGCCCTTCCTGAAACCCAGACCTCCTTCTTGGGCGAGGAGGTCTGTGGCGACCGCGGTGAACGGCACAGGCATGTCCTCGTTGCGGCTGCCGCACATCCGTCGCCACGCACCCGAGGTCGTTGCGACCGCGAAGCCCCAACGCTGGGAGCCCGCCGAGGTGTTGAATGCGCTGTTCGCCGAGGAGGTCGCCGGCCGGGAGCGCTCCGCACTGCCAGCCGCAGAGAGGCCGCGGGGTTCCCGACCGGGAAGACCCTCGACGCGTGGCAGCCCGAAGTTTCTTCGATCCCAGCCCCGACCCAGCAGGCGCTGCGCACCTCGGAATGAGTCCACCGTCGGGAGAACCTCCTGGTGTGCGGGCCGTCGGGGACCGGGAAGACGTTCCTGCTGGAGGCCCCTGGGCAACAGGCCGTCGAGGAAGGGTTGAAGGTCGCCTGGTTCACCCTGAAAGACTTCGGCGTCCTCCTGCGGCGCCATCGTGCCGACGACACCGTGTCGAAGGCGATCGCCCGAGTGCTGCGAGCCGATCTGGTCATCGTCGATGACATCGGCCTGCTGCCGGATGCCGCGGACGCGACCGAGGGGCTCTACCGGCTCGTCGATGCCGCCGATGACAAGCGCTCGGTCGCGATCAGCTCGAACCTGCATCCCTCCGGGTTCGATGAACTCATGCCCAAGACGCTGGCCACCGCCACGGTCGACAGACTCCTGCACCACGCCCACGTCTGTCAGACCAGCGGCGACAGCGTGCGACTCACCCAAGCACTCGCCGGCCAGGGGGTGAGCCCGTTGAGTTGACCATCCCGGGTCGGTGGTGGACCGCAGCCGCTTGGGCAGACCCTGTGGCCACCACCGGGCAGATCTCGTGGCCGTCAGCGGGCAGATTTCATGTCCGCCACTGGGCAGTTCCTACTGTCCCTTGACACTGCGGCCGTACTACACGTGTCGCCCTGCCTCTCCTACGCCGGTGCGGGGTGAACGGCGACGCCGTCGGCAGGCCACTGCTCTACCTTCAACGTGATGCCTCGGGCGGATGGATTCGAACTGTGTGTCGCTTTCATCCGGCCTGCTGATCCAGGATCAGGTCATCGGCATGCCAATCCGAGGTGGTCGATCAGGGAACGGGAGGACTCGCTTCGTGCCTGAAAATGTGAGCTCCGTCCGCGCGGCGCGGCGCATGGCAACGGGTCGCCGCATCGTGCGGGCAGCCAATGAGCTGACCATCGAGCGAGGGCTCGACGGCTGGACGATGGACGACCTCGCCGAACAGAGCGCTGTTGCCAGGCGGACCCTCTTCAACTATTTCGCCACGAAGGTCGACGCAGTCCTCGGGGCAGCCGACCTCCATCTACCGGTCAAGGAACTCGAAGTGTTCCGTGCAGGGGGCCTAGCGGTGTCCTCTTCCGAGACTGCTTGGTCGTGGCTCGCGCAGTCATCGCGCGCGAAGACTTCAGGGTCCACGATGTCGGTCTTCGACGCCAGGCAATGGTTACGGACCCCCGCCTACTCGTGTACGCTCATGAGCGTTTCGAGCAGCTCGGCAGCCAGGGGATCGAGCACATCATCGCCCGCGAGGGGCAAGAATTCGACCCCGTCAAGGCCCGATTGCTCGTCCGGCTGGTAGTCGCCGTCTTCGACACCTGCCTCGATTCGCTGGCCGACTGGACCGAAGGCACGGAGGTGCGCCCGGTCGTCGAGATCTTCGACGAGGTTGCCGGAGCCACCCGGGACCTAGTCACTTGAAGCGTGTGACTTCCACTGGGGGTGTCTCTGCAGCACCATGACGCTGACGGAGCTCAAGGCTCTTCCGCGGAGCCGTCGTCATGCACCTCATCGCGGACAGACCAGCCCGGGTGATCCTCCACCACCCCGCTCAACTCACGAGCTGGGCGTTTCGCAGGTAGGTCCGGGAGCGGTTCAGCGGGCCGCCGGCGCGGCGACGCATGTTGTTCAGGCCGCTCTCCTGGATGTCCTCGGGCAGGCCGCGGCCGTCGTCGGAGATCCGCAGCTGGACCTGCTCGCCGGCGCTGAGCTCCAGGTCGACCGCGCTCGCCTCCGCGTGCCGACTTGCGTTCGACAGCGCCTCGCCGAGCACCGCCAGCAGGTGCGGGGCGACGTCGTCAGAGAACCAGGGTCCGGACGGGCCGTCGAAGCGCAGCGCCAGCCGGAACTTCAGGGTGCCGGCCGCGCGGTCGACGATCCGGGTCACCTCGGCCTTGATGTCGGACGTGGCCTCGAGCGACCCGAGCGCGAAGATCGTGCGCCGGATCTCCTTGATCGTCGCGTCCAGCTCGTCAACCGAGGTCTCCAGCCGCTGCGCGACTCCGGGCGGTCCACGAGCCGGGCCGCGCCCTGGAGCGTCAGGCGCGACCGCGAACAGCCGCTGGATGACCACGTCGTGCAAGTCGCGGCCGATCCGGTCCCGGCCGTCGAAGACCACCCGTCGCTGCTGGTCGGAGCGGGCCCGCGCCACCTGCAGCGCGAGGGTCGCGTGCTCCGCGAAGCTCGCCCAGAGCTTGGCCTCGACCTCGTGGTGCAGGTCCGCCCGCTCGGGAATCCAGGCCAGCCGAGCGCACCACAAACGGCGTGGCCAAGCGCGCTACGGCGCTTCAAAGATGGCTACACGACGGCAGTTCCGAATGCCGAACCCCCAGCGGTGAAGCCGCAGGCCGGCCTGCTCGCCGCTACTCACGCGTTCCGTATGCCCCGCCCGGAGAGGTTCTCGGTGACGGCTGCCTATTGGGGACGGGACACGCGTCCACAACGCCCTCTCCGAACCTGAGTGCGCTCCTCGGGTCGAGGCCGTTGCGTATGCTCAGGTTCGTCGCAGAAACCGTCAAAATTCGCGCGAACTTCTAAAGAGCCGGGTCGATCGCGTCGTTGGTGTACGTGAGCCGCCTTTCGAGAGGCGTGAGCAGCGTCTGCACCTTGTACCGCTGGTCGCCGACCATCCACAGGGCGCGGCCCTTCTCCTGCATCGCCCAGTTCGTGATGACGGACTGCTGCATCTCCGAGAGCCCCATCAGACGGCCGAGCTCGTCGGCGACCGACTCGTCCTGACCCATCAAGATCCGCACGTCGGAGAGGTTGAGCAGGTCCTTGGCGATCTGAGCGGCCTGGCTGCCCTCGTCGCCGGCCGAGAGCGGGTCGGAGGGCTTGTGGTAGGTCACCAGCTGGATGTCGCCCTCGGTGCGGGAAAGCCGCAGGTTGGCGTCCAGCGCCATGACCGCGTCCAGCGACAGCCGGGTCTGCAGCCACGCCTCGTCTCGGAGCACGATCCTCCGATCACCTGCCGATGCGGTCTCCCGCATGCCCTGACCCCAGGAGTTGAGGCACATCAGCGCGATGCCCACGGCGACCTTGTTGCCGGTCTCGTGAAGCGAGCGCAGCGACAGCGTCTGGATCGGTGCACGCCAGTCGGGGTTGAAGGTCGACTCGGTGTCGAACATGCCCTGCAGCGATCCCTCGCACAGCGCACCCAGCGCGTCGCGCAGCGGCCGGGTGCCGTCGTAGAAATCCTGCTCGGTGGCGTAGCGGCAGTCCGCGACCAGGTCTTTCGTGGGCGAGTCCAGTGCTGCCCACACCTGCGGGATGGTGACCGGCTTGAGCCGGGAGGCGCCAACAGACCAGCCGGTCAGGTGCCGCAGCACCTTGTTGATGACCCGCTCCTCGGTCGGGGTGAACGTCACGCCCTGGGAGCCGATCAGGCCCCGGATCAGGAACAGCCAGCGGTTGAAGATCACGTTCGCGCGGCGGTGCTGCTCCTCGCGGGTCTGCTTGTCCCAGTCCACGCCGAGCGGGCCGAGGTCGAGGGGGTTGATCCGGCCCGCGAGACCGGGGCCGATGCGGAACGGGTCGACGCCGAGGAACCGAGCGAGGTCCTCGTACTCGTCCTTGACGTCGCCGAGCACCAGGGACCGGTAGCCGTATCGGATCATCCGGAGCATGAACGCCTTGACGGTCGCGGACTTCCCGCGGCCCGGCTTGCCGAAGATGAAGATGTTGGGGTTGGTGACCGGGATCGAGTCGTCGAGCACCCAGCCCATCGGGTCGCAGTAGAACTTGCCGCCCGAGAGGACGTCGTATCCCATCTCGGCACCCCACGGCGGCAACCCGTCACCGGAGATCAGAGGCCACAGGACCGGGGTCTCCTCCGAGGTCATCTGATAGCCGGCCAGCGGCGGCATCGTGGCCGCCCACCCATGCCCCATCCGGCGTACGCCGTTGGGCTTGACGGAACCGGGGAACAGCTTCTCGGCCGGGGGATCCGCGACCGGAGCCTCCTTGCGCGGCATCGTGGTCCCGAAGTCCGACAGCAGGTCGTCGATCGTCCGCGACGACGGCTGCGGGGTCTTCGAACGACCACCACGAGCGCGGGTCTTGGTCGCCGCCACGCTCACCACTCCCCCGTCGTCACGCGCGTCGAGGGGTGCGTGGTCGCCATGGCGTGCAGGCGACCGACCAGCGGCGGTCGCGCCGCGCTCAGGTCCGAGGGGTTCCTCGATCGCGTCGACATCACAGGGGTCTCCTTCGGCAGGGCGGATTGGTGCTCCATGCCTGGAGAAGCAACAGCCCGGCCGCCAGATCGGACATCTGACGACCGGGCGTTTTCAGGCCGGGCCGGAGTCTGCGCGCTTCTCGGGTTAGCGGCGCTTCTTCGGCAGGCCTGCCCCCAGCGGGATCGCGGACACGGCGAAGGCCGCGTCGTGTGCCCCGTCCAGAGGGAGTGGGGTGAAGCCGCTGATGCGGATCGAGGCGTCGAGACGGCGGCCGAAGTCCTGGATGTTCCATCCTGCCGGAACCGTGACTGAGACCGCCGAGGACACCTTGACCAGTGAGCGACCCATCTCGAGCTTCTCGTCGCGCTCGTGCAGCTTGCCGACCGACTGGCGGTCCTTGGCCCGTTCGACCTTGCCGGCTTTCTCGCGCAGCGTGCCGGCCATCACCGCTGACATCTGCGCCCGGCCGGTGGCCCGGTCGGCCGCCTGCTGCGAGACCGGCCGGTAGAACACCGTCAGTGCGCGCCGCTCGCCGGGCTGGGATGGGACCAGCACCCGCGCCAGCGCACCCATCCGGGCGCCTTTGCGGGGCAGCAGGATGGTGGAGGAGATCGACTCCCACTCCCCGTGCCGGTAGGACCGCAGCGCGGTCGACGCGTTCGTCGGACCGGCGGCGCCAAGCGGGACACCGGCCGCGATCGCCGGGTCTTCGCGGTGGTGGATCGCCGCGTCCGCGAGCGCGGGCGCATCACCGGGCTCGAAGCCGGTGCGGATCGCCACTGCGAGCTCGGAGCTGTCGAGCCAGTTCACCCGGGTGCAGCCGATCGACCCGGTTAGTCGGGCCTCGACCTCGGCCAGCACCGAGTACAGGATCCTCGCCCGGCCCATCACGCCTCGCCCAGCGCGCTTGGCGTCCTTGTTGATGACGTCCTCGCGAACCACCACGGTAACGAACGCCTCGCGGCGCACAGCCGCGCCGGCGGTCATCGACTCCAGTTGGGCGTTGACCCGGGCTGAAACCTCGGGCTCGTCGGGGCGCGCGTTGTGACGCACCCACTCGTCGCGCTCGGTGCCGTCGTCGGGGATGGTGCGGACCTGAACCACGACTAGGTCGATCTGGTTGCCGGCGGTCGCGGCCTCCATCATCTCGGTGAGGCCGGCGCCCATGCGGAACCGATCTGCGTCGTCGCTCATCCCGATGCCGGGGTGGACGACCCGCGCGGTGGCCGCCCACGTGCGGGTTGCGTGGTTCTGGATGATCGCCGGGCGTGCGGTCTGTCCGGTCATCGGCGGGCCGTCGTGGATCTGGATGCTGGACAGGATGCCGGGCAGGTCCGCCTCGCCCGCGTCGCCGTCGTCCTCATCGTCGTCGGCGTCCCCGAGGTCGAGGTCGCCGGCGGCGGCCTTGGACTGGAACCGGGACCAGCCGAACGCTGCCCCGGCCAGGTGCCGGAACAGGACGCCGATCCACTGGAAGGCCGAGTGGCCTCGGATCGGTAGGCAGGTCAGTAGCGCAACCACGCCCCACATCGGGACGAGGCCGAGCAGTGCGAGCCACTGCCCGATGGCGATCGCCATCCAGGTCGGGAACCCGGCGGCCAGCACCATGAAGAACTGGGGGCCGGTGAGCCCGAAGAGCCAGGCCTGCCGGTCACGGGTCGCGGATGCTCCGTAGACACTCATGCGATGAATGCTCCGTCCTCAACTGCGGCCTGGGCCTCGGGTGGAATGTCGTTGGCGACGCCGTCGCCGTTGGTGTCGTTGAGGGGCCGGAGCTTCTGTCCCTGCTGTCCCTGACGTTTCTGCTTGGGGGTGTGGTCGGTCGGGTAGTAGCCCTGGTTGCCGATGCCGGACTGGCCGAGCACGTCGACGCTCATCGAGGCGCCGGCCTGGGCGACCTTTCCGGTCTTCTCCATTGCCCCGCCGACGACCCCGCCGACCTTGCCGCCGAGCTTCTTGAACCCCGAGGACTGGAACCGGTTCGCGGTTTCAGCGTCAGCACCGTTCTCTGAAGTAGTGCGGCCGTCCGAGGCGGTCTCGCTGGCAGCACCAGAGCCGGACGCCTGGGCGCCGGCGCCCTTGCCCTTCAAGAGCCCGGCGACGCCGCCGTTGGCGTCCATCGTCGACCGGAACGAGGCACCCGAAGCGGTGCCGGGGTCGACGAAGGCCAGCAGCCGGAACAACACCAGCGGCATGAAACAGGCCACCAGCATGATGATCGACCCGACCACGGACATGCCGATGTTCTCCGACGTCGAGGAGAAGTGCAGCGCCTTCTCAGCGGGGCTCTGCTCCTCGCCGTCGGGCATGCCGGCCCAGGCGAACTGCGTGCCCATTCCCACCACCAGCGCCAGCAGCGGCTCCATCAGCACGCAGGCCAAGAACCAGCGGATCGACTTCCACATCCACGACTTCGTGCCCTCCGACAGCGCTCCCGCCGCCGCCATGGGCATGGTGGCCACCAGGATCAGCAGTGCCGCCGAGCGCACCATCATGATCACCATGTGACCGAAGGACGCCGGGATCAGGATGAACAGCGCACAGATCCCGAGCGTGGCTGCCTGGGTCGTGCCCGAGACGCGGTCCACGAACCCGTCGCCAGCCGCGTAGCCAGAGAAGCTGTCGACACCGAGCAGCGTGTCCAAGATGCCCTTGGTCAGACCGGAGGCGGCGGCGATGAACCCAGCGCTCACGGTGATCCAGCACGACAGGACGACGCCGTACTGGACCACGCCGGCCGCCAGGGTGCCGAACCCACGGCCGTCCTGCCGGAGAACCGCGAGGCCGATCTGGCCGAACGCCATCACTAAGGCGATCACCAGGGCGATCCACAAGGTGACCGAATACAACTTGGCTAGGTCGGGGTCGGCGACGTTGGGGGTGAAGTTGTCGATCAGTCCGAAGGCGGTCTTGAGCAGCCACAATGCGCCCGACCAGATCGACATCATCATCGACGTGAACCCGTCGGCCAGGCCCTCCTTGGCCTTGTCCCCAAGCCAGTTCAAGGGGTTGAGGTCGATCATGGGGACGACGCCCGCAACGGTCTGCGTGCTCATGACTGCGGCACCTCCAGCCACTCGTAGCCGGCGTCGAAGGAGGCCTGGGAGCCGGGCCACAGCGACGGTGCCGGTGCCGGCTCCTCGCCCTCGCCGATCACCCACCGGCCGTCCTGCCACACCATGCGCTGGCAGTCGGCGGCCGCGACCTGCTGCGGCTGGCCCGACGCGGTGGTGGCGGTGATGATGAAGTTGATGCACGGAATGACGAAGTCGTCACCGACCGTGCCCTTGATGAACCCCATCTTCGGCTCTGCGCCGATCGTGATCGTGTTCTGAGCCTCCGAGGACATTCCGGCCGACTCCAGGAGTGCGGCCAAGCCCTGCACACCCGACCAGCTCTCGGCCGTCGGACCACCGGGCGCGGCCCACGCAGTGATGACCTCCTGGGCCACTCGAACCGACGCGGAGGTCAAGGCGGTCGTGTCGATCGCGGCCAGCTGAGCCAGGGCGCCCTCCGGCGTGTGCGGGAACCCGGTCGCAACACCGACCTCCCCCACCTCCATCGGTGCCGGGATCTCGAGTGTGCCGGTCTCGCCCGACGACAGACTTCCGGGCTGGGCGGCCTCCAAGGGCGCGTCGGGCAGCTGCTTGTCGGCGAGCTGGTCCTGGGCGGACTGTGCCGAATCGGACCCGGTTTCGTCGCCGGACGAGGAGCCGGTGAGCATGCTGACCACCGACCACACGCCGCCCGCCGCCATGGCGAGTACGACGACAGCCACGGCCCCCAGCAGGATCTGGAGCCTGCGGCGGGTCCATTCGGTGTCGGGGTCAACCAGCTTTGACTGGTAGACGTGTCGGGTCCGGGTGATCATGTCAGCAGCCGTTCCCGACGATGCCGTTGAGGATGGCGTAGATGCAGACGAACGCGATCGCGCCGATCACGGTCCAGAACAGCCCCGAGGCGCCGATCTGAGCGGCCCGGCCCATCTGGCCGAACTTCCCCACGATCAGCGCCCCTGACGAGGCGAAGCCGGCGCCGATGATGATGGCGATCACGCCGTACTTGACCCACCCGAGGATGTCGTTGACGTACGGCTTGACTCCGGTCGGGGCCTGAGCGCACACGTCGCCGACGCCTTCGGCCTTGATGTTTCCCGCGGCCGCGATCTGGATGGCGACCTCCGAGATGGTCTCGATGATCATGTCTTCTCCTTCTTTCCTTTCAGGTCCGGTTCGCCGTCAGCGGGCCGGTGATGGTGGTGATCCGCTCCAGCAGGCGCAGGGAGGGGCTTGTGAGCTGCTTGGGCAGCGGGTCGGGGCCCAGACCAGGCAGGGCCTTGGCGGGCAGCAGCGGCGCGAACAGAACGGCCTCCTGCTGTCGAGCTACACGCAGCAGCCGGCCGGCGGGGGCGAACTCGCGGTCGCTCCAGCGGGCCGCGCCCACGACGACGACCACGACCCCGTCGCGGGTGAGCTGGTCCTCGAGATTCGCCAGCGCGGCCTCGGTCTGGCTCAGCGCCAGTCCATGCGGCCGGGTCACCAGGACCTCCGCGCGTGACGGCGTTGTGGCGACCCAGGAACCCGCCCCGGAGGCGGCGAGCTCACGCATCGACCAGCCGGCGTCCAGAACCGTCAGGTCGACGCCGTCCACCGACCGTGGGCTGGGCACCTCCCCGGGCATCCGGACCGGTTCCTCGACGCGGTCGATCAGCACGCCGTCGCCGCGGCGGCCGCGGCGCCATCCCTCGGCGGCGCCGAGCTCGGTGACCGTGGCGCCCAGCAGTCCGGACCACGCCGGGGCGGCCGCATCAAGCACACGGGTGCGGATACCGGCGGCGTCTGCGACATCGGCCAGGGCGAGGGCGATCGTCGAGGCCCCGGCGCCAGCGTTGGCGGCACGCACCCGCACCAGCGGCCCGGCCCCCGTCGACACCGCCGCCGTGGCGCCCGGGCTCGGCGTGTAGCCGTCACCACGGGGGGCACGGTCACGCTCCCCCTCGGTCGCGGCGGTCACTTCGAGGGTCGCCTGCGGGTCCTGGTCCTCGGCCGTCTCCGGTGTCGAGGGTCGAGTGGCCGGGGTGGCGAACTTGCCGGCCGCCAGTGCGGCGGCGGCAGCCCGCAGCTCGCGGGTGGAGTACCGGGTCGCGGTGCTGGTGCTCATCGGGTCGCCTCGATCCGGGCTGCCCGGAGCCGCAGCGCTTCACGGAGAACGGCGGCGGGGGTGTTGCGCAGCACTTCGCGTGCCTCCGCGGCCTCCTCAGCGTCGGCGCGCAGACGCGCAATCATCCGCTCCATGTCGGACAGCGCGTGGTCGACGCTGTGGTCGGCCACCACGTCCAGCAGCTGCGCGACGACCTCGGGGGTCGGCTCGGAGGCCGTGACTGCGGTGTGTGCCTGCTCGCTCATGTTTGGAGAAGCAACCGCGCCCTGTCCGGATCGGACAGGGCGCGGCAAAGTTCTTCGAAGAATGCTGACCGAGGTGCTCAGGCGATGGCGGCCAGGTACTTCGGGGCGGCGTCCCGCAGCCGCGCGGCGGTGCGGTCGCGGCGACGCCGGATCGTCCGCATCGCGACGCCGCGGCGCTCGCCGACGACCCGCTGGGCCTCCTCGCGGGCCATGCCGTCATTCTCCGCTGCGAGGAGCTCGATGAGCAGGTCGATCTCCTCGGTGTCGATCACGCCGACCTCGCGCGCCCAGGTGAGCAGGTCGGCCAGGTCCTCGACCGGGTCCTCGACGTCGGGGCCCGCGAGGATCAGGTCGCGGTCCTGGTCGGAGCGGCCCGCGCCGTCGGTATGGCTGCCGAGCACCAACGAGTTGTTCGTCTCGGTCCGTGCGTCCAGAGAGGTCGTGGCGACCCGGGAGACCATGCCGGCGGCCGGTCGGCTGAGACGCTGTCGGGTGCGCCGCAGCAGGTAGGTGGCCGCGTGGCAGTCCACCTGCGGCTCAGCTCCCTTGACCTCCTCCCACACCGTCGCGTTGACGTCGTCGATCTCGCACACGTCGGTCAGGGTCATCGCCACCCGGTTCACACCCTCCTCGAGCAGCACCGCCGCGGCCAGCGCGGCGTCGTCGTCATCGCCTCCGCGGCGGGACCCGAGGGCGGTCAGGCCGGCGACGACCTGGTAGCAGCGCTCGTCGCGCCGACGCCATCCTTCCCGTGCCTCCTCGAGGCTGGCGAACCCGGCCAGCCGGGGCTCAACCTGCTGCCACTTGGCCCACTTCCCGGAGCGCTCCAGGCTGCTGATGACCGAGGTCGCCAGGGCGCTTTGGGCCTTGCGCCGCTGGTGCTGGCCGTCGCTCCAGGACAGACGAGGGGTCGGGATCTGGGATGCGGCGCCGATGGTGACTTCGTGGGCGGGGTGATTGGCCGACATGGCGGTCCTCCGAGAGAGGCGATCAGGACGCGCCTACTGCAGAACCGACCCCTCACCACCTCGCTCACCACAGCGCTCACCACACCCCCGGACCGGCCCGGTGACCGCTCACCACACCCGCTCACCAAACGCAAAACCGCAGGTCAGAGCCGGTGAGGCCACTCACCAGTTCCCGCCGAGAAAAAGTCAAAAAAGTTCGTCCGAACGGTTGCGGACACCCCTGTGGGCGACCAGAAAACGGGCTTCGGCCTGTCCGTGGCCATGAAAAAGTCCCCACTGGTGGCCAGGTCGAGGTCCCCACTGGTGGCCAGATAGAAGTCCCCACCCTTCGCGTCGTGTCGTAACCGACGGTGAGGGCCCTGCGTGGTGACGGTGGCGGTGCCAACCAGTCACCGAGCACCACGCAGGGGCTTCCATTGAAGAACGCGAAGGAACGAATGGACGTGATTTCCGCCTACCGAGATGTAGGCACCTATCGAGGGGCGGCCGCGATCTGCGGCACGACCCACAAGACCGTGCGACGGATCATCGAGGCCCACGAGGGCGTCGGCACCGGCCAGGTGCCGGCGAAGCCGGTCCGACCGCGGAACTACGACGAGGTGGCCGAGCTGGTCGCTGAGAAGGTCGCCAAGACCTTCGGGAAGATCAGCGCGAAGCGGTTGCTGCCGGCGGCGCGGGCGGCGGGCTATGAGGGGTCGGACCGCAACTTCCGACGTCTGGTCGCGACCGCGAAGCGGGATTGGCGCCATGGCCAGGCGCGGCAGAGTGGACGTCGTCCGGCGGTGTGGTCGTCTGGTGAGGTGCTCGCGATCGACTGGGGCGAGGAGTTCGTCGCCGGCCGCAAGGTGCACGTGTTCTGCGCGGTGCTGGCGTGGTCGCGGTTCCGGTTCGTCCGGTTCGCCGTCGATGAGCAGCAGGCCACCACGCTGGGCATGCTGGCGGAGTGCTTCGAAGTCCTCGGCGGTGTCCCGAAGACGGTGCTCGCGGACCGGATGGCCTGCCTGAAGGGCGGCGTGGTCGCGAACGTCGTCGTGCCGTCCCCGGACTACGTGCGGTTCGCGACCCACTACCGGTTCCGGCCTGACTTCTGCCACGCCGCGGACCCGGAGTCCAAGGGCATCGTGGAGAACTTGGTCGGCTACGCCAAGGACGACCTCCTGGTGCCGCTCGAGCTCGACGACGACCCGTGGGCCGAGGGCATCGCGGGACTCAATGACCGTGCCCTGGCATGGTGCGAGGAGGTCAACACCCGCCGCCACAGTGAGATCCATGCGATCCCGGCCGAACGGTTGGCCGCTGAGGTCGAGCTGTTGGGCGAGCTGCCGTCGCTACGGCTGGAGTTCGGGCCGAAGCCGATCACCAGGAAGGTCGACAAGCTCTCCTGCATCCGGTTCGGATCGGCCCGTTACTCGGTCCCGAACCGGCTCATCGGCAGTACCGTCACCGTCCTGGTCGACGAGCGGGACCGCATCCTGCGAGTCATCGAGCCGGTCACCGGCGAGGTCCACGCCGAACACTCCCTGATGGCGCCGGGCGAGGTGAGCATCGTCGATGACCACTACGACCGGCCACGTCCCGACACCCCCCGGCGGACGGCCCGGGGCCGGACGCCGGTCGAGCGGGAGTTCCTCGCGCTGGGCACGGTCGCTGAGCAGTTCCTGACCTGCGCCGCAGCCGCGGGTGTCACGAAGCTGGGCACTGAGATCGCTGAGATCCTCACCTTGGGCGCCGCCCACGGCACCGACGCGTTGCTCGCGGCACTCGAGCGGGCCGTGACCTTCGGCCGGTGGCGGGCAGCCGACGTCCGGTCGATCCTGGCCACCAACGGTCACGCACCCCATCCGACGCCGGCCGGGCAAGCACTGGTCCTTACCCTGCCGTCGGTGTCGACCCGGTCGCTGGACGCCTACCGGATCGACGGGACCGATGGGGGTGAGGTGTCGTGACCGCGACGACTCCACCGCCGCTGCCAGCAGACCTCAACGAGGGGCTGAAGCGGTTGAAGATGGCCGCGATGCGCCGACTGGCGCCCGAGCTGCTGGTCACCGCGAAAACCCAACGTTGGAAGCCCGAGGAGTTCCTGCGCACCCTGATCGAGGCAGAGATCGCGTCGCGCGATGAGTCCAACGTCCGCACCCGGATGCGGCAGGCAGCCTTCCCCGTCACCAAGACGTTGGCCGAGTTCGACGTCGCCGCGTCCTCGATCCCGGCCGCGACGTTCGACTACCTCTCCTCCTTGGAGTGGATCCGAGCGGCCGAGAACGTGTGCATGATCGGACCCGCCGGCACCGGGAAGTCCCACACCCTGATCGCGCTGGGGATCGCCGGAGTCGAAGCAGGGCACCGGGTCCGCTACTTCACCGCCGCCGACCTCGTCGAGACCCTCTACCGAGGGCTGGCCGACAACAGCGTCGGGAAGGTCATCGACAACCTGCTGCGCAACGACCTGATCCTGGTCGACGAGCTCGGGTTCGCTCCGTTGGATGACACCGGCGCCCAGCTGCTGTTCCGATTCGTCGCGGCCGCCTACGAGAGACGCTCGCTCGGCATCGGATCGCACTGGCCCTTCGAGTCCTGGGGACGGTTCCTACCCGAGCACACCACCGCGGTCAGCATGCTCGATCGGCTCCTGCACCACTGCCACACCGTCGTCACCGACGGTGACTCCTACCGAATGCGACAGGCCCGAGCGAACGGAGGGACCCGGCTCAAGACCAACTGAACCTCAGCGAAGGGTGGGGACTTTCAGTTGGCCACCAGCGGGGACCGCAACATGGCCATTGACATCGGCCCTGTCCCACCATCCAGGTGAGACAGGGCCGAAGCCGTCCTCGAGAGCCCCGTCGGAGCCTGCCGCGAGCTACCCGGTGGCACCCCACTCGCGCTGCTCCACGACGGCCTCCGAGCGCGGCGGGAGGTCCTCGTCGTACCGGTCGAGGACCTGCTCGCGGATGAGCTCGCCAGCGGCGTCACGACCGCTCTCGGCTTCGGTGGCCGCGGCCTCGTCGAGCCACGCGATGTCACTATGAGGGCTGGCCTTCCGGGCTGCGTCGCAGGCCACCCGGACCAGGTCGGTCCGGCCAGCCGTGACCGCTCGCGTCGCCAGGATGTGGGCCGCGTCATGGATGGCCCCCACCAGGATCTCGTCCCACCGCTGCTGCCCCGGCTTGAACAACCACTTGAACCGGCTCTCGGTGGCCGCCTCGAACGGGGCACCAGTCACCAGCGACAGCGCGGTCACCAAGTCCTCCTCGCAGCCGTTGTCACCACGGCGCTCAGCCCGGTGCTTGAGCCGCACGAACAAGTCCGCACTGTTGAGGACCCCGCCGGTCCCCCGCACGAGCTCGTAGGTGGGGCTGGTGCCCCGCCGAGCGCCAGCGCTCATGCTTGCGTCCGGCAGCCAGTCGCTCCCGTCGGGCCGGGTGCCCAACAGGAAGCGGGCGTTGGTGGCACGGTTCTGGACCGTCTTCTGCGTCTTCCACCCGCACGCTACGGCGGCACGCTCCCCGGTGACCCCTTGGTCCTGAACGGCCAGGTAGGCGATGAAGGAGACCGTGCCCCCAGCGTTGTCGATCGCCGCGGGGTCGCCGCCGTTGAGTGCGGTGACCGAGACCGGACCGAGCAGGTGCACCTTGGGCCGCGGCGAGGACTCGTCGAACCAGTCAGCGACGTCTTGGTCCAGCGTCGGGTCGAGTGCCGCGATCTCGGCGCGGATCTCCTCGGGAACACTCGGCGCGGCCGAGGCGAGGTCTTCGGTGGTGGTGGCCGCAGTGGCCAGGTAGACCTCGTCGGCATCGGGCAGCATCGAGGACGGGTCGTTGCCCTCGGTGCGCCGCGGCTCGGTGTACTCCTCACGCAGCGACCCGTCGGCACGGGCGTACTTGCCCAGCGGACCATCGTCGGACTGCGTGGCTGGCACCGGCTCGTCCTCGAGGTTGCGGGTCGACGCCACCAGCGCCGCCATGGCCTCCGCCTCGGCGGTCGGCAGCGTGAAGGCCTTGACGCTGATGCCCCACATCGGCAGGAATGCCATCCCGTCGCCGGCCAGCTCCACGGCCGGCGTCTCCTCATCCCCGTGCACGACCACGACCCGGGAGCGGTCCCGGTCCTCGATGTCGGCGACGAACTCGCCCTCGGGACGGGAGGACACCACGACCACCACCGGGTTGGTGCTGTCCAGCAGCAGCCCATCGCGGCGACGAGTCAACACGTCAGCATCCAGGTTCTGCTCGCCCTCGCCCATCTCACCGGTCAGCACAGCTGCCCGGGCCAGGGCGTCGCTGCGCTGGACCTGCCGCAGACGGGCGGGGTTGAGGCCGATCGTCTCGGTCCCGAACTGGTCCGCCAGCAGCACCTCACTCCCCTCCGACCATGCGTTGACCGCCAGCTCGGCCACCATGAACCGCGCCAGGTCAGCCACCTGCGCCGGATCGCCGCCGATCCCGCACATGCCCAGCGTCTCCAGGTCGAGCAGCCAGGTACGACCGCCCTCGTCCTGGCCGATGGTCACCAGCGCCGGGTACGGGGCCGGCTGGTTCTCCAGGTCCTCCTCGAGGAAGGTCCAGCGCGGCAGCATCCAGGCCCGGGCGTCATCGGTCGCGGTCCAGCCCTCCGGCGCCTCGCCGGGGGCGGGGTCGGTGAAGAGCAGGGTCAGGTCTTCATCGCCCAGCACGGCAGCGCCCAGCTGGGGAAGCGGGTGGCCCGCCCCCTTGCAGCACGCGGCGATGTGCCGAAGAGCCCGGTCGAGGAACGCGACATCCTCCTGCGCCTCTGAGCCATGCTCGAGGATCGCCTGCTCCACTTCCACGAGCTCGTCGGGCGTCGAGGCAATCGTGCGGCCGATCCGGCGCCGCCGGAACTGGCGACGCCGGTTGGCGGCCACCAGTCCCAGGGCTCCCACCGACAGACACGCGGCGGTGGCCAGCAGCGCCCGCAGGCCCGTGACCCCGCCCTCGTCGCTGGCCTCGTCGGCTTCGGTGGAGACCTGCTCCGTGCTGCCCGGGGCCTCTTGTGCCGATCCTTCCGACGGTGCGGTCGGGGTAGCCGGCTCCGCGGGCGTCTGTTGCTGGTCCTGCGCAGCGTCCACGTCTCCGCTGGAACCGTCGTCCCCCGTGTCGTCTCCCTGACCGTCCTGCCCGTCGATGGACTTGCCGGGCACGTGGTCGCGCTGCCCGGGCTCTCGCTGGGGCGGCCGGTCGGTGCCCGTGGCCGGGTCAACGGCACCAGCGCCCGGCAGTACGAGAACCTGGCCGGGGTAGATGAGGTCGGGGTCGCTGCCGATGACGTCCTTGTTTGCCTCGTACAGCGCTTGCCAGTTGTCGGGGTCGCCGCTGGTCTCCTTGGTGATCCCGCTCAGCGTTTCTCCGGCCGCGACGACGTGCTCGGTCTCGGTGGTCTGGTCGCCAGGCAGGTTGGTCGCATCGGTGGGCAGCAGCAGCTCCCAGCCAGGCTCGATGCTGCGCGGGTTGTTGAAGGTGCGCCCGTCGGACATGGCCCGCCCCTGGTTCAGGTCCGCGATCTCCTGCCAGCGGAACCCGTCTCCCAGATGCTTCTCGGCCAGGCCCCACAAGGTGTCGCCCTTGTCGGTGACGATCCTCGGAGGGTCGGCCCGGCGGTCCTGGGTGGTGTCCGGGGCGGCCTTGACCGGCGAGGCGGCGGGACCGGTCTCCGGGTTCGCGGCCGGCGCCGGGTGCGCGACATGGGTGACGGGCCGCAGAGGTGCCGCCGGGGCAGCCTCCGCGATGGCTGCGTGCGAACCGAGCAGCGTCGTCGAGGAGACACCGACCGCGAGCACGGTGTGGACCAGCATCCGGATGAGCCTCTGCTGGCCACCAACCGCGATCGGCAGCCTCGAGGCCCCCTCGGTCTCGTGGCGCAATGCGGGCGGGATCTCCCACAGGGTGCACAGCAGCAGCTGCGCCCACACGAACCAGCCCAGCAGCGAGACGATCCCGAGCACGGCTGAGTTGGTCATGAGCGACAGCTCGTTCAACCCGCCGTCAGGCCACGGGTTGCCCACAGCCGCGAGCAGCAGGGCAGGGAACCCCACGAGGAGGCCCAGCAGCAGTGCGAGGGCTCCGAGTCGCTTGACCAATCCCAGCATGGTGTTTCTTCTCTCTCCCGGGAACCTAGTTCGGGCCCGTGATGGACGTTGCGGTGCCGGTCTCGTCGACCGGGAAGCTTGTGAAGCCGAGGACGTTGAGGAACGCGTTGTCCGATTTACCGGTCACCCTCACGGTGACGTCAAGGCCGTCGATGTTCACACTGCCGCTCCAGCCGGCCTGCTGCAGGATCTGGTTGGCGCGGGCGGTCGCGGTCGCCTGGTTGATGCCTTCGGTGCCGTCGCGGACGCCGCGCATCTCGTCGGCGGCCGCACGAGCGGCCTGCTCCGCGGCGCGGTGGGCCGCGATCCGCTGATTCATGGCGTTGCCGCCGTCATAGACCAGGCCAAGCAGCACCAGGAACNGTCGTCGGATCAGCCGCGAAATCATGGCAGTCTCCGGTACTGCTCGATGGGGACCACGGCCGTGCTGGTGAAGTCCTTGGCGCCAGGCAGGCCGAACCCGACGACGTCGCTCAGGTTCGCGTGGCAGGTGACCTCGACCCTCACGTGGCCTGAGGTGCGGAAGTCGGTTCCCGCGAACGACACGGTCAGTCGGGTGCAGGCCTTGCCCCGATCTGCCAGCGAGTCGGCAGCCGCGTCGCGGCCGGCGATCTGTCCGGCCTCGAAGTTCGATTCCAAGGATGCTGCCCGCGCGGCCGCGTATGCAGCGTCATCAACCTGGCTGTTCGAGTCGACGATCCGGCCGCCGCCGACGACAACGGTGATGAAGCCGACCAGCACGGTGGTCATCGCCAGCAGCTCGACGGCGGCGTAACCGCGCTCGTCCCGGGGTGCGCGAAGACGCGCTCGCCAGGAACGGCCTTGGCGCGGGTAGCGGTGGCGGGCGGAACGGAGCGACTGGACCACGACCCACGGCGAGGCAAGGTTCCTGTCACGTCCGACTCGCCAAGACCCATCTGTCTGGCGGGAGACGCTCTCCCCGCCGATCTTCAGCGGCTCGTCGTCGGGCGTCAGCTTCTGGAGGGCCGCCATCAGGTCCGGATGCTGGGCTGCGAGCACTTCATCGCCTCCGGGGCCGTCGTGGCTGAAGGAGTCGATGGCGTCTCGCCAGTCTGCTGTCGTGGTCGGCGGCCGCGTCATTCTGCGAACCTCTCCCGTGGCACTGTGGCAGTGGCGGAGACCCGCTTGGTGAAGCCGGGCAAGAGAGTCATCACCTCGCCGGAGACGGTGACGGTGACCTCGGTCGCCCCCACGTTGATCTTGACGCTGATGTTGGACAGGTCGCTGCCAGAGTCGGCCAGATACTCGTTGGCGGTCTGCCTGCCTGCGTCTTCGGTGCCTTCCCAGGAGGCGGCGTCGACCGCTGCCTCACGGGCCGCGGCGTGCACGATCCGGTCGTTGTACAGCTGCACCGACCACTGCACCAGCATCAGGAAGATCAGCATCACCAGCGGCATGACGACCACGAGCTCCGGGGCCGCGATGCCGCGCTCGTCGCGGCGGCGCGGCAGCAGGCCCCACAGGGGCCGGAGGCGCTTCGGGATGGTCATGGGTGGTCTTCTTCGTTTGCGGTGTCCAGTAGCAGCAGGTGGCTCTGCGGCCCTACTGGCCGTTGAGCTCGTTGCCCTTGTTGGTGACGAAGGTGCGCACGGCGATGATCGCCAGCGCCGCGATCGCCAGAATGCCGAGCAGCAGTACCAGGTACTCCGGTGCCGAGGCGCCGCGTTCGTCTCGCTGGGCGACCTCCCAGCGGGAGCGCCAGTACTCGATCGCCATCTTCAGGTGGGTGGACTCGTTCATGAGGTGGTTCCTTTCTTCAAGCAGTAGTGGTTCGGGCTAGGCGGTGAACAGGAACAGGACGCGGGCGAGGATCACGTACGCGGCGGCCACCAGCGCCATGACCATCAGGTTGTTGCGCATCGCGTCGGTGGACTTGTTCGCACGGGCGTGGGCATCGGCCAGTCGGGCGTCGCGCATCGACTGGGCGCGGGCGATGAGGGTGTTGCGGATGCTGGAGCCCTCGTCCTGCGCCAGATTCAGCGATGCCCGGAGGTCGAGCAGCTCCACGACGCCGAACCGCTCACCGACCTCGCCCAGTGCCTCCCACGGGGTCATGCCGTTGGGCCGGGCGTTGTCGATCGCGTCGTAGAGGGCGTGGAAGGCCCACCCGGTGCCGATCTGCGCCACGGTGGGCAGCGCGTCGGCGTGGCTGCGGCCGCCCTCCATCGACATCACGACCAGGTCGAGGAAGTCTGATAGCGCGTCGCACAGCTCCTCGCGGCGCTTGCCCGCGCTCTCCCGCAGTTCCCTGACCTCGCCGATCACCGCGACAACGGCACCCACGACACCCAGTGCAGGAGCAGCCAGCATCGGGATGCCGAGGCCGGCGGCGTTGCCCAGCAGTACCAGGGCGACCGGGCCCAGTAGCCCGATCAGGAACCACACCAGCAACTTGGCCAGCCACTCCTCCATCGGCTGACCCGTGACGGCGAGGTCACGTTCGTAGGTCTGCATGTCGTCGGGCCGACGGTTGCGCAGATTTTCGGCGAACCACTCCGCGGCCCTCTTCGACCAGGTCTGGTCCTCGGGTGCGATGTCCAGGCGTGCGCGGCGGCCCGCCCGGGCGCGTGCCCGCTCCCACCGTGCCGCCTGTTCGGCCAGCGGCGGCGCTGAGGGGAACGCCAGCCGGTGCAGCCGCAGCAGCCCCATGCCCGCCACCGCGGAGACGATCAGCATCGGAATCACCAGGCCACCTCCCGTCCCGTGGCCTGCGCCAGAGCGTCCGCTCCGGAGAGGAACCGGGGGTGGGGCTCAGGTTCGGCCAGACGCTGCAGCCGGACCAGCAGGCCCACGTAGACCGCGGCCAGCACCGCGAGGACCATCTGCCCGTACACCGTGCTGTAGGGCTCGACCCAGCCGCGAAGGAAGACAGCCTGCAGCCCGGCCAGCGCGAGCAAGCCCAGAGCGACCTGGTTGGACTGCCGGCGTACCCCGTTGCGCTCAGTGAGCACCCGGCGGCGCATCTCCAGCTCGGCCCGGGTGTTGGAGGCCAGCGTTGTGAGCACTCGCTTGAGGCTCCCAGCACGCTGCTCTGCGGTCAGCGAGAGGGCGATCACGACCTTGTCGGCGCCCCGGTCATCGACCTCGTCGGCGAAGTGGGCCAACGCGACCGGCAGCGGCGTACGCAGGTCCAGGGCGTTGACCAGGTTCCGCAACGGCCGGCGCAGCAGCGCCGGCGCACCGTCCAGGGTTGCCGGCAGCGCCTGCTCCAGCCCCGACTCGGCGGCAGCGGCATCGCGCAGCGACTCGGTCCAGTTCGCGATCGCCTCGATCTTGGCCACGCTGTGCTTCTCGATCGCACCCGAGCGCGCCAGTTTCGGCCACAAGATCACCACGGCGACCGCCATCAGCCCGGCCACCGGCCAACGGGTCAAGATTCCGACCACGACGCCGACGATCAGCGCGATCGTGAGCGACCGTGCGGCCTGCTGCGGGTCGGCCACCTTTTGCCGGGCCGCGGTCACCCGAGCAGGGAGCAGGTTCTTGCCACGGGCAGTGCGGATCACTCCGATGATGCCGAGGCAGACCGCCAGCACGCAGGCCACGAACAGAGTCATCAGATCTGCCACCCCTCATCGCCGTCAGTGCCGTTCGGCACGGCGAACCTGTTCAGGTCCGTTGTGCCGTCGGGGTCCCAGCCGACATCGAGAAGGGCCTCCTCGCGGATGATCGCCTTCCGGGTGAACTCGGTGCGGCCCGTGGCCTTGTTGAACTTCCACAGCTCGGTCGTCTTCACACCGTCCTCATCCCGTCCGGCAACCTCACGGATCGACTCGACGATGCGGCGCTGACGACCGTCCTCTGTTCGGATCCGGCGAAGGAACACGATGAAGTTCAGTGCGTTTGCGATCAGGCCGTTGGTGGCCTCGAACGGCAGCCGCTCCTGAGCCTGCAGAGCGTAGGTCTGGATCTTCCCGATGACGTCGCGCGAGGAGTTCGCGTGGATCGTGCTCAGCGATCCGTCGTTGCCCTGGGCCATGGCGTTGAGCATCGTGATGACCTCATCGCCCAGCACTTCGCCCACGATCACCCGCGAGGGGTTCATCCGCAGCGAGTTGCGCACCAGATCGGCCAACCCGACCGCGCCTTCTCCTTCGACGTTCGCCAGCCGCTCCTCGAGCGGAACGACGTCAGGATGCCGGTCAGGGTCCTCATGCAGTCCGAGCTCGATGGAGCGCTCCACCGTGACCAGACGCTCGATCGGGTCGATCTCGGAGGCAAGCGCCCGCACAAGCGTGGTCTTCCCCGCGCTCACGGCTCCAGCGACCATGATGTTCTGACGCGACTTCACAAGCGCAGATAGGAACGCCGCGAGGTCGTGGTCAACGGTTCCCTCACTCAGCAGGTCCTTAGTGCGGAGCGACTCCGGAACGCCGGCGGCGCGCTCCCGCTCGGCCAGGCCGGGCACCGGAAGCAGGGTGGCCCTCTTGTGGCGGTGCTTCCGGATCGAGATCGACAGACCGTTCGCGCTCACCCCCTGGACCGCGTGGAGACGTGAGCCGTCGTGCAGCCTGAGGGTGACGTTGTAGTTGATCAGGTCGAAGGGACGGGTGGACAGGCCGTCGTGGGCGGAGATCGTCTTGACGATCTCCTCTAGCTCTTTGTCCGACGAAGCAACCGGCGGCATCTGGGCCTTGGTGCCGTCGGCGTAGGTGACGAACACGTTCTGCCAGCTGTTGATCACGATGTCTTCGGCCTCGGGATCGTCCAGCAGCTGATCGAGGTTGCCCGCGCCGAACAGTTGCGCCTTGAGCGCAGCCTCCAGCCGGTCCCGGGCATCATCCTCCAGCGGGGCACGGCCGTCCTCGACGAGGTCGGACTCGTACTCGGCCAGCACCGAGGCCAGCAGGGCTTCGGTGTGCTGCCTGGCGTCCTCGCCCTTGGGGGTCGGCTGTCCGTTGCGGCGGAACTCCTCCAACGCCTTCCCACGCCGAGCACCCACGCGCGACTGGAGACGCTTGACCAGCACCTGGTCGACCGGCACGAGCTGCTTCAGGTGCATCCCGTTCACGTGCGCGCCACGGCCATTCGAGCTGGCTCCGTTGCTGCTATTCATCACGTCTCTCCCCCCTGGCGGGCGTACGCGTCCACAGCTGCACCCTCATGCGCGTCGTACGGCCCGACACCAACGGCCTGGTTGATCTGGTCGTTGAGGACGCCTGCAGACCTCAACAGCGGCGTACGCGCGTTCTTCTTGCCGCCGACCTGGCCGGCATGCATCGCCTCGACCCCGGTCGGGTCCAGCGCGATCCAGCCGATCCCCGCGATGACGCCGGCGGCGTTGCTCGGCGCCAGCATCCGACCGACGTGCTCGAGCACCGAGCCCGCGATCCGCTTCGGCGTCACCACCACCGGCACCACGACCGGCGGGGCGTTGCGGATGTTCGCCAGCACCGGGGCGAGCCGCTCCAGCCTGTCTTTGAGGTGCATCACCGCACCCACCTCCGGGCGGGTCACCATCACGACCACATCAGCGGCCGCCGCGACTGGGATGGTCGGTGAGCTGGAGTGGATCCGCCCCAGGTCGGCCACTACCCGCGATGCGGAGGCGCGCAGCGCCTCCGCCAACGGAGTCCAGTTCTTCACGCCCGCGGCCTGCTCGGCCGAGAAGTGTCCTGGCACGATCCGCGTCGACCCAGTGAACTCGTGGGCCTTGCTGGCCGCCAGACCCGGGGTCACCGACGTACGAGCCTCGGTCGCCAAGGTCAGCACCGTCGGAGTCGGCGGGAATGCCTCACCATGGCCACCGGGCGCGACACACCGCAGCGCCAGATCACCGCCGTACGGGTCAGCCTCGACCACGATCGTCGGCTCCGCCGTCGAGACGCCCAGCGCCAACGACGTCGTCGTCGACCCCGGGGCGCCTCGGTCGCAGCACACAGCGATCAACATCAGCCCTGTCCCCCGGTCGACCCATCGTCCTGCGGAGCGGAGTCAGCCGGGTCACCCTCGGTGATCGGGGCCTGCAGCAGCGTCAACTGCCCCACCGCCCCGTACGCCGCCACCGTCTTCGCGTCGGTCTCCGAGATCAGGATCGTCACCACCACGGTGCCGTCCTGTGAGTTCTTCGAGGAATACACCGTGGCACCGGCCGAGATCACCACCGGGTCATCGAGCGCCTTCGGGTCACCCGCCTGGCCCTCCTGCGGCACCGCGATCGCGTCGACCACCGAACCAGGAGCCAAGGTGTCAGGCACCCGGCCGGCCGGGAGGTTCACCGCGATCAGGCGCTTGCCCTCCTGCGGCAGCAGGTCGCTGGTCAGCGAGTCCTCGGTCAGCACCTGACCTGGCAGCAGCGCCACCGTGGTGCGCTGCCCAAACACCGAATCCACATCGGCGACCGGGATCGCCCCGTCGATACCGGAGACGCTACGAGCGACCAACAGCGGATCCTTGGAGGTGCGGACGTCACCCTCAGTGATCGGGTGCCCGGCCGGGATCGGCTGGGCAACCACCAGCACCTCTTCCACGCCACCCTTGTTGACGTAGAGCCAGCCACCCGCGATCACGGCCGCGATCACAACCAGGACACTGATCAGCATCTGCCCGTACTTGCGCGGCGCCTTCGACACCGCCTTCGACAGCGAGGCAGCACCAGGAAGGCCCCCCGGCAGCGGGGTCGAGCGACGGTCGTTTGCTCGTCGGGTCGGTTGGGATTGCAGGCTGGTCACTGTGTCACCACCGTCTGTCGCTGAAGCACCGTGAGAGAAGTCGGCTCTCCCGCCAACGCGGTCACGTCGCCGAGGTCGCCGCTGTTCTGGCCGCCACAATTGCCCGTGCAGGTCCATCCGACCGAGTAGTTGATGGCCGCTGACACGTTCCAGGTGTCACCCTCGGGGTCCACCAGGGCTGCATATGTGAAGGAGCAGTTCGTCGGGGCGTTCTCGGGCATCCCCTTGACCCACTCGCGACCGGGACCGACGCACGAAACCGTTTCGCCGTTGCCCATATCCCACGCGGTGTGGGAAGGGGTCGCGGTTAGTGTCACCGTGGCTCCGGCAACCGTCAGGCTCACCGACACGTCGTGCCACTGGCTCTCCGGGATCCACAACCAGTTCTTGTAGTTGATGTAGGTGTGGTAGTCGGCCCCTGGCGCCGTGTGCGCATTGGCCAGCTCGAACGGTGCCTGCTCCACGAGCTGTTGGGCAACCTGCCCCGGATTGATCACCGCCGCGCCGTTGGGAACGAACCACACGTTCTCGGGCACGGACACCGTCGGATCGCAAGACCAGATGGTGCCTTCGGCCGGGTCATGGCCACCCCATAGGGGGCTGTTCGCCTCGGGTTGCGGGTCCAGCGGGAACCCGTAGCAGTTGTGCGGTGGGCCGATCCAAACGAACCCGTACTCGTTCACGCACACCCCGTTTGGCGCGCCCGGACATGCAGGTCCGCTCGGCCCGTCGTCGCCCGTATCCCCCGGGTCGCCGGGATCGGTATTCCCCGGGTCCTCTGGGACGGTGTCGGAGAGGCAAATTCCCGTCTCGTCGACCGGGTCAGGAGGGCAGTCCGCCATTGCAGGGCTGCTGGTGCCGATCACCAGAACAACGACAAACGAGACCAACATCGCGGCTGCGGCCGCAGCACTCACTCCGCGGCGCATGGCTTCTTGTCCTTCAGATCTGTCTCGTAGTACATCCAGTCGTGCTGCTCGTCCGGCTTGGTCATCGTGATCAGCAGCGGTGTCACGAGGTGCTTCGGCTTCTTGATCTTCTGCGGCTTCCCGTTTCGGGTGTAGCGCAGGGGCTCGTAGTCGGTGCATTCGACGATCACTACTTCGCCCGACTTGCCACCATCGTTGAGCCGAACTGACTTCACGTAGGACCACAGAGCTTCGACGTCGGCCTCTCGCCGCAGACCGCCCTTCTCGTAGGTCTCCCCCAAAGTCACCATGTCGCGCTGCCACCAGAAGTCGTACTCCTGGAGCGTCGCCTTGGCTCCCGGGGTGAGCACGCCGTTCCGGTAGATCTCGGCCGATCGCTGGCGCCACTCCTGCCAGCGGGCGAGGGCCTTCTTGCCCGCGGCCAGCTCTGCCTGGGTGAAGTTCGACTCCCAGTCAGTTGGCGGGCCGCCCGCGTCGCTGGTGGGGGTTGGCGACGAACTCGTAGTGGGTGATTGCGTCGGGTCGGCCTTCGGCTCGTCATTACCCCCGCAGCCGGCGAGGGTCCCCGTCAGGGCGAGAGCGGTTGCAGCAATGAGCGTGCGCTTCATGAGCGTCCTTCCTGAGCCCGAGTCGCCCGGTGCACGGGCCTGGGGCACCAGTCTTGACGACATGGCCGACGGGTTGCCGACCGCGCCGTACTGCGCGTCGGGTTCAAGGTGACGTCCTTCCCTCTGGGTGGGGTTCTCTAACAGCGAAGGCAACCGGCGGCAGGGCGGATCGGACACCGGCGGCGAACAATCTTCGGAACGCGCGATCGCGCGCCTCAGTGGAATGGGGTGTCGCAGTGTCAGACGCGGCAGCTGGCGCGGTGGTTTCGGCCACCAGCGGCGGCTGGTCGTGGGACTGGTCGCAACTCCACGCGGGTCAGCGAGCGGGGAGTCTGGCGCACCGAATCTCACCGGGGGCCTCTGTGCCCCCGTTTGTCGTATCTGCTGACGCATCCCCAAGACCGCGCGTCCTTCCCGCCCCCGCCCGAACCGGGGGCCTTCATTGTCCAGACGCCGTCAAGACGTTCCGGACTGACCTGTGGCTCCCACCACCGGGTCCCGATCTGCATTACCCTGAGCATGACACATGACGGGTACTAAATACACGTCATAACGAAGAGTCCGGCGCGTTTCGGGGTCCGGCACAATGCAGCGCGTGCCACGTCTGTCGAAGCCGCCCACGATGCCCGAGGGGGTGCTGGCGATCATCGACGCGATTGGCAACAGTGCGCGCACCGAGATTCTGCGGCATCTCTCGCTCCGGGCCATGAGCGCGCCGGAACTGGCCCAGGCGATCGGCGTCGACCCCAGTCAGGTGCGTCGTCATCTATCTGCGCTCGAGGACCTGGGACTGGTCACCGCCGACCACCCGCGCGGCGACCGCCGTGCAAAGGGGCGGGTTGTGCTCTGGGAGACCGACCCCGCCCGCGCTGAGGAAGTCGGCAAGATCTGGATCGACTACGTCACCGGCCGCCACTCCCCCGACACCACTCAGGAGCGGTAGGAGTCGCGCGGTGGCAGAGATTCTCGGGGCAAGTGTCCGATCCGGTGTGACTCGTGTTGCTGTTGTTGACGTGAGGTGTTCTCGGACTACTCGCGCCACCCGGTTGGCGACGGCGCCCGCGTCCCCGAAATTTCGCGAAATTTCCAACACGCCGTTGATCCGAGGTTGCCGGGCGAACCCGGCGAATCGCGGTTGGATTCTCTGCATGGGACGCAAAGCGAAGGGCGATCGGCACACGATCTTCACGAGCATGCCTACCGAAGCGGCGCAGATCGTGAAGGCAGAAGCCTCCAAGCTCGGCTGCTACATCGGCGACTACATCGGCTGGGTGGTCTGCGACCACTTCAACGTGCCCGCAGAGGTGCCCCTTGGGGAGGTCACCGACCATCCCGAACCGGCGCCCACGGCCGACGGGCGCGTCAAGTATCGCGCCATGATCCCCCGCGAGGCAGCCGACCGGGTGATCCCCGAAGCCGAGCGTCGCGGCAACTCCCTGGGCGACTACGTCGCCAAGATCCTCTGCGACCGGTTCGGCGTCCCATTCGAGCCCCGTGTCAAGAAGAAGGCCCTCCGGGCCTGGCAGATGGCCGGCGAGGCCAGAGAGCAGTTGCCGATGACGGGTTGACCGGGTCAGGGCAGTGCCCTGAAAACGACGAAGACCCCGCTGGAACGGGGCCTAGTCGGAAGCTTCACCGGGTTGCCGCCCGGATTCGCAAAGTCTGATCCTCACGAGGAGGTGTTGTGCTGCCCACTGTAGAGCAGGTCCACGTAGCGCGGACTTCATTCCCGCGCTGGCGTGTCGACGCGCGAACACAGCGACACGTCACCGCTCCTGGTGGTGACGAGATGCGAGTCCTGGTCGCGGCCCCGGTACGAGGCACCCGGCCTACGAGCTTCCTGCCCCTGCAAGCACGGAAGGCGGTGGTGGACGCCGGCAGCGTTCGGGACGGCCCATAGGCCCAGAAATGACGAAAGGCCCCGTTGGCGCGGGACCTGACCGTCTTGGTGATGACCGGGAACCAGTTGGCGCTGGTGACCGGGATCCTCCGAAAGGAGAAGCAGTAACTGTGTCGCTCACTGTAGCGGCCTCGCGTGGCGATGCCGCACACCCTGATGCAGGTCGGCGTGTCTCGCCGGCTCTGCTGGCGCTGGATGAGCACATGTTCAACCCTGACGCGTCGCAGTGGCTGGTGATCGACTCAGGCAACACGGCTGTCCCCCGGACCGTGGTGCCGTCGCTGGTCGACGGGCTCGAGCTGATCGGCAAGGGCCGTATCGCCGCCCTGGTTGGTCACCTGCGCGACGGCGTGGGCGTGGTCGACGTCGACGTACCCGGCCCGCTCGGTGACTTCCTCACGGCCGAGGTCTCCGACTGGCTGTCCCGCCGCGGCTGCTGGGTGTTGGAGCGGCCCTCCGGCGGCGCGAAGGGCCGCTGGCACATCTTCTTCGCACACCCCGACTTCCACTACGCCCCCGCCGCTGCCCGGACCGGGTTCGCGGCCGGGGTCGGCGAGTTCCTCGCAGCCCTGGCCGAGGACGTGAAGGTCCCGCGCAGCGAGCTCGACCTGCGCGACGCCGTGCGCCCCCTTTCCTCACCGCACCGGTTCGGTGCGGTCACCAGGCCGAAGGGCGAGCTCCGTGAGGCGCTGCGCGGCCTGAAGCGGCTGCTCCCGGACCCGCCCGCGCCGTCGCCATTGCGGCCCCGCGCCAGGGTGAAGCCCGCCAACGCAGGCCACCAGTCCCCTGCGGCGCCCGGCTCGGGCCTGGTGGTGCCGTTGGCATTGCAGCGGTGGAAGCGTCAACTGCGCACCGAATGGCGCACCTACCTGCTGACCGGCGAGATCCCGGCCGGGTCGTGGGCCGCCGGCGCGACGAAGACCCGCACTGCGGTCGAGGTCGACCGGTCCCTCGTCGAGGCGGCCTGCACCCGCGAGATGGTGTGGGCGATCGGCGACCCGGAGATGGCCTGGCGGATCATCCGTGAGTCGCACCCGAGGGCGATGACCAAGGCCAAGCACCAGGGCTACTCGTGGTGGCTCGGCTACGTGTGGAACGACCTTGTCCGCTCCGCCGGCGAGTTCAACACCAACTCCGAGAAGCCTAGGCAGGTCGAAGCGCCGCCGGGTGAGGTCCTCGACGCCGTCGCGGCCGCCCGTCAGGAGTTGGACCAGTTGAAGTGGACCGTCCCGGCCCGCCAGCGGGCCGCCCTGTTGCTGGTCGGCCACCAGCTGCTTGACCGGGTGCTGCGTGAGGGGAGGCTGCGGATCCCCTGCCCGGAGCGGGATCTGCTCCTTGACACCGGCCTGGGCGACCGCAAGACCGTCCGGGCTTCCCTGGCCAGGTTCAACGGCCGCCTCGGCACCCTGCACACCGACTGCCTGTCCCTGACCGAGCGGGATTCCACGAGTTATGAGTTCGAAATCAACTCCGCACCAGACCGGGAGGGAAGGGAAATCCCCCCACCTGTGTTTGACCCACCCCCCACCCCCCGCGGTCTCTGGGCAGTCCTCCCCCGTGCCAG
>NZ_LMSQ01000005.1:0-256793 GCF_001429525.1 Nocardioides sp. Soil796
ATCGACGGCGACGAACTCACCGACGCCGCCACCCGCGCCCAACAACTCGAACAACCCAACTGACATTGAAAAAGGGTGTCCTGCTTCAGCAGGTGACGCTAGGTTCTCCGGCATGAGTGGTGGTGCCGCATCTGTGTCTGCCGACGAGGTGACCGAGGTCGAGGATGTCGTGGACCAGTTCCTGGCGGCATTCACCAGTGGCCCGGAGTGCGTGGCCAGACTGGACGCCGTAGGCGAGCTGTTCCTCCCGCACGCCACGATCGTGACGTTGAGAGCCGAAGGACCGCACGAGGACGACGTCGAGTCGTTCATCGTGCCGAGGCTCGCCCTGCTCACCGAGGGAGCGCTCGAGGACTTCCGTGAGTGGCGGGTCGAGGGGAGCACAGAGGTGCGCGGAGACGTCGCGCACTGGTTCGGGCGGTATGCGAAACAGGGACGTCAGTCAGGTCAACGATTCGAGGGTGGGGGAACGAAGTCCGTGCAGCTGGTCCGGGTTTCCGGTCGGTGGCGGATCAGCGCGGTGGCCTGGCAGGACGATCCGGAGCCCGAGGTTGCTGGCTGAGGTCTAGGCGACGCAGAACTCGTTGCCCTCGGGGTCATGCATCACGACATGACCGAGGACAGTGCCGCGCTCGTCGGCGTACTCCTCATCTCGGAGCTCGGTGGCGCCTGCCTGCACGAGTCGAGCGGCGGTGGCGCGGATGAGCCGCGCGCGCTCTGCGTGGTCCCAGGGCTGTTCGCCCGCCACGCGAATGTCGATGTGGAAGCGGTTCTTCGAGGTCTTGCGCTCGGGCACGCGCAGGAAGCCGATGGCAGGGCCCGTGCCGTCGGGATCGATGATCGAGGCGCCGTCCGGGTTGTCGTAGCCCGGCTCGTGGACGTATCCGAGGGCGCTGCTCCAGAACGCGGCGAGTGCTTCCGGGTCGAGCGCGTCGGCCCCGATGGTCCAGTGCGTAGCCATGCCGGGACAGTACGTGTGGTTCCGGCCACTTGGCGTCCGGAACCGGCGTCGTTCCGCGGCCTCAGGCAGGTCTGCGGTCGGCGTGCGCCGGTTTCGGCGCACAGGTGACTTCGCGTACGGGTTCTCCACAGGCCTGGCCCTGCACGGGACAGGTTGTCTGCGCTGCGCAGCAATCTGGTCGTGGAGGTGATGACCATGACGAATCAGGTCGTGTTGGAAGGGCGGCTCTCGAAGTCGCCGGAAGAGAAGATCCTGCCCAGTGGCGATGCCGTGTGGACCCTGCGCGTCGTGGTGCCGAGACCGGAGGGCGACCGTCCCGGCGTCGACTGGGTCGACTGCTCGGTGTGGTCGGCCAGGCTTCGGCGCTCGGTCGCGAAGTGGGGCGCCGGCGACGTGGTCGTGGTCGAGGGTGTGCTGCGCCGTCGGTTCTTCCGCGTCGGCGGTGCGCCGGTGTCGAGGCTGGAGGTGGAGGCCACTGCGGGCCGACTCATTCGTCGTTCAGTTCCCGCATGAGCACGCCGAGGTGCGGCTTGGGCTGGAAGGAGGTGGCCTTCTGGGGGAGAAGATGACCCGAGAGTGCCGAGCTGTCCACCTGGTCGAACGTCGGGGCCGGCAGGAGCACGCTCACGCCGTGGCCGGCACGGGTGATGGCGTCACTCGCCGAGTGGTGGAACACCAGCTTTGAGGCGTCGACCTGCCACCGGGGGAGCAGCACCTCGTGGAGCCAGGTGATCAGCATCGGCGGTGATGCGGCAGGTGTGAGCGTGGCCCATTCCTGCCCGTCGTGCAGCACCAGCGCGTGCTCGAGCTTGGCCAGCGCCTTGTGGCTCGAGGAGTGCGTGCGGAACCGGTCGCCGTACTCCCGCGCGTTCTCGGCAATCGTGTCCAGGGAGAGGCGGGGGATCGTGCGGTGGATCGCGCACAGCTGCAGCGGGGTGTCGGCCTGGTCGATCAGCATGACGAGGGTCTGGTCCCAGCCGGTGCCGGGTTCGTCCGTGCGAAGCTGTTGCGCAGCGGCGTAGCGATGGTGCCCGTCGGCGATGACGGCGTGGGTGTCGGCCACCTCGGCACGCAGGAGCGAGACGGTGTCCGGGTCGGTGATCCTCCAGATCCGCTGGAGCTGGTCACCGCGATCGGTGTAGACGAGCTGCGGTTCGCCCCGGGTGGTCTCGTGCAACACGTCGCGCACGGACGGTGTGCCGCGGTGCATCAGCAGGATCGGGGCGGGGTTCAACGACATCTCGCGCATCCGGTGCGCCAGCTGCTGCACCTGCGCGTCCTGGACGTCTTCGTGCGCGAAGATGCGCGATTCGCTCGCTGGGAGGTCCACCAGGGCAACCAGGCCACGGATGGTCACCCCGGCGGAGGTGTACTCGTGCACGTAGAGGGCAGGGTCCGGGTCGACGGTCAGGTGTCGCTTGCGACGCCACTCGAGCAGCCGGGCCGGGACCGCCCGATAGGGTCGGGCGAAGATGCGGTGGGACGCCGGATCGCCCACATGACTGTTGGCCAGCCTGAGGGCGCGGAACGGTCGCAGGTCGAAGTGTGGGCGCGCCACCTGCGGGGTTTCCATTCAAATCATCGTAGGGCGCGACCCCCAACGGGTCGTGATCGGGCAATGAACCAGGAGGTCACCGGTGCTCAAGGCATCAGCCGGCCCGCTGGTCGAGATCTTCGACCTGGCCATGCTGGATCTCGACGGCGTCGTCTACATCGGCCCGGCCGCCGTACCGGGCGCTCCGGAGCACCTACGCCGGGCCCGTACGACCGGCATGCACCTCGCCTTCGTGACGAACAACGCGTCGAGGACGCCGGTGAAGGTCGCGCAACACCTCACCGAGCTGGGCGTCGACGCATCCCCGGAAGACGTGGTCACCTCGGCGCAGGCAGCCGCGCACGTGCTGGCCGGGATGCTCGAGCCCGGTGCACCGGTCTACCTCCTCGGCAGCGCCGGCCTCGAGGAGGCGCTCGTCGCCGAAGGCCTCAGGCCGGTCCGCAGCATGGAGGAAGAACCCCTCGCCGTGGTCAGCGGCTACGACCCGGACCTCGTGTGGCGACGGCTCATGCAGGGCGCGGTGCTGATTCGCGACGGGTTGCCGTGGGTCGCCTCCAACACTGACCTGACCGTGCCGATGGACTACGGGGTCGGTCCCGGCCACGGCGTGCAGGTGCGCATGCTGAGTGAGTTCTCCGGTGTGCAGCCGATCGTCGCTGGGAAGCCGCAGCGTCCACTGCTCGACGAGACCGTACGCCGGGTGGGCGGCAGGCGCCCGCTGATGGTCGGGGACCGCCTCGACACCGACATCGAGGGCGCCAACGGGTCAGGGCTCGACTCGCTGCTCGTGCTGACCGGAGTCACCGGGCTCGGCGACCTTGCGACCGCACGGCCGGAGCTGCGGCCGACGTACGTCGCCAGCGACCTCGGGGGACTGTTCGACACTCATCCGGCGCCGACCCGCGACGGTGAGCACGTCGTGCTCGGCGGGTGGCGCGGCGCGGTCCGTGAGGGGCGGCTCTCGATCGAGGGCGCCGGTGCCGACGACGACTGGTGGCGGGTCGCCGCCACGGTCGCCTGGGCACACCTCGACGCACGCGGGCACGCGCTCGACGTGGCCGGTGTCGACCCACCAACCGACGGCGGCGGACAGGTACGGTGACGACATGAGCGTTCAGTTCCCCAAGCCGGGCCCGCCCCTGGGCCGTCCCGACGAACAGGCGCGGCCCGCCCCGGGCGAGCCGAACGCCGGCCAGGCCCCGGTCGAGGTGCCCGAAGAATCCGATGCGTCAGACGTGTTCGAGGCGGACGAACCCACGCCGGTCGAGGACTACGCGGACGGGACCGAGGACCAGTCGGCAGCGGGCGATGCGGAAGAGCACGCACCGGCCGCGACCGCGCACACCGGGAACCACGCGGTGGACCGGGTGCTCGACAGCCTCGACACCCTGGCCGAGAAGCCGGTCGACGAGCACGTCGCGGTCTTCGAGCAGGCCCACGAGCAGCTGCGCGGGGCCCTCGACGGCCCACGCCTGCCGCGCCCCTGACCGCCGTGCCGCCACGACGCCTGCGGCTCGACGCCGAACTCGTACGCCGCCAACTGGCCCGCTCCCGTGAGCATGCCAGCGAGCTGATCGCCGCCCGCCGGGTCAAGGTGAACGGCGCCATCGCCGGCAAGCCGGCCACCGGCGTGACCACCGACGTCGCGATCGTCGTCATCGAGGATCCGGACAGTCCCGACTACGCCTCCCGTGGAGGCCACAAGCTGGCCGGAGCGCTGGCCGCCTTCACGCCCCTCGGCCTCTCCGTCACCGGACGCCGCTGCCTCGACGCGGGCGCCTCGACCGGCGGCTTCACCGACGTGCTGCTGCGCAACGGTGCCGCTGCGGTGGTGGCCGTCGACGTCGGGTACGGCCAGCTGGTCTGGCGGCTGCGCCAGGACGAACGAGTCGAGGTGCACGACCGCACCAACATCCGCGACCTGACCCCGGAGACCATCGGCGAACCCGTCGACCTGGTCGTCGGCGACCTCTCGTTCATCTCTCTCGAGCTCGTCCTCGACGCGCTGATCGGCGTGACCCGTGACGACGGCGACCTCGCGCTCATGGTCAAGCCGCAGTTCGAGGTGGGCAAGGACCGGGTCGGCAAGGGGGGCGTGGTCCGTGACCTGTCGCTGCGCGCCGAAGCCGTCCAGGCCGTCGCCGCGGCCGCCGCCCGACGTGGCTGGGGTGCCAGGGCGGTCACCACCAGCCCACTGCCGGGTCCGTCGGGCAATGTCGAGTTCTTCCTGTGGATGCGCGCCGGGGAGGCGACCATCGGGGCAGACGAGATCACCGCCGAGGTGGAGCGCTCCGGTGCCCTGGGGGTGCCGGGTGAGAGGGTTGACCCGTGACTGAAGCCAGACGCGTGCTCCTGCTGGCCCACACGGGACGTGAAGACGCCCGTGAGGTGGCGCGCGCCTTCTCCAAGGCGTTGACCGACCACGGCATCGTCGTACGCCTGCTGGCCCCCGAGGCGGCCGACCTCGACCTCGATCCCGCGTCCTTCGACCCCGAGATCGAGGTCGTCCCGGAGAGCCCGGCGGCCGCGACCGACTGCGAGCTCGCGGTCGTCATAGGCGGCGACGGCACCATCCTGCGCGCCGCCGAGATCACCCACGGACAGTCCACGCCCCTGCTCGGCGTCAACCTCGGCCACGTCGGCTTCCTGGCCGAGGCCGAGTACGACGACGTCGAGTCGACGATCCAGGCGATCATCCACCGCAACTACACGGCCGAGGAGCGCCTCACCCTCGACGTGTCGGTCTACCGCGACAAGGAGCTGGTGGCCAGCACCTTCGCGCTCAACGAGGCGAGCGTCGAGAAGGCGGCCCGCGAACGCATGCTCGAGGTGGTCGTCGAGATCGACGGCCGACCGCTGTCTCGTTGGGGCTGCGACGGCGTGGTCTGCGCGACCCCGACCGGCTCCACGGCGTACAACTTCAGTGCCGGCGGACCCGTGGTGTGGCCCGGCGTCGAGGCACTCCTGATGGTGCCGATCAGCGCCCACGCCCTCTTCGCTCGACCCATGGTCGTGGCGCCCACCTCGGTCCTGGCCGTCGAGGTGCTGGCCCGCACCGAAGGAGCCGGCGTGCTCTGGTGCGACGGGCGCCGCACCGTCGACCTGCCCCCCGGTGCGCGCATCGAGGTACGCCGCGGAGCCTCGCCGGTGCACCTGGTCCGACTGCACCAGGCCCCGTTCACCGACCGGCTGGTGGCCAAGTTCGGGCTCTCGGTCGAGGGCTGGCGTGGCGCCTCCGAACGACGTCGGCGCAATGGCGGTGGAGAGTCGTGATCGAGGAGATCCGCATCCAGTCGCTGGGCGTCATCGACTCCTCGACCCTCGAGCTCGGCCCCGGCCTGACCGTCATCACCGGTGAGACCGGTGCCGGCAAGACCATGGTGGTCACGGCGCTCGGACTGCTCCTCGGCGGTCGTGCCGATCCCGGAGCGGTGCGTTCGGGCGCCCGATCGGCACGGGTCGAGGGAGTCGTCGACGCCTCGTCCCTGCCGTCCTTCCTGACCGAGGTCGACGACCTCGGCGGTGAGGCCGAGGACGGCCGCGTCGTGCTGGCCCGCAACATCGCGGGGGAGGGCCGGTCCCGTGCCTTCGTCGGGGGAGCCTCCGTGCCCGCCTCACAACTGGCCGAGGTCACCGACGGCCTCGTCGCCGTGCACGGCCAGTCCGACCAGCACCGCTTGCTCAAGCAGGCGGCGCAGCGCCGCGCCCTCGACCTCTTCGGGGGCACCGACGTGCAGAAGCTCTTCGACCGCTACATCGAGTCGTATGCCGCACTCGCGGCCACCGAGGCCGAGCTGGTCGAGGTGGTCGCGTCGGCCCGTGAACGCGCCCGTGAGGCCGACCTGCTGCGCTTCGGCCTCGAGGAGATCGAGGCGGTCGACCCGCAGAGCGGCGAGGACGACGACCTGGCCGCGGAGGAGTCCCGCCTCGGCTTCGTCGACACGCTCAGGACCGCCGCCGAGCAGGCGCGTGAGGCGCTCTCTGCCGAACAGGGTGGCCCCGACGCGCTCGGTGCGGCCGGCGCGGCCCGACGACTGCTCGACGGCGTACGCGACCACGACCCCGTCGCAGCCGGCCTGGCCGACCGGCTCGCGGAGGTCACCTACCTGCTCTCCGACGTGGCCGCCGACGTCGCCTCCTACGCCAGCGGCCTCGACATCGACCCCGCCCGCCTGGCCGTGGTCTCCGAACGCCGCGCGGCACTGACCGCGCTGACCCGCAAGTACGGCGACACCGCCGACGAGGTGCTGGCCTGGTCGCAGGAGGCGTCCCGCAAGCTGCTCGACCTCGACGGCACCGACGACCACATCGCCGAGCTGAAGGCCGACCGGGTCCGACAGCGCGACGAGCTGGCCGAGACCGGTGCCGCACTGTCACAGGCCCGCACCGAGGCAGCACGACGACTCGGCACCGTGGTCTCCGACGAGCTGACCCTGCTCGCCATGCCGCACGCGAGTGTGGTGGTCGACGTACGCCAGCGCGAGGTCGACGCCCCGGACGACGTGGAGGAGGCCGGGTCGCCGCTCCCGGTCGACGGGCGGTGGGTGCGCTACGGCTCCAGCGGTCTCGATGACGTCGAGATCCTGCTGGCCGCCAACAAGGGCGCCGATGCCCGTGCCCTGCACAAGGGTGCCTCGGGCGGTGAGCTGTCCCGGGTGATGCTGGCCCTCGAGGTGGCCCTGGCCGAGACCAGTCCTGTCCCGACGTTCGTCTTCGACGAGGTCGACGCCGGTGTGGGCGGCAAGGCGGCGGTCGAGGTCGGCCGTCGACTGGCCACCCTGGCCCGCACCTCGCAGGTGCTGGTGGTGACCCACCTGCCCCAGGTGGCGGCGTACGCCGACCGGCACGTCGTCGTGGCCAAGTCCAGCGACGGCACGGTCACCACGTCCGGACTGACCGTCCTCGACGACGCCGAACGGGTGCGCGAGCTCTCCCGCATGCTGGCCGGCATGGAGGAGTCCGACACCGCCCTGGCGCACGCCCAGGAGCTGCTCGAGACGGCGCGCGCGGCCCGTTCCTGACTGACGCTCCGAAGCCCACTGGAGCGGCGCGTCGGGGCCCGGGTCCCGTGACGGGGTGCAACGGGTCACGCTCCGCGTGGCCTCCCGAATCCGCAGGGGGCCGCGTGCCACCATGAATCGGTCATGAAATTGCCCACTCGCCAGCCGCGTGAAGCCGCGCCTCCCGGCATCGTCGGGACCGCCCGGGTCGATCGCCGCACGCCCACCCTGCTCAGCCGCCTCGAACCCGGTGACATCGCCGTGCTCGACCACCTCGACATGGACCGGGCGACGGCCCAGCGTCTCGTCGACGCAGAGGTCGTCGCCGTCGTGAACGCCTCGCCGTTCATCTCCGGTCGCTACCCCAGCCAGGGCCCCAAGATCCTGGTCGACGCGGGCATCACCCTGGTCGACTCGGTCGGACCGGAGTCGTTCCGTGCGCTCAAGGACGGCCGCAGCGTGCGGCTGCACCAGGGCTCGGTCTTCGCCGGTGAGGAGACGGTTGCCAGCGGCCGGGTGCTGGACGCCGACCTGCTGAACATCGAGCTCGGCGACGCCCGCAGCGGCATGGGCAGCCAGCTCGACAGCTTCACCCACAACACGTCGGAGTTCCTGCGTCGCGAGCAGGACCTCCTCCTGCACGGCAGGGGCGCGCCGCGCCTCGGCACGAAGATGGCCGGACGTCCCGTCGTGGTCGTCGTGCCCGGTCCTGACCACGAGGACGAGCTCAAGGGGCTGCGCCGCTACCTGCGCGAGCAACGCCCGGTCCTGGTGGCCGTCGACGCCGGTGCCGACGCGCTGCTGGCCGCCGGCATGAAGCCCGACGTCGTCGTGATGAGCTCACCGAACAGCGCCGACTCCGACGAGACCCGCGTCTCGCCGAAGGCACTCCGGGGCGCCGAGGACGTCGTGGTCCTGGTCGACCGGGGCACCGGCCGCACTCCGATGGACTCGCTCGAGCGCCTCGGCGTACGCCCGCTGCGCTTCGAGACCGGTGCCACCGCCGAGGACGCCGGCCTCATGCTGGCGGCCCTGGGGGAGGCATCGCTGGTCGTCGCCGTCGGTGCGCACGCCAGCCTCGACGACTTCCTCGACCGACAGCGCGGCGGCCTGGCCTCCACGTTCCTCACCCGGCTGCGGGTCGGCGCCACCCTGGTCGACGCCCGCACCGTCCCCGCCCTGTACGCCGGACGCGTGCGCACGTGGCACCTCTGGCTGATCCTGCTCGCCGGACTGGTGGCGGTGGTGGCTGCCATCGCGGTGACCCCCGTCGGCCAGCAATGGCTCGACGACCTCAGCCCGCACGTTCCGGACCTGTTCGACCGCGTCAAAGGACTTCTCCCGTGATCTCGTTCCGCTACCACGTCGTCTCCATCGTTGCCGTCCTGCTGGCCCTCGCCGTCGGCGTGGCGCTCGGCGGCGGCCCCCTGTCCGAGATCGGGCGGGGCTCCGACACCGCCAGCGAGGTCCGCAAGGACAACCAGCGGCTCAGCGGCGACCTCGAGGAGGCCCGCCTCGTCTCCGGCTTCCAGGACGACTTCGGTGCGACGGTGGCCGGCACCCGGGTGTCCGCCGCACTCAAGGGCCGCCCGATCTCGCTGGTGACCCTGCCCGGCGCCGACGCCAAGCGGGTCGCCGCGCTGACCGCGCAGATCAAGGCGTCCGGCGGCTCGGTCACCGGCAGCTACGCCCTCGGCAAGACGCTGCTCTCGGCAGACGAGGGCTCGCTGGTCGACACGCTCGGCGCGCAGCTCGTCGAGACCACCAAGGACTCGGGCGTCGAGGACGGCGCCTCGACGTACGTCCGGATGGGCCAGGTGATGAGCCGGGCCGTCGCCACCGCCACCGACGCGGGCGTCGCGACCGACACCGGGGCGCGCAACATCCTCTCCAGCCTCACCAGTGCCGACCTGCTGACCACGACCGCTGGTGGCGACAAGCGCGGCAGCCTCACCCTGGTCGTGCTCGGTGACGAGCTGACCGGCACCGGTCTCGACAAGCTGCTCTCGGGCCTGGTGACGGGTCTGGCGCACGGGACCGACGGTGTCGTGGTCGCCGGGGACACCGAGTCCGACACGCTCAGCCAGCTCCGGGACGACTCGGCCGCCGCCGCTGCGGTGTCGACCGTCGACTCCGTGCAGACCCGCTCGGGACAGCTCGCGACGGTGCTCGCCTTGGCCGCGGAGGGCGCCGGTGGACCCGGTCACTACGGCGTCCACGGAAATGACGGGGCCGTTCCGCGGGGCTGATTGCTCCAACAGGCGTTTCCGTTGGTAGCCTAGAACCCCGTAGCAGACACGCAGTTCTCCATACCCAGTCTGACAGCGGGAGTTTCCTTGGCCTCATCGGCGCACACCAAGCACGTCTTCGTGACCGGAGGCGTCGCCTCCTCTCTCGGCAAGGGCCTCACGGCCTCGAGCCTGGGCAATCTGCTCAAGTCACGGGGACTTCGCGTCACGATGCAGAAGCTCGACCCCTACCTCAACGTCGACCCCGGAACGATGAACCCGTTCCAGCACGGTGAGGTCTTCGTCACCGACGACGGCGCCGAGACCGACCTCGACATCGGTCACTACGAGAGGTTCCTCGACACCGAGCTGAACCAGATCGCGAACGTGACGACCGGGCAGGTCTACTCCACGGTGATCGCCAAGGAGCGCCGAGGCGACTACCTCGGCGACACCGTCCAGGTGATCCCGCACATCACCAACGAGATCAAGGACCGGGTCCGCGCGATGGGTGGCGACGACGTCGACGTCGTCATCACCGAGATCGGCGGCACGGTCGGCGACATCGAGTCGCTGCCGTTCCTCGAGTCGGCCCGCCAGGTGCGCCACGACATCGGCCGCGACAACTGCTTCTTCCTGCACGTCTCGCTGGTGCCCTATCTCGGGCCCTCTGGTGAGCTGAAGACCAAGCCGACCCAGCACTCGGTGGCCGCGCTGCGTTCGATCGGCATCCAGCCCGACGCGATCGTGCTTCGCTCGGACCGCGAGGTGCCCCAGTCGATCAAGGACAAGATCTCCTTGATGTGCGACGTGGACAAGGAAGCAGTGATCAACTGCGCCGACGCCCCGTCGATCTACGACATCCCGAAGGTGATCCACTCCGAGGGCCTCGACGCCTACGTCGTACGCCGTCTGAACCTGCCGTTCCGCGACGTCGAGTGGACCGTCTGGGACGACCTGCTGCGCCGCGTGCACCACCCCTCCGAGGAGGTCACGGTCGCCCTGGTCGGCAAGTACATCGACCTGCCCGACGCCTACCTCTCGGTCGGCGAGGCACTGCGAGCCGGCGGCTTCGCCCACGAGGCCAAGGTCAAGATCGAGTGGATCGCCTCCGACGAGTGCGCCACGCCCGCCGGTGCCGCCAAGCACCTCTCCGACGTCGACGCGATCTGCGTGCCCGGCGGTTTCGGCATCCGCGGTATCGAGGGCAAGCTCGGCGCCCTGACCTACGCCCGCACCCACGGCATCCCGACCCTCGGCCTGTGCCTTGGCCTGCAGTGCATGGTCATCGAGTACGCCCGCTCGGAGGCCGGCCTCGAGAAGGCGGCGTCGACCGAGTTCGACGCCGACGCCCCGGAGCCGGTGATCGCCACGATGGAGGAGCAGAAGTCCTTCGTCGAGGGCGCCGGTGACCTGGGTGGCACCATGCGCCTGGGCACCTACCCGGCCCACCTCAAGGAGGGCAGCGTGGTGCGTGAGGCGTACGGCGCGGCCGAGATCGAGGAGCGCCACCGCCACCGCTACGAGGTGAACAACGCCTACCGCGACCAGCTGGAGGCGGCCGGACTGGTGTTCTCGGGCACGTCGCCCGACAACAACCTGGTCGAGTTCGCCGAGCTGCCCAAGGACGTGCACCCCTACTACGTCTCCACGCAGGCGCACCCGGAGCTGAAGTCGCGGCCGACCAAGCCGCACCCGCTCTTCGCCGGGCTGATCGGTGCGGCCATCGAGCGGCAGAAGGAACTGCGGTTCCCGATCGACGAGGAGCTGCACCGCAAGGACGAGCAGGCCTGACGGCTCGCCGGACCCCGCGTTGTCGGGGTCGGGCGATAACCTTCGGGCATGCCGCTGACAGGAGACACCCCCGAGTCGTGGCCGGTCACGTCCACGACCGACCTGCACCGTGACGACTGGGTCGTGGCGTTCCGCTCCGACCAGGTGACCCACCCCGACGACCCCGACGGTCGGTCGTTCCGTCGTCTCGTGCTGGAGCACCCCGGCGCCGCGATGGTGCTGGCACTGGACGACGACGAGCGGGTGCTGTGCCTGCGCCAGTACCGCCACCCCGCGCAGCGGCGTTTCCTCGAGCTGCCGGCCGGCATCTGCGACCACCCGGGTGAGGACCCCCGTGACGTCGCGATCCGCGAGCTCCGCGAGGAGGTCGAGTTCCAGGCGGAGGAGTGGACCCACCTGATCTCCGTGTGGGGCTCCCCGGGCATCTCGGCCGAGCAGCACCACTTCTACCTGGCGCGTGGACTGAGCCGCTGCGATCGCGGTGACTTCGCGCTCGAGGCGGAGGAGGCCGACATGGAGACCCTCTGGGTTCCGCTGGCCGAGCTGCGCGAGGCGATCCTCGACGGCCGGGTCACCGACGGGCCGGTCGCCCTCGCGGTCTTCGCGTACGACGCACGCGTGGGTTCGGGACAGCTGCGTGCGGGGCGATCGCACTGACCACTGACCGGGCAGGCGACGTCACGCGCGCCGTACGCACCTACCTCGACCACCTGTCGGTCGAGCGCGGCCTGGCCGAGAACACCCTGAAGTCCTACCGGCGAGACCTGCGCCGCTACCAGGAGCACCTCGCCCGGGAGAGCATCACCGAGCTCAGCGCGGTCACCGAGGCCGTGGTGGCCGACTTCCTCGTCCGGCTGCGCGAAGGGGATGCCGACCACCAGCCCCTCGGGTCGACGTCCGCGGCCCGCACGGTCGTCGCGGTCCGTGGCTTCCACAAGTTCGCCGTACGCGACGGCCTGGCCGAGCTCGACCCTGCGGCCGCGGTCAAGCCGCCCACCCCCGCGAAGCGGCTGCCCAAGGCGCTGCCGCTCTCGGACGTGGAGGCGATCCTGGAGGCGGCCGGCTCGGGCGGCACCGCCCTCGCCAGCCGCGACCGGGCCCTCCTCGAGGTGCTCTACGGCACCGGGGCGCGCATCTCCGAGGCGGTCGGCCTCGACGTCGACGACCTCGACCTGGTCGACGGCACCGTGCGGTTGCGGGGCAAGGGCAGCAAGGAGCGCGTCGTCCCCGTCGGGTCCTTCGCCCGCGAGGCGGTCACGGCGTACGTCGAGGGCGGCCGTCGTGACCTGGTCGGCAACGGCGCGGGTGGCCCGGCCCTCTTCCTCAACTCCCGCGGCGGGCGGCTGTCCCGCCAGAGCGCGTGGACGGTGCTGGTCAAGACCGCGGAGAAGGCCGGCGTGACCCGTGACGTGTCACCACACACCCTGCGGCACTCCTTCGCCACACACCTGCTCGACGGCGGAGCCGACGTGCGCGTCGTGCAGGAGCTTCTCGGTCACGCCTCGGTGACCACCACGCAGGTCTACACCCTGGTCACCGTCGACAACCTCCGGGAGGTCTTCGCGACCGCCCACCCGAGGGCGCAGGGGTGATGGTCCCGACAGGCCCGGGTCCGGCGCCGCGGCTGCGCGTGCTCGACGGCGTCCTGTGGAACGGCGCAGCCTTGCCGGGGGAGCGGATCGCCGCGCTGCTGGGCACGCTGGTTGCCGAGCCGCGCGGGGTCTCCGACACCCGCATGATCGAGGAGGTGTGGCCCGACAGCCGCCCGGAGCGACCACTGAAGGCGCTGCAGGTGCTGGTCTCGCGGTTGCGCACTGCCACGGACGCGGCGCTCGTCGAGAGGTACGACGGCGGCTACCGGCTCGGGCTCCCGGCCGACGACGTCGACGCGTGGTGCCTGGATCGGGCGGTCACCCGCGCCCGCAGTCAGCTGGCCACCGACCCGACCGCCGCGCTCGCCGCACTCGAGGACACTGCGGGCCTCGTGCTCGCCGACCATCAGGCCCCGGGTCCACTGGCAGCAGTCCGTGCGGCCGCAGCCAGCAGACTCGACGAGTCACGCGAGCTGCGGGGTCGGGCCCTGGCCGCGACCGGACAGTTCGCAGAGGCGCTCCCCCTGCTCGAAGGCGTGCTGCGCCGACGGCCCGACGACACGGGAGCCCGGCTGGCGCTGCTGCGCTCCATCGCCGACACGTCCGGACCGGCCGAGGCGCTCGTGCACTACGAGGCCTACCGCCACGACCTGGGCGAGCGGCTGGGCGTCAGCCCCGACCCCGAGCTGCAACGCCTCCACGGCGAGCTGCTGGCCGCCGACGACCCGGTCCGCACCGGACTCCGCTTCGACGGTGGCGCCCTGCTCGGCCGCGAGGGCGACCTGGCCGACCTGCGCACCGCGCTGGCCAACGGCCGGCTCACCACGATCATGGGCCCGGGTGGCATCGGGAAGACCAGCGTGGCCCAGGCCCTGGCGCGTGAGTCGTCGCTGCCGCGGGTGCACGTGGTCGAGCTGGTCGGCGTCGGCTCCGCTGACGACGTGGTCGCCGAGGTCGGCGCCGCCCTCGGCGTACGCGGCTCGATGACCTCGCGACGGACCCTGACCCCGGCGCAGGAGGCGGACGTCCGCGGCCGCATCGCGCAGTCGCTCGGCGAGGGACCGACGCTGCTGGTGCTCGACAACTGTGAGCACGTCCTCGAGGCGGTGGCCTCACTGGTCGCCTTCCTGCTGGTCTCCACGCGTGACCTCCGGATCCTCACCACCAGCCGGGCGCCCCTGCGGATCGCGGCCGAGCGGATCGTGCCGCTGAGCCAGCTCGCGGAGCAGGACGCCGCCGAGCTGTTCCGGCAACGGGCCCGCGCCGTACGCCCGGATGCCGCGCTCGACCCGACACAGGTGGCCGGCGTGGTGGCGCGACTCGACGGGTTGCCGCTGGCCGTCGAACTGGCCGCGGCGCGGGTGCGCACGATGTCGGTGGCGGAGATCCGGCGCGGCCTCGAGCGTCGCTTCGAGCTGCTGCGCACCCGGGACCGCGGCGCACCGGAACGCCACCGCACCCTCGAGGCGGTGATCGGCTGGTCCTGGGACCTCCTAGACGACGCCGAGCAACGCGCGCTCCGCTGGCTCTCGGTCTTCCACGACGGGTTCGACACGGTCGCCGCCGCATCGGTGATCGGCGCGGGTGCAGCCGACCTGCTCGAGAACCTCGTCGACCAGTCGCTGCTGGTGGTCAGCGAGCACGAGGGCGTGACCCGGTTCCGCTCGCTCGAGACGATTCGCGAGTTCGCCTCGCTCCGCCTCAACGAGGCGGGGGAGCGGGACGCGGCGTGGCTCGCCCAGGACGCCTGGGCGGCAGCGATCGCCGACGACAACGCGTCGATCTTCGTGGCCGTCGACCAGGTCGAACGCGTCCACCGGCTGCGCCTCGAGGAGAACAACCTGACCGACGTGCTCCGGCGAGCCCTGGCCAGGGGCGACGCCGAGCTGGTGGCCCGCCTGGTCGCCTCACTGGGCACCCTGTGGACCATCACCGGCGACCACGCCCGCGTCTTCGCGGTCTCCGACGCTGCCGCGGAGCTGCTCACCGGGTGGGACGCGCCGGAGGCAGTGCAGTCGGTCGCGTGCGAGGCGGCGGCCATCCTGCTGGTGCACCTCAACTGGGTGCCGGGGCGTCCGCTCGAGGAGCTGCGCCGGTCGATGCAGGGCTGGGACGAGCCGGACACACCGTGGGCGAAGGCGGCGTACACGATGTTCGCCGAGCCGGGCAGCCAACCGGACCCCGAGCGACTCGCAGTCCAGGCGAGTGCTGCCGATGATCCGTTGACCGCCGGCATGATGATGATGTGGGCAGCGCTGACCGCGGAGAACAACGGAGACGCGGCCCTGGCACTCGACTACGCCACGCGGGGCCTGACCTGGGCGCCCCTGACCCCCTACATCGAGGCCTCGCTCCACTCGGAGATCTCCCAGCTGCAGCTGGTGCTCGGCGACCACCGGGAGGCGGCGCGGCACGCGGAGATCGCCTGGCCCACCCTGATGCGGCTGCACGCGACTGACGACGCCCGGTCACTGCGGATCACCACGGCACTGGCGCGGTTGGTCGACGGCGACCCGGACACAGCAGAGCGCATCCTCGACGAGGTCGAGGCGATCTCCGAGGGCGTCCAGCTCGGCTCACGCATGACCCTGCAGTCGGCGCGGGCGGAGGTCCGCCTCGCCCGAGGTGACGTGGAGGGCGGGCTGAGGGACTACGACGAGGCCGTGCTCCTGATCGAGGACGCCGAGACCGGCGTCGGATTCACTCCCTGGTTGGTGCTGGGCGCGTCGTGCGCGCTGGTGGCCCGTGTCCACCACGCGCCTCCCGGTCCCGATCCGCGGGCCGACCAGCTGGCCCGGATGATCCGGGCCCACAGCACGCTCGGCGGCCAGCGCCAGGCGATTCCGGACCTGCCGCTCAACGGCATGCTCGTGGTGTCGCTGGGTGCGTGGCTGCTGCGTCACGGCGACCAGGCCGCGCGCGAGGTCGGCGTACGCCTGCTCGCGGTCGGCCAGCGGTGGGCCTACAACCGCACGTTGCCGAGCCTGCGCTGGGAGCTGCTCGCGGCGCTCGCCGAACGCATGACGCCCGGCCGGCTCGACGTACACCTCGCGGAGTACGCCGGCCGGCCGAGCGTCGAGCTGGTGCCGGAGGTCGCGGACCTTCTCGGCACGATCACATCTTCGCGTTGAAGGTGCGAAGCGACAGCGGCGCGAAGATCGCGACCAGGGCCGCGCAGCCGAGCAGCGCCCAGCCGGTCTCGGCGCCGAGGTGACCGTTGTTGGCCAGCTCGCGGATCGCAGAGATCACGTGGGAGACCGGGTTGAGGTCGGCGAAGGTCTGCAGCCAGTTCGGCATGGTGTCGGTCGGCACGAACGCGTTGGACAGGAACGTCAGCGGGAACATCACCATCAGGGAGATGCCCTGCACGCCCTGGGCGCTGCGGCCGATGATGCCGAACCACGTGAAGATCCAGGCGAGTGACCAGCCGGCGATCACGGCCAGCGCGACCGCACCGGTGACGCCGAGGATGCCGCCGCCGGGGCGGTAGCCCATCGCGAACCCGGTGGCGAAGGTCAGCACCGACGCGATCAGGTAGCGGATCAGGTCGGCCACCATGGGCCCGGCGAGCGGCGCGATCCGGGCGATCGGGAGCACCTTGAACCGGTCGAACACGCCCTTGTCCATGTCCTCACGCAGCTGGACACCGGTGGCGACGCAGGCGGTGAGCACGGTCTGGCCGATCAGCCCGGGAATGATGATCGGCAGGTAGCTCGACACGTCGCCGGAGATCGCGCCACCGAAGATGTAGGCGAACATCGCGGTGAACAACAGCGGCTGGATGGTCACGTCGAAGAGCTGCTCGAAGTTGCGGCGCATCTTCATGGTGGCGCGCCAGGCCAGGGTCATGGTCTGGCTGAGCGCGTCGGACACGCTGACCCGCGTCGGCAGGTCGAGGGTGGGGGCTGTGGTGGTCATCGGGTGGTCTCCATCAGGTCGGTGGGGTCGGCGGCTTCATCGGAGGCGTCGGCGCCGGAGGGGTGAGTGTCGTGGCCGGTCAGGGCCAGGAACACCTCGTCGAGCGACGGCTTCTGCACCGTCACCGAGTCGATGGACACGCCGCGGTCGCGCAGTGCCACCAGCACCTCGATGGACTGGTCGGTGCTGCGCAGCGGGATGTTGACCCGTCGGGCCTCGGGGCTCAGGGCGGCCTCGCCGACCATCCGCTGGGCGATCTCGGCCGTGATCGCCAGGTCGTCAGGGTCGTTGAGCTGCACCTGCAGGGTGGAGCGGCCGACCGACGACTTGAGCTCGTCTGCGGTGCCCTGGGCGACCTTGCGACCGTGGTCGATGACCGCGATCCGGTCGGCCAGCTGGTCGGCCTCGTCGAGGTACTGCGTGGTGAGCAGCACCGTGCAGCCGTCGACGACGAGCTCGCGGATGGTGTCCCACATCTGGCCGCGGGTGCGCGGGTCGAGGCCCGTGGTCGGCTCGTCGAGGAAGATCAGCGGCGGCCGGGTGAGCAGGCTGACTGCGAGGTCGAGCCGGCGCCGCATGCCGCCCGAGAAGGCGGAGATCGGCTTGCTGGCCGCCTCGGTGAGGTCGAACTGCTCGAGCAGGGTCATCGACCGGGCCCGGGCGTCGTTGCGGCCCATGCCCAGCAGGCGGGCGAAGAGCCAGAGGTTCTCGGTTGCGGTGAGGTTCTCGTCGACCGAGGCGTCCTGACCGGTCACGCCGATCAGCTGTCGGACCAGGTGCGGCTCCCGACGTACGTCGTGGCCGAAGACCTCGGCGGTGCCCCCGTCGATGGGGAGCATGGTGGCCAGCATCTTCAGGACAGTGGTCTTGCCGGCCCCGTTGGGACCGAGCACGCCGAAGACCTCGCCGCGGCGGATCTCCAGGTCGACTCCGTCGACGGCACGCTGGTCGCCGAACTGCTTGACGAGGGCCCGGGCACTCACGGCCGGGGCGTCGGTGGCCGGGACATTGGTAGGGGGTGTCATGCTCCGAGCGTGGGGGCCGCCGGTTTCACGGTGGCTCCGCGGCGGTTTCATGGCCTCTCGTCGTGGTGGTGTGCGGGCGGGTGATTGGATCGGGACATGACCCGACTCGACGTACCCCTGCCCGCGGACTCCGACGCGGACACGTTGTACGACGCGTTCACCGCGTGGGTCGAGTCGCGGGGGCTGGGCCTCTACCCGCACCAAGACGAGGCAGTCATCGAGCTGTTCTCCGGAAACAACGTCATCCTGGCCACGCCCACGGGCTCCGGGAAGTCGCTGGTGGCCCTGGGCGCGCACTTCGCCGCGCTCAACCGCGACCAGGTCAGCTTCTACACGGCGCCCATCAAGGCGCTGGTGAGCGAGAAGTTCTTCGCGCTGTGCGAGGTCTTCGGGGCCGACAACGTCGGCATGCTCACCGGTGACGCCTCCGTGAACGCGGACGCACCGATCATCGCCTGCACCGCCGAGGTGCTGGCCAACATCGCCCTGCGCGAGGGTGCGGCCGCCGACGTCGGGCTGGTCGTCATGGACGAGTTCCACTTCTACTCCGAGCCCGACCGCGGCTGGGCGTGGCAGGTGCCGATCCTCACGCTCCCGCAGGCCCAGTTCCTGTTGATGTCGGCCACACTCGGTGACGTCAGCCCGTTCGTCGAGGACCTCACCCGTCGCACGAAGAAGCCGACCGTGCTGGTCGACGATGCCGAGCGACCGGTGCCGTTGACGTTCACCTGGGCGATGACCCCGCTGGCCGAGACCCTCGAGGAACTGGTCACGACCCGGCAGGTGCCGGCGTACGTCGTGCACTTCACCCAGAAGGACGCCGTCGAGCACGCCAACCAGCTGCTCTCACCCGGGTCGTTCGGCTCGAAGGTCGTCACCCGCGAGGAGCGCGACGCGATCGCCGAGCGCATCGGGGCGTTCAAGTTCGGGGCCGGCTTCGGCAAGACCCTGTCCAAGCTGGTGCGCAGCGGCATCGGCGTGCACCACGCCGGCATGCTGCCGAAGTACCGCCGGCTGGTCGAGCAGTTGGCCCAGGACGGTCTGCTCAAGGTGATCTGTGGCACCGACACCCTCGGGGTGGGCATCAACGTGCCGATCCGCACGGTGCTGTTCACCGGGCTCGCCAAGTTCGACGGCACCCGCCAGCGCACCCTGCGGATCAGGGAGTTCCAGCAGATCGCCGGTCGTGCGGGCCGGGCCGGGTTCGACACCGCCGGGTACGTCGTCGTACAGGCGCCGGAGCACGTGATCGAGAACGAGAAGGCCAAGGCGAAGGCGGCCGCCAAGAACGCCGCACTCAGCGAAGCGAAGCTGGCCAAGAAGAAGTCGAAGGCCCAGCTGCGCCGGCCACCCGAGGGCAGTGTGGTCTGGACCGAGGAGACCTTCGGTCGGCTGGTCGAGGGCACGCCCGAGGCGCTGGTCTCCCGGATGCGGGTCGACAACTCGATGCTGCTCAACGTGGTGGCCCGCGAGACCGACGCGTTCGCGGTGATGCGCGACCTGCTGCGCGACAACCACGAGGACCCGCGCAACCGGCCCCGTCTGGTCCGCCGGGCATTGCGACTGGCCCGCTCGCTCGTGCAGTCGGGCGTGCTCACCCGGCTGACCGAGGTCGACGGGTTGGGCCGGCGGTTCGTGCTGACCACCGAGCTGCCGGAGGACTTCGCACTCAACCAGCCGCTGGCGCACTTCGCGTTGGCCGCGCTGGACGTGCTCGACCCGGAGGACCCCGAGCACCTGCTCAACCAGGTGTCGGTGGTCGAGGCGGTGCTCGAGGGGCCGCGGCAGATCCTCTTCGCCCAGCAGCACGCCGCCCGCGGGGAGGCCGTGGCCGAGATGAAGGCCGACGGCATCGAGTACGACGAACGCATGGCACTGCTCGACGAGGTGACCTGGCCGCAGCCCCTGGCCGAGCTGCTCGGGGCGACGTACGAGATGTACCGCCAGAGCCACCCGTGGCTGCCGGAGGACGGGCTGGCGCCGAAGTCGATCGTGCGGGAGATGTATGAGCAGGGGATGAGCTTCACCGACTTCGTCGGCCGCTACCAGCTGGCCCGCTCCGAGGGTCTGGTGCTGCGCTACCTCACTGACGCCTACCGCACCCTGCGACACACCATCCCCGACTCGCACCGCACGCCCGAGCTCGAGGAGCTCGTCGAGTGGCTGGGGGAGACCATCCGCCAGACCGACTCCTCGCTGCTCGACGAGTGGGAGGCGTTGACCGACCCGGAGCGGGTGGCCGGGTCCGCGGGGGAGCCCCCGCCGCCTCCACGGCCCCTGTCGCTGCAGGAGCGGCCGTTCCGGGTGATGATCCGCAACGCGATGTTCCGCCGGGTCGAGCTGTGTGCCCGCGACGACCTCGACGGGCTGATGCGGGGCGAACGGGCAACGGCAGACCTCTTCGAGCCACCGCGCGAGATCGGGATGACCCGTAGCCAGTGGGACGAGGCGATCGAGGCCTACTACGACGAGCACGACTCGATCGGCACGGCCGGCGACGCCCGTGGTCCCGACCTGCTGCAGATCACGCCAGGAACCGATCCGGAGCAGGGGCGGGTGTGGGAGGTCCGCCAGGTCATCGACGACCCCGAAGGACACCACGACTGGGTGATCGAGGCAGTGGTCGACCTCGACGCGTCGGACGACCTCGGCCAGGCGATCGTCACGTCGACGGCGATGCGACGACTGTGACCTTTCCTCCACAGGGTTGTGCACAGGTGGCACTTGCCCTGTGCAACTGAGCGCGTGGTTCTGCACAGCTTGTGCACAGATTTCCCCATGAACACAGGGATCTGGGCTCCCGCCTTGTTCGGGTCGGAGCAGTGGCCCTAGAGTCGCCCGCAGGCTCGGGCACATGTCGCCGAGTCGACAATGCACTGGAGTTGGAGGAGCGGTACATGAGCGGCGACGGAAATTTCTCCGGCAGTTTCTCCGGCTTTCCCGGTCAGGCGGGGAGTGGCGCGCCGCAGATGCCTCCCCTGCTCCGACCTCCCGTCGCACCGACTTCCCCCGGAGATGACCACCGCGTGAGCGACCCCATTCCCTTCCAGCCCCGGCAGACCGCACCAGCTCCGAAGGAGACCCCGGCCGAGGCCTTGATCGACGAGCCGGAGAAGCTCGGTCCCACGGGCCGGCCGATGCCGCACCTGCCCGAGCCGGCGCCGGTCACCACCCACGGTGGCGCCCGGGTGATCTCCATGTGCAACCAGAAGGGTGGGGNGCTGGTCGACTTCGACCCCCAGGGCTCGCTCTCGGTCGGGCTCGGGCTGAACCCGCACGAGATGGAGCTCTCCATCTACAACCTCCTCATGGAGCGTGACGTCACCTACGACGAGGTGGTCGTGCCGACCGGCGTCGAGGGCATGGACCTCCTGCCCTCCAACATCGACCTGTCCGCCGCCGAGGTCCAGCTGGTGCACGAGGTGGCCCGCGAGCAGACCCTGTCGCGCGTGCTGGCCCCGGCCCTCGAGAAGTACGACGTCATCCTGATCGACTGCCAGCCGTCGCTCGGCCTGCTGACCGTCAACGCGCTGACCGCCTCCGACGGCGTCATCGTGCCGCTCGAGTGCGAGTACTTCGCGCTCCGCGGCGTGGCCCTCCTCAAGACCACCATCGACAAGGTGCAGGAGCGGCTCAACCCGAAGCTCGAGATCGACGGCGTGCTCGGCACCATGTTCGACGGCCGCACCCTGCACAGCCGCGAGGTCATGGAGCGACTGGTGCACGCCTGGGGCGACACCGTCTTCCACACCGTCATCCGCCGCACGATCAAGTTCTCCGACTCCACCGTGGCCGGTGAGCCGATCACGACGTACGCCTCGTCGTCCGCCGGCGCCGAGTCCTACCGGCAGCTGGCCAAGGAGGTGCTGGCGCGTGTCTCGACGGGTGAGCCTGCCCGCGGCTGACGACCTCTTCCGGCCGACCTCGGCCGCCGCCGGTGACACCCGGGACGCTGCTCCGGCGCGGACCTCCGGGCCGAAGGCGGTGCCCGACGTCCAGCCGGAGGCCTCGGCGGAGTCGGCGCCGCGGAAGCCGAGTGGCCGGATCCGTCACGACGAGAAGATGACGGTCTACGTCACCTCCGACGAGCTGCTCGACATCGAGCACGCCCGGCTGCTGCTGCGGCGTACCCAGGGCCTGGCCGTCGACCGGGGCCGCCTGGTCCGGTCGGCGATCGCGATCGCGCTGGCCGACCTGGAGGAGAACGGCGACGACTCGATGCTGGTCACCCGCCTGAGGGAGTCGTGAGCGAGGCGGACGCCGTGGCCGTGGCGCCTGGAGAAGGTGAGGTCACCCCGGCCTTCGCCGTCCACCTGGCGAACTTCGAGGGCCCCTTCGACCTGCTGCTCAACCTGATCGCCAAGCACAAGCTCGACGTCACCGAGGTGGCACTCTCGACGGTCACCGACGAGTTCATCGCCTACGTCAAGGCAGGCGGTCCGGTCTGGGACCTCGAGCAGACCACGTCGTTCCTGCTCGTCGCCTCCACGCTGCTCGACCTGAAGGCCGCCCGGCTGCTGCCCCAGGGCGACGTCGAGGACGAGGAGGACCTCGCCCTGCTGGAGGCGCGCGACCTCCTCTTCGCCCGGCTCATGCAGTACAAGGCGTTCAAGCAGGTGGCCGGTGTGCTGGAGCAACGTCTGGCGGGGGAGTCGCGCAGGTTCCCGCGTGCGGTGGGCCTCGAGGACCGCTTCGCGACGCTGCTGCCCGAGGTGCTGATCGGCATCGGGCTCGAACAGTTCGCCCGGCTCGCGGCCAAGGCACTGGCCCCCAAGCCGGTGCTCGAGGTCTCGCTGCAGCACATCCACGCCGCCAAGGTGTCGGTCAAGGAGCAGGCCGCACTCGTCATCGAGCGGGTACGCCGCACCGGCACGATCACCTTCCGCGCGCTGTGCGGCGACTCACCGGACACCCTGACCACGGTGGCCCGTTTCCTCTCCCTGCTCGAACTGTTCCGCGAGGGCGCGGTCGGCTTCGACCAGATGACCCCGTTGGGTGAGCTGACCATCCGCTGGACCGGGGACGACGACGCCGAGATCGAGATCACCGACGAGTTCGACGGGGCGCCGCCGGTCGATGACCCCGCCCCCGTCGAGAGCTCCGCGCAGCCCGAACCCCCGTTGGTCGACGACGCCGCGCAGCCCGAACCCCCGCTGGTCGAGGAGGTTGCCCTGCAACCGTCTCGAGACCACTCCGACGCATCCGACCCGAACGAGGACGACGCATGACCGACGAGACCGGTGCCCCGGTGAACGAAGCCGAGCAGACCGAGGCGGAGACCCCCGCCGAGCCGACGATCGACGCCGACACGGCGACCGAGGCCGATGCTGCGCCAGAGGCTGACCCGGAGACGTTGGCCGTCCCGGTCACCGAGCTGCGCCCGTCGCTCGAGGCGATCCTCATGGTCGCCGACCAGCCGCTCGACCTGGTCACCCTCGCCTCCTCGGTCGGCTACCGGGTCGAGGAGACCGGGCAGGCGCTCGCCGGCCTCGCCGCCGAGTACGACGAACAGGGCCGCGGCTTCGAGCTGCGCAACGTGGCCGGCGGTTGGCGGTTCTACACCCGCGACGAGTTCGCCGCGGTGGTCGAGGCGTTCGTCCTCGAGGGTCAGCAGGCGCGCCTGACGCAGGCAGCGCTCGAGACCCTCGCGGTGGTTGCCTACAAGCAGCCGGTGTCCCGGGCCCGTGTCTCGGCGATCCGGGGAGTGAACGTCGACGGCGTCATGCGCACCCTGCTGACCCGTGGCCTGGTCGAGGAGGCCGGCCAGGACGGCGAGACCGGCGCCAACCTCTACCGCACCACGACCTACTTCCTCGAGAGGATCGGCGTCACCGACATCACCGACCTGCCCGAGCTCGCGCCGTTCCTGCCGGACATGGCCGACATGGAGGACGACCTCGCTGCACTCGCCGGTGGCAGCGACGAGGCCGTCGCCGCAGTGGCCGTCGAGACCTCGGGGGAGGCCCCGGGCGACCAGGTCGCGACCGACCAGACACTGCCGGCCGACACGACCGCCGCCTCCGACGAGCCGGTCCGACCGTGAACGACGACGCAGCGGACGACGGCCTGGTCCGCCTCCAGAAGCACCTGGCCCAGTCGGGTGTGGCCTCGCGCCGCAAGTGCGAGGAGATCATGCTCGCCGGCCTGGTCGAGGTGGACGGCGAGGTGGTCACCCGCCTCGGCACCAAGATCGACCCGCGCACCGCGGTGATCCACGTCGACGGCAAGCGGCTCCCGCCGATCAGCCCCAACGTCTACCTCGTGCTGAACAAGCCCCGCGGCATCGTCTCGACGATGTCCGACCCCGAGGGACGCCCCACCCTGAGCGACTTCGTGGCCGATCGTCCCGAGCGACTGTTCCACGTCGGACGGCTCGACACCGACACCTCCGGGCTGATCCTGCTCACCAACGACGGCGACTTCGCCCAGCGGGTGGCCCATCCGTCGTACGAGCTGCAGAAGACGTACGTCGCAGAGGTCGAGGGCGAGGCGACCAAGGACACCATCGCGCAGCTGTTGGCCGGCGTCACCCTCGACGACGGCCCGGTCGAGGTGTCGCGGGCGCGCATCATGCGCACCGGACAGGGCGGCGCCAAGGGCCGCAGCATCGTCGAGCTCACCATCCACGAGGGACGCAACCGGATCGTCCGCCGACTGCTCGACCACCTCGGCCACCCGGTGCGCAACCTGACCCGCACCGCCATCGGTCCGGTGCTGCTGCAGACCCTCAAGCTCGGCAAGCTCCGCGAGCTCACCGCCGACGAGCTCGGTGAGCTCCTCGACGCGGCCAAGCTCTAGAAGGTCAGCGCGGAACATCCCAGTCACCAGGTGACTTGGATGTTCCGTGTTGCTCGCCCGGCACGTCGGCGTACCGTCGTGGACATGCCCGCACCGGTGCTCGCGCCGTACGTCGCCTCGCTCGTGGCGTACGACGTGACCACGCCCGAGCCGGGCATCCATCGCGGGCTCCCGTCGCCGACGCTGACCTTCGTGCTGCCCGTCGACGAGCCCCTCGCGGTGTCGTGGGCGGGAGTGCCGGGGTCACGGACCAGTGGCTGGTCGTCGGTGTCCGGGCTGCACGACCGTCCGGCGCACATCCACCACGGCCGTCGCCAGGCGGGCATCCAGCTGGCGCTCACCCCGCTCGGGGCGCGGGCCCTGTTGGGCGTGCCGCTCGGCGAGGTGGCCAGAGCGCTCACCGGGCTCGACGAGCTCGGTCCAGACCTGCCGCTCGTCCTCCGCCGGCTCCCCGAGCAGGTGAATGGGCTCGCCGACCCGCGTGACCGTGTGCGCCTGGTCGAACGGTGCCTGGTCGAGGCGCTGGCCGCCACCGAAGCACCTGCGCCCCGCGCCGAGGTGGGGCATGCGCTGGCCCGGCTGACCCGAGGCGTCCCGGTGCACGAGGTCGCCGACGAGACCGGCTGCTCCCGGCGCCACCTGACCACCATGTTCCGGGCCGAGTGCGGCGTCACGCCCAAGGTGTTCCAGCGCATTGCGCGTTTCTCGGCCAGCCGTGAGCGTTGGGTGGCAAGCCTTGCCGCGGGTGCCGGCTCGCTGGCCGACCTGGCTGCGACATGTGGCTACGCCGACCAGTCCCACCTGACCCGTGAGTGGAACGCGTTGGCCGGTTGCACCCCGTCGGACTGGGCGCGCGAGGAGTTCCCATTCGTCCAAGACACCGGGGTCGACGACGCGGCAACCTGAGGGTCCGACGACGACGAAGGAGCCGATGATGACCTCAGCAGCCGACATCAAGCACTGGCAGACCCTGACCCTGCAGGACCCCGAGCGGATGATGCAGTGGCTCGGTGCCATCGGGTTCACCGAGCACGCGACCTACCGTGACGACAAGGACCCGACGACGGTGGTCCACGCCGAGTGGCTGTGGTCCGGCGGCGGCGGGATCATGTTCGGCTCGGTCCGGGAAGACGCCGTTGGTGTGTCCGGTCCGGGCACGGCCGCGTGCTACCTGGTCACCGACGATCCAGACACCCTCTTCGACGCGGCGGTCGCGGCAGGGGCGAGCGTCGTACGACCGATGGTGGACCAGGACTACGGCGGCCGCGGCGGCACGGTGAGCGACCCGGAGGGCAACCAGTGGTCCTTCGGCAACTACCAGCCGAAGTGAGGCCGCGGCGCCCTCCCTCGACCGGTATGGCCTAGCCTGTGCGGGCAAGGATCCGGTCAGGAAAGGACGACATCGTGGCAGTACGAGCCGTGCGTGGGGCCACGCAGCTCGAGGACGACGTACGCGAGCACATGCTCGAGCGCGTCGCCGAGATGGTCCAGGACGTGATGGCGTCGAACGGGCTCGAGGTCGACGACTTCATCTCGGTGATCTTCACCGCCACCGACGACCTCAACTCCGAGTTCCCGGCGTACGCCGCCCGCAGGCTCGGCTTCGACGACGTGCCGCTGATCTGTGCACGCGAGCTCGAGATCGACGGTTCCATGCCGAGGGTCGTGCGCATGATGGCGCACGTCGAGACCGACCTGCCGCGCGCCGACATCACCCACGTCTACCTGCACGGCGCCGCCAACCTCCGTCGCGACCTCACCCGGGTCCGCGAGGTCCCCGACGACACCGGCGCGGATGGCTGACCTGCGCGGTCCGGTCCTGGTGGTCGGCACCGGCCTCCTCGGCACCTCTGTCGCCCTGGCCTGTCGCCGGGCCGGGCTCGAGGTCTACCTGAAGGACGCCTCCTCCGAGCACCTGCGGACGGCGAGCGGCCTCGGTGCCGGCAAGGCGTACGACGGCCAGCCGGTGCAGCTGGTGGTCGTGGCCGTGCCGCCGGACCACCTCGGCAGCATCGTCGCCGACGCCCTGCGCGACACCGACGCGATCGTGACCGACGTGGGCAGCATCAAGTCCCAGCCGCTGGCCCAGGTCGCGGCCGTCGCCCCCGAGTCGGTGGGCCGCTACGTCGGGAGCCACCCGATGGCCGGCAGTGAACGGTCGGGCCCCCTGGCCGCGTCGGCGACCCTGTTCGAGGGCCGTCCGTGGGCGATCGCCGTCCACGACGAGGCCGACGCCGACGCCGTCCGCCTGGTCACCGAGCTGGTGGAAGCCTGTGGGGGAGTGCCGCTGCAGCTGACGCCGCAGGAGCATGACCAGGCCGTGGCCCGCACGTCGCACCTGCCGCACCTGATGGCCTCGCTGGTGGCCGGCCGACTGGTCGACGCCCCCGAGGAGCACTTGGCGCTCTCCGGGCAGGGGGTGCGCGACGTGACGCGCATCGCCGCGGGCGATCCGCGCCTGTGGCAGCAGATCATCACCGCGAACTCGGCGGCACTGCTCGGCCTCATCGACGAGGTACAGGGCCGGCTGACCGAGTTCCGCGCGGCCATCTCCGCTGACGAGCGCGGCCCGCTCGGCGTGCTCCTGGCCGAGGGCGTGGCCGGCACCCGGGCCATTCCCGGCAAGCACGGCGGGCCCCCGCGCCCCATGCGGAGCCTGTACGTCGCGGTGCCCGACCACCCGGGCGAGCTGGCCCGACTGTTCGCAGACGCGGGCGAGATCGGGGTCAACATCGAGGACGTGCACATCGACCACGACCCGGGCCGCCCGGTCGGCCTGGTCGAGCTGCTGGTCGAGGTCGACCGCGCCGAGCACCTGAGGGTCTCGCTCGGCGAACGCGGCTGGGACCTGCACAGCTGACCGGCGGCCCAGTCGGGGATGCCGAGTCGAGGATGGCCGGGCCGGGCTGACTCACGGGTAGGCTGCACCCTGCACTTATCGACCCAGCAGGAGGCAGGAACCCGTGAGCAACAACGTCGTCGTCGCGATCGACGGACCCTCCGGGTCGGGCAAGTCGAGCACCTCCCGCGGTGCGGCTGCCCGGTTGGGCCTGCGCTACCTCGACACCGGTGCCATGTTCCGGGCGATGACGTGGTGGATGCTCGAGAACGACGTCGACGTCCATGACCCGCAGGCAGTGGCCGCCCACGCGCTGACACCGCGCATCGAGTCCGGCACCGACCCGCTGGCACCGACCATCACCGTCGACGGCACCGACGTGGCCGTGGGCATTCGCGGCGAGGACGTCACCGGCGCGGTCAGCCCGGTCAGCGCGGTCCCCGAGGTCCGGGCCCGACTGCTCGAGCTGCAACGGGACGTGATCGGCGACGGCGGCATCGTCGTCGAGGGCCGTGACATCGGCTCCGTGGTGTGGCCGCAGGCCGAGGTGAAGCTCTACCTCACCGCCGACCCCGCCGCACGCGCGCTCCGCCGGGCCGCCGAGGAAGGCGGCTCCGACCTGGCCGCCACCGAGCAGTCGCTGCTGGCCCGCGACAAGATCGACTCCGGCAGGGCGACCGCGCCGTTGGTGATGGCCGATGGTGCGCACCACATCGACACCACGCCGTACACGCTCGAAGAGGTGATCAATCAGGTGGTCGCTCTGGTGAGCGCCGCCCGGGAAGGGGTGTGATGGCACGCACACTTCCCGACACCGACGGGGTGGAGCTGCCCCGGACCCTCATGCTGCATGGCCTGCGGCCCCTCGCTCGTTTCCTGATCCGCCGCCGCTTCGGCGTGCGGGTGCACAACGCGGACCTGGTGCCCGCCACCGGACCGGTGATCGTCGCGAGCAACCACGTGGGCGTCGTCGACGGTCCGCTGCTGGCGATCTTCGGCGCGCGGCCGGTGCACGCCCTGACCAAGGTCGAGATGTTCGAGGGCAGGCTGGGTGGGTTCCTGCGTGGAGCCGGCCAGATCCCGTTGAACCGCTTCGCCGCCGACCCGTCGGCGATGAAGGCGTGCCTGGCCGTGCTGCGCGACGGGCGTGCAGCCGGCGTCTTCCCCGAAGGCACCCGCGGACCCGGCGACTTCCGCCGCTTCCACGCCGGAGCGGCGTACCTCGGCCTGGTCTCCGGTGCGCCGATCGTGCCGGTGAGCATGATCGGCACCCGCGAACCCGGCGCCGGCAGCAACGCCCTGCCGCCCCGGGGCAGCACCGTCGACATCGTGTACGGCGAGCCGTACCGTTTCGAGCAGACTCCGTGGCCACGCACCCGGGAACAAGTGAGGCACTCGGCGTTGTTGTTGCGGGAGCACATGATCGCCCGGCTTGACGAAGCGCTGGCCCTCACCGGCCGGCAACTCCCCGGGCCCCTGCCCGTGGGGCAGCAGAACATCGATGACGACCCGCACACCGGTGTGGTCGAACAAGGAGCATGATGAGCGAGTACGACGCGTCCACCGAGGCCGGCCCGGAGATCCTGGGACCGGTGCCGGTGCTCGCCGTGGTCGGCCGCCCCAACGTGGGCAAGTCCACCCTGGTCAACCGCATCATCGGCCGCCGCGAAGCCGTCGTCGAGGACCGTCCGGGTGTCACCCGTGACCGGGTCTCCTACGACGCCTCGTGGAACGGTCGCGCCTTCACGGTCGTCGACACCGGTGGCTGGGACCCCGACGCGAAGGGCCTGGCCGAGCGCATCGCCGGGCAGGCCGAGATCGCGGTGTCGCTGGCCGATGCGGTGCTCTTCGTGGTCGACGCGACGGTCGGCATCACCGACTCGGACGAGGCCGTCGTCAAGATCCTGCGCAAGTCGAAGAAGCCCGTCGTGCTCGCTGCCAACAAGGTCGACGACCAGCGCACCGAGGCCGAGGCGTTCGGTCTCTGGAACCTCGGTCTGGGCGAGCCCTACCCGGTCTCTGCGATCCACGGACGCGGCTCGGGCGACCTGCTCGACGCGGTCCTCGAGGCCCTGCCCGAGACTCCCGAGGAGTCGTACGGCGAGGTCGGCGGCCCGCGCCGCATCGCACTCGTCGGCAAGCCCAACGTCGGCAAGTCGTCGCTGCTCAACAAGCTGGCCGGCCAGGACCGCGTCGTGGTCGACAACGTCGCCGGCACCACCGTCGACCCGGTCGACGAGCTGATCACCCTGGGCGGCCGTGACTGGCGCTTCATCGACACCGCCGGCATCCGCAAGCGGGTCAAGGAGGCCTCCGGCCACGAGTACTACGCGTCGCTGCGCACCGCCTCCGCAATCGAGCGGGCCGAGGTCGCCGTACTCGTCGTGGACGGGTCGCAGAGCCTGTCCGAGCAGGACATCCGCATCATCCAGACCGTCCGCGAGACCGGCCGTGCGCTGGTGATCGCGTTCAACAAGTGGGACCTCGTCGACGAGGAGCGTCGCTACTACCTCGACCGCGAGATCGAGCGCGAGCTCGTGCAGGTGCAGTGGGCGCCGCGGATCAACATCACCGCGCGCACCGGCTGGCACGTGGACCGGCTCGTCCCGGCGCTCGACCGCGCGCTCGAGGGCTGGGAGACCCGGGTCACGACCGGCCAGCTCAACGCTTTCCTCGGCCGTCTGGTCGCCGAGCACCCCCACCCGGTGCGTGGCGGCAAGCAGCCGAAGATCCTGTTCGGCACGCAGGCGCAGACCTCGCCGCCCACGTTCATCCTCTTCACCAGCGGCAAGCTGGACGCCGGATACGAGCGCTACATCGAGCGTCGCCTGCGTGAGGAGTTCGGTTTCGTCGGTACCCCGATCGAGCTGTCCGTGCGACCCCGCGAGAAGCGCAAGCGCTGATCGAAGGCGAACGCCCTCCTGGATCGTTGGTCGAGGAGGGCGCTCGCGTTCTTCGTTGGTCGAGGAGGGCACTCTGCGCCCGTCTCGAGACCATCTGCTGCTACATGCCCGGCACGTAGCCCGTCACCTGGTCGACCTGTGAGGCACCGACGATGAACGCATTGCCGTCGAGCCTTGCTTCGCTGACCCCGGCAGCAGCCGGAAGGTGGGACTTGGCGTTGACCGCGCCGTTGAGCAGTCCGAGTGGACCGCACCCGGTGGCGGCCGGCACGGCGAAGGTGTTGTCGACCAACCGCTGACCCTTGAGCTCGAGCACGGTCACGCCCAGGTCCGGAGCGGTGACGGTGCCGTTGGCGCCGGTGATCGGCTCGACTCCCTCCGGGGGAGTCGTCGTTCCGCTGGTCAGGTGCAGCACGAACGGTGCGTCCGGCGCGCCGATGGTGCAGTGGGGGCCGAGCAGGTTGTTCTTGAGCTCGACGTAGACCGGCAGGTCCATCCGGAGGTTGGCGCCCAGTTTGAACGTCGGAGTGCCGGCGAGGTGGACGACAGCCTTGATGTCGGTGATTCCCGGGAGCAGCCCCTCCAGTTGGGCGACGCCCAGCACCCCACCCGGGACGTTCTGGTCGGGGCCGGAGAGGGTCATGCCGTCGTTGGCGAGCACGAACGCGGGCCCGGTCGGGGTGATGCCCAGGCCGCCCTGGACGTTGACGCCCTCGGTGAGCGTCACGACGGTGGAGCCGAGCTTGAACGTGCCGCCGCGTCCCACGGAGGCGATGCAGGTGCTCGTGGTGGCGCCGGTGTCGGGGTTGGTCACCACACCGACCGGGCAGTACGCGAACGGGTCCGGATGGAGGTCGCCGTCGTCGGCCTGTGCCGTCGGAGTGCCGGACAGGCTGGTCATCGCGAGTGCGGCGGCGGCCACCGCGTACGACGTACGTCGGCGCAGCATGGTGTGGCGGATCGAGCGCATGAGGAGGGTCCTTCCCGAGGTGAGTGGATGTCCCCACCGAGCCCGGTGCTCGAGACCCTCCCGTGCTGCAAGCAAGAGGCGCAGTGGTTGGGAACTGGCTTAGCAGTTGCAGAATCCAAGTGTCAACGAATTTCGGTGCGACGAGGATGGACCCTGATTCCGTGTTCGCCGCCGGGCTGCGGTAGGGTTCCACTCGCTCCACGGCGTGAGTCGCGGGGCTTCGGGCTGTAGCGCAGCTTGGTAGCGCACTTGACTGGGGGTCAAGGGGTCGCAGGTTCAAATCCTGTCAGCCCGACCGGAGAAATCGCCTCTGTCCTGCGGAGAACGCAGGACAGAGGCGGTTTTTGCGTTTCTGGCCGACGCACAGCGCGATCGCACGACGGCCCGCATTGGGGCCGATGCCGCAAAACATGCCGCAGACCGTTCGGCCATTCTCGGGGTGACCACCTGACCGGACCCGCCCAAACCGTAGCGAGTATCCCCGCGGACCTACATCCAGGTCGTCGAGGGCGAGTTCTCCCGATCGGCGGTGACAACTCGGCAGTCACAGATCCTTCAGTCTCGGCGCCACCGGTCGTAGGCACTTTCCGCATCGGGCCCAGAAAAGCGAGGCGGCAAACACAAAAAAGCGACGTCACCCTCTTGACATGATGCGCGTCACAGGCCGACGATCGACTCCACGGGGTTGGTAATCGACTTGGAGGAGTCCACGTGCAGGCTCGAAAACTGATGGCAGCCGTTGCCGCGACGACGCTCACGATGTCCTTCGCGGCGTGCGCCACGCGCGACGACGATGCGGCCAATGACAATGAGATCGTCATCGGGCTGGTGGCTCCGACTTCGGGATTCGCCGCCGACTACGGTCCCGAAGCAGCGCAGGGCGTGGAGCTCGCGCTCGACAAGTTCGGCAGCGAGGCCGGTGGCGAGAAGGTCTCGGTGGTCAAGGTCAACGAGGACGTGCTCGACCCGTCCCAGACCCTGGAGCGGGTGAAGAAGCTCGTCGAGTCCGACGGTGCCGACGTCGTCGTCGGACCGATCTTCGGCTCCAGCCAGCAGGCAGTGTCGGCGTACCTCGACCAACAGGGTGTTCCCATGTTCACCCTGCTCGGTGGCGACGTCGCCCTGGCTGGCGGCGACGGAAGCGGGTTCATCTGGCCCGGGGCGGACAAGAAGACGGCGGCTCCGCTCGGCACCTATGCGGCCGAAGAACTTGGCTACAAGAAGATCGCGACCCTCGGACCCGACTACGCCTACGGCCAGAACGCGATCGCCGGTGTCGCGGACGCGTTCAAGTCAGCCGGCGGTGAGGTCTCCCAGCAGCAGTGGGTTCCGCTCGGGACCACGGACATGCTGCAGTACGCCACGAAGCTCGACCAGGACGTCGACGCGCTTGCCATGTGGCTGGTCCCCAACGATGCCGCGGCGTTCGTCCGCGAGTACCGCAACCTCGGGATCAAGGTCCCGTTGCTGATGTTCCAGGGCGTCTTCGACCCCACCTATCAGAGCATCGGCGACGAGCTCTCCGGTGAGATCGGCCTCAACGAGTACAACCACCTGCTCGACTACCCGGAGAATGCGGCCTTCACCAAGGCGTACGACGCCAAGTACCACGGAATTCCGAACCAGACCGTCGCCTTCGCCTACACGGTCACCGACATCTTCCTGACCGGTGCCGACGAGACCGATGGAGACACGTCCGTCAAGGCACTCCGCGAGGAGCTCGACGGGAAGGTGTTCGACACCGTCATCGGCCCGGCGTCGTACGACGCAGACGGCGTCGCCGCGTCCAACCGCACGGTGGTCAAGGCGATCAAGGACGGCAGTCGCTACGAGTGGGAACCCGTGAAGACCTACGAGAACGTCGGACACTGACATGCAGATCATCGCAAATGGGATCTCGCTCGGAGCGGTCCTGTTCCTGATGGGATCGGGTCTCGCCCTGCTCCTGGGAGCGATGGGCGTGCTCAACCTGGCCCACGGGGCGGTCTACATGGTGGGGGCGTTCGTCACCTCGACCCTCGCCGTCGACCAGGGCTACCCCCTCGTGGTCGCGATCCTGGGTGCGGCAGTGATCTGTGCGGCGCTCGGGCTGGCGCTGGAGAGGCTGTTCCGCTTCATCCCCGGCAGACCGAATGAGCAGATACTCATGTCGTTCGGGTTGATCTACGTGTTGGCCAACCTGGCCCAGTGGATCTGGGGCCCGATCGCCAAGGCACCGTTCCGGATCAGCTGGCTCGAGGGCGCCGTCCAGATCGGCGGAGTGTCGGTGCCGGCCAACCGGTTGGCCATCGCTGTCGTCGGATTCGCGATCGCGCTGATGCTCTGGCTGGTGCAGGACCGTACCCGGGTCGGCGCCATGGTGCGTGCCGGCATGGACGACGCGGAGATGACCAAGGGCCTCGGCATCAACCTCGACCGGGTGGTCCTCGCCGTGTTCGTGCTGGGCTCCGCGGTCGCCGGCATCGCCGGTGGCATGGGCGGCCTGGTCCTGGGGGCGAACACGAACCAGCCGATGGAGGTTCTCCTCATGGCACTGGTCGTGGTCGTGGTCGGCGGCATCGGCTCGGTGCCCGGCACTCTCGTCGCGGCGTTGGTGATCGGCCTGCTCGACGCCTTCTCGCGCGACCGGTTTCCCGAGATGTCCTCGGTCATGCTCTACCTGCTGATGGCCGGAGTGCTCGTGCTGCGGCCGACCGGCCTCAGTGGAAGGACGGCCTGACATGACGACCGTGTTCACCCAGCTGCGCCGCAAGGTGCCGGTCCTGGTGCTCCTGATCGGCGCTCTCGAACTGCCGTTCCTGCTCTCCAGCCAGCAGGAGAGCCTGCTCACCCGGGCCCTGATCTTCGCCATGATGGCCGCAAGCCTCGACCTCGCCTACGGTCAGGCCGGGCTCTACAGCCTCGGTCACGCCGCACTCGCCGGTGTGGGCGGCTACACCGCCGGGCTCTTGATGGTGCGCTACGGCCACGAGTCGTTCTGGTACCTCATCGTCGCCGCCGCCCTCGCGTCCGCGCTGGCGTCGCTGGTCTTCGCCCTCGTCTCGCTCAGGGCTCGCGGGCTGTACTTCATCCTGGTCACGCTTGCGCTGGGCCAGATGGTCTCGAACCTCGCCCAGCAGTGGGACTTCCTCAAGACCGCGCAGGCCGAGGCCGTCACCGGCATCTACATCCCTTCGCTCGGTCTCGGCGAGGACTGGCACTCGGGCACGCTCTACCAGTTCGTGCTCGTCCTCACTGCGCTCGGACTGTTCACCATCCAGCGGATCATCGGCTCGCCGCTAGGCCTGGCCTTCCGGGGGAGTCGAGACAACGAGGTCCGTATGGAGGCCCTCGGGTACGACGTGTGGCGCTACCGTGTTGTCGCGATCGTCCTGTCCGGCACCCTCAGCGGAGTGTGTGGTGCCCTGTTTGCCTTCCAGAGCGGGCTGATCTCGCCCACCAACATCGGTGTCGCCACGTCGGGGCTGCTGGTGCTGATGGCGATCATCGGCGGCTCCGGCACGAGGTACGGCGCCTTCATCGGCGGCATCCTCGTCACCTTGCTCCAGTTCTACGCCAACCAGTGGTCGATGGAGCGCGCCCCGATGATCATCGGCGGGCTCTTCATCGTCACCGCGCTGCTGCTCCGGTTCCGACCGAAGGTCGCCGGCGCGTTGCGCTCCCTCACGAGAGGACGGGTCTCCCATGCCGTTGCTTGAGATCGATGCAGTCGGACGGTCGTACGGCGGAGTGCACGCCGTACAGGACGTCTCGTTCAACGTGAAAGCCGGCGAGTGGGTCGGCGTGATCGGCCCCAACGGAGCCGGCAAGAGCACGCTGTTCAACATCCTCGGGGGCCAGGTGAAGGCCTCGAGCGGTCACGTGCGACTGGCCGGACGCGATGTCACACGACTCGCCCCGCACCGCCGCTACCGGGCCGGGATCTCGCGCTCCTTCCAGATCTCAAGCCTGTTCCCTGACCTCACGGTGCGTGAGCACCTGACCCTCGCGTGCCGTCAGAACCACCGATGGAGCATGGTCCGCGGCTGGCGCGGCGACCGGGTTCTCGCGGCGCGCGTCGACGAGCTCCTGGACACGTGGGACCTTGGTCGCAATGACGGCGTGGAGCTGCCCGCAAACATGTCGTACGGCGCACAACGGCGGCTCGAGCTGGCGATCGCCGTCTCGGCACAGCCCAGCCTGCTGCTTCTCGACGAGCCGAACGTCGGGCTGACAGCCTCCGAGTGCGGCGACCTGCGAGACCGCGTCGCGGAACTGGGCCCGGAGACCGCGGTCATCTTCGTCGCGCACGACATGGACATGGTCATGGGCTGGTCCGACCGCATCCTCGTCATGCACCAGGGGCAGCTCGTGGCCGACGACACCCCGGAGGCGATCGCCCGCAACGCGTTCGTGGAGGAGGTGTATCTCGGTGCAGAACCCATCGTTGCTTGAGATCAAGGACCTGCGCGGCGGGTACGGCGGGGCGCCGGTGCTGCACGGCATCGGGCTCACGGTCGAGTCCGGTTCGGTGACCGCGCTGCTCGGGCGCAACGGCATGGGCAAGAGCAGCACCATCCGGGCCATCATGGGTCAGCTGCCACGCTCCTCGGGCGCAGTGCGCCTGGCGGGCCGGGACATCTCCGAGCTGGGCCCGCACAAGCGCGCGAGGCTCGGCATCGGTCTGGTGCCCGAGTCGCGCCAGGTGTTCCGCAGCCTCACCGTGCGCGAGCACCTGGAGGTGGCGGCCAGGCGGCCGGCGTCGGGAACCGGATGGACCACGGACCGGTTGATGGACCTCTTCCCGGTGCTGCGCAAGCGCTCGAAGGCGTTCGGCAACAACCTCAGTGGCGGCGAACAGCAGCTCCTCGTCATCGCCCGCGCGCTGAGCACCAATCCGTCCCTGCTGCTCCTCGATGAGCCGACGGAGGGACTGGCTCCCTCCATCGTCAACGAGATCGCCGTCCTGCTGCGGCAACTGACCCGCGAGGCCGATGCCCCGGCCATCCTTCTGGTCGAGCAGAACCTGCGATTTGCGCTCTCGGTCGCCGATCGTGCAGTCGTCCTGGTCAGCGGCGAGGTGGCCTACGATGGCAGCGCCGAAGATCTCTCGGGCCGGCGCGACGTGCAACAGAGCCTGATCGGAGTCGGAGCCGCGTGAACCTGCCCGCCACGCTCGTGGCCGCCCGGGCCGCACTGGACTCGGGCGAGCTGACCTCGGCCGCGCTGCTCGAGGCGGTGCTGGAGCGCTCGGCGGTGCACGAACCCGCGATCAGGTCGCTGGTCACCGCCACCGTCGACCTGGCTCGTGAGCACGCGGCCAAGGCCGATGCCCGGCTGGCTGCGGGGGAGTCGGGTCCGCTCCTCGGGATCCCCGTCGTGCTGAAGGACCTGATCGACGTCGCGGGCCTCGTGACCACGGCCGGCAGCCGGGTCCTCGAGAAGAACGTGGCTCACACCAACGCCACGGTGTGGAGCCGGCTGGAGCAGGCAGGCGCCGTCCTGGTCGGCAAGGCCAACACCCACGAGTTCGCGTACGGCGGCACCACCGAGCCGACCCGCAATCCCGCGAATCCCGAACGCATCGTCGGCGGCTCGTCCGGCGGACCCGCGGCGGCCCTGGCTGCCGGACTCTGCCTCGGTGCCGTCGGCACCGACACGGCGGGCTCGATCCGCATTCCGGCGAACCTGTGCGGGGTGGCCGGCTTGAAGCCGACCCGTGGGCTGGTGCCGACCGACGGGATCGTGCCACTCTCCCCGACCCTGGACGTGGCCGGCCCGATGGCACGTTCGGTTGCGGACCTCGACCCGCTGCTACGGGTGCTGGCCGGCCTGGCCGGCGGGCCAACGCCGCAGGGGGTGCCGCGCACTGTCGGCGTCCTCGCCGGTCTCGGACGATCGGCGGCCTCGGTCGATGTCGCCGTCTCCTCGGCTGCCGACGCGTTCGGTGATCTCGGCGCGCGGGTGATGGAGGTGCGGCTGCCCGGAATCGAGGCCAGTGTCGGTGACAACTTCACCATCATCGGCCACGAGGCGAGTCGCTTCCACGCCCGGTGGGCGAATCGCGCCGACCTCTACACGCCGTACGTCCGAGCTCGGCTGGCCGCAGCTGCCCTGGTCACCGACGGGCAGTACGACACGGCGCGTACGTCGGGTATGGCGTTCAGTGACGAACTCGACCAACTGCTCGACACGGTCGAGGTCCTGCTGCTCCCGGGAGTGCCGTTCCCCGCGTCACCGGCGTACGACGAGCAGGTGCAGGTGGCAGGCGAGTGGGAGGACCGCGACACCGCGCTGTGTCGCAACACGGCCTTCGCCAACCTGACCGGGCATCCGGTGCTGGCGATCCCGGCCGGCCTGGACGAGGGGCTGCCCGTGGGTGTGCAGCTCGTCGGGCGTCGGGGGAGCGACCTCGATCTCATCGCGATCGGTGCCTCGCTCGAACCGCTGCTTCCCGACGGGCTCCCGCCGCACCTGCGCTCCCTCTAGGAGGAGGCGACCCGGTGGTCGTCGGGACCGAAGAAGGTGACGAACCATGTGTGAGCCACCGTGCGAGCCGCGTCATCGAGGTCGACCTCGGAACCGTGCAGCTTGTGCTGGGCGTACCAGACGTAGGCCGACTGCTCGACCATGCACGCCACGGACTCGGCCGCCAGCGCGGCGTCGACGCCGTTCACCTCGGTGATGCCATGGACGTTCTTGAGCGCGGTGACGAAGCGGTCGATGTGGCGGTTGCGCATCTTCCACCAGAAGTCGCGGAACCGGTCTTCGACGTGGGCAGCCTGGATGAAGGCCCGCATGACGTCGCGTTGCTCGCTGTAATGCCGCAGGTAACCCTTGTTCGACTCGACCAGCGCCTCATAGGGGTCGGTCTTGAAGTCGTGGTCGGTGGCAGTGCTCGCCTGGAAGAGCTCTTCATGGAGGTCGGCGATGACCTGGCCGAAGAGGTCCTCCTTGTTGGCGAAGTAGCGGTAGAGCCCACCCATGGAGATCTCGGCCTCCTGCGCCACGTCGGACATGCGGGCGCTGACGTAGCCGTCGCGGGCGAACACCACACGGCCCGCGTTCACGAGATGGTCGCGGGTGCGCCGGCCCTTGGGGGTGGTGGGTTCTGCGGACACTGGCATGTGCGGGCTCCCGAAGTGATCGTCTTGGCCTGTGTGGACCCGAGCATAACGTAAAGCGACGTGAGCAAAGAAAAAAAGCGACATCACTCTCTTGACAGGAGATGCAGACCGTTGGACGATCGACCTGTGACCCAGACAGCAACGCCTCTCCAGCTCGGCGCAGAGCACCCGCTCGCCGACGACTACCGCCGCAACGGCTGGTGGCCGGGTGAGCAGCTCGCCGACCGTTTCAACCGCCTCGTCGAGGCCGACCCGACCCACCTCGCACTCGTGGACGACCGTGGCCACGCGCTGACCCGTCGCGAGCTCTCGAGTCGGGCGCGCCTGATGGCCCGCGGCCTGGTCAGCGCCGGTGTGCAGGCCGGAGACGCCGTGCTGATCTACCTGCCCAACAGCGTGGAGTGGCAGGTGTCGCTGCTCGCCTGCCTGCAGATCGGCGCCGTGCCGGCGACGCTGCCGATCAGCACCGACTCCCGGACCCTGCGCCATGTCCACGAGCTCATCGGCTCCCGCGTGATCATCGGCGCCCACACCAGCCGCAACCGGCCGACCGGTGAATGGGCCCGCGACGCGGCCGTCTCGTGCGGCTGGGCGACCAGCGTTCTGCTGGTCGACGACGACGGCGCGGAGTTCTGGACCTGGGCACAGGGGGAGCGGCGTGCCCCCGTGGTTCCCGCCGGCGTCGACCACCTCATGTTCACGTCGAGCACGACGGGCATGCCGAAGGCCGTCATGCACACCGCCGACACCATGGCCGCCGTCAACCTGGGCTTCGCCCGGCGTTTCGGGATCACCGAAGAGACCCCCATCTTCATGCCGTCGCCGCTGGGCCACAGCGTCGGCGCGTGGCACGGCGGCCGACTGTCCCTGTTCACGGGTGCCACCCTCGTGCTCCAGGACCGCTGGGACCCGGTGCGTGGCCTCGAGCTCGTCGACGAGCACCAGTGCGTGTTCACCGCAGCCGCGACTCCGTTCCTCAAGGACCTCGTGGATGCCGAATGGCCGGCTGGAAAGGCCAAGCTGGCCAGCCTGACCAGCTTCCTCTGCGGCGGTGCCCCGGTGCCGCCGAGCCTTCTCGAGCAGGCCGCCGAGCAGGCCCCGCACACTCTCGTCACCGTCCTGTGGGGCATGACCGAGGGCGCCGGAACGACGGGCACGGCCGACAGCACGCCCGAGCAACTGACCAGCACCGCTGGCATCCCGCTGCCCGACCTCGAGCTCCGCATCCTCGAGCCCGACGACAACGGGGTCGGCGAGCTGGCCATGCGTGGGCCCGGGGTCTTCGTCGGCTACCTCGGGCAGGAGGAGATGTACCGCAGCCTGCTCACCCCGGACGCCTTCTTCCGCACCGGCGACCTGGCCAGCATCGGCGACGACGGCTACCTCCGCCTGACCGGGCGGCTGAAGGACCTCATCATCCGCGGCGGCGTCAACATCTCCCCGGTGCCGATCGAGAACGCGATCGCGGCTCACCCCGACGTGCTCCGGGTGGCGGTGATCGGCGAGCCCGACGAGCGCCTCGGCGAACGCATCTGCGCCGTGATCGTGGCCAGGAACCTCCCGCCGACCCTCGACGAGCTCGTGCGCTGGCTCCGTCGAGCGGGAGTGTCCGACCGCAAGCTTCCGGAGTCCCTGCGCGTCGTCGACGAAATGCCCGTGACCGCCGCAGGCAAGATCCGCAAGGTCGACCTTCGCCGCATCCTCGAGGAGCACGCATGACAGCCACATCCACCCGAACCATCGGCGACATCGACGTCGAGTGGACGGAGGCCGGCTCCGGCCCGCCCGTCGTGCTCGTGCACGGGCTTGCCGAGGGCAAGGAGACCTGGGCCGTGCAACAGCGCGACCTGGCCGACGTACACACGTTCGCCTACGACCTGCGCGGTCACGGTGGCACCACGGTTGGCGACGGCGACGCAACGCTCGAGCAGCTGGGGCGCGACCTGCTCGGCTTCCTCGAGACGGTCACCGGCCCGGCCACGGTCGTCGGGTTCTCCCTCGGTGGCACCGTCGCCCTCTGGGCCGCTGCCGAGCGCCCCGACCTGGTCACCCACGCGATCGTGCTCGGTACGTCGTCCGTGGTCGGTCGCGCCGCCACCGGCTTCTACGCGAACCGGATCGCGCAGGCCGCGGACACGGCATCCGCCGAGTTCCGTCACGGAATGCGCGAGGACACCGCCGCGGCTCTGGCGGTGGCCCACGACCAGCTCGACCAGGTCGTCGCGGAACGGCTGCGCGTGGTCGGCGACGGGCGTGGCTACGCCAATGCCGCGCAGGCAATGGCCGGTCTGAACGCCGCACCGCTCACGCCGCGCCTGGCCGACATCAAGGTGCACGTCGACGTCGTCGGCGCCACCGACGACACCTTCTGCCCTCGCAAGGCCGCAGACATCATCACCGAGGCCCTGGCCGACGTGACCTACACCGAGATCCCGAATGCGGGACACCTCATGAACATCGACAACCCGGATGCCGTGACTGCCGTCATGCGCACTGCCCTCTCTGGAAGGAACTGAACACCATGGACCGCTGGGGACTCTCGATGGGCGTCAGCCCGCGCGAACCACTGACCAACGTGACCGACCTGGCCAAGGAAGCCGAGGCCAAGGGCTTCGAGGCGATGTGGTTCATCGACTTCCAGCTCGGCATGAAGGACGTGTACGCCGCGATGAACATCGCCGCGCTCGCCACGGAGAACATGCACATCGGCTCGGCCGTCACCAACCTGCTCACGAGGCACCCCACGGTGACCGCCAACGCGACGGTTGCCCTCGACGAGCTGAGCAACGGCAACGCGATGCTCGGCCTCGGCGCAGGCTGGTCCGCGGTGTACGGCGCCGGCGGCCAGCCCTCGAAGCTCGGCGACCTCTCGGCCGGCATCGACGAGTTCCGTCGACTCTTCACCGGCGAGGAGCAGGACCTCTACGGCACCAAGGTGAAGCTGGCGACCGCAGGCAAGCAGATCCCCATCTACCTGGCCGTCTCCCAGCCCGGCATGCTGCGGCTCTCGGGTGAGAAGTGCGACGGCGCGATCCTGATGGGCGGCGCCGACCCCGAGTTCGTCGAGTGGCAGCTGAAGTACATCTACGAGGGCCTCGAGAAGGCCGGTCGCGACCGCTCCGAGATCGTCATCGACCTGGTCGTCACGATGAGCGTGGACGACGACGAGGAGCAGGCGCTCTCCGACGTGCGTGCCTGGGCGACCAGCCAGGCCGCGACGTTCGACGTGTGGAAGCACATGCCGCCCGCCTGGGAGCGCTTCCGTCCGGAGTTCGCTGCGGCCAACTCCGGCTACCACCTGGTCGAGCACCTCTCGCGGCACGCAGGCCACAAGCAGGTCGTCAGCGACGAGTTCGTGAAGTCCGTCGCGCTGGCCGGCACCGCCGACCAGTGCGTGGCGCGCCTCAAGGATCTCTGCGCCCTCGACCTCGACCGGATCACGTTCGCCCTGCTCTCCGGTGGCCGCAAGCGCCGCATGGAGCAGTTGGCCACCGACATCATTCCCGCCGTCAACGCCTGACCGTCCAGGACAAGGAGAGCACCATGACCGAGCACAAGGTCGCCGTCGTCACCGCTGCCGCCGGCGCCGGAATCGGCGCAGCCATCACCCGACGGCTGGCCGCCGACGGATTCGACGTGGTCGTCACCGATGCGCACGAGCGCAGGTGCAAGGAGCTCGCTGACGAGCTGGCCGGCGAGCACGGACGACCGTTCCTGGCCATCCCGCTCGACGTCACCGATGCGGCAGCGATCGAGCAGTGCATGAACACGGTGGTCGCCGAACGCGGTCGCCTGGACGTGCTCGTCAACAACGCCGGCTGGTCGAAGATCGAGCCCGTCGCCCAGATGTCGCTCGAGACCTGGCAGCGCTGCCTCGACGTCGACCTGACCGGCACCTTCCTCGGCATGCGGCACGCACTGCCCCACATGATCGAAGCCGGCTCAGGCGCGATCGTGAACATCAGCTCGATCGCCGCCTACGAGACGACGGCCGAGCACGGGGCGGCGTACTCCGCGGCCAAGGCGGGCGTCAACGCACTCACCCGGGTCGCCGCGGCGGAGAACGGCAAGCACGGTGTGCGGGTCAACGCGATCACACCAGGGCTGATCTACAACGACTTCCTGCGCAAGATCTACCCTGACGAGTTCTTCGACGGCTACCTGCAGGACAAGTCGAAGCTGGGCCGGATCGGGCAGCCTGACGACATCGCCAACCTCGTGGCCTTCCTGGTCTCCGACCAGGCCGGCTACATCACCGGAGAGGTCTACGGCGTCAGCGGCGGGGTCCACCCCCATGGCTGACGAGGACTTCTGCCGGTGGTCGGCGGCCGAGCTGGTCTCGGCGTACCGCCGGGGCACGGTGAGCCCGGTCGAGGTGACCACCACGTTCCTCGACCGCATCGACAGGTACGACGTCGAGTTGAACGCGTTCGTCGAGGTCACTCGTGACCTGGCCCTGGCACAGGCTTCGGAGGCGGAGAGACGGTACGCCGACGGCGGGCCGCTGGCCCCGCTGACCGGGGTGCCGGTGTCGATCAAGGACGCCTTCCACATCGAAGGTGTGGTGACCACCCTCGGCTCGCTCGTCCATCGCGACCAGGTGGCCAAGACCGACTCCGGTGTGGTCCGGCGACTGCGCGCGGCCGGGGCAGTGTTCACCGGCAAGACCAACACCGCCGAGTTCGGCCAGTCGGCCACGACCGACAACCTGCTCGGCCCCGACACGGCGAATCCGTGGGACACCACACGGACACCGGGTGGTTCCAGCGGCGGAGCCGCAGCCTCGGTGGCGGCCGGCCTCTCGACCCTCGCGGTCGGGTCGGACGGCGGCGGGTCGATCCGCATCCCCGCGGCCTTCGCCGGCCTCTACGGCCTCAAGCCCAGCGCCGGCGTGGTGAGCGACGAACGTGGCTTCCGCGCAATGACCGACTTCGTCAGCGCCGGCCCGATGACCAACACAGTGGCCGACGCACGCACCATGCTGGGCGTCCTGGCGGGCCGCACGTTCCTGCCGGCGGTGCCCCGCACCGGGCTCCGGATCGGCTACTGCGCCCACCCCGAGGGGCGCCCGGTCGATCCCGGAGTCGCGGGGGTCATCGCGAAGACTGCGCACATCCTCGAGACCCTCGGACACCACGTCACCGAGATCGACCTCCCGGTCGACGGCTGGAACGACGTGTTCGGTCCGCTGGTCCTCGACGACGAGCACCGTGAGCGCGGGCATCTGCTGGCCCAGCATGCCGACCAGCTCACCCGCTACGAGCGGTCGGCGCTGCGGGCCGCGCTCTCCCTCGACCCGTCGGCCGCACTGCGGGCCAACGAGCTGCTGCCGGTGTTCCGCCAGCGGATCGACGACCTGCTCACGACCTACGACGTGGTGCTGACTCCCGCCGTCGCCGTACCGGCCTTCCCCTTGGGGGAGAGGCCCGCCACGATCGACGGACACGAGGTCGACCAGCTCTGGGGGGCGTTCCCGTTCGCGGTGCCCTTCAACGTGGCGGGCGTTCCCGCCGCCTCACTGCCGTGCGGCCTGGTCGACGGGCTTCCCGTCGGCGCCCAGCTGGTCACCCGGGCTGGCACCGAACAGCTGCTGCTCAACATCTCCGAGCAGCTCGAGCAGGCGGTCGAGTTCGACCGCACCCGACTCGTCGAGCGGTGGTCGTCGGCCCGGGTCGGGGCCTGACATGACCGGGCGGGTCCAACACGTCGTCATCGACGCGCCCGAACGGCGCAATGCCCTGTCGCTGTCCGTGCTCGATTCGCTCACGACGGCCTTCACCACACTCGCGTGCGACGTCACAGGTGTCGTGCTGCACGGCAACGGTGACGTCTTCAGTGCCGGCGCAGACTTCCGGGAGATCACCGGGACCACGGACGACGTGGGTTACGACGAGGCCGTCGCAGCAGCTTCTCGCGCGATCCGCGCAGCGCCGGTCGCCGTCGTGGCCGCACTCGAGGGCCCGTGCCTGGGAGCAGCCGCCGACCTGGCCCTCTCCTGCGACCTGCGGGTGGCCGCGGAGGGCAGCTACCTCCAGGTGCCCGCCGTACGACTCGGACTGCTGTACAACCCGGAGTCACTCGGCCGGCTCTGTGACGCCTACCCGCGCGACGCCGTACGCCGGCTGCTGCTGCTCGGCGAACGCTTCGACCACGACTCGGCCCGGGCGGCAGGTCTGGTCTCCCAGGTCGTGGCGAAGGGCACGGCTGTCGCGACCGCGGAGGCACTCCTGGGCGCCACCACCACCGAGCACCTGGCCGCAGTCGCCGCGACGAAGGCCGTGCTCAACAGCCACGACGCGGGCACGTTCGACCCCGTGGAATGGCAGTCATCCCGTCTCGCCCTGCTCGGATCCCCGGAGCGCGCATCCGCGGTCGCCCGGGCCCGCAGCAAGCACCTCACGAAAGAAGGACAGCATGAGTGACGCCACCAACCTCAAGCGCGCCGACAACCCGCGCGACTTCCTCGACCTCGACACGCTCATCGACCACGAGGAACGCGCCATCCAGCAGACCGTCCGCAGCTTCGTGGTCAACCGGGTCCTTCCCGAGATCGGCGACTGGTACGACCAAGGCGTCTTCCCACGGGAGCTGGCCAAGGAGATGGGCGGCCTCGGTCTGCTCGGCATGCACCTCGAGGGCTACGACTGTGCCGGAACGAACGCGGTCAGCTACGGCCTGGCCTGCCTCGAGCTCGAAGCCGGGGACTCCGGCTTCCGCAGCTTCGTGTCGGTGCAGGGATCCCTGGCGATGTTCCCGATCCACGCCTACGGGTCGGAGGAGCAGAAGGAAGCCTGGCTTCCGGGCATGGCCGCCGGCGAGATCATCGGCTGCTTCGGGCTCACCGAGCCCGACTCGGGCTCGGACCCCGGCAGCATGAAGACCCAGGCCCGTCGTGACGGCACCGACTGGGTGCTCAACGGCACCAAGATGTGGATCACGAACGCACCGATCGCGGACGTCGCGGTCATCTGGGCGAGGACCGACGACGGCATCCGGGGGTTCATCGTCCCGACCGGCACTCCGGGCTTCACGGTCAACACCATCCACAAGAAGGCATCGCTGCGGGCGTCGGTGACCGGCGAGATCGTGCTCGAGGACGTGCGGCTGCCCCAGACCGCGGTGCTGCCCGGTGTCACCGGCCTGCGCGGGCCCCTGTCGTGCCTGAACGAGGCCCGCTTCGGGATCCTGTTCGGCGCCGTCGGGGCCGGCCGTGCCTGCTACGAGGCGGCTCTGGACTACAGCCTCTCCCGTGAGCAGTTCGGCAAGCCCATCGCCGGCTTCCAGCTGGTCCAGCGCAAGCTCGTGGAGATGCTGGTCAGCGTCAACCGCTCGACCCTGGTGGCCCTTCATCTGGGGCGACTCAAGGACGCCGGCACGTTGACGCCGGCGCAGGTCAGCTTCGGCAAGCTCGACAACGTGCGGCAGGCCATGGACGTCGCCCGCGAGGCACGCAACAGCCTCGGCGCGAACGGCATCACCCTGGAGTACCCGGTGATCCGGCACATGAACAACCTCGAGTCGGTCTACACCTACGAGGGCACGAACGAGATCCACACGCTGGCCCTCGGCCACGCGATCACCGGGACGGCGGCCTACCGATGAACATTCCCACCCTTACCCTTGCCGATCTCGCCGGCACCGAACTGGGCTCGCACACCGCGTCGTACGACGACACGGCCGCGATCCTCTACGCGCTCTCGGTCGGTGCCTCGGCGACCGACCTCGACCTCGTCTACGAGCGCGACCTGCGCACCCTGCCGACGTACGCCTGTGCGCTGGGCCTGTGGGCCGTGGAGTCGGCCGGCCGTCTCGGCGCCTACGACCCGAAGCGGTCACTGCATGCCTCGCAGAAGCTTGTCGTGCACGGCGAGATGCCGGCCTGCGGGGAGATCCCGATGACCGGGCGCATCGCCGGCGTTCTCGACAAGGGCAAGGCCGCCGTCGTCGAGATCGAGGTGAGCTCGTCGGTGTTCTCCGCGACGTACAACATCTTCCTGCCCGGCCTCGGTGGGTGGGGCGGAGACCGCGGACCCTCTGCCCCCGCTGCCGCACCGGTCGATCGGAACGCGAGCGACACGTTCGCGACCAGGTCGGACCTGGCCGCGCTCTACCGACTGACCGGCGACCGGCACCCGGTGCACGTCGACCCCGAGGTCGCGACCGCGAACGGGTTCGACCGGCCGATCCTGCACGGCCTGTGCACCCTGGGCATCGCCGCGCGGATCGTCGCCGGTCAGGTGGGCGCACACCCCGCCGACCTGCGTGAGCTGGAGGTCCGGCTGGCCTCACCTGTGCTGCCCGGCGACGAGCTGCGTGTCGAGTCCGGGGAGGCCGACGGCGTGGTCCACTTCGACGCCCTCGTGGGCGACACCGTCGTGCTCAAGGGCGGAACGGCGAGGTTCGGCGCATGACCACGGGGACGGCAGCGACCTCGGCGGAGATGCGGCGTGCGCTGCACCGTGCCCGCCAGGCGGTGACCCTGAACCCCGAGGAGGCGTCGGTGTTGTTGCAGGCGCGTGGGGAGGACCTGGACGCACTGTGCGAGATCGCCGGCCACGTTCGTGACGTCGGGCTCGACCAGGCCGGCCGGGCTGGAGTGATCACCTACTCCCGCAAGGTGTTCATCCCGCTGACCCGGCTGTGCCGGGACCGCTGCCACTACTGCACGTTCGCGACCACCCCGAAGAAGGTGCCGGCGCCCTTCCTGTCGATGGACGAGGTGCTGGCGATCGCCCGCGAGGGTGCGGCACTGGGTTGCAAGGAAGCCCTGATCACGTTGGGAGACCGGCCCGAGGAGCGCTGGCCGGCCGCGGCCGAGTGGCTCGACGCCAACGGGTACGACTCGACCCTGGCCTATGTGCGGGCGGTCGCGATCCGGATCCTCGAGGAGACCGGTCTCCTTCCCCATCTGAACCCCGGCGTGCTGGGGTGGGAGGACCTCCAGCGGCTCAAGCCGGTGTCCCCGTCGATGGGGATGATGCTGGAGACCACCGCGACGCGGCTGTGGTCCGAGCCCGGTGGGTGCCACTACGGCTCGCCGGACAAGGAGCCGGCCGTCCGGCTGAGGGCGCTCGAGGATGCCGGCCGCTCGTCGGTGCCCTTCACCACGGGTGTGCTGATCGGCATCGGCGAGACGTTCGCCGAACGCGCCGACGCGATCTTCGCGCTGCGCGGGATTGCGCGGCAGTACGGCAACATCCAGGAAGTCATCGTGCAGAACTTCCGCGCCAAGCCGGACACGGCGATGGCCCACGAGGATGACGCCGAGCTGGCGGAGCTGGCGGCGACCGTGGCGGTGGCCCGTGTCGTGCTCGGTCCGTCGATGCGGATCCAGGCGCCGCCGAACCTGATCGACGACCAGTTCGCGCTGCTGCTGCGGGCCGGCATCGATGACTGGGGTGGTGTCTCACCCTTGACCGCGGACCACGTGAACCCCGAACGGCCGTGGCCACAGATCGACGAGCTCGCCCTGCGCACCGCGGAGCAGGGCTTCGAGCTGCGTGAGCGACTGACCATCTACCCGGAGTTCGTGCTGCGGGGTGAGCCGTGGTTGGACCCGCGCCTGCGCCACCACGTCGACGGATTGGCCGATGCACGTGGCCTGGCACTCGAGTCGGCTGTGCCGGTGGGTCTGCCGTGGCAGGAGCCGGATCTCGACTGGACCAGCTCGGGCCGCACCGACCTGCACCGGAGCATCGACACGACCGGCCGGACCCATGACCGTCGAGACGACTTCGACCAGGTGTACGGCGACTGGGACGCCCTGCAGGACGCCTCCCTGCACACGGTCCCGGCCCGCCTGGATGGTGACGTCGCGGCTGCCCTGCGCTCTGCCGAACGCGACCCGGCCGGTCTCACCGACACCGAGGCGATGCTGCTGTTCCAGGCCGAGGGGCCTGCACTGGAGGCACTGTGTCGCCTGGCCGACGACGTACGTCGAGCCGTGGTCGGTGACGACGTGACGTATGTGGTGAACCGCAACATCAACTTCACCAACGTCTGCTACACCGGCTGTCGGTTCTGTGCGTTCGCGCAGCGCCGTACGGATGCCGACGCGTTCACCCTGTCCCTGGACGAGGTCGGCAAGCGGGCCGAGGAGGCCTGGGCGGTCGGCGCGACCGAGATCTGCATGCAGGGCGGGATCCATCCGGAGCTGCCCGGGACGGCGTACTTCGAGCTGGCCCGCGAGATCAAGCGCCGGGTCCCCGACATCCACCTGCACGCCTACTCGCCCATGGAGATCCTCAACGGCGCGGCCCGCACCGGGTTGTCGTTCCGGGAGTTCCTGGTCGCGGCCAAGGAGGCCGGGGTCGACTCGATCCCCGGCACCGCGGCGGAGATCCTCGATGACGAGGTGCGGTGGGTGCTGACCAAGGGCAAGCTGCCCGCCGCCACCTGGATCGAGATCGTGGAAACCGCGCACGAGGTGGGGCTGCGCTCGTCGTCGACGATGATGTACGGCCACGTCGACGAACCGAGGCACTGGCTGGGTCACCTCAAGGTCCTGCGCGAGATGCAGGACCGGACCGGCGGGTTCACCGAGTTCGTCGGGTTGCCGTTCGTGCACCAGAGCTCACCGATCTACCTCGCCGGAAAGGCCCGCGCCGGCGCCACCGAGCAGGAGAACCGGGTCGTCCATGCGATGGCCCGACTGCTTCTCCACGGCCGCATCGACAACATCCAGACCAGTTGGGTGAAGCTCGGCGAGCACGGCACCCGCCTGATGCTCACCGGTGGCGCCAACGACGTGGGCGGCACGCTGATGGAGGAGACCATCAGCCGGATGGCCGGTGCCCAGAACGGCTCATTGAAGTCGGTGCGGGAGCTGAACGACCTGGCCGCCGGCATCGGCCGTCCGGCCCGCCAGCGGTCCACCACTTACGGCCCGGTCTGCGAGGAGCGGGTGCAGGCTGCGGCGTCCTTCGACGAGTCGCTGCGCCGGCAACTGCCGCTCACCGTCAACGCCTGATCATCATCAACGCCTGAAGGAGAAACCACATGAGCACCATCGCGATCATCGGAGGCACCGGTCCCCAGGGCAAGGGACTCGGCTACCGGTTCGCCAAGGGTGGCCACGACGTCATCCTCGGTTCCCGCTCGGAGGAACGCGCGGTCGAGGCGGCCACCGATCTGGCCGGACGGATCTCCGGCAATGGGTCGGTCAACGGCGCCGCGAACGAGAAGGCCGCGGAAGCAGCCGACCTGGTGCTGCTCGCCATCCCGTTCGACGGCCACGACGATCTCGTGGCGTCGCTGGCCCCGCAGCTGGCAGGCAAGGTCGTGATCAGCTGCGTCAACCCGCTCGGCTTCGACAAGCGTGGACCCTACGGCCTCGACCTCGGGCCGACGTCCGCGGCCGAGACCGCCCAAGGGCTCCTGCCGGATGCTCGTGTGGTCGGTGCGTTCCACCACCTCTCCGCGGTCTCCCTGGTCAGTGAGGCCGACCTGCTCGACCACGAGGACGTCCTGGTCTGCGGCGACGACGCCGAGTCCAAGGCCGCGGTCATCGAGCTTGCCAGCACGGTGACCGGCAAGCCGGGCGTCGACGCGGGCATGCTCCGGCTGGCCCGCCAGCTCGAACCGCTCACCGCTGTCCTCATCTCGATCAACAAGCGCTACAAGGTCCGCTCCGGCCTGGCCGTCGTCGGGATCGGTCACTGACCATGGCCCCGCACACGCCCGTGAAGTGGTGGGTGATCGTCCCGATGAAGGACACCCGTCACGGCAAGTCGCGACTCGGTGGTGAGCCGGGGGAGCGACGCCAGCTCGCCATCGTGATGGCCCGGGACACCCTCTGCGCGGTGGTGAACGCCTCCGCCGTGGCCGGTGTCCTGGTGGTCTGCGACACCGCCGACGACGTCGAGTCGTTCGACCTGCCCGGAGTGAGGGTGAGGGTCGCCGAAGGTCCGGGCCTCAACGAGGCCATCCGGTTCGGCGCCGATCAGCTGCGTTCCGCAGATCCGGGCCGCGACCTGGCCGTCCTGCCGGGAGACCTGCCCTACCTCCGGTCCTCCGAGCTGGACAACGCCCTGGACCGCGCCGGAGCCGTTCCCGTCGCGTGTGTGGGCGATCGAACCGGTCGGGGCACCACGCTCCTGACCGCCAGGGCGGGCCACGAACTGCTGCCGTCGTACGGCGAAGGGTCGCTGCTGGCTCATCGAGCTGGAGGAGCCGTGGAGATCGGTCTCCCGGCCTGGTCCGGCCTGCGTCGCGACGTCGACCATGCCGGCGATCTCACCGTCGATGCGTCGCTCAACGCCCGCACTCGGTCGGTGTTGCCAGCGCGAACCGAGAGGAACCCGGGTCGGGTGCGCCCTTCCCGTGGAGACGGGTCCGTCCAGGGCACTCTCGCGTAGTCGGACGCCGGCCCGGGCAGGCTACGAAGCGACGGCGCGCAGTGCGGCGAGGAGCAGGTCTGGCGTGCCGTCCTTGTCGAAGAACTGGGTGGCGCCGGCGGCGAGCGCGCCGCCTCTCAGCCCGCCGTCGATGCTCATGGCGACGGTTGGGATGTGGAGATCGTCGGTGATCGCGCGGAGGAGTCCGAGACCGTCGCTCAACTCCGGGAGAAGGATGTCGATGAGCGCGACCGACGGTCGGTGCTGCCTGGCCGCGGCCAGTGCGGCTTCGGTAGTCGCGGACGCGTCGACGATGTCGAAACCAGCTGCACCGCCGAGGAGTGCCGACAGCGCGGTGCGGACACGGTGGTCGTCGTCGGCGATCAGCACGCGGATGGGCTCGCCTCGACGTCGGACCACCTCGGGCTCCCTTCCAGGTGCGGGTTCCTGGTCCAAGTCAAGCTGGGGCGCACCCGATGGGCGAGAGGCATTCGACGCGGTTCGCGCGCGACAATTGTCCTGGGCGATCGTCAGGGCGCAGGGACAAGCCCCTCCCTGATCGCCCACAGGGCGGCCTGCGTGCGCGAGGCAAGACCGAGCTTGACGAGCACGTTGCTGACGTGGGTGCGCGCCGTGCGTTCACTGATCACCAGGGCGTCCGCGATCTCCCGGTTGGAGCTGCCGCGGGCAACCAGCACGAGGACGTCTCGTTCCCTTGCGGTGAGGGCGCTCGAGGTGGGACCGGGGGCGACCAGGAGCTGGGTGAGCTTGCGGGCCACCAAAGGGTCGAGGTGCACCTCGCCGTCCCGGGCAGCCCGGATCGCGGCAGCCAGCTCGTCCGGCTCGGCGTCCTTGAGCAGGTAGCCGGCGGCGCCGGCCTCCAGGGCTGCGTGGACGCGCTCGGTCTCGCTGAAGCTGGTGAGCGCCACGACCTGTACGGCGGGGTGTCGCTGCGTGATGGCCGACGTGGCGGCGACTCCGTCGAGCCGGGGCATGAGCAGGTCCATGAGCACGACATCGGGCAGCTTCTCGGCCTTGTCGAGGGCTGCCAGCTCGTCAAGCGCCGCCTGTCCGTCCGCGGCCTCGCCGATCACCTCCATGTCGGGGAGCATGTCCAGGAAGGCGCGCATGCCGCGGCGTACGACGCTGTGGTCGTCGACCAGGAACACCCTGATGGCCGCCCGGTCGGACTCGTCGGTCATGGCCGCATCCGTGTGGAGGCCTCATCCGTGCTGTCCGTCGCTTCGGAGGAACGGACCGGGTGCAGGACGCCCGGCAGCACCGCCCGGACCCGGGACCCGGCGGTCGAGCTCTCGACCTCGAGGCGGCCGCCGAGGCGCTCGGCCCGTTCCCGCATGGTGTCGAGGCCGAGGTGCCCCGGATGCGGGGCATCGGGCACGAACCCGTCGCCGTCGTCCTCGATCTCCACCATCAGGCTGCCCGGGTCGTCTGGGACCTCGGCCAGCCGAATGTCGACGTGGTGGGGGTGGGCGTGCTTGACGCAGTTGTGGACCGCCTCCTGGACGACCCGCAGGAGCTCCTCCTCCGCCACCTCCTCCAGGGGCAATCGGTCCTCCTCGGCGTGCACGCGCACGTCGAGTCCCTCCCGGGCCGCGACCGCAGCAGCATGCTTGCGCACCGCAGCGGTCAGCCCTTCCTCGTGCAACGCCTCCGGGCGGAGCTGGAAGATCAGCGCGCGCATCTCGGCCAGCGCGCCCTGGGTGAGCTCGAGGAGTTGCCCCACGCCTCGCGACACGGGTCCGTCCGGGTCGGCGCCGGACTCCTGCGCCGCCAGCTGGACGGCGCGGGCGGTCAGGCTCATCGAGAACAGTGCCTGCGACACCGAGTCGTGCAGCTCGCGAGCCAGCCGGTGTCGCTCCTCCAGTGCGGCCTTGCCTTCGACGTCGCCGAGCAGCTGCACGTTGTCGACCGCGATCGCGACCTTGTCGGCCATCGCGGCCAGGAAGCTCGTGTCGGCGTCCGTGGGCTCATGCGCAGTGGGGTAGAAAGCACTGAGCACTCCGACCTCCTCGTTGCGGGCGACCAGTGGAACCACCACGACCGAGCCCCATTCAGCCTCCGCGATCGTCTCGTGCATCGGCGCGTAGCGGGGGTCGTGGAGCAGCAGCTGCAGGTCACGCCGAACCGCGGGGCGACGCTCCTCGAACGCCTCGAGGGTTCCCAGAGGGGCACCCAACCGGCGGCACTTCTCGATGTTGGCCAGGTAGTCGGCGCGGTGCCCGGCCGTCCCGGCACTTCGGAAGGCACGCGTCCGTGGATCGATCAGCACGATCGCGCAGGCCACCGAGCCCGTCGGTGGGAGCACCTCACCCGCGATCCGGTCCAGCACCTGCTGCAGGGACTCGGCGTACGCCAAGCTGGAGGCGGTCCGGGCGAACGCGGCCAACCTCCGTTCCTGTCGCCGTGCCTCGGAGACATCCCGGAACATCACCGCGATCCGCAGCCCGCGGCCGTCGATGAACCCGTTCTCGACGTACTCCAAGGTCAGCTCGCCGTCGCCGACACCGTCGACGAACCTGCTCGCGGTCCCGTTCGCCGCCGCGGTGCGGTCGGTCTGGTCCACGGGAACGAAGGGGGAGCGGTGGCCGGTCAGCTCATCGGCACCGGCGCCGAGGATCCGGCAACCTGCCGGGTTGACGTACAGCCATCGCCGGTCGGCATCGAGAAGGCCGATCCCGAGCGCCGAGGCGCGGACGAGGGCGGCCAGGACCGCAGCCCCCGGTGCCTCGGCGCTTCTCGGGCCGCGGTCGCCCGCGCCTTTGGTCTGGGTCGCTGCCAACGGGTCCATCGCGCCTCCACGGGGATGCTCCCACTCTAGGGCCGCGCAGACGGGACTGGAATGTCTCGCGGGAGCCGCATGCCGACGGACGTGGGTCGTGGTGGATGCGCCGTGACGCACAAGCGGTGTAGAACCGTAGACATGAGCGGGTACGTGCCCCGGGACCTACGGGTCTTCGTCGTGGACGATCACGACATCGTGCGTCGCGGCCTCCGCGACCTGCTGACAAAGCGTGACATCACCGTCGTCGGCGACTCGGGGTCGGCCGAGCAGGCAACCCTCAGGATCCTCGAGCTGCGGCCGGACGTGGTGCTGCTCGACGTACAACTGCCCGACGGCACCGGCGTCCAGGTGTGTCGCGACGTCCGCGCCCACGATCCGTCGATCAAGGCAATGCTGCTGACGTCGGCCGGTGATGAGGAGGCGCTGACGCTCTCAGTCCTCGCGGGCGCGGCCGGGGCACTCGTCAAGCTGGCCGGCAGCGGCGACATCATCGACGCGGTGCGCCGGGTCGGCGCAGGGAGGTCGCTGCGCGATCACGCCGACACGGAGCGCGTCGCCGATCGCCTGCGTGCTCGTGCGGAACGCCTCGACCCGCCGCTCACTCCACGAGAGAACGAGAGCCTCGTGCTCGTGCTCGAGGGACACACGGACCAGGAGATCGCCGTGCAGCGAGACGAGCCCCTGACCTTGGTGCGCGAGGAGGTGGCTCGGGTCATCGGCCGCCTCACGACGCACTGAGCGTCAGCTGCCGGTGTCCGAACCGCCGCCCAGCAACCGGGCGATCTCCTCGGTCGACCAGATCGGGCGCACGTCGTCCGGCCGGCTCCCGACCCACCCGACACCCGGCTCGAGACGGCGTACGACGCGGGCGGGCACACCGGCCACGACGCAGTGATCGGGAACGTCGCCACGCACCACGGAGCCCGCGCCGACCACGACGTTGCGTCCGATCGTCGTGCCCGGCAGGATCACGGCGCCGTGGCCGATCCAGGAGCCGGAGCCGATCGAGACCGGCTGGTGCTGGCCGAGCTGGTGTCCGATCGGCGCCTCGGGGTCCTGGTAGCCGTGGCTGGCGTCGGAGACGAAGACCGACTGGCCGAACCACACGTCGTCACCCAGCACGATGCTCTCGTGGGCGGTGAGGGTGCTGCTCGCGCCGATGACGCAACGGTCGCCGATCACCAGGCCGCGCTCGGGAAGAGGATGGTCGCCGGGACCGTAGCCGAGGGCGAGCGTGCAGTGCCGCCCGATCAGGACCTCGCTGCCGACATGGATGCCCCGCTCGCCGAGGATCGTCGCGTGCGGGAAGGCGATCAGGCTCTTCTCCCCGAAGTGTGCGAACCGGGACGCGGCCCGTGTGCCCGGCGTGATCTCGCCGACCCACTCGACGGCGCGGTGCAGCGCGTGGAGGGCGGGACTCAGCACGTTCCTCAGCATCGACACGCACCGCAGGCTAGCGGCTGCCCTGCGGCTCTGGTCATCTGTCCGTGCCCAGCGCTATCTTCGGCGTGACGCCGACGGAGGGAAGGCCATGGCCTACGACGAGGAGATGGCCGAGCGCATCAGGCAGGCACTCGAGGGCGAGGTCGGGCTGACGGAGAAGCGCATGTTCGGCGGCCTGGCGTTCCTGGTCCACGGCAACATGGCCGCCGCCGCGACCAGCAAGGGCGCGCTGATGCTGCGGGTCGACCCCTCCGAGACCGATGCACTCGTGACGGAGCAGGGGGCGGATCGCATGGAGATGAAGGGCCGCCCCATGAACGGGTGGATCACCGTCGACCCCTCGGTCCTCGACTCCGCAGACGCCCTCGATGGCTGGCTCGAGCACGGCGTCGGCTACGCCCGCACTCTCCCTCCGAAGGGCTGAGGGCCCGACGCGCAGGCGCGTCTCGGCATCATGGCTCAGCGCAGGCCGGGGTGGTTCCTGGCCAGCACGGGGAGCAGCAGGGAGCGCGGTGCCATCTGTGCGAACACCGACGCCACCCGGTTGACCTTGCCGGGGATCGCGACCAGGCGGCCACGGTCCATGGCCTCCACCGCGACCCGGGCGACCTCTTCGGCGTCGACCCACATCACCGCGGGAAGGGCCGCCTCGGCGTCCTCGCGGACGAAGCCGGCGCGCTCGCCGAAGCCGGTGTGCACCGGGCCCGGGCACAGTGCGGTCGCGGTCACGCCACTGCCGCGCAGCTCACCGGCCAGGCTCTGGGTGTAGGACAGCACGAACGCCTTGCTGGCGCCGTACGCCGCCTGCCCCGGGAGCGGCTGGAAGGCCGCGGTCGAGGCCACGTTGAGTACGGCGCCGCGGCCGCGGGCGACCATGCCGGGGAGGAAGCGGCTGCACAGGTCGACCACGCTGGCCACGTCGACCTCGACCAGGTTCAGCTCGGCCTCGGGGTCGGAGGCGCTGACCGGACCGAGGGTGGAGAGCCCGGCGTTGTTGACCAGGATCTCGGGAACGAGCCCCTCCGCGTCGATCCGTCCGGCCAGGCCGGCGCGGCCGTCCCGGTCCGCCAGGTCGAGAGTCAGCACCGATGCCTCGCCGCCGGCGGACCGCAGCTCCTCGGCGAGCGCCTCCAGCCGGCTCGTCGAACGCGCGACGAGGGTGACGTGGTGGCCCCGGGCGGAGAGCTGTCGGGCGATCTGTTCGCCGATTCCGGACGAGGCTCCGGTGACGACCGCGGTCCGGTCGGACGCGGGTGCAGGAAGGGTCATAGGGGAACCGTAGTGGCTCGGATCGAGGCCGAGAACTGGCGACGGGTCGATCAGAACTGGCGACGGGTCGGCAGGTATCTGAGACATCGCGTCACAGATATCTATTTACATGTGACTCCACGTCACATTAAAGTCGTGGTTGACCGCAATGCCGTTCCAGGATGAGGTGCGAGATGGCCGTGACCCAGAGCTACGAAGAGACCTTGGCGACCCTTTCGGAGGCGTCGGTGAACCGGCACTTCGATGCCTTCGTCGACATCGACTGGGACAACCCCGACTACGCGATCCATCACGACGACCCGCGGTGGATCCTTCCCGAGGTCGACCCGCTCGGCCGCCATGAGTGGTACAAGTCGCTGCCCAGGGAGCGCCAGATCGAGATCGGCCTCTGGCGTCAGGCCAACATCACCAAGGTCGGGCTCCAGTTCGAGCAGGTCCTCATCGGCGGCATCATGTGGCACGTCTTCTTCCTGAAGAACGGCAACCCCGAGTTCCGCTACTCGACGCACGAGGCGACCGAGGAGTGCCACCACACCCAGATGTTCCAGGAGTTCGTGAATCGCACCGGCCTCGACGTTCCCGGCGGCCCGAAGTGGTTCCGCGCGGTGGCGCCGCTGCTTCCCCTGGCTGCTCCGGTGCTGCCGGAGATCTTCTTCGCCGGCATCCTCGCGGGTGAGGAGCCGATCGACCACCTGCAGAAGTCGGTGCTGCGCGCCGGCAACGACATGCACCCGCTGCTGCAGCGGATCATGCAGATCCACGTGGCCGAGGAGGCCCGTCACATCGGCTTCGCGCACCAGTTCATCACCCACCGCACCGCGAGACTGAGCCGGCCGCGGCGCGCCTTCCTGTCGGTGATGTACCCGTTGATCATGCGCACCCTGTGCGACGTGATCATGGTCCCGAGCAAGGAGGTGACCGACGCGGTCGGCATCCCGCGCGAGGTCATCAAGGACATCTACTGGCGCGACGCCGAGTCCCGCAAGCTGCTCAAGGACCTCTTCGCCGACGTGCGGATGCTCGCCGAGGAGGCCGACCTGATGAACCCGGTGTCCCGGCGCATCTGGAAGCTGATGCGCATCGACGGTCGACCGGCCCGGTTCCGCAGCGAACCCGCCGCCTGAGTCCGCCCGTCCCGCGACCGAACGGAGTTCCGCCATGCCCCACGTCGTCACCCAGTCCTGCTGCAGCGACGCCTCGTGCGTCGTGGCCTGCCCGGTCAACTGCATCCACCCGGCCCCCGGTGAGCCCGGCTTCGCCGAGGCCGAGATGGTGTACGTCGACCCGGAGTCGTGCGTGGACTGCGGCGCCTGTGTGACGGCGTGCCCGGTCGGCGCGATCGTTCCGCACACGAAGCTGACCGAGCGCCAGCTGCCGTTCATCGCACTGAACTCGTCGTACTTCATGGACGAACCGCACGCGGACCGCACGCCATTGGCGCTGGTGCCCACCCGCCGGGTCGTGCAGGCCGATGACGTGCGCATCGCGGTGGTCGGGGCCGGCCCGGCAGCGATGTACGCCGCGGACGAGCTGCTGAAGAACCCGGGGGTGAAGGTCGACGTGTTCGACCGGCTGCCCACGCCGTACGGCCTGGTGCGCGCGGGGGTCGCACCCGACCACCAGGACACCAAGCTCGTGACGAAGCTGTTCCGGGCGATCGAGGAGCAGCCCGGGTTCCGCTACGTCCTCAACGTCGAGATCGGTCGCGACCTCAGCCATGACGACCTGGCCCGGAGCTACCACGGTGTCGTGTACGCCGTGGGCGCCTCCGCCGACCGCGCACTCGGCGTCCCCGGCGAGGACCTGGCCGGCAGCGTCTCCGCGACGGACGTGGTCGGTTGGTACAACGGGCATCCCGACCATGGCGACACGTACGTCGATCTCGGCGAACGGCGCATCGTGGTGGTGGGCAACGGCAACGTGGCGCTCGACGTCGCCCGCATCCTCACCGCTGATCCCGAGACCCTGTCGGGCACCGACATCGCCGACCTGCCCCTGGCGACCCTGCGCGGCAGTGCCGTCCAGGAGGTGCTGGTGCTCGGACGTCGAGGCCCCGCCGAGGCTGCGTTCACGATGCCCGAGCTGATCGGCCTGGCCGCACGCGACGACGTCGACGTGCTGGTCGACAACGGCGGCGAGGAGATCGTCGTGGACTCGCCCAAGACCGCCCTGATCGCGGAGCTCTCACGGCGTCGGCCCACCCCGGGGCGTCGGCGCATCGTGCTCCGCTTCCGGACCGCACCGGTCGCCGTCGTCGGCGACGGCAGCGTCCAGGCGATCGAGGTGGTGCGCACCGAGCTTCGCCCGGACGCCGACGGGGTTCCGCGTGCCGTGCCGACGGGGGAGACCGAGGTGATCCCGTGCGCCATGGTGCTCCGCTCCGTCGGCTACCGGGGGCGACCGGTGGACGGACTGCCCTTCGACGAGGCGACCGGAACCGTCCCCAACGACGGTGGCAGGGTGCGCCCCGGGGTGTACGTCGCCGGCTGGATCAAGCGTGGTCCCACCGGCTACATCGGCACCAACAAGGCCTGCGCGGAGGAGACCGTCACCGGGTTGCTGGACGATCTCGAGCACGGGCACCTGACCGAACCGACTGTGCCCGTCGAACGACTCCTGATGTCCCTGGAGGGCAAGGTCGTCGACCGGTCCGGATGGCGTCGCATCGACGACACGGAGCGCGGTCGCGGCGAGGAGCGAGCGCGCCCACGCGTTAAGATCGTGGACCTTCCCGACCTCGTGGCGGTCGCTCGGCCGCCGATGACGCAGACCGGTCGGGAGCATCGACGTCTCCCGATCCGCCAGTCCATGATCCGCCAGACCTCCAGGAGTCGAACACCCACGTGAGTGACGCAGGGTCCACCGACGGTCGCCAGTCGCGCTGGCTCGAGCACAAGCTCGAGCGACGCGGCCAGATCCTCGACGCTGCGCTGGCCGTCATCGAGGACTCTCCGCACGGCGCCGAGATACACGTCTCCCAGATCGCGGCGCGCGCGGGCCTGAGCCGCCCGGTGATCTACCGCCACTTCGCCGACCGGGCCGACCTCGACCAAGCTGTCCAGACACACATCCTCGACTCGCTGCGGGGCCGACTGACTCCGCAGGTGGTGCTGAGCGGGAGCGTCGACGAGATCATCCTGCGGATCGTCTCGACGTACGTCGACTGGGCGGCCGAGCACCCGAACCTGCACCGGGTCGCTGCCCAGGACTTCGCCGGTGTGGCGACGACGAGCCCGCTGCAGACCGCCGTACAACAGATCGCCGCCGAGCTGTCGGGGCTGATCTCGCTGGCCGCGGACGTGCTCGTGGTCGAGCTGGACGACGACGACCGCGCCGCCCTCGACCCGCTGGCGCTCGGTCTGGTCAGCCTGGCCATCAGCGCCGTCCAGCTCTGGTTGGCCAGGCCCGAGCGACAGCCCACGGCCGAGGTGTTGTCGCGGCTGCTCACCGACACGATCTGGTATGCGATCGACGGCCACACCCGCGCCCGCGGTGTCACTCTCGACCCGCACCTGCCTCTCGAGGACCTCATCGAGGCCAGCTGGACCGCTGCCCGCTGACGGGCCTGCGTGTGGCGGCCGATGTGACCGGCGAGACACCGTGCCCGGTGGAATCTCCGGTGATGCCGCGGGAGGTGGAGGCTCCACATAGGCTCGTCCTCTGATGACTGACACGCACCTGCAAACCCGGCACGCCACACCGGCGCTGGTCCGCGGACTCGACGTGGCGGCCAAGGGCGCACTGCTGCTGCTCCTGGTGATCGCGTTCGTCGACCCCAACCTCGGCAACATGCGCGACAAGGGGGCCGGTGCCCGGGCCGTCGCCTACCCGATGCTGGCCTTCACCGTTCCGGTGATCTGGTCGGTCTTCTGGAAGGAGCGCGCGTCGTTCCCCTGGCTGGCCGACCTGATGATCACGCTGTCCTGCTTCTCCGACATCTTCGGCAACCGGATGGACCTCTACGACCAGGTCGTGTGGTTCGACGACTTCATGCACTTCTTCAACACCGGCGTGATCACCGGAGCCGTCATCCTGCTCACCATGCATCGCAGCTCCACGCTGCTCGCGACCATCGAACGCGCACTCGCGATCGGGGTCACGGGGTCGGTCGTGTGGGAGCTGGCCGAGTACGCCGCGTTCCTCAGCAAGTCCTGGGAACGCCACGGCGCCTACACCGACACCCTCGGCGACCTGTCCCTGGGCATGCTGGGTGCGGTCGGCGCAGCGCTCGTCATCCACGCGATGTGGAAGCGCGGACGCCTCGGTGACGCGGCGCCGCAGCTCGAGCTCCGCTTCCGGAACCAGGCCTCGACCGTCTGACGGGTCAGGCGCCTCCGGCCGTGGACCCGCCCTTCCGTCGAGCGGACCGTGCGACATGCACTTCGGCCCTGCCGACGTACGTCGCACGCTCAGCGACGTCCGCCGTACCGCGAACTGCATGTTGGACGGCCCGACCCCTGGCGCGTACGGCGATCGCACCGACCGTGTGGTTCTGGTTGGTCCGGCCCCCGGTCTAGTCCAGCAGGCCCACCGGCCACAGGTCGTGCTCGCCGGGGAACCCCTTCAGCTCGACCCGCCGCGGCTCACCGAAGTCGAAGTCCGCGACCAGGCCCTCGTGCACGGCGTCGCTGACCAGGATCTCGCCGCCGACGGCGTGCGAGGCCACGCGGGCGGCCATGGCGACGTTGCGGCCGAAGTAGTCGCCGTCCTTCTCGATCGCGCGGCCCGTGTGCAGTCCCATGCGCACCTCCACCGGCGTACGCCGCAGCACGCGTCCGCGGGCCTCGGCCAGCCCGGTCTGCATGGAGATCGCGGCACGCAACGCCTCGCCCGGGTCGCCGAAGGCCACCATGAAACCGTCGCCCTGGGACTTCACGACGTGGCCGCCGTGCGCGGTGACCCGCTTGCGGATGACCTTGTCGTGGGCCTCGAGCAGCGCCATCCAGCGCTGGTCGCCGAGCTGCTCGTTGAGTGCGGTTGAGTCGACGATGTCGGAGAAGAAGATCGTCACCGTGCCGTCGGGTGCGGCGACCTTCTCGATCTCGGTGCGGTCGGCCAGCGCGATGCCGGTCCATTCCTCGATCGAGGAGGTCAGGAAGCCGCCGACACCTTGTTCGCGGACGCGCACAGCCGTGCCGACCGCCGTGCGGAACGCGAACGTGGCGGCCTGTCGCGGCAGGCTCGGCGCGGGCCTCTCGAGTCGACGCAGCAGCTCGTCGCGCTCCTCGCGCAACTGCCTGTTGTGCGACAGGACCCGGCCGAGCGCGACCGAGGAGACGATCAGCGCCACGACCAGGGCGATGACGACGATCGTGACGACCACCTGACCGCCTCAGCCCCGCTGAGAGGTGGCGCGGTACTTGAAGCCGCGCCCCTCGTCGAGCGGGGTGCCCTCGCAGCTGAACTGGGTGCCGGACCAGCAGCGGTAGCGTGCGGATCCGTTGGCCAGGGTCAGGGTCACCCTCGACACGATGTTCTTGTCGAAGACGAAGCGGCGGGTCGCCTGTCCCTCTGAGTTGAGCGCCACCGGCCGCTGGACGACAGAACCGTTGGTGAGGTGCAGCACCACGTGGGCGCGGGCGGCGTACGACGGCGCGGTGATCTCGATGCGCACCTGCCAGTTGGCGCCCATTCCCGTGCCGGGCGTGATGTTGTAGCTGCGCGACGCTAGGTGCTTGAGCCAGAAGGTCCGCCACCTGGTGGTACGGGTGGCCGTGTCGAGGTGCCAGGTTCCGGCGATCGCTGTGTTCGGGTACGCCGCGCCCTCCTCGTACGCCTTGTCGGGCATGGTGTTGTCGGCGGAGAACCGGACGAACGCGGCGGCGAGGCTGGTGCTGCGCGCGCGCAGCTCCGCGTCGAGGGCGCCGGTGGACGTGACGGACGCCGTACGGGCGCGGTACCAGACCTGCCGGACCACGTCGGTGCCGAACCTGTTGCCGAGGTGCTCGAAGAAGATCCAGTTGCCGTACCAGGCGCCGCCGTCGGCGTCGAGGGACTGGGCAGGCCTGGCCAGGGAGCTGTAGCGGAGGTACTGGCGGTTGTCGTTGATCTCGTCGTAGACGCGCTCCTCCATGAACGTGGCCGTGGACTCCATGAACCACGGGTCCTCGTTCGTGGCGTAGGCGAACTGCACGGTGTGGAAGAACTCGTGGGCCGCGGTCACCTTCAAGGACTCGGTCGGATCACCGGAGAAGTCGGCGAAGTCGTTGTCGAGCACCAGGAATCCGGCGGCACGCGTGGTGAACTCGTCGATGTTGGCGTAGCCGTAGACCTGGCTGGCGCCGGTGTCGCCGAGGTAGACGTCGAGGAGCCCGGTGCGGCCCTCGCCCACGGGGTTGTCCTTCGCCCCGTCGCTGAGCGGTCGGCGGTAGCGCAGGTCGCCCACCTCGCGGGCCCACACGTTCTCCATCACCGACTCGACGAGCTCGACGTAGTCAGGGACCTCGTCGTTGTCGGAGTCGGTCAGGTCGGGCATGTGCTTGCCGGTCCTGACCCAGTGGACGCAGAAGTGTGCCGTGCAGTCGATCTCGTCGGTCTGGGTTCCGTAGCTGATCTCCGGCGCGGGTGCCGTGCCGGAGTCGCTGGGCCGCAGCATCAGCTGCTCGGCCCGGTCCTGCTCGGCCGCGGGCAGGTCGGCCTTGGTCTGCTGCACCTCGAGCAACGCCATGCTGGCGTCCTGGGATCCTTCTCCGCTGAGCGCGTCCGTGGCGGACGCGAGGGCCTGGAGGGCCTTCTCCTCCTTGGATCCGTGGTCGTCCTTGGCGTGGCTCTGCGTCACGCGCGAGGCGTGGTCGCTGTCGGCGTACGCCGGGGCGCTGAGGGCTGCGACGACGACCGCAAGGGTCACCGCCAGGGCAGCACGGGGCGTCATGCGCGGAGAAGGCATGGAGCGAAGGTATCCCAGCCGGTGGGGAGGCCGCAGGCTCAGGCGGTCCCTGAGATCTTCTCGATCAGGGCGGTCGTGGAGATGGCGGGCGTGCGGGGCAGGTAGACCACCTCGCAGATGTCGGAGAACTCGTCGAAGCGGCCCTTCCAGTCGTCGCCCATGACGAGTACGTCGGCACCGAACCGCTGGATGTAGTCGCGCTTGAGCTCGAGGCTCTCCTCGACGAACACCTCGTCGACCGGCTTGAGTGCGGCGACGATGGCCAGGCGCTCGCCCTGGCTGAACACGGGGGAGCGGCCCTTCTTGCGCTCGTTCAGCGCATCGGCAGAAACCCCGACGACGAGGCGGTCACCCAACTCGGCGGCGCGTTCGATGACGCGGAGGTGGCCGACGTGGAACACGTCGAAGGTGCCGAAGGTGATGACGGTGCGAGGCATGGCGGGAATGCTACCGGGGCCCCACCTGACACAATCGACCCGCGATGAGCATTCCACTGATCACCCCCGCGCCCGAGGCGGACGAGCAACGACGAAGGGGCCTGCGCCGCATGCGCGCCGTGGCTCTCGGCCTGCTCGTCTTCGCCGCCGTCGTGTACGTCGCCACGCGTGGCCAGGACGGATGGCTCGGCTTCGTCAACGCCGGGGCGGAGGCCAGCATGGTCGGTGCGATGGCGGACTGGTTCGCCGTGACCGCGCTGTTCCGCCACCCGCTGGGCCTCCCCATCCCGCACACCGCGCTGATCCCGAAGCGCAAGGACGACCTGGGCAGGGGCCTCGAGGAGTTCGTGGGGGAGAACTTCCTGCAGGAGGGCATCGTCCGCGAGCGGGTCAACTCCGCCCAGGTGACACGGCGCATCGGCCACTGGGCGGCGAACCCGGTCAACGCCTCCCGGGTGGTCTCCGAGGTCACCGACATCTCCGTCATCGGCCTCGGTCGGGTCAAGGACCAGCACATCGTCGAGCTGGTCGACGCCGTGCTGGTGCCCCGGTTCCGCGAGGAACCGATCGCGCCGATCCTCGGGACGTTCCTCGTCGAGGCGGTCCGCGACGACCTGCACCACGGTGTGGTCGACCTGGCCCTCGAGGAGCTGCACGCCTGGCTGGTGCACAACCACGACACCTTCGTCGAGGTGCTCGGTGAGCGTGCCCCTTGGTGGGCGCCACCGAAGCTGAACGACGCGGTCACCACGCGCATCCACACCGAGGCGGTGCGCTGGCTCTCCGACATCCGTGACGACCCGCAGCACCGTGCCCGGGCGGCCCTCGACTCGATGCTCGCCCAGCTCGGCCAGGACCTGCTCTTCAACGAGGACACGCAGAAGCGCGCGGAGAACCTCAAGCTGCGACTGCTCGAGCACCCGCAGTTCTCCGCCACCGGCATCTCGCTGTGGAAGGCCCTGCGCAATGCGTTGCTGGCCGCGCTGCGTGACCCCACCGGGCCACTGAAGGCGCGGCTCGAGGGCGAGCTGGTGCGCGTCGCCCAGCGCTTCGAGACCGACGAGGGCCTCCAGCGCCGACTCGACGACCTGCTGGCAGACGCCGTGGTGTTCGGGATCTCTCGCTACGGCGCCGAGCTGACCACGGTGATCACCCACACGATCGAGCAGTGGGACGGCAAGGAGGCCGCCGACCGCATCGAGCTGCACGTCGGCCGCGACCTCCAGTTCATCCGCATCAACGGCACGATCGTCGGTGGCCTGGTCGGCGTGATCATCCACGCCGCCACGATCCTGATCCCCTGACCGGTCCCGGCATTCGGACCGGCCCTCACGACCGGGCGGTGAGCCCTCTTTAGGGACTACCGGGTGGGCGAGGGGAGAATGGGCGCATGACGACCGACGTAGGCATCCGCGACGACTCGATCCGGCTCGGGCAGTTCCTCAAGCTGGCCAACCTCGTCGAGAACGGCGCCGAGGCCAAGACCGTGATCGCCGACGGGCTGGTCACCGTCAACGGCGAGGTCGACCTGCGCCGCGGCCGCCAGCTGGTGGTGGGCGACGTGGTCACCCTCGGCACCCTCGGTGCGCGCGTGGCCGTGCACGACCCGGACGCCGACGACGGCCTGCCCTGGTAGCGACCGGTTCGCAGGACGTCGTGCTCGGACAAGCGACGACGGCCCGCCCCCTGGTGGGGAGCGAGCCGTCGTTGAGCTGTCAGTTCAGGAGACGCCGATCAGGTCGACGACGAAGACCAGCGTCTCGCCGGGCTTGATCACGCCGCCGGCACCGCGGTCGCCGTACCCCAGGTGCGGCGGGATGACGAGCTGGCGGCGGCCGCCGACCTTCATGCCCTGAACGCCGGTGTCCCAGCCGGAGATGACCTGGCCGACGCCGAGGCGGAACTGCAGCGGCGCGCCGCGGTTGTAGGACGCGTCGAACTCCTCGCCGGTGGAGTGGGCCACACCCACGTAGTGCACCGACACGGTCGAGCCGGCGGTCGCCTCGTCGCCGTCGCCCTCCGTCAGGTCGGTGATGACCAGGTCGGTCGGCGGCTCGGGGTCGACGAAATCGATCTCGGGCTTCTCAGTGCTCACAGCGTGTTGCCTCTCAGGTCTGGTGCAGGTAGTTGTCGAGCTGGTCGCGCTCGAACTCGAGCTCGCCGATGCGGCTCTTCACCACATCGCCGATGGAGATGATGCCAGTCAGGGCTCCGTCGGTGAGCACGGGCACGTGGCGGATCCGGTGTTCGGTCATCACCTGCATGAGGTGGTCGACGGGCGTGGTGCCCTCACAGGTCTGCACCTGGGTGCTCATGATCGTGTCGACGGTGGCCTCCAGCACGGCGGGGTCGCTGTGCAGGCGTCGTACGACGTCGCGCTCCGAGACGATCCCGTCGACCGAGGTGCCGTCGTTGCTGACGATCAGGGCCCCTACGTTGTGCTTGGCCAGCAGACCGACCAGCTCCCGCACGGTGGCGTCGGGGCGAATGGTGACGACGTCTTGTCGTGACTTGCCGTGGAGCACGTCATTGATGCGCATGGGACCTCCCGGTCTCTTGGTGTGACACCAGTCACGCTAGTGGTCCGACGAGGTGGTTGGGTAGGCCCGTGAACACAGTGCGGACGCCGGTGCTCCTGATGGGGTGGCTCTCCGTCGTGCTCCTGCTCGACCGGGCCGACGGTGGGGGAGGCCTGTGGCTGCAACGCGGACTGGGCCTCGGCACCTGGCTGGTGCTCGTGCTGGCACTGCGCTGGTTCACGCCGTTGGTCCGCACGCAGGCACTGGTGGTGGTCGCGTTCGCGACGGTGATCGAGTTCGTCTTCTCGCCGACGCTGGAGGTCTACCTCTACCGGTTCGAGAACGTGCCGGCCTACGTGCCACCGGGGCACGGCCTCGTCTATCTCTCGGCCTGGGCGCTGGGCCACACGCCGTTCGTGCGTCGCCACCTCACGCATGCGTCGTACGCCGTGGTGCTGGTCGGCGGAGTGTGGGCCGGGGCGGGCCTGGCCGAGGGCGACTCGCTCGGGTTCTTCTGGTTCCTCTGCCTGGCCGGGTTCCTGCTCTGGGGGCCTTCGCGCGAGGTGTACGTCGGTGCGTTCGTCGTGGTCAGCCACCTCGAGCTGCTCGGCACCGGGCTGGGCAACTGGGCGTGGCAGGCGCACGACCCGATCCTCGGGATCGGGATCGGCAACCCGCCCTCGGGAGCCGCGGGCGGCTACGGCTGGTTCGACCTGGTCGCGCTGCTCGTCGCGCCGTGGCTGCTGGCACGGTTCACACGATGGCGCGGGGCGAGGACGGTCGTCAGCCCAGCGGGGGTTCGTCCTCCGGACGCACGTCCTGGTCCGCGGGTGTCCGACGGCGTGACCTGAGGTCGTGCACCGAGCCGCCCTGCGGGGGCCGGCCCTCGTCGGTCGTGTCGGACGACCCCAGGAACGCCAGTGCGGCCTCGTGGAGATGCCCGTTGCTGGCCACCGCGTTGCCGCCGAAGGGACCGGGAGTGCCGGCCAGCGAGGTGAACTGGCCACCGGCCTCGCGCACGATGATGTCGAGCGCGGCCATGTCGTAGAGCTCCAGCTCGGGCTCGGCGGCGATGTCGACGGCGCCCTCGGCCACCAGCATGTAGGACCAGAAGTCGCCGTACGCACGGGTGCGCCAGCAGCGACGGGTCAGCGACAGGAAGTCCTCGAGCCGGCCGCGCTCCTCCCACCCGGAGAGCGAGGAGTAGGCCAGTGAGGCGTCCTCGAGGCGGCGTACGTCGGAGGTGTGGATCTGGGTCGCCTTCAACAGGGAGCGGCCGGTCCAGGCGCCGTTGTCCCGGGAGGCCCACCACCGGCGCTGCAGCTGCGGTGCGGAGACCACGCCCAGCACGACCTCGTCGTCGACGACCAGCGAGATCAACGTCGCCCAGACCGGCACGCCGCGGACGAAGTTCTTGGTGCCGTCGATCGGGTCGATCACCCAGCGACGCTGGCTGTGCCCGGTGGTGCCCTGTTCCTCGCCGACGACCGCGTCGCGGGAACGCACCCGAGAGAGCGTACGGCGAATGCCCTCCTCGACAGCCTGGTCGGCGTCGGTGACCGGCGTGAGGTCGGGCTTGCTCATCACGTGCAGGTCGAGCGCCTTGAATCGCGCCTGGGTCAGGGAGTCGGCGTCATCGGCCAGGACGTGCGCCAGGCGAAGGTCGTCGGTGTAGTCGGTGGCCATGGACACAGGCTATTCCTCTGCAGGTTTGGCTTGGTCGTGCCCTAGGGTTCAGGGCATGGAGATCAACGGCCTGCCTGCACACCCCCTGATCATTCACGCGGCGGTCGTGCTCGTTCCCGTGGCCGCTGTGCTGGCCGCGACCTACGCCGTGGTGCCCCGCTGGCGCTGGTCGACCCGCTGGCCGATGGTCGGCGCGCAGACCGCCGCACTGATCGCGGTCCTGGCCGCCTGGTTCTCCGGCCGCAACCTCAAGGCGAGCATGGTCGACGCCGGTGCCAACGCCGACCGGTTCCGCTTCCACCAGGAGCAGGCCAACATCCTGTTCTGGGTGACCATCGTGTTCTTCTTCGTGGTCCTGCTGGGCGCGTGGGCACTGGGTGGCCCCTCGGCCCTGGTCTCCGGACGTGGGGCGCGCGGCAAGCACGCCCCGATCATCGAGTGGACCATGGTGTCGATGCTGGTCATCTTCGCGATCGCGGCGATCGCCACGACCTTCCAGACCGGTGAGCAGGGCGCCCGCCTGGTCTGGGGCGGCTAGCGCTCCTGGTCCGGGCTGCCCTCACGCGAGGCCAGCAGCCGCCGGAACGACTCCACCCGCTCGGGGTCGAGGTCGCCTGCTTCCATGGCGGTGTCGAGCCCGCACTCCGGCTCACCGCTGCCGTGCGTGCAGCCGCGCGGGCACTCGTCGATCATCTCCTCGAGGTCCGGGAAGGCGCCGATCAGGTCCTCGGGCTGCACGTGGGCCAGGCCGAACGAGCGGATGCCGGGCGTGTCGATGATCCACCCGTCGTCATCGGGCAGGGCCAGCATGTACGCCGACGTCGACGTGTGCCGCCCCCGGCCGGTGACCGCGTTGACCACGCCGACCTCGCGCATCGCGTCGGGCACCAGGGCGTTGACCAGGGTCGACTTGCCGACGCCGCTGTGTCCGACGAGCACGCTGGTGGTGCCGCTGAGCACGTCGCGCACTGGTCCGACGTCGCCGCCGCGCTGAGTGACGACGTACGGGACGCCGAGGGAGCGGTACGTCGACAGCAGCGTCTCGGGGTCGGCCAGGTCGGACTTGGTCAGGCACAGGATCGGCTGCATGCCCGAGACGTACGCTGCCACGAGGGCCCGGTCGATCAGGCGCGGGCGCGGCTCCGGGTCGGCCAGCGCGGCCACCACGACGAGCTGCGCGGCATTGGCCACGATGACCCGCTCGACGGGGTCGTCGTCGTCGGCGGTGCGGCGCAGGGTGGTGGAGCGTTCGCAGACCTCGACGATGCGGGCCAGTGAGCCGTCGTTGCCCGACATGTCGCCCACGACCCGGACCCGGTCGCCGACGACCACGCCCTTGCGACCCAGTGGGCGCGACTTCATCGCCATCACCCGTCGGCCCTCGTAGTTGAGGGTGAAGCGGCCCCGGTCGACCGTGATCACGACGGCCTCGACCGCGTCGTCGTACGACGGGCGGTCCTTGGTCCGCGGCCGGGTACGGCGACGCGGTCGGTCGTAGTGCTCGATGTCCTGGTCGGAGTAGCGGCCACTCACGGGCGACCAGCCCCTGCCGGCAGCAGGCCGGCCCAGAACGCAGCGAAGTCGGGGAAGGTCTTCGAGGTGGTGGCGATGTCCTCCACGAGCACGCCGTCGACGGCGGCGGCCAGGATGACACCGGCGTGCGCCATGCGGTGGTCGGCGTACGTGCGGAACACGCCGCCGTGCAGGGCAGCGGGGCGCAGCGACAACCCGTCGGGGTGCTCGGTGACATCCGCGCCCAGGTTGCCGAGCTCGGCGGCGAGGGCAGCCAGCCGGTCGGTCTCGTGGCCGCGAATGTGGGCTATGCCGCGCAGGTGCGAGGGCGAGTCGGCCAATGCGCACAGGGCCGCGATCGCCGGTGCCAGCTCGCCGACGTCGTGCAGGTCGAGGTCGACGCCGTGCAGCGTGCCGGTTCCGGTGACGGTCAGACCGTGTTCGGAGCGGGTGACCTCGCAACCCATGGCTTCCAGGATGTCGCGCAGGGCGTCTCCGGCCTGTGTCGTGCTCTCCGGCCAGTCGCGCACCGTCACGGAGCCACCGGAGACCGCGGCGAGCGCGAGGAACGGTGCGGCGTTGGAGAGGTCGGGCTCGATCTCGTGGTCGACCGCACGGATCGGGCCGGGTGCCACGGCCCAGCGGTTGGCGTCGGAGTCGTCGACCTCGACACCGTGCTGGCGCAGCATGGCGACCGTCATGTCGATGTGGGGGAGGGACGGGACCGGCTTGCCGTCGTGGCGGACGTCGAGCCCCTCGTCGTAACGGGCGCCCGCGAGCAGCAGTGCGGAGATGAACTGGGAGGACGCTGAGGCATCGACCACGACCGTCCCGCCGCGGACGCTGCCGTGACCGGAGACGGTGAACGGGAGCCGGTCTCCGTCGGAGATGTCGACGCCGAGCCCACGCAGGGCGGTCAGGACCTCGCCGATGGGGCGGTTGCGCATGTGGGCGTCGCCGTCGAACGCGATCGTGCCGCTGGACAGTCCGGCCACCGGAGGCACGAAGCGCATGACGGTGCCGGCCAGGCCGCAGTCGACGGCGGCGTCACGGTCGAACGCGCCGGGGGAGACGCTCCAGTCGTCGCCGGTGGTGTCGATGTCGGCGCCGAGCGAGGTGAGGGCGGTCGCCATCAGCTCGGTGTCGCGCGAGCGCAGCGCCCGGCGTACGACGGACGGGCCGTCGGCCAGGGCGGCCAGCACCAGAGCGCGGTTGGTCAGCGACTTGGACCCGGGCAGGGAGACGGTGGCCTCGATAGGTTCGAGGGCGCGTGGTGCGGGCCAGGGATCAGGTGTCGTCACGGGGGAAGGGTATCGACCCGGCGCTGGCGTCACGGAGCCAGCAGGACGGTCTGGGTGTTGTTGCCGGGGTCGGCGTCCTCGGTGCCGTCGTCGGGGGTCACCGTGAAGGTGAGGGTGCTGGTGGTGAACACCTTCATCGCGGTCAGGTCGAAGGTCTCCGGGCCGTCCGCGCCGACGCTGCAGCTGAAGTTGCCCACGCCGATGCGGCTGCACCGTCCGTCGAGGAGGTCGAGGACCAGCACCGGGTTGTCGCTGGTGATCTGGAGGGTGGCCGGACCGTGGCTGACCGTGGAGGTGACCTTCCAGATCGTCGAGGCGGCGAGCCGCTCAGCGGAGGCGGTGATCGTCAGGTCGGCCACCGGTGGCGGTGGTGGTGGTGGCGGCGGTGGCGGCGGTGGCGGGGGCTGCTCCGTGGGTTTGTCCGTTGGCTTCGGCTCGTCCTTCGGCGGCGGGGCGGGGGAGTCGACGGGCGGCGCGGCATTGGTCGGTGGGACGACGGACGGCTCGGTCGTCGGGGCCGTTGAGGTCACCGGTGGCGCCGACGTCACGGGCGCAGGAACTGGCACCTTGGCCTTCGGCGGGGCCTTGGACTGTGCTGGCGCCGGCTGGGTGGCCGTCGGTGAAGGACTGTCGGTGGTGGCTGGTGCCTCGGCCCGGTCCCGCGCGGCGGGGGCCGGGTCGTCGCCACCGGACATGACCGCGAACGAGACCCCGGCGACGGCGGTCACCGCGACGACCCCGCTGACGGCCGCCACCTGGGTGTTGGCGGCGACGAAGTCCTTGATCCGGTCGACGAAGAGAAGCAGGAAGCCCTTGGTGGCCAGCGATCCGGCGCCGGCGAGGTAGGCCATGCCGGCGGAGCTGCCCAGGAGGAGCGGCGCCAGCAGGGCGCCCAGGTTCGAGTTGACCTCGGTCAGCTCGAGGTAGATCGCCATGCAGCCACGACACTCGTCGAGGTGCTTCTCGATGCGGGTGGCGTCGCGCTTGGCCACGCCCTGGCGCACGTAGGCGCCGAGGTGGTCGTGGGTCCAGCGGCACTCGGGCGCCTCGAGCTCTTCGGCGTGGGAGTTGAGGAAGGCCTGCCGCAGGCCCTCGCGGGCCCGGTAGGCAAGTGCCGACACGGAGTTGGGGCTCATGCCCAGCAGGGCGGCCACCTCGGCGGGCTTCTGGCCCTCGACCTCGGTGTGCCACAGGACCAGCTGCCACCGCTCGGGCAACGAGGCGAACGCCTTGGCGGCCGCGGCGTTCTCGAACCCCTCGACGGCGGTGTCGCGGAACGGCACCCCGGGGTCGAACGGCTCCAGGTCGTCGGTGGTGTGCAGCCGCGACCCGGCACGGATCCGGTCGACGTGGAGTCGGCGTACGGCGGTGAGCAGGTAGGCGCGGAACGCGACGTCGGGGCCGCCTCCGCCCTGGAGCACCTTGAGCACCTTGGTGAACGCGTCGGAGACGAGGTCGTCGGCGTCGGAGGGGCTCATCAGCTGGCGGGCCAGGCGGCGGGCCGCGCCCACGTGGCGCTCGAACAACTGGCCGTATGCGGACGTGTCGCCACCCCGGACGGCCGAGATCAGCTCGGCATCGCCCAGTTCCTCGAGTTCGGGAAGTGTGGTGCTCACGGTTGTCCAACGATCCAGTTCGCAATTGATGACGCTGTTCAGCGTAGTCCTCTGCGGACCCGGCCGCGCGGGCCCCGGAGCTGCCGGGGCAGACGTGCCCGGGAGAAAGTTTTGCGAAACCGCGTCATGAAGCCCGCCCCGCCCCGTTTCAAGGTCACGAGAACGTCGAGCATGACGAACCGAGGGGAGCAGGGCCGTGGGTTTCTTCGACACGTTGGTGCGACGAAGCAACACGGATGGTCCCGAGGCGATGGGCTCACTGGACGAACGCGTACGGCTGGGGTTGCCGGCGCCGTTCGAAGCAGTGGGAGAGGCTCTCGCCTCGGGATCAGGCTCCGCTGAAGCCTGTGAAGTGGCAGGACGGGCTCTGGCCAGGGACGGAGCCTCGCTCGACGAGGCTCTCGACCAACTGGGCCAGACCAGTCGTGCCGTCACGGGAGGGGAACCGGCCTTTGACGACATCCGTGCGCTGTCCATGGCATGGAGCGAGTCGACACTGGCCTACCTGCACCAGCTGTCCTGCGAGGACCCGCTCACGGGTCTGGCCAGTCTGGCGCACATCCGCAGCCGCCTGTCGGAGCTGTACCGGGGACAGCTCGGACGGGACGCTGCGGGAATCGAGGAGACCCACGCCCTCGTGGTGATGGAGATCCCGGAGGAGCGGCCGGGTCACGGTGCCGACCAGTTCACGCGAGCAATGAGGCTTTCCCGCCTCGGGGACGCTGCGCGAACTGTCTTCAGCGGCACCGAGACCATCGGTCGCTCCGGCACGAACCGGGTCGTGGTGGTCGTGGATAGGGACGCGCAACTGGGTCGCCGTGTGGCGCTCGTGCGCACTTTGCTGGGGATGGCCGACCACCCGACCAGGATCTGGATCGAGGGACTGCCCTCGACCGACCGCGCGGCAGCCGCACTGCTCGACGAGCTCTGCCGCACCTGAACCTGCCGTACCTGAACCTGCCGGGGGAACTCGGCTCGGGGAGGCGCCGACCACCGTGTGCGGGTGGTCGGCTCCTCGGGCGTCTCGACTTGGCTCGCTGCCCTGCGCACCTCACTGAGTGTCTCGACCCGCCCGTCGCGACCTCGCAAGCTCGGTCGCGGGGCTTGCTCGACCCGCCTCGCTACTATCCGTGCACTCCTTCGTCGTGCACGGATAGTCTCGGCGCATGTGTGGACGCTATGCCTCGTCGCGCCAGCCCGAGGACCTCATCGAGGAGTTCGAGGTCCAGGAGTCGTTGGTCCCTGAGCCGCTGGAGGCCGACTACAACGTGGCCCCGACCAAGGACGTGTACGCCGTGCTCGAACGGCCCGCCAAGGAAGAGCGCCCGCAGCAGCGCCAGTTGCGCGTGCTGACCTGGGGCCTGATCCCGTCGTGGGCCAAGGAGGCCTCGATCGGCAACCGCATGATCAACGCGCGCATGGAGACCGTCGCCGAGAAGCCGGCGTACCGCCGTGCCTTCGCCTCGCGGCGTTGCCTGCTGCCCGCCGACGGCTACTTCGAGTGGTACAAGACCGAGGAGCAGACCAAGTCCGGCAAGCCGAAGAAGCAGCCCTACTTCATCCGCCCGCAGGACGGCGGGGTGCTGGCCATGGCGGGGCTCTACGAGATCTGGCGTGACCCGTCGCGGCCGGACGACGATCCGGCGCCGTTCCGCTGGACGTGCACGGTGATCACCACCGACGCGGAGGACTCGCTCGGCCGGATCCACGACCGCATGCCGTTGATGGTGCCCGCCGACCGCTGGGGCGACTGGCTCGACCCGACCAGCAAGTCGACCGACGACCTGCTGTCGTTGCTCGAACCCGCAGCCCCCGGGCGACTCGAGGCGTTCCCGGTCTCGACCCTGGTCAGCAACGTGCGCAACAACGGCCCTGAGCTCATCGAGCCGCTGCCCGTCGAAGGGGTGGAGTGATGGTCAACGTCGAGAAGATGCTGCCCACGCCGTACGGCGATGCACGGCTGGTGTCCTCACGCTCCCGTCGCCCGGTCGCCACACTGCTGCTCAGCCACGGCGCCGGTGCCGGGATCGACACTCCCGACCTGGAGGCACTGGCCAAGGCCCTGCCCGGCCAGGGCATCACGGTGCACCGCCTCGAGCAGCCGTGGAAGGTGGCCGGAAAGAAGGTCGCGACCGCCCCGCCCACCCTCGACGTGGCCCTGAAGCTCGCCGCGGACCACCTGCGGCCGCGAACACCGTTGATCCTCGGCGGCCGCTCCGCCGGGGCACGCTCGGCGGCCCGTTCGTCGCGCGCCCTGGGGGCGTCCGGCGTACTGGCCCTGTCGTTCCCGTTGCACCCACCGGGGCGGCCGGAGAAGAGCCGGGTCGACGAGCTGCTCGGCGTGAGGGTGCCGCTGCTGGTCGTGCAGGGCGCCCGTGACCCGATGGGCCGGCCCGAGGAGTTCCCGGCGGGCACCGAGCTGCTCGAGGTGCCCTACGCCGACCACTCGTTGCGGGTCGGCAAGGCCGCACCCCTGAGCGGTGACGACGTCACCGCGATGATCGTGGAGGCCACCCTGGAGTGGATCGTCCGGGAGGTCACCGGGCGCTGATCCGGCCCTCCGGGAATCAACCACGGTCCGGTTCTGTTCTGGACTATGTGATCGCCGTACTCGAACGTCCCGCCGCCCCGGTAGTCTGGGAGGCGATGACTGAATCCCTGACGACCGATGTCGACATGACCGAGGTCGACATCGCCAACGAGACCGACGCGCAGCGCTCGATGCGGTTCGAGCGCGACGCCATGCCCTTCCTCGACCAGCTCTACTCGGCCGCGATGCGGATGACCCGCAACCCGGCCGACGCCGAGGACCTGGTCCAGGAGACCTTCGCGAAGGCGTACTCCGCCTTCCACCAGTACAAGCCCGGCACGAACCTCAAGGCCTGGCTCTACCGCATCCTCACCAACACGTTCATCAACACCTATCGCAAGAAGCAGCGCCAGCCGCAGCAGTCGATGGCCGAAGACGTGGAGGACTGGCAGCTCGCCCGCGCGGAGTCACACTCCTCGACCGGGCTCAAGTCGGCGGAGATGGAAGCCCTCGAGCATCTCCCCGACTCCCAGGTGAAGGACGCGCTGCAGCGTCTCCCCGAGGAGTTCCGCCTCGCGGTCTACCTCGCCGACGTCGAGGGGTTCCCCTACAAGGAGATCGCCGAGATCATGGAGACACCCATCGGCACCGTGATGTCCAGGCTGCACCGCGGCCGGCGCCAGTTGCGCGACATGTTGTCGGGCTACGTCCGCGACAACTACCTGCTGAAGTCCGCCCCGGAAGGTGACGAGTGATGACCGGGCAGAACGAGACCGAAGACTGTTCGGACTTCCTCGAGCGCATCGTCTACCTCATCGACAACGAGCTCGACGAGGCCGACTGCTCGGTCGTCCGCCAGCACCTCGACGAGTGTGGACCGTGCCTCGCGAAGTACGACCTCGAGCGCACCGTCAAGGCCGTCGTGGCCCGCTCGTGCTCCGAGTCGGCGCCGCAGGGCCTGCGTGAGCGGGTGCTCGTGCAGTTGCGCCAGGTGCAGGTCCGGATCACCGAACAGTGACCCACGACGAGTGAAGTGTCCGGGCCGATTCGCGGCCCGGGTGGCTTTGCTGCGACAATGGCCGCCGCAGATCTCCAGGAGGAAACCATGGGCAAGACCGGACGCAAGCGCCGCTCGCGCAAGAAGAAGGGCGCGAACCACGGCAAGCGCCCCAACGCCTGATTCGTCAGGCCTGCTGAACCCCCGAGCCAATCCCTTTGGCGAGGGGGTTCGTTCATTTGTCGCGAACCGTGGGTTTTTGGTGCGCGAGCCTGCAACTCTTGCGCCTCGAACCGGCAATTCTTGAGTACGCCGTTGGCGGTCGGCGCGCATGGTGCGCGAGACTCACTGCATGTCGACCGCTGACCTCACCGCCGCCCTGACCTTCACCGTCACCGACGACGACACCGCGCTCGCGGTCGGCAGCGGCTCCCTTGCCGTCCTCGGCACACCGCGGCTGCTGGCCTGGTGTGAGGCGGTCACCTGCGCGGCGATCGAGCCCACGCTGGCCGAGGGCAGTACCTCGGTCGGCACGCGTGTCTCCCTGGAGCACCTGGCCGCCAGCAAGGTCGGCGCCGAGGTGGTGGTCACCGCCTCGTCGTCGTACGCCGACGGGCGGCTGGTGCGCTTCGCGGTCTCCGCGCGCGACGGCGGCAAGCTGGTCGGCAACGGCGAGGTCACCCGGGTCGTCGTCGACGCCGAGAAGTTCCTGTCCCGGCTCTGACCTCAGTTGAAGCGCAGGCCGAACGCCAGCAGGTCGATGCCCTCGACCGGCGACCAGTCCGCCTCCGGGAGCCGGGTGAAGCCGAGGGCGGCGTAGAGCCGGTGCGCCGACTTCATGGTCGGCAGCGACGAGAGGCGTACGCCGGACAACCCGCCGGCACGAGCCCGGTCGAGGCAGGCAGCCACCAGGGCACGGCCGACACCGCGACCTCGTGCGGTGGGAGCGACCACGAGCATCCGGAACTCACCCTCGTCGTCCTCGGCCGTCTCGCGCCACTTCGACCCGGTGGGGCAGTACGTCACAGCCCCCAGGAGCTCGCCCTCGTCGACCGCGACCAGCAGCTCGGCTCCGGTGGCTCGCGCCTGCGCGTCCTTCAGCTCGGCCACGTATTCGGCAGTGGCATGGATGTACCCCTCGTCGACGTACACCGCCGCGGTCAGCTCGCCGATGCGACTGAGCTCGGCGGCGTGCGCCTCCCTGACCTCCATGCTCAGATGCCGAACGTGGCGCGGGGGTAGGCCGCCTCGACGTCGGTGATCACGTTGACCAGGTAGGGCACACCGGAGGCGAAGGCGCGGTCGATCGCGGCACCGATCTGACGGGGATCACTCACCGTCTCGCCGGCGCCGCCCAAGGCCTTGACCACCTCGTCGTACGGCGTGCGCGGTGCGAGGTCGGCGGCCACGTCGTAGCCGTAGAGCATCTGCATCGGGCCCTTCTCGAGGCCCCATGCGGAGTTGTTGCCGCAGACCATCACGACCGGGAGGTCCTGGCGCACGAGCGAGTCGACGTCCATCAGCGAGAAGCCCGCCGCGCCGTCGCCGAGCAGGAGCACCACCTGGGACGAGGGCCGGGCGATGCGGGCCGCCATCGCGGAGCCGAGTCCCGCGCCCAGGCAGCCGTAGGGCCCGGGATCGAGCCAGCACCCGGCCCGCTTGGGCTCGACGAACTTGCCGGCGAAGCTGACGAAGTCGCCACCGTCGCCGATCACGACCGCGTCGTCGGCCAGTCGCGGCACCAGCTCGCCGTAGATCCGCGCCGGGTGGATCGGGTCGGCCTCGGCGGAGAGCAGCGCGCTGTCGCGCTCGACGGCCGCTGCCACGCCCTGCTGCAGCGCCGAGACCCACGGTGACCAGTCGGGCTTGCGCACCACCTGGTGCATGGCATCGACCAGGGCTTCGAAGAGCAACGACAGGTCGCCGTACGCCGACCCGGCGAGCGTGGCGTGTCCGGAGACCTGCGCCTCCGAGTCGGCGATGTGCACGACCTCTGCGACCGGCGCACCGTCCTTGCCGCCGAAGACGCCGTAGCCGAGCCGGAAGTCGAGGGGCGTGCCCACCACGACCACGAGGTCGCTGGTGCCCAGTGCCTGGCCGCGGGCCTTGGTCACCAGCAGGGGATGTCCGCCGGGGACCACGCCGCGACCCATGCCGTTGGTGATCGTCGGGATGCCGATGGCCTCGACGAAGCTGCGGGCGGCCACGTCGGCCCCGTCGGCCCACACGTCGGTGCCCAGGACCAGCACCGGCCGTTGCGCACGACCGATCAGCTCGGCGATGCCGGTGACCGACTCAGGGTCCGCGACCGCCGGGTCGGTACGCCGCACGCCGGTGAAGTCGCTCGTCGCCGAGTTGAAGAACTCATCCATCGGCACGTCGACGAAGGCCGGGCCCCGATGCGGGGAACGGGCGGCGGCGAACGCGTCGTCGATGCCGCCCGCGATGTCTCCGACGGTCGGCAGGGTGCGCGCGTGCTTGGCCACCGGTGCGATGATCGGCGGCTGGTCGAGCTCCTGCAGGCTGCCGGTGCCCCAGCGGTTGCCCGGCGCGCGACCGCCCACCACGACCATGGGGGAGCCGGCGAACTGGGCCTGTGCGATCGCGCTGACCCCGTTGGTGACACCGGGGCCGGCGGTCAGCACGGCCAGGCCGGGAACGCGAGTGAGCTTGCCGGTCGCCTCGGCCGCGAACGCCGCCGTCTGTTCGTGGCGTACGTCGACCAGCCGCATCGGCGGGTCGGCCTTCACCGCGCCGTCGTACATCGGGAACACATGGGCCCCGGAGAGGGTGAACATGGTCTCGACGCCGTGGGCGCGGGCCACATGCACGGCGAGCTCGCCGCCGTGGCCGGTCAACGATCCGCTCTCGTCACTCATAACCAGAGGTTAGCCATCACCCAGGTGGTGTGGGTTCGACTCGCGCAGCCGGTCGATGAGGACGAGCAACAGATCGGCCCGCAGCTCGGGCGCCGGGGTCGAGAAGGCGATCTTGAGATAGAGGGCACGCAGGAACGACTGCGCGTTGAACGTCGTCAGGAACGGGTTTCCCTCGCCTCCGCTGGCCGTTGCGGCGTTCGCCAGCCGCGCGATCCAGGCCTCGAGCACCCCGATCGGGACCAGGTTGCGGCGCAGGACGATCGCGGTGGCCTCGGCCATCCGGTCCGGCTCGCCGCAGACCAGCAGCTCGGCGTTGGGCAGGAGCAGTCGGTCCGCCAGCACGTCGAGCAGCACGGTGAGCTCGTTGGACGTGAAGTGCGGCGAGCCGGCGAGGATGCCGATCGCGTCGGCGCCGTGCGCCGCGGCATGGGCCCAGCCCTTGCCCTCGACGAAACCGCGCAGGTCCTGCTCGCGGACGTACCAGCTGGCGATGCGGTCACCCCACTCCAGCACCTTCGACGAGGACAACCCGATGTTGTTGCCCCGGTCGAGGCACTCGGCGAGGACCAGCGCGGAGAAGCTTCGGCGGAACACGGTGTCGGTGCCGCTCTCGCCGATCCCGACGTCGAGTCCGGCGGCCATTCCGTCGCCGAGTCCGACCAGCAGGTCGTCGTACACACCGCGCTCGATCCAGGTGGCCAGGACCTGGTAGGCGGTCGTGTCGCGCTGCACCGGATCGGTGCTGCCGAGCATGGTGGTGAGCTCTGTGGTCAGCTCGGCGAGGGGGCGATCGGTCGGCACGGCCAGATCGTGGGTGAGCACGTGTTCCCAGATCGTTGACGCCATGCGCGCCAGTCTGCCAGTAGGTCGACCGGTCGCCGTGACGAGCCTCCGGGCATGAACGATGCTGGACAGCATCCGTGGCTCGTCCGGCGATGACCACTACTCTGGCGCAGTGCCCACTCTCGATGAACTGGCCAAGGCGCACACGGACCTCGACTCCGGCGACCTGGCCTGGCTGCAGCGGTTGATGGCCGACTGGCAGATCATCGCCGACCTCTCCTTCGCCGACCTGGTCCTGTGGCTGCCTGACCACGAGGGCAAGGGATTCTGGGCCGGCGGCCAGATGCGCCCGACCACGGGTCCGACCGCGCTCCTCGACGACGTCATGGGCACGTTCGTGCCGGTCAACCGCAGACCGATGCTCGACATGGCCTTCGCACAGGGTCGGGTGATCCGCGAGGGCGACCCGGAGTGGCGTGACGACGTGCCGGTGCGGGTCGAGACGATCCCGGTCCGTCGTGGCGACCGGGTGATCGCGGTGGTCGCCCGCAACACCAACCTCCTGGGCGTGCGGACGCCGAGCCGGCTCGAGCTCTCCTACTTGCAGACCGCGGCCGACCTGACCCAGATGATCAGCCAGGGCCTGTTTCCCTCGGCCGGCGAGCGCAGCGACCACGCCGACACACCCCGGGTCGGCGACGGCTTCATCCGCGTGGGACTCACCGGCATCGTCACCTACGCCTCACCCAACGCCCTCAGCGTCTACCGGAAGCTCGGCCACACGGGTGACCTGGTCGGACACGTGCTGACCGATCTGACCCGGCAGCTCGTGCCGCCTCGCAAGCGACCCGATGAGGAGACGCTCAGCTCCGTGCTCGGCGGCCACCTCCACAAGGATGCCGAGATCACCGGCAGCGGCGCCGCCGTGATCGCTCGCAGCATTCCGCTGCGACCGGCAGGCGAGCACATCGGAGCGCTGATCCTGCTGCGTGACGTCACCGACCTGCGGCGGCGCGACCGTGAGCTGGTCACCAAGGACGCCACGATCCGCGAGATCCACCACCGGGTGAAGAACAACCTGCAGACCGTGGCCGCGCTGCTGCGACTGCAGGCCCGACGCATGGACACTCCAGACGCCAAGGCCGCGCTCGAAGAGGCCGTACGCCGGGTCGGGTCGATCGCCATCGTCCACGAGACCCTGAGCCAGGCCGTCGAGGAGCACGTCGAGTTCGACGAGATCGCCGACCGCCTGGGACGCATGGTCACCGATGTCAGTGCGGTGGGGGAGTCGGTGCGCGTCGTACGGACCGGCACCTTCGGAGTGCTCGCCTCAGAGGCCGCCACGGCACTGGCCATGGTGATCACCGAACTGCTGCAGAACGCGGTCGAGCACGGCTACTCCACCGGCGACTCGGGCCGCATCACCCTCGACGCCAGGCGCATCGTGGGTCGACTGCACGTCACGATCGAGGACGACGGGCAGGGGCTGCCCGACGGCTTCGACCTCGACGGAACCGTCAACCTGGGCCTGTCGATCGTGCGCACCCTGGTCGAGTCGGAGCTGGCCGGAGTGCTCGACATGGGAGCCGCGCACGCGCCGTTGCAGCACGGCACGCGGGTCCAGATCGATCTTCCGATTGAGTGAACCCTGGTCTCGGGCGTGCTTTCGGCGCATTCGAAACGTGCCGAGGCCCGGTGACCGAAAGCAGACCTGAGGCCGCGACTACGCAGTGCGGACGCGAGCCCGGGCGTTGCGGCGCTTCAGCGCGCGACGCTCGTCCTCACCGAGTCCACCCCAGACGCCGTGGTCCTGTCCCGCCTCGAGGGCCCAGGCGAGGCATTGTTCGCGCACCTCGCAGCGTCGGCACACCTGCTTGGCCTCCTCGATCTGAAGGATCGCGGGACCGGTGTTGCCGATCGGGAAGAACAACTCCGGGTCCTCATCGAGGCATGCGGAGCGATGGCGCCAATCCATGGCGGGGGACTTCCTTTTCACTAGCGGCGTCAACGACCTGTGGATCGTTGCGTAAAAGTTCGGTGTGCGCGCAGGCTCTCGCGAACCTGTTCAAGGCGCACGCAATAGATTCGCAAGAACTGGACCCCGTGACAACCCCTTACCGGGGTCACTTTGGTCACAAGTATGGTTTTTACCCGTGAGCACCCTCCCCGACAGCGCAACTCCGGCGCCCCTGACCGTCGCAGCCAGCCTGACCGGGGTCGAGGGCGTGGCAATGCTCGGGTACGGCGTCCTGGAGCTCTTCAACGTCTCCACGGAGCGCCTGACCATGGGTCTGACCACCGCGCTGTTCTTCGGCGGGTACGGCGTCTTCCTGCTCTGGGCCGCGTGGTCCATGAACCGGGGCGGGTCCTGGGCGCGCAGCCCGATCGTGCTCACCCAGCTGCTCCTGCTCGGCATGGCCTGGAGCTTCCGCGGCGGTGAGACGACCGGCGTGGCCATCGGCCTGCTCGTGGTGGCGCTGATCGTGCTGGTCGGAGCCCTGCACCCGGCCAGCATCGACTTCCTCGCGGACGACGACGGCGCCGAGGTCGACTGAACGTCACCTGGCCGAGGGCTCAGTTCGAGTCGGCCAGTGCCTCACGCAGGTGGTCGAGGGTCTTGCTGAGCAGTCGTGAGACGTGCATCTGGCTGACCCCGACCTCCGTGGCGATCTGGGACTGCGTCATGTTCTTGAAGAACCGCAGCATCAGGATGTTCTTCTCGCGGGGTGGCAGCTGCTCGAGCAACGGCTTCAGCGACTCGCGGAGCTCCACGTGCTCGAGGCCCTCGTCGTCGATGCCCATCGTGTCGAGCATGCTCAGCGAACCCTCCTCGCTGCTGTCGCTGCCGGCGTCCAAGGACAGCGTCGAGTAGGCGTTGCTCGACTCGATGCCCTCGATGACCTCCTCGACCGAGCAGCCGATCGCCCCGGCCAGCTCGGACGGCGTGGGGGAGCGGCCCAGCGACTGGTTGAGCTCGGCGGTGCACGCACTGATCTGCATGCGGAGCTCCTGGAGGCGCCGGGGAACCCGGATCGCCCAGCCCTTGTCGCGGAAGTGCCGCTTGATCTCGCCGATGATCGTCGGGGTGGCGTACGTCGAGAACTCCACCCCGCGGTCGGTGTCGAAACGGTCGACGGCCTTGATCAGCCCGATGGTGCCGACCTGGACGAGATCCTCGAACGGCTCGCCACGGTTGCGGAAACGGCGTGCGCAGTGCTCCACCAACGGCAGGTGCAGGCGCACCAGGTCGTCGCGGGCTCCGGACCGCATGGCCTCGCTCAGGCCGTCGTCAGCCACCCTGTCGAAGAGCGCGGCGCTGGCTGCCTTGATCTCCGCCAGCGGCATGCGCTGTGGGGGTCCCCCGGTTTCGGCACTCATGTCAGGCGTCGACCGTCGAGTTCATCGTCATCGTCACCGCGAGCGTGCCGTCACCGGTCGACAGATCGGCGTGCGTGGTCAGGGCGCTGAGCACCTGCCACGCGAAGCCGTCCTCCTCCGGCAGCTCTGCCGTGGTGCTGGGCACCGTGATCGTGATGGTGACCTCGCCGGACTTCATGAAGAACTGGCAGGTCAGGTCCGTGCCCTCGGTCGCGGAGGGCAGCACCATGGCGCAGGCCTCGCCGACGGCCATGCGGAGGTCCTCGATGTCATCGAGGGTGAAGTCGAGCCGGGCGGCCAGGCTCACCGTGGTGGCCCGCAGCACGGACACGTAGGCGCTGTCTACGGGAAGTCGGAGCTCGACATCGGGTCGCATGCGGACAACATATCGCCTGCTCCGCTCGTGCGGGCGGAGCCCGGCTCAACGACCTCTTCACCGGATGGTCACGATCGCCGGGCCTTCACTTGTCGCCAAGGCGTCGGGCACGGAGCAATGCGTTCACCTGAACACACAGTTCGCCGTACGACGGGGGCAACGCACGCTCAGACGATGGTCCCCGGGTCTGAACTGTATGTTCAAGTGAACGCGAAGGCCTGAACGGCCGACCCGGCCGTGGTGCCGGTAAACGGAGAAGGGCGCCGCGCTGGCGCGCGACACCCTTCCTTTGGACGGCGAAGGCCTGAACGGCCGACCCGCCCGTGGTGCAGGTAAACGGTGAAGGGTGCCGCGCTGGGGCGCGACACCCTTCCTTTGGACGGCGAAGGCCTGAACGGCTCGACTCCGTCGAGATCGTTCAGGCCTTCTTGGTCTCCCAGAAGATCTCGGCGATCTCGTCGATCTTGGCGAGCAGCTGGTCGGCCACCTCGGCGTCCATGGAGCCCTTGGTGCCGGTCGCGCCGGCAAGCTTGGTCGCCTCGTTCACCAGCGTGTGCAGCTGCGGGTACTTCTCGAAGTGCGGGGGCTTGAAGTAGTCGGTCCACAGCACCCAGAGGTGGTGCTTGACCAACTCGGAGCGCTGCTCCTTGATCAGGACCGCGCGGGTGCGGAAGTCCGGGTCGTCGTTGTCGGCGAGCTTGCCGATGACGGCCTTGATGGACTCGGCCTCGATACGGGCCTGGGCGGGGTCGTAGACACCACACGGCAAGTCGCAGTGGGCCTGGACCTCGACGGTGGGGGCGAACAGTCGCGCAAGCATGCTTGGCGTCCTCTCCTTCGACAGATGAACGTTGACGGTTGAGCTGACTGCGACACTACTCCGCATGGGCAGAGGACGGCAGGCGGGTGTCACTGGCCGGTTCGGCATCGCCGTCGTCCGCGGCAGGTCGATGGAGCCGGGCCTGCGCGACGGAGATCGGGTCCTCGTGCGCTACGACGTACCCGTGGGGCCCGGCGACGTCGTGGTGGCCCGGTTCGTCGACGGCACCCTCGTGGTCAAGCGGGTCGACGGGGCCCGCCAGACCCGTTCGGGCGATCCGGGTTGGTGGCTGCTCAGCGACAACCCGGGGGAGGGGATCGACTCCCGGCACCGCGGGGTCGTGCCGGCCGAGGCGGTGCTGGGCGTCGTACGGCGCCGGGTGTGGCCGATCCTGCGGCGGTGACGCGCGTCTCACTTCTTCGGCACGGAAGGAATCGCCATTCTGTGCGCGCCCGGGTTATGACAAGATGACCGGCAGGGAGACCCCCTGGTCCGACAAGTTCCGCGAACCACCTCTGACGCGTCGAGCTGGGCCCGCCCACACCGCACTCTCTTACGAAAGTCCGTCATGCCTTCCTCTGTGAACGACAACGCGGAGCACCCGTTCGCGGGCGACCCCGTCTTCGACCTGCACGTCGGCGGGAAGATGGAGATCCGCTCCCGGGTCGAGCTGGCCGGGGCCGACGAGTTGTCGCTCGCCTACACGCCGGGTGTGGCCCGCGTCTGCGAAGCGATCGCCGAAGACCCCGAGATGACCCGCCACTTCACGTGGGTGCCCAACACGGTGGCCGTGGTCACCGACGGAACGGCCGTTCTTGGCCTGGGCGACATCGGACCGGCCGCAGCCATGCCCGTGATGGAGGGCAAGGCGGTGCTGTTCAAGCAGTTCGGCGGCGTCGACGCGATCCCGATCTGCCTGGCCACCACCGACGTCGACGAGATCGTCGAGACCGTGGCCCGCATGGCGCCGTCCTTCGGCGGCATCAACCTCGAGGACATCTCTGCGCCGCGCTGCTTCGAGATCGAGCAACGGCTCAAGGACCGCCTCGACATCCCCGTCTTCCACGACGACCAGCACGGCACCGCCGTGGTCGCCCTGGCCGCCCTGAAGAACGCGCTGAAGCTCACCGGGCGCCTCGCCGAGACGACCCGCGTCGTGATCTCCGGTGCCGGCGCCGCGGGCGTGGCGGTCACCCGGATCATGCTCGAGGCGGGCATCAAGGACATCGCCGTCATCGACCGGCAGGGCGTGCTCAACTCCGAGCGTTCCGACCTCACCCAGGTCAAGCAGGACCTCGCCCGAGACACCGCCGACAACTTCGGTCGCACGGGCAGCCTGGCCGACGTCATGAAGGGCGCCGACGTCTACATCGGTGTCTCCGGTGGCAACGTTCCCGAGGAGATCGTGGCGACCATGGCGGCCGACGCGATCATCTTCGGCCTGGCCAACCCCACGCCCGAGGTGCACCCCGACGTCGCCCACCGGCACGCCCGCGTGGTTGCCACCGGCCGGTCCGACTACCCCAACCAGATCAACAACGTGCTGGCCTTCCCGGGCATCTTCCGGGGTGCGTTCGACGTGCACGCCCGGGCGATCACCGAGGGCATGAAGCTGGCCGCCGCCGAGGCGCTGGCCGATCTCGTCGGCGACGCGCTCACCGAGGACTGCATCATTCCCTCGCCGTTCGACCCGCGGGTCGGCCCGGCGGTCGCGGCCGCGGTGGCCGAGGCGGCTCGTCGCGACGGAGTCGCCCGCATCACGGGTGACTGACCACCACCGACTGACCAGCGACTGACCACCCAGCCGGCAAGGCTCCACACGTCGCTAGGCTCGGGTCATGTTTGCGGTCTATGCAGAGAAGTTCTCGTCCGAAGATCCGCTGAGCGGCCTGGTGGTCGGGGAGCGTCCCGACCCGGTCGCCCCTGATGGCTGGACGACGGTCACCGTCAAGGCAGCCTCGCTCAACCACCACGACCTCTGGTCGTTGCGCGGGGTCGGGCTCCGCGAGGAGTCGCTGCCGATGATCCTCGGCTGCGACGCCGCGGGTCTCGACGAGGACGGCAACGAGGTGCTCGTGCACGCCGTCGTCAGCGACCCGGACTGGTCCGGCGACGAGACCTTCGACCCGAAGCGCTCCCTGCTCTCCGAGCGCCACCAGGGCACCTTTGCCGACAAGGTGATCGTGCCGAGGCGCAACGTGATCGCCAAGCCCGCCTCGATGTCGTTCGCCGAGGCGGCCTGCCTGCCGACCGCCTGGCTCACCGCGTACCGCATGCTCTTCACCCAGGGCGGGCTCAAGGCCGGCGACAGCGTGCTGGTGCAGGGCGCCGGCGGCGGCGTGGCCACCGCGCTGATCACGCTGGCTCGTGCCGGCGGCCTGAAGGTGCTGGCCACCAGCCGCGACAAGACCAAGCGGACCCGCGCCCTCGAGATCGGTGCCCACGAGGTCTTCGAGTCCAACGCCCGGCTGCCGATGAAGGTCGACGCGGTCATGGAGACCGTCGGCCGCGCCACCTGGTCCCACTCGATCCGGGCCCTGCGCCCCGGCGGCAGGATCGTGATCAGCGGTACGACGTCCGGCCCACAGCTCGACGACGCCGAGCTGACCCGCATCTTCTTCCTCCAGCTGAGCGTGGTCGGCTCGACGATGGGCACCAGCCGTGAGCTGGCCGCCCTGACCCAGATGCTGGACGCCACCGGCACCCGCCCCCTGATCGACCGTGAGATCCCCATGGCCGACGCACGTGAGGGCTTCGCGGCAATGGCGAAGGGTGACGTGTTCGGCAAGATCGTCCTCACCCGATGACGGCACCGGGCCGGCACCTGGTCACCGGCGCCGGCTCGGGGATCGGTGCGGCGGTCGCCCGCATCCTCGCCGGTCGCGGCGACGAGTTGTGGCTGCCCGCCCGCTCGGCGCAGCGCGCCGACGACCTGTCACGCGAGTTCCCCCAGGCGCACGTGTTCGTGGCCGACCTCGCCGACCCGGCTTCGCTGGAGCAGTCCCTGACCGGCCTGCCCGATGCCCTCGACAGCGTGCTGCACATCGCGGGTGTCGTCGAGCTGGGTCCTGTGGCGGAGCTCGAGGTGGACGACCTTCGCGCGCAGCTCGACGTGAACCTGGTGGCCCCGATGCTGCTCACCAAGGCCTGTCTCCCGGCGCTGCGTGCTGCGCGTGGCCTGGTGCTCGTCGTGAACTCCTCCGCCGGTCTCACGGCGAACGCACACTGGTCGGCCTACGCCGCCTCGAAGTTCGGGGTGCGCGCGTTTGCCGACGCCCTGCGTGCCGAGGAGCAGGGGAACGGCGTACGCGTCACCACCGTCTACCCCTCACGTACGGCGACCGCGATGCAGCAGAAGGTGCACGAGCAGGAGGGGGCGGCGTACGACGCGAGCAACTGGATCGATCCGCAGACCGCGGCCGGGACGATCGTCCACGTGCTCGACCTGCCGGGGGACGCGACGATCCCCGAGGTGACGATCCGGCCGGCTCCACGACAGGGCTGACCTGCTGAGCACGGCTTGATCGGCAGACAAGCAAGGCGGCCCCGCGACTCATCGAGTCGCGGGGCCGCTCTGCGTCTGGAACCAGGGCGTGTCCTAGTCCTCCGGATCGTCGAGGCGGGCCAGCCAGGTGGCCAGCCGCTCGACGGGGGTCTCGAACTCCGGGAACGTGTCGGTGAACTCCTGCAACCGGTCGGCGACCCACGCCAGGGTGACTTCCTCGTCACCCCGACGCTTCTCGAGCTCTTCGATGCCGCGGTCGGTGAAGTACATCTGGTTCAGCTCACTCGAAGGCACGGTCGAGCAGGTTGCGCTGCTCTTCCTGGTGCCGCTTGGCCACGCCCACCGAGGGCGCCGACGAGGCGGCCCGGGTGATCGGCTGGACCTCGATGCCGAGCTTGTTCCAGACGTTGAGCGCGTAGTGCGGCCACGGGCCCATGTTCTGCGGCTCGTCCTGCACCCAGCGGACCGTCTTGAGGTTCGGGAACTTCTTGATCTCGTCGGCGATCTGCTCGTCGGGCGACGGGTAGAGGCGCTCGACGCGGGCGATCGCGAAACGGTTGCCGTTCTCGCGCTTGCCGCGGTCGACCATGAGGTCCCAGGTGACCCGGCCCGAGCACAGCAGCAGCGTGTCGACGGTGTTCGGGTCGGCCTGGTCGTCGCCGATCAGGCCCTGGAACGACCCCTGCGTGAAGTCGGCCGGCTGCGAGGCCGCCTCCTTGCGCTTGAGCATCGACTTGGGCGTGAAGACCACCAGCGGGCGGTGCTCCTCACCCAGCGAGTGCCGGCGCAGCAGGTGGAAGTACGACGCGGGCGTCGACGGCTGTGCCACGACCATGGCGTCCTCGGCACACATCGCCAGGAACCGCTCGATGCGGGCCGACGAGTGGTCGGGGCCCTGGCCCTCGTAGCCGTGCGGCAGGAGGAGTACGACGCCCGACTGCTGGCGCCACTTGGCCTCACCGGCGGTGATGAACTCGTCGATGACGGTCTGTGCGCCGTTGACGAAGTCACCGAACTGGGCCTCCCACAGCACCAGGGCGTCGGGACGGGCCACGGAGTAGCCGTACTCGAAGCCGAGGGCGGCGTACTCGGAGAGCAGCGAGTCGTAGACGTGGAAGCGGGCCTGGTCCTCGGTGAGCGTGCTCAGCGGGGTCCACTCGTCGGCGTTGGTGCGGTCGATGATGGTGGCGAACCGCTGCACGAACGTGCCGCGACGTGAGTCCTGGCCGGCCAGACGCACCGGACGACCCTCCATCAGCAACGAGCCGAATGCCAGGATCTCGCCGGTGCCCCAGTCGATCGGGCCCTCGGTGATCGCCGTGGCGCGACGCTGGAGCTGCGGCATCACCTTCGGGTGGACGGTGAAGCCCTCCGGCGGCGTGACGTAGGCGTCGGAGATGCGCTTGAGGACGTCCTGGCTGATCTTGGTGACCGCCTCGCCCGCGGGCTTCTCCGGGTAGTCCGGAACGGTGGTCCACTCGTCGGGCGAGCTCTTGGCCTCACGCACCTCGGTGAAGACCCGCTCGAGCTGCTGCTGGTAGTCGCGCAGCACGGTCTCGGCCTCCTCGATCGTGATGTCGCCACGACCGATCAGGGACTCGGTGTAGAGCTTGCGGATCGACCGCTTCTGCTCGATCAGGTCGTACATCAACGGCTGGGTGTACGACGGGTCGTCACCCTCGTTGTGACCGCGACGGCGGTAGCAGACCAGGTCGATGACGACGTCCTTGCGGAACGCCTGGCGGTACTCGAAGGCCAGACGAGCCACGCGGATGCAGGCCTCGGGGTCGTCGCCGTTCACGTGGAAGATCGGCGCCTGCACCATGCGGGCGACGTCGGTGCAGTAGAGCGAGGAGCGCGACGAACCGGGGGAGGTGGTGAAGCCGACCTGGTTGTTGACCACCAGGTGGATCGTGCCGCCCGTGCGGTAGCCGCGCAGCTGCGACAGGTTGAGCGTCTCGGCGACGACACCCTGACCGGCGAACGCCGCGTCACCGTGCACGAGCAGCGGGAGCACGGGGTATTCGGCGCCCCGGTCGAGGACGTCCTGCTTGGCGCGGGCGATGCCCTCGAGCACCGGGTCGACGGCCTCGAGGTGCGACGGGTTCGCGGCCACGGAGACCTTGATCCTGTCGCCGAGGCCCGAGAGGAACTCACCCTCGGCGCCGAGGTGGTACTTCACGTCGCCGGATCCCTGGACGGTGCGCGGGTCGATGTTGCCCTCGAACTCGCGGAAGATCTGGGAGTACTTCTTGCCGACGATGTTGGCCAGCACGTTGAGGCGCCCACGGTGGGCCATGCCGATGCAGACCTCGTCGAGGGCCGACTCGGCCGCTGCCTCACAGATCTCGTCGATCACCGGCACGGTGGTCTCCGCGCCCTCGAGGCTGAACCGCTTCTGGCCGACGAACTTGGTCTGCAGGAAGGTCTCGAAGGCCTCGGCCTGGTTGAGCTTCAGCAGGATCCGCAACTGCTCCTCGCGGGGCGTCTTCACGTGCGGCTGCTCGACGCGCTCCTGGATCCAGCGACGCTGCTCGGGGTCCTGGATGTGCATGTACTCGATGCCGATGGTGCGGCAGTAGGAGTCACGCAGGATGCCGAGGATCTGGCGCAGGCGCATGAAGCGGCGGCCCTCGCCACCGAACGAGCCGGTGGCGAACTCGCGGTCGAGGTCCCACAGGGTCAGCCCGTGCGACTCGATCTCGAGGTCGGGGTGGCTGCGCTGGCGGTACTCGAGCGGGTCGGTGTCGGCCATCATGTGACCGCGCACCCGGTAGGCGTGGATCAGCTCGAGGATGCGGGCCTGCTTGCTGATCTCGTCATCGTGGTTGGTGGCGATGTCGTTGCCCCAACGGATCGGCTCGTAGGGGATGCGCAGCGAGCGGAAGATCTCGTCGTAGAACCCCTCCTCGCCCAGCAGCAGCTGGTGCAGCCGGCGCAGGAACTCACCCGACTGGGCACCCTGGATGACCCGGTGGTCGTAGGTCGAGGTGATGGTGAGGATGCGGCTGACCGCGTTGCGGGTCAACGTCTCCTCGGACGCGCCCTGGAACTCCGGCGGGTAGTCCATCGAGCCGACGCCGATGATCGCGGCCTGGCCGGCCATCAGGCGGGGGACCGAGTTGTTGGTGCCGAGGCCACCGACGTTGGTCAGGCTGATCGTGGTGCCGGTGTAGTCGTCCATCGACAGCTTGTTGTCGCGGGCCTTGCGGATGATCGCTTCGTACGCCGTCCAGAAGCCGGCGAAGTCCATCGACTCGGTCGCCTTGATGGAGGGGGCGACGAGCTGGCGGGTGCCGTCGGGCTTCTGCTGGTCGATGGCCAGCCCGAGGTTGATGTGCGCCGGCGTGACCATGGTGGGCTTGCCGTTGGTCTCGGTGTAGGAGTTGTTCATCTCCGGCATCGAGCGGATCGCCTTGACGATCGCGTAGCCGATGAGGTGGGTGAACGAGACCTTGCCACCACGGGCGCGCTTGAGGTGGTTGTTGATGACCACGCGGTTGTCCCACAGCAGCTTCACCGGGACGTTGCGCACCGAGGTTGCCGTCGGGACGTGGAGGGAGACGTCCATGTTCTTCGCCGTGGCGGCCGCGATGCCGCGCAGCACGGTGTGCTTCGGCTCGTCGGTCGGCTCGCTCGGCTCGCTGGGCTTGGGGTCACGCGGCTCGGGGTTCGCGGTGCCCTTGGCGGGCTCGACCGGCTTGCTCACCGGGCGGGGCTTGGCCACCGGAGCCGGCGTCGCGGAGTCGGCCGCGGGTGTCTCTGCCGCAGGCGCTGCCGCGGCGGGAGCCGCCGCAGCCTGCTGCGCGGGCTGGGAGGGTGCCGCGGCCGGGGCGGACGCGGTCGGTGCGGTCGTCCGTGAGGCCGGCGCGGAGGCGTCTCCGGATGCGGGAGCGGCCCCGTTGGAGCCGCCCTGATCCTTGAAGTATGCGGTCCATTCCGGGCCCACGCTGGCCGGATCCTTCTGGTACTGCTCGAACATTTCGTCAACGAGCCACTCGTTGGCTCCGAAGTCGATAAGTCGGTTGTTCTGAGAAGACTCAGCCACGGCTTGGTTCGCCTCTTCCGGTGCGGCATTTGCGGGGTGTCGATACAAGCGTCAAGGCTAGACCCACCCGGCAACAAATGCAGAGGCTGGTCTCCCTTCTCGGGCAAGGTGTTGCCGGTATCACCATTGAGGAGGTGCACGACTGATGTCGACGAAGAGAAATCGGCGAGCACGAGGAGCCGCACTGGTGCTCGTCCTGGCCCTGTTCGCGAGCGGATGCAGCTCCGACGACGAGGGCGACGACCCGACCGAGAAGGGGCGTGCGCCGGGGCTCGACGAGCCCCGGGTGGCCCAGGTGCCCCTGGTGGCCACGGTCGGCAAGGTCACCGGCAAGCTCCCGCCGAAGCGGCGCACGCAGGCAGTGACGACGGTCGGACGCACCGTCGACACGTGGTTCGAGGCGGCCTGGGTCGGCGGCGACTTCCCCCGGCGCAGCATGAAGGGCTCGTGGCCCGGCTTCACCCGCGACCTGGCAGCGCAGGCCCGGCACGACAGGACGCTCACCTCGAACGCCCAGCTGGCGGGCCGCATCGACGAGGTGACCGTCGTACGCCGCACCGTGAAGGTCGACCTGCTCGGCGCGTCGAAGCGAGCGGTGGGTGCCACCGCGCGCTTCCGGCTCGTCTTCGACACCGACGGTGACGCCCGGCGCCGCGTGACGGTGACAGGTCGGCTGACCCTGAGCCCGGTCAAGGGCACCTGGCGGATCTTCGAGTACGACGTGGCGCGCTCGGCCAGGGCCGTGCCGGCGTCGAGGAAGGACAACTGATGCGACGACTACTGAGCAGGACGGCGTTGGCCGCCGTACTCTCCGCGACGCTCTTGCTCGTGCCGAACAGCTCGGTGAGCCAGACCGACGCGACCCTCGTGAAGGTGCAGCGCGCGCAGGGGGTCGACCTGTCGCCGGACGTGGTGTGGATCCTGGCTCTCGGCTCCGATGCCCGGCCCGGCCAGAACGTGCTGCGCAGCCGTGCCGACGCCATCCAGCTGGTCGGCATCAACAGCCGCACTGGCGCGGCCACGGCGATCGGCATGCCGCGCGACTCCTGGGTCTCGATCCCGGGACACGGGTCGAACCGGATCAACGCGGCCCTCTACTTCGGCGGTCCGCAGCTGATGGCCGAGACCGTGAAGGGCCTCACCGGCGTGGAACCCGACTACGTGATGGTGGCCAGCTTCATGGGGCTGCGCAACATGGTCACCGCGATCGGCGGCATCACGGTCAACTCGCGGCACGCCTTCAGCGACCCCTACCTTCGGCCACAGGGCTTCAAGGTGGGCAAGCAGCACCTCGGTGGGTTGGGGGCGTTGGCGTTCTCGCGGGTGCGCAAGTCGTTGCCGCGTGGTGACTTCGACCGGTCGGCGAACCAGCAGGAGACACTGCAGGCGATCCACCGGCAGGTCAAGGCCCGGCAGGACCAGCCCGGCTTCCTCGACAAGGGCACCCTGGCGGTCATGCAGCACATGGACGCCCGGGTGCCGCCCAAGGAGCTCTTCCGCATCGCACGCGCGGTGGCGGCGGTGCGCAGCGACCGGATCACCCACTGCGTGGTCAACGGCAGCATCGGGAACATCGGTGGCGCCAGCGTCGTCCTGCCGTACGTCGACCAGGCGCGGCGCTACGGCAACGACGCCCGCAAGGACGCCGTGATCTCCCACTGCTGAACCGGCGGGCGTGAGCTCGGGAAAGCGTGAAGGGGCGGCTCCGGATCGGAGCCGCCCCTTCAGCGTCTGTCAGGTGATGCGGTGGATCAGGTGCGACGCAGGCTGGCCTTCGCCACGCCGATGTTCACCACGACGGTCTGGTCGCCGAGCACGGTCACCCGAAGGGCCGTGACGGTGATGCCGGTCTTGGTGGTCGACTTCACCATCGACTGGATCTTGACCAGCCCGCCGATGTCGAGCGTCTGGCCGGGGACCGGAACCTTGTAGGCCTTGCCACCGAAGGTGATCGAGGCGACCGAGCTTCCGGCTGTGCTCTTGGCGATGCGGCCCTTGGCGGAGCGCGCCACGTTGGCACGGGCCACGACGCCCTTGACCTGCAGGCTGGAGTCGCCGACGCCCAGCTTGATGTCGGCCAGTGCGGCCTCGGTCCAGGCCTTGGCGCGGCCACGGCTCTGCTGCACGCCGTACACCCGGGCCTGGGCGACACCGGCGACGACGGCGTTCAGGTTCAGCAGGTTGGCGCCGACCGTCGCGCTCTTGCGGACCACGCCGCGAGTGCCCTCACAGGGAATGGAGCGCTCGGAGATCGGACCCGCGGTGACCACACCGCCGAGCACCTTGGCCTCGAGGACCCGGGCGTTGCCGGCCATCACGGCTGACGGGACGTCGTCGCTGATCTGGGCGAAGGAGCGACCGATGGTCACGTTGACGTCGTCGGATCCGCCGGCGTGGCCGTCGAGACCGAAGAGCGTGACGTTCAACGCCACGGCGTTGGCGAACGCGTGGTGGGCGTAGGCCGCCTTGCGCGTCTTGCCGAGCCGGATGACGCCGAGACCGGGGAGCGTGAGCTCGTTGCCGGTGGCCTTCTGCAGCTGCTTGATCAGGTCGCCGACGCCGGCGCCGACCTGGTTCAGGATGTCGTCGAGCGGCGTGCCGGTGTTGGCGGCGATGTCGACCGAGCTGAACGACGCGCTGGTGCCGAACCTGCCGGACCGGGCGTGGGCGTCGGCCGTGGTGGAGAGACCGGTGATGCTGAGGTTCAGCCCGTCGGCAGCGCCGAGACGGACCGAGGCGACCCGGTTGGTGCTGCGCATGCCGACGGTCCTGCCGGACTTGTAGGTGCGGCTGCGGCTGGCCACGGCGCCGACCTTGAGCACGGGGCTCGGGTTCGGCACGTTGGCGGCGGCGACGCTGCGGTCACGGATGATGCCGGTACGGCGGGTGCAGCCCAGCCAGGAGTAGGCGGTCGGCGACGACGAGACGCCGGCGAGGCCGACGTTCGCGTAGGTGCCGTAGGCCCAGCCCTGGAACGCGTAGTTCGTGATGGTCGTCGCGGCCGCGGCGGGTGCCGCGTTCGCGCTGCCGGCAAGGCCGAGCGCACCGACCATGGCCACTGCCGTGGCCGTTGAAGCAGCGAGAATACGCCGCACTGAAGTCTTCACAGGTTGTCTCCCCAAAACGATAAATAGTGGTCCGAGACCGCCTATGTCAGCTCCCGATGAAAGGTCTCACCGGATGCAACGAGAGGCAGTCCACTTCGTTACGTGGAAATCTTCCCCAAAATTGGGCAAACCCGCTGGAGAATGGCGAGATTGCCCGGCATTCGGATGGTTCACACCAGTCACACGGGTCACGAAATGCCGACAACCCCGCACGTTCGGGCGGGGTTGTGGTGGTGATTCGGTCGAGCGCCTCCGGCAGGATTCGAACCTGCGGCACCTGGTACCGGAAACCAGTGCTCTATCCCCTGAGCTACGGAGGCATGCGCGTCGCAGCGCGCTGCCGAAGACTACCGGTCGATACTCGCTGACGTGAAACCGAGGTCCGCCGATAGGCTTACCGGGTGACTCCCGAACAGCTCTCCACCGCAGTCGTCGATGCCCTTGCCTCGTTGGTCGACCAGGGCGCGCTCGCCCTGCCCGACGGCGTTCCCTCCGAGGTGACGATCGAGCGGCCGCGACAGAAGGGCCACGGGGACTACGCCACCAACGTCGCCCTCCAGCTCGCCAAGAAGGCTGGCACGAATCCGCGCGCCCTCGCCGAGCTGGTGGCGGAGAAGCTGACTGCCGCCGACGGTGTCGCCGAGGTCGAGATCGCCGGTCCCGGCTTCCTCAACATCACGGTCGACGCGGGCGCCCAGGGCCGGCTCGCCGCCGAGGTCGTGGCCGCCGGGTCATCGTACGGCGCCTCCGACGCGTTCGCCGGCGAGAAGATCAACCTCGAGTTCGTCTCGGCCAACCCCACGGGTCCGTTGCACATCGGTGCCGTGCGTTGGGCTGCCGTCGGTGACGCGCTCGGCCGAATCTTCACGATGACCGGCGCCGAGGTCACCCGGGAGTACTACTTCAACGACCACGGCGGCCAGATCGACAGGTTCAGCAACTCGTTGCTGGCCAGCGCCAAGGGGGAGCCGGCCCCCGAGGACGGCTACGGCGGCGAGTACATCCAGGACATCGCCGCAGCGATCGTCGCGCAGGAGCCCGACGTCCTCGAGCTCGGCGACGACGAGGCGCGCGAGGTCTTCCGCCGGATCGGCGTCGAGATGATGTTCGACGAGATCAAGAAGTCGCTGCGCGACTTCCGCGTCGACTTCGACGTCTACTTCCACGAGGACAACCTGCACAAGAGCGGTGCCGTCGCGAAGGCGGTCGAGCGGCTCACCGAGCTCGGCAACACCTACGAGAAGGACAACGCGCTCTGGCTCGCCACCGAGAAGTTCGGTGACGACAAGGACCGCGTGATCATCAAGTCCGACGGCAACGGCGCCTACCTGTCCGGCGACCTGGCCTACTACCTCGACAAGAGGGAGCGGGGCTTCGACCGCTGCTTCATCATGCTCGGCGCCGACCACCACGGCTACGTGGGCCGCATGAACGCCATGTGTGCCGCATTCGGCGACGAGCCGGGCAAGAACCTCGAGATCCTGATCGGCCAGATGGTCAACCTGCTCCGCGACGGCCAGCCGCTGCGGATGTCCAAGCGTGCCGGGACGGTCGTCACCATCGACGACCTGGTCGGCGCGATCGGTGTCGACGCCAGCCGCTACGCACTGGCCCGCTACCACTCGGACTCGCCCATCGACATCGACCTCGACCTGTGGGCGAAGGCAACCAACGACAACCCGGTCTTCACCGTGCAGTACGCCCACGCACGGGTGGCGAGCCTGCTGCGCAACGCGGCCGACCTCGACGTCGTGGCGGCGTCGCACCCCGAGCTCCTGGTCCACGAGAAGGAGGGCGTGCTGCTGCGCTCCCTCGCGGAGTTCCCGCGCGTGGTCAAGGCGGCCGCCGAGCTGCGCGAACCGCACCGGGTCGCGCGCTACCTCGAGGACCTCGCCGGCGTCTACCACCGGTTCTACGACAGCTGCCGGGTGCTGCCCCGCGGCGACGAGGAGACCACGGACCTGCACCGGGCGCGGCTGTTGCTCGTCGACGCGACCCGGACCGTGCTGGCCAACGGCCTCGCCCTCCTGGGCGTCTCCGCGCCCGAGAGGATGTGATCCGGAGTGCCTACCGCCCACCCCTCCGGCTGGGCCCACGCTGACGGTGCCCTCCGGGGACCCCACTGGTTGCGTGAGCCCGACGACGCCAACGCCCTGGTCGGCCAGCTCTGGTCGTCGACCGCGCACAAGAACGACGACGGTGCGCTGGTCGTCGGGGGAGTGGACCTCCGTGACCTCGTCGCCGAGCACGGCTCACCGGCGTACGTCCTCGACGAGGACGACTTCCGCGGCCGGGCGCGCGCCTTCCGTGACGCGTTCTCGGCGTACGACGTCTACTACGCCGGCAAGGCGTTCCTCTGCACGACGATCGCCTCGTGGATCGCCGAGGAGGGTCTGTGCCTCGACGTGTGCTCCAACAGTGAGCTGACCGTCGCCCTGCGTGGTGGCGTGGACCCGTCGCGCATCGGCTACCACGGCAACAACAAGACCACCGCCGAGCTGCGGCGTGCGATCCAGGCCGATGTGGGCCGCATCGTGGTCGACTCCCTCCACGAGATCGAGCGGCTCGAGGCGATCACGGCTGGTCTCGAGGTGGGACGTGCCTCCTCGACCGGGGGGTCGGTGAAGGTGATGCTGCGGGTGACCGCGGGCGTCGAGGCGCACACCCACGAATACATCGCCACTGCCCACGAGGACCAGAAGTTCGGCTTCTCGATCACCTCGGGCGACGCCTTCGAGGCCGTACGCCGCGTGCTCGCCGCGCCGGGCCTCGAGCTCCTGGGGCTGCACAGCCACATCGGCAGTCAGATCTTCGACTCCTCGGGCTTCGAGGTGGCCGCCCGACGGGTGCTGGCGCTGCACGCCCGGGTCTCCGAGGAGCTGTCGGTCGACATGCCCGAGATGGACCTCGGCGGGGGCTTCGGCATCGCCTACACCACCCAGGACGACCCGTCCGACCCGGCGCAGCTGGCCACCGAGATGAGCAAGATCGTGGAGCACGAGTGCCGCGCGCTCGGCATCGAGGAGCCGCGCCTCTCGATCGAGCCCGGTCGGGCCATCGTCGGGCCGAGCGTGTGCACGGTCTATGAGGTCGGAACGGTGAAGGAGGTCGCCCTCGACGGCGGCGCGCGACGGGTCTACGTCAGCGTCGACGGCGGCATGAGCGACAACATCCGCACCGCCCTCTACGACGCCGACTACTCGTGCACGCTGGCCTCACGCGTCTCGGAGGCGCCCGCCGTCCTGGCCCGCGTGGTCGGCAAGCACTGCGAGGCCGGCGACATCGTGGTCAAGGACGAGTTCCTCCCGGGCGACGTACGCCCCGGAGACCTCGTCGCGGTGCCCGGCACCGGCGCCTACTGCCGCTCGATGGCCAGCAACTACAACCATGCGCTGCGCCCGCCGGTGATCGCTGTACGGGACGGCGTCACGCGCGTCGTCGTTCGGCGAGAGACTGAGGACGATCTTCTGGCCACCGACGTGGCACCCCGACGTGATGGAGCAAGCAGTTGAGTGAGGCTGGCAAGCGGCTGAAGGTCGCAGTCCTGGGATGCGGTTCGGTCGGCTCACAGGTGGTGCGGTTGCTCACCGAGCAGTCCGACGACCTGGCCGCGCGGATCGGTGCGCCGGTCGACCTGGTCGGCGTCGCCGTACGCCGCCTCGACGCGACCCGCGAGGTCGAGGTGCCCGAGGGACTGCTCACCACCGACGCCGACGCGCTGCTCGCCCGGGGCGACCTCGACCTGGTGGTCGAGGTGATCGGTGGCATCGAGCCGGCCCGGTCGCTGATCCTGACCGCGCTCGAGAACGGCGCCTCGGTCGTCACGGCCAACAAGGCGCTGCTCGCCGAAGACGGGCCGACGCTCTTCGAGGCCGCGGCCAAGGCGGGGCGCGACCTCTACTACGAGGCGGCCGTCGCCGGCGCGATCCCGATCCTGCGGCCGCTGCGTGAGTCGCTGGCCGGTGACAAGGTCACCCGCGTGCTCGGCATCGTCAACGGCACCACCAACTTCATCCTCGACAAGATGGACACCTCGGGTGCCGGCTTCGGCGAGGCGCTCGAGGAGGCCCAGGAGCTCGGGTACGCCGAGGCCGACCCGACCGCCGACGTCGAGGGCTTCGACGCCGCAGCGAAGGCCGCCATCCTGGCCAGCATCGCGTTCCACACCCGGGTCACCGCCGACGACGTCTACCGTGAGGGCATCTCCGAGGTGACCGCCGCCGACGTGCAGTCGGCCCGCGAGATGAAGTGCGTGGTCAAGCTGCTGGCGATCTGCGAGCTCAAGGACGACGCTGTCTCGGCGCGCGTGCACCCGGCGATGATCCCGCTCACCCACCCGCTGGCGTCGGTGCGTGAGGCCTACAACGCGGTCTTCGTCGAGTCCGAGGCGGCCGGTCAGCTGATGTTCTACGGCCCCGGCGCCGGCGGCTCACCGACCGCGTCGGCGGTGCTCGGTGACCTCGTCACCGCGGCCCGCAACCGTCTCGGCGGAACGCGCGGCGCGGGGGAGTCGGCGTACGCCGATCGTGTCGTGCTGCCCATGGGCGAGACGATCACGCGCTACCACGTGGCGCTCGACGTCCAGGACCGCGCGGGTGTGCTGGCGGCTGTTGCGCTCGCCTTCGCCGAGCACGACGTGTCGATCCAGACCGTCCGCCAGGAAGGCCGCGGCGCCGACGCACAGCTCGTCGTGGTTTCCCACAGGGCGACCGACGCCCAACTCAGCGCCACCGTCGAGCACCTGCGGGGCATGGACATGGTTCGCGAGGTCACCTCGGTGATGCGCGTGGAAGGTGAATCAGAGTGAGCACGCACCAGTGGCGCGGCGTCGTCGAGGAGTACCGCGACCGCCTCGACATCCCCGAGGGCACCCCGGCCATCACCCTGCGTGAGGGCGGCACCCCGCTGGTCTCCTCCGGATGGCTCTCGGGCCTCACCGGCGCCGAGGTGTGGCTCAAGGTCGAGGGTGACAACCCCACCGGCTCGTTCAAGGACCGCGGCATGACCGCGGCGATCTCCGTGGCGGTGCACGAGGGCGCCAAGGCCGTGGTGTGCGCCTCGACCGGCAACACGTCGGCGTCGATGGCGGCCTACGCGGCCAAGGCCGGCATCAAGCCGCTCGTGCTCGTGCCCGATGGCAAGATCGCGGCCGGCAAGATGGCCCAGGCGATCGTGCACGGCGCGCAGGTCATCATGGTGCGCGGCAACTTCGACGACTGCCTGGCGATCGCCCGCGGCCTGTCCGAGAAGTACCCCGTCGCGTTGGTGAACTCGGTCAACCCGATCCGCCTGCAGGGCCAGAAGACCGCGTCGTTCGAGATCGTCGACTTCCTCGGCGAGGCCCCCGACCTGCACTTCCTGCCGGTCGGGAACGCCGGCAACATCTCGGCGTACTGGCTCGGCTACACCGAGTACGTCGCCTCCGGTGACGCCACTCGGCTGCCCGTGATGCGTGGCTTCCAGGCCGAGGGTGCCGCACCCCTGGTGACCGGAGAGCCGTTCCCGAACCCCGAGACCAAGGCCACCGCCATCCGGGTCGGCAACCCCGCCTCGTGGACCCTGGCCGTCGACGCCGCCACCGAGTCGGGCGGCGGGTTCACCTCGCTGACCGACGAGGAGATCCTGGCCGCCCAGAAGGCGCTGGCCTCCAGCGACGGCGTCTTCGTCGAACCGGCCTCGGCAGCCGGTGTGGCTGGTCTGCTGAAGGCGCACGTCGGTGGCGAGGACTTCACCGGCAAGACGATCGTCATCACCGTGACCGGCCACGGGCTCAAGGACACCGCGACCGCACTCGAGGGGTTCGGCGACCTCGTCGACAACGTGGTCGACCCCGACGTCGAGTCCGCGGCGGCGGCGGCCGGTCTCGCCTGACATGGCGCGATTCGTCGACGGCCCGGTCACGGTCTCGGTGCCGGCGACCTCGGCCAACCTCGGACCGGGCTTCGACTCGCTCGGCCTGGCCCTCTCGTTGCGCGACGAGCTCACCGGCACGGTGACCGGCTCCGGCCTGCGCATCGACGTCGAGGGTGCCGGTGCGGACGACGTACCCCGCGACGAGTCGCACCTGGTGGTGCGTGCGATGCGGGCTGCGTTCGGTCTGATGAACGCCGAACCTCCGGGCCTGTCGTTGAGCTGCGTCAACCGCATCCCGCACGCGCGCGGCCTGGGCTCGTCATCTGCCGCCATCGTCGGGGGCCTCGCCCTGGCCCGCGGCCTCGTCGCCGGCGGGCAGCTGCTGCTCGACGACGACGCGATGTTCCGCCTCGCGGCGGAGATCGAGGGGCACCCCGACAACGTGGCGCCTGCGCTCTACGGGGGCTTCGTGATTTCGGGACGTGAGGCGAACGACTTCTACGCCGCCGGGTCGGTCGTCGACCCGCGCATCTCGGCGGTGGTCTTCATCCCGTCCACCCCCGTCTCGACCGAGGCCGCCCGGGGCCTGCTGCCCGACGTCGTCCCGCACGCCGACGCTGCGGCGAACTCCGGACGTACGGCGCTGCTGGTCGCGGCCCTGGCCCGACGTCCGGACCTGCTGCACCTGGCCACCCGCGACTACCTGCACCAGTCCTACCGGACGCCCGCGATGCCGCAGTCCTTGGCGCTGGTCGAGGCCCTGCGCGGCCAGGAGCACCCGGCGATCGTCTCGGGGGCGGGGCCGACCGTCCTGGCGTTCACCGACGGCCCGGTGCACCCGGTGGCGGGCTGGTCGACCGGCCCCGAGTCCCTGATGGCGCAGTGCCCTGAGGGCTGGACGACGCTTCACCTCGAGGTCGACACGCACGGGGTTGTCGTCACCAGTTGACCCCACGCCGACGCGTACGACGGGTGCGCAGTGAGGGCGGTCACCTGGTGTTACTCTGGTCGGGCGCCACGATCATCAGGCGCTCGCACTCCCTCTGGGTTCGCCCGGCGCGGTGCACCCTCCTCCTCGTCATGTCGCAGTCGGCGACCGTCACCTCGGTGTGACTCGCGACCGGGCGCGACGAGGCACATACACGAGAAGCCGTCGGCACTCGAGCCGGAACGGCACAGATACGTGGGAAGGACCTCACGTGACGGAAACCAACGAGACCACCGCTGCGACGCAGTCGGAGGCCCCGGCCGCCAAGGCCGCGCCCAAGAAGCGCACCGGCGGGCTCAACTCCATGCTGATCGCCGACCTGAAGGCCATGGCCGGCGGCCTCGGCATCAGCGGCTCCGGCAGCATGAAGAAGGCGCAACTGGTCGAGGCCATCAAGGCGGCCCAGACAAGCGGCAAGACGAGCGGCCCGTCGGGCGGCAAGCCGGTCGCCGACAAGCCGGCCGCGGAGTCGTCCGCACCGAGCGGAGGCTCCAGCGACAACGCCCCGGACCAGCCACGGGTCCGGACCCGGGTCCGCGGCGCGGCCAAGGCGCCGGGCGCCGCTGCCGGATCCGGCGAGGGTGAACGCCCGGCCGACGAAGCGAACACCGTGCGTGAGTCGCGCGGTGAACGCCAGCGTGCCCAGGGCGACCGGGAGGCCACGAACCAGGAGTCGTCGGTCCGCGCGACAGCAGGCGAGGCCTCCGGCGCGGACGCGTCGGAGGGCCAGCGCGCCCGCCGCGACCAGCCCGAGAAGCAGTCGGACAAGCAGTCGGACAAGCAGGCCGATCAGGCGCAGGACCGTGGCGCCGGCCAGCAGGACAAGCAGCACGGCGACAAGCAGCAGGGCCGCCAGGACAAGCAGCAGGACCGGCAACAGGACCGGCAACAGGACCGGCAACAAGGCAACCGCCAGTCCGGCCAGCAGGACAAGCAGCAGGAGAAGCAGCAGTCCGACAGGCAGGGCGGCCAGCAGGACAANCCGCCAGCAGGGCGGCCAGCAGGACAACCAGTCCGACCGTGACGAGCAGGGCAGTGGCCGCAACCGTCGTCGTCGGGGCCGCGACCGTTCCGAGCGCGGCGAGCGTCCGGAGCGCAGCACCCGTGGCGGCCGCAACGAGCCCGACACCACGATCCTCGAGGACGACGTACTCGTGCCGGCGGCCGGCATCCTCGACGTCCTCGACAACTACGCATTCGTGCGCACCAGCGGCTACCTGCCGGGCGCCGAGGACGTCTACGTCTCCCTGTCGATGGTCCGCAAGTTCGGACTGCGCCGCGGCGACGCGATCGTCGGCCAGGTGCGCCAGCCCCGCGAGGGCGAGCGCAAGGAGAAGTTCAACCCGATGGTCCGCATCGACGCGGTCAACGGTGCCGACCCGGAGTCGGCACGCAGCCGGGTCGACTTCTCCACGCTGACCCCGCTCTACCCGACCGAGCGGCTTCGCCTCGAGACCGAGCCGACCAACCTGATCGGCCGGGTCATCGACATCGCGGCCCCGATCGGCAAGGGCCAGCGCGGCCTCATCGTCTCGCCCGCCAAGGCCGGCAAGACGATGATCATGAAGTCGATCGCGAACTCGATCACGACGAACAATCCCGAGTGTCACCTGATGGTGGTGCTGGTCGACGAGCGTCCTGAGGAGGTCACCGACTTCGAGCGCTCGGTCAAGGGCGAGGTCATCTCCTCGACCTTCGACCGGCCGGCCAGCGACCACACCACGGTCGCCGAGCTGGCGATCGAGCGGGCCAAGCGGCTCGTCGAGCTCGGCCACGACGTCGTCGTACTCCTCGACGGCATCACCCGGTTGGGTCGGGCCTACAACCTGGCCGCCCCGCCGAGCGGCCGGATCCTCTCCGGCGGCGTCGACTCGGCTGCGCTCTACCCGCCGAAGAAGTTCTTCGGTGCCGCCCGCAACATCGAGGACGGCGGGTCGCTGACCATCCTGGCCACGGCGCTCATCGAGAGCGGCTCCAAGATGGACGAGGTGATCTTCGAGGAGTTCAAGGGCACCGGCAACATGGAGCTGCGCCTGCGTCGCGATCTCGCGGACAAGCGGATCTTCCCGGCCATCGACGCAGTCCAGTCCGGCACTCGCCGGGAAGAGATGCTGATGAGCGAGGAAGAGCTCGCCATCGTGTGGAAGTTGCGTCGGGTTCTCTCCGGGCTCGACGGCCAGCAGGCCCTCGAGCTGCTCCTGGAACGCCTGCGGAAGTCGCAGACCAACATCGAGTTCCTGATGCAGGTGCAGAAGACGACACCTGCCCCGGGGACCGCTGACTGAGCAGTTTCCCGGGCCCGAAGCCCTAGGGTTGCCACATGGCGAGGATCGTTGTGGCAGATGACGACGAGGACATTCGTGAACTCGTCGTCTTCAAGCTCCGGCAAGCGGGGCACGAGGTGTCCGCCGTCAGTGACGGTGCGGCCGCCGTGGAGGCGTGCCGCGCCGACAAGCCTGCCCTGGCCCTGCTCGACATCATGATGCCGGGGATGAGCGGTCTGGACGCCGCTCGGGCACTGCGCGCGGAGCCCGCCACGGCCAGGCTGCCGATCATCCTCCTGACTGCGCGGGCCCAGGAGTCCGACATCGAACAGGGCTTCGCGGTCGGGGTCGACGACTACATCACGAAGCCGTTCTCACCGCGGGAGCTCGCCTCACGGGTCGCCGCAGTCCTGGCCCGGAGCGGTGCGTGACCCTCCTCATCGGCCTGGTGGTCGCGCTCCTCGTCGCCGCAGTCCTGCTGGTCGTCCTGCTTCTCGCGCTCCGCGTGACCTCGGGGCTGCGCACGGTCCGGCACACCCGGGAGCACGAGGCCACGCGTGGGCTGGTGTTCGAGCTGGTGCTCGGTGACCCGGAGGACTCAGCCCGGGCTCGGCGTGAGCTCGCCGCCCTCCAAGGAGGCGAGTGGGACCGTGCCGAGCACCAGGTGTTCAGCCTGCTGCCCAAGGTCTCCGGCGACACGCGGGAGCGACTCGTCGAGCTGGTCCGCCAGAGGAATGCCGCGGACAGGGCCCGTCGCCTCCTGCGGCGGAGGTCCTCCGTGGCGCGCTGCCGCGGGGCCCACCGTCTCGGTGCCCTGCGCGACCCGGTCGACGTAGCCGCCCTCACCGGTTGCCTGCACGACCGTCACTTCCTGGTCCGCCGGGTGGCACTGCGGGCACTGGGCAGCATCGGCGACCCCGCCGCCGTACCCGCCATCCTCGCGACCTCCGACGATCCCGCACTGACCCGCGACGTCGTCTCCGCACTCCAACGCATCGGCATCGACGCCGCACCCGACCTGCGCGGCTGCGTCGAGGAGGGCCTGCGCAGTGCACCCGGCCGGGCAACCGAGCTCGCGGTCATCGCGCTCGGGCTGATCGGTGATGCTGCCGCCGTTCCCGTCCTCACCCGGGCACTCGACTGCGTGGACGAGGGCGTGCAGGCCGAGGCCGCCATCGCGCTCGGGCTGATCGGTGCGCCCCGGGCGATCAGCTCACTGATCGCGCGGCTCGACACCGACAGCGACCGGGTGCGCAGGGCGGCTGCCCGTGCGCTCGGTGAGATCGGTGATCCCAAGGCCGCCGACGGACTCGGCTCCGCGCTCTCCTCGTCGCCCCGGCTGACCGCGCGAGCATTGGCCGGCGCCCTGCTGCGACTGGGCGAGGCCGGCCGCCGGGTGCTGCAGGAGCACGCGTCGCCGTACGCCCGCGAGGCCCTCGCGGTCGACGCACTGCGGAAGGCCGCCCGATGACCTGGGTCGACGGCTTCACCACGATCATCGAGGCCGTGGGCTGGTTCTTCATCGCCTACTCGCTCCTGATCAACACCAGCTTCCTGGTGCTCACCTTCCTCGCGGTGACCGACTTCGTCGGTTATCGGCGACGCATCGAGTTCGCGGCGTACGACGAGACGTTCGGCGAGCCGTTGGCGCGTGGCGTGTCCGTGCTGATGCCGGCGTACAACGAGGAGGCCACGATCGTCGAGTCGGTGCGCGCCATGCAGGCGATGCGCTACCCGGACTTCGAGATCGTCGTCGTCGACGACGGTTCGAAGGACGACACGGTGGCACGCCTCGTCGAGGCCTTCGACCTCATCGAGATGCCCCTGGTCGTCGGCGACGTGGTGGCGAGTGGGAGCGAGGTGCTGGGCACCTATCTCTCCAGGCAGGGCAGCAACAACCTGGTCCTCGTCACGAAGACCAACGGGGGCAAGGCCGACGCGCTCAACGTGGGCATCAACATGGCCCGCAAGGAACTGGTCTGCATGGTTGACGCGGACTCCTTGCTCGACCCCGACTCCCTGCTCCACGTCTCGCGCCCGTTCGCCGACAATCCCGAGCAGGTCGTGGCCGCCGGGGGAGTGATCCGCATCGCCAACGGCTCGACGGTCAGCAAGGGACGGGTCACCGACGTCCGCATGCCGCGCACGTGGTTGTCGCGCGTGCAGGTGGTCGAGTACCTCCGCGCGTTCATGATCGGCCGTGCCGGTTGGTCGGCCACCGGAGGCCTGCTGATCATCTCGGGTGCGTTCGGCATCTTCCGCAGGGACGTGCTGCAGGCGGTCGGCGGGCTCGCCGTCGACTGCATCGGCGAGGACGCCGAGCTCGTGGTCCGGATCTACCGCTGGATGGGCGACGAGGGCATCGACGGCAAGGTGGTCTTCGTCTCCGAACCGGTCGCGTGGACCGAGGCGCCGGAGGAGCGTGCGGTGCTGGCCAGGCAGAGGCGTCGCTGGCACCGCGGCCTCGCCGAGATCCTGGGCCGGCACCGGGGCATGCTGCTGCGCCCGAAGTACGGCGTGATCGGGATGGTCACCATGCCCTGGTTCGTGCTCTTCGAGCTGCTCGCCCCGTTCCTCGAGCTCTTCGGGGTGGCCTACTTCATGGTGGTGATGGCACTTCTCGGCCTCGAGCACGCCGGCTGGCTGGGTGGGCACGACCTGGTCGACCTGTGGTTGGTGGTGCTCTTGCTCGCCGCGTCGATCCTCTACGCCTTCCTGTTGACGCTGACCGCGCTCCTGGCCGAGGAGATGTCCTACCGCCGGTATCGCGGAGCCGGCGACCTGATGCGTGCGGTCCGGGGTGCGGTGGAGGAGAACTTCGGCTATCGCCAGCTCACCGCGTTGTGGAGAGCCGGAGGTGCCGTGGAGGCGATGCGGAAGTCCACCCCCGTGTGGGGCGAGATGAAGCGCCGCGGTTTCGGGGGTGACGCATGATCGAGCGCGACACCGTGGGGCGCCTGATCGCGCGGTTGGTCACCCCGATCCTCCTGTTGATGATGGTGCTGGGCATCCTCGGAGTGATCGGTGTCTACCGGACCAACCTGTCGGTGAACCGGGTGGCCGACGAGGTCGCCCCCGGTGAGAAGGCCAACCGCGACTTCATGCAGCTGATGACCGATGCCGAGACCGGCGTCCGTGGCTGGGTGATCGACGGGCAGGAGTCGGCGCTGGCGCCCTACCGTGCGGCCCTCCGAGCGCTCCCCGACACCGCCGCGGAGCTGCGGAAGCACGACCACATCCGCCCCGACTTGAAGGGGCTGGTCGCGCGTCAGGAGGAGCTGGTGGAGCAGTGGCAGGTCGTCTACGCGCGGCCTCGGCTGGCCGACGCCCCGGGAGCGACCGGCTACGACCCGGGCCGGTTCGCCGAGGGGAAGGCCGTCTTCGACGACCTGCGGGCAGTGAACGTGCAGATCGATGACTCCCTCGAGGCCGAGGGCGACGAGGCCCGACACCGGGCCCGGCTGGCGTATCGCCGCGCGATCATCGCGATGGTCACCCTGACTCTCCTGGCCGCGCTGCTGGGCTGGTTCCTGGGCCGTCGGTTGCGTCGTCGGGTGGGGGACCCCCTGTCGGAGCTCGAACGCACGGTCAGCGCCCTCGCGGCGGGAGACACCTCGGCACGGGCGCCGGTCAGCGGCCCGCGCGAGATCACGGCGGTGGCCAGGGCGTTCAACGTCCTGGCAGCGGAGAGTGAGCGCGGCCAACAGGTCGAGGCCCAGACCAGGTCCCGGCTCCTCGACCTCGACCAGGCCAAGACCGACTTCGTCTCCAACGTCTCCCATGAGCTGCGCACACCACTGACCAGCATCCGCGGCTACCTCGAGCTGTTGCGTGACGAGATGGACGATCCGGACCCGGGGACCGTCCAGATGTGGGACGTCGTGGAGCGCAACGTCGGTCGTCTCAGTGTGCTCGTGGAAGATCTGCTGAGCCTGTCGAACGCCGAGGCCCGGCACACCACTCTCACCGAGGTCGACCTTGCCGCGGTCGTCGAGGACGTGGTGATGGACCTGCGCATCGCGGCCACCAACCGGGGGATCCGGTTCGTCGTCGACGTGCCCGACGTCCTGATCCGCGTCCTGGCGGACAAGACCCAGCTGTCGCGGGCCATCCTCAACGTGGTCTCGAACGCGGTGAAGTTCTCCCTGGACGACGGCAACGTCGAGGTGCGACTGCGCACGGACGGCGAGGAGGCGACCCTGACCGTGCGCGATGACGGCATCGGCATCCCGTCCCAGGACCTCGACCGCCTGGGCTCCCGCTTCTTCCGTGGGTCGAATGCCGTGAGCCGCCAGATCGGCGGCACTGGGCTCGGAGTCCGCATGGTGCAGGTGATCCTGGCCAGGCACGGCGGACGGGTGTCGTTCGAATCCGTGGAGAACGAGTTCACCCTCGTCACCATCCACCTGCCGGTGCGCAGCCACGGTAGGGGAGCCAACCGGGAAGAAAACGACGCCGTCCAGGGTTGATCCCTGTCGTGACCTCAACGATTCCGACGACCGCGCCCAGGACCTCGTCGGAACCGACCGGCAGCCACGCGCAGGTGGTGCTGGTGCTCGGTGCGTTGATCGCCCTCGGACCGCTGAGCATCGACATGTACCTCCCGGCGCTCCCGGGACTGAGAGACGACCTGTCGGCCGGGGAGTCGCAGGCCCAGCTGACGCTGACCGGGATGCTGCTCGGACTTGCCTTCGGGCAGCTCGTCATCGGGCCCCTGTCCGACGCCCTCGGGCGCAAGCGGCCATTGGTCACTGGCCTTGCGGTCCATGCCGCGGCGTCCGTCCTGTGCGCGTTGGCGCCCTCGGTCGAGATGCTCGCGGGTGCCCGCCTCGTGCAGGGCTTCGCCGGTGCCGCGGTCTCCGTGACTGCGATGGCCGTCGTCCGTGACCAGTTCGAGGGCATCGCGGTGGCGCGGATCATGTCCCGGCTCATGCTGGTGATGGGGGCCGCACCCATGCTGGCCCCCACGTTTGGCAGCGTGGTGCTCGGCTGGACGTCCTGGCGTGGCATCTTCGTCGTGCTCGCGGTGGCGGCCGCGCTGATGGTCGTCCTCGCCACGGTGGCGCTTCGCGAGACGCTGCCGCCCGAGCGGCGACGCCCGGCGCGGATCCGTTCGAGCCTGGGGACCTATCGCTCCCTGTTGGCCGACCGGGCGTTCCTCGCGCTTGCCTTGATCGGTGGACTGATGATGGCCGCGATGTTCAGCTACATCTCGGGGGCCTCGTTCGTTCTCCAGGAGGGCTTCGATCTGAGTGCAGCAGAGTTCTCCGTGGTCTTCGGTGCGAACGCCCTGGCCTTGATCGTGATGTCCCAGGTGAACCCGGCGCTGTTGCGCCGGTTCCGGATCCTCGACGTGATGACGACCTCGATCGTCGTCGCGTTGGTGGCCGCCATCGCCCTGGTGCTGACCGGCCTGACCGGGATCGGCGGCCTCGTCGGCGCCCTGCTTCCCTTGGCGGTGCTGCTGGGTTGCGCCGGGCTGATCATGCCGAACGTCCCGGCGTTGGCCCTGAGTCGCCACGGTGAAGCAGCGGGTTCGGCTGCGGCCGTGCTCGGCTTCCTGCAGTTCGGTGTCGGGGGAGTCGTGGCACCCGTGGTCGGGCTGTTCGACAGCACGACCACCGTGCCGATGGGGGCCGTGATGGTCTGCGCCGTGGTCCTCGCGCTCATCTTGCTCGTGGTCGTCGTACGCCGTGATCCGCAGGTGCGCGCGTTCGCCTGAGCGTCTGCCGGACGCGGGAATAGCCCGATTGGTGCGATGGTTGCAGACGGTGGCACAATTGTGCGCTGGTTCCGGTTCACGCTCCCACATCCGGTGGTGGCGACCCGGCGACCCTGTTAGCGAGGACACCATGCAGAAGGAAATCCACCCCGAGTACGTCGACACCCAGGTGACCTGCACCTGTGGCAACTCGTTCACGACTCGCAGCACCGTCACGAGCGGCTCCATCCACTCCGACGTGTGCTCGGCGTGCCACCCGTTCTACACCGGCAAGCAGAAGATCCTTGACACCGGCGGCCGCGTCGCCCGCTTCGAGGCCCGCTACGCCAAGAAGGCCGCGAAGCCTGCCGAGAAGACCGAAGCCAACTAGCTTCTCCGAGTCGCCGGTCCCCGCACGTGTGCGGGTGGCCGGCGTCTTGCATTTGTCCGTGTTCGTGTCACACGCCTGTTGCCGTTGAGGAGTACGCCGTGTTCGAGGCCGTCGAGGGATTGCTCGCCGAGCACCGCGAGATCGAGGCCAGGCTCGCCGAGCCCGGGACCCACGCCGACCAGCGGCTGGCCAAGACCCTCAACCAGCGCTACGCCGAGCTGTCCGCGATCGCCCGCACCTACGACGAATGGCTCGGGCTCGGAGACGACATCGAGGCGGCCCGTGAGCTGGCGGGGGAGGACCCGGCGTTCGCCGACGAGGCGGTCGAGCTCGCCGAGCGTCGTACCCGCGCCGAGGAGCACCTGCGGCACCTGCTGGTGCCCCGTGACCCGAGCGACGCCAAGGACGCGCTGCTCGAGGTGAAGTCGGGGGAGGGCGGCGAGGAGTCGGCCCTCTTCGCCGCAGACCTGCTGCGCATGTACACCCGCTATGCCGAGCAGCGTGGCTGGAAGACCGAGGTGCTCGACGCGACGCCGTCCGACCTCGGCGGCTACAAGAGCGTCACCGTTGCCGTGAAGGCCAAGGGAATTCCCGAGCCCGGTGAGGCACCGTTCGCCCTGCTCAAGTTCGAGGGCGGAGTCCACCGCGTCCAGCGGGTGCCGGTCACCGAGTCCCAGGGCCGCGTGCACACCTCCGCCGCAGGCGTCCTGGTGATGCCCGAGGCCGAGCAGGTCGACGTCACGGTCGACGACAACGACCTGCGCATCGACGTCTTCCGCTCCAGTGGTCCGGGTGGCCAGAGCGTCAACACCACCGACTCCGCCGTGCGCATCACGCACCTGCCGACCGGCATCGTGGTCAGCTGCCAGAACGAGAAGTCGCAGTTGCAGAACAAGGAGTCCGCGATGCGCATCCTCCGCGCGCGACTGCTTGCCGCCGCCGAGGATGAGGCCAACGCCGAGGCGAGCGCCGCGCGCAAGAGCCAGATCCGCACGGTCGACCGCTCCGAGCGGATTCGCACCTACAACTTCCCGGAGAACCGCCTCTCCGACCACCGCACCGGCTACAAGGCCTACAACCTCGACAGCGTGCTGGACGGCGATCTCGGGCCGGTGATCGACAGCTGTGTCCAGGCCGACCTGGCCACCCGGCTGGATGCACTCGAGTCGTGAGCGCCGTGCGTGACGTGCTCCGCGGAGCCACCGCCACTCTGACGGCAGCCGGAGTGGCCAGTCCCGACTTCGACGCCGCCGAGCTGTTGGCCTTCGTGCTCGGCACCACGCGGACGATGCTGGTGGTCGACCCGCCGGAGCTGGACGACGAACGCCGTGCGGCGTACGACCTCCTGGTCCGGCGTCGTGCCGACCGCGAGCCGCTGCAGCACCTGACCGGCGTGGCCGCGTTCCGTCACGTCGAGCTCGCCGTCGGCCCGGGGGTCTTCGTGCCGCGGCCGGAGACCGAGCTGCTGGCGGGCTGGGCGATCGAGCAGGCACAGCGGGTCACCGGCCGCCCAGCGGTCGTGGTCGACCTGTGCACCGGCTCCGGTGCGATCGCCCGCGCCGTGGCCGACGAGGTCCCGGAGGCCCGGGTGCATGCCGTCGAGCTCGACGAGTCCGCGCACCGCTGGGCCGAACGCAACCTCGCCGGCACCGGCGTCGAGCTGCGCCAAGGCGACATGGCCACGGCGTACGACGACCTCGCCGGCACGGTCGACGTCGTGGTCTGCAACCCGCCCTACATTCCCCTCGAGGCGTGGGAGTCCGTGGCCCCGGAGGCGCGCGACCACGATCCGCACCTGGCCCTCTTCTCCGGCGACGACGGACTGGTCGCCATGCGGGTGCTCGAGGAACGGGCCGGCCTGCTGCTGTGCGACGGGGGAGTCGTGGGTGCGGAGCACGCGGACGTGCAGGCCGATTCCGCGCCGGCGGTCTTCGCCGCCACCGGTCGCTGGGCCGAGGTACGCGATCACCTCGATCTGGCAGGTCGCGCGCGCTACGTGACGGCCCGGCTGGCACGATAGCCCCGTGAAGTACCCGACCACCGACGACGCGGAGCTCGAGGCCGCGGTCACCGCAGCCACCCTGGCCGTACGACGAGGCGAGCTGGTCGTGTTTCCCACCGACACCGTCTACGGACTGGCTGCCGACGCATTCGACGCGGACTCCGTGACGGCCCTGCTGGCGGCCAAGGGACGCGGACGCGAGATGCCTCCACCGGTCCTGGTCAGCGCCGCGACCACCCTCGACGCACTGACCACCGGCGTGGCCCCCTGGGCGCGGGCGCTGGTCGACGCCTTCTGGCCCGGACCGCTGACCCTGGTCTGCACGGAGCAGGGCTCGCTCAAGTGGGACCTCGGTGACACCCGCGGCACGGTCGCGGTGCGGATGCCCGACGAGCCGATCGCCCTGGCCATCCTCGAACGCACCGGCCCGCTCGCCGTCAGCTCGGCGAACCTGACCGGCCGACCGGCGGCCCTCGACGCCGACCAGGCCGAGGAGATGCTCGGTGAGTCGGTGGACGTCATCGTCGACGGCGGACCCTCCCGGGGAGGCGTCCCCTCGACGATCGTCGACGTCACCGGGGAGCAGCCGCGGCTGCTGCGTGCCGGGGGCATCGGGGTCGATGCGATCAACGAGGTGCTGGAGCCGCTCGACGTGGCCCTCACGGAAACCGACTGATGCGCGAGTACCTCCTCGTCTTCCTGGTCGCCGCATCGGTGACCTACCTGCTCACCGTCATCGCCCGCGAGATCGCGCTGCGCACCGGCGCGGTCGCAAAGGTCCGCGACCGCGACATGCACGCCGTGCCGATTCCCTACTTCGGCGGCCTGGCCCTCCTCGGCGGCCTGACCGCGGCCTACTTCGTGGCCCGCCAGCTGCCCTTCCTCTCGCTCAGCGCCCCCAACGTGTTCCGCGACGCCGGCGTCGTGCTGATCGCCGGGGCGTTGATCTGCATGGTCGGCGTCCTCGACGACCTGATCGAGCTCGACGCGCTGACCAAGCTCGGCGGCCAGGTGCTCGCCGCGGGCTTCCTGATCGCGTTCGGCGTGCAGTACCTCTTCTTCCCGGCGCCCGGTGGGGGACAGTTCTCCATCGACCAGTCCCAGAGCGCGCTCCTGACCGTGCTCACGGTGGTGGCGACGGTGAACGCGGTGAACTTCATCGACGGCCTCGACGGACTGGCCTCCGGCGTGGTCGGCCTGGGCGCCTGCGCGCTGTTCGTCTTCTGCTACCAGATCGCCAACCTCAACGACCAGTCGCTGGCCGTGACCGGAGCCCTGCTGAGTGCCTCACTGGGCGGCGCCTGCGCCGGCTTCCTGCCGCACAACTTCTACCCGGCCCGTCTGTTCATGGGCGACAGCGGCTCGATGCTGCTCGGGCTGTTCCTCTCGGCCTCGGCGCTGACGCTCTCGGGCCAGTTCTCGGCCACCGACGTCACCCGGGGCGGTGGGGGATCGCAGGCCAGCCTGCTGCCGACCTTCCTGCCGATCATCGTGCCCCTGTCGATCCTGATCGTGCCGTTCGTCGACCTCCTGCTGGCCGTCATCCGCCGTACCCGTCGGGGCCAGATGTTCTACCACCCCGACAAGCAGCACCTGCACCACCGGATGCTCGAGATCGGGCACTCCCACCGCCGCGCCGTGCTGATCATCTGGCTGTGGGCGGGGCTGATCGGCTTCGGCACGGTGCTGGCAAGCCTCTACGCGAGCCCGCTGACGTGGGTCGCGCTGCTCCTCTGGTTCGTGGCCACGGTGGCGCTGACGTTCGTCCTGCCGCGGGTCAACAGACTGGATCCGGTCGACGCCTGACGCGCTTCTCGGTGGTCGAGTAGCGAGCCTATCGAGACCCGATTGGCACCCCGCACGGACTTTGTGCTACTTTTCACAAGCGTTCGAAAGACCGCCCGAATCCCCGAAGAGAAACGGCCGCCATCATGACGACCGAGTCGAAGCGCAACCTCACCCGCAGCGGTGAGTCAGTGCTCCTCGGTGCGGCCGTCGGAGCGCTCCTCCTCGGCGCCCTCGCCAGTGTGACCGGTGCGTTGGTCGCCGACTCCGCGGCGGCGTACGGCGCACTGGCCGGCACGTTGATCGTGGTGCTCGTGTTCGCCGGGGGATCGTTCCTGGTCAACCTCGTGGCCGGCATCAGCCCTGCGGCGTCCCTGCTGATCGCGCTGCTGACCTACACCCTCCAGGTGGTCCTGATCGGGGTCATCTTCTACGCACTTGCCGACTCCGGGCTCGTCGACGACGTGCTCGACGGCCGCTGGCTCGCCGGTGCCGTCATCGTCGGCACGGTGGGCTGGATGGTGTCCCAGATCGTTCTCACCACGCGTCTGCGCCTGCCGGCGTACGACCTGACGGACGCGGGTGCGCGATGAGTCGCCGCGACTGCTATTGTCCGGTTCGCGATGGCTCAGCAGAAACCTCCGACCGCGCACTCCGACAAGCGTTCCTCCAACGAACCACAGGGCGACCCGTGGCATGCGTTCGGATACATCGTTGCCGGCGTGTTCCTGTATGGAGCGCTCGGCTGGGGACTGGATCGCTGGCTGGGCACCACCTACATCGTGGCGATCGGGATCCTGCTCGGTGCAGGCTTCGGGATCTACATGACCTGGGCCAGATTCAGACAACCATTCACAGACCACAAGTAGCGCAGCTGCCGACACAGGAGACACCGTGAGTTCAATCGCGACGTCCGTGACACGCGCCGACGGCTTCACGCCGCCCGGCCCGGGGGACTTCAACCTCCCACCCATCGGTCCGGACAAGACCTTCGAGTTCCTCGGCGAGCACATGTACCTCGGCGTGACCAAGCCGATGATTCAGCTGGTCCTCGTGGCCGGCCTGGTGTTCGTCTTCTTCTGGGCCGCTTCGCGCAAGCGGGCCATGGTTCCCGGCAAGCTGCAGTACGTCGGCGAGCAGGGGTACGGCTTCGTCCGCAACTCGATGGGCCGCGACATCATCGGGTCCAAGGACTTCCTGCCGTACGTCCCGTACCTCTTCGCGCTGTTCTTCTTCCTGCTGATCAACAACCTCCTCGCGAGCGTCCCGTTCTTCCAGTTCCCGACCTTCTCGCGTGCGGGACTGGTCTACACGCTCGCTCTGATGAGCTGGTTCGTCTACATCGGCGCCGGGGTGAAGAAGCACGGCTTCGTCGGTTGGCTGAAGCTGACCTGTGTCCCGTCCGGCGTGAGCCCGGCGATGTACCCGTTGCTCGTCCCGCTCGAGTTCATGTCGAACATCCTCGTGCGGCCGGTCACGCTGGCCCTGCGTCTGTTCTGCAACATGTTCGCCGGCCACATGCTGCTCATCCTGTTCGCCCTCGGCGGCCAGTACCTCATCACCGAGATGTCCATCCAGTACGCCCCGGTGGGGATCCTGGCCTGGCTGCTCTTCATCGTGATCTCGTTCCTCGAGCTCCTGATCCAGTTCCTGCAGGCCTACGTGTTCGTCCTGCTGAACGCCATGTACATCCAGGGCTCACTCGCAGACGAGCACTGACCACCACGCTCCCGCACCACCCCAGCTCCTGCCCCGCCCCCCAAAGTTTCCAACCAGGAAATAACCGAAAGGAACAAGCCGTGCTTGCAATGGCTATCGAAGGCTCCGCCAACATGATCGGCTACGGCCTCGCCGCTATCGGCCCCGGTATCGGTATCGGTCTGATCTTCGCCGCTTACATCAACGGTGTCGCCCGTCAGCCGGAGGCCCAGAGCCGCCTGCAGACCATCGCCATCCTGGGCTTCGCGCTCGCCGAAGCGCTCGCGATCATCGGTATCGCCCTCGCGTTCGTCCTTTAGTCGACGCGTCGGCCATCACGCCTGATCTAGGACCCGGAAGAAGGACCTGCTCATGCAGACTCTGACCATCCTCGCAGCAGAGGAAGGACACGAGCTCAACCCGCTCGTGCCCCACCCGATCGAGATGGTGCTCTCGCTCGTCGTCTTCGGCCTCCTCTTCTTCGCCGTGAAGAAGTGGGTCGTGCCGAACTTCGAGGCGACGTTCTCCGAGCGCACCTCGGCGATCGAAGGTGGCCTCGCGGCCGCCGAGACCAAGCAGGCCGAGGCGGACGCCAAGCTCGCCGAGCTCGACCGCCAGCTCTCGGAGGCACGCCACGAAGCGGCGCGCATCCGTGAGGAGGCCCGTGAGCAGGGCGCCACGATCGTGGCGGAGATGCGGGAGCAGGCCCAGGCCGAGTCCACCCGCATCGTCGAGCACGGCAAGGCCCAGATCGAGGCCGAGCGCCAGCAGGCGGTCACCTCGCTCCGCGCCGAGGTCGGCTCCCTGGCGACCGGCCTGGCCGGTCGCATCGTCGGGGAGAGCCTCGATGACGAAGCTCGCCAGAGCCGCGTCGTCGACCGCTTCCTCGCCGAGCTCGAGGGAGCCAACTGATGTTGCTTCGGGGAGCCTCGGCCGACGCACTGGCCGCACTGTCGGGTGAGCTGGAGAGCACGCTCTCCGGTGGCGCCGACGCCGAGCGGGTCGGTGACGACCTGTTCGCGGTGGCGCTCGTGGTGCGGTCCGACGGTTCCCTCCGTCGCGTGTTCACCGACACGACGGTCCCGCCCGAGGCCAAGGCCGGCCTGGTCGAGGACCTGTTCGGTGGCAAGGCGGACGGCGGCACGTTGCAGCTCGTCAAGAGTGCAGTGGGTCGCCGTTGGACGGTCGGCCGGAACCTCGCCGACGCCCTGGAGCGACTCAGCGAGATCGCGACCGTGAAGTCGTCCGGCGACCAGGCCGGCCGCCTCGCGGACGAACTTTTCGTGGTCGGCCAGCTGGTCAAGGCGAACCCCCAGCTCCGTGACGCGTTGTCCGACCCGGCGCGCACCTCCGACGACAAGGTCGCCCTCGTGGGTGACCTGCTCGACGGCAAGGCGCTGCCGGCCACGGTGACGCTGACCAAGCAGGCACTGGCCGGCACCTACCGGACGGTCTCCGCGGCCCTCGCTGAGTACCAGCAGGTCGCCGCAGCCGTCCACAGCGAGAGCGTGGCGGAGGTCCGAGTGGCCCGCCCGCTCACCGACGCGGACCGCCAGCGCCTCACCGACGCACTTGCCCGGCAGTACGGCCGTGCAGTGCACCTCAACGAGGTCATCGACCCCGACGTCATCGGAGGTCTCCGTGTGGAGATCGGCGACGACGTCATCGATGGCACCGTTGCCAGCCGGCTCAGTGACGCCGGCCGCAAGTTGGCCGGCTGATTTTTCCGGCTGACCAACCATCAGTACCTGAACTGAACCGAGCAGACTCAAGATAAGGAAGTGTGATGACGGAGCTTTCGATCCGTCCGGACGAGATCCGGGACGCGCTGCAGCGCTTCGTGTCGGACTACAAGCCCGACACCGCGAGCCGTGAAGAGGTCGGCATCGTGGCCGAGGCCGGCGACGGCATCGCCCGCGTCCAGGGCCTGCCATCGGTGATGGCGAACGAGCTGCTCGAGTTCGAGGACGGCACCCGTGGCCTGGCCCTGAACCTCGACACCCGCGAGATCGGTGTCGTCATCCTGGGTGACTTCGACGGCATCGAGGAGGGTCAGCCGGTACGCCGTACCGGTGAGGTCCTCTCGGTCCCCGTCGGCGACGGTTACCTGGGCCGGGTCGTCGACCCGCTCGGCACCGCCATCGACGGTCTCGGCGAGATCGAGACCACCGGCCGTCGTGCCCTCGAGCTCCAGGCGCCCGGCGTCATGGAGCGCAAGTCGGTGCACGAGCCGCTCGCCACCGGCATCAAGGCGATCGACGCCCTGACCCCGGTCGGCCGCGGCCAGCGCCAGCTGATCATCGGTGACCGCGCGACCGGCAAGACCACGATCGCCATCGACACGATCATCAACCAGAAGGCCAACTGGGAGTCCGGTGACCCGGACAAGCAGGTGCGCTGCATCTACGTCGCCATCGGCCAGAAGGGTTCGACCATCGCCTCCGTGCGTGGCGCCCTGGAAGAGGCCGGCGCGCTGGAGTACACCACCATCGTGGCGTCCCCGGCCTCCGACTCCGCCGGCTTCAAGTACCTCGCCCCCTACACCGGCTCGGCCATCGGCCAGCAGTGGATGTACGACGGCAAGCACGTCCTGATCGTGTTCGACGACCTGACCAAGCAGGCCGAGGCCTACCGCGCCGTGTCGCTGCTGCTGCGTCGTCCGCCGGGCCGTGAGGCCTACCCGGGTGACGTGTTCTACCTGCACAGCCGCCTGCTCGAGCGTTGCGCCAAGCTCTCCGACGAGATGGGCAAGGGCTCGATGACGGGCCTCCCGATCATCGAGACCAAGGCCAACGACGTCTCGGCGTTCATCCCGACCAACGTCATCTCGATCACCGACGGCCAGATCTTCCTGCAGTCCGACCTGTTCGCGGCCAACCAGCGTCCGGCCATCGACGTCGGTGTGTCGGTCTCCCGCGTGGGTGGCTCGGCCATGACGAAGGCGATGAAGGCGGTCACCGGTTCGCTCAAGGTCGACCTGGCGCAGTTCCGTGCCATGGAGGCGTTCGCCATGTTCGCCTCCGACCTCGACGCGGCCTCGCGCCAGCAGCTCGACCGCGGCCAGCGCCTGATGGCCCTGCTCAAGCAGCCGCAGTACTCCCCGTACCCGGTCGAGGAGATGACCGTGTCGCTGTGGACCGGAACCTCCGGCCGCCTCGACAAGGTCCCGACCGAGGACGTCCTCCGGTTCGAGAACGAGTTCCTCGACTACCTGCGCCGTTCGCACGAGGGCATCCTCGCCGGCATCCGCGAGACGCAGAAGTTCGAGGACTCCACCGAGGACCAGCTGACTGCTGCGTACGACTCCTTCCTCGACCAGTTCGAGACCTCCGACGGCCAGTCCATCAAGGCCGGCAAGGAAGAGCACGTCGCTCTCGAGGACGAGGACGTCGAGCAGGAGCAGATCGTCAAGCAGAAGCGGGGCTGACGTGTTCATTGGCTACCACGGCGTCCACGGCGGGGGTGATCTCTGATGGCCCTCTCGGTGCGCGAGTACCGTGCGCGGATCAAGTCGACGGAGTCGATGAAGAAGATCACGCGCGCCATGGAGCTGATCGCCGCGTCCCGCATCATCAAGGCACAGCAGCGGGCGCAGGCGGCAGCGCCGTACGCCCGTGAGCTGACCCGTGCGGTCTCGGCCGTGGCGACGTACTCCAATGTCGACCACGCCCTGACCACGGAGCCGGAGAACCCGACCAAGGCCGCGGTGCTGATCGTGACCAGCGACCGCGGTCTGGCCGGCGCCTACTCCTCGAGCGTGCTCAAGGAGGCCGAGCGCCTCCTCGAGAAGCTGCGCGGTGAGGGCAAGAAGGCAGACCTCTACGTCTCCGGACGCAAGGGCGAGGCCTACTTCCGGTTCCGCGGGCGCCCGATCGTGCAGAGCTGGACGGGCTTCTCCGACCAGCCGACGTACGACGTGGCGCACGACATCGGCGAGACGCTGATCCAGGCGTTCCTCAATGACGACGACACCGCGGCCGACGAGGGGATTGCTCCCGGAGTCGACGAGGTGCACGTGGTCTACACGCGGTTCCGCTCGATGCTGGTCCAGGAGCCGACCGCCGTTCGTCTGCTTCCCCTGGAGGTCGTCGAAGGTGAGGAAGCCCCGGAGGAGTCGGAGCTGCTGCCGCTCTACGAGTTCGAGCCGTCGCCTGCCGACGTCCTCGACTCCCTGCTGCCGCGTTACGTCCAGAGCCGCATCTTCTTCGCCCACCTGCAGGCCGCCGCTTCCGAGCTGGCTGCCCGTCAGAAGGCGATGAAGGCTGCGACGGACAACGCGGACGAGCTCATCAAGAAGTACACGCGTATTGCCAACCAGGCCCGCCAGGCCGGCATTACCCAGGAAATCAGCGAGATTGTCGGTGGCGTCAACGCCCTTGCCGACGCCAACGCCGGCCAAGACTGAAGCGGAGAAGTGAGATAAATGACTGCCACTGTTACTGAGGGCAACGAGACCACCGCGGGTGGTGTCGGCCGCATTGCCCGCGTCATCGGCCCGGTCGTGGACATCGAGTTCCCGACCGACTCGATGCCCGGCATCTACAACGCACTCACGTGCGAGTTCGAGCTGAACGGCGAGACCAAGACGATCATCCTCGAGGTCGCCCAGCACATCGGTGACGGCATGGTGCGCGCCATCTCGATGAAGCCCACCGACGGCCTGGTCCGTGGCGGACAGATCATCGACACCGGTGAGTCGATCACCGTGCCGGTGGGCGACGCCACGCTCGGCAAGGTCTTCAACACCACCGGTGACTGCCTGAACCTCGAAGAGGGCGAGACCCTCGAGGTCAGCGAGCGCTGGGGCATCCACCGCAAGGCTCCGGCCTTCGACCAGCTCGAGTCCAAGACCCAGATGTTCGAGACCGGCATCAAGGTCATCGACCTGCTCACGCCCTACGTGACCGGTGGAAAGATCGGCCTGTTCGGTGGTGCCGGTGTCGGCAAGACCGTGCTGATCCAGGAAATGATCGCCCGTGTGGCCAAGAACCACGGTGGTGTGTCGGTGTTCGCCGGTGTCGGCGAGCGCACCCGTGAGGGCAACGACCTCATCGTCGAGATGGAAGAGGCCGGCGTCATCGGCCAGACCGCCCTCGTCTTCGGCCAGATGGACGAGCCGCCGGGCACGCGTCTGCGGGTCGCCCTGTCGGCGCTCACGATGGCGGAGTACTTCCGCGACGTGAAGAACCAGGACGTGCTGCTCTTCATCGACAACATCTTCCGGTTCACGCAGGCCGGTTCCGAGGTCTCCACGCTGCTCGGCCGCATGCCGTCCGCCGTGGGTTACCAGCCGAACCTCGCCGACGAGATGGGTCAGCTCCAGGAGCGGATCACCTCGACGCGCGGTCACTCGATCACCTCGATGCAGGCGATCTACGTTCCCGCCGACGACTACACCGACCCGGCCCCGGCGACCACCTTCGCCCACCTGGACGCGACCACCGAGCTCTCGCGAGAGATCGCCTCGCTCGGCATCTACCCGGCCGTGGACCCGTTGACGTCGACCTCGCGGATCCTCGACCCGCAATACATCGGCAACGACCACTACAACACCGCGGTCCGCATCAAGTCGATCCTGCAGCGCAACAAGGAGCTCCAGGACATCATCGCCATCCTCGGTGTCGACGAGCTCGGCGAAGAGGACAAGATCATCGTGTCGCGGGCCCGCCGCATCCAGCGGTTCCTCTCGCAGAACACGTACGTCGCCAAGCAGTTCACCGGCATCGAGGGTTCCACGGTCTCCATCGGCGACACCGTCGAGGCGTTCACGAAGATTGCGGACGGCGAGTACGACCACGTCGCCGAGCAGGCCTTCTTCATGTGCGGTGGGCTCGAGGACGTCGAAGCCAAGTGGGCCGAGATCCAGAAGTCGCTCTGATGGCTGAGTCAACCTCCGACCCGCTGCAGGTCGAGCTGGTCGCCGCCGATCGCCTGGTGTGGTCGGGCGAGGCCTCGATGGTCATCGCCCGCACCACCGAGGGCGACGTCGGTGTCCTGCCCGGTCACGCGCCGATGCTCTCGCTGCTGATCGAGGGCGTCGTCGACATCCGCACGCTCGAGGGTGAGACCTGGGTCGCGGCCGTGGAGACCGGGTTCCTCTCGGTCGCCAACAACCGTGTCTCGATCCTCTCCGAGTACGCCGAGATGTCGCACGACATCGACCTCGAGAAGGCCCGTCACGACCTCGAGCGCGCCCAGGCCGCCGGGGAGAACGACGACGCCGCACAAGAGGCCGTCCGCAGTGCCGAGGCCCGCATCAGGGCAGCGGAGAGGGCCTCCTGAGACGAGGGCAGCATCGCCCGCTAGAGTGACGCCACGCGTCGCTTTGGTAGGGAGGGATGGATGCCGCTCTGGCAGTGGTTGGTCGACTCTGTCGGCATCATCCTCGTCCTCGTTGTCGTCTACGGAGTTGCGCTCGTCGTTCGTCGCCGCGCGCTCTCCCGCAACGGCGGCACATTTGAATTGAGCCACCGCGCCCGGTCTGAACAGACCGGGCGCGGTTGGGTTCTCGGACTCGGTCGCTACTCCGGCGAGCGGCTCGAGTGGTTCCGCATCTTCTCGCTCTCGCCCCGGCCGCGCAGCAGCTGGCTGCGCACCGACCTGGTCTACGCCGGTCGCCGCGACGCCGAGGGCACCGAACAGATGTCCCTGTACGCCGAGCACGTGATCGTCGTCGTCGAGTCCGAGGGCGGCCCCATCGAGTTCGCGATGAGTCCGAGCTCCCTGATGGGCTTCCAGTCGTGGCTCGAGGCCGCCCCTCCCGGCGCGGACTGGAACCAGCGCCGGCCGCGGCTCTGACGCCCGTGGTGACCGGCACGTCCGGGCCCACCCTGGCCGCCCGCAACGCGGTGGCCGCGGTCTTCGCCCTCAACGGCTTCTGCTTCGCCTCCTGGGTCTCCCGCATCCCTGACGCCCGTGAGCGCCTCGACCTCTCCAACGGTCAGCTCGGGCTGCTGCTCCTGGCCCTGTCCGTGGGCTCCCTGCTCGCGCTGCCGTTGACCGGCGCCCTGGTCAACCGGGTCGGGGCCGCGCGAGTCGTGCTGATCGGTGCCTGCGTCGACGGGGTCGGCCTGGTGCTGGTCGCGCTCGGGGCCGGGGTCTTCGAGCACACCGCCGTGACCGCCGCGGGACTGCTGCTCTACGGCATCGGGACCGGCACCTGGGACGTCGCGATGAACGTCGAGGGCGCCGCGGTCGAGCACGAGCTGGCGCGCACGATCATGCCGCGCTTCCACGCCGGTTTCAGTCTCGGCACGGTGGCGGGTGCGCTGCTCGGCGCCCTGGCCGCCGGGCTGCACCTGCCGATGCCCGTGCACCTCGGCGCGGTCGCCCTGTTCGCGGTCTGCCTGGTGGGCCCGTTGGTCCGCCGCTTCCTGCCTCGCGCCCTCGAGGAGGGTGAGCTGCCGGACCGCAGCGGTTCTGCTCTCGGCGCCTGGACCGAGCCACGAACCTTGCTGATCGGCCTGATGGTCCTGGCGCTGGCCCTCACCGAGGGCGCCGCGAACGACTGGCTGGCGGTCGCCCTGGTCGACGGCTACGACGTCGAGCACTGGGTCGGCGTCGCTGGTTTCGCCCTGTTCGTCACCGCGATGACCGTCGGGCGCTTCTGGGGGAGTCGGCTCATCGACCGGCACGGCCGGGTCGGCGTGCTCTGGTCGACGATGCTGGCCGCCGGGGCCGGACTGCTGCTGATCGTCTTCGGCGGACACCCCGCCCTGGTGGTCTCCGGCATCCTGCTGTGGGGACTGGGTGCCTCACTCGGCTTCCCGGTCGGCATGAGCGCCGCCGCCGACGACCCGGAGCATGCGGCATCACGGGTCAGCGTGGTCTCGACGATCGGCTACACGGCGTTCCTGGCCGGCCCGCCCCTGCTCGGCTTCCTGGCCGAGGAGGTCGGCACGTTGCGCGCGTTGCTGGTGGTCGTCGTACTCCTCGTGCCGTCGGCGTTCGTCGTACCCGCGGCACGTGAGTCGGGCCGTCGTGAGGTCCGCCCCGGTTGATCAGTGGCAGGTGCCTCAGGAATCCACGGTTCGAGGCGCAAGAACCCACGGTTCGAGGCGCAGGAACCCACGGTTGGTCAGGACCGCTCGCCGCCGGGGACCCACAGGACGTCACCGTTCTCACGGTTGGCGTGCCGGGCCAGGATGAACAGCAGGTCCGAGAGTCGGTTGAGGTACTTGATCGCCAGCACGTTCATCGTGGCCTCGTGCTCGGCGAAGGCCAGCCAGGCCGACCGCTCGGCCCGGCGTACGACGGTGCGCGCGACGTGGAGGTGGGCCGCGCCGACGGTGCCGCCGTTGAGGATGAACGAGCGCAGCTTCTCGAGCGGCTCGTTGAACTGGTCGCACCAACCCTCGAGGCGATCGATGTAGTCCTGCTCGATGCGCAGTGGTGGGTACTCCGGGTTCTCCACGATCGGGGTGCAGAAGTCGGCACCGACGTCGAAGAGGTCGTTCTGGATCGTGGTCAGGACGGCGACGACGTCGGCGTCGAGATCGCCCTGGGCGAGCGCCACCCCGATCACCGCGTTGGCCTCGTCGACGGTTGCGTAGGCCTCGAGGCGCAGATCGTTCTTCGAGGCGACGCTCATGTCACCGAGACGGGTCTGCCCGGCGTCGCCGGTGCGCGTGTAGATGCGGGTGAGGTTGACCATGCGCCCGAGCCTAGTGCGCCGGACCGACGGCCTCGCGGACCGGTCCGAGAAGGTTGATCGCGAAACCACATGCGTCACACCCGCCACATAGCGGACGGTCCGGTCGCAAGGCGTTCGCACAGGGTGCACCCGGGAAACTCAGTGGAAATTAATGGCCGCAGGGGCAACGCTTTTGGCGTGTGACGCGTCATAGTCTGTGAACACCAGAGTTCGATGGGTGGCAATCGGGTGTCACCGCGAAGGGAGGCGAGATGGACATCATGCGAGACGGATCCACGCTCGTGCTTGCTGGACAGTTCGACGTCCGGAGCACCATGGAAGTGCGCACCGCGATCTACGAGCACATGAGCGCCAGCCTCGACGACGTCGTCGTCGACCTGACCGACGTGTCGACCGTTGACCTCACCGCCCTCAAGGTGCTTGCCGTCGCCACGCGCACGGCCGAGCGCCAGGGCCGCCACCTCCGGTTGCGCGGCTGCGGTCCTTCCGTACGCCGACTCCTGCACATGTCCCACCTCTTCCGACTCGTCGAGGTCGAACGCGAGCCGATCTCCGCCTGACCTCGTCGTGGCCAGCGGGCCAAGTGGCTCATGAGCTGAGCAGCTGCCCGGCAAGGGACAGCATCGCAAGCAGCAACGTTGCCGCGCCGTAGACGACGGCCGCCGAGCAGAGCCCTTGCAGTGCCGGCGCCCACCGGCGTACGGCCGTGTTCAGGCGCAGCAGCACCAGGACGCCGGCAGACAGGACGAACGCGATCACGGAGGCGATGAGGACGAGCACGAGGGTCGGGCCGAACGCGCTGCTGATGAAATCGCCCAGGAAGCCTCCGAGGCTCCAGTTCTCGGCCCCGCTCGCGGCCACGATCAGGGCGTAGACGAACCCGAGCACCAGCACCAGGATCAACGCGAAGGTGCCGACCACCATGATCACGCCGAGCGAGCTGAAGACGGCCGTCCAGACGAGTGGCGCGCGCAGTGTGCTCTCCGGCCTCGGCGGAAGCGGTGCGTAGGGCGGCCACGGCGGGGCCTGGTGCTGCGCCGGCCACTGCTTTCCCGGCCAGGGCGGGGGAGCAGGATGCGGCGGACGAGGTTGGTTCTCGGGCATGCGCCCATCCTGCCCGGTGTAGTCATTGCCACACGTGAGACCGGTTACCGGAAGTTAACGGACGCTCTAGGCTCAGCCCATGAGCTCTGCAGAGAAGCCCGTGGCCAAGGATCGCCCCTGGGTGATGCGCACCTACGCCGGCCACTCCACGGCCGAGGCGTCCAATGCGCTCTACCGAAACAACCTCTCGAAGGGCCAGACCGGACTCTCGGTGGCCTTCGACCTGCCCACGCAGACCGGCTACGACCCCGACTCGCCCCTGGCGCGTGGTGAGGTCGGCAAGGTCGGCGTACCGGTCCCGCACATGGGGGAGATGCGCAAGCTCTTCAAGGACATCCCGCTCACGGAGATGAACACCTCCATGACGATCAACGCGACGGCCATGTGGCTGCTCGCGATGTACCAGGTGGCCGCCGAGGAGCAGAACCCCACGCTGGACCCGGCCGAGGTCGCCAAGCAGCTCGCCGGCACCACGCAGAACGACATCATCAAGGAGTACCTCTCCCGCGGGACCTACGTGTTCCCGCCCGAGCACTCCCTGCGCCTGATCAGCGACATGATCGCCTACACGGTCAACTACATCCCCAAGTGGAACCCGATCAACATCTGCAGCTACCACCTGCAGGAGGCCGGTGCCACGCCGACCCAGGAGCTCGCCTACGCGCTCGGCACCGCCATCGCGGTCCTCGACGCGGTCAAGGCCGCGGGCCAGGTCTCCGAGGAGGACTTCGAGAAGGTCGTCGGCCGCATCTCGTTCTTCGTCAACGCGGGCGTCCGCTTCGTCGAGGAGACCTGCAAGATGCGGGCCTTCGTGCAGCTCTGGGACGAGATCACCCGTGAGCGCTATGGGGTGAGCGACCCGAAGATGCGCCGCTTCCGGTACGGCGTCCAGGTCAACTCGCTCGGCCTGACCGAGGCCCAGCCGGAGAACAACGTCCAGCGCATCGTGCTCGAGATGCTCGGCGTGACGCTGTCGAAGAACGCCCGTGCCCGCGCCGTACAGCTGCCGGCCTGGAACGAGGCCCTCGGCCTTCCGCGTCCGTGGGACCAGCAGTGGTCGCTGCGCCTGCAGCAGGTGCTGGCCTTCGAGTCCGACCTGCTCGAGTACGAAGACATCTTCGACGGGTCCCACGTCATCGCGGCGAAGGTCGACGAGCTCGTCGCCGGCGCCAAGGCCGAGATGGACCGCGTGCAGGCCCTCGGCGGTGCGATCGCCGCGGTCGAGTCGGGCTACATGAAGTCCGAGCTGGTCTCGGCACACGCCGCCCGCCGTGGCCGCATCGAGTCCGGCGAGGAGAAGATCGTCGGCGTCAACAGCTTCGAGACCACCGAGCCCTCGCCGCTGACCGCCAACCTGGACGACGCGATCATGACGGCCGACCCCAAGGCCGAGGAGGCCGCCAAGGCCTCCGTCGAGGCCTGGAAGTCCGAGCGTGACGACGCTGCCGTGACCAAGGCGCTGGCCGACCTGGCCGAGGCTGCCAAGGGCACCGGGAACCTGATGGAGGCGACCCTGGTCGCCGCCCGTGCCGGCGCGACCACCGGCGAGTGGGCCGGCACCCTGCGCGAGGTCTTCGGCGAGTTCCGGGCCCCCACCGGTGTCTCCGGTGCAGTGGGTGTGGCCGAGGCCGGCGCCGAGCTGACCGCCGTGCGCGAGAAGGTCACCGCCACCGGCGAGGAGCTCGGCGGACGGCTGCGCCTGCTGGTCGGCAAGCCGGGCCTCGACGGTCACTCCAACGGTGCCGAGCAGGTCGCCGTCCGCGCCCGTGACGCCGGGTTCGAGGTCATCTACCAGGGCATCCGCCTGACGCCCGAGCAGATCGTCGCCGCTGCGGTGGCCGAGGACGTGCACTGCGTCGGGCTCTCGATCCTCTCCGGCTCGCACATGGAGCTGGTGCCGGCCGTGCTGAAGGGCCTCGAGGAGGCCGGCATGGGCGACGTCCCGGTGATCGTCGGCGGCATCATCCCCGAGTCCGATGGCAAGGCGCTGGTGGCCAGCGGTGTCGCCGCGGTCTACACCCCCAAGGACTTCGGGCTCACCGAGATCATGGGCGGCATCGTCGACGTGATCCGGCGGGCCAACGGGCTGTAGGTCGTCGGGCCGGGCGTGCGGCGTACGTCACAGAAGGTAAGGCACGCCTAAGCGCGCTTGGTACGATCCTCGGGTGGGCAAGTCCAAGAAGCCGAAGAGCAAGTGCTGCGTGTCCAAGGACCGCTGCAAGCGCTGCCCGCTGCGCATGCTCAAGGAAGGCACGCTTCCCTCGGGCTACACCGTGAAGAAGCGCAAGCTGGTCAAGGTCGACAAGAAGACCGCGAAGAAGCTCGCCAAGGCCGCCTGACCCCTCCCGGGTCCGCTCCGCGAGATTGGCGCGAACCAATCCGGGATCGAGTGCGTCTCCTCAAGTGATGGTCCGAACAGCGGACCCGCAGCGATGGGGGAACCTCGTGAAGAAGTCTCTGATGACCCTGGCCCTGACCGCGACCATGGGCACCGTGCTGGCCCAGTCGCCGGCACATGCCTCGGCACCGACGGCGGTGCGCACCGCAGCGTCGGCCAATGTCAGCGTCGACGCCCAGGCGGTCAACCCGTACGCCGGCACCTCGAAGTGGCGCCTGATGTCGACGGCGAGCGACGTCGACGGTGACGGCACGATCGACGGCATCTCGATCCGCAGGAAGTCGGCCAACGTGTGCTCCGTGCGCGTGACCATGGGGACGCGGGTGGCGGGCACCAAGGACCTCTACACCTCGTGGGGCAACCCGTGCGTCTACCACGGTGACGCGCCGATCGACCCGGTCAAGGGGTCGGAGATCAGCATCCTCACCGGCATGGGTGCGCACACCGCGTGGCACTCGATCGTCACCTGGCGCAACGGGCGCCTCGTCCTGGAGCGGTCTCCGATTCGTCCCCAGTGGACCGTCGACAGCACGGTGATGGTCCAGGAGGGCGTGCGGCGGACGCGCAACGCGAACGGCGAGATCCGTCTCGTGCACACCGGCGTCACGCGGGGCAACGGGAACCGCTGGGGCGGCCAGGCGGAGACCTACGCCTACCGCAACGGCAAGTGGGTCATCTCGGCGCGCAAGCAGGTCGTCCTCAGCGACGCCGCGGCGTCCCGCGTGGGCGGGTGGCACGTGCGCTACCTGCCCCGCTTCAACCGCTGAGCCCCGCGCCACGCGCCCGTGGGGAGAGTTCACCGACAACCCTTGCGGGTCTGCGGCAGACTCTCCCCATGGCACGCGTGAACGTGGTCGGGGCGGGAGTCGTCGGGCTCACCTGCGCCATCAGGCTGCTCGAGTCCGGCCACCGGGTCGACGTACTGGCCAGGGACCTGCCCCTGGAGACGACGAGCTCGGTCGCCGCGGCCATCTGGTATCCCTACCGGGCGCTGCCGCAGGACCGGGTGACGGCCTGGTCGGGGGCGTCGTACGCCGAGTTCGTCGGCCTGGCCGGCGACCGCGCGACCGGGGTCCGCATGGTCACCGGCACTGAGGTGTTCACCACCCGCAAGGCAGAGCCGTGGTGGCGCGCGGCAGTGCCCTCGCTCGACCGTGAGACCTCGCTCCCGCCCGGCTTCGTCGACGGCTGGACGTTCACCACGCCGGTCGTGGAGATGCCGCTCTACCTGCGCTGGCTGGCCGCGCGCGTCGAAGAGCTCGGCGGCACGATCACCAGGATGAACCTGCAGGCGCTGCCGACCGGTGGCGACCTCGTGGTCAACTGCGCCGGACTCGGCGCGCGCCACCTGGCCTCGGACAAGTCCGTCGTGCCGGTGCGCGGCCAGGTCGTGGTGGTCGAGCAACGGGGCATCGACCGGTGGGCCATCGACGACGACGGGCCGACGTACGTCGTACCCCGCTCGCGCGACGTCGTCATCGGCGGCACGTCCGACGAGGGGGACTGGAGCCGCACGCCGTCACCCGGGACCGCCCGCGAGATCCTGGCCCGTGCGGCGCGGATCATGCCCGAGATCGAGGGCGCCAAGGTGCTGCGGCACAAGGTCGGGCTCCGGCCGGTGCGACCCGCCGTGCGCGTCGAGAGGGTCGGGCGCGTCGTGCACTGCTACGGGCACGGCGGCGCCGGCGTCACGATGTCGTGGGGATGCGCCGACGAGGTCGCGGACCTCGTCAACGCCTGAGGGTCGCTAGGCCTTCAGGCGGGCGTTGCGACGGTGCAGGAGCGGCACCACGATGGCGAGGCCCACCACCGCACCGACGATCACGCCGAGGAGTCCCCGGTCCTCGCCGAAGATGCCGACGGCTGCGTAGTGGCCGGCGATGGCCAGCGCCATGACCAGGACCGCGGCGCACATCCGCGTGATGATCTCGGCGAAGAAGAGCTTCGCGAAGGACTCCTGTGGTCGGGCCGTGCCGTCCCGCTGCAGCCTCGGCAACGGCTTCTCGTGGACCACGGCCGCCGGGTTGAGGGGGCCGTAGATGTGCGGGTACGTCGTGTCGCCGACCGTGTCCTCGCGCCATTCCGAGGTGAGCTTGTCGGTCTCGATGGTGAGCAGCACCAGGGGGCCCGGCGCATCGGCGTAGTAGCGCTCGCGGACGGTCTCCCACTGGTCCTCGCGCGACGCGTGGATGAAGCCCTCGTCCTCGAGCGTGCGGCCGTACGTCGACTGAGCGTAGGAGCCGGCCAGCCTGGCGGCGTCCCAGCGCGACTTCTCGGCGATGTGGAAGATCTGCATGGCGCGCATCATGTCAGGACTCGTGCCCGACCTCGCGGACGCGGGTCAGAAGAGCCTGTCGGTGGGATCGTCGAGGCCGCGCAGGGCGTTGTAGTCGACGGTCACGCAGTGGATGCCGCGGTCGCCGGCCAGCACCTTGGCCTGCGGCCGGATCTCCTGGGCCGCGTAGATGCCACGCACGGGGGAGAGCAGCGGGTCGCGGTTGAGCAGCTCGAGGTAGCGGGTCAGCTGCTCCACCCCGTCGATGTCGCCGCGGCGCTTGATCTCGACGGCCACGGACTCGCCGTTCTCGTCGCGGCACATGAGGTCGACCGGGCCGATCGCCGTCGGGAACTCCCGGCGTACCAGCGTGAGTCCGGGGGAGAGGGTGGCCGGGTGGTCGGCGAGGAGCTCCTGGAGGTGCTTCTCGACGCCGTCCTTCTGGAGGCCGGGGTCGATGCCGAGGTCGTGCTCGGAGTCGTGGTGGATCTCCTCGAGCACGATGCGCAGGGTGTCCTCCGGGCCCTTGGCGGTGCTGCGACTGGTGACGTTCCACTCGAGGTGGCCCTCGTCGTTGACGAGCTCCTTCACCGTGCAGGGAGGCGACATCCAGTTCAGCGGCTTGTAGGAGCCGCCGTCGCTGTGGACGAGGACCGAACCGTCGGCCTTGATCATCAGCACGCGGGTGGCCATCGGCAGATGAGCGGTCAGTCGGCCGGCGTAGTCGACCTGGCAACGGGCTACAACGAGTCTCACGGGAGAGCAGGCTACCCGCAGGCGTGACGAACGCTACGGTCCGATGGGTGAACTTCGGCTACTCATGGGTAGGAACGACGTTTACAGTCTTCGCCATGACCGACACCACTGAGCAGACCTTCCGCGAGCTGGTCTTCCCGTACCTCAACCACGCCGTGCGCATGTACGAGACGTCGTACGCCACCCGCGCGGACATCGACGCTGCCATGCGCTTCGGCTGCGGCTACCCGTCCGGCCCGCTGACCGTCCTGGACGAGCTCGGTCTCGGTGTCGTGCGCGACGTGCTCGCCGCCCGGTTCGCCGAGTCCGGCGACAACCTGCACAAGCCCGCGGACCTGCTCGACGAGCTGGTCGCCGAGGGTCGCCTGGGCAAGGAGTCGGGTCGCGGCTTCTACACGTACGCCGACGGCGCGGTCGTCGCCGACGACGAGACTCCCTCCGCCGACAGCGCGCCGCAGCTGCGCCACGAGATCACCACGGTCGGCGTGGTCGGCACCGGCACCATGGCGTCGGGCATCGTCGAGGTCTTCGCCAAGAGCGGGTACGACGTGGTGTTCGTCGGCCGTTCGACCGAGAAGACCGACGGTGTGGTCGCGGCGATCACCAAGTCGCTGGACAAGGCGATCTCGCGCGGCAAGCTCGACGAGGCCGGCAAGGCCGACGTACTGGCCCGCCTGACCGCGGCCACCGAGCGTGAGGCGCTGGCCGACGTGGACCTGGTCGTCGAGGCGATCGCCGAGGACCTGGCCGTCAAGACCGAGCTCTTCCGCGACCTGGACCGGATCGTCAAGCAGGGCGCGATCCTGAGCACCACGACGTCGTCGCTGCCGATCACCGAGCTGGCCGGCGTGACCGGGCGACCCGAGGTCGTCATCGGCATGCACTTCTTCAACCCGGCCGCGATCATGAAGCTGGTCGAGGTGGTCACCACCGAGCTGACCAGCCCCGAGGTCGACGAGACCGTGCGTGCGCTGACCGCCAAGGTCGGCAAGGTGGCCGTGTCGTGCGGCGACCGCGCGGGATTCATCGTGAACGCGTTGCTGTTCCCCTACCTCAACGACGCCGTCAAGGTCATCGACGAGGGTCGCGGCGACATCGAGGAGATCGACGCGGCGATCAAGGAGCAGGCCGGGTTCCCGATGGGCCCGTTCGCGCTGCTCGACGTGGTCGGCAACGACGTGTCGCTGGCGATCCAGCAGGAGCTGTACGCCGAGTTCAAGGAGCCGGGCTTCACGCCTGCCGCCGGACTCGAGAAGGTCGTCACGGACGGTCACCTCGGTCGCAAGACCGGCCGGGGCTTCCACGACTACAGCTGATTACTGGAACCAACGGGTCAGGCCGCCCGAGAGGCGGTTTGTCCCGATCCGTGGGAGCGGATCGGGTGCTGCGGACGTCGTGCCATCATTCGATGCATGACGACCGCAGCGCCTGAGCCCACTGCCCCTCGCGAGATCTCGACCGTCGGCGTGATCGGCCTCGGCACCATGGGTGCCGGCATCGCCGAAGTCTTCGCCCGCAACGGCTTCACCGTCATCGGTGTCGACCAGGACGACGAGGGGGTGGCGCGTGGCCGCCAGCACCTCGAGCACTCGACCGGGCGCGCCGTGGCGCGCGGCAAGCTCAGTGAGACGGACCAGAAGACCCTGCTCGACCGCATCTCGCTTGGCACCTCGATGGCCGACCTGGCGCCCGCCGACTTCGTGGTCGAGGCGGTCGTGGAGTCGCTCGAGGTCAAGAAGGCGATCTTCCGCCAGCTCGACGACATCGTCGCGCCCGACGCGATCCTGGCCACGAACACCTCGTCCCTGTCGGTCACCGAGATCTCCACGGCCAACAGCCGTCCCGGCCGCGTGGTGGGCATCCACTTCTTCAACCCGGCTCCGGTGCAGAACCTCGTCGAGATCATCCGCACGGTCGTCACCGAGGCCGACGTGCTCGAGCGGGCGAAGTCGCTGGTCGAGCAGGTGGGCAAGAACCCCGTCGTCTGCGGTGACAAGGCCGGCTTCATCGCCAACACGCTGCTCTTCGGCTACCTCAACCACGCGGTGTCGTTCTACGAGGGCAGGTACGCCTCCCGCGAGGACATCGACGCCGCCATGCGCTTCGGCTGTGGCTACCCGATGGGCCCGCTCGCGCTGCTCGACCTGATCGGCCTCGACACGGCGTACGAGATCCTGGACACGATGTACAAGCAGGGCCGCGACCGCCTGCACGCGCCGGCGCCGATCCTCAAGCAGATGGTCACCGCCGGTCTGCTCGGCCGCAAGACGGGCCGCGGCTTCTACACCTACGAGGGTCCCGACAGCTCCAAGGTCGTCGCCGACGAGCGGACCCCGTCGGCCGACAACGCGCCCCAGCTGCGCCACGACATCACGACCGTCGGCGTGGTCGGCACCGGCACGATGGCGTCCGGCATCGTCGAGGTCTTCGCGAAGAGCGGACACGACGTCCTGTACGTCGGCCGCTCCCAGGAGAAGGTCGACGGCGTCGTCGCGGGGATCACCCGCAACTTCGACAAGCAGATCCAGCGGGGCAGGGCCACCGAGGACGACAAGGCCGCAGCGCTTGCTCGCATCTCCGGCACCACGAGCCTCGACGACCTGGCCGACGTCGACCTCGTGGTCGAGGCGATCGCGGAGGACCTCGCGATCAAGACCACGCTGTTCGAGAACCTCGACGAGATCTGCAAGCCTGGTGCGATCCTGGCCACCACCACCTCGTCGCTGCCGATCATCGCGATGGCCAAGGTGACCTCGCGGCCGCAGGACGTCATCGGCATGCACTTCTTCAACCCCGCCGCGATCATGAAGCTGGTCGAGGTCGTCACGACGGTCTCCACCTCCGACGACGTGGCCGAGTCGACGCGGGCGCTGTGCGACAAGGTCGGCAAGGTGGCCGTCTCGTGTGGCGACCGGGCCGGGTTCATCGTCAACGCGTTGCTGTTCCCCTACCTCAACGACGCGGTGAAGATGCTCGAGGCGCACTACGCGACCGCCGACGACATCGACACGGCCATGAAGCAGGGCTGTGCGCTGCCGATGGGCCCGTTCGAGCTGCTCGACGTGGTCGGCAACGACGTGTCGCTGGCGATCCAGAAGGAGCTCTACCTCGAGTTCCGCGAGCCGGGCTTCGCGCCCGCGCCGCTGCTGGAGCACCTGGTCACCGCCGGCTACCTCGGCCGCAAGACCAAGCGCGGCTTCCGCGACTACTCCGCCCGATAGTCCCTGACGTTTCGGCCCCTGACGCGCGATAGTCCCTGACGTTTCGGCCCCTGACGCGCGGTAGTCCCTGACGTTTCGGCCCTTCCAGAGGACCGAAACGTCAGGGACTGCCTCAGTCGAGGCAGAACTCGTTGCCTTCGGGATCGGCCATCACGATGAAGCCGTTGCTCATCGGCGGGGACGGCTCGAACCGCTTGCCGCGGGTGGCGCCCATCGCGACGAGTCGCTCGCACTCGGCCTCCAGTGCGGCCATCCGCTCCTCGGGACCGAGACCGGGCGCCGCGCGTACGTCGAGGTGCACGCGGTTCTTCGCGGTCTTCCCCTCGGGCACCCGCTGGAAGAAAAGCCGAGGCCCGCTGCCGTCGGGGTCCTCTGCCGCGGACGCGGAGTTCCACTCGCTCTCGGGTACGCCGGCCTCGGCCAGGAACTCGTGCCACGCCTCGAAGACGTCCGTGCCCTCCGACACCTCGCGACCGGGTGGGCAGGGGTTGACGTAGCCCAGGGCCGAGGCCCAGAACTGGCTCAGGGACTGGGGATCGGCGCAGTCGAAGGTGATCTGGACTGTTCGAACATCGCTCATGGCAGGCCCCTTCACTCGGCCCGGCGCCACGGCTTGAGCCACGGCGTCTCTGGCCAGCCCTCGCGCGCCGCGACCAGCTCATACATCGTTGCGCCGTCGATCGCCTCGCGGATGATGTCGGCGTGACCGGCGTGCCGAGCCATCTCCTCGATCAAATGGAGCCAGACCCAGCGCACCGACCAGTGGGCGATGTCGGTGGGGTTCCAGGGTGCGGGCGGCACCGGAACCGGGGCATCGAGGTCCACGGCGGCAATCGCCTCGAGGACCGCGGCACTCGCGTCATCGAACGCCTTCAATGCCCCGTCGACCGTGTCGCCCTCGAGCCAGGTGATCATGCGCTCGCGCTCGGCGTACTGCTCCTCCTGTGGGCGGTCGTCGACGACCGGCCCGGGCGAGGCGTTCACGCTGGCCGCCCAGCTGATCTGGTTGTGCGTGGCGTGCTTGACCAACGCACCGACGCTCAGTGCGCTGGTGGTCGGCGTACGACCGGCCTCCTCGTCGGTGAGGCCGAAGATGACGGCGCGATAGGCGTCCTGTTGCTGGATGACATAGGCGCGGAGGCCGTCGCGTTCGTCGGTGACAGGGGGAGCCTGGGCGGGCATGGGATGTCCTCTCGTCGGTGGAGCACCAGTCTGTCGTCCTTTCCGGCCAGTTCCTGACCGCTATTGCGCGGACTCAGAAATCGGGCACGGACGTCGCTGTGCCGCCGGCTTCCTCGACCAGCCGCATGGCGGGCGACGCGGCCCGTCGGCCTCCAGGCGTGCCGCGACACGGGCACACCACTGCGCTGCGGTGTCAGGCATGACTCCCACGATGACGGAGCGGTCCGTCCCTGCCAAGGCAATTGCGCCCACCCCGTCGTGGTACGCCGACCGCACCGTAGCCTGTGCCCGTGACGCAGAGCGACGTGTACCTGACCGAGATGGGCGAGAGCGGGTCGCGGGTCGTGTTCTTCCACGGGCTCTTCGGCCAGGGCAAGAACTGGACGCAGGTCGCGAAGTCGCTGGCCCCCGATCACCGGGTGACGCTGGTCGACATGCCCAACCACGGGCGCTCGGCCTGGACGGAGCATCTCGACTACGTCGAGTTCGCCGACCGTCTCGCCGAGCTGTTCTCGGCCGATGACCCGGTGGTGTTGGTCGGGCACTCGATGGGCGCCAAGATCGCGATGGTGCTGGCGCTGCGCCACCCCGAGCTGGTCGAGCGGCTGGCCGTGGTCGACATGTCGCCCGTGGACTACGCGAACGGCAGCGAGTTCGGAGTGTTCATCGAGGGCATGCAGGGCATGGACCTCGACTCCCTTGAGCGGCGCTCCGACGCTGATGCGGCCCTCGAGGTCGCCGCGCCCAGCACGACCGTGCGCAGCTTCCTTCTGCAGAACCTCCGACGTGAGGGCACCGGCTGGCGCTGGCAGCCCAACCTCGAGCTGCTCGGTCGTGAGCTCGACGTGCTGGGTGGCTGGCCCGAGGACCGGCTCGGCGACGTGGCGCCGTACGAGGGTCGGGTGCTGTGGGTCGCCGGCGCCAATTCGGCGTACGTCACCGACGAGTACGCCGATGCGATGCTGCGCTGGTTCCCGCGCGCGTCGCGGGTCACGGTCAAGGGTGCCGGGCACTGGGTGCACTCCGAGCAGCCCGAGATCTTCCGGCAGGTGCTGTCCCGCTTCGTCGAGTTGGCGTAGTCCGGCGAAGGCGCCGCCTTCGACCGCAACGCTCTCGGCCGCGCCGCCGCCGGTCAGCGACGCGGCCGGAGTGTCAACCCTTGGCGATGTCGAACAGGTTGCCCTCGGGATCGGCGAGCGTCACCCACTGGAACCCGGCCTCGTCGAACTCACCCAGGCGCTTGGCGCCGAGGTCCACCGCACGGTCGACCTGTGCGGTCCACGTGGAGGAAGCCAGGTCGAGGTGCACGGCGTTCTTGCCCGGCGTCCGGTCCGGCACCTTCATGAAGACGAGGGCCGGGCTGATGCTCCCGCCCATCCCGATGCTGGCGTAGTCCACGGTCGCCTCGGGGTCGACGGGCACCTCCATGAGGGCGGACCAGAAGTCCGCGAGGGCAGCGGCGTCGCTGCAGTCGAACGTCACGGCGGCCATGATGATGGTCATGATGAGCTCCTTGTTGTCGGGTGAAGCATGGGCGTCATGCTGACCGGAGTGGCCAGCAGATCTCGGTGCGGTGTTCGCTGGGGTGATCTGTCTCGTCGGAGCCGACCAGGTAGCGCTCCCGGATCGGGTCCGGCAGACCTTCGTCGTTGCGGGCCACGTGACTGCCCAGGGCGCCGTACGTCCGATCGAAGTCATCGAACAGCCCGACGTGCTCCGTGACGGCGAACCTGCCACCGGGGAGCTCCAGGCGGGTGACCGCGGCGTCCCCGGTCGGCTCACCGGTGGCGGCAGGAACCGGCAGGAAGGCGACCACCTCGCCGGCGTCGTCCTCGAAGAACTCGCGGGCGTACGTCGCCCCGGCCGGCCCACTCGCCTCGATGCCGAGCCGCCCCGCAGCCATCGCGAGGCGGCCGAACGTCTCGTCCGACCACTCGAAGATGTCGTCGATCGAGACAATCGCGGAGACGGCGAGCGCAGGGAGGTCGGGCACGGTGCGGTAGTCCACCGCGAGCGCCGGGCCGGGGGAGAGCAGCAGCCGCAGGGAGGCGACGACGTCCCTGGTGCGTTCGAGCTCTGTCTCCATGCGCGTGAGGTGCGCCTTGAGTGCTGCGTCGCTGGTCTCCTGGTTCGGAGCCGAGACCACCTCACGCACCTGCGCCACCGGCATGTTCAGGTCACGCAGCCGGCGGATCAGATGAGCCTGCCCGACCTGGTCGAGGTCGTACCTCCGGTAGCCGCTACCGACGTCGATGCTGGCCGGCTCGAGCAACCCGACCTCGTGGTAGTGGTGCAGCGTCTTCACGCTGAGGTAGGTGAGTCGGGAGAACTCCCCGATGGTGACGGTGGTGGCCATGGCGACGATCAAACACCCTCCGGTCACCGGAGGGTCAAGCCTCCTGTGGGCAGGGCTCGTTCGGTGGTCCGCGGAGGCTCAGCCCTGGCGGGCCCGGTAGGCGGCGACGGCGGCCCGGTTGCCGCAGGTGGTGCTGCAGAACCGGCGCGAGCGGTTGCGGGAGAGGTCGAGCACCAGTCCGTCGCAGTCGTCGTCGGCGCAGACACCCAGGCGCGACATCTCGTCGCTGCGGACCACGTCGATCATCGCCATCGCGGTCTCCACCATGATGCGTTGCGCCCACGGGCGGTCGGGCGCGATGGCGTGCAGGTGCCAGTCCCACTCGTCGTGGCGCACCAGCTGGGGGAGTGCGCCGGCCTCGGCCAGCAGCTCGTTGACCAGCGTCGCGCTGCGGTCGCGCTCGCTGGTCAGCACCTCGCGCAGCACCGGTCGCAGGGCCCGGATGTCGTCCAGCTCCGCGCGGGTGCGCTCGTGGCGGCCGGTGTACTCCCAGGTCGTCCAGAACGCGTCGGCCTCCGCGACAGTGGTCAGGGTCTCGGGCGTGACGGCGGTGTTGACCAGGGCGACGGCGGCCTGGAGCGACACCTCCGTGTCATGAGCGAAAACCATGTTGACACCTTACATGCCTGAGCGTAGCGTCATGTGCCATGACCGCGATGACTCATGACGTCCTCACACCTGTCTCGTCATCGCGGCTCGGCTCCGGTCTCGCCTTCGCGCTGGCTTCGGCGGCGTCGTTCGGACTCTCCGGGGCCCTGGCCAAGGGCTTGCTCGAATCCGGCTGGAGCGCAGGCGCGGCGGTCACGGTCCGCGTGTCGATCGGTGCGCTGATCCTGCTGGTGCCCGCACTGCTCGCCGTTCGCGGTCGCTGGCACCTGGTGCGCCGCAACGGCTTGCTGGTGGCGGCGTACGGCGTCGTGGCCGTGGCCGGTTGCCAGCTGTGCTACTTCTACGCGGTCGCGCACATGCAGGTGGGTGTCGCGCTGCTGATCGAGTACACCGCACCGGTCGCGGTCGTGGTGTGGCTCTGGCTGCGGCACGGGCACGCGCCGGGCCCGCTCACCCTGGTCGGTGCCGCCGTGGCCGCAGGAGGCCTGGTGCTGCTGCTCGACGTGGTCTCTGGTGCGTCGCTGAGTGTGGCCGGCGTGCTGTGGGCACTGGGTGCGATGATCGGCGCGGCCACCTACTTCGTGATCTCCGCCGACGAGGACAACGGGCTCCCGCCGCTGGTGCTGGGCGCGGGCGGTCTCGTGGTCGGCGCCGCCTGCCTGGGCCTGGCCGGCCTCGTCGGAGTGGTGCCGATGGCCGCCTCGACCGCCGATGCGTCGTACGACGGCATGCAGGTTCCCTGGTGGGTCCCTCTCGTGCTGCTCGGCGTGGTGACCGCGGCGCTGGCCTACACGACCGGCATCGCGGCCGGACGCCGACTCGGCTCGCGACTGGCCTCGTTCGTGGCCCTGACCGAGGTGATCGCCGCGATGTTCTTCGCCTGGCTGCTGCTCGACGAGCTGCCGGGCTGGCTGCAGCTGGCCGGGGGAGTGTTCGTGCTCGCCGGGGTCGTGATCGTGAAGCTGGGTGAGCCCCGGGCCGGGATCGAGGTCGGGGTCCCCGACCCGTCGTGAGTTCCCGCTGACCCGGCGCGAGTTCGCGAACTGGCGACGGGTCGACCTGAACTGGCGACGGGTCGATCAGAACTGGCGACAGGTCAGCGTTCGTCCTGACGGCGGACGAACACCTCCTGGGTGAGCAGCAGGATTGCGGCCGCGGTCGGCACGGCCATCAGGGCGCCGACCACACCGAGCAGGCCTCCACCGACCAGTGCCGCGATCACGGTGACCGAGCCCGGCACGCTGACCGAGCGCTGCATCACGCGCGGGTAGATCACGTAGTTCTCGAGCTGCTGGTAGAGCGCGTAGTAGACCAGGCAGGCGATCCCGACGCCCGGCGAGATCGTGAACCCGATCGCCGACACGATCAGCATGGCGATCGTGGCACCGACCATCGGGATCAACGAGAGCAGACCGACCACGAACGACAACGCGACGGCGTACTCGCCCAGGCCCACGATGAACAGGAACACCAACGAGGCGAGTGACGCGCAGACCGCGACGACGAAGGCACCGGAGACGTAGCCGCCGATGCCCTGGAGCACCCGGTCGCCCAGGCGGGTGACCCGGTCGCGACGCGAGGCGGGCGCGAGGCGGTAGAACGCGGCCTTGGTCTTCGGCAGCGAGGCCAGGAAGTAGAGCGTCAGCACGATCACGATGAACGCGTTCAGCAGCGCCGAGAGGACCGCGAGGCCGAAGCCGAGCACACCACCGAAGGCGCGCTGGGCGAGGTTGCCGTCCTCGATGTAGTCCTTGGCCTTCTGGATGAGGTCGTAGTCCTCGTTCCACTTCTGGACCCGCTTGTTCTCCTGCAGCTGGTCCAGCCAGTGGGGTGCGTTGCTGGTCAGCGCGGCGACCTGCTCGCTGATCACCGGCACGATCGCCGAGATGAACAGGCCGATCGCGATCAGCACGATCACGATCACCGACAGCACGGCCAGCGAGCGCCGCATGCCGCGTCGCTCGAACCACTCGACGAGCGGGTTAAGGCCGGCCGCCAGGAACATGGAGACCACGACCAGGACCAGCGTCGAGCCGATCGCCAGCACCTGCTGTCCGAGCCAGTACGCCGTCAGCAGGCCGAGGCCGCCGAAGAAACCGATGTAGTACGGCGAGTGCCCGATGGGTGGACCGGGCTGGCCGAGGTGCCGCTCGCCGACGTGGTGCTTCTCCAGATGCTCCTCGACCTCGTCCTCGGCCAGTTCGGCGCGCTCGGCAGCGTCCTCCGCGCGCTCGGCAGCCTCGGCAGCGACCGCCGCGTCGTCGACCCCGTCGTCCAGGTCAGGGCCGTGATCCCCGTGATGGGCCATGGATGCGCTCAGTCGTCGAAGCCGGCGACGACGTCGCGGAGTGCTCCGAGCTGGGCGGTGATCGCGTCGCGACGCTTCGTCATGCGGTCGACCTCGGCGCGCACTGCGGCCAGCTCGCGGTCGGCGTCGGCCTGTCCGGACGCGGTCAGGCTCTCGGCCTGGCTACGGGCCGAGGCGACGATCTGCTCGGCCTCCCGACGCGCACGGGTGAGCAGGGCGTCGGACTCGGACTGTGCCTGCTGGCGGTGGGCCGTGGCCTGGGTGCTGGCCTCGGTGGCGCGCTCCTCGGCTGCGACGGCACGCTGCTCGGCCTCCTCGACCAGGCGACGCGTCTCGGCGGTGGCGTTCGAGTGGTGGTCGGCGGCCTCCTTGGCCAGCCGCTCCTTCTCGACCGCGAGCGTGCGCCGGGCTTCCTGCACCTCACGGTCGGCGGCGGCGCGGGACTTCTCCGCCTCACGGGCGGCGCTGACCTTGGCGTCGTTGCTCTCCTGCGTGGCGGCCAGGCGCAGCTGGTCGGCCTCGCGCTTGGCGGCGGCGCGCAGGTCGTTGGCCTCGGTGCGGGCCAGGGCGCGCTCCTGCTCGGCGTCGGCGATCAGGCGGGTGCGCTGCTCGTCGAGCTCGGCGAGCTGGACGGTGCGCATGTCCTCGGCCTCACGGGTGGCGTCGGAACGGATCGCCTTGGCGTCCTTGGTGGCCTGGGCACGGATCTCCGTGGCCTCGCGGATGGCCTGGAGGCGGATGTCCTCGGCCTCCTCCTCGGCCAGGCGGAGCAGCTCGTTCGCGCGGCCGCCGAGCCCGGCGTACGACGGCGCCTCGACCTCGGAGACCTGCTTGCGCAGGCCGGCCAGTTCGGACTCCAGCTCGATGACCCGCTTCTCGGACGCGCCGAGGCTGTTGCCGAGGCCGGCCTTCTCGTTGGTCAGCTGTGAGAGCAGGGAGTCGACGGCGGCCTGGTCGTAGCCGTTGCGTCGTACGACGGGCAGTGCGGGGAGCCGGGACTGACCGGTCTGGGAGCCGCCCTGCGACGTGGCCTGGGTGTTGACCAGGCTGCCTGAGGGGCGCGCTGCGGGACGCGCGGGTGCGGCAGGCTGGGAAGGGACCTGGGCAGCGGGCCGGGCCGGCTGGGCGGGCGCCTGCGCGGCCGGCTCCTGCTTGGCCGAGGGCTGGCGGGCGGGCTGGGCCGCCGGGCGGACCGTGGTGCTCGTCTGGGTCGGCTTCGCAGCCGTCCTGGGGGGCGAGGACTTCTCGTCGCTCTCGCGCTTCACCACGGGGATGACCTGCGTGGCGTCGTCGGCGCCCTCGGGCGCGCCGCCCTTGGTCGGCTCCTCGTCGAAGATGGACAGGCCGTCGTCGCTGCTCATGGGGTTATTTCCTCCGTCAGTGGTGATGCATCCCGGGTTGCGTGCCAAGTGTGGCGGATGGACGAAAAAGAACACACCCCGGCTCGCGCAGATTGCGCGAACCGGGGTGTGATTTGGTCGATCAGATGCCGCGGAAGGCGTTGATCTTCGTCAGGTGCTTCTCGCGGAGCTCGTGGTTGAGCACGCCCAGGCCCTCTTCCGGGGAGAGCGCGAGGACGCCGACCTTGCCCTGGTGCTTGTTGTGGTGCACGTCGAGCGCGGCCTGGCCGACCTGGTCGAGGGTGTAGGTGCGCGACAGGGTCGGGTGGATCTTGCCCTGTGCGATGAGGCGGTTGGCCTCCCACGACTCGCGGTAGTTGGCGAAGTGCGAGCTGATGATGCGCTTCAGGTTCATCCACAGGTAGCGGTTGTCGTACTCGTGCATGTAGCCCGAGGTCGAGGCGCAGGTGGTGATCGTGCCGCCCTTGCGGGTCACGTAGACCGACGCGCCGAACGTCTCACGGCCCGGGTGCTCGAAGACGATGTCGATGTCCTCGCCGCCGGTGAGCTCGCGGATCTTGGCCCCGAAGCGCTTCCACTCCTTCGGGTCCTGCGCGGTGCCTTCGTCGTTCCAGAACTTGTAGGCCTCTTCGGAGCGGTTGATGATCAGCTCCGCGCCCATGCTGCGGGCGATCGCGGCCTTCTCCTCGTTGGAGACGACACACACGGGCGTGGCGCCACCGTTGAGGGCGTACTGCGTGGCGAAGCCGCCGAGGCCACCGGAGGCGCCCCAGATCAGGACGTTGTCGCCCTGCTTCATCTGGCCGCCGTTCTTCGAGACGAGCTGGCGGTAGGCGGTGGAGTTCACCAGGCCGGGGGAGGCAGCCTCTTCCCAGGTGAGGTGCTCCGGCTTCGGCATCAGCTGGTTCGACTTGACCAGGGCGACCTCGGCGAGGCCACCGAAGTTGGTCTCGAAGCCCCAGATGCGCTGCTCGGGGTCGAGCATCGAGTCGTTGTGGCCGTCGGCGCTCTCCATCTCGACCGAGAGACAGTGGGCGACGACGCGGTCGCCGGCCTTCCACTTGGTCACGCCGGCGCCGGTCTTGAGCACGACGCCCGAGAGGTCGGAGCCGACCACGTGGTAGGGCAGGTCGTGGCGCTTGGTGAGCTCGGAGAGGCGGCCGTAGCGCTCGAGGAAGCCGAAGGTCGAGACCGGCTCGAAGATCGAGGTCCACACGGTGTTGTAGTTGATCGCCGAGGCCATGACTGCGACGTACGCCTCACCGGGGCCGAGCTCGGGAAGCGCGACGTCCTCGACGTGGAGGGACTTGCGGGGGTCCTTCTCCTTGCTGTCGAGGCCCTCGAACATGCCGACCTCGTCCTTGTGGACGGTGACCGCCTTGTAGGACTCGGGCAGGTCGAGGTTGGCGAAGTCCTCGGTGGCGGTGTCGCCGGCGAGGATTGCGTCAAGAATGTGCTGCACGGGCGTGCTCCCTGATCAGTTGCGTATGGTCGGGCGATTTCGGCACAAGATACTGGTCGTTAACCGGCCGTGGTGGGGGATGAGACGGACGTCTCAGGCGTGGTCGGAGGCGGCAGCAGGCTCGACGAGCTCGACGAGCACACCACCGGCGTCCTTGGGGTGGATGAAGTTCACCCGCGAGTTCGACGTACCCCGCTTGGGGGCGTCGTACAGCAGGCGCAGGCCGCGCTCGCGCAGGATCGCGGCGACCTGCTCGACGTCGGTGACCCGGTAGGCGAGCTGCTGCAGGCCCGGTCCGGAACGGCCGAGGAACTTCGCGATCGTCGACTCGTCGTTGAGCGGCGCCAGCAGCTGGATGCACGAGCCCGAGTCGCCGACGCCGACCATGGCCTCGCGCACGCCCTGCTCCTCGTTGACCTCCTCGTGCACGACCTTCATGCCGAAGTTGTCGCGGTAGTAGGCGGTCGCCACGTCCAGGTCGGGTACGGCGATGCCGACGTGGTCGATGGCGATGAACAGGTGCTCGGGGACTTCCAGTGGTGCGGTCATGGGTCCATGGTCGTACGAAACGGTGGAGAGAGCGTGACGACGTCCACATCCGGGACACATGTTGCCGACGGGTAGGTCGGGGATAGGCTCGAAAGCATTCCATTCGTGTTTGACGCAGGAGGAACAACCATGTCGTCCGTCATCGTCGCAGGGGCCCGTACGCCCGTCGGCCGCCTTCTCGGTGGTCTCAAGAGCCTGAGTGCTGCCGATCTCGGTGGCGTCGCCATCAAGGGCGCCCTGGAGAAGGCCGGCGTCGCCGGCGACCAGGTCGACTACGTGATCATGGGCCAGGTCATCCAGGCCGGTGCCGGGCAGATCGCCGCGCGCCAGGCCGCGGTCAAGGGTGGCATCCCGATGGACGTCCCCGCGATCACCATCAACAAGGTGTGTCTCTCCGGCATCAACGCCATCGCGCTGGCCGACCAGCTGATCCGCGCCGGTGAGCACGACATCGTCGTGGCCGGCGGCATGGAGTCGATGACCCAGGCCCCGCACCTGCTGCCGAAGTCCCGCGAGGGCTTCAAGTACGGCGACACGTCGCTGGTCGACTCGATGGCGTACGACGCGCTCTACGACCAGTTCACCGACCAGGCCATGATCAACCTCACCGACAGCCACAACGTCGCCGGCGCCAAGCTGACCCGCGAGGAGCAGGACGCCTTCTCCGCCCAGTCGCACCAGCGTGCCGCGCTGGCCTGGAAGAACGGCCTCTTCGACGAGGAGGTCGTGCCGGTCACGATCAAGTCGCGCAAGGGTGACGTCACGGTCAGCCAGGACGAGGGCATCCGTGGCGACACGACCGTCGAGTCGCTGGCCGGACTGCGCCCGGTCTCCAAGGACGGCACCATCACCGCCGGCTCCGCCTCGCAGATCTCCGACGGCGCCGCCGCGGTCATCGTGATGAGCAAGGCCAAGGCCGAGGAGCTCGGCCTCGAGTGGCTCGCCGAGATCGGCGCCTCCGGCCAGGTCGCCGGCCCCGACTCCACGCTGCAGCTGCAGCCGGCCAACGCGATCGCCAAGGCTGCCGAGAAGGAGGGCATCGCGGTCTCCGACATCGACCTCTTCGAGCTCAACGAGGCGTTCGCGGCCGTCGGCATCGAGTCGGGTCGCCAGCTCGGCGTCTCCGACGACAAGATCAACGTCAACGGTGGCGCCATCGCCATCGGCCACCCGGTCGGCATGTCGGGCACCCGCATCGTGCTGCACCTCGCGCTGGAGCTCCAGCGCCGTGGTGGCGGCACCGGTGCCGCCGCCCTGTGTGGCGGCGGCGGTCAGGGCGACGCCCTGATCATCAAGGTCCCCGCGAAGGCCTGACTTGGTCTCCACACCTGACGCAGCGACGGCCGGCCGACCCCGTGGTCGGTCGGCCGTTGCCGTCCCCGAGCTCGTCGAGAAGGCCCGCACGGGGGACCCGCGCTCGGTCGGGCGCCTCATCTCCCTGGTCGAGGACGAGTCCCCGCTGCTGCGCGAAGTGATGGCTCTGCTGGCGCCGCACTCGGGCCGGGCGAGGATCGTCGGCATCACCGGCTCCCCGGGGGTCGGCAAGTCCACGACCACCAGCGCCCTGATCACCGAGCTGCGTGGTGCAGGACAGCGGGTCGGCGTACTCGCCATCGATCCGTCGTCGCCGTTCTCCGGCGGCGCGCTGCTCGGCGACCGCGTCCGCATGCAGGACCACGCGACCGACCGCGACGTCTTCATCCGTTCGATGGCCTCGCGCGGCCATCTCGGCGGTCTGTCGTGGAGCACTCCGCAGGCGATGCGGGTGCTCGACGCGTCGGGCTTCGACACGATCGTGGTCGAGACCGTCGGTGTGGGCCAGAGTGAGGTCGAGATCGCCGGCCTCGCGGACACCACGATCGTGCTGCTCGCGCCCGGCATGGGCGACGGCATCCAGGCCGCGAAGGCGGGCATCCTCGAGATCGGCGACCTCTACGTGATCAACAAGGCCGACCGCGACGGGGCCAGCACCGTACGCCGCGACCTGCGCGGCGCGCTCGCCCTGTCGCAGCGGCCCGAAGGCGCCTGGAAGCCGCCGATCCTGATGACCACGGCGCAGAACGGCGAAGGCCTGGCCGAGGTGGTCACCGCGATCGACGAGCACCACGCCTGGTTGGAGTCCACAGGGGAGCTGTTGCGGCGGCGTACCCGCCGTGCCCGCGAGGAGATCGAGGCGATCGCGTTGACCGCACTGCGCCAGAGATGGGGCGGCATCAGCGACCGGCGTACCGAGCTCGACACCCTGGCCGCCCGGGTGGCCGGTGGCACCAGTGACCCGTGGGCCGCGGCCGACGAGCTCCTGGCCACGCACCTGGAATGACGCGCCCGGGCGCGCCTCCGCGACACGCGGCGGCGGAGTTGCCACAATGACCGGGCATGCGTTTCCGACGCGCGCAGACGCACGCCCCGACGATTCACCTGAGGATGGAGATTGAGATGGACGCCAAGAAAGGCGTACTCGCCGTCGTCGTCCTGTTCATCGGCTTCTACATGTTCAAGGACCCCAGCGGCCTCGCCGAGCTGGCCAGCGCCGGCGCCGGTGAGGGATGGGCCCTGACCACGCAGCTCTTCGAGGCGACGATCCGCTTCCTCAACGAGTTGTTCTAACGGTCATGGGGTTGACCAAGGCCCTCACGGACCCGAACATCCGCAAGCACCTCCTCCGCGAGGAGGGCGAGGTGATCGTGGACGAGGTCATGCACCACTGGATCGTCTACACCCTGCCGGTGCTCGAGGTCCTGGCTGCGATCGGGCTGCTGGTGGTCTTCCCGTTCATCGACCTCGACCTCGCCTGGTTCCCCTTCCTGCTCGCCTTCGTGATCCTGGCCCACGCCGCCTGGAAGACGCTGGCGCACTTCCGCGACCGCTTCGTGATCACCAACATGCGGGTCTTCCGGGTCCACGGCGTGCTCAGCCAACACCTGGCCACCATGCCGCTGAGCCGGATTCTCGACATCACCGTGGTCAAGCCCTTCCAGGGCCGCATCATCGGCTACGGCCACTTCGTCTTCGAGTCCGCCGCCCAGGAGCAGGGCCTGCGCGACATCCGCTTCGTCGGCCAGCCCGACCAGCGCGACCTGTCGATCCAGCGTGTCGTCCAGCGTTCCGGCCTCCGCGGCCCGAAGGTCAACTAGGTCCGCCCATGCCCCTTCCCTTCGACCCGATCGACGAGGCCGCCCGCCAGTGGGGGCTGCGCTGGAGCGACCAGACGGCGATGCACGCGGTCACCTCGCTGATGCGCGTGCAGCAGCTGGTGCTGGCCCGTCTCGACGCGATCCTCAAGCCCCACGGGCTCACCTTCGCCCGCTACGAGGCGCTGGTGCTGCTGACCTTCTCCTCCCGCGGGTCGCTGCCGCTGGGCAAGATGGGGGAGCGCCTGCAGGTGCACCCGACCTCGATCACCTCGATCATCAATCGCCTGGTCGCCTCGGAGCACGTCGTACGCCGTCGGCACCCCGATGACGGGCGCACGGTCCTCGCCGAGATCACCGAGACCGGCCGGGCCGTCGTCGAGGCGGCCACGGCCGACCTGATCGCGGCCGGCTTCGCCCTCGAGGCGCTCTCCGACGACGAGCTCACCCAGCTGTCGGCGTTGCTGCGTCCCGTCCGCAATGCGGCCGGGGACTTCTGATCGGTGGATTCCGGCCAGATCTGGGTAGGGTGCCGGGCGTGATCGTGATCCCGGGTTCCGTCGTACGCCGCACGGCCGCGCTCGCGCTGGTGGGCGTGGTCGCCCTGGCGCCGGCTGCCAGTGCCGATCCCGGCGATCCGGTCGACCTCGGCGGTACGCCGGTGAAGTCCACCACTGACGCAGGCAACCCGACGATGCTGAAGGCCGGGCTGTGGAGCACCACGCTCAAGGCTGGAGAGTCCCTGGAGCGGCAGTTCGCCTATCGACGTACGGCGGACGACACGTCCGTCCACGTCTCGGTGACTGCCACACCAGCCGAGTCGTCGGAGTCGATCAAGCTCGAGGCCTTTGCCGACGACGGCACGTCCTGCGGCAGCGAGACAGCCAGCGCCAGCTACGCAACGCCGAGCACCGCCATCGGAGTTGATCTCGAGGTCGGTCCCGATGGGCACGGCGACCGCAACTCGGTGTGCCTCACCTCCACGGTGATCCGGTTCGAAGTGGGGCCCAACACCGACACCCGCACCGGCACGTCCGACCTGCCGATGACCATCAAGGTGGTGGAGGAGAGCCCGTTGGCAGACGCCAACGAGCGTCTCCCAGAGGTGCCGGAGACGGAGGCGTCGTTCCGGGCGCCGGCCGACGGCGTCGACCGCGGGACCATCGAGGGCGCGACGTCGTTCGACGAGGCGCCGCTGCTGAAGTCGGGCACCTACGATTCCACCGTCACCGAGGGTGAGCAGCGTCTCTACCGCGTGCACCTCGAGTGGGGCCAGACCCTGGCCGCGGCGCTGCACGTGGAGGCCCTGTCCGGGAAGGATCTGGAGAAGAAGTTCGGCATCTCGGGGCCGACCCTCTACCTGGGTCTCTACAACCCGATGCGCCGCGACCTCGACTCGGCCTACTCCGACTCCGACGTCGATGGATCAGTCGACGACACGGCGCTCGATCTCGACACCGGTGTCGGCCCGGTGCGCTACCTGAACCGCTACGACGACCAGAACACCTACCTGCCCGGCGACTACTACGTGAGCGTCGTCGTCCCGGAGGAGACCGCCTCCGAGCGTGGCCCTGCGGAGATCGGGTTCGCGCTCACCGTCGAGGCACAGGGCGACATCGCCGGTGCCCCGACGTACGCCGAGGACCAGCCCTTCCTGGTCGGCGACGGCAAGCGGTCGGAGGTGGCCTCGGGCAACCCCGCACCCGGGCCGGACGACGCGGGCTGGCTCTCGGCCCGCCATGTCTCCGGGCTCGGCATCGGCCTGGCCGGGCTGGTCTGCCTCGCCCTCGGCGCCCTGCGCCTGCGTCGCCCCTGACACGAACCTGCAACTGTTGCGCTTCGACCCGGCAGTTCTTGACGTACGGAGAGCGCAAGAACTGCCCGCTCGCGCATCAAGGACTGCAGGTTCGTGGGATCAGGTGAGCAGCAGCCAGGCGCCCACGAACACCGCGACCAGGCCCACCACCAGCAGGACGTACGCCGGGAGCCGTGAACCCACCTGGGCCGGCGCCACGGGCTGGACCCGCGTGGCCGCACCGTGGTCGACGCGCGTGCCGGGGGCCGGGCGATGGTCGACGCGGGTCGCCGGCGCCGTGCCGTGGTCGAGCCGGGTCGAGGCCGACGTGTCGGTCGGGGAGCCGGGCAACGTCGTGGCCAGCCCGTCGAAGTGGTCGCGCACGGTGACGGTCTCGCCGGCTGCCGCGGGCAGGGTGTCGAGGCGCAGGTCGGCCAGATCGGCCCGCATGTCGGCGGCCGACGCGGGGCGTTGCCCGGGGTCCTCGTCGCAGGCCCTGGCCAGGAGGTCGAGCAGGGCGTCGCGGTTCTCGTCGTCGGTGCGCAGCGCGTCGACGTCGAGGCCGGGGGAGTCGGCGGTGGGGCGCACACCGGTGAGCATCTCGATGCCGACCCGGCCGACCGAGTAGAGGTCGGAGCGGAAGTCGGGGTCGGCGCCGCGCCACTGCTCCGGGGCCATGTAGCCGGGGCTGCCGATCACCATCGAGGCCCGGGTCATCCGCGGTTCGTCGAGCGGTGCGGCGATGCCGAAGTCGGTCAGTCGCACGTGCGGCCGGCCGCCGCCGGTGGGCTCGAGCAGCAGGTTCGCCGGCTTCACGTCGCGGTGCACGATGCCGGCCCCGTGCACGGCCTCGAGCGCCTGCAGGGTCTGGTCGACGAGGAGGGCCACCCAGCGCACGGGCAGGGCGCCGTACTGCTTGAGGAGGTCGGCCACGGACCCGCCACGGACCAGCGGCATGGTGAAGAGCACGCGGTCGTCCATGCCGGCCCACGACTGGGGCGTGACCACGTGGAGGTGGTCGATGCGCATGGACTGCTCGCGCACGAAGCGCAGCAGCGATGCCGCATCGGACTGGCGCAGGATCTTGGCCGCCTTGACCTGGTGGTCGGCACGGTCGAGGACGCACCACACCGTGCCCATGCCGCCCATGGCGATCGGGTCGAGGAGTTCGTACCGGCCTGCGAAGACTTCACCCACGCGGGAGACCCTACCCAGCGAGTCAGTAGGCCATGCGGGCGCCGCCGGCGCCGCTGCCGTTGACCATGAGGGTCTGGCCGGTGATGAACGCTGCGCCTGTGCTGGCCAGGAAGAGCACGGCACTGCCGACGTCCTGGAGGGTGCCGGTGCGCTGGGTGCGGGTGCGGGTGAGCAGGGGCCCGGACTGCCGGTCGATCTGGACCCGCAGCTGGCTCTGCCTCGGGACCATGACGGTCGAGGCGACGCCGTTGACGCGCACGCCGTTGGGTGCCCAGGCGGCGGCAAGGCGGGCCGTGCTGTTGAGCATCTCCTGGTGGGCGTTGGCGGGTCCGACCGCCATCTCGCACCAGCGACGCACGTAGTGGGTGTTGATCACCGATCCGCCGCCGCGCATGGTGCTCTCTCCGAGCCGGTGGCGCAGGCGGTGGGTCAGCTGGCTCGGGCCGAGCAGGCCCAGACGCACCGATTCGGAGACGAACTCCTGCTCGTGCACGTCGCTGGAGTGCGGAACGCGGGCGCTCGCCGCGTTGACCACGATGTCGACATCGCCGACCTGCTCCGCCACGCGCACGATCGAGTCGTGGCTGGTCAGGTCGAGACGCAGGTAGGAGAACGCGTCGAGGTTGACGTCGTACGCCGAGGTCAGCGACTGGGTGCCGGTCACCGTGACGCTGGCGCCGTATCGAGAGAAGTTGCGGGCCACCAGGTTGCCGAGTCCACGGGTGCCGCCGACCACGAGCACGCGTCGCCCGGTGAAGTCGTACGACGGGGCAGCCACGTGTTCTCCTCCCGAGAAACGATGACGACAAGGGGTGGGTGGTCGGGCGCGGGCAGGAGCAGTCACCGCGTTCGGTGCGTTGTGGATCGCACGAGAGGTGTACTACCGGGTAGCCGGCCGGGCCGCGGCCCATCATTGCAGAAAAACCCGGCATTCGCAGAGTCGGCCGAGTAGGGTGTCGGCGTTCAGGGCGAGGACGGGTGCAAGGGCAGGGTGTGCGGGCTGTGTCGAGGCTGGTGAGTGCCCTGTTCGCGGTGCTCGTGGGGTTGTCGGTGGCACTTCCGGGCCACGCCGCAGCAGACGACGACACACTGCCAGTCTGGGTCTCCGCCGCATCCTCGGATGCTGGCCGCAGCCATCTTGACCGCACGGCCGACCGGACCCGCACCGTCCCGGCGTACCTGCCGACGTACCGCCGCGACCGTGTCGTCCCGGTGTTCTCGGTGCGCTTCCGGGCCTCGGCCGGCGAGCGGCGCTACGTGGCCACCAAGGTGGTGGCCGAGCAGGGCCGCACGACCCCCGACCAGTTGCTGCTCGCCTCCCTCTCCCTCACGTGTACGCCGACCGCGGCCGGCGTACGCACGGCGGGAGCCTCCCGCAACGTGATGCGCGGCCACGCGACCGGTCTGGTGGCGCGGTTCGTCTACGTGGCGCCGACGACGGGCGACGTGGTCTGTCGGGTGTGGGCCAGCGGGCTGCGACCGCGACCGTCGTCCTCCGGCTACCAGAGCGCGAACACGTGGCAGGTCGGTCGCACCTCGCGGCTCTGGGTGTCGGCCGTGGTGCCGTGGTGGAACCGCAGCGTGTCCACCTCGCGGCGCTCGCGCGTGCTGCGGGCCGGTGAGGGCCTGTCCGTACGCCGGGTCGTGGGGGTGGGCAGCGAGGCCACGACGTTCGAGGTGGCTGCCGACCACAAGGTGACCACCTGCTCGGCTGTGGGGGGCAGCCGCGACTCCAGCACCGCTGGCCGTGAGCTGTGCTCGGGACGGGTCAGTCGCAGCGGGTCGGGTGTGCGCCTGGTCGTCCGGGCCCTCCAGGAAGCCCGCCGCGGCGCCCGGTGCGGCGTCGCGAGGACCGTGGTGGACCGTCTCTCGTGGGTGGCCGCCGACGTCCACCACAGCACCGTCTCCGGAGCCGGCCGGGTGCGGGTGAGCCACGCCAGCGGATGCCTTCCGAAGTTCGTGATCACCTCCCGGATCGGACACCGGCACGGCGCCGACCTCGTGGTCCACGCGCCTTCCTACAGGGGCACGATCGTCAGCCGTTGAGTCATCGGGGAAGATGGTCCCCATGAGTCAACAGCCGTTCTCCCGTCCTGGTGCGATCGACCTCTCCGGGCTGCGCCGTCCGGCAACCCCGCCCGCCGGATCGTCGGGCGCCGGCGCCCCCGGTTCCTCGGGTGGCGCTGCCGGCGCCTACTCGGTCGAGGTCTCCGAAGCGAACTTCCAGTCGCTGCTCGAGTCGTCGATGACTGGTCCGGTCGTCCTCGTCTTCCACTCACCGGGCCAGTCGCCGGAGAGCACGACCTACGCCCGCGACGTGGCCGCGGTGACGGGCGAGTACGACGGCCGTTTCCTCGCCGGTCTCGTCGACATCGACGCGTCCCCCCAGATCGCCCAGGCGATGCAGATCCCGCAGGTGCCGCTGATGCTCGTCATCATCGACGGTCGCCCGGCCAGCCAGCCGATCCCCGGCGCCCTCGGCGCCGACGAGCTCCGAACCCTCTTCAACCAGCTGGCCCAGCAGCTCACCGCCCAGGGCATCACCGGCCGCCACCAGCCGCTCCCGGCCACCGGTGCCGAGGGTGACGAGGACGCCGAGCCCGAGGCCGACCCCCGCTACGCCGCCGCACAGGACGCGCTCGGCGAGGGCAACATCGACCTCGCGGTCGAGGAGTACCAGAAGCTCGTCGACGCCAACCCGGCCGACGTCGAGGCCGCTGCGGGACTGGCGATGGCGAAGGTGCTCCAGCGCACCCAGGGCGTCGACCTGAACACCGCGCGCGAGGCTGCGGCGTCCGCTCCCGATGACGTCGACGCGCAGACCCTGGTCGCCGACCTCGACATGCTCGGCGGCCACGTCGACGACGCGTTCAACCGGCTGGTCGACCTGGTCCGGCGTACCTCCGGTGCCGAGCGCGACAAGGCCCGCACCCACCTGCTCGGGTTGTTCGCCGCGGTGGGCAACGAGGACTCGCGAGTGATCCGGGGCCGCCAGAACCTGGCTTCCGCGCTCTTCTGACCTGGGTCCGGCATCGGATTCTTCCCGGCACTTGCGCGGTGGTGTGGTCGGTTCGCCCGTGGCAGGACGCGTGTGGAGCGACCACGACCCCGCGTTACTGCGGGGGAGCGGGCGACGGTCAGGGGTGGCCGGACTCGGTGTACGCCGATCCGGTGTCACCCGCGTTGGCCAGCGTGGCCGCCACCCGCCGATGGGTGAAGTCGGCGGCCCGTTCCTGGATCTCGTCGAGGGTGAGGAAGGCAGCCTCCCGGATCTCGCGTGCCTCGAGCACCATGCCGTCGACCAGGGATGCGTCGTGCACGCCACCGTCGAAGACCAGGCAGACCGCGTCGTCCCAGCCTGACCACGGCGGCAGCCAGTCGGTGAGCAGCAGCTTCCCGGCGGGGATGTCGACGCCGAGCTCCTCGGCCAGCTCGCGTGCGGTGGCCAGGCGCGGTGACTCGCCGACCTCGACCACGCCCCCGGGCAGGTCCCAGTCCTTCTTGTAGGTCAGCCGGCACATCAGGACCCTGCCCGCGTCGTCGCGGACCAGCATCTGGCCGATCGCCCGCTTGCGTGGCAGGAACGAATTGAGCATTGCCCGGAAGCCCGCGCCATCGGTCAGCGGCGGGTCGTCGGCCAGCCGGGCGAGTACGACGAACTCGCCGTCGGCGTCGCGACGTACGCCCTCGCGCCGCAGGCCCGACCAGGTGGCGACCCGGAGCCCGGCGTCGTCGTCGACGTGCACGTGGGCCTCGACGCGATGGTGCTCCTCGAGGGCGCCGTTGACGCCGGCGGTGACCGTCTCGATCGCCTTGGTGAAGGAGAGCTCGCGCAGGTCGGGGCCCCAACTGATCCGTGCGGCGCCGTCAGAGGTGGTCTCGACGACGACGGCCACGGCGGTCGGCTGCTCGGTCACGGCGCCACCCTATCCATCCCTCACCAACCCGCACTTCTTGCGTCGCGAACTGGCACTTGTTGCGCCTCGAACCGCCAAGCCCTGCGGTCCTTGACAGCGCCGGACGTGCAGGTTCGCGACGCAAGAATCCGCGGCTCGCGCATCAAGAATCCACGGTTCGCGCATCAACAATTGCAGGTTCGTGGGGGTCAGGCGGGGTGCAGGTCGCCGGTGCGGGTGAGGGTGAGGAGGAGGTCGTGGGCGCAGGCGGCGACCGGGTTCTCGCCGGCGCGGCCGGCCAGGTCGACCAGCGCCCAGAGGTCCGCGGCCCGGGCCAGCTCGAGCAGCCGGGCGCTGTGCATCCGCCCCGTACCAGCGTTGACGGTGCCGTCGTCGCTGGTTCCGGCACCGCCGTCCTCGCGGCCGGGGAGGCCGTCGATCTCGACGGAGTCGAGGAGCGACTCGACGAACGCGGGGGACTCCTCGAAGCGCAGCAGGTTGCCGAGGTCGGTCACCGGCAGGCCCGCGTGCGCGAACTCCCAGTCGAGCACGCCGGTGACCTCACCCGTCCCGGGGTCGACGAGCAGGTTCTTCGGGTTGAAGTCGCTGTGCACCAGGCACCGCCGGGCGATCGGGTCGAGCAGGTCCTGGGCGTGATCGGCGAGCGCGAACAGCCTGTCGAGGTCCTCCGGCGCCCAGGCCTCCAGTGCCGAACCGGGGACGACGTGCTCGACGAACGTGCGCAGGTCGGCGGCCCCGGACCCGAAGGAGCCGAGCCGCAGGTCCGCGTCGACGAACGGACCGCCGCGCAGGAACGGCATCCGGTTGAGCCGGGTCAGCACGTCGCCGACGTGGACGCCGATCCTGCCCTGCAACGCCTCGTCGGCGTCGGCCAGCACGAGGTCGAGTCTCTCGCCGAGCAGGAACGAGGTGACCAGGATGCCGGGGACGTCGGCCACCGGGTCGGATCGGCGTACCTCCAGGACCTCCGGCACCGGCAGCAGTCCGCGCACCAGGCACAGGACGGCGGCGTCGATGTCGACCGCGTCCGGCCCGCGTTGTGCCGACCGCGCCGCGAGGATGCGTACGACGACCTTCTCCCCGCCGCTCGTGCCGAGGAAGGTCTCGCCACTGTGCCCGCCCTCGAGCGGTGTGAGTCCGGCGTCGAACAAGTCAGGATTCCTCGTCGCGGCGCAGCCAGATCGTGGCCAGGGGCGGCACCACGACGGTGGTGCGGGCCGGCTGGCCGGACCACTCCCCGACGACCGCCTCGACCCGGCCGAGGTTGCCGACACCGGAGCCGCTGTAGGCGGTGGCGTCGGTGTTCAGCACCTCGTGCCAGTCGCCGGCGGCAGGCATGCCCAGCACGTAGTCGTGGTGCGGGACCGGTGAGAAGTTGGTGACGCAGACGACGTCGGGCCCGTTGTTCGCACGCCGGACGAACGAGAAGACGTTGCGCTGCGCGTCGTTGGCGTCGATCCACGCGAAGCCGGCCGGGTCGTGGTCGAGCGCGAACAGGGCGGGGGAGTCGCGGTAGACGCCGTTGAGGTCGCGGACCAGGTCGTGCATGCCGCGGTGCTCCACGTGGTCGAGCAGCCACCAGTCGAGCTCACGCGCCTCGGCCCACTCCGACTCCTGGCCCAGCTCGCAACCCATGAACAGCAGCTGCTTGCCGGGGTGGGCCCACTGCAATGCCAGGTAGGCGCGCAGGTTGGCCAGCTGCTGCCACCGGTCGCCGGGCATCTTGCGCAGCAACGAGCCCTTGCCGTGCACGACCTCGTCGTGCGAGAGCGGCAGCACGTAGTTCTCCGCGTAGGCGTAGACCATCGGGAACGTGAGCTGCCCGTGGTGGTGCACGCGGTGGATCGGGTCCTGCTGCACGTAGGCGAGGGTGTCGTGCATCCATCCCATGTTCCACTTGAACCCGAAGCCGAGCCCGCCGTCGGAGGTGGGCTGGGTGACCCCGGGCCAGGCGGTCGACTCCTCGGCCACCATCATCACGCCGGGCACCCGCCGGTAGACCGTGGCGTTGAGCTCCTGGAGGAACTGCACGGCCTCGAGGTTCTCGCGCCCGCCGTGCACGTTGGGGGTCCACTCGCCCGGCTCGCGGGAGTAGTCGAGGTAGAGCATCGACGCCACCGCGTCGACCCGGAGGCCGTCGGCGTGGAACTCCTCGAGCCAGTAGAGCGCACTGGCGACCAGGAAGTTGCGCACCTCGTTGCGGCCGAAGTCGAAGATGTAGGTGCCCCACTCGGGGTGCTCGCCGAGCGACGGGTCGGGGTGCTCGTAGAGCGGCGTGCCGTCGAAGCGGGCCAGCGCGAACTCGTCCTTCGGGAAGTGCGCCGGCACCCAGTCGAGCAGCACGCCGATGCCCGCCTGGTGGAAGCGGTCGACCAGCAACCGAAGCCCGTCGGGGTCACCGAACCGTGCGCTCGGCGCGTAGTAGGAGGTCACCTGGTAGCCCCAGGAGCCGCCGTACGGGTGCTCCATCACCGGCAGCAGCTCGACATGGGTGAAGCCGAGACCGCGCACGTAGGCCACCAGCTCGTCGGCCAGCTCGGCGTAGTCGAGCATCTCGGAACCGTGCTTGCGCCACGACCCGAGGTGCACCTCGTAGACCGACATCGGCTCCTCGGTGTGCCGCTGCTGCGCGCGCTGCCGCATCCACTGGTCGTCGCCCCAGGCGTACGCCGAGGTGGTCACCTTCGACGCGGTCTGCGGCGGCACCTCGGTGGCGAAGGCGAGCGGGTCGGCCTTCTCATGCCACTGGCCGTCGGGACCGAGCAGGGCGAACTTGTACGTCGCACCGTCGCCCACGTCGGGCAGGAAGATCTCCCACACCCCCGACCTGCCGAGCTGGCGCATCGGGGTGGACCGGCCGTCCCAGCCGTTGAAGTCGCCGATCAGGCGCACGCCGCGGGCGTTGGGAGCCCAGACCGCGAACGACGTGCCGGTCACGCCGCTGTCGTAGCGGCGTACGTGGGCGCCGAGCGCCTGCCACAGCTGCTCGTGACGCCCCTCGTTGATCAGGTGCAGGTCGGTCTCGCCCAACGTCGGCAGGTAGCGGTAGGGGTCGTCGTACGTCGTGGGCTCGCCGCCGTCGTAGGCCACCGCGATCCGGTAGTCGGGGATTTCGGAGACCGGCAGCTCGCCGACCCAGACGCCCGCGTGCTCATGCGCGAGTGCGGTGCGCTCCTGCCCGTGCAGCACCTCGACGGACGAGGCGAGCGGGCGCAGCACCCGCACCGTCACCGCGCCCTCGTGGGGGTGGGCGCCCAGCACTGCGTGCGGGTCGCCGTGACCGCCGCTGACCAGCAGCTCGAGCTCGGTGTGGTCGATCGGTCGGACCGGCACGGTGGACCTCCTCGGTTCGGGCGTGGATCAGGCGGTCAGCCGGGCGATCCCGGCGAGCGGGATGTCCAGCCAGGTGGGGCGGTTGCGGGCCTCGTAGACGCATTCGTAGACGGCCTTGTCGGCCTCGTAGGCGGCCAGCACCAGCCGTTCGTCGTCGGTGAGGTCGCGGCCGGCGTACGCGGTGACGAAGGCGTCGCGGTTGCGCTGCGTCCACTCCTCGCCGCGGTACGCGCGCTGCGCGTTGCCGGTGTCGTCGGAGCCACGGAAGGCGCGCTCGACGACCGCCGCGGCGTAGTCGAACGAGCGGAGCATGCCGGCCACGTCGCGCCACACGGAATCGGGCAGCAGCCGGTCGGCCAGCGGCTTGGCAGGCTCGCCCTCGAAGTCGACGATCTTCCAGCCCTTGACCGTGCGCAGCGTCTGGCCGAGGTGCAGGTCGCCGTGCATGCGCTGCACGGTGAGGGAACCGAGCGACCCGAAGCGGTCGAACATCGCCCGCAGTGCCGGCGCGTGGTCGGCGAGGCCGGGCACGATCTCGATGGCATCGGTGAGCCGGTCGTGCATGCCCCGGCCAAGGGCCGTGACGTCGGCCGCCGCGAACTGCTCGGTGGGGAACGCCTCGGCCAGGACCTGGTGGGTCTCGGCCAGGGCGGCACCGAGCCGCTCGCTCTCGGAGGCGAAGTCGCCGCCCACCTCGTCGGCGTGCAGGTCGGCCTCGGCGTACAGGTTGCGCACGCTCGCCTGCGCCAGCTCCCACCCGTCGCTGGCGGTGCGGAGGAACTGCTGGAGCATCGCCAGCTGGATGATCGAGTCGGAGGCCTCGTCGACGGTGTCGAGCCAGCCGTAGAGCGCGGCGACGTTGTCGGAGCCGGCCTCGGTGAGCACGTGGTGGATCTGGATGTCGGGGTTCACCCCCGGCGTCACCTTGCGGAACACCTTCATCAGGCAGTCCTCGCCGAAGGCGACCGAGGAGTTCGACTGCTCGCCACTGAACAGGGTCGAGTGTGCGGTCAGGTCGAGGTCGTGGCCCGGCAGCCGGTGGAAGACCAGCAGGTCGCGCCGGCTGGAGGCGTCGGACCCGGCCTCGGCGAAGGCGCTCAGCCACTGGCCCATCGCGTCGCGGTCGTGCACGGCGTCGTAGACGAACGAGTCGCCGAAGTCGTCGTCGGTCCAGGTGCCGATCAGGGCGTGGTCGAGTCGGCCGTCGGCCTCGCTGCGGAACGACAGCGGCACCTGGTAGAGCTCACGGTCGCCGTCGTCGTAGGTCACCTCGACCAGGTCGATGGCCACCTTCGGGCCGTCGTCGGACGCCGGGAGCACGCCCGTACGGCGGGTCGAGGTGACGGTGAACGCGCGCCCCTTGCCGCCGAACCACCGTGCGGACTCGACGAAGGCGGTGAGGTGGTCGTGCACGGTCACGGTGCGGTCTCCTCCTTGGGCAGGCGGAACCAGTAGAAGCCGTAGCCGCCGAGGGTCAGCAGGTAGGGCAGCTCGCCGATCGCGGGGAACGGCACCCCGCCCAGGAGCTCGGTGGGGGAGCGGCCCTCCCACTGTCGCAGGTCGAGCTCGACCGGCTGCGGGAAGCGGGAGAGGTTGTTGACGCAGACGATGACGTCGTCGCCGTGCTCGCGCGCATAGGACAGCACGCTCGGGTTGGACCCGCCGAGGTCGTGGAACGTGCCGAGCCCGAAGGCGTCGTGCTGGCGACGGGCGTGGACCATGCGGCGGGTCCAGTGCAGCAACGAGGAGGCGTTCTCCATCTGCGACTCGACGTTGACCGCCTGGAAGCCGAAGACCGGGTCCTGGATCGCCGGCAGGTGCAGCTTGCCGGGCGTCGCCGAGGAGAAGCCGGCGTTGCGGTCGGGCGTCCACTGCATCGGCGTGCGTACGCCGTCACGGTCACCGAGCCAGATGTTGTCGCCCATCCCGATCTCGTCGCCGTAGTAGAGCACCGGGGAGCCGGGCAACGAGAGCAGCAGGGCGGTGAACAGCTCGATCTGGTTGATGTCGTTGTCGAGCAGGGGTGCCAGCCGCCGGCGGATGCCGATGTTGGCCTTCATGCGGGGGTCCTTGGCGTATTCGTCCCACATGTAGTCGCGGTCGTCGTCAGTGACCATCTCGAGGGTCAGCTCGTCGTGGTTGCGAAGGAAGATGCCCCACTGGCACGAGTCGGGGATCGCCGGAGTCTGCTCGAGGATCTCCGAGATCGGGTAGCGCGACTCGCGCCGTACGGCCATGAAGATGCGCGGCATCACCGGGAAGTGGAAGGCCATGTGGCACTCGTCGCCGCCGACCTCGGGGTTGCCGAAGTAGTCGACCACGTCGGCGGGCCACTGGTTCGCCTCACACAGCAGCACCCGCCCGGGGTAGTTCTCGTCGACGAACCTGCGGCACTTGCGGAGGAACTCGTGGGTCTCGGGGAGGTTCTCGCCGTTGGTGCCGGGACGTTCGTAGAGGTAGGGCACCGCGTCGAGGCGGAAGCCGTCGAGGCCCATGTCGAGCCAGAAGGCCATCGCCTCGAACATGGCGTCGTGGACCTTGGGGTTGTCGAAGTTGAGGTCGGGCTGGTGGCTGAAGAACCGGTGCCAGAAGTACTGCTGGCGCACTGGGTCCCAGGTCCAGTTCGACGGCTCGGTGTCGACGAAGATGACCCGCGCGTCCTGGTAGAGCTCGTCGGTGTCGGACCACACGTAGAAGTCGCCGTAGGGGCCGTCGGGGTCCTCACGACTGGCCTGGAACCACGGGTGGGCGTCACTGGTGTGGTTCATCACGAAGTCGATGATCACCCGGATGCCGCGCTTGTGGGCCTCGTCGAGGAACTCGTGGAAGTCGTCGACCGACCCCGCCTCGGGGAGGATGTTGGTGTAGTCGGCGACGTCGTACCCGCCGTCGCGTAGCGGCGAGGTGAAGAACGGCGGCACCCACAGGCAGTCGACACCGAGCCACTCGAGGTAGTCGAGCTTCTCGGTCAGTCCCTTGAAGTCTCCGGTGCCGTCACCGTTGGAGTCGCGGAAAGAGCGCACCAGCACTTCATAGAAGACCGCGGTCTTGAACCACTCCGGTTGGTCGCCGATCGTGCTCTCGCCGATGCTCTGGCTCTCGGTCAACGGGGGCTCCTCACGGTCAGGATGTGGGCCGGCTCGACCGACGGGTCGAGCCGGACGTAGTTGTGCTCGGTCCAGTTCCACGTCTGGTCGGTGAGCTCGTCGTGGACGACGAAGGCCTCGTGCGGGTCGAGGCCGAGGGCAGCGAGGTCGAGGTGCACCATCGTCTCGCGGGTCGCGTGCGGGTCGAGGTTGACCACGACGATCACGATGTCGTCGCCCGCCCCCGGAATGTGCGCAGTCTTGCTGAAGCAGAGGATCGCGTCGTCGTCGGTGCGGTGCACGGTCACGTTCCGCAGCAGCTGCAGCGCAGGGTGCGCGCGCCGCAGCGCGTTCAGCTTCGTGATGTACGGCGCCAGGGTGCGGCCCTGCTCGTCGGCAGCGGCCCAGTCCCGGATGCGGATCTGGTACTTCTCGGAGTCGAGGTACTCCTCCGACCCGGGCTTGACCGCCACGTGCTCGAAGAGCTCGAACCCGGCGTAGACGCCCCAGCTCGGGGCGCCCAGTGCGGCCACCGTGGCGCGCACCTTGAACGCCGCCGGGCCGCCGTACTGCAGGTAGGCGTGGAGGATGTCGGGGGTGTTGACGAAGAGGTTCGGCCGCATCAGGTGGCTGGACTCGTGGCTCAGCTCGAGCAGGTAGTCGCCGAGCTCCTGCTTGCCGGTGCGCCAGGTGAAGTAGGTGTAGCTCTGGTGGTAGCCGATCGCCCCGAGCCCGTGCATCATCGCCGGCCGGGTGAAGGCCTCGGAGAGGAACAGCACGCCCGGGTCGATGCGGCGCACCTCGGCGAGCAGGCGCTCCCAGAAGGCGAGCGGCTTGGTGTGCGGGTTGTCGACGCGGAAGATGCGGACGCCGTGCTTCAACCAGTGGCACACGACCCGGAGCACCTCGGCGTAGATGCCGGTCGGGTCGTTGTCGAAGTTGATCGGGTAGATGTCCTGGTACTTCTTCGGCGGGTTCTCCGCGTAGGCGATGGTGCCGTCGGCGCGAGTGGTGAACCACTCCGGGTTGGTCGTGACCCACGGGTGGTCGGGGGCAGCCTGCAGCGCCAGGTCGAGCGCCACCTCGATGCCGAGCTCGCCGGCGCGGGCGACGAAGGCGTCGAAGTCGTCGATCGTGCCGAGGTCGGGGTGGACGGCGTCGTGGCCGCCGTCCTTCGAGCCGATCGCCCACGGCGAACCCACGTCGTCGGGTCCGGGGGTCAGCGTGTTGTTGGGTCCCTTGCGGTTGACCTCGCCGATCGGGTGGATCGGCGGCAGGTAGACCACGTCGAAGCCCATGTCGGCGACCGCGTCGAGGCGCTTCGCCGCGGTCTGGAACGTGCCGGTGGTGACCGTGCCGGTCAACGGGTCGAGGGTGGCGCCCTCGGAACGTGGGAAGAACTCGTACCAGCTGCCGTAGAGGGCGCGACGGCGGTCGGCGTACGCCGCGTAGGGGCCCTCGACGGTGACCAGGTCGCGCAGCGGGTGGTCGACGAGGGCGGCCCGGAGCTCGGGCGACTGGAGCACGGCGAGCCGCGCCGCGACCGGCCGGCTCGTGTCGGTGGTGGCCTTGAGTGCGGAACCGACAAGGTCGCGGGTGGCGCGGTCGGTCGCGGGCACGGCAGCCAGCACCCGCTCGAGGAGCAGTCGTCCCTCCATGAACATCAGCTCGGTGTCGATGTCGGCGGGGATCTTGATGTCGGCCGCGTGCTGCCACGTGGCGACCGGGTCGGACCACGCGTGCACCTCGAAGGTCCACGGACCCTCGCGGTCGGGGGTCACCCAAGCCGTCCAGCGGTCGGGCACGTCAGGGTCGAGGGTCATCCGCACCGGCGGGCGTCGTACGCCGGCAGGATCGGTGAGCACCACCTCGGCGCCGAGCTTGTCGTGGCCCTCGCGGAAGACCGAGGCGGTCACCGGGAACGGCTCGTCAAGGGTGGCCTTGGCGGGCTGGCGGCCCAGGTCCACGACCGGGGTCACGTCCATCACGGGTATGCGTCCGACCATGGGCCCCAGACTTCCGGATCGCCCCGCCACAAGCAAACGGCAGGGCGACCCGGGTCAGACCGCTGTCGGAACCGCTTGCTCCCGGACCGCCCGGCGGTGCAGCACGAGCCCGACCAGGCCGGTGAGGAACATCCCGCCGACCAGGGCGACCGCTGCGATCGTCGGCCAGCCCTGACTGGTGATCGACCCGTGGTGCCAGGCCAGCGCGGCCAGCCCGAGGGCGCCGATCATCATCACCCCGGCCAGGCCCGGGCGCACCCGGTCGAGGTCGTCCTCGACCAGCGCCTGGAGCAGGGCGACACCCAGGACGAGCCCCCACACGCCGAGTGCGCGGGCGTCGACGACCTGCAGGTCCCACGGCAGCATCGGGATCCACCAGCCCGGTTCGACGAGGAGGGCCAGCCCGAGACCGAGACCGGACGCTCCCTCGACGGCGATGGCCGGCAACGCCCAACGCGGGATCGGGAAGCGGCGCTCCATCGGCAGTGCGGGTTCACGGGACTGCGCGGCCAGGGCAGCCAGGATGGCGAACGGCAGGGCAGCCATCGCCGCGAGCCAGCCGAGTGAGAGCACGTAGGCGATCACCGGTCCGCCACCGACCCGGGTCTCGCCCAGGTGCATCACGGTGACGACGAGGAGCCCGCTGACCAGCAAGAGTGCGGGCAGCACGGCGATCCGGACCTCCTCCCAGTGGTCGCGCATCGCGGCACCCAGCATCATCGGCACTGCGCCGAGGAAGCCCGCGCCGATCAGTGCGGCTGTCACCGGGCTCGCGAACTCCCACGCGAAGCTCTTGCCGGTCTGCTCGCTGCCGGCGAAGAGCACCAGGCCCACCACGGCCGAGAGCAGGCCGAGCACGACCAGCACCAATGAGACGAGCGGGGCAGTCTCCCTGCCCTCGAGCCCGTTTTCCTGCATGACAGTGTCTGCCATTCTTCTCCCTCCCCAGGGTTGTCTTTACATTCTGGAACAGATGTCGAAACTCTGGAAGTAGAACGCTGATTTGTCCGAGAGGTGGCGGTTGTGCCGTGGGCTAGCGTCAGGCCATGCGTGCGATCCGAAGGTTCACCGTCCAGCCCGTCCTGCCCGAGGCGCTGCACCCGCTCGGGGAGCTGTCCACCAACCTGCGTTGGGCCTGGCACCCCGCGACCCAGGACCTCTTCCGGGCCGTTGACGCCGAGCTGTGGGAGTCGGTCCACCACGACCCGGTCAGGTTGCTGGGCGCGGTCCCGCCCGCGCGCCTCGACGAGCTGGCGGCCGACGACTCGTTCCTGGGCGAGATGGGGGCGGTGCATGCCGACCTCACGACGTACCTCACCGGCGACCGCTGGTTCCAGAAGACCGCGGCCACGGAGGGCACCTGGCCCACGTCGATCGCCTACTTCTCTCCCGAGTTCGGCATCACCGCGGTGCTGCCGCAGTACTCCGGCGGCCTCGGCATCCTCGCCGGCGACCACCTGAAGACGGCCTCCGACCTCGGCGTCCCGATCGTCGGCGTCGGCCTGCTCTACCGACACGGCTACTTCCGCCAGCACCTGTCCCGCGAGGGCTGGCAGGAGGAGACCTATCCGGTCCTCGACCCCAACGGCCTGCCCATCTCGCTGCTGCGCGAGGCGGACGGCGAACCGGCCTCGGTCACGGTTCCGCTCCCGGGCGACGACCCGCTGCACGCCCGCGTCTGGGTGGCGCGCGTCGGGCGGGTGCCGCTGCTGATGCTGGACGCCGACACCGAGGCGAACGCGGAGCACCTGCGCACCGTCACCGATCGCCTGTACGGCGGCACCAGCGAGCACCGCCTCCTCCAGGAGCTCCTGCTCGGCATCGGTGGGGTCAAGGCGTTGCGGGCCCATTCACGGCTGACCGGAGCCCCGGCACCCGAGGTGTTCCACACCAACGAGGGCCACGCGGGTTTCCTCGGCCTCGAGCGGATCCGCGAGCTCACCGTCGATGAGGCCGGGCCACGGCTCGACTTCGACACGGCACTCGAGGTCTCGAGGGCCGGCACCGTCTTCACCACGCACACGCCCGTCCCGGCCGGCATCGACCGCTTCCCGATCGACCTGATCGCGCAGTACTTCGGCGGCTCGGGAGACAACGGCGGCGGCGCTGTGCCGGGCGTACCGTCCGACCGTGTGCTCGCCCTGGGCGCTGAGGACTACGAGGGCGGCGACCCGGGTGTGTTCAACATGGCGGTGATGGGCTTCCGGCTGGCCCAGCGGGCCAACGGCGTCTCGCAGCTGCACGGCCACGTCTCACGCGGCATGTTCAACGGCTTGTGGCCGGGCTTCGACGAGACAGACGTGCCGATCGGGTCGATCACCAACGGCGTCCACGCCCCGACCTGGGTGGCCCGCGAGGTCTTCGAGCTGGGCTCGGCCGTGGGTGGCGAGGTCTCCACCGACAGTCCCGGCGCGTGGGACGTCGTCGACCGCGTCGCCTCGACCGACATCTGGAGGGTCAAGCGGCTGCTGCGTGAGCGACTGGTCGAGGACGCCCGCCGCAGGCTGCGCGCCTCGTGGGAGCACCGGGGCGCCGCCGAGGCCGAGCTCGGCTGGGTCGACGAGGCGCTCGACCCCGACGTCCTGACCATCGGGTTCGCGCGCCGGGTGCCGTCGTACAAGCGGCTGACCCTGATGCTTCGCGAACCGGAGCGCCTCAAGCGGCTGCTGCTCGACCCGGACCGCCCGATCCAGCTGGTCATCGCCGGCAAGTCGCACCCCGCCGACGACGGTGGCAAGAAGCTGATCCAGGAGATCGTCAGGTTCGCCGACGACCCCGAGGTGCGGCACCGCATCGTGTTCCTGCCCAACTACGACATCGCCATGGCGCAGCCGCTCTACCCGGGCTGCGACGTGTGGCTCAACAACCCGCTGCGTCCCTACGAGGCCTGCGGTACGTCGGGCATGAAGGCTGCGCTCAACGGTGGCCTCAACCTCTCGATCCTCGACGGCTGGTGGGACGAGTGGTACGACGGCCGCAACGGCTGGTCGATCCCGTCCGCCGACGGCATCGACGATCCCGACCGTCGCGACGACCTCGAGGCCGGTGCCCTCTACACACTGATCGAGGAGGAGATCGCGCCGCGCTTCTACGACCTCGACGACGACGGCGTGCCCTCGCGCTGGATCGAGATGGTGCGCCACACGCTCAAGTCGTTGGGCCCGAAGGTGCTCTCGAGCCGCATGGTGCGCGACTACGTCGAGCAGCTCTACGCCCCGGCGGTCGGCACCGCGCGTGAGCTCACGGACCACGCGCGCGCAGCGGCCTTCGCGGAGTGGAAGCAACGGGTGCGTTCCGCGTGGCCCGGGGTGCGGGTCGAGCACGTCGAGTCCCACGACGTCGCCGACTCACCCGAGGTCGGCTCGCGCCTGTCGGTGCACGCGTTCGTGTCGCTGGGTGGCCTCGCCCCCGAGGACGTCGACGTGCAGCTGGTGCACGGCACGATCGCCGCTGACGACACGCTGGCCGACACCGTGGGGGAGTCCCTGCAGCCGGTGGCGTCGTACGACGGCGGCCGGCACCGGTTCGACGGAGCGGTCACGCTGGAGCGGCCCGGCCCGTTCGGCTACTCGGTTCGCATCCTGCCGCGCCACGACCTGTTGGCGTCGCCCGCCGAGCTCGGACTGGTCGCCCTGCCCTGAGTCGGCCCTCCCGGTTGATCGGGGCGTTCCGGCACCGACGGTGACGGAGCGGACCTACAGTCGGTCCGTGAGGGACTCTGCGGGTCGCAACCGGCTGGCCGGCGCCGCTGCGGCGTTCACCAGCAACGCCCGCAACCCCGACCTGCGCCGGGCCCAGCTGAGCTTCCTCGGTGCCTGGACCGCCGAGTGGGCCTTCACGGTGGCCCTCGGCATCGTCGCCTACCGCGACGGTGGCGCGACCGCGGTGGGTCTGGTCGGGCTCCTGCGGATGGCGCCCTCCGCGCTCATCGCCCCGCTCCTGTCGCCCCTCGCCGACCGCGGACGTCGCGAACGGGTCCTGATCGTGGTGTCGACGGTGCGGGGTGTCGCGACCGCCGGAGCGGCAGTCGTTGCCGCACTCGCGGGCCCGCCCGTCGTGATCTACGTCCTGGCTGTGCTGTCGACGATCGCGGCGACCCTCTTCCGGCCGGCACACTCCGCGTTGCTGCCCTCGTTGTGCCACACTGGGCACGAGCTGGCCAGTGCCAACGTGGTCCGAGGCTTCCTCGACTCCGCCGCCACCTTGGTGGGCCCGCTCCTGGCGGCGGTGCTGCTCGGACTCACCGACGTGGCCGTGGTGTTCGCCATGGCGGCAGCCTCGTCCCTGTGGGCTGCCGGGCTCCTGCTCCGGCTGTCGTACGACGCCCCGCCCCGACCCTCGGCAGCGGCCCGGCCTCGGCTCGTCCGGGAGGCCGCTGAGGGAGTGCGTGCGGTGCTCCGCAACGCCGACCTGGCCCTGATCCTCGGTCTCGCCGCGGCCCAGTCCTTCACCCGGGGTGCGTTGACCGTGCTCTCGGTGGTGGTTCCCCTCGAGCTGCTCGGCACGGGAGACGCCGGGGTCGGCACGTTGATGGCGGCCGTCGGCGTGGGTGCCGTGCTCGGCTCCCTGGCAGCCTCGCTGCTGGTCGGCACTCGCAGGCTGGGCGCCTGGTTCGCGGTGGGCGTCGCACTGTGGGGGCTCCCGCTCGCGCTCGTCGGGGTCTTCCCCGAGGAGTGGCCGGCCCTCTTCCTCGTGGCCTTCGTCGGCGTCGGCAACGCGTTGATCGACGTGGCGGGCTTCACCCTGCTCGGCCGGCTGGCGCCCGACGAGGTGCTGGCCCGGGTGTTCGGGGTCCTGGAGAGTCTGGTCGCGGTGTTCATCGGGATCGGGGCGGTGGCCGCGTCCTGGGTGGTCGCGATCTCCGGCCCACGCTCCGCACTGGTCGGCATCGGTCTCGTGTGTCCCGTCCTGGCGATGCTCGCGTGGCGACGGCTGCGACTCCTCGACGGCACGGTGGGGGAGCACGACCACGACGTCGAGCTCCTCCAGCGAGTGGCGATGCTGCGGACGCTGCCGCTGCCCTCCGTCGAGCAACTGGCCCGGGGTCTGGAGCCGCTCGACGTGCCGGCGGGCCACGTGGTCTTCTCCCAGGGTGACCTCGGGGACCGGTACTACGTGATCGAGGTGGGCGAGGTCCAGGTGGTCGGCGACGGGGCCGTGGTGGCCACCCTCGGCCCGGGAGAGGGCTTCGGCGAGATAGCGCTGTTGCGGCGCACGCCCCGCACGGCGACGGTGGTGGCCGCGACCGACGCCCGATTGTGGGCCCTGCTGTCGGACCGCTTCCTGCCTGTCGTCCTCGGGTTCACCCCCAGTGCCCGGGAGGCAGCGGTCGGCGTCTCGGTCATGCTCGACCGGTTCGCCCCCGAGGATCCGCCCGCCGAACCGCCGCCGACCTCAAGCTGAAGCTCGTGTCCGGGCCGATGCACGAGATCTCGTCGGAGCTGGAAGGAATCGGACCGGTGCGCGCCCACGACGTCGATGCCATCGGCAACGCCGGGGAAGCCCACTCGCAAGGCCCGTTCAGGACGGCGCTGCGTCGGTGCCCGAGCCCTCGGCCCGGTCGTCGTCGGGCTCCGGCGTCCATGCTTCGGCGCGAACCTCCTCGTGCGAGGCACTCAGCCGGGTCGCGCGGGCCGACAGCAGCGCCATGATGCGGGCCACCACCAGGGCGAGGTAGAGCATGCCGGCGATCTGCTCGATCATCACGAACGAGCGCGCGTGCGGCCGGATCGGCGTGATGTCGGAGAGCCCGGTGCTGGTCAGCGTGGTGACCGAGAGGAACAGCAGCTCGGTCCACGAGCGCGGGTCGGCAGTGTTGACCGCGGCGTTGAACGAGTCGGGCCAGATGAGCTGCGTGGCGGCGTACACGTAGGCGAAGGCCCATGCCAGGACGGTGAAGGTGGCCCCGGTCGCGAAGACCTCGTCGGTGGTGACCACGGTGTCGGAGAACATGTAACGGATCAGCGCGAACGCCGTGTAGAAGTAGAACGCGGCGTGGAAGACCGCCGACCACAGCGCGAACGCCTCGTTGTCGGGCGAGGTGGCCTCGAGGACGGTCAACACGATCACCGGCCCGCCCAGCAGCACGGCCACCCAGCTGAGCGCCGGGGTCATCCGGATCGCCATCACCGCAATCGCCAGCACCACAAGGGCAAACGTGCCGAACACGGCCCGTCCCACCGGCGCCTCCCCGAGGAACGGGTAGGCCACGATGCCGAGCAGCTGCACGAACAGCAGGACGGCCGACGGGTGCTGACGGGTCAACCGGAGCCACTGGGTCACGGTCGCTGATCCTTCCGCCCCGCGGTCACGGGGTCAAACGTTGTTAGCGTGGGCGCCATGGATGCTTCTCCTGGCAATCGTCGAATGGTCCTGGTCCTGGCCGGTGTGATCCTCGCGGTGGGGGTGGGCCTGCTGATCGGCCGGGTCGCCTTCGCCGCCCCCGAGACGGACATCGAGCTCGCGTGCACGTCCATCGACGCGCTTCCCGATGACGAGTCCGTCAAGGAGATGCTCGACGAGTTCGACGCGACCAAAGCCGACCGGCTGCTGGCGATCGGCAGTCATGCGCGTGCTGCCGAGGGTGAGGACTCCGGCTTCGCCAAGTCCGGGGAGCGCATCATGCGCGGCATCATGAGCAACGACATGGACGAGGCCGACGAGGCACTCGAGGACCTCCGCGAGCAGTGCGACGGCCAGTGAGTCTCAGCCTCGGGGCTCAGGTCTGGCGGAGCACGACGACGGAGTGGGCGCCCAGCTCGATCGCGCCACCGGCCTTCACCGCGGCGCCCGGGGGTTGATCGGGGTCGGTGGAGAGCACGACCTCGCCGCTCTGCACCCACTCGTTCTCGGGCAACGTGAAGGTGACACTGTCGCCCGAGCCGTTGAGCCAGATCATGAAGGACCGGTCGACCTGCTGCTCGCCGCGGGGGCCGGGGGAGCGCAGCGGTGCCCCCGAGACGAACATGCCGATCACCGCGAGTGACTCGTCGAACCAGTCGTCGGCGGTCATCTCGCGTCCGGACGGGTGCAGCCAGGCAAGGTCCTTCGGCCCGTCCTTGATCGCCGGACGTCCCTCGAACCAGTGGCGCTGGCGCAGCGCCGGGTGCTCGCGGCGCAGGCGCAGCGCGGCCTTGGTGACCTCGTAGACGTCGAGCCACGCGTCGTCGGGCCGCCAGTCGATCCAGGAGGTCTCGTCGTCGTGCGTGTAGGCGTTGTTGTTGCCGTGCTGGGTGCGCCCGCGCTCATCGCCCGCGGTCAGCATCGGCGTGCCGTTCGACAGGCAGAGCGTCGCCATCAGGTTGGCCGCCTGGCGACGCCGCAACGCGACGATCTCCGCGTCGTCGGTCTCGCCCTCGACGCCGTGGTTCCACGAGCGGTTGTTGTCGGTGCCGTCGCGGTTGTCCTCACCGTTGGCCTCGTTGTGCTTGTGGTCGTAGGTGACCAGGTCGCGCACGGTGAACCCGTCGTGGGCGGTCACGAAGTTGACCGTCGAGTACGGCGAGCGGCCGTCGTCGGCGTACAGGTCGGACGAACCTGCCAGGCGCGTCGCGACGGTGCGGATGCCGGCTGAGTGTCCGCGCCAGAAGTCGCGGATCGTGTCGCGGTACTGGTCGTTCCACTCCACCCACGGCGGCGGGAACTCGCCCACGCGGTAGCCGTCCATCGACGCGTCCCACGGCTCCGCGATCAGCTTCACGTGCCGCAGGACCGGGTCCTGGCCGATCGCGGTGAGCAGGTGACAGTCCATGTCGACCTCCTGCCGCACCCGGGTCAACGCCGAGGCGAGGTCGAAGCGGAACCCGTCGACGTGCATCTCGGTCACCCAGTAGCGCAGCGAGTCCAGGATCAGCCGCAGCACGTGCGGGTTCGAGGCGTCGACCGTGTTGCCGCACCCGGTCACGTCCCAGTAGGTGTCGTCGTACGGCGGCGGCGTGTCGTCCTCGTTCGGCTCGGGCCGGACCCGTTGGTAGGTGCCGCGGTCGTCGAGGCCGCGGAACGAGAGGCTCGGCCCGAGCGCGCCACCCTCGGCGGTGTGGTTGAAGACGACGTCGAGGATCACCTCGAGCCCGGCCTCGTGCAGCGCCTTGACCATGGCCTTGAACTCGGTGACCTGCTCGCCGCGGTCGCCGGAGGCGGCGTAGCCGTTGTGCGGCGCGAAGAAACCGATCGAGTTGTAGCCCCAGTAGTTGACCTGACCGTTCTCCATGAGCCGGGGCTCGGAGACGAACTGGTGGATCGGCAGCAGCTCGACGGCGGTCACGCCGAGGTCCTTGAGGTAGTCGGTCACCGCCGGGGTGCCCAGCCCGGCGTACGTGCCGCGCAGCTCCTCGGGAACCCGGTCGTGCAGCGCGGTCATGCCCTTGACGTGCAGCTCGTAGATGACGGTGTCGCGCCAGCGGCGGTGCATGGGTGCGTCGCCGCCCCAGTCGAAGTCGTCGTGCACCACGACACTGCGCGGGACGTACGGCGAGGAGTCGGTGTCGTTGCGTTCGTCGGGCGCCTCGAGCTGGTGCGCATAGATTGCCGGATCATGCGTGACCGCCCCGGAGACCGCACGGGCGAAGGGGTCGAGCAGAAGCTGTGCCGGGTTGAACCGCAGCCCCGACTCGGGGTGCCACGGCCCGTCGACGCGGTAGCCGTACAACGTGCCGACCGGCACGCCCGGGATGGCTCCGTGCCAGATGCCCAGGGACTGCTCCGTCAGTGCATGGCGCTTCTCACCGCCGTGCTCGTCGAAGAGGCACACGGTCACGCCGGTCGCGGCCGGCGCGTGGACGGCGAAGTTCGTCGCCTCCGCCGACCAGGTGGCGCCGAGGGGGTAGTTGCGCCCAGGCCACACGGCGGCGTGTTGCCCTGGGTGGGTCCAGATTCCGGGAGTCACCCGCGACATTGTCCACGAGCCCGCCCACTAGAGTCGCATCCGTCACCCGAACCACGTCAGGAGTTGCAACCGCACATGGGCACCAACGAGACCGCCGGCACCAGCGAATTCGTCCGGCTCGAGGTGGCCGACGGCGTCGCCACCATCCGCCTCGACCGACCCAAGATGAACGCGTTGAACAAGCAGGTCCAGGAGGAGATCCGGGCCGCCGCCGCCGAGGCCACGGCACGCGCTGACGTCAAGGCCGTGGTCGTCTACGGCGGCGAGCGCGTCTTCGCCGCCGGCGCCGACGTCAAGGAGATGGCCGACATGTCCTACACGGAGATGGTCGACCGCTCCGGTGGGCTGCAGTCCGCGTTCACGGCCGTGGCGAAGATCCCCAAGCCGGTCGTCGCCGCGGTCACCGGCTACGCCCTCGGCGGTGGCTGCGAGCTGGCCCTCTGCGCCGACGTGCGCATCGCCGCCGACAACGCCACCCTGGGCCAGCCCGAGATCCTCCTCGGCATCATCCCGGGCGCCGGTGGCACCCAGCGACTGACCCGCCTGATCGGCCCGAGCAAGGCCAAGGACCTCATCTTCACCGGCCGGTTCGTGAAGGCCGACGAGGCGCTGGCCATCGGCCTCGTCGACCGCGTCGTCCCCGCCGACGAGGTGTACGCCGAGGCCGTGAAGTGGGCCGCGCAGTTCGCCGGCGCCGCGTCGTACGCCGTCCGCGCGGCCAAGGAGGCCATCGACCGCGGACTCGAGGTCGACCTCGAGACCGGCCTCGAGATCGAGCGGGCGCAGTTCGCAGCGCTCTTCGCCACCGAGGACCGCACCATCGGGATGTCGTCGTTCGTGGAGAACGGCCCCGGCAAGGCGGAGTTCCGCGGCGCGTGACTCCTGCACCGACGGCGCGTTGACCCTAATGTTCGTGCTGGAGAGTTGAGACCAACGAAGGGATCGGTAGTGGCCGAGAACCAGGACAAGACCAAGGGCAAGGCCGAGGAGAAGCCCTCTTCGCGCAAGGCACCGATCGAGATCAGCCTCGGGTCAGTGCGCACCCGGGTCGCCCAGGTCGTGTGGCTGCTGTGCGCCGTGTTCGCGCTGATCCTGGCGCTCGGCGCCCTGACCTATGCGCTCAAGGCCAACGCCGACAACGGGCTCGTCGAGTTCGTGCGCGACTGGGCCGGCCGACTCGACCTCGGCATCTTCAGCCTGGAGAACGGCATCAAGGAGTTCACCGGCAAGAACGCCGAGATCAAGAACGCCCTCTTCAACTGGGGCATCGGCGCGGTGGTGTGGCTGGTCATCGGCAAGGTGCTCGACAAGGTCATCCGCCCCTGACCGTACGACGCAGCGCCGTGGGGCGCTGACGAGCCGAAGGCCCGGTGTGTGGATCGTGTGTGCCACGTGCCGGGCCTCTTCGGTGTGTCTCCTCACACCCGACACTGCCATCCCCGAACCCGGATTCGGTGAAGGTCGCTGCAGTCAGTGCTCTCCACCGTTGCGTGAAGTCACGGCGGACGTCGTACGGCGCGTCGGTTGTGAGTTATCTCGCCGTGGACGCTGTTCCGTCACGCCGCGACCACCCGGTAACCTCACAGCACAATCGTTCTCGCCGCAGCCGCGGCGTGTCGTATCCACTTGCACAGGAGGGGCCGACCAGGCCGCGCCACCATGAACATTGTTGTCCTCGTGAAGCATGTCCCCGACGCCACCGCCGACCGGCGGTTCGAGTCGGACAACACCGTCGACCGCGTCGGCGTCGACGGGCTCCTGTCCGAGCTCGACGAGTACGCCGTCGAGCAGGCACTCCAGATCAAGGAGAAGTCCGGCGACGACGTCACCGTGACCGCTCTCTCGATCGGCCCCGAGAAGGCCACCGACGCCGTCCGCAAGGCCCTCCAGATGGGTGTCGACCAGGGTGTCCTGGTGACCGACGACGCGATCGCCGGCTCCGACGCCGTCGCGACCTCGCTGATCCTCGCCAAGGCGATCGAGAAGATCGCCGAGGGCAACGGCGCTGCCGACCTCGTCGTCACCGGCATGGCCTCCACCGACGCCGGCACCAGCCTCGTCCCCGCGATGCTCGCCGAGCGCCTCGGCCTGCCGCAGGTCACCTTCGCCTCGGTCGTCGAGACCCAGGGCGACCAGATCCGTGCCAAGCGCGACGGCGACGCCGCCACCGAGGTCATCGGTGCCACGCTGCCCGTCCTGCTGTCGGTCACCGACCAGACCGGTGAGGCCCGCTACCCGTCGTTCAAGGGCATCATGGCGGCGAAGAAGAAGCCGCTGGAGACCTACACGCTGGCCGACCTCGGTGTCGACGCCGGCCAGGTCGGCCTCGATGCCGCCTGGACCACGGTCGAGGAGACCACGGCCCGCCCGCCGCGCACCGCCGGCGAGATCGTGACCGACGAGGACGGCTCGGGCGCCAAGGCGCTGGCCGACTTCCTCGCCTCCAAGAAGTTCATCTGAGGAGCCTGAACATGTCTGAAATCCTGGTACTCGTCGACCACGTCGACGGCAACGTCCGCAAGACCACCAACGAGCTCCTGACGATCGCCCGCCGCCTCGGCGAGCCGTCGGCCGTCTTCATCGGCTCCGGTGAGGCCCCCGTCGAGGCGCTGAAGAAGTTCGGTGCCGAGAAGGTCTACGTCGTCGACGACGCCGAGATCAAGGGCTACCTCGTGGCCCCCAAGGCCGAGGTGCTCGCCCAGATCGCCGCCCAGGCCTCGCCCGGTGCGATCCTGATCCCGTCCTCCGCCGAGGGCAAGGAGATCGCCGGTCGCCTGGCGATCAAGATCGAGTCGGGTGTCATCACCGACGCGACCGACGTCACCGACGGCGGGGTCACCACCCAGTCGGTCTTCGCCGGTTCGTTCACCGTGCAGGCCAAGGTCGCCAAGGGCACGCCGATCATCACGGTCAAGCCCAACTCGGCTGCCCCCGAGGAGGTGGCCGGTGCCGGTGCCGTCGAGCAGTTCGCCGCGACGATCTCCGACGCGGCCAAGACCGCCCAGATCGTGGCCTCGCAGCCGCGTGAGGCGACCGGTCGCCCCGAGCTCACCGAGGCCGCCATCGTGGTCTCCGGTGGTCGTGGCACCGGCGGCAACTTCGACCCGATCGAGGCGCTCGCCGACTCGCTCGGTGCCGCCGTCGGCGCCTCGCGTGCCGCCGTCGACTCCGGCTGGAAGCCGCACACCTTCCAGGTCGGCCAGACCGGCAAGGTCGTCTCGCCGCAGCTCTACGTCGCCAACGGCATCTCCGGTGCGATCCAGCACCGCGCCGGCATGCAGACCTCGAAGACCATCGTGGCCGTCAACAAGGACGAGGAGGCCCCGATCTTCGAGCTCGTCGACTTCGGTGTCGTCGGTGACCTCCACACGGTCCTCCCGGCCCTGACCGAGGCGATCAACCAGCGCAAGGGCTGACCCCTCGCCGCCAGCACGTCGTACGACGAACGCCGCGTCCTCCCGTCGGGGAGGACGCGGCGTTCCTCATTTCCGTCGACCCGTCGCCAGTCCTGATCGACCCGTCGTCAGTTTCGGTCGACCCGTCGTGAATTCGGTGGGACCACGAGAACTGGCGACGGGTCAACGAGAACTGGCGACGGGTCAACGGGAACTGGCGACGGGTCAGTCGACGTTCATCGGGTAGACCTTGACCGTGCGGGCACCGAGCCGTCCGCCGATGAGCACCTTGCGGTAGGCGACGTTGTTCGTGGTGTCGCTCTCGACCAGGTTGTGCACCGGGTTGGCCTCGACCGCGATGTAGTAGACCCCGTTGGGCAGCCCCTTCAGGCTGAACGACTGACCCGCCCGGAACTGCGCGTAGGTGTCACCCGAGCCCGAGGCCAGCACCTCGCGGATGCTGAGGGAGTCGCGCTCACCGCACGCGGTGTGCAGGTCTGTGGTGTCGGGCTGCCAGTCGGCGCCATCGACGGTGTAGTCGATGGCGTCGGTGTTGGCCAGGCAGAACGCCTCCTTGCGCGAGCGGACCACGCCCACCTTGTGCGCATCGAGCAGGCGGTAGCGGGCGAAGTCACGGAAGTGCCAGTGCTGGTGGGTGTCCTTGTTGTCCCACGCCATGGTGCCGACCAGGCGATAGCCGACCTGGTTGCCGTCGGCGTCCAGGAAGTACTGGTAGGCGTCCATGATGTCCTCGTTCGGCCGGCGGAAGCCGTCGACGACGAGGGGACTGTTGCCGGCGTTCCACACGTTCGCGGAGAACTGCAGGTAGTTGCCCGAGCCGTCCACCCGGATGCCGAACGCGGGGATCGAGCGCAGGTCGGGCTGGGGCTCGCCCGGTGCACCGGCTGCCGCCCTGGTGGGCTCGGTCGTGCCTGGTCGCAACGACGCCGTGACGGTCCGACGCTCGTGATCGTCGTAGTCGGGTGCGTCCTTGCTGACCCGAAGGGTGAAGGTCTTCACCCCGTCCGAGGCGGGGATGCCGAAAAGGGTGCGGTACTTCGCGGTGACCGCCACCGTCACCTGGTAGCGCCCCGGCGCGAGCTTCAGCCGCATCCAGGAGTCGAGCCGTGTGGCGTAGCCCTCCTGGATGCCCATCACCGAGCCGAGCATGATGCGGCTGGTCGAGCAGCTCTGGGGGTACGGCGAGCGCAGCGGGGCATCGGGGTGTGCCCTCTCGGTGGACCAGCTGTTCAGGCAGCCGGACCGGTAGCGGGTGGTGACGAGTTCGCCGCCCTTGCGGAAGTCCATCCGCAGGAAGCCGGGCAGGCCCGCGAAGTCGGTGACCGTACGCCGGGGAAGGGTGACCACCTCGCTCCCGTGGTGCCAGGTGGTGACGATCGGGGCGCCGTACGCCGTGCGCTTCGACCTGATCTCGAAGGGGGCACCCTGCGCCACCAGTCGCAGCGACGGGTCGAGCTCGACCCGCGTGCCGGACAGGTAGCCCTCGACCAGGCGGGGCGCCGTCAGTCGCAGCGGTGACGGGGTGGCCTCGTCGGCGGTCGAGACGCCCGAGGCCCCGGAAGATGCCGTGGACAGGGTCGGTGCCGCCCCGGCCGTGCTGCCGGCGGCGACACAGGCGAGTGCGGTGAGTGGAGCAGCAAGGGCGATGACGAGCCTGGAACGTTTCACGTGTTGCCTCCCGATGGATGGACTCCCTGCTGTGTCAGACGCCTGAGACACCCCGATGGTTGCGTCGTTCGCCGACTAGGCTCAAGGAGTGAGCATCGAGCAGGACGTCAGGACAGTCGCGGAGCGCGCCCGGGAGGCGAGCCACGATCTCGCGATCGCCACCAGGTCGACCAAGGACGCCGTGCTGGCGGCGATGGCCGACGCGCTGGAGGCCGGGACCGAGTCCATCGTGGCCGCGAACCGCGACGACATCGCCCGGGCCGAGCAGGCCGGCACGCCGCCCAACATCATCGACCGACTGCGCCTCGACCGCGAGCGCATCGAGGGCATGGCCCAGGGCCTCCGCGACGTCGCCGCGCTGGCCGACCCGGTCGGCGAGGTGGTGCGCGGCAGCACGCTGGCCAACGGCCTCGAGCTGCGCCAGGTGCGGGTGCCGTTCGGCGTGGTCGGCATCATCTACGAAGCCCGTCCCAACGTCACCGCCGACGCCGCAGGCATCTGCCTCAAGTCGGGCAACTCGGTGCTTCTCAAGGGCTCCAACTCCGCGCTCTCCTCCAACACCCGCATCGTCGAGGTGCTCCGCGCGGCGATCGAGGGACTCGGCCTCAACCCCGACGTCGTGCAGCTGGTGCCGGGGGAGGGCCACGAGGGCGCCAAGGTGCTGATGCGGGCGCGCGGCCTGGTCGACGTACTCATCCCGCGCGGAGGCGCCGGCCTGATCCGCAGCGTGGTCGCCGAGTCGACGGTGCCGGTGATCGAGACCGGGGTCGGCAACTGCCACGTCTACGTCGACGTCGACGCCGACCTCGAGAAGGCGGTCGCGATCGTGGTCAACTCCAAGACCCACCGCACGAGCGTGTGCAACGCGGCCGAGACCCTGCTGGTGCACGAGGACATCGCCGACGACTTCCTGCCGACGATCATCGACGCCCTGCAGGACAAGGGCGTCACGATCCACGGCGACGAGCGCTTCCGTGAGTACGACGGGGTGGTGCCGGCCACCGACGAGGACTACGCCGAGGAGTTCCTCAGCCTCGACATCGCGGCTGCCGTCGTCCCCGACATCGAGGGGGCGATCCGGCACATCCGCGCCAACAGCAGCCAGCACACCGAGGCGATCGTGACCGAGAGCCAGGCGGCGGCCCGGCGCTTCACCACGGCCGTGGACTCGGCCGCCGTGCTGGTCAACGCGTCCACGCGATTCACCGACGGGGGTGAGTTCGGCTTCGGTGCGGAGATCGGCATCAGCACCCAGAAGCTGCACGCCCGCGGCCCCATGGGACTGGTCGAGATGACCAGCACGAAATACGTCGTGACGGGGGACGGTCACATCCGCTGAGGCAACAGCCTGTAGCGTCCCTGTCATGCGTGGGGTGCGACTCGGGGGAGCCGGGGCATGAAGGCGTTCTTCGGCACACTCGGCTTCAGCATCCTCTCGGCCGTCGTGCCGATCTTCAACGTCGAGGTCTACCTGGTGGCTCTCGCCACCCAGATCCCCAAGAGTGCCGCCCTCCCGGTCGCCATTGCGGCCGGCGCGGGCCAGGCCCTGGGCAAGGTGCTGTGGTACCACGGCACGCAGAAGTCGCTGCAGCTGCCGTGGATGCGCAAGCGCATGGAGTCCGAGCGCTGGAAGAACAGCTTCGACCGCTGGGAGAAGCGCATCGAGGCCCGGCCGAGGTTGGCCGCAGCCTTCATGTTCTCCAGCGCCCTGGTCGGAGCGCCACCCCTGCTGGTGATGGGTGCGATCGCCGGCGCCCTGCGGTTCAACATGACGATGTACGTCACCACCATCTTCGTCGGACGCAGCATCCAGTCGTGGGTGATCCTGGCCGGCCTGACCAGCCTGTTCCACTGAGTCCGGTGCCGGGTGAATCCGGATCGGCGTCCGGTGGCGTGGCCGACGCCCGGCTCACGATAGGATCGCGGCCATGTCGTTGACCTCCTTGACCATCATCGCCGCCGAGGCCCACAGTGAGCCCGCCGTCAGCCCGTACGTCGTCGGCGCCATCGCGCTCGGCCTCCTGCTGGCCTCACTGCTGATCCTGATTGCCATCGGCGGCGGGCGCGAGCACAGCTGATCATGGGCGAACGCCGTCGCGTGGGGGTGATGGGTGGCACCTTCGACCCGATCCACCACGGACACCTCGTCGCGGCCAGCGAGGTGCAGGCGTGGTTCGACCTCGACGAGGTCATCTTCGTGCCCACCGGCGATCCGTGGCAGAAGTCGGATCGCGTGGTGTCACCGGCGGAGCACCGATATCTGATGACGGTGATCGCGACCGCGGCGAATCCCCGGTTCACCGTCTCCCGGGTCGACATCGACCGGGACGGTCCGACGTACACGATCGACACGCTGCGCGACCTGGGCGAGCAGCTGCCCGACGCCGATCTCTACTTCATCACCGGGGCGGACGCGCTGGCCAACATCTTCACCTGGCGTGACGTCGAGGAGCTGTTCAAGCTCGCCAACTTCGTGGGCTGCACCCGGCCCGGCTACGAGATGGAGGCCGAGACCCTGGCCTCGATCCCGCACGAACGGGTGACGCTGGTCGAGATTCCCGCCCTGGCGATCTCCTCGACCGACTGTCGTGACCGCAAGCAACGCGGCGAACCGGTCTGGTACCTCGTGCCGGACGGTGTCGTCCAATACATCGCCAAGCACGACCTCTATCCCTCTGGAGCAACGAAGTGACCGCCACCGACCATGCCGTCGAGCTCGTCCATGCCGCCGCACGTGCGGCCTCGGACAAGCTGGCCCAGAAGATCATTGCCTTCGACGTCTCCGAGCAGTTGGCGATCACCGACGCGTTCGTGCTGGCCTCGGCCTCCAACGACCGCCAGGTCAAGTCGATCGTCGACGAGATCGAGGACAAGCTCCGCGAGATCGGTGCCAAGCCGATCCGTCGCGAGGGTGAGCGCGACGGACGCTGGGTGCTGATCGACTACGGCGAGATCGTCGTGCACGTGCAGCACGAGGAGGAGCGCGAGTTCTACGCGCTCGAGCGACTCTGGCGCGACTGTCCGGCCATCGAGCTGCCGGCAGACGTCGTCTCCCACGAGAAGTGACCCGACGACTCGTCCTGCTCCGGCACGGCCAGACCGCGTGGAACGCGATCGGCCGTGGGCAGGGGCATGCCGACGTCGAGCTCGACGACACGGGGCACGAGCAGGCGTCCGCCGTGGCGCCGTACGTCGCGGCGTACGCACCGACCGTGCTGTGGTCCTCCGACCTGGCCCGCGCCCGCCAGACTGCGGCGTACGTCTCCAAGGAGACCGGCCTCGACGCGCGGCTCGACGAGCGGTTCCGCGAGTTCGACCTCGGGGCGCGCACCGGGCTGACCATGGCGGAGTACGCCGAGCAGTTCCCGGCCGAGTACGCCGATTTCCGGGCCGGGCACTTCACGGCTGTTCCCGGAGGTGAGACGACTGCCGACGTGGTGTCCCGCTTCGCGGACGGGCTCGACGACGTCGTGGCCGGTCTGGCCGCGGGGGAGTGTGGCGTGGTCGTGGCCCACGGCGCGGCGCTGAAGGTGGCGCTGATGGCCGCACTCAACTGGCCGGGCGAGCAGGCCTCCGGCCTCCAGGGCCTCGACAACTGCGGTTGGGCGGTGCTCGAGGAGCTCGACGAGGGTGGTCGATTCCGGCTCGCGGCCTACAACCTGACCGCCCGTCCCACCCCTCCCGGGTGACGCGAGGTGACGGTCGCTCCACACGCGTCGTACGACGTGCGATCCGTCAACAGCGCCGCACAAGTGCCGTGCCGACCCCCGATTTCGCATCTCGACCGGACGTTGGTTAAACTTCCCGACGTTGTCAGCCGCAAGGCTGGTGATGATGGGGCTGTGGCGCAGCTGGTAGCGCACCTGCATGGCATGCAGGGGGTCAGGGGTTCGAGTCCCCTCAGCTCCACCAAATCTCAGAGCGGCCGCCTTCGGGCGGCCGTTCTGCGTTGGTGCACCGGGAGCCGTGCCGTTCAACATGCAGTTGGGCTCCGCGAGCCGGCTGTTGAGCGTGACCGGGGCGGGTGAAGGTGCGAACTGCATGTTCAACGGCACGCCGGCAGGCGGTCTTCCTGGCTTGTCGCCGGCGTGGGCCCACGTGCGGCCCGCGAAGTAACCAAATTGCGGCATGCTCGCGGGGCGTCCCGAAACCTAACGTGACACTGGACGCACCGTGCGGCCGAAGCGTCGAGCTGGGAGGCCGCACGATGGACGTTGAGCTGTTGATTCGACGTGGGCGACGCACGGTGATCGCGGCGGTCGCCATGGCATTGATGATGTTCGCCCAGCCGACACAGGCGAGTCCGTCGATGACCACGGACGCGACGCCCCGGGTCAACGGCCCCGTCTACGCGATCGCCCAGGTGGGCGACCTGACGATCATCGGAGGGGACTTCACGACGGTCGGCGGCAAGCCGCGGGCGAACGTGGCCGCCATCCGCGCCGACGGCACCCTCGACCCGACCTTCAACCCGTCGACCGACGGCATCGTCCGGGCACTGGCCGGCTCGGCGGACGGCACGACCGTCTACGTGGGCGGCAGGTTCACGACGGCCGGAGGCGCTGCCCGCGCCAACCTGGCGGCGGTCGACATCGCGACCGGGACCGCGCTCCCGACCTGGCAGGCCGACACGACGGGCACGTCGCCCGGCATCTCGGCCCTGACGACGTACGCCGACAGGCTCTACGTGGGTGGCACCTTCAGCGGCATCGACGGAACCGTCCGTGCCTCGCTCGTGGCGCTGAGCTCGTCGGGTGACGTCATCTCGAACTTCCGCTCCCGCGCCAATGCCGGGGTGAAGTCGATCCGGGTGTCACCGGACGGCGCGGTCGTCTATGCGGCCGGTGCGTTCTCCAAGCTCGGCGGGCTCGACCGTCCGTTCGGTGTGGGGGCGATCGCCTCGACCACCGGTGACGCCACGGCGTTCAACCCGGCCGAGGGCAGCGACCTCTCGATCACGCTGGGCCTCTCCCCGGACGGCTCACGTCTCTACTTCTCGACGCCCGACAACCGCCTCTTCTCCTACGACACGGCGACCAGCGACCTGGTGTGGATCCGCAAGACCAGCGGTGACACGCAGGCGATCTACCCCACGGCGACCGAGGTCTACATCGGCGGGCACTTCTCCCAGATCGTCACCTACAAGATCAAGCGCTGCTTCCTGGCCTCGCTGAACGCCTCGGACGGCACGGTGACCCCTTGGGACCCGAACCCCGTCGGTGGCGACATGGGGGTCTGGGCGATCACCCCGACGCCGAACTCGCTGTCGGTCGGCGGCACCTTCACCACGGTCGGCGGGGTCGACCGGGTCCGGTTCGCCCGCTTCCCCGGCACTCCGTAGACAGTCGCAGGCAGTCGATCTGCTGGAGGGAATCACGCGGAACCTGCGTGATTCCCTCCAGCAATGCCGGTCGTGCCTGTTCCCTTCGTACCTGAAGTATGTGAGACTCCACGTAACACGTACTTCAGGAGGCTTGTCGACATGCAGTTGTCCCACCTGGTCCATGATCGCGCCGGTTCTGGTGAACCCGTCGTGCTGATCCACGGCATCGGTCACCGGCGCGGTGCCTGGGCGCCGCTCTTCGACCGTCTCGCCGACCGCTACGACGTGATCGCGCTCGACCTCGCCGGGTTCGGTGACTCCCCGGGCTACCCGAAGGGCGTGGCCTACACGATGGACCACGCGTGCGCCGACCTCGCGGCGAACTTCGCGGAGTGGGGCATCGACCGCCCGCACGTCGTCGGCAACTCGCTCGGTGGCGCGATCGCCCTCGAGCTCGGTGCCCGTGGTCTGGCGTCGTCGGTGACCGCAATCAGCCCGGCCGGGTTCTTCGGCCGCGTCGACCGCTTCCAGGCGCTGGTCCCTCTTGTACTCATGCGAGTCGCGGCGACCCTGCCCGATCGGGTCCTCCAGCTGGTCGCCGGGTCAGCCGCGGGCAGGCGCCTGGTCGGTGCTCCGCTCTATGCCCATCCGGACCGCATGACGGCGTGGGCGACGTACCAGGACTGCCTGGCGATGAAGCGCAGCAGCGGATTCTTCCCGACCGCCCGTTCGGGCGTCGGGTACGCATTCGAGGAGCAGGTCGACGTGCCGACCACGGTGGCGTGGGGGACCAAGGACAGGCTGTTGCCCTACCGACAGTCCCGGACGGCGCGCCTGCGACTCCCGGCGGCGCGCCACGTGCCGCTCAAGGACTGCGGCCACGTGCCGATGATCGACGATCCCGACGCGATCCTCGACGTCATCGACGAGGTCGTGGGACGCACCCGGAGCAGCAGTCGGGGCGTCGCCTGACCTGACCTGCCGAACCGGGGCGAACCACTCCGAACCCTCGCCGTCGACCGCAGCGATGGTGCATGGTTGACCCATGGCAGGCGTCAGGGACCAGCTCAACCGCGACATCACTCCCGAGGGCGGCGTCGTGGTGGGCGACGACGGATCCCGATCCGCGGCCGCCGCGATCACCTACGCGGTGGGCGAGGCCGCGCGTCGGGGCTGCGCCGTCCACGTGATCCGGGCCTGGACCTTCACCAGTGCGATCAGGCCCGACGACGTCCCGCTGGGCATCACTCCATCGATGCTCGAGCTCGAGGAGGCCACGCTCGAGGCAGAGAAGGCCCGGGTGGCCGGCATCGTCGGTGACTCCGCGATCGAGGTGCACGTGCACGTCGCCTGCGGTCCGTCGGCGCAGGCACTCATCAAGGCGGCAGAGACCGCGGACGTGCTCGTGGTCGGCAGCCGCGGGCGCGGCGGGTTCAAGAGCCTGGTCCTCGGCTCGGTGGCCGACCAGTGCATCCGGCACGCCTCCGGCCCGGTCGTCGTCGTCCGCGACTGACCTCGTCGGCACCCCGCTCAGGCCGGGGCTGGCGCCGGGCGTTCGCCGTACCAGACCGCGAGCCGGCCATGGTTCCCGATCGCGCGCAGCCGCTCCTCGGTGGCCTGCCGGGCGTCGTCCGGGACCGCGAGCAGCAGGTGGTCGCCACCACGCAACGAGGTGTGTACGTCGGGACTGAGCAGCTCCCGGTCGCGGTGCACCAGGGCGAGTGCGGCACCGGGTGGGAGCCGGAGGTCGCTCACGTAGACCCCGTGCAGCTGCGACCCCGACGGGACCCGGAACTGCAACAGGTGGGCGTGCATGTGCTCCAGCGGCGCCGACTCGACCTCGAGCTCCTCGGGTGTGGAGTCCACGGTCACGCCGGTACGACGAGCCAGCCACGGCAGCGTCGGTGCCTGCACCAGCGTGAATGCCACGACCAACAGGAAGACCACGTCGAAGATGCGTTGCGCAGCAGGCAGTCCCTGTGCCACGGGGATGGTGGCCAACACGATCGGCACGGCGCCCCGCAGGCCCGCCCACGACAGGAAGACCTGTTCGCGCAGGGGGATCCGGGCCCAGGACGTGCACACGAACACCGAGACGGGGCGGGCCACGAAGGTCAGTCCGATGCCGACGATCGCCGCGGACGCGAAGGCCTCCGGCAGGCGGGAGGGGCTGGCCAGCAGGCCGAGCAGGACGAAGAGCCCGATCTGGGCAAGCCAGCCGAGACCGTCCGCGAAGCCGGCGGTGGCCTGCCGGTGGGGCAGGTCGGCATTGCCGAGCCACATGCCGGCGACGTAGATCGCCATCAGCGCGCTCGCCCCGGCCGCACCGGCGGTGGCGAAGGCCAGGAACATGATCGCGATCGTGGCCAGCGGGTAGAGCCCGGCGGAGGGGAGCGCGCTGCGCTGCAGGAGGTGCTGGCCGAACCAGGCCACGACCAGGCCGATCAGCACGCCGAGGGTCAGCTGGTAGACGATCAGGCCGCCGATCTGCCACGGGTTCGCGGTGTCCCAGGCGTCGCTGACCACCACCGTGACGAGGATGATCACCGGTGGGTCGTTGAAGCCCGACTCCGCCTCGAGCAGTGACCGCAGCCGCGGCCTGATCGGCATCCGGCGCAGCACGGAGAACGTCGCAGCGGCGTCCGTCGAACCCACGACCGCGCCGAGCACGAGCGCCGTACGCACGTCGACGTCGAGCACCAGCCAGGCGATGGCCGACGTCACCGCGACGCTGACCGCGACGCCGAGGGTGGCCATCACCCCGGCCAGGCCGACGACGGGCCGGATCACCGACCACTTCGTGCTGAACCCGCCCTCGCCCAGGATCACGGCCAGGGCGAGGGTGCCGAGCAGCATGGTGAGGTCGACGTCCTCGAACTGCAGGCCGAGGCCGGCCTCGCCGATCGCGAGGCCGATGGCCAGGTAGAGCAGGAGGCTGGGCACACCGGCACGGGCGGACACGCGGACGGCTGCCACCCCGGCCAGCAGGACCAGGGTGGCACCGAGGATCGCCACGTTCAGATCCATGAGGGAGGTGCGCCCATCCGGTCAGCCGGTCCCGTGCGGCGTCGTGCGGTCGAGCATCAGGCGGCGCAGCTCGGGGGTGACCTCGACCTCGGACGACGTGACGACCGCGCTCTCGATCGCGACGCCGGCCACGGTGGCGCCGGACAACCCGGCCGGGTCATCGCCGATCGAGGGGAGCGCATGGGCAGGTGAGGCCGCGATCCCGCGGCGCAGCAGGTCCTCCACCGCGTCACTGAGTGTTCCGGCGTCGGCCACCGCCCCGGGCAGGTGCACCACGAACTCGACTCCCGTGCGCGCGGTGACCCCGTCCGTGGTGTTGGCCGAGGCGACCGCCCAGAGTCGGTGCGGCTCCGGCGTCGCTTCGGAGGTACGCCGCAGGAACGCCGCGACGCACACGAGCAGCACCGAGACCGCGACGAGCCCGACAACCACGACGAGCATGCCTCGCCCCTTCCTGTGCGCCGTGCTGGTGCGGTGGCCCCGCCGGATCCGATGCAAGGACATCGAGGCGGGGCCCCGCTGGTCTCCAGTCTTCGCGACTGCCGCGCCACAACACATGGGGTCTGCTCCCCAAAACTGCCTGCGAGGCCGTGATTGCGTGGACAGGCTTGGACGGGTGCGTGAGCATGGCGGCATGACCAGCGCCCACGGTGTCTCGCTCTCCTCACGGGTGATCCTGATCAACGGTGTGCTGTTCGCCCTCGGTACGGCGTTGCTCGCGTTCTCCCCGGCCACCGTGTCGCCACGCCCCCTGTGGTCCGAGGTCATCGTGCTGGCCGTCGGCCTGGCCGTGATGATCGTGGCGAACTCCGTGCTCGTCGGCAGCAACCTGAGGCCGCTGGACCGACTCGTCGCCCAGCTGGACAGGGCCCGTTCGACCGATCCGATCGAGAGACTGCCGGTCCCCGAGTCCGGCATCTCGCGGGAGCTCGCGATCTCCGTCAACGACCTGCTGGGCCGGATCGAGGCCGCGCAGCGCGACAGCAGCCTGGCCGCCCTCGCGGCACAGGAGGCCGAGCGGGCCCGCATCGCCCAGGAGCTGCACGACGGCGTCGGACAGTCGCTCACCGCCGTGCTCCTCGAGCTGGGCGCGCTGGCCGAACAGGCTCCACCCGAGACCGCCGCCTCCCTCGAGCGGGCCCGCGAAGCCACGCGAGCCAGTCTCGACGAGGTGCGCGGCGTGGCCCGTCAGCTGCGGCCGCACGTGCTCGAGGACCTCGGCCTGCGCAGTGCCCTGGCCGCACTGACCACCGAGCTCTTCACGCACACCTCCACCCACGTGAGTCGCGGCATCATGCCTGGGCTGCCGGTGCTGGACGACGCCGTCGAGCTGGTCGTCTTCCGGGTCGCCCAGGAGGCGCTGACAAACGTGGCGCGGCACGCGGAGGCGGCCACGGTGGAGCTGTCGCTGGCGCAGGTGGGCGGCGACGTCGTCCTCACGGTGGCCGACGACGGCCGCGGCATCCGATCCGGCGCGACCGGCACGGGGTTGCGCGGCATGCGCGAGCGGGCGTCGTTGGTGCACGGGAACCTGGCCGTCGAGCGTCGTGACGGCGGTGGCACCGTCGTACGCCTGGAGGTGCCGTGGTGAGCAGGTCGGCGCGGATCCTCCTGGCCGACGACCACACGCTGGTACGCCGCGGCGTACGCATGATCCTCGAGCAGCAGCCCGACCTCGAGGTGGTGGCCGAGGCCGGCGACGGAGCCGAGGCGGTGGAGCTGCTGCGCACCACCGAGGTCGACCTGGCGATCCTCGACGTGGCGATGCCGCGGCTCACCGGACTCCAGGCGGCCCGCGAGATCTCGCGGCGCAAGGATCCGCCGCGGATCCTGATGCTCTCGATGCACGACAACGAGCAGTACTTCTTCGAGTCGCTGCGGGTCGGCGCCAGCGGCTACGTGCTGAAGTCCGTGGCCGACCGCGACCTCGTCGACGCCTGCCGGGCCGCACTGCGTGGCGAGTCGTTCCTCTACCCGGGCGCGGAGTCGACGCTGGTGCGCGACTACCTCGCGCGGTTGAGCCGCGGCGAGCGCCTGCCCCGTGCCGTGCTCACGCCGCGTGAGGACGAGGTCGTGAAGCTGATCGCGGAGGGCCACTCGTCACGGGAGATCGCTCGGGAGCTGACGATCAGCGTCAAGACCGTCGAGCGGCACCGTGAGAACGTGCTCGCCAAGCTGGGCATGCGCGACCGCACGGAGCTGACCCGCTACGCGATCAGGGTGGGCCTGATCGAGCCGTGACGCCGACCGGTACGTCGCCGCCGGCTCAGGTGATCGTCATGCCGCCGTCCACCGGCAGGGTCTGGCCGGTGATGTAGCCCGCTGCGTCGGAGGCCAGGAAGACCGCGGTGGCGGCCAGCTCGCGCGGGTCTCCCTTGCGCCCGGCCGGGATGCGCTGTTGCTGCTGCTCGAGGTAGCCCGGCGGGTACTGCTCGGTCATCTCGGAGGTGAAGAAGCCGGGGGCGATCGCGTTCACGCGGATGCCCTTGCGGCCGGTCCACTGCTGCGCCAGGTCGCGGGTGAGGCCGATCAGCCCGGCCTTGCTGGCGGCGTACGCGGCCTGGGGGAGCCCGGCGGTGGTGAGGCCGAGGACCGAGCTGATGTTGATGATCGAGCTGCCCGGCTCCATGACGCGGCCGCAGGCCTGGGCCATCCAGTAGCAGCCGTTGAGGTTCACGTCGATCACGCTGGTGAACTGCTCGACCGTCTCGTGCGTCGCGGGGACGGCGGTGCCGATGCCGGCGTTGTTGACCAGCACGTCGACCCGCCCGAACTCCGCCATCGCCGCGTCGACGAGGGCCTGGCACTGGGCCTGGTCGGCGACGTCGGTGGCGACGGTGAGCACGCGGCGTCCGGCGGCGCGCACGAGCTCGGCGGTCTCCTCGAGGCGGTCGACGCGGCGGGCGCCGAGCACGACGTCGGCTCCCGCTTCCGCGAAGCCCTGGGCGAAGGCGACCCCGAGGCCGCTGGAGGCGCCCGTCACGACGGCCACCTTGTCGTCGAGTCGGAACAGGTCGGAGAGGCTCATGCGCACATTGGTATCACGGTCCGGACCCGCTCCGGCGGCTCGCCGTGGAACGGCCTCAGGGCTTCCAGACGATCGGGTCACCGGACATTCCGAGGCCGGAGTACTGGACCTCGGTCACGGCCTTGGCATCGTCGGGGACCGACATCGCCACGCACATGGTGCCGCTCTCACCGGCCGCGGTGACCGGCAGCTGTCCGTCGCACCCTTCCTCGATGCCGAAGACCGTCTCCTCACCGGTGTCGACGATGCCCTTCCAGTCGAACGCGCCCAGCGACAGCGCGCTGGCCAGGTCGTCGACGGCGCGTACCTCGATGGTCACCAGGGCGTTGCGGCCGAGAGGTCCGGCCTTGCCGATCGCGACGTTCCGGACGGTGTACTCGACGAGCGCGCCGTCCCCGCTGTCGGTCAGCGCGACGGTGGCGGTCTCGCCGTACTTCAGCACCGTGCCGCCGGGTGTGACGTCGGCGTCCGTGGACGGCGAGGTCGGGGAGGTGGGGACGGTCGGTGACAGGCTCGGCCCGTCGGTCGGAGAGGTCGTCGGCTCGGGCACGTTCAACGTGGGCGCACTGGCGGGGTCGCCGGCCACGGCCGACTCGGTGGAGTCGCCGCTGTCGCACCCGGTCAGGACGAGGGCTGCGAGACAGACGACGACGGGGAGTGCGGAGCGCAGGCGCATGGTGGGGACCCTCGGTGTTCGGCGGAGTGGTGTGGGTGTTCCGGCTGAGTGTTCGGCGGGGGCGGATGCCCCCGGTGTGCATGTCTTCTGCCCATGGCTCGTACCGGCCAATCCCCGGCTGGGACCTGCGGTAACATGGTGGCATGTCTCAGCGGTTGCTTCTTCGCCAGCCGCGCTGATCGAGAACGATCATCGCGGCCACCCTCCCTGCCCGGAGGGTTTTTTTGTGCACTCAGACAGTGCGAGAGGCACTGCCTGGATGCCGGCCGGAACTGACATGCGGGACGCGGGATGACACGAGGAGAAACAGATGAGTGAGCAGGTCGAGCGGACACAGGTCGATTCGGTCGACACCGACCGCGAGGCGACGTACGACGTCATGGCGACGCAGGACAGGTGGCAGCAGGTCTGGGAGGACCTGGCGCCCTTCGTCGCGCACGACGACTCGCCCCGCGAGAAGCGCTACGCCCTCACGATGTTCCCCTACCCCTCGGGCGACCTGCACATGGGCCACGCCGAGGTCACCGCGCTGCACGACGTGATCGCACGCTACTGGTGGCAGAAGGGCTACGAGGTCCTGAACCCGATGGGCTGGGACTCCTTCGGCCTTCCCGCCGAGAACGCCGCCATCAAGAACGACACCCACCCGGCGACGTACACCTACGCCAACATCGAGACGCAGTTCGAGTCCTTCAAGAAGTACGGCCTGAGCTTCGACTGGACCCGCCGGCTGCACACCTCCGACCCGGAGTACTACCGCTGGACACAGTGGCTGTTCCTGAAGCTGCGCGAGCAGGGCCTGGCCTACCGCAAGAACAGCCCGGTCAACTGGTGCCCGAACGACCAGACCGTGCTGGCCAACGAGCAGGTCGTCGACGGTGCGTGTGAGCGCTGCGGCGCCGAGGTCACCAAGCGCGAGCTGACCCAGTGGTACTTCCGCACCACGGCGTACGCCCAGGAGCTGCTGGACTGCCTGGACGACCTGCAGGAGAACTGGTCGGACAAGGTCGTCAACGCCCAGCGCAACTGGATCGGGCGCTCCGAGGGTGCGCACGTCGACTTCGTGATCGAGGGACGGGCCGAACCCGTCACGGTCTACACCACGAGGCCCGACACGATCTTCGGCACGACCTTCATGGTCGTGGCCGTCGACGCGCCCTTGGCCGAGGAGCTGGTGACCGACGAGCGCCGCACGGAGTTCGAGACGTACCGCGAGGAGATCCGCCGGGAGACCGAGATCGAGCGGCTGTCCACCGACCGTCCGAAGACCGGCGTCGACCTGGGCGTCACGGCGACCAATCCGGTCACCGGTGCCCAGATCCCCGTGTGGGCCACGGACTACGTGCTGGCCGACTACGGCACCGGCGCGGTGATGGGGGTGCCCGGCGGAGACCAGCGCGACTGGCAGTTCGCCACGCAGATGGGCCTGCCGATCGTGCGCACCACCGAGCCGCCGGCCGACTTCGAGGGCGAGGCCTTCCACGGCGAGGGGCCGACGATAAACTCGCCCGCGGCCGGCGTGGACGCCCCGCTGGACATCAACGGACTGCCGGTCGACGAGGCCAAGTCGACGACCATCTCCTACCTGCAGGACGCCGGCCTGGGCCGCGGCACGGTCAACTTCCGGCTGCGTGACTGGCTGCTGTCGCGCCAGCGCTACTGGGGTGCCCCGATCCCGATCATCCACTGCCCGGTCGACGGCGAGGTTCCGGTCCCCGAGGACCAGCTGCCCGTCGTACTGCCCGACCTGCGTGGTGCGGACCTGAAGCCCAAGGGGGTCTCGCCTCTGGGCGCGGCCACCGACTGGGTCAACGTCGCCTGCCCCACGTGTGGCGGACCCGCGAAGCGCGACACGGACACGATGGACACGTTCGTGGACTCGTCGTGGTACTTCCTGCGCTACCTGTCGCCCAATGACGACACCCGGGCCTTCGACCCCGCGCTGGCCGAGAAGTGGGGCCCGTGCGACCTGTACATCGGCGGTGACGAGCACGCCGTCCTGCACCTGCTGTACGCCCGCTTCTTCACCAAGGCCATGCGCGACATGGGGCTGATCTCGTGGGACGAGCCGTTCTCGGCGTACCTGTCGCAGGGCAAGGTGATCAACAACGGTCGCAAGATGAGCAAGTCCCTGGGCAACGGCATCAACCTGGGGGACCAACTTGCGGAGTTCGGTGTCGACGCCGTACGCCTGACCCTGGTCTTCGCGAGCCCACCCGAGGACAACATCGACTGGGCCGACGTGTCTCCGGCCGGTTCGGCGAAGTTCCTGCAACGCGCCTGGCGGTTGAGTGGCGACGTGGCCTCCGAGCCCGGCGCCGACCCGGCGGCCGGCGACGTGGCGCTGCGCAAGGTCACCCACCGGACGCTGCACGACGGTGCCGCTCTGGTGGAGTCGTACCGGTTCAACGTGCTGGTCGCCCGCATCATGGAGCTGGTCAACGCGACCCGCAAGGCGATCGACTCCGGCTGCGGCCCGGCCGACCCGGCGGTCCGTGAGGCCACCGAGGCGGTGTCGATCATGCTGTCGCTGGTCGCGCCGTACACGGCCGAGGAGATGTGGCACCGACTGGGCCACGAGCCGACGGTCGCCCGGGCCGGCTGGCCAGTGGTCGACGAGGCGTTGCTGGTCGAGGACTCCGTGGTCGCGGTGGTGCAGGTCCAGGGCAAGGTGAAGGCCCGTCTGGACGTGTCTCCCGACGTCTCCGAGGCCGACCTGGAGGCGGCGGCGCTGGCCGATCCCGCGATCGTCAAGGCGCTGGAGGGCAAGACCGTGCGCAAGGTGATCGTGCGCGCCCCGAAGCTGGTCAACATCGTCGCGGGCTGACCTGCCCGTGCGTTTCTGCCCGAATGACGTGAAGCTTCACGGCATTCGGGCAGATTCACAGGCTCGCCTGTGAATCTGCCCCGCCACGATAGGGTTCGGGCATGCCTGAGCGTCGTGTCGCCGTCGTCACCGACTCCACCTCGACACTGACGCACGACGAGGCCGCGGCCCACGGAATCGTCGTGATTCCCCTGCAGGTGATCATCGGCGCGACCTCCTACGACGAGGGCGTCGACGAGGGCGCCAGCCCCGAGATGGTGGCCGCGGCCCTGAAGTCGTTCACGCCGGTGACCACGTCGCGGCCGAGCCCGGCAGGGATGCTCGAGGTCTACGCGGACCTCGCTGCGCAGGGGTACGACGAGATCGTCACGTTCCACCTCTCGAGCCGGATGAGCGGCACCTTCGAGTCCGCGCTGATGGCCTCGCGTGACGCGACGATCCCGGTGCACGTGGTTGACACGCAGCAGGTCGGTCCGGCGGTCGGGTACGCCGCGATCGCCGCCGTGCGGGCCCTCGAGGGGGGCGCCAGTGCGGAGAAGGCCGGGAAGATCGGCCTGGAGCGGGCCCTGTCGTCGACGTCCCTGTTCTACGTCGACACCCTCGAGTACCTGCGGCGCGGCGGCCGCGTGGGCAGTGCCGCCGCGTTCTTCGGTGGGGCCCTCGCGGTCAAGCCGTTGCTGCGCATCGAGAACGGCAGCATCGAGTCGTTCGAGAAGGTGCGTACGGCGGGCAAGGCCCTGGCGCGACTCGAGGACCTTGCAGCCGAAGCCGCGGGGGAGGACCCGGTCGAGCTGACCGTGGCCCACCTGGCCAGCCCGGACCGGGCCGAGCAGCTCGCGAACAAGCTGGCCGCCCGGCTCGGCCTGCAGGCACCGGTCCGGACCGTCGAGCTGGGCGCCGTCCTGGGCGCCCACGTCGGCCCCGGAATGGTCGCCGTGTGTGTGATGCCCACCGGCGCCTGAGCACTGTCGTGCACTGAGCTGCACGCGATTCACGCTCCTGTCCACAGGGCGGAGTGGGTGCCCTGTCGTTCGCCCTCGGGTTTTCCTACGGTCGTGGAATGCGTCCCCGAGGTCAGTCCACTGCGCACGCCGAAGCCGTCTCCCGTCGGCTGGAGCTGCTGAGCGCCGAGCTGCGCGCGCACTCCGGCCCCGAGACTCGGTCGCCGTCCGGGTCCCCGCCGCGGTCGCCGTCCCCCGACGCCGGGCCCGGCGATGACGGGCACACGCACGTGCGTGAGCTGCGGCTGGCGCGTGAGTCGGCGATCGCGCCTGATGACGACGACGACGGCTGGGTCCCGCCACCGTCAGTGCCGCCTCTGTCCGAGCCGGCCCTGCCCGAGTCGTCGGTCGTGCCGGGCTCTCCACGGGCGTCCGGTCCCGACGCTCCCGTCGATCTGCCGGCGCCGGCATTGCCCGTGCCGGGACGCCACGCCGCCCGGCGTACGACGCGCTCGTGGGTCGACGTCTCCGCCTTCCGTGGTCGAGTGGCCCTCACGGCCGGCCAGGTGGCGGCCTTGGCCGTGCTGGTCGCCGTGGGTCTGGCGATCACGGCGTGGTGGGTGATCCGCGACGACGCCGGGGCCCCGGTCGCCGAGCCGATGGGTGGTGCCGCCCTCGCAACGCCTGCGGGTGGGGTGCCCTCGGCGTCGGCGCCGATGTCTTCGGGATCGGCGTCCCCGTCCACCGAGCTGGTCGTCGACGTGACCGGCAAGGTGCGACGCCCCGGCATCGTCGTGCTGGAGCCCGGTGCCCGCGTCGTCGACGCCCTGAAGGCTGCCGGTGGCGTCCGGCGCGGCGTCGACCTCAGCGGTCTCAACCAGGCCCGGCCCCTGGTCGACGGTGAACAGATCGCTGTCGGGGTACCCGCTCCGCCGGGTGTCGCGGCCACGTCACCCCCGTCCTCCGGTGCTCCGGCCGGCGAGCTGGTCAACCTCAACACGGCGACCGGCACCGAGCTGGAGGAGCTGCCCGGGGTCGGTCCGGTCACGGCCGAGGCCATCATCGCGTGGCGCGACACGAACGGAGGTTTCCAGAGCGTCGACCAGCTCCTCGAGGTCGACGGAATCGGTGAGAAGACGCTGGCCGACCTGGCACCGCACGTCACACTCTGATGCGTGCCGGTGACCTGCTCCGACTGGCCGAGGTGCCGGAGGTCGCCGACCTGCGGATGCCGGCCGCCGGGCTGGCCGCCTGGCTGGGAGGTGTGGGAGGACTGCTCGCGCCCGTTCCCTCGGCCGTGGCCGGCGCGCTGGTCACCCTGGTGGTCTTCCGCCTGGTCGAGACGCCGGCGCTGCGGCGTGCCGTCGTGGCCTGGTTCCTGATCGCACTGGCCGTCGGGACCAGTGCTGCGCTGCGCGACCTGGCCGTGCGGTCCGGTCCGGCTGCGGCCTTGTCCGAGACCCGTACCGCCGTGTCCGCGCGGGTGACCGTGACCTCCGACCCGCGACCGGTGCAGGGGCAGTTCGCCACGTCCATCATCATGCGGGGCACCGTCTCCGTGCTGGGTGCACGCGGGTCGTCGTACGACGTGCACACGCCGGTGCTGCTGATCGCCGACGAGTCGTGGGCGCACGTCGAGCTGGGCAGCACCATGACCGTGCGCGGCCGGCTGGCGCCGTCCGGGGGACATGACGTGGCGGCGGTGCTGACACCGTTCGGCCCGCCGCCGCGGGCGGACCCACCCTCGGTCCTGTGGCGTGGTTCCGCCGCGGTGCGCCACGCGATCAGGGAGTCCTCCTCGGTCGGTCCGGCCCCGGCCCGCGACCTGGTGCCGGCCCTGGTCGACGGCGACGACCAAGGCCTGCCCGACCAGGTCCAGGAGGAGTTCAGGGCCTCTGGGCTGACCCACCTCCTGGCCGTCTCCGGCACCAACCTCACGCTGGTCGTCGGGTTCCTGCTGGTGGTGGGCCGGTGGTGCGGGGTGCGTGGCCGCTGGCAGTACGCACTCGGGGCGGCGGGCATCGTCGGGTTCATCCTCCTCGCCCGCACCGAGCCGAGCGTGGTCCGAGCCGCCGCGATGGGCACGGTCGCGCTGCTCGGGATGGGCTCGAACGGCACCGGTCGGGGCGTGCGGGCGATCGGCGTGGCCGTGGTGGGACTGTTGCTGCTCGACCCGTGGCTGGCCACGGCCGTCGGGTTCGCGCTGTCCGTGCTGGCCACGGCAGGCATCCTGCTGCTCTCGCCGGTGTGGTCGCGTGCCCTGGCGCACTGGATGCCGATGTGGATGGCCCAGGCGATCGCCGTACCGACCGCGGCACAGCTGGCCTGCACTCCGTTGGTGGCCGCGATCTCGGGCCAGGTCAGCCTGGTCGCGGTGCTGGCAAACCTGGCTGCGGGGCCGCTGGTCGCCCCGGCCACGGTGTGCGGGCTGCTCGGAGGAGTCATCGGACTGGTGTGGAGCGGGGCCGGCATGGTGCCCGGGTGGCTGGCCTGCCTCTGCGCGCGCGGCATCATCGCGATCGCCGACCGCGCCGCAGGGCTGGCGCTCCCCGCGATCGAGTGGGGCACCGACTGGATCGCGCTCGGTGTGCTCACCGCGATCTGCGCGGGGCTGGCAGTCACGCTCGGCACGCTGCTGGCCCACCGCTCCTCGGGTCTGGGCTGCTGCCTGCTGATGGTGCTGGTCGTGCTGGTGCCGTTGCCGTCGCCGGGCTGGCCGCCCGAGGGGTGGGTGATGACGGTGTGCGACGTGGGGCATGTCAGGTTGCCTCTGTAGCATGCAACGCATGACCTCACTCCGCGCAGCGATCTACGTACGTGTCAGCAAGAACCGAACCGACGACTCAGCCAAGCCGGAGCGTCAGATCAAGTCCTGCTCCCTGCTCGGCAAGGCCAAGGGCCTGACCCTGATCGCTGAACCGTTCGTGGACGATGACGTGAGCGCGTACAAGGGCAAGAAGAAGCGTCCTCAGTACGAAGCCCTGCTGGACCTGATCAAGGCCGGTGAGGTGGACGTGGTGCTGTCATGGCACATCGACCGGATGCTTCGCACCACTCGGGAGATGTTGGAGTTCATCACCTTGGCCGAAGAGACCGGGGTCAGCATCGAGTCCGTGCAGGGTGGCTCACTGGACCTGTCCACTCCTGCCGGACGCATGGTCGCCACGATCCTCGCGTCCGTCTCACAGGCTGAGGTCGAGATGAAGGCAGAGCGGCACCTACTGAAGAACGAGCAGACCCGTCAGGCCGGAGGCTCCACGGGTGGCCCGGTGCCGTTCGGCTGGACCTTGGGGGAGAAGGTTGGCCACTCCCGTCAGTTCATCGTTGATGAGGACGCAGCGAAGGCGATCAAGACAGCCACCACAGCCCTGATCGAAGGCTCAGAAAATCTTTCTCAGATCGCCCGTGACTGGAACGCACAGGGACTCCGTACGACGTTCGACAAGCCGTGGAATCACAACAGCCTGAAGAAGGTCTTGGTACGTCCTCGCAACGCTGGCCTTGTCGAGCACCACGGCTCCATCCTCGAAGGCGTAGAAGCCTCGTGGAGCCCGCTTGTGTCGGTGGAGGAGTGGCATGCCGTCTGCTCGGTGCTGGACGGCCAGAGGCGTGCCCAGAGCCCGCGCAAGCACCTGCTGTCCAACCTCCTCACCTGTGCCAAATGCGGCAAGCCGTTGGTGGCCGGTATGACGGTCAAGAAGGTCAAGGGCAGGGAGTACCGCTACGAGCAGTACAAGCACGCACCGGGGCAGGGGACCGGCTGTGGTGCCTCCATTGAGCGGACCATGGTGGACAAGAAGGTCAGGACCTATGTCAGGCACATTCTGACTTTTCAGAAAATAGAATCTCTGGTCCCTCAGTCCCACGACCTCACCTCTGCTCTGTCCCTCCGCAGTGAGGTGGCAGGCATCGAGAAGAGGATGCAGGAGTTGGAGGACCTGTGGGCTGACGGCGAGTTCTCCACGGATGGATACAAGAAGCAGCGGAAGGCCCTCTCAGAGGCCAGAGAAGTGGCACTGAAGGGCTTGGCAGGGCTTACGGAGCGCAATGCCTTCGCTGGGCTTCTCTCGGGCCTTCAGAAGGCCTCTTTTGAGGACTCGGTGAAGATGGGTCAGCAGTTCGATGCTCTGTCTCTCGATCACCGCAAGACCGTGGTCTCTGCCTTGTTCCCGAAGATCGTGATTGAGCCCGGTAGGGGAGAGGATCGAGTGAAGTTGTACAACGCTGACGGGGAAGAGTTCGAATTAACCTGACAAGTGTCAACTCTGATTCTCACTTTATTTTTTTGACTTAGATACATTCCATCGCTGCGCTAGGCCTTGAATCCCAAGGCAAAGGCTCGCTCGCCGCCGCTTCGCGGCTCGCTTCAAGGGTGCTCGATGAAGTCGAAGACTTACCTCTAGATGTCATGGGTCGCTTTTGCGACCCTGACTTAGTAAGTACGTAGGTAAGCTTTGCTATGTATGCTTTGAATAGGCGAAGGCAGGGACGATCTAACGCGACAGTCCCTCGATGAAAGGCATACGTATGTTGGAGACATTCTCACCCGATGGGGCATCTGCTGGTTGGTTCGCAGAGAACTACTTCATCGCAGGCAATCCCGACTTCTCTCGGTTCGAGCACCCTCGGCTGTCTGCCGATCCGTCCCACGGGAAACTGATCAACTTCTTCTGCATCCGATTTCCTGACGGCGTGGACCTCGCTTCTGGTCAGCGTGAGCCCTCCATGGTGTTGCGAGACGGCTCAGACCTCTATGCGCTCTGGTTCCATCACAGCGTTGACCCTGCCCGGATCAGTGAGCGTTCCGGTAAGCCCTCTGCGCACAACCTCTACTTGCAGGTGCGTTTCAAGTACGCCTCACTGATGAGCGGCACTGTGGTGGACGAATTCCCGAACCCCTTCCTCACCCCCGCTCGCTGGAACGGGCACATCGACACCCTGAAGGCCTTCAAGGACGATCTGAGGGCCGTGGACAACTGGGGGTCATTCCTTGTCCCTGAGTTCCTGTCCCGTGGCGGTAGCGCCAACACAGAGGCGCAGAGGGACGCACGTGCAGCGTTCAACGAGTGGCAGAAGACCCGCGCCGGAGGACAGGCACAGGAAATCATCAACGCCGTGGAAGCCGGACTCAGCAACCGAGAATTGTCGATGCGCTTCAACGTGAAGCCGGAGTCAGTGCCCTCGATGATCAGCCGCGCACGGAAGCGCCTTGCCTCATGAAAAGTGAAAGGCCCTCAGGTAACCGGCGAAGGCGTCCTGAGGGCCAGACGGCTGAAAGGCATTCAAAGCCGTCGAACACAGACTACACAGGAGACGCCTCATGAACGACAAGGACCGCATCCAGAAGGCTCTGGCCGACATGGAGGAAATCTCCACGCTGAACACCACAGAGGCCCGCAGGGACTCACAGCGAAACAAGCGGCTGGTGGACTCCGGTGAGACGTACCGGAGCCAGTACCCGAAGAAGAACTTCCGCACCTTGAAGAAGCACGATCACTGAGGCCGTACGTACTACATGGACACCAAGGCAGAAACTCGGACCTGTGCTGTGGAGACCTGTGACAGGCGTAGGCACGCAAGGAATCTCTGCACCATGCACTACCGACGTTTCTTGCGTCATGGTGATGCTGAGCCCCGCCAGAGGAAACCAAGGTCGGAGGAGCCAAAGCAGCAGAAGCCAAGGCAGCAGAAGCCAAGGCAGCAGAAGCCAAAGGAGCCCTGTTCAGTGAACTGGTGTGAAAAGCCCGCGAGGACAAGGAGTTTCTGTCTGACTCACTATTCCAACTTCAACAAGTGGGGCAATCCGTTCGGCAGGCCGGTAGAGGTGGACATCGAGAAAGTCACAGCGAGATTCCTCACCGAACTCCGTGCCGACCCGGAGGAACTGGTGGCCCTCGCAGAACACGCTGCGCTGGTCATTCACGGTCCTGAGTGGGTGGAGGAGCAGAAGGTGACTCGGATGCGCAGGATTGCAGAAGTTGAGAAAGACCCGGCGACTGTCGGTGCAGCCATGGGGATGACCTCACCGGACGTGACCAAGTTGGCCAAGAAGCATGGAGTCACCTTGTTCACAGGCTTGGAATGCGGCTGAAAAGAAAGTTCAAGAAAGTCGGCCTGAGCCCGAAGAAACGAAGGCCGGGTGACGATACTTAAGTATGGAATCCGCTGAATACGAAGCCCTTCGCTTCTTGGCCAGACACCCGGAACTTCAGTCACCCAAGTCCCACGAACGCAGGACTGCCGAATTCCTGACCGAACTGGGCTACGACGGCTTCAAGATCATGGGCCTTCGTCTGGTTTCAGAAAATAAAAACGAAGATCAACCGGCCTGAAGCCGTACGTACTACAACCAACTAGTGCAGGAGTTTTGAGATGAATACCGAAATGATCGAGTACACAGCAGTTGAACTCACCTACAAGGGTGAAGCCGTCCACCTTCCTGTGAGGGCAGACCTGACCCTCGTAGAGGTTGCCCGCCTCGCTCTTGAGGCGTGGGACACAGACAGCGAAGACCCGGATGACTTGACCTTCGCTGAACTGGATCGGGGCATGTCGGACAAGACGTACAACGCGCTGTCACCGGAGGACCGCGCAGCCTTCGACCAGAAGCAGGCTGAAGACCGTGCAGAGATGCAGGCTCGCGCACAGGCCCGACGAGCAGCCAAGAAGGCCTAGGACTACAAACCCACCTATCGAGGAGTGCAGACCTCATGATCAACATTCAGGAAGTCATCGTGCTGGCAACGCTCGCAGTAATCGGCCTCACCGGCTGTAGCGAGCAGTCAGACGACAAGGCAGAGAACACCACCAAGCAGCAGGACACCTCACTCAGGACCGCAGTGGAGGCCTACTCGGACGCGTACCTGACGGGCGATGACGCTTCGTACTCCATGCTCAGCCAGCGCTGTCAGGAACGGAATGACCGTGTGGTGTGGGCAGACCTGATGAAGCGCACAGCCCGCATCTTCGGTGAGGCGCAACCGCTCACCTCCTTCGATGCACAGGTCAGTGGCGACATGGCCCGTGTCACCTACACGTACGAGAACACCGACATCAACCAGACCTCCGAACCATGGGTCAGGGAAGACGGACAGTGGAAGGAAGACGACTGCTGACATGGACTACACCAACCAACGGCTGTGCCTGTGGATCAGGGTGGTCCTCTATGCCACCGCACACCACGGCCAGCCGTTGGAGGCAGGGGAACTGAGGCAGGCCCTCGACCCCACTGTCAGGTCCACCGACATCAGCAGAGCCATACGCACAGCCACCCGCCACGGTCTGCTCCACCCACGCAGCAGCGCACGCTGCCTCTACCTCAAGGACCAGAGACGATGACCACGACACAGCAGGACAGGTGGGCAGGTCGCAAGGTCCTCGAAGCACGCAGCATCATGGCCAACAAACTCCCGTCGCCCTGTGGTCAGTGTGGGAAAGAAGTCACAGAGAAGGACAAGTGGGTGGTCGGCCACGTCAAGAGCCGGATCACTCACCCTCACCTGACATGGGTGCTGAGCAATTGGCGCATCGAGCACAAGGCATGCAGTGACAAGACAGGGCAGGCAGCAGTAATTGAAAAAGCTAAATTCGATGCGCTGAAGTCAGTGGGCTTCGTTTTTCCCCCAGAGATGGAGGCCGGAAAGCCCCCGCTTCTTCCTGTACACACACACGAGAACCATTCTCAACCGCTGGAGGTCCGAGAAGGCCTGTCGTGGGCCAACCTCTGCCAGAACGCACCTGAATGGCTCCAGCCCTATCTGGAGGTCCCGGAGAACGCCTCCCCACCGATGTGGGTCACGGGTGTTCACCCGGAGGCTGTGGGCTCCTACGGGCCTGAAGCCCTCGCGTGGATGACGGAGAACCTGAAGGAGCGGGGCAAGCCGCTCAGCCTGCGCTGGTGGCAGCGTCTCGCTGTGGTGCTCCAACTCCAGCACCGCGAAGACGGGACCTTGTGCTTCAGGACCATCCTTGAGTCTGGCCCTCGACGGATCGGCAAGTCAGTCCGTCTCCGTGCCATGGCTCTGTGGCGATTGGAGAACGGTCCCGACCTCTTCGAGCCGGAGCAGTTGGTCCTGCACACCGGCAAGGACCTCGCAATCGTCCGGGAGGTCATGCGCAAGGCGTGGGCATGGGCTGGCCCTCGCGATGACTGGTCCTGCAAGAAGGGGATGACTGAGCCGGAGGTCTCCTATGCCGACGTGAATCGTTGGGTGGCCCGCAGCAAGGACGCGACCACCGGCTATGACGCCTGCCTCGCTCTGGTGGACGAAGCGTGGGACGTGAAGCCTGCCTCCATTGATGACGACTTGGAGCCCACGATGCTGGAGCGGGAGTCTCCGCAACTGGTCCTCACCTCGACCGCGCACCGCAGGGCAACCAGCCTCATGCGTGGCCGCATCCTCGATGCCCTCAGCGTGGACGATGGAGAGACGCTGGTGCTGATCTGGGGAGCGCCTGTCGGCTCTGACCCTGCTGACCCTGCCGTGTGGCGCGCAGCGTCCCCGCACTGGTCGGATGACCGTGCCTCGATGATGAGCAGCAAGTTTGCGAAGGCCATGGCCGGTGAGACCGATCCCGAGTTCGATGACCCCGATCCGATGGAGGGCTTCAAGGCTCAGTACTTGAATATGTGGCGGCTGAGGGATCGGCACGTGGAGCACGGCTCCGCTGTCTTCACCGCAGACCAGTGGGAGACCCTGACCGCTCTGCTGCCCGACACACGGCCTGACAGCGCAGCAGTGGAGTCATGGCACGCCGAAGGTGTCTCCGTCGCTCTGGCATGGCGCAGCGGGCTCGACACGGCGACTGTTCAGGTCCTCGACTTCCCCGACACAGCCTCAGCCGTGGCAGCCCTCAAGGACAGCGGCTTCAGAGGACGCGCCACTGTCGGAGCCAGCCTGCTGGAGGACCCTGCCTTCAAGAACGTGCGCACCACCAAGGGACAGGGCAGGCCTGCTGCCTCGGTGCAGGAACTCGCCCGTCTGGTGGCCGAAGGACAGGCTATGCACGACGGAGGGGAACACCTCACTACGCAGGTGCTGGCAGCCCGTACGACTCCCGGTGCTGACGGTCCCCGGCTGGTCTCCAAGGCCCGTGGGGACGCGATCAAGGCCGCTGTGTGGGCACTGACCTCTGCACGCAAGGCACGCTCCGGAAGGCCGCGCATCCTGTTGCCCTCAAGCGTTTAGGTGAAAAGCAAGCAAAACGTGCTTGCTTTTCCGTCTATTGATATCTAGTAAATCTAATAGAATGTCCATATGGGCGTTCTCAGGTCACTCTTCACGGGTAAGCCTGACCCCATTGTTGAGGCGGCAACGTCCAAGTCCCTTCAGCCGGTCTTCGCAGGCGTCGATATCGACCCCGGCACCCTCTACGGAGTTCAGACCCTCGATGAGGCAATGCTCTGGATGCAGGGAATTCGTCGGATCACCCGTCGTGAAGCAATGACAGTCCCCGCTGTCTCCAAGGCCCGCAATCTCATTGCCGGAGGCCTTGGCCAGTTGCCTCTTCGCCTCCACGACCAGAACAACGAAGTTGTGGACTGGTCTCTGCTCTCGCAGCCGGAGGCCGGAGAGTCCTCCATCACCACGTGGACCAACGTCATTGACGATCTGCTCTTCAGTAAATATTCCTATCTCCGGGTGACGCACCTCGGCTGGCACGGCAAGCCCGCAGAGGTCATCCGACTGGACCCTGAGTCCGTCACCTACCGGCCTGACCTCCACGTCTACCGCACCGCCACCGGCTCCGGCACCGCTGGGGAGTGGAAGCCGGATGACCAGATCATCCGCATCGAAGGACCGAACGACCCGCTGCTTGTCGCCGGAGCCCGCGCTATCCGCGCTCTGGGTCGCCTTGAGGCCGCTGGCCTGAACGCGGCTGAGGGTGTTCCCCCGATGGACTGGTTCAGCCCCGCAGACGGTGTGGACCCGTACAACCTCGATGACCCCGATGACCAAGCCGAAGTACGGGCGATCCTCGACGCGTGGAAGCAGGCCCGTCAGGAGCGCTCCACCGCCTATGTCCCCGGTGCCCTGAAGTACAACACCAACTCCTTCAACCCGGAGCAGTTGCAACTCGTACAGGCCCGTGAAATGGCCATTGGCGAGATTGCCCGGCTCACCGGCATCGACTCCGACGACCTCGGCCTGAACACCACCAGCCGGGTCTACTTCAACGCGCAGGACCGTCGCCGCGCCTTCCTCGACTTCGTGGTGGGTCCGTACATGCGGGCCATTGAGTCCCGGCTCTCCATGCCCGACGTGACACCGCGTGGCTACACGGTGCGCTTCGACACCGCCGACTTCGCGAAGGCCGACGACCTCACCAGTGCTCAGACCGACGAAATTCTTGTGCGCTCCGGAGTCATGGACATCAACGAGATTCGTGAGCGCCGTGGGCTGGCTCCGCTGAGCACTCCCAAGTCCTCCACTCCCGCGCTCCCTGCGCCTGTCCCTGAGGAGGCCCTTCGATGAAGGTCACCCTGTCTGCCGCAGACTTCACCGCCGACACTGAGAGGCGCACCCTCACAGGGCTGCTCCTGCCGTTCAACGCGGTGTCCCGTCCTGCCGCCGATCCGCGCACCGGGAAGGTCTCCACCTTCTCCTTCTCTGAGGGCACCGTGACCCTGCCGGAGGACCCGTCCGACGTGATCCTGAACTACGGCCACGACCGCGAATCCATGGCCGCACAGGTGGGAGTCGGTGCTGAGTTCACCCTCCAGCCCGAAGGCGTGCAGGCCAAGTTCCGCATTGCCCGGACCCCTGAGGGTGACCGGGTGTTGGCACTGGCAGAGGACCGCATCCTCAAGTCCTTCTCCGCAGAGGTCGAAGGCGAGTTCGTCAACCGTGGCGGTGTCCAGCACGCCGTGTCCACGAATCTCTACGGCGCAGCAATCGCGCTCAAGCCCGCATTCGTGGGAGCACACATCACCAGCGTGGCGGCATCCGCCGCAACAGAGAAGGGAAATCACATGACCGACGAGACCACGGAGAAGGTCGAGGCCACTCAGGTCTCGTTCTCTGCCGACGAAGGCAAGGCACTGGCCACCAAGGTCACTGAACTTGCCACCAAGATCGAAGGACTGGCCGACATCAAGGTTCCTGTCACCACGGCACAGTTCGCCGTCAAGGAAGAGCCCATCTACCGCTTCAGCGGTCACGAGGGTGCTCCCTCCGGCTTCGACTTCGCCACCGACATCCTGAACGCAGCCCGCTACGGCGATCAGGCTGCCTTCAAGCGGGTGCAGGACTTCACCGCTGAGTACATCGGCGCTGACTTCGTGGACACCGGAGACACCACGGCGGTCAACCAGCCCACGTACCGCCCGGACATGTTCCTTGGTCAGGCTCCGGTCCCGACCAGCCCCATGTTCGACACCTTCCGCAAGGGTGGCCTCAGCGACATCACTCCCTTCTTCTACTCGAAGTTGGACCGTGCTGCGACCAACGTTGGTGTGGCCGATCACGTCGAGGGAACCGACCCCACGAACAAGGACCTTGTGACCGTGGCCGGTGCCACCGTCAGCCCGGTGCCTGTCTCCGGCAAGGTGCACATCACCCGCGAAGTGGGCGATCAGGGCGGCAACCCGCAGGTCTCCGGCCTCGTGTGGGCTGAGTTCGAGCGCTCCTTCAAGATCGCTCTGGAGACCAAGACCGCTGCTCTGGTCAACGCTGCCACCGTCACCTCCCTGACCTCGGCTATCGCAGCCGGTGCCACGGGTGCTGTGGCCGGTCAGGCGATTGAGGCCGGTCTGCTCGGTCTCCAGTTCCTCGCGGACGGCTCGCGCTTCACCAAGTCCTTCGGTCACGTGGACCTGTACACGGTGCTGGCCACCTACGAGAACGCGGACGGTGAGAAGCGTTACCCGATCATCAACCCGCAGAACCGTGACGGCATCTCGGGGGCGAAGTACTCGTTCCTCGACATCGCCGGTTACCGCATGGAGCCGGGTCACTCGCTGGGTGCCACGGGCGTCAACTCCAAGTCCTACGTGGCTGACCCCGGTGCGGTGCACGTGTGGAACTCGGGCCTGAACCGCTTCGACAAGTTGACCGAGAAGGTGGAGGGCTGGGACATCGGCTGCTTCGCGTACTTCGCGGGCATCGTCTACGACGTCTCCGGCCTCCGTCAGATCACCTACACGAAGGCGTGATCTGACATGGCTGAGAAGAAGGCTCCTGCTGCCAAGGCCGCAACGGTCGGTGACGTGGTGAAGGTACCCAAGGGCCAGACCCTGATGGTCCTTCCTGACGGCACCGTCGTGACCGCCCGTGGCTCCTACGTCCTCGACAAGCCGGGTCTGTACGTCTGTGGCTCGCTCCGGGTCGAGGCCTCTGAGAGTCGCGAGGACTGATCCGCATGGCTGAGCAGTCGGAGTTCGTCAAGAACTGCATTGCCCGTCGTGCCAAGGCTGCCGGGACATCGGAGTCTGCACCTTCGGTGTCCCGGCCTGCAAAGAAGACAGCGGCGAAGAAGACCGCTGCTGCCAAGAAGAGCAAGTGAGGAAGGAGGGGACATGAACAAGCCGGACCTGACCATCGTCAAGGCGTACCTCGGGAATTCCGAGTGGGACGACACCACGATTACTGCTGCGCTCAACGCTGAGGCCGCAGCACAGGCGAAGGCCTGCCGTGTCCCCTCCGAGCCCACTGAGTGGCCTGCTGACCTCGCTGAGGCCCTGTGCCGACGTGTGGCAGCCAATCTGGCCAACAGGAACACGCCTCTGGGCTTCCAGTCCTCGCTGCTGGAGACAGGCGGAGTGATCGCCCGGACGGGTGGCGGTGACCGCGAGGTGCGCAGGTTCGAAGCCCCGTACAAGAAGTTGGTCATCGGATGAGCGCCGCAGAAGTCAGGCAGGCCCTCGCAGACGCCGCCAGCACCGTGGAGGGGATCACCTGCTTCCCCTACTACAAGCAGATGACCAAGCCGGGTGGCGCGTGTGTCCGCAAGGACCGCACCGAATACCCGAATGACTTCGGTGGAGTGAACACGTGGCAGGTCGTGGTGATCCTGCCGCAGGACCAAGCAGCCGCAGAGAAGTTCATGGACGAGAAGACGCCGCTGCTGGTGGCTGCCCTCTCTCCTGAGATGCGCGTAACAGAGGCGTACCCAACAGTCACCGTTCTGCCCGATGGGGGCAGCGCGGTTAACACCGTCCTGATTCAGGGCAACCGAGAAGAGGAGTAAAACAATGGCCGCACTTGGAACTCGGCTGCTCACCATCGAAGTGGGCGGCTCGGAATACAAGGCTGAGGTCTCGAACGTTCGGATCACCTCTGGTGCATCGGACTCGGACTTCACCTCCTTCGCGGACGCTGCCTCCGGTGGCGGTCGTGAATACAAGTTGGCGATGACTCTCGTTCAGGACCTTGCCACCGGCTCCCTGTGGCGCGAGGTCTGGGACAACACCGGCACTGAGGTGCCCTTCACGCTGGCTCCGTACGGCAACGCCGCTCCGGCTGCCGGTCAGGGTCACGTCGTGGGCAACGCGGTCATCTCTGAGCCTGACGGCGATCTGCTCGGCGGTGAGGCCAACGCCTCGACCACCGCGCGTTTCACCATCGACGTTGAGTGGTCGTGCACCGCCAAGCCCACGCTGGATGAGGCTCCCTGATCCGTCATGGCCAAGTCCATCGGTGTGAAGGTCGAAGGTCTCAGTGGAGTTGTCCGCAACCTTCAGAAGATGGGTGTTGAGGTCGAAGACCTCAAAGACGCCTTTGCCCGCATCGGTGAACAGGTCAAGCCCGATTACCAGCGAGTCACCCCGGTCAGGTCTGGACGCCTCCGGGGTGACTACCGGGTCAGCAAGGCCAAGGGGAAGGTCAACCTCTACGTAGGTCGGGCCTCCATCCCCTACGCCGGTCCCATCAACTACGGCTGGGCTGCTCGCAACATCGCTCCGGCCAACTTCATCGCCAAGGGTGACGAGACCGCATCGCCCAAGGCATCCAACTCGCTCGAAGAAGCAATCTCCGATCTGGTCGAGAAATTGAACCTCGGCTGACTCATGAAAGGTGCAGACAGCATGAATGAAGAGAAGAAGATCACCGCAGACGAGTTCATCGAGTCCCTGACGGGATTTGAGGAAATCGCAATCGCGAAGGCCTTCGGAGATGAGGTCTTCAACCTCGCTCAGAACAAGGAAACGATGTTCGTTCGTGCCCTTGTCTTCGTCCACTTCAAGCGTGAGGGCAGCAATGACCCTGAGGCGAAGAAGCAGGCCCTGAGCATGACCCTGAAGGCCGCACAGTCGATGTTCGCGGATGAGGACGACACGGCGGTGCAAATGGAGTCGGGGGAAGGCGAGACTCCCGCCGCGTAACGGCCTTCGACCTCGGCGTCTGGTGCGTGATGACCAGACAGACACCGGAGGTCTGGATGAGCCTCACTCGGCTGGAGCGGGAGCAGTTCTTCGAGGCAGGCAAGCAGTTCCACGGGATCAAGGGATAGGAGGAGGGCGACATGGCAGCCAAGCCGGTCAAAATTGCGATCATCGCGAATGCCGCTCAGGCCAAGCGTGAACTGAACTCCTTCTCCTCCAGCCTCTCGGACAAGTTCAAGAAGGTCGGCAAGGTCGCAGCCGTTGGCGCTGCCGTGGCCGGTGCAGCACTGCTCAAGATCGGTGCCGACTCGGTGAAGGCAGCCTCAGATTCTCAGCAGTCTCTCGGGGCTACTGAGACCGTCTTCGGCAAGTACGCCGATGGAGTCATCAAGAACTCCAAGAGGGCTGCTACCGCAATCGGCCTGTCAGCCAACGAGTACCGGGAACTGTCCAACGTGACAGGTGCCTTGCTCTCCGGTGCTGGCATGCCGCTGAAGAAGGTTGCCGGTCTCACCGACGACCTGAACAAGCGGGCCTCCGACATGGCTGCCACGTTCGGCGGGACCACCCGTCAAGCAGTGGAGTCCATCTCCTCCCTGATGAAGGGTGAGGCTGACCCCATCGAGAAGTACGGCGTCAGCATCAAGCAGAGCGATGTCTCGGCACGGCTGGCAGCCAAGGGCCTCGACAAGTTGACCGGCTCTGCGAAGAAGCAGGCTGAGATGCAGGCCCGCCTTGAACTGCTGATGTCCAAGACCGCGAAGACGCAGGGTGCCTTCAAGCGGGAGTCAGGAACTCTGGCCCATCAGCAGCAGGTCCTCGGTGCTCAGTTTGAAAATCTGAAGGCCAAGATCGGCTCGATCCTCCTGCCGGTCCTGACCGCTCTGTTCACGTTCATGAACAACACCGCGATCCCGGCTCTGACCACGTTCGGCTCAGCCATGCGGGACAAGTTGGCTCCGTACGTGGACAAGGCCAGAGACGGCTTCAAGGACCTGATGAAGATGCTGGAGCCGGTGGGCAACTGGCTTCGCAAGCACCCTGAGGTCATCAAGGGCATCGGCATCGGTCTGGGCATCGCTGCCGGGGCTGCTGTCGTCTTCGCTGCTGGCATGGGCCTTGTGGCCCTCGCTACCTCCCCGATCACCCTGACGGTGCTGGCAATCGCGGCCTTGGCCGGAGGCATCGCCTACGCGTACAAGAACTCCGAGACCTTCCGCACTGGTGTGGCCAAGGTCGGAGAGATTGCCATGCAGGTCTTCGGCTGGATGCAGACCAACGTGCTGCCGATCCTCACCGCTATTGGTGCCTACTACGTGGCTGTGTTCAACCGGCTGCGCTCCACCACACAGACGCTGCTCGGGGTCATCCAGAGCCTGTGGCGGGTCTTCGGTGGGACCATCACTGCCTTCCTCACCAACACCTTCAAGAACCTCAAGACCGTGGTCGAAGGTGGCCTGAAGGTGATCCGGGGAATCATCAAGACCGTCACCTCGATCATCAAGGGTGACTGGAGCGGCGCATGGAACGGGATCAAGACCATCCTGTCGGGCGCATGGGGCGTCATCCGGGGCATCGTGTCCCAAGGCGTCAACATCGTGAAGAGCGTCATGTCCGGTGCGTGGGCTGCGATCAAGGGCCTGACCTCCGCCGCGTGGAACGCGATGAAGACCAAGGTCAGCAGCACCATCAGCGACATCGTGGGCTATGCCAAGGGCATCCCCGGCAAGGTCACTGGGGCACTGGGAGACCTCTCCGGCCTGCTGAAGGACATCGGCTTCTCCATCATCGACGGACTCCTTCAGGGCATGAAGGATGCGTGGGACAACGCCTCCGGCTGGCTCTCCAGCAAGGCAGGGGAAATCAAGGACCTCAAGGGTCCTCCTGCCAAGGACAAGATCATCCTTGTCGAGAACGGCAAGTTGATCATGAAGGGCTTCCTCAAGGGCCTGAAGAACGGCTGGGTCTCGGTCGCCAAGTACCTCTCCCGTGTCACCCAGTACGTGAAGGCTGTGCTGGACAAGCGCTACGACGGAGCAGCGTTGCGTGCGCACACTCGTGCGGTGCTGCGCTCCCTCAAGGACGAGTACCGGGCGATCCAGCGCAATGAGGCCGCACAGGACCGTGTGAACAAGCGGCTTGCTGCTGTGAAGAAGTTGCTGGCTGACCGCACCAAGGCAGCCAAGGACTACGTAGCCTCGGTGAAGGCCTCGGTCATCTCCACCGGCAACATCACCTCACTGGGTCAGAGCGGTGACGGCTCCTCCTCGATCAGCAACCTGATCACCGAGTTGAAGAACAAGGTGAACAACGCGAAGCGGTACGCCTCGCTGATCGCACAGTTGACCAAGGACAGTCTGAACAAGACCTCCCTTCAGCAGTTGATTGATGCCGGTGTGGAGGGAGGTCTGGCGACCGCTGAGGCTCTGGCCTCCGGTGGCAAGCAGGCCCTGTCTGAGGTCAACTCCCTGACCAAGGAACTGGCAGCCACCGGCACCGCTCTGGGGACCTCCACCGCCAAGACCATGTACGGCGCGGGCATCGAAGCAGCCAACGGTCTGATCAAGGGACTGAACACGAAGGCCAAGCAACTGGACAGGGCTGCTGTACGCCTCGCCAACGTCCTTGTGAGGGCTGTGAAGCGGGCACTGGGCATCAAGTCCCCGTCCCGTGTCTTCAAGGGCTTGGGCGACAACGTGACCAAGGGTCTGGTCATCGGGCTGGACGAGTACCGGGTGAAGAAGGCCGGTCAGGCTCTGTCCTCCAGTCTTCAGCAGGGCTTCGGTGAACCGGCACTTCAGGCCTTCGCCACCGCATCCGCGCAGCAGCGGTCCTCTGTGGCTGTGAAGTTGACCAGCGAGCAGGTCTCTCAGTTGCAGCGTGGCCGTGAGATTCAGATGGACCTCAACGCGTACAAGGCTGTTGGTGGACGGGTGAGCGCATGAGCCAGCAGTTCAAGACCGTGGGCGTGCTCCGACTGGAGGTTGAGGACGACCCCACCGGCCTTGTGAACCTGATCGTGAACACGTCGGGCGAGATGGGCGGCTACGGCTGGGTCACTCCTACCGGGTCGATCAAGACCGACTCGCTGGGCTACGGGCTGGAGTTGAACTACGCACCCCAAGGCGGCGCACCGGAGTACTTCGCGAGTGAGCCCGCCACAGCCGTTGCAGGGCACTACGTCGCAGCGTCGTGGGTGATGCGCACGACCACGTACTACCGGGCCAAGATCGAGTACCTGAACTCCTCGCAGGTCGTGATCGGCTCCTCAGCGCAGACCGGCTACCTGACCGCCTCAGTGCCCGCCTCCGCCTCCATCGGACCCTCCCTGCTGCCCGCTGGCACCGCCTTCGTGCGTCTGCGCTTCGACGTGTTCAGCAACAACACCGGAGGCAACCCCATCGGTGGTCAGCGCTGGCACCTCCAGCAGGCCACCATGGCAACCGCTGCCACCTCTGGAGCACTGGGCACCTCCAAGACCAACCTGATCACCAACCCCTCCTTCGAGACCGACACAGCCGGGTGGACGGCAGACGCTGGAGTCGGCCTCACCCGTGTCACGACACAGCAGCAGGTCGGAGCAGCGGCTCTGGAGGTCAAGCCCAACGGCGCGACGGTGACGACCCATACGAACCTCGTGCGCAACCCGTCCTTCGAGACGAACGTGTCGCTGTGGTCGGGTGCATCCCTGCTCGAACTGGGCGGAGCCGACGCGACCCTGACCCGCATCGCCTCCACTGCTGGCTCTGGGTCGTGGGCGGCACGCGTCAATGATGACGCTGCTCCCGGTGCGTCGAACGCGATGCAGGTCTACTCATCCTTGATGGACGTCACTCCGAGCACAAAGTATTACCAGCGAGTGAGCGCGAGAGTCTCCGGCCAGTCCAATCGAATCTATCTCCTCATTGCGTGGTACACCGCCGCCGATGTTTACATCAGCACCGCAGCCGTGCTGGCCAAGACCGTGACCGTTGGCGACACCACGTGGTACGACCTCGCAGGGAGCGCCACCGCACCCTCGAACGCGGCAAAGGCTCGCGTCGTCGTGCGCTACTACACCCCCGGCGAGACCTACGTAAACGGCTCCCTCGGCGGCTACTTCGATGCGGTCTACTTCGGCTCCACCGATCCGGGCTCCTACTTCGACGGCTCGACTCCTGATGCTGGTGACACCGACTACTCGTGGACCGGCACCGCTCACGCCTCGACCTCGACCAAGGTCATCACCGTTCCGCTCGGCGCGAGTACCGCAGGAGTGAAGACCACTGTCACGGTGCAGGGCAGCAAGGCCTACACGCTCTCGGCGTACCAGAAGACCGCTGTCACAGCGCGTTCCCTCAAGTGGACGTTGGACTGGTACGCAGGAGCCACACTGCTCTCCAGCGCGGTCTACACGGTCGGCACCGACTCCACCTCATGGACACGGTTCAGCAAGACGATCACCGCACCTGCTGGCGCAACCTCGCTGGAGTGGTCCCTGCGCTATGACACCCTCGCAGCCGGTGAGAGCCACTACATCGACGCTGTGATGGTCCAGCAGTCCTCCACGCTCAACGCCTACTTCGAGGGCACGGTGGGTGAGTCTGACCTGTCCGGTGTGGAGCCCGTGCCCTATCTCGACGTGCTCGGCCCGACCCATGACATCAAGGTCGTGCGTGAGGCACTGAACGTCGGGACCTTGACCGCCACCATCCTCGACTCCTCCCTTGATCCTTCACAGAGTGACCTGATTCGGCCCGGTCGCCGTCTCCGTCTGATGACGCTGGACAACGACTCCGATGAGTGGTCTCCCTTGTTCATGGGCAAGGTCGTGGACGCAGCGGTCACCTACGAACTGAAGAACCCGAACGTCCCTGACCAGAAGCGTGCCCGGATCGAACTCACCGCCTCTGACCCGAACGCCTCCCTTGCGCAGCAGACGCGCAGCGAAGGTGTCACGACCATTGATGAACTCCGGTGGGTGGTCGAAGGCTGTGGGGTGCCGTGGAACATCAACGGCTCCGGTCAGCAGTACTCCTCTCCGCCCGTGGTGGCCGTCAACGACAACGCCTCTGCGCTGGACCAGATCGCTGTCACCCGTGACTCCAACCTCGGCTATGCGTGGGTGGACCGCTACGGGGTGTTGCAGGTCTGGGACGCAGCCCTGATGGGCGCGACCAGTACGGGCACCTTCGCTGAGGCCCAGTACACAGACCTCGATCTTTCGTTCAACTCGGGCGACCTGATCAACGAAGTGACGATCAAGTTCCTTCGGCTGAACCCGGCCACCGGGGAGACGGAGGAGATTCCGTACGGCCCGTACCGGGATGAGACTTCGATCAACGAGTGGGGTGTGCGCTCGAAGGAGTTCACCGTGCAGGGGATCAGTGAGGAGACCGCTGACCTCGATCTGTACGCGCAGGCGATCCTTACCGCGAACTCCACGCCTGAGGTGCGCATCAACTCTGTGACCATGCCGGTCACTGAGGTCTCTCACCTTGTCGTGGGTAGGGCACTGCATGACCTCTACGACCTCGTGGTGGTCAGCAACGCGTCCAAGGGGATCAGCCATGACTCCCGGATCACCACCATCGAGCACAGCATCACCCCGGACAAGTGGATGATGAAGTTCGGCTTCTCCGGTGAGGGTGTGGTGGCCTCGCCCACGTTCACCCCGTCCCCGCAGACCGGAGCCGGTGGCAAGACCCTCGGGCAACTTCTGCGGCCCATCGGTGAGGTGACGATGTTCTACGGGGCCAAGGCTGACATCCCTGCCGGGTGGCTCCCTCTGGACGGCTCCACGGTCCCGGCTGAGTACGCAGACCTGATCGCTCACCTTGGTGGCACCACGTTGCCGAACTTCACTGACCGTCTGCCCATCGGTGCGGGCACAAAGGCTCTGGGCACCACCGGAGGCGCACCGACGAAGACTCTGAGCGTGGCCAACCTTCCGGCTCACAAGCACGACATGACTCACGGCCACACCACGATGTCCTCCAACGACATGGCTGTGCAGTCCACCGCCTCCTTCAAGCGGGCCAGCAACACAGTGGGCACGACCACCAACGGAGGCTTGGTCAACAACTTCACCGGGGACACCGGCAACACCGGCTCTGGCACTGCCTTCGACGTGATGAACCCGTGGCTGTCCCTCTGGTTCATCATGAGGGCGATCTGATGGACAACACGAAGTTGGTCATCACGTTCGTGGGCACGGTGTTCATGGTGGCCCTGTGCGGGATCATCGTGCTGGCTGTGCGGGATCAGAACGTGCCTGACGTGCTCCAGAACATCGCTGTGGGCTCGATGACCCTGCTGGGTGGCCTGCTGGTCCCTGCGAAGACTCCGCCTGAGTAGTGCCTTCGTTCACCGAGTCCATCGCCTTCGCGCTGTGCGCTGTCATGGGCTGGTTCTGGCACAAGTTGAGGCACCGGGACCGTTAGGCACTACAGAGTTAACGTGACACAGGGCGACGGGATCGCGCTGAACGCCGGCGACGGGCAGGCCGTGCTGGTCGACGTCGGACCCCAGGCCGGTTCGATGGACCACTGCCTCGAGCGACTGGGCGTGAAGGTGCTGCCCACGATCGTGCTCAGCCACTTCCACGCCGATCACGTCGACGGCTTCGCCGAGACGGTGGGTGGGCGCCGGGTGGGCGCCGTACTCGTCAGCGGGCTGCCGGAGCCGGAGGAGCGGTTCGCCGCGGTCCAGGCGGAGACCGACGGCCGGATCCGCACCCCGGCGTACGGCGAGGTGCAGCAGATCGGCGACGTGCGCATGCAGGTGATCGGCCCCGTGCCCGGCACGCTGCTGGCCGGCGACCCGAACAACGCCTCCCTGGTGGTGCTGGCCGAGATCCGTGGGGTCCGGATCCTGCTGACCGGTGACGTCGAGCCCGACGGGCAGGCCCGACTCGCGGCCGCCTACCCGGGCCTGCGCGTCGACGTGCTGAAGATCCCTCACCACGGCAGCCGCTACCAGGAGATGGACTTCCTGGTCGCACTCGATCCGGCGATCGCGATCGCGTCGGTGGGCGAGGACAACGACTACGGCCACCCGGCGGCCTCCACGATGGAACCGCTGCGCGACTCCGGAGCCCGGGTCTTCCGCACCGACCGGGACGGCGACGTGGTCGTCGCGTTGCGTGACGGAAGGCTCCGGGTCTCCACCGGCGACTGAATGGCCCCGCGGACTCGGGCTGGCGGGCCGGCCGCCGCACCGCGGGTCGGCGCTGTCGGCGGGCTGTGGCAGGCTTGGCGCACCATGGCAGAACCACGCGCAGCAGACGTCCTCGGCCGAGTCACGCTGGTGACCGGCAGCGAAGAGTTCCTCAACGAACGCACGGTCGTCGGAGTGCGCGCCGCCGTCCGAAAGCACGACGCGGAGGCTGAGTTCTCCGAGGCCCAGGGCAACGACCTCACCCTCGCCACGCTGGGCGAGCTGGCGGCGCCGTCACTGTTCTCCACGACCCGGTGCGTGGTCGTGCGGGGGCTGGAGAACCTGCCCGACGAGTCGGTGGCCGGGCTGCTCGACTACTGCGCGGCCCCGGCCGAGGACATCGCGTTGGTGCTGGTGCACGGCGGCGGGCAGAAGGGGAGCGGCGTGCTCACCAAGCTGCGCAAGGTCGGCGCCGTCAACGAGGTGAAGTCGCAGGCAGTCAAGGGCGTCGAGTTCACCCGCTTCGTGGTCTCGGAGGTGCGCGGGCACGGCTCGCGCCTCGACGACGACGCCGCCGACTTCCTCGTCCAGGCCATCGGCCAGGACCTGCGCTCGCTGGCCGCTGCGGCCCACCAGCTCGTCAACGACTACCCGGGGGAGTCGCTGACCGTCGAACGGGTCAAGCGCTACTTCGGTGGCCGCGCCGAGGCGAAGTCGTTCGCCGTCGCCGACCACGCGTTCTTCGGGCGTCGGGCGCCTGCTCTCGAGGAGCTGCGCTGGGCTCTCGACGGGGGCACGCCTCCGGTGCTGATCACGTCCGCCTTCGCCGGTGGTGTGCGGGGCCTGGCCCGCTACGTCTCCGCGCCGCGGGGCATGCGTGAGGCCGACCTGGCCCGTGAGGTCGGCGTACCGCCCTGGAAGCTGCGCACGCTGCGCGACCAGTCACGCTCATGGACCCCCGATGGTCTCGGCTCGGCGATCCGCGCGATTGCCCAGGCCGACGCCGACATCAAGGGCGCGGCCCACGATGCGGCCTACACCCTCGAACGACTCGTGCTCACGGTCGCCGGTCTGCGCGAGCAGCGTCCCGGCCGCTGACCTTGCTCGCGACCCGTCGTGAGTTCGCGAACTGGCGACGGGTCGGTTCGAGTTCACGACGGGTCGGCATGCAAAAAGGCGCCGGACCCCTGACGGGGACGGCGCCTGGTTGCGGCAAGGGCTACCTCAGAGCGAGGCGGCCTTCTTGCTGATGGCCGACTTGCGGTTCGCGGCCTGGTTCTTGTGGATGACGCCCTTGGAGGCGGCCTTGTCGAGCTTCTTGTTCGCGTCGACGGCGGCGGCCGCGGCGGCGTCCTTGTCGCCCGACTCCGCGAGTTCGCGGAACTTGCGCACGGCCGACTTCAGACCGGTCTTGACCGACTTGTTGCGCTCGCGCGCAAGCTCGTTCTGACGGTTGCGCTTGATCTGGGACTTGATGTTCGCCACGTTTGCTGCGCTTTCACTTGGTTCGGACTGGGATATGAGGTCTTGGGTGGGCCGGTGAGTAAAGCCCGTTGGACCAGCGGGAAATCCGGTCCGTGGCGTGTCAGCGAAGAGGGCGCCAGACATGCAAGGAGAAACTCTATCAGCGGCCCCGGAACGCCCCAAATCCGTCGTTCGGGTCGAACTGGCGACAGGTCGATGCGAACTGGCGACGGGTCACCAGTTGCGGCGTTCGGAGAGCCAGGACCACACGGCGGCCCCCTGCCAGGCCTGGGAGGCGCGCATGTGGGGCGAGTTGGACGGCACCGGGTCGTCGGCGGACTTCAGGAAGTGCCCGGCGAGCAGGGCCAGGGCGCTGTCGACGTGTGCGGGTGGCACGTCGCGGGTCAGCCGGCGAGAGGCCAGGACAGCCTCGACGTCGAGGCCGTCGCCGCGGGGACCGATCAGGGCAGACAGCGTGTCGAACCATGGCGCCCCGAGGACCGGCCAGTTCCAGTCGCAGATCCACAGGGCGCCGTCGGTGCCGAGCAGGGTGTTGTCGTCGCGGATGTCGGTGTGCTGCACCGCGCCGCCACGCAGGGCCTCGGCGAACCCGGCGGCCAGGTCGGCTGCCTCGTCGGCATGGGCCAGGCTCGGGTGCCGTTCCCGGATCACGTCCCAGTACGCCGGCAGGTCGGCGAGGTCCTCCTCGATCAGGTCCAGAGCCAGGTCGGCCGGCGCCTCGACGTCGGCGACCGCCTCCAGTGCGTCGAGGAGCCGGTCGAGGTCAGGTCGCTGCCAGGGGCGCGCCGGCAGGTGCGCGTCGACGTACTCGAACCCGAGCACCACCCAGTCGTCGTCGTGCGACCACAGGAGACGGGGTGCGGGCACGAGTTCCTGGAGGACGCCCAGCTTGCGCGCCTCCTCGCGGTAGGAGAGCGCGAACATCCTCTGCGCCTTCACCGAGGCGGCCTTCACGAAGTGCTGGGTGCCGTCCTCGCACGTCAGCACCGAGGCGAAGCCGGGGGTGAACCCGCCCCCTTGGGAGTCGGCCCGGACGACGGGGGAGCCGCAGTGCTCCTCGACCAGCGCGCGGATGTGCGGCGGGAGGAACTGCCACTCGAGCCGGCGCGCGGTCGTGCCGCTGGCTGGACGGGCCGGGAGGGTGCTGGTCATGCGGGATGGTCTCCTGGGGGTCTTGTCTGCGCCACGACGGCGGACACGAGGACGCCGGCCGGCACCCGGAGGTGCGGACCGGCGTCCACATGAGGGTGTCGGATCAGCGGGTGGTGCACACCCACGTCAGGAGCCGCGAGTTGTAGCCGGCGCGGGCCTTGGCGGTCCGGATGGTGCGGGCCTTCGAGTAGTAGCGAGCGTAGCCCCAGTGCAGCGTGCCGTCGGCGCGGCGCTTGTAGGCGTAGGCGCCGCACTGGTTCACGATCACCATCCTGACCACGCACTTGTACGGGTAGTTGGAGTGCGCGCGGCACCGGCGGATCGCGGAGATGCGCGCGTTGCGCTTGGTGGCGTAGTCGTACGACGTGCCCCAGGCGTAGTCGCCGTCCGATATGGCGATCGCCCCCCAGTTGTAGCGTCGCGCGGCCAGTCGGGCCGGAGCGGCAGTCGTGCTTGCGGCGGGGCCGGCTGCGACCGTGGCCGCCGGCGCCGCGGTGGCCGCGGTGGCGCCGGTGCTCAGTGCGGCCATGACGCCGACGGTCATGAGGAGGGCGGCGAGCAGGACACCTGCTCGGGTGATCAGCTTGCTCATGGGAGCAGTCCCTTTCTGGATGGTTGATGCGGTGACGCCCCGCCCCTACCCGCACGACGTCGTCCGAAACGGTTCGGCGACGGTTGACTCGCGGATGAACGGCTCGACCCACCTTCCCGGACATAATTGCGATGCGCGACGGCCCCTCCACGTGATGTCGTGTGAGGCATGCCGGAACTCGTCAGCCCCACGTCCCGTGTCATGGCCTCGTTCCTCGAGGCGATGGACGAGTACGTCGCCGAGGGCGCCCGCGACACCCAGACCGCCGGCTGGATCGAGAAGTACTCCGCCACGTGGCACAGCGCCGAGGGCTTCGCAGCCTTCGTCGACCAGCTCGCCGCCGAGGAGGTCGACCGGTCCCGCCTGCCCGAGCGTTGGGTACTGACCTCCACCCGGTGGTACGTCGACGGCGAGACCTACCTCGGGCGGATCGCGCTGCGCCAGGAGCTCAACGACTTCCTGGCGGACATAGGCGGCCACATCGGGTACGACGTACGCCCCTCGGCCCGGCGACGCGGACACGCGACCGCGATGCTGCGAGGCATGCTGCCGCTGGCCCACGGCTTCGGCATCGACCCGGCCCTGGTCACCTGCGACGACGACAACGTCGGCTCGATCCGGGCCATCGAGGCCTCCGGCGGGGTGCTCGAGTCGCTCCGTGGCGACAAGCGACGCTACTGGGTGCCCACCGCCGGCCACAGCCACTGATCTGTCGGTTCGGCGCTGGCCCGGGGTCATGGGACAATGACGAGCCGCACGTCGTACTCCGCACCACAGCCCAGAGAGCATGCCGCCGTTGACCTCGCAAGCGCCGAAGCCCGGCCACACCGATCCCGCGATCATCAGGAACTTCTGCATCATCGCGCACATCGACCACGGCAAGTCGACCCTTGCCGACCGGATGCTCCAGCTCACCGGAGTCGTCGATGCGCGGGCTGCCCGGGCTCAGTACCTCGACCGCATGGACATCGAACGCGAGCGCGGCATCACGATCAAGTCGCAGGCGGTCCGGATGCCGTGGACCGTCACGCAGGAAGCAGCCGCGAGTCACGGCATCGACTCGGGGCCGGGCGACTATGTGCTCAACATGATCGACACTCCCGGCCACGTCGACTTCACCTATGAGGTCTCGCGCTCGCTCGAGGCATGTGAGGCGGCCGTCCTCCTGGTCGACGCTGCCCAGGGCATCGAGGCGCAGACCCTGGCGAACCTCTACCTGGCCATGGGCGCGGACCTCCACATCATCCCGGTGCTCAACAAGATCGACCTGCCCGGCGCCAACGTCGAGAAGTACGCCGCCGAGCTTGCCGGGCTGGTGGGCTGCGACGTGTCCGACGTACTCCTCACCTCCGCGAAGACCGGCGTCGGAGTCGAGGCATTGCTCAACGAGATCGTCAAGCAGACCCCCGCGCCCGTCGGCGACGCCGATGCGCCTGCGCGGGCACTGATCTTCGACTCCGTCTACGACACCTACCGCGGCGTGGTGACCTACGTCCGCGTCGTCGACGGCAAGCTCTCCCACCGCGACCGCATCAAGATGATGTCGAACGGCGTCGTGCACGAAATGCTCGAGGTCGGCGTGATCAGCCCCGAGCCGGTGAAGGGGAGCGAGATCGGGGTCGGCGAGGTCGGCTACCTCATCACCGGCGTGAAGGACGTGCGCCAGTCGCGGGTCGGTGACACCGTCACCAGTCAGCACCACGGAGCCACCGAGGCCCTCGGTGGCTACAAGCATCCGAATCCGATGGTCTATGCCGGGCTCTACCCCATTGACGGCGACGAGTACCCCAATCTGCGCGATGCGCTGGAGCGCCTGCAGCTCAACGACGCCGCGCTCGCCTATGAGCCGGAGACCTCCGGTGCCCTCGGCTTCGGCTTCCGCTGCGGCTTCCTCGGCCTGCTGCACATGGAGATCGTCCGTGAGCGGCTCGAGCGCGAGTTCAACCTCGACCTGATCTCCACCACGCCCAACGTGATCTACACCGTCACGATGGAAGACGGCACGGTCATCGAGTGCACCAACCCCAGCGAGTACCCTGACGGCAAGGTCGCCGAGGTGCGTGAGCCGGTCGTGCGCGCGACGATCCTGACGCCGTCCGACTACATCGGCACGATCATGGAGCTCTGTCAGGCCAAGCGCGGTCAGCTCGGCGGCATGGACTACCTCTCCGAGGACCGCGTCGAGATGCGCTACACCTTGCCGATGGGCGAGATCGTCTTCGACTTCTTCGACCAGCTGAAGTCGCGCACCAAGGGGTATGCCTCGCTCGACTACGAACGCTCGGGTGACCAGGCCGCCGACCTGGTCAAGGTCGACATCCTGCTGCAGGGCGAGCCCGTCGACGCGTTCTCCGCGATCGTGCACCGCGATGCGGCGTACAACTACGGCGTGATGCTGGCCGGCAAGCTGAAGGAACTGATTCCCAGGCAGCAGTTCGAGGTGCCGATCCAGGCCGCCATCGGTGCCCGGGTGATCGCCCGCGAGAATATCCGCGCGATCCGCAAGGACGTGCTCGCCAAGTGCTACGGCGGCGACATCAGCCGCAAGCGCAAGCTTCTGGAGAAGCAGAAGGAAGGCAAGAAGCGGATGAAGATGGTCGGCCGGGTCGAGGTGCCGCAGGAGGCGTTCGTCGCCGCCCTCTCGACCACGCAGCCCACGGAGAAGTCCAAGAAGTAGCAGCAGGGTCAGCCGCGCCGGAACCAGCCGCGCTTCCTGGCCGGCTCCGCGACGGTCGGCCCGGTCGACGCTCCTCCGGGGACCAGGTCGAGCACGTCCAGGCCCTGGCCCACGACGTCGGTTCCCGGCTGCAGGCTGAAGCGGGTGCCGGCGAGCTCCAGCTGCTCGCCCGCGCCCAGGGCCCGTCGCTCCCGCACCCGAGCTCCGAGTGCCTCGGTGAGTGCGGTGAAGGCGTCGGCCGGGCCTCCCGGCCAGTTGGTGGCCTGCACCTCGGGCCAGCCGAAGGCACCGAGGCCCCGGGTGAAGGCAGTCGCCGCACCGGCGCTGCCCTGCATCGCGTGCACCCGGAACCAGGTGCGCTCGGGCTGACCCTCGGCCACGTCGTGGACGTACATCACATCGGTGTTCACGATCATCTGGCGCGGCAACCAGACCGCCTTCGCATCGGTGTCGTCCAGCAGGTAGGCGACCAGATTGCTGACCAGGTCCGAGCTGGTCCAGGGATCGTCGGTCGGGGCCGTGATGGTGGCGTACGCACGGTGAGCGGCGACGGCGGGCTCCAGGGTGGCGCGCAGTGGACTCGTGGACAGGTCGGCCAGCAGGTCCCGGTCGGTGATCGGAGCACCCACGACACCGAGGGTGAGCTCGCACCCGTTGACCCGGGATGCCAGCGCGGGAACCGGCGGCACACCCTCGAGGGCGGCTGCCAGCTCCGGGGAGACCACCCCGAAGACCTCCGCCATGGTGGCCGGCACTGCGGGGAGCAGGATGACAGCGTCGGGTCGGGTCGGGTCCTGCAGGTTCATGTCGTCTGCTTCCGGGAGGTCAGTGGGTGCGGGGAGACTATCCAGTTCCGGGTCGCGCAAACCACGGGTCACACGGGCACTCCTAGGCTGGCCCACGTGAACGGTGACGTCGTGGAGATCCCCTCCGGACTGCGCGCGCAGGCCCGGCTGGGCGACGCGTGGGCCGACTGGCTGGATGCTCTGCCCAGACTGGCCGCCGAGGTGCTGGCCGAGTGGGACCTGACGCTCGACGGACCGTCGATGCACGGCTTCTGCTCCCTGGTCCTGCCGGTGCGCACCGTGTCCGGGCTGCCCGCGGTGCTCAAGCTGCACACGGACGCCGACGCCGAGGAGTCCGACCACGAGCACCTGGCCCTGCAGCACTGGCACGGTCATGGAGCGGTGGCGCTGCTGCGCGCCGATCCGCGGCGCCGGGCGATGCTCCTCGAACGGCTGCATCCCGAGGACCTCACCGACCTCTGGGACCTGGAGGCCTGCGAGGTGGTGGCCGGCCTCTACCGGCGGATCCACGTGCCGGCACTCCCACAGCTGCGCTCGCTGACCTCGTTCGTCGGCCGGTGGAACGACGACCTGTCGCGGCTGCCGCGCAACGCCCCGATCCCGCGGCGGCTCGTCGAGCAGGCCACGGCGCTGGGGAAGTCCTTCGTCGACGACCCTGCCAGCACCGACACGCTGATCCACGGCGACCTCCACTATGAGAACGTCCTGGCCGGCGATCGTCAGCCCTGGTTGGTGATCGACCCGAAGCCGATGAGTGGCGACCCGCACTACGAGGTCGCTCCGATGTTGTGGAACAGGTGGGACGAGATGGTCGCGGGCGGTGACCTGCGCGACGCCGTACGCCGGCGCTTCCACACGCTGGTCGACCACGCGGAGCTCGACGAGGAGCGCACTCGCGACTGGGTCGTCGTACGCATGGTGCACAACGCGATGTGGGCGGTGCAGGACGCCGAGCGTGCCGGCGGCCCGCTCACCGCTGGGGACCGGGAGTGGATCACCCAGTGCGTCACGCTCGCCAAGGCAGTCCAGGACTGACGCGGACGACTGGTTGACTGGCTCCATGACACGACCGGTCACCCTCGTCACCGGCGGCACGCGCGGGATCGGTGCCGCCACGGCCCTGCGACTCGCGGCCGACGGCCATGACCTGGTGCTGGGCCATGCCCGCGACGAGGTCGCCGCGTCGGAGACTGCGGCGGCCGTGCGCGAAGCGGGTGCCTCCTGCACAGTGGTGCGCGGCGACCTCACCACCGATGACGGCATCGATGCCTTGTTCGCGGCCGCCACGTCCGGGGCCGGTCCGCTGACCGGCGTGGTCAACAACGCCGGGGCGACCCTGCACATCGCGCCACTCGCCGAGACCCCCGTCGACGTCGTACGTCGCAGCATCGAGCTCAACCTGACCGCCGCGATCCTCGTGGCCCGAGCGGCCGTGCGCGCCCTCGGCCGTTCGTACGGCGGGGCAGGAGGCGTGCTGGTCAACATCGGCTCCGGCGCGGCGACCCTCGGCGCGCCGGGGGAGTACGTCCACTACGCGTCCGCCAAGGCGGGCATCGACGCGTTGACGGTCGGCCTGGCGCAGGAGGTGGCCGCCGACGGGGTGCGGGTCGTGGCGGTGGCTCCCGGCCTCGTCGACACCCGCATCCATGCGGACGCGGGTGATCCCGGCCGGCTCGAGCGGGTGGGAGGGCGTGTGCCGTTGGGCCGGGCTGGAACACCCGAGGAGATAGCCGAGGCCGTGGCCTGGCTGCTCTCCGACGCCGCGTCCTACGTCACCGGCACGACCCTGCGGGTCGCCGGTGGTCGCTGACCGCGCCGGTGCAGCCGGCCGTCCGTGCGGGGCACTGCCTGATTCATGGGCTTTTGCGCCCATTGTGCGACTGGTGGGCGGGATCGCGTGCGCGAGGTGCCTCGGTGATCTAGGTTACTGGTACGTACACGAGGGTGGGTCGTGTCAGACGACCGCGCCCGCACAGCCGAACCATCAGGAGTGAGATGCCGATCAACTACGACGCATCGTTCGTCGAGACGATGCCCCGCAACGTTGCGGTGCAGTTCCTCGACAGGGTCGAGAAGTCGTCGGCCAGTGAGGCATACCGCTTCCCGGTCGGCGACAACTGGGAGTCCGTCACCTGGCAGCAGGTGGGCGACCGCGTGTCCCGTCTCGCGGCAGGCCTGATGGCACTGGGCATCGAGCCCGAACAACGCGTCGGTATCGCCGCAGGCACCCGCTACGAGTGGATCCTCGCCGACCTCGCCGTGATGTGCGCTGGTGCCGCCACGACGACGGTCTACCCGTCGACGAACGCGGCCGACACGGCGTACATCCTCAGCGACTCGGAGTCGCGCGTGGTCTTCGCCGAGGACGACGACCAGGTCGCCAAGCTGGTCGAGCACCGCGCGGAGCTGCCCCACCTGGCCAAGGTGGTCACGTTCGACGGCACCGCCGACGGCGACTGGGTGATCGACCTGGCCGAGCTCGAGCGGCTCGGCGCAGAGTTCCTCGAGGCCAACCCCGCAGCGGTGACCGACCACGCTGCGGCCATCGACCCCGAGCAGCTCGCCACCCTGATCTACACCTCCGGCACGACGGGCCGGCCCAAGGGCGTCCGCCTGCGCCACCGGGCCTGGGTCTACGAGGGTGAGGCGATCGCCTCCCAGGACATCCTTCACGAGGACGACCTGCAGTTCCTGTGGCTGCCGATGGCCCACTCGTTCGGCAAGGTGCTGCTCTCGACCCAGCTGGCCTGCGGCTTCCCGACCGCGGTCGACGGCCGGGTCGACAAGATCATCGACAACCTGGCGATCGTGAAGCCGACCTTCATGGGTGCCGCCCCGCGCATCTTCGAGAAGGCCTACTCGCGCATCGTCACCATGCAGGCTGCCGAGGGTGGCGCCAAGGAGAAGCTGTTCAAGAAGGCGTTCGCGGTGGGCCTCGAGGTCGACCGGCTCAAGCGCGAGGGCAAGTCGGTCCCGTTGACCCTCAAGCTCCAGCACGGGCTGTTCGACAAGCTGGTGTTCAGCAAGGTCCGTGACCGGTTCGGTGGCCGGGTCCGGTTCTTCATCTCCGGCTCCGCGGCGCTGAACCGTGAGGTCGCCGAGTGGTTCCACGCCGCGGGCATCACGGTGCTCGAGGGCTACGGCATGACCGAGAACGCGGCCGGCGCCACGGTCAACCACCCCGACCAGTACAAGTTCGGCTCGGTGGGCGCGCCGTTCCCGGGCAGCGAGGTGAAGATCGCCGAGGACGGCGAGGTGCTGCTGCGCGGCCCCCACGTCATGGAGGGCTATCACAACCTCCCGGAGGCCACCGCCGAGGCGCTCACCGAGGACGGCTGGCTGCACACCGGTGACATCGGGGAGCTCGACGACGACGGCTTCCTCAAGATCACCGACCGCAAGAAGGACCTCTTCAAGACCTCCGGCGGCAAGTACATCGCGCCGTCGGCGATCGAGTCGCAGTTCAAGGCGATCTGCCCCTACGCCAGCCAGTTCCTGGTGATCGGCAACGAGCGCAACTTCGTCTCCGCCCTGGTCACCCTCGACCCCGACCAGATGACCGACTGGGCCGCCCAGAACGGCAAGGAGGGGGCCTCCTACACCGAGGTCGTCACCAGCCCCGAGGCCAAGGAGATGGTCAGCGGGTACGTCGACGAGCTCAACGGCCGCCTCAACCGCTGGGAGACGATCAAGAAGTTCAAGATCCTCGACCACGACCTGAGCATCGAGTCCGGCGAGCTGACGCCGTCGATGAAGGTCAAGCGCAAGGTCGTGGAGGACAACAACAAGGAGCTCATCGCGTCCTTCTACGGCTGAGCCTGGGGCTCTGTGCTCCGGCACTGGCAACGCACAGCAGGCACACAGGTCGACCGGCTCTGATGGGTGTCGGCGGAGAGATCCGCCGACACCCATTCGGCATTTCCTGGAGGCGGTACGACGATGAACCCGGTGCACGACGACGGCGAGCGCGACGGCCATGACCATGCCCACGACGAGGGCCTGTCGCAGGACCTCGGTCGCATCGTCGAGAGCGGAAGGCGGCCGATGGCGCGGCGCGGTGTACTCGCCCTCTTCGGCGCAGTGGGCGCCGCGGGTCTGGTGGCCTGCGCCGAGGGGTCGGACAAGACCGTGGTCAGTGGCACGGAGTCCGCGGCGCAGGGCGGGCCGCCGGTAGGCGGGGCGCCACCGGCCGGTGGCGGTGCGGACTCAGGCGTCGACGTCGCCGAGGGGGAGATCCCCGAGGAGACCAACGGCCCCTACCCGGCCGACGGCACCAACGGCGTCAACGTGCTCACCGAGAGCGGCGTGGTCCGCAGCGACATCACCAGCAGCTTCGGCAGTGCCTCCGGTGTCGCCGCCGGCGTACCGCTGACCCTCAAGCTGAAGGTCTACGACCTCGACGGCGAGGAGATCTCGGCGCTGGCCGGCGCGGCCGTCTACGTGTGGCACTGCGACCGCGACGGCAACTACTCGCTCTACTCCGAGGCCGTCTCCGAAGAGAACTACCTGCGCGGCGTCCAGGCGGCCGACGAGTCGGGCAACGTCACGTTCACCACCATCTTCCCGGCCGCCTACATGGGCAGGTGGCCGCACATCCACTTCGAGATCTACCCATCCCTCGACGACGCCACGAGTGCGTCGAACCGCCTGCGCACCTCGCAGCTCGCCTTCCCCGAGGACGTCTGCGACGAGGTCTACGCGAACGCGGACGGCTACGGGACGAGCGCTTCGAACATGGAGCAGACGCCTCTCGACCAGGACAACGTGTTCTCCGACGGCCACTCGTTGCAGATGGCGAAGGTCACCGGCTCGATGGAGAAGGGGTATGTGGCCACGCTGAATGTCCCGGTTTGAGCCACCCGGTGATTGGATGGGCGGGTGCCCTCAGCCCTGCCTCCCGGAGACCCGGCTCCCGCCGACGGCCGGCTCCCGGAATCGGCGCTGGCCGGGGCCGCCGACCGCCCGTTCGGCGTCTACGTCCACGTGCCGTTCTGCACGGTGCGTTGCGGCTACTGCGACTTCAACACCTACACCGCGACCGAGCTGGGTGAGGGCGTCACGCGTGCGACGTACGCCGAGTCGGCGATCGCCGAGATCCGCCAGGCGCGCGCCGTGCTCGGCGACGTCGACCGTCGCGTCGACACGATCTTCTTCGGCGGCGGTACGCCGACGCTGCTGCCCCCGGCCGACCTGACCGCCATCGTCGCGTCGATCTCCGCCGAGTTCGGTCTGGCCGACGACGTCGAGGTCACGACGGAGGCGAACCCGGACAGCGTGGCCCTGTGGGACCTCGAGGCCCTGCGTCACGGCGGGTTCAACCGGCTGTCGTTCGGCATGCAGTCGGCGGTGCCACATGTGCTCAAGACCCTCGACCGCACCCACGACCCGTTGCGAGTCCCGGCGGTGGTCGACTGGGCCAGGCAGGCCGGCTTCGACCAGGTCAGCCTTGACCTGATCTACGGGACGCCGGGGGAGTCGGCAGCCGACTGGCAGGAGTCGCTCGACGCCGCGCTGGCGTGCCGCCCCGACCATGTGTCGGCGTACTCGCTGATCGTGGAGGAGGGCACGGCGCTGGCCCGTCGGGTGCGCCGGGGGGAGATGCCGATGACCGATGACGACGACCACGCCGACAAGTACCTCGCCACCGACGCGGCCCTGTCGGCGGCCGGACTGGGCTGGTACGAGGTCTCGAACTGGTCGACCGACGTCGACACGCGATGCCGGCACAACATGCTCTATTGGCAGGGGGCGGACTGGTGGGGCGTCGGCCCCGGCGCGCACTCCCACGTCGGCGGGGTTCGCTGGTGGAACGTCAAGCACCCGGCGGCGTACGCCGAGCGCATCTCCCGAGGAGTCAGCCCGGCGCTGGCCCGGGAGGTCCTCGACGACGAGACCCGCCGGGTCGAGCGCGTGCTGCTGGAGATCCGGATCCGCGACGGACTGTCACTCGACCTGCTCGACGACCAGGCCCGCGCGCTGCTGCCCGACCTGCTCGCCCGCGGCCTCATCGAGCCGAACCCACTCGAGCCGAACCCACTCGACCCGGGCCCACTCGACCCGGGGCGCCTGGTGCTGACCCTGCAAGGCCGGCTGCTGGCCGACGCCGTCGTCCGCGACCTCATCTGACCAACCGTGCATTCTTGATGCGCGAACCGTGGATTCTTGCGCCTCGAACCCGCAGTCCTTGACGTCCGAACCTGCAGTCCTTGCGGTCTGGCGCCAGGCAGCGACCTCAGGGAGCGGTCACGAAGTCGATCAGCTCCTCGACCCTGCCGAGCAGAGCCGGGTCGAGATCCTGGAAGCCGCGCACCCCGCCGAGTATGTGCTGCCAGGCGCGGGCGATGTCGGTCTGGTTGCGGTGCGGCCAGCCGAGCTGCTGGCAGACGCCGTACTTCCACTCGATGTTGCGCGGCACGTCGGGCCACCGGGCGATGCCCAGTCGCTCGGGCTTCACCGCCGCCCAGACATCGATGAACGGGTGGCCGACGATGAGCACGTGCTTGCCGACCGGGGACTTGGCGATCGACTGGGCGATCCGGCTCTCCTTCGAGCCGCGGACGAGGTGGTCGACGAGAACGCCGACCCGCCTGTCCGGTCCCGGCTTGAAGTCGCGGAGGTGCTCGGACAGGTCGTCGACGCCGCCCAGGAACTCCACGACCACGCCCTCGATGCGCAGGTCGTCACCCCACACCTTCTCGACCAGCTCGGCGTCGTGGCGGCCCTCGACGAAGATGCGACTGGCTCGCGCCACGCGGGCCTTCGCGCCGTGTACGGCGACCGACCCGCTCGCCGTACGCGTCGGCTTGGCGGGAGTCTTCAACCGGGTCGGCCGGGTCAGGATCACCGGCTTGCCCTCGAGCAGGAACCCGGGGCCGAGCGGGAACGTGCGGCGCTGGCTGCGGCGGTCCTCGAGCGTCACCGTGTCGATGTCGCGGTCGACGGCCACGATCTCGCCGCACCAGTCGGTGGTGATCTCCTCGACGACCAACCCGGTGTCGGCCTCCACCTCGGTGGCGCGGCCGTTCTTGGGCGCGCGCCAGTCGGTGTTGAGCACGTCTGATCCGTAGCGGTCGTTGGGGGAAGACACCCTGCGAACGCTAGCCCGATCAGATCAGCGGGAGCCGCTTCGACGCGCGGGGGAGTTGCTCGTAGCCGCGAGCGACGGCGTGCCGCAGCGCCTCGTGTGGCCAGGGCCACTCGCCCTCGGCCAGCGCCTGGCTCGCGGGGATGCCGCGCCCGGCGAGGTCGCGGATCGTCTCCGCGACGACGCCGATCCCACCGCGTTGCTCGTGCACGAAGTCGAGGTCCACGACCGCCCCGTGGCCCGGTACGACGACCGTCTCGTCGGTCATCAGCGAGATGACGAGGTCCAGCGAGGTGGGCCAGTTCATGGGCCACGAGTCCTCGCCGTACGCCGGTGGCGCGGACTCCTCGAGGAGGTCGCCGGTGACCACGACGTTCACATCCGGCACGCGCACCACGATGTCGCCGGCGGTGTGGCCGCGACCGGGGTGGAGCAGCTCGACCTGTCGATCTCCCAGGTCGACCACGCGCGCGGACGAGAACGTGTCGGTGGGCACCACGACGGGGGAGGCGTCGATCTCCTCGCCCCGCTCGCCGTCGTACGCCGGCCGGTCGTCGCGGAAGCGCTCGAGTGCGGCCGCCGTCTCCTCGTGCGCATGGATCGGGAGGCCGTCGAAGAGCGAGTTGCCGAGCACGTGGTCGAAGTGCTCGTGCGTGTTGACCACGGCGACCACCTCACCGAGGCGTCGTACGGCGTCCAGGGTGCCGCGCATCTCGCGCGTCGAGGCAAGGGTGTCGACGACCACGAGGCCGGTGGTGCCACCGATCACCGTGACGTTGACGTCGAACCACTCGTGGCGCGCGACCCAGACACGATCCGCGACCTCGACCAGGGGAGTAGCCATCCGGCCAGACTAGGACGTGGCCCGCGGACGCCGTACGGCCGTGCCGCGTCACCGCAAGAATCGCCGGCTCGCACACCAACAACTGCAGGCTCGTGACACAAGAATCCACGGTTCGCGCATCAAGAATGCACGGTTCGCGGGAAGGGTCAGCAGAGGTCGCTGTGGAGGTGGGCGCTGAGCAGGCCGGCCAGCTCCTCGGGGTTGCGGGCCGGTACCGGGAAGGCGATCTCGCGCGAGTGCGAGCCGGAGGCGTCGATCCACCGGAGGCTGACGCCCGCGGGACGCAGGTCGGCCAGGGTGACGCCGGCCAGCTGGCCCAGCGGCGTGCCCGTGGCGAGGGCGACCGCCCGGAGCAGCTCGTCCTGGTGGCACTCGTTGGCATGCTGCGCGCAGCTGTGCAGGTAGCCGCGGTTCAGGCGGTGGGCCGGGTGCCGGAACTGCGAGGTCGGCACGGTGAGGTGGCGCTCGGGATGGCCGTCGCCGGTCAGGACGAGGGAGACCATCCCGATCTCGAGCGTGACCACTCGCAGTGTGTCCTCGTGGCAGCACTCGCCCTGGACCCGCAGGGTGCCGGCCAGGACGACGTGCGAGCGGACGTCGTTGTCGGGGTCGAGTCGGCCGGTGACCCGCAGCAGGGCGTTGCGGTTCTCGCCCGCAGCCCGGTCGACGGTGCAGCCGAACGGCGCGAAGAAAGTAGGCGTGCCCGCGTCGTCGTGCAGTGAGACGCCCTCGTCGAGGTCGTACTCGGCGCCCTCGACCACGAGGCTGACGCCTTCGGGGCAGGACAGGATGCTGCGGGCGTGGGCGGCCAGGCTGGCCGGGTCGGGCGACGGGCTGGTGGTGGTCATGGACTCGCTCTCTACTTGAAACTTAGGGCAGCCTAACCTAATGAACGTGGGGTGACCAGACCCTCACGGCACGGCTTCGGCGTTCGCGGGGCCTGCCGAGTAGCATTGGCACTCGTAAAGTCGGAGTGCCAGCATCGAGGAGGACGACCATGGTCGAGGACCGCCGCCTCGCCGTGCTCCGGGCGATCGTCGAGGACTACGTCTCGACCGAGGAGCCGGTCGGTTCGCGTGCCCTCGTGGAGCGGCACCAGCTCGGTGTCTCGCCGGCCACGGTCCGCAACGACATGGCCGCGCTCGAGGAGGAGGGGTTCATCACCCAGCCCCACACCAGCGCCGGCCGGGTGCCCACCGACAAGGGCTACCGCCTCTTCGTCGACCGACTCACCACGGTCAAGCCGATGAGCGCCGCCGAGCAGCGCGCGATCGCATCCTTCCTCGAGGGCGCGGTCGACCTCGACGACGTCGTGCAGCGCAGCGTGCGACTGCTGGCCCAGCTGACCCGCCAGGTCGCGGTCGTGCAGTACCCGACGCTGAGCCGCAGCACCGTGCGCCACGTCGAGATCGTCGCCCTGACCCCCAACCGCCTGCTGCTGGTGCTGATCCTGAGCACCGGTCGCGTCGAGCAGCGCGTGCTCGACCTCAACGGCGACCTCGGCGACGACGATCTCCAGAAGCTGCGCACCCTGGTCAACCGGGCTGCCATCGGCGAGGTCATCGCCGTCGCGGCCCTGGCCCTCGACGACGTCGTCGACCAGCTGCCGCCAGCCGGCCGGCCCGTGGCCACGGCCGTCGTCGCCGCGCTGGTCGAGGCGATGTCCGACCACCGCTCCGACGCTCGCGTCGCCGTCGGCGGTACGGCGAACCTGGCCCGCTTCGGCGACGGTTTCGACACCACCATCAGACCCCTTCTCGAGGCGCTCGAGGAGCACGTCGTGCTCCTGAAGCTCCTCGGTGAGGCCGGCGACGGCGACGCCGTGACCGTCCGCATCGGACACGAGGGCCCCTACCAGGAACTCGCCACCACCAGCGTGATCGCGACCGGCTACGGCCCGCAGGAGCAGGCCTTGGCCACCCTCGGCATCGTCGGTCCCACCCGCATGGACTACCCGGGCACCATGGCCAGCGTTCGCGCCGTGGCCCGCTACGTCTCGCGGATCCTCAACGAAGCGTGACCCACTCGATCATCACCACCACGAACCAGAAGGACTCATGAGCCAGGACCTCTACGAACTCCTCGGCGTGTCACGAGACGCGGATGCGGACGCCATCAAGAAGGCCTACCGACGGTTGGCCCGACAGCTGCACCCCGACGTCAACCCCGACCCCGAGACCCAGGAGAAGTTCAAGGAGGTCTCGCTGGCCTACGAGGTGCTCAGCGACCCCCAGAAGCGTGCGGCGTACGACCGCGGCGGCGACCCCTTCGGCGGCGGCATGGGCGCCGGCGGGTTCGGCCAGGGCGCCGGGTTCTCCTTCACCGACATCATGGACGCCTTCTTCGGTGGCCAGGGCCAGGCCGGCCAGGGTGGTCGTGGACCGCGACCACGGATGCGCCGCGGCCAGGATGCCCTGATCCGCCTCGAGATCGAGCTCGCCGAGGCGGCCTTCGGGGTCACCCGCGAGCTGAAGGTCGACACCGCCATCCAGTGCGAGGCCTGCCACGGCGACGGTGCCGCGCCGGGCAGCAAGCCGATCACCTGCGAGACCTGCCGCGGCGCGGGAGAGGTCGCCCACGTGCAGCGCTCGTTCCTGGGTGAGATCCGCACCCTGCGGCCCTGCGCGGCCTGCCGCGGCTTCGGCACGATCATCCCCGACCCCTGTCGCGAGTGTGCCGGCGACGGGCGCGTGCGCTCGCGCCGCAGCCTCACCGTGAAGATCCCGGCCGGGGTCGACGTCGGCACGCGTGTCCAGCTCAGCGGCCAGGGCGAGGTCGGCCCGGGCGGTGGCCCGGCCGGCGACCTGTTCGTCGAGATCCACGTCGCTCCCCATCCGACCTTCACCCGCCACGGCAACGACCTGCACTGCACGGTGACGGTGCCGATGACCGCGGCCGCGCTGGGTGCCTCCCTGACCCTGCCGACGCTCGAGGCAGACCTGGCCGGTGACGACTCCGACGTCGAGACCAGCTTCGCCCTCGAGATCCGGCCCGGCACCCAGTCCGGCGCCACCCAGACGCTCAGTGCACGCGGGGTTCCCGGCCTGCGCAACGTCGGCCGCGGTGACCTCATCGTGACCGTGGTGGTCGACACCCCGACCCGCCTGGACCCGCGCCAGGAGGAGCTGCTCCGCGAGCTCGCCGCCCTCCGTGGCGAGGAGACCCCCGACGGCAGCGTCCAGGCCACCCACAAGGGCGTCTTCGGTCGCCTCCGCGACGCCTTCAACCACTGATGTCGCTGCCCGTGCACCTGGTGGCCACCCTCGCGGGTGTGGCCGCAGGTGACGTGGTGGAGATCTCCGGCGACGAGGCCCACCACGCGGTCGCCGTACGCCGGCTCCGGGTGGGGGAGCACGTCGTGCTCACCGACGGTGCTGGTACGTCGGCCCGCGGAGTCGTGGCAACCACGGGCAAGCGGGTGTTCACCGTCGAGGTGGCGGAGCCGCGCCACGAGGAGCGTCAGGCCCCGTCGGTCACGGTGGTCCAGGCCCTGCCCAAGGGTGACCGCGGAGAGCTCGCAGTCGAGGTGCTCACCGAGATCGGCGTCGACGTGATCGTGCCGTGGGCAGCGTCCCGGTCGGTGGCGGTGTGGCGTGGTGACCGCGTGGCCAAGTCACACGCGAAGTGGGCGGCCACGGCACGCGAGGCGGCCAAGCAGTCCCGGCGCGCCTGGTTCCCGACGGTGGCGCCGCTGGCCACCACCGAGGACGTCGTCGCCCTGCTCGGCGAGGCCGAGGTGGCCGTCGTGCTCCACGAGGGCGCCACGGAGCCCTTGTCCGCGATCTCTGTGCAGGGGAGTGTCACCATGGTGGTGGTGGTCGGTCCCGAGGGTGGCATCAGTGACGAGGAGCTCGCTTCCTTCGAGGCCGCGGGGGTTCGCCCCGTGCGACTGGGACGCGAGGTCCTGCGCACCTCCACCGCCGGGCTGGCCGCAGTGGCCGCGTTGTTGGCGGGCACTGACCGTTGGTCGTGACCGGAGGAGGGTTTGAATGGGGGACGCACTCGGGGAGAACCCCGATGTGAGGCAGCACGGACTCGGTGATGCTGGAGGCATGAGTGTGATGAAGCGACAGCTGCAGGGGCTGGTGCGCAAGACCCTGCTGCGTCTGATGCCGGCCCAGACCATTGACCTGTCCCGGCTCGACAAGGTGCCCGACGCACTCGGCTGGCCCCTGGCCCGCAACGGCTTCGACCCCCAGCCCCGCCTCGCCGAGACCCGCAGCGAGGCCCCTGTCCATCACCTCACCGCCCTGCTGGGGATGAACGTGTGGCTCGTCACCGGGCTCGACGAGGGCCGCGAGGTGCTGATGGATCCGACGGCGTACAGCACCGACATCCGCCCGTACGTCGGCAAGCGCGGCGCGTCCGACGGCGACATCGGCGGTCTCGGCTTCACCGATCCGCCCGACCACACGCGGCTGCGCAAGCTGATCACGCCCGAGTTCACGATGCACCGGCTCGAACGCATCCGCCCGATGGTGACCCGCATCGTCGAGCAACAGCTGGACGAGATCGCCGCGCGTGCCCGCGATCAGGAGGTCGTCGACCTCGTGCCGACCTTCGCGTTCCCCGTGCCGTTCCTGGTGATCTGCGAGCTGCTCGGGCTGCCCGACCACGACCGCGAGATCTTCCGCGGGCTGGGCAGCGCCCGGTTCGACGTCACCGAGGGTGGCTACGGCACGCTCGGTGCCATCTCGGACTCGCGGGAGTTCCTCAAGGAGGCCACCCGCCGGCAACGCGCCGAGCCCGGTCCGGGCCTGATCGGCCAGATCCTTCGCGAGCACGGCGACGAGATCAGCGACTACGACCTGGCCGGGCTCGCCGACGGGGTCTTCACCGGCGGCATGGAGACCAGTGCCGGCATGCTCGCGATGGGCACGGCCGTGCTGCTCGGCGACCGCACCACCTGGGAGCGGCTGCGCGACGACGACGAGTCGGTGAACCCGGTGGTCGAGGAGCTGCTGCGCTACCTCTCGGTGGTGCAGGTGGCGTTCCCGCGGTTCGCCAGGCAGGACATGACCGTGGGAGGCAACCGGGTGCACAAGGGCGACGTGGTGCTGGTCTCGGTCCCGGGCGTCAACCGCGACCCGGTCTTCGGCGACGCGCCCGACGCGTTCGACCCGACCCGGCCGGCACACGGCCACCTGGCCTTCGGCCACGGCCTGCACCGCTGCATCGGCTCCGAGCTGGCCCGCATGGAGCTGCGGACCTCCTTCCCCGCGCTGGTGCGCCGCTTCCCGCAGATGCAGCTGGCCGACTCCGACCTCGGCTTCCGGCACAGCTCGCTGGTGTACGGCGTGGAGCGGGTGCCGGTGATCCCCGGACCGGAGTCACGAGGCAAGTAGCGCCTCGACCCGCACGGACTCCGCGTCGAGCTCCTGCTGCTCGGCACGGGTTAGGTCACGGAACAGCTCGAACTCGAGGGCGTCGTCGACGACCCGCCACAGCCCCTCGAGCATGCCGTCGACGAAGACCGTGTTCGCCATCCCGCCGTTCGGTCCCATCCAGCGCTTGCGGTTGAGCGTGGTGGTCACGCGATCGCGCGCAGCGTGGGAGAGCCACACGTTGTCGTACTGCCCGAGCAGGCGCACCGGCGCCGCCGCCTCACCGTTCACGATCGGCGCACCCTCCACGTCGAACAGTGCCCGGCCGTTCTCGTCGGTGTGTCGCACGAGGTCGTCCATCCCGGCGACCACCGGACCGAGCCGGGTGATGCCCGACCAGGCGGTCACGTCGGCAGCGGTGGCCGGCCCGAACGCGCGCAGGTAGCGGCGGACGATCGCCGGGGGATCGGGCTCGACCAACGATCGCTCCAGCCACCGGTCGACGTACTGGTAGACGACTCCGCCCGCCTGTTGCCAGCAGCCGCGCGGAGGCAGCTGGGCCAGGGGAAGGTCCACGCGGGCCAGGTTGGTCAGGGCGGTCGGCGGCACGCCGGGGAAGCGCTCCTCCAGGCGCAGGCCGAGGTCCTTGCCTGAGAGCGGGGCGTCGGCGAGCAGCTCGGAGACGGCGGTCGCGAACTCACCGGCGTCGAGGTGCAGCGCGGCCGCGGTGTTCTGGCTGGCGGCGCGTTCGCGGTCCTGGCGCGGCTGCGTCCACTGCCGCAGCGACAGCGCGTCGTCGGGCACCAGCAGGTGCACGGTGCCGCGCATCGTCAGCAGTCGGACCAGAACCTTCGTGGTCAGGCCGGCGCTCACGTCGTACGGGTCGAAGCCCTCCAGGCGTGCGGCCAGCGAGAGGTACGGCGGCAGGTTGGCCTGGGCCTGCAGGCCGACCAGGTGCGCGACCATCGCCGGGACCGGCATCGTCGTGCGCTCCAGCAGGTGCTGGCGGGCCAACAAGGTGCGGTTGAGGTCGCGTGGCGTGAGCTGCACGACCCCAACCTAGGCGTTCACTTGACGACGATGGTCTTCGTGTCGACGTCCGGCCCGTTGCCCTCGGCACCACCGGTGGGGTCGTCGTTCATCGCCTTGAAGGTGTACTCGCCCGGGGCCAGGCCGCTGACGTCGACCTTCACCTTCCAGGGGAACAGGCGATCCATGCCCCAGCCCTCGGCGGTGCCGAAGCCGTCCTTGACCACCTTGTCGCCCTTGAGCACCTGCCACTGGACGTTCGACTCGAAGCTGTTGTTGACGCCGGTTGCGGTGAACGACCCGGACACCTCGGCTCCCTCGACGGGCGCCGTCACGTTCATCAGCGAGAGCGTGTCGAGCACGTCGGCGTTGGCGAGGGGCTCCGAGGTGGGTACGCCGAGGACCGTGTCGCTGTGCTCGCCGTCCAGCAGGATCTGGACGGGCAAGCGGCCCTTGCCGACGGCTGCCTGTGCCGTGTAGACGAGCTGCTCGATGGCCAGCTGGGCGTCGCGCTCGCTCATGCCGTCGGGCCGGTCGTGCAAGGGCGTGCCACCCTCGAGAAGGGGTACGACGATCACGTCGCCCTGCATCGTCTCGGCCGTGGTGTCGACCTTGGTGCCGTCCGGCCACGGCTGGCGGTAGTCGGGATCCATCGGGGTGCCGCTGACGGCCATCCCGAGGGCGGCCTCGACATTGCTCTGCCCGGATCCCGGTCGCAGCTTGGTGAACTCGCGGAACAGCACGCTGCCCCCCGGGCCGTCACCGATGTAGTAGACCGGCACGGTGACGAGTACCGCCGGTGGGTCGGCCGGGTCGGTCTCGCCCTCGGTCGTGAAGGCCGACGGGTCCTCGACGGTGACGTCGTCGGTCGCACCATCGGTGGTGCCGGCCGACGAGCTCCCGGCCGGGCCGGGGTCGGCGGAGTCGCCGTCGCCGAAGTTCCCGGCGAACGCGATCGCGGTGATGACGGCAGCGGTGGCGACGATGGCGCCACCGGCGCCGTAGATCCAGGGTCGGCGAGTGCTCATGCTGGTCACCTTCGTTCGGTTGCGGATGGACTCGAGCCCGTCTGCGGGCTCCACGTCGGAGACCGCGTCGGAGATCAGCTCCCGGAGCGGGTCGTTCTTCTCGGGGCGGTTCATGAGTGGTCCTCCAGGAGTTCTCCGAGGTGCTGGCGCAACGACTCGGCGCCACGCGACGCGTGGCTCTTCACGGCACCGCGGCTGATGCCGAGGGTGTCCGCGATCTGTGCTTCGGTGAGATCGAGGTAGTAGCGCAGCGCGATCACCTCGCGCTGGCGTCGGGGGAGTGCGGCCACAGCGTCGAGGACGCTCTCGCGCCGCGCCTGCTCGAGGGCGTGCTCGTCGGCGCCGGGGGCGAGGGGCACGCCGCGGTGGCCTTCGACCTCGAGGTGCCGGTCGACCACCTTGCGGTGCCTCAGGACCGACCGCGACCGGTTCACCACGGCCTGGCGCAGGTAGGCGAGGCCCTTCTCCGGCTCGCGCAACCTGCCCCACCGCCCGTGCATCGCGACGAACGCGTCCTGGACGATCTCCTCGGCCGTGCCGGTGTCACGCACCAGCAGCACCGAGAGGCGGACCAGCGAGCGCCAGTGGGTGGCGTACAGCTGCTCGACCGCGGAGTCGGCGTCGCCGGGCCGGCCGTCGCCGGTCACTGGGCGGTCCGTCGTCGTCGGAGGTGCATGGGTCATCACGCTAGTGGCACGCGCGGGTCGCTCCGCCGGTTTACACGCCGGGGGCCCTTCATTGCTCGCGGTGCCACCTCTAGTGTGGCCTGCATGAGTGCACCCGTTCCCCCTGACGACTGCATCTTCTGCAAGATCGTGGCCGGCGACCTGCCCGCCGAGATCGTGCACGCCACAGATCTCACGGTCGCCTTCCGAGACCTGCAACCGCAGGCGCCGACGCACTTCCTGGTCGTGCCGCGCAGCCACTACGAGAACGCCGCGTCGCTGGCCGACCACGAGCCGGCGGCGTTGGCCGAGCTGTTCACCACTGCCCGCGAGGTCGCCGAGAAGGAGGACCTGCCCGGCTACCGCGCGGTGTTCAACACCGGGGCGGCCGCGCAGCAGACGGTCTTCCACGCCCACCTGCACGTGCTCGGCGGGCGCGACCTGACCTGGCCCCCGGGCTGACGGTCGCGTACGGCGGCCAGCGCTGACGGCGCTGGTCAGTCCGCGCTGACGACCGAGCCGGACAGGAGCCCGAGGAGTCGGGTGACCTCGTCGGCGACGGCCGTGCGCCGGCATCAACGCGGAGATGGTCAGCAGCGCCCAGCGGGTCAGCGTCGTCGCGGGATCGCACAAGCTCGGCAAGGTGGCGCTGGCCCGGATCTGCGACGCCAGCGCGATCTCCCAGCTGATCACCGATGACGCCGCCGATGCCGAGGCCGTGGCAGCCCTGTCGCGAAAAGCCGGTGTGACCCGGTGCTCGCCGCGCCGTAGCATGGAGTCCTCATGACAGACACCCAGAGCGAGTCCGGCTCCCGCGGCCCGACCACCAAGCACACCGTCGTCGTGCCGTCGAGCGTCAACATGGTCAGCCTGCTCGGGCCCAACGACGAACACCTGTCCCTGATCGAGCGCGCCTTCGAGGCCGACGTACACGTGCGTGGCAACCAGGTGACCCTCCAGGGCGCGCCGGCCGAGATCGCGCTCGTGGAGCGACTCCTCGAAGAGCTGGTGACGATCATCCGCACCGGTCAGGGCATCACCGACGAGACCGTCGAGCGGGTCGTGTCGATGCTGCGCGCCGAGACCACCGAGCGCCCGGCCGACGTGCTCTCGCTCAACATCCTGAGCAACCGCGGCCGCACCATCCGGCCCAAGACGCTGAACCAGAAGCGCTACGTCGACTCGATCGACAAGAGCACGATCACCTTCGGCATCGGCCCGGCCGGCACCGGCAAGACCTACCTGGCCGTGGCCAAGGCGGTGCAGGCACTGCAGTCCAAGCAGGTCAACCGCATCATCCTCAGCCGACCCGCCGTCGAGGCCGGCGAGAAGCTCGGCTTCCTCCCCGGCACGCTCACGGAGAAGATCGACCCCTACCTGCGGCCGCTGTACGACGCCCTGCACGACATGCTCGACCCCGAGCTGATCCCCAAGCTGCTCGCCGCCGGCACCATCGAGGTGGCGCCCCTGGCGTTCCTGCGCGGCCGGTCGCTCAACGACTCGTTCATCATCCTCGACGAGGCCCAGAACACCACGCCCGAGCAGATGAAGATGTTCCTGACCCGGCTGGGCTTCGGCTCCAAGATCGTGGTCACCGGCGACGTCACCCAGGTCGACCTGCCGTCCGGCACCAAGTCCGGGCTGCGCATCGTCGAGGGCATCCTCGACACCGTCGACGACATCTCGTTCAACCGGCTCACCGCCCACGACGTCGTGCGCCACCGGCTGGTCGGCAAGATCGTCGCGGCCTACGAGACCTTCGACGCCCGGGACTCCGCCCGGAAGGACCAGCACCGGTGACCATCGAGGTGCTCAACGAGTCGGGTCACGAGCTCGACGTACACCAGCTGTCGATGCTGAGCCGGTTCGTGATGGACCAGATGCGGGTGCACCCGCAGGCCGAGCTCTGCATCAAGGCCGTCGACGAGGCGACCATCGCCGAGCTCAACGCCCGCTGGATGGAGAAGGACGGCCCCACCGACGTGCTGGCCTTCCCGATGGACGAGCTGCGTCCCGGCCTGGTCAACGAGGAGCCTGAAGAGGGCGTGCTCGGCGACCTGGTGCTGTGCCCCGAGATCGCCGGCAAGCAGGCGGTCACGGCTGGGCACTCACGGGACGCCGAGATCGAGCTGCTCACCGTGCACGGCATCCTCCACCTCCTCGGCTACGACCACGCGGAGCCCGAGGAGCACAAGGAGATGTTCGGTCTCCAGGACCGGCTCCTCGCCGAGTGGCGTGCCCAATGACCAGTGGCGATCTCTGGCTGCTGGGTTCAGCAGCCGTCCTCGTTCTCCTCGCCGGTCTCCTCTCGGCCGCCGACGCCGCACTGTCCAGCTTCTCGCGCGCCCGCGCCGAGGAGATAGCCGCTGAGGGCAAGGCCGGTGCCAAACGGGTGCTGGCGATCCTCGACGACCCGGCCCGCTACCTGAACACCACGCTGCTGCTGCGCATCCTGTGCGAGGTCTCGGCGATCGTGCTCGTCACCCGGCTGGTCTCGGGCAGCGTCGATGCGTCGTGGGCCAGGATCCTGATCTCGATCGGCATCATGCTGGTCGTCTCGTTCGTCGCGATCGGGGTCGCGCCGCGCACTCTCGGCCGCCAGCACGCGATCACCGTCGCCCTGCTCTGCGCCGCGCCGATCCAGTGGGTCACCCGCATCCTCGGCCCGATCCCGCAGCTGCTGATCCTGATCGGCAACGCGCTCACGCCCGGCAAGGGGTTCAGCGACGGACCGTTCTCGACGGAGACCGAGCTGCGTGAGCTGGTCGACATGGCCGAGGCCTCCAGCGTCATCGAGGACGGCGAGCGCAAGATGATCCACTCCGTCTTCGAGCTCGGTGACACGACTGTCCGCGAGGTGATGGTGCCCCGCAACGACGTGCTGTACGTCGACCGCAACAAGAACCTGCGCCAGACGATGTCGCTGTTCCTGCGCAGCGGCTACTCCCGCATGCCGGTCGTGGGGGAGAACCTCGACGACATCGTCGGCTTCGCCTATCTCAAGGACGTCAGCAAGCGGGTCTTCGACAACGCTGACGCAGAGACCACCGAGCGCATCGACCAGCACCTGCGCCCGGTGCACTGGGTGCCCGACAGCAAACCGGCGGACGACGTGCTCTCCGAGATGCAGGCCCGCCGCCAGCACATCGCCGTGGTCGTCGACGAGTACGGCGGCACGGCCGGCATCGTCACCATCGAAGACGTCCTCGAGGAGATCGTCGGCGAGATCACCGACGAGTACGACGAGGGCGAGATCCAGATCGAGGTGTTCGAGGACGGCAGCACCCGTGTCTCCTCGCGCTACCCGGTCGACGACCTCGACGAGCTGTTCCCCGGCTACGTGCAGGTCGAGGAGGACGTCGACTCGGTCGGTGGTCTGATGGCCAAGGAGCTCGGCCGGGTCCCGATCCCGGGTTCGGTCGTCGAGTCGCACGGCCTGCGCTTCGAGGCCGAGGAGTCGGCCGGCAGGCGCAACCGCATCGGCACGGTGCTGATCAGCAAGGCCGAACCACCGCCCGGGAGGGCCGACGCCGACGACTACGCTGAGCCGCATGCCTGACCTCGCCCCCGAAGACGCCAAGCTCGTCACCCTGGCCCGCGCCACGCGCGCCCGCACCCGCGCCACGGAAGGCGCCGCCGTGCGCGACACCGACGGACGCACCTACGCCGCCGGCTCGGTCGACCTCCCGTCGCTCAAGCTCTCCGCGATCCAGGTGTGCGTGGCGATGGCCTCCTCGTCGGGATCGGCCGGCCTCGAGGCCGTCGTACTCATGCGGGACGGTGGAGCCGACGGTGCCGCTTCCGCGGCCGATCTCGCGGTGGTCGAGGAGTTCGCCGGCCCCGGCGTCCCCCTCCACCTCGTCTGATCCCTCCGATACTCCCTGACGTTCCGGTCCACTTCCGGGGATACTCCCTGACGTTTCGGCCCTGCCGAGGGCCGAAACGTCAGGGAGTATCGGGCTTGGAGGGCCCGAACGTCAGGGAGTATCGGGAATACCCCTTGGTGAGTGCAAGCAGTGAGGCGCTACCGTGTTCCTGTGACCATCGTGCGTGGGTGGGAGAACCACCGGGAGGCCGTGGAACGTCTGCTGGCGTCGTACGCCGCGATTCCTGAGCGCGCCCCCGTGCGGCTCGCGAAGAGCACCTCGAACCTGTTCCGGCCCCGCTCCAGCACCACCGTGCCGGGCCTCGACGTGTCCGGGCTCGACGGCGTGATCGAGGTCGACGTCGCCAACCGCACCGCCGATGTGCAGGGCATGTGCACCTACGAGCACCTCGTCGAGGCGACCCTGCCGCACGGCCTGATCCCACTCGTCGTGCCGCAGCTGCGCACGATCACGCTCGGTGGAGCGGTCACCGGCCTGGGCATCGAGGCGACCAGCTTCCGCAACGGCCTGCCCCACGAGTCGGTCCTCGAGATGGACCTCCTCACCGGTGACGCCGAGGTGATCACCGCGCGCACCGACAACGAGCACGCCGACCTCTTCGCCACCTTCCCCAACTCCTACGGCTCGCTCGGCTACGCCGTCCGGCTGAAGATCGAGCTCGAGGAGGTGCCCGGGTTCGTCGCACTCCGCCACGTCCGCTTCGACGACGCGGCCCAGCTGGGCAAGGCGATCGAGACCATCGTCGAGTCCGGCGAGTGGGAGGGCGAGAGCGTCGACGGACTCGACGGCGTGGCCTTCGAACCGGGCGAGCTCTACCTGACCCTGGCCCGGTGGAGCGATGCCGCGACCGGCGAACCGAGCGACTACACGGGCAGTGGCATCTACTACCGCTCCGTCCAGCAGCGGCAGCGTGACGTGCTGACCATGAACGACTACCTCTGGCGCTGGGACACCGACTGGTTCTGGTGCTCGGGCGCGTTCGGGCTGTACAACCCGCGGATCCGCCGGCTCTGGCCGCGCCGTTGGCGGCGCTCCGACGTCTACCACAAGCTGGTCGGCCTCGACCGCCGCTTCGGCATCGCCGACCGCCTCGACCGCCGGGCCGGACGGCCCCGTCGCGAACGCGTCATCCAGGACGTCGAGGTCCCCGTCGACCGGCTGCCCGACTTCCTCCACTGGTTCGACGAGGCCGTCGGCATGCGCCCCGTGTGGCTGTGCCCGCTGCGGTTGCGTGGTGCCGGCACCCGCTGGCCGTCGTACCCGCTCGAGCCCGGCACGACCTACGTCAACGCCGGATTCTGGGGCACCGTGCATGTCGGCGAGGACGCCGACGACGCTCCCCGGAACCGCGCCATCGAGGCGAAGGTGCACGAGCTCGGCGGGCACAAGTCGCTCTACTCCGAGGCGTTCTACGACCGCGCCACCTTCGACCGGCTCTACGACGGAGCCAACCTGGCCGCCGTGAAACAGCGTTACGACCCACACGACCGACTCACCTCTCTCTATGACAAGGCGGTGCAACGCCAGTGAGCATGACCGACTCCGTGACCATCGGGCAGGCCATCGATTCCCTTCTCCACGACGGTTCCCCGGTGCGCTTCAGTGCGTACGACGGCAGCGTCGCCGGACCACCTGACGCGAAGATCGAGCTGCATCTCAAGAACGAGCGCGGGCTCTCCTACATCATGACCGCGCCCGGCGACCTCGGCATGGCCCGCGCCTACGTGATGGGCGACCTGGAGCTCCGCGGAGTGCATCCGGGCGACCCCTACGAGGCGATGGCGCTGCTGGTCAACCACCTGAAGTTCCGCCGACCCAGCGTCAGCGAGGCGCTGCGCCTGGTGCGCGGACTGGGCATCGACAAGCTGAGGCCGCCGCCGGTGCCGCCGCAGGAGCACCTGCCGCGCTGGCGTCGCGCCTTCGAGGGCCTGCGCCACTCGATGAACCGTGACGCCGAGGTGATCAAGCACCACTACGACGTCTCGAACCGGTTCTACGAGATGGTGCTCGGTCCGTCGATGACCTACACCTGCGCACTCTTCGAGACCCCCGAGGCGACCCTCGAGGAGGCCCAGGCCGCGAAGTACGACCTGATCTGCCGCAAGCTCAACCTCCAACCCGGTCAACGCCTGCTCGACGTGGGCTGTGGCTGGGGAGGCATGGTGCGCCACGCCGCACGCGAGTACGGCGCCAAGGCGCTCGGCGTGACCCTCTCGCTCGAACAGGCCCAGTGGGCCAAGGAGGCCATCGACCGTGAAGGGCTCGGTGACCTGGCCGAGGTGCGACACCTCGACTACCGCGAGGTCATGGAGACCGGTTTCGACGCGGTCAGCTCGATCGGCCTGACCGAGCACATCGGGGTGAGGAACTACCCGTCGTACTTCACCTTCCTGCGCGAGAAGCTGCGCCCGGGCGGGCGACTGCTCAACCACAGCATCACGCGCCCGCACAACCGGCCGACCGAGACCGGGGCGTTCATCGACCGCTACGTCTTCCCCGACGGCGAGCTGATCGGCTCGGGCACGATCGTGGCCGCCGCCCAGGACGCCGGACTCGAGGTCCAGCACACCGAGAACATCCGCGAGCACTACGCGCTGACCCTCGCCGGATGGTGCCGGAACCTCGAGGCCAACTGGGACGAGTGCGTCGCCGAGGTCGGTGAGGGCACGGCCCGGGTGTGGGGCATCTACATGGCCGGTTCGCGGATCGGGTTCGAGCGCGACGAGATCGAGCTGCACCACGTGCTCGCCACCCGCAACGACGAACGCGGCGCCAGCGGCTTCCCGCTGCGTCCCGACTGGATCGCCTGAACGAGGCACGAGGGGCCGCGCCGCGGGTCAGGCGATGCCGACCTGCGGCACGGCGTCCAGCAGCGCCCGTTCGACGTCCCGGGGGTGGGCCGCGACCCTGCGCACGTGCGGCACGTCGTCCAGGGTCGGAAGACCGTCGCCGACCACCACGGCACGCCGGGCAGAGCGCAGCATCGCGAGGTCGTTGAGGTCGTTGCCCACGGCCAGGTCGGCGGCCCCGGTCGACGAGAGGCCCGCAACCGCCACGGACTTGTCGACGCCCGCCGCGACGACGTCCATGTCGCCGGTCGCGTGCGGCAGGGTGACGACTCCGGGCAGTCCGGCCGCAGCGGGCAGCCCGCGTCGTGACTCCTCGATGCTGACCTTGAGCACGCCGTCCAGGGGTGGCCGCTGACCGGGGGCCATGAGTCGTCGCGCACGGTCTCCGAACCACGGCAGCGCCGTCGCGTCGCGGGCAACGAAGTGGTCGCCGTACTCCGCGCACCAGCCGACCCCGGCCCGGTCCAACCGCTCCAGCAGCCGACCCACCGACGCGGCGGGCAGTGCGCGGACGGTCGCCGGCAGGCCCCCCGGCGGCAGGTGCAGGGCCCCGTTGCAGCAGACCAGGTCGATCCGCTGCGCCAGGCGCCCGAACCAGTCCCGCAGGCACCGCGGGGAACGGGCGGTGGCCAGCACCAGCCTGACGTCCGGCCGCTCCGCGAAGTCCTCGAGTACGTCGACCAGGGGCTGGGCCGGGCACGTTCCGTCGAAGGTCAGGGTGCCGTCGAGGTCGCAGGCGATCAGCATGCGTGGGCTCCCTCCGGGGCACGCGTACGGGCCGCGACCACGGCGGCGAGTCCACCGCCGACGATGAGGGCCGCGGCGACCAGGAGCCCCGGGGTGGCACTGTCCCCGTGTTCCCGAGGCACGACGTCGAGCGCGGTGACCACGGCCAGGCCGAGTGCCCCGCCGACGTTCTGGGCCGTGGTCAGCAGACCGGCGGTGGTCCCGCGCAGCGCCTCGGGCGTGGCGTCGATCGCGGCGATCGACGCGGCCGGGAAGCTGAGCGCCATGCCGATGCCGATCGCGGCCATCGCGATCAGGATCCGCACCTCCGACGGACCGCGAGTGACCGTGGCGAGCAGCACCAGGCTGGTCGCGATCAGCAGCATCCCCACGGCCAGCGTCCGGCCCGGACCGTGACGACCCACGGCTGCTGCCCCGGCCCGGGAGGCGGCCGAGAAGGCCAACGGCTGGGGCAGGATCAGGAGCCCGACCTCGTAGGCGTCCATCCCGCCTCCGGCCTGCAGGTCGAGGCTCAGCACGAACATCGACGAGAGCACACCAGCGAAGACAGCCGCCAGTCCGAGACCGGCCCCGAGCACCCGGGGGCGCCCGAAGGTGCTGCGCGGGATGCCGCCCACGCCGCCCCTGCGCACGAGCACGCCGACGAGCAGCACCAACACCCCGGCGCCGGCACCGAGCGGCCCGACGGTGAGGCTGCCGACCCCGCTGACCAGGCTGAGCGCCAGGCCCAGGGCCACGGTGAGGAGCAGCGCTCCCGGCAGGTCCAACCGGCCGCTGCGGTGAGCCACCGAGGGCGGGATCCGCCACGTCGCGGCCAGGACCAGCAACACGATCGGCACGAGCACCAGGAAGCTCGAGCGCCAGCCCAGCGCCGTGACCAGTGCACCCGGCACCACCAGCCCGGTCGAGAACCCGACCGCACCCATGGCGCCGTACGTCGTCACGGCGCGGTTCCTGGCGGGCCCCTCGGGAAGGCCCGCGGTGATCAGGGCGAGGGCGGCGGGGGCGCTCAACGCGGCACCGGCACCTTGGGTGAACCGACCGACCACGAGAAAGGCGGCAGCGGGCGCGAGGGCACAGGCCAGGCTGCCGAGCCCGAAGAGGACGACGCCGAGGTGGAACAGCGTCCGGCGGTTGCTCCGATCGACCAGTTGACCGGCCAGGGGCAGCAGGCCGGCGTAGGAGATCAGGAAGACGCCTGCGATCAGCTGGAGCTCGACCGGGCCGGGGGCGAACTCACCTTCCACGGCGCCGATCTGCACGTTGATGGCCGACGAGCTCATGCCCTCCAGGAAGAGGGCCAGGCACACGACCAGCGTGCGGGTCCGGGGCAGCGCGCGGAGCTGGGCGGCTCGGTCATCGGTTTCCAGTGGCATTGCAGCAGCGTGCCGGGGCATGCTTGCACGAGGCTTTCATCGCGATGTCCTCGTCGCTGCGACTGGTTGCGCTGTCCCGTGGGGGAGGGCCAGCTGCTCGCCGACGCAATCCTCGGCCCGGGTCAGGTCGAGGCAGTGAGCGACCCCGAGGCCGCGATGCTGGTGCGCCTCGGACAGGACGGTGCCGGTGGGCTCGTGGCTCGCGCCCCGGCAGCGGATGCGCGCGGCCCGGGCACGGGCGACTAACCTTGTCCGGTGAGCACCCGAGCCGAGCAGTACGCCGCGCAGGTGCTGCGGCGTGAGGAGATCTCGCCGCACCTCGTGCGCCTCACCCTCGGCGGTGAGGGGCTGGCCCGATTCACCTCCACCGGAATCAGCGACGAGTGGGTCGGGTTGGTCGTGCCGGGCCAGTTCCAGTCCCGCTACTACACCGTGCGGTCATGGGACGGCGTCGAGCTGGTGCTCGACGTCGTGGTCCACGACGTCGGCCTGGTCACCGAGTGGGCGATGCGCGACTGCACCGGCGAGACCGTCACGATCACCGAGGCCAAGGGCTCCTTCGCGATGCCCGAGGAGAGCCGGTGGCTCTACCTCGTGGGTGACATGACCGGGCTGCCGGCGATGGCGAGGATCATCGAGGAGCTCGGCCCCGACGTACGAGCCCATGTGTGGGCCGAGTCCCCGGAGCGGATCGACGGCTACTTCCCGGAGGCCCTGGAGAAGTCCGGCGACCTGACCTGGCTGGAGCCGCCCGGCCCCGGGCAGAGCAACCTGGCCGCGTTCACCGAGTCGCTGCCGTGGCCCGAGGGCCCCGGATACTTCTGGATGGCGGGGGAGTCCGCCCAGATGCGGGCGATCCGCAAGCACCTCATGCGCGAGGTGAAGCTGCCGAGCACGCAGTACGACGTGATGGGCTACTGGCGTGCGGCGCTGAAGCGCCAGCCGCGTGCGGTCGACCCCGGCCCGATCTACCGGGCAGGCAAGGCGGCAGGCAAGAGTGATGAAGAGATCTGGGCCGACTACGACGCAGCACGGGAGACGGAATGAATGAGCACGACAAGGACTTCGACGTCAGCGGCGTGGCACCGGCCGGACCCCTGCACGGCGAACGGCCCGAGGGCTACCGCAGCGGCTTCGTCTCCTTCGTGGGTCGTCCCAACGCCGGCAAGTCGACGCTGACCAACGCCTTGGTCGGCTCGAAGGTCGTGATCACCTCCTCGAAGCCGCAGACCACCCGCACCGTCGTGCGCGGCATCGTGCACCGTGACGACGCGCAGCTGATCCTCGTCGACACCCCCGGCCTGCACCGCCCGCGCACCCTCCTCGGCGAACGCCTCAACGACCTCGTCAAGACCACGTGGGCCGAGGTCGACGTGGTGGCCGTGTGCTTCCCGGCGAACGAGAAGATCGGTCCCGGCGACACGTTCATCGTCAAGGAGCTCTCGAAGGTCCGGCGCAGCGTGAAGGTCGCCATCGCGACCAAGACCGACCTGGCCACGCCCGAGCAGATCGGCGAGCACCTGCTCGCCATCCAGGCACTGGGGGAGCAGACCGGCACCGAGTGGGCCGAGATCGTGCCGGTCTCGGCCAAGAGCGGAGACCAGGTGCAGCTGCTGGCCGACGTACTCACCGCGATGCTTCCGGAAGGCCCACCGCTCTACCCGGACGGCGACCTGTCCGACGCGCCCGAGGAGGCGATCGTCGCCGAGCTGATCCGCGAGGCCGCGCTCGAAGGCGTGCGTGACGAGCTGCCCCACTCCATCGCGGTCGTCGTCGAGGAGATGGGCCTGCGCGAGGACCGCCCCGAGGACAAGCCCCTGCTCGAGATCCACGCATGGCTCTACGTCGAGCGTGACTCGCAGAAGGGCATCGTGATCGGCCACAAGGGGTCGCGCCTGAAGCAGGTCGGCACCGATGCCCGCATGCAGATCCAGGCCATGCTCGGCACCCCCGTGCACCTCGACCTGCGGGTCAAGGTGGCCAAGGAGTGGCAGCGCGACCCGCGCCAGCTGCGCAAGCTCGGCTTCTGAGTCGGTGGGCCACGTGAGCGAGGACAACCGGGTGGCCCGCAACATGGCCGAGCCGGCGAAGTCGGGGCCAGCGGGGCAGGCCAGATGGGCCGACTACCTCGACTGGGTGCGCGACGACATCGTCAACGGCGTCCTCTCCCTGTCAGCCGGCGAGCAGCGCACGCCGCGAGTTCCCAGCGGATGGACCCCGATCGAGCTGCTCAGCCACTGCCTGCACATGGAGCAGCGCTGGTTCGTGTGGGGATTCCTCGGCGAACCAGTGGCCGATCCCTGGGGGGACTGGAACACCGACGAGCCGTGGGTCTCGGACGACTCCGACGAGACGCTGGCCCGGGCCAGGTGGGAGGTGGCACCGGAGGTGACGGCAGCCGACCTGGCCGCAGGCCTGGAGCGGACAGCCGAGCGGACGCGTCGAGTGCTCCGGGACTTCGCCCCTGACGCCGTTGCCGCGCCCGGTGGCCGCTTCGCGCACGACCCTCCGACCCTGGAGTGGATCTGCTTCCACGTGCTGGCCGAGTATGCCCGGCATGCCGGGCACCTCGACATCGTCACGGAGCTGGCACCGCGGGTTTGAGTCCTCGGCTTCGCCGTGCTCAGGCCTCAGGCGCCCAGCAGAAGCCGTAGTGCTGGCCGGCCGACCACTGCTTCTTGTTCGGCCACTCGTAGCCCCAGGTGAACTTGAGCGGGTCGTCGGCCAGGTCGCGGACGGTGTCCTCGCAGGTCGACTGGCCGGCGTCGCGGGCGGCTTCGACCCCTGGATAGGCGCCACCCTTCGCAGGTCGTACGTCGACCGTGCCGACCGCGCGCCACGAGTGCGAACGGGCACAGGCCACGCGTTCGAAGTCCGTGGTGCCCGGCTTGGCGGTGCCGCACATGCCGTACGTGGCGCGGCCCGTGTCGGTGCCGAGCACGCCCTTGGTCGGGCCGTCGAGCAGCAGCAGCTCCTCGGGCCCGCCGATCGCGATCACCTCGCAGCGGAACCAGTCCTGGCCCTCGTCGGACTGCTCGACGGTGGGGCTGAACCAGACCGTGGTGAGCATGCTGAGGCGCAGGTCCTCCGCCGAGCCGCCGAGGAAGCCGGCGAGCTCGCGCGGGCAGGCGCTGGAGACCTGCTGCTGCACGCGATCGGAGTCGACGGTGACCAGGTGTCCGTCGACGACGGTGTCGAGGGTGCCGACGAAGAAGGTCTCGGCGGTGTGTTTCGCCTTGCAGGACACGGTCTTCGCGTCGAACGTGGGGGCCACCGCGGCGTCGTACGACAGGGAGTGGCAGGTGCCCGGCTTCGGGCGGGGTGCCGGCTTCGCCGGGGCGGGCGGTGTGGTGGACGCACTGGGGGTCGGGTCCGGGTCGGCGGACTTGTCGGATCCGTCCGAGCATCCCGCGAGGAGTCCGAGCGCGAGCAGGAGACCGGCGAGGAGGCGGGTCATCGGGGTGTCCTTGCCCAGCAGATGGAGCGCCGGTTGCCGGCGTCCCACTCGGCCTTGTGGAACCAGGTGTAGGCGTACTCGTAGTCGACCGGGTAGTTCATCCAGGCGCCCACCGAGTCGGAGCAGAAGTCGCGGGTCTTCACCTCGACCAGCCGGTCACCCGGGTAGGACTCGTCGTCGGTGCCGACCTTGATCGTGGTGACGGCACGCCAGTTGTGCTTCTCCGAGCACGGCACCTTCACCTCGCCGACCACGGTCGGGCCCTCGGCACAGACCATCCACTTGTCCTCGGGACGCCCGGTGAGCAGGCCCTTGGCGGTCTCGGGGAGGTCGACGTACTCCTTCGACTGCTCACCACCACCGACCAGGTCGCAGCGGTACCACCGCGCGCCCTTGTCCCAGGCCTTCTCCGACGGGCGGAACCACGCCCAGCTCACCACAGTGCGCATCACCAGCGACTCGTCGGCGCCGAGGAACTTCTCGAACTGGCCGGAGCAGCGCTCGTAGGCGAACTGCGCCAGTCCGTCGTCGTCGTAGTCGGCCTCGTCGTAGGTCGCGGGCAGGGGGCCGACCGCGTAGGTCTCGGCCGTGTGCGTCTCCGCGCAGTCGACGGTCTTGGTCGCGTTGCTGCTCTTCTCTACGTCGCCCGGCTCGAGGTCGCGGCACGCGCCCAGCTCGGGGGCCTCGACCGCGTCCAGCTGGGCGGGGTCGACACGGTCGCTGCCGTCGTCGTTTCCGCATCCGGACAGGACCAGCACGATCGGCAGTGCGACGGCCGGCAGCAGTCGTCGTACAGGGGGCACGTGGGGAGTCCTCTAGGTCGTCAGCAGTGCCGCGATCGTACCGCCCAGCTCGTAGGCAGCCTCCGTCTCGGCCTCCCCGACGTCGCCGAGCACCTCGAGGACGTCGTAGCCCTGGCGCCAGCCGAGGGCGCCGATGATCGACTGCACCGAGCGGACCGCTCCCGTGGTGTCGTAGCGCCCGTGGACGTAGAGGCCGTACGGGCGCTTGGCGGTGGGGCTCGCGTCGTCGCCGGGACCGGCGCCGCCGCTCGGATCGAGCGCGCCGCCGACCTGGAGGAACGTCGAGTCGAAGAAGTGCTTGAGCGCCCCGGACATGTAGCCGAAGTTGGCGCTGGTGCCGAGCAGGTAGCCGTCCGCGGCCAGCACGTCGTCGGCGGTCGCCTCCAGGGCCGGTCGTACGACGACCTCGACGCCCTCGATCTCGTCGTCGGAAGCGCCGGCGACGACTGCCTCGGTGAGGGCCTGCAGCGATCGCGTGGGGGAGTGATGGACAACCAGCAGTCGAGGCATGGACCCACCCTGTCACGGTCGCGAGGGTGCGCTAAAGTGGTTCCCGTCATGAAGATGCGCAGCCTCCTCCTTCGCTGCCGCAACGAGGCCTGAAGCCGGCCCCCTCGTTGCGGAGGTTGTGCTGCCTTCTCATGGGCTGCTCGTCCGGCACCCGGATCTCCAAGCAGCGAGGAAACCATGACCAACCTGAGCAACACCGGCAACCAGCAGTCCGCCAGCGGCATGCCGTTCGAGCGGTACACCGCCTTCGTGCCCGTCGACGTACCCGACCGCACGTGGCCCACGAAGAAGATCACCAAGGCCCCGCGCTGGCTCTCCACCGACCTGCGTGACGGCAACCAGGCGCTGATCGACCCGATGACCCCGGCCCGCAAGCTCAGCATGTTCGAGCTGCTGGTGAAGATGGGCTACAAGGAGATCGAGATCGGCTTCCCCAGCGCCAGCCAGACCGACTTCGACTTCGTGCGCAAGCTGATCGAGGAGGACCGCATCCCCGACGACGTGCAGGTCTCGGTGCTGACCCAGGCCCGCGAGGACCTCATCGAGCGCACGATCCAGTCGCTGGTCGGCGCCGACCGCGCGACCGTGCACCTCTACAACGCGACCGCGCCGCTGTTCCAGCGGGTCGTCTTCGGGGTCACCCCCGACGAGTGCCGCAACATCGCCACCCGCGGCACCGAGATGGTGATGAAGTACGCCGAGGAGATGCTCGGCGACTGTGACTTCGGCTACCAGTACAGCCCCGAGATCTTCACCCAGACCGACACCGACTTCGCGCTCTCGGTGTGCGAGGCGGTCTCCGACGTCTGGCAGCCCGAGGCCGGCCGAGAGATCATCCTCAACCTGCCGGCGACCGTCGAGATGTCGACGCCGAACACCTACGCCGACCAGATCGAGTACTTCGGCCGCGGCCTGACCCGCCGCGAGCACAGTGCGATCAGCCTGCACCCGCACAACGACCGCGGCACCGCCGTGGCCGCCACCGAGCTGGCGATGATGGCCGGCGCCGACCGCGTCGAGGGCTGCCTGTTCGGCCACGGCGAGCGCACCGGCAACGTCGACCTGGTCACGCTGGGGATGAACCTCTTCTCCCAGGGCATCGACCCGCAGATCGACTTCAGCGACATCGACGAGGTGCGCCGCACGGTCGAGTACTGCACCAACCTCCCCGTGCACCCGCGGCACCCCTACGCGGGTGACCTCGTCTACACCGCCTTCTCCGGCTCCCACCAGGACGCCATCAAGAAGGGCCTCGAGGACCTCGACAAGCAGGCCGCCGAGCAGGGTGTTCCGGTCGGCGAGCTGCCCTGGGAGGCGCCGTACCTGCCGATCGACCCGAAGGACGTCGGCCGCAACTACGAGGCCGTGATCCGGGTCAACAGCCAGTCCGGCAAGGGTGGAGTGGCCTACATCCTCAAGGCCGAGCACAAGCTCGACCTGCCGCGACGCGCGCAGATCGAGTTCAGCCGGGTCGTGCAGCAGCGCACCGACTCCGACGGCGGCGAGATGACGCCCGAGGCGATCTGGGACGTCTTCCGCAGCGAGTACCTCGACCGCGAGTCCCCGCTCAAGCTCAACTCGGTGCACACCTCCTCGGCTGCGGGTGAGAAGGACCAGCTCTCGGTCAACGTGTACGTCGACGGTGAGCTGCGCGCGCTGACGGCCTCGGGCAACGGGCCGATCAACGCGTTCACCAACGCGCTCAACGACCTGGTCGAGAGCGAGCAGGCGGCCGGCAACCCGGCGTACGCCGACCGCGGTGACGTGCGGGTGCTCGACTACCACGAGCACGCGCTCTCGGCCGGTGGCGACGCGATCGCCGCGGCGTACGTCGAGTGCGCGGTCGGTGACCAGATCCTCTGGGGTGTCGGCCTCGACGCGAACATCGTCACTGCCTCGCTCAAGGCCGTCGTCAGCGCCGTCAACCGCGCCTGACCCGCCCCGTGTAACGCGCTGTCCATGCCACTTTGCACCCGACCTGCAGGGTGCAAACCGTCATGGACGGAGCGTTACACGCGGGGTTGGGGCAGCACCATCTCGTCGACCAGCAGGGCCGACCCCTCACGGAGGGGCTCGGCCCTGCCGGTCGCGACGAAGCCGAAGCGCTCGTAGACCCTCCGCGCGGCGGGGTTGCCCTGCGCGACGTCGAGGATCACCCGGCGTCCTTCGGCACGGGCCTGAGCGACCACCTCGTCGAGCACCAGTCGTGCCAGGCCTCGGCGACGGAACTCCGGAGCGGTCCACATCGCCACGATCTGGGCGACTCCGTCCTCGATCCGGAAGGCCCCGCCCAGGGCGGCCGCGGCGCCGTCGACGAAGACGACGACGGGCGTGCTCTGCATCCGCATCAGCCAGTCGTCTTCCGTGAAGGCCTCCTCCCGGGCGAGCGTGGACCCGAAGGCATCGGGGGAGTCGGCGAGGGACCGCAACCGGATCTCGCGCCACACCGGCCACTCCTCGGGGGCCAGTCGGCGTACCTCGATGCTCATGACGTCGCTCCTGCCGTCTCGGCGTCGTACTTGTTGCGGACGGCGTCCCGCATCTGGTCGATGTTCTCGCGGAGCGCGTCCGAGATCAGCTCGTCGGTGCGCGGGTCGTTGAGCACCGAGAAGACCAGCCGGAACACCGTGTCACTGACCAGGCGCACGACGTCGTCGTGGAACGGCAGGAACTTGAGCCGGCCCATCTGCTGGTCCTTCTTGATCAGCTCGACGATCATCAGGTCGAGCTCGGCACGGTTCTCGTCGAGGGCGCGGGCGATGTTGCTGGTGTAGTTGCCCGTCTGCAGCACGGCGGTGACCTCGTCCATCACGGCGATCGTCACCGGCCTCTTGATCACCTCGACGATGGAGTCCGTGCCCTGCTTGACGATGGCTGCGGTGACGCGGTCGCCGAAGGCCCGGTCGGCGGCTCGGCCGAGGCGGGCCAGGACGATGAAGACCCGCAGCAGTCGGAACGAGCGGAACGCCGGGTTCGAGACCGGGATCATGCCGAGCACCTCGTACCAGTACTTCAGCGGGAACTTCCAGCCCTCACGCGATCGGCGCCAGCGCCAGAGGAACTCGACGGCGAACAGCGCGCAGATCGCGTAGTCAGCGCGGATCACCCAGCGCTCGGTCCCGGGCGAGACGTCCCAGAAGGTGATCCACGACAGCAGCACCACCGAGATGATCGCGATGACCAGCATCGTCCAGTCCGCGAACCCCACCGGGGGCTTGGAGGGGTAGCTCGCGAGAGGCGACCGATCGGCGCCGGGGTTGTTCTGTCGGGTGTTCGTGGGCATGCGGACAACAGTGTCAGGTCGGCCACGGATAGGGTCGGCGCCATGCGTACCGCTCGGAGAATCACCGCTGTCCTGGCCGTCACGGCTGCCCTCCTCGCCACTGCCGCGTGCGGCGACTCGGACTCGGACGACTCGTCCGACGACAACACGGACTCGGCCGCCGTGTGCACGGCGGACGACATCGAGGTCAGCGGTGAGTTCGGCGAGAAGCCTGAGGTGACGCTGCCGGACGACTGCACCCCGCCGACCGAGGTGATCACCAAGGACCTCTCCGCGGGCTCCGGCCCGGAGGCGAAGGCGGGAGACACCGTGCTGACGGACTACCTGCTGGTGACCTGGTCGAACCAGCAGGTCCTGGACAACTCCTTCGACCGCGGTGAGCCGTTCCCGGTCACGCCACTGGGCCAGGCCCCGGTCATCGACGGGTGGAACGAAGGACTCGTCGGCATCCAGGAGGGCGCCCGCCGCCTGATCATCATCCCGCCGGCCAAGGGCTACGGTGCGGGCGGCAACGGGGTCGAGCCGAACGAGACCCTCGTCTTCGTCGTGGACGCGGTCGCGGTCAGCTGACCTGCCGGGGGCCGGGCGGACGGTAGATTGCTGGCCATGTCGCGCTCACCCCTGGTCTCCGAACGCATCGGCCAGTTCTTCCTCGGCGAGGACCGCCTGGAGTACACCGAGTACGGCTCCGGCGACCGCTGGGTGGTGCTGCTGCACGGCCAGCTGATGCTGCGCCGCATGTGCCAGCCGCTGGCGCGCGCCCTGGCCGCCGAGGGCATGCACGTGGTCACCCTCGACCTGCTCGGCCACGGTCGCTCGGACCGGCCGGCCGACCCGATGGTCTACTCGATGACCGCGTTCGGGGAGCAGGTCGTCGCGCTGCTGGACCACCTCGGCGCCGACCAGGCCGTCATCGGCGGCACCTCCCTGGGCGCCAACGTCTCGCTCGAGGTGGCGGCGATCGCTCCCGCGCGGGTGCGCGGCCTCCTGGTCGAGATGCCGGTGCTCGACAACGCCGTCGAGATGGGGATGGTGGTGTTCGGTCCGATGATGCTGGCGGCGCGGTTCCTGCCGTTCACGGTCAGCCTGACCCGCGCCGTGACGCGTCGGGTGCCGCGCGGGCTGGTCCCCTTCTGGGCGGGCATCGTCCTCGACACCTGCGACCAGCAGCCCGCGCCGATGGCGGCGGTGATGCACGGCATCGTCTTCGGTCGCATCGCCCCTCCGTCGCGCCTGCGCCGCGCCATCGACGTACCCACGATGGTGGTCGGCCATCCCGCCGACCCGGTTCACCCGGCGGCGGACGCCGCGATGCTGGCCGACGAGATCCCGGCTGCCCGGTTCGTCCGGGCCGAGAGCATATTCGAGTGGCGGTTCCGGCCCGAGCGCCTGGACGGCGAGGCGGCCGAGTTCGTCCGCGGGTGCTGGGAGACACGCTCCGCCAGCGGGCTCCGGGGCGTCTGAGACGGCACAATGGACCCGTGCCCCTCTATCGAGCCGAAGCCGTCGTGCTGCGCACCCACAAGCTGGGTGAGGCGGATCGGATCATCACGCTCCTGACCCGCAACCACGGGCTGGTGCGGGCGGTGGCCAAGGGCGTACGCCGCACGTCGTCACGCTGGGGCTCCCGTCTCGAGCCGTTCACCCACGTCGACCTGCAGCTGGCCGAGGGACGCAACCTCGACACCATCACCCAGGCCGTGACCCTGGCCCCGTTCTCGGGAACCCTGGGCGCCGACTACGACCGCTACACCGCCGGTACGGCGATGCTCGAGACCGCCGAGCGCCTGATCATGGAGGAGCGGCAGCCCTCGTTGCAGCAGTTCCTCCTGCTCGTCGGCGGCCTGCGCGCGCTGACCACACCGGAGCGGCGTCCCGGGCAGGTGCTCGACTCCTACTTCCTGCGGTCCCTGTCGGTGGCCGGCTACGCCCCGTCGTTCGACACGTGTGCCCGCTGTGACGCACCCGGTCCGCACCGGTGGTTCAACCCGGCGGCCGGTGGCATCCTGTGCAGCGCCTGTCGCCTGCCGGGTTCGGCGAACCCGTCCGCGGAGACCGTGGCCGTGCTCGGCGGGCTGCTGGCCGGTGACTGGCCGCTGATCGACGCCGCCGAGCCCCGTCACCTCAAGGAGGCCAGTGGCCTCGTGGCGGCGTACCTCCACTGGCACCTGGAGCGCCGGCTCCGCTCGCTGGAGTACGTCGAGCGCTGACCGACCGCGTCAGTCGGTGGGTGCGCCGTTCTCGATCCAGTCGTCGACGGTGCGGTTGAAGCGCTGCAACGACCGGAGGAACTCGTCACGCTCGGTCTGGGACCACGACGCCAGCATGATGTCGAGCAGCCCACGCCGACGGTCGCGTTCCTCGTGCACGGCCCTCGCGCCCTCGGTGGTGAGGGTGAGCACGGAGGCCCGACGGTCCGTGGGGTCGACCGTCTTCTCGGCCAGGCCGAGCCGTACGACGGCCTGCACCTGCCGGGTGATCGTCGAGGGATCGAGGCGGAATGCCTGGGCGATCGCGCCGAGTCGCTGGGGGCCGTTGTCGTCGAGCAGGCACAGGATGCCGTAGCTGGAGCGCTCGAGCTCGACCTCGCCCGAGGGCGTGCGGACATGGATCAACTGCGAGCGTCGCAGGATGGTGAACAGCTGCTGCTCGATCTGATCGTTCTGGTTCTCCACGAAGGCAGCATAGGCCGCGAGGGGCCAAGCTCTAGGGTTGTCCACGTGAATCGTGTGCCACGTCGTCCGCATCCGCACCCCTCCGGTGCCACCCCGCCGCCGATCCCCAAGGAGCTCGTGCCCCGGCACGTGGCCGTGGTGATGGACGGCAACGGCCGCTGGGCCAAGGAGCGCGGCCTCCCGCGGACGGCGGGACACGAGCAAGGTGAGTCGTCGTTGTTCGACGTCGTCGAGGGGGCCATCGAGATCGGCGTGAAGGCGGTGTCGGCGTACGCGTTCTCGACGGAGAACTGGTCGCGCTCGCCCGACGAGGTGCGCTTCCTGATGGGCTTCAACCGGGACGTGATCCGGCGCCGGCGCGACGAGATGCACGAGCTGGGTGTGCGCGTGAAGTGGGCCGGCCGGGCGCCGCGGCTGTGGAGGTCGGTGATCAAGGAGCTGCAGGTCGCCGAGGAGCTGACCAAGGACAACAAGGTGTTCACGCTGACCATGTGCGTGAACTACGGCGGTCGGGCCGAGGTGGCCGACGCCGCGCGGTCCATCGCCCAGGCCGTGGCTGACGGGCGCCTGGACCCCAAGAAGGTCGACGAGAAGACCTTCGCCAAGCACCTCTACGTGCCCGACCTCTCCGACGCCGACCTGGTCTGGCGTACGTCGGGGGAGCAGCGGCTCTCGAACTTCATGCTCTGGCAGGCGGCGTACAGCGAGTTCGTCTTCTCCGACGTGCTCTGGCCCGACGTCGACCGCCGGCACCTGTGGGCCGCGATCGACACCTACGCGCGCCGCGACCGTCGCTACGGGGGCGCCCTCCCCAACGCGCCCGCCTGACCCGCCCCCGCCGACCAGCCCGCCCGCCCCCGCCACGTGTAACGCGCTGTCCACGTCACTTCGCACCCCACCGGCAGGGGGCTAGGTCAATCGGTCTAAGCAACGGTCATGCTGCTGCCGGTTTGGCGAGCAGCGCAGCCAG
>NZ_LMSQ01000006.1:0-1190 GCF_001429525.1 Nocardioides sp. Soil796
GGGAGACTGTGAAACGGCGACGCCAGTTGTCGTGGAGTCAACGTTGAAATACCACTCTGGTCGTACTAGATATCTAACCTAGGTCCATTATCTGGATCAGGGACAGTGCCTGATGGGTAGTTTAACTGGGGCGGTTGCCTCCTAAAATGTAACGGAGGCGCTCAAAGGTTCCCTCAGCCTGGTTGGCAATCAGGTTTCGAGTGTAAGTGCACAAGGGAGCTTGACTGTGAGAGTGACAACTCGAGCAGGGACGAAAGTCGGAACTAGTGATCCGGCGCTGGCATGTGGAAGCGGCGTCGCTCAACGGATAAAAGGTACCCCGGGGATAACAGGCTGATCTTCCCCAAGAGTCCATATCGACGGGATGGTTTGGCACCTCGATGTCGGCTCGTCGCATCCTGGGGCTGGAGTAGGTCCCAAGGGTTGGGCTGTTCGCCCATTAAAGCGGCACGCGAGCTGGGTTTAGAACGTCGTGAGACAGTTCGGTCCCTATCCGCCGCGCGCGCAGGAAACTTGAGAAAGGCTGTCCCTAGTACGAGAGGACCGGGATGGACGAACCTCTGGTGTGCCAGTTGTTCCGCCAGGAGCACGGCTGGTTAGCTACGTTCGGAAGTGATAACCGCTGAATGCATCTAAGCGGGAAGCACGTTTCAAGATGAGGTTTCCCACCGGGTTAACCGGGTAAGGTCCCCAGTAGACTACTGGGTTGATAGGCCGGAGGTGTACAGCAGCAATGCCTAGCCGACCGGTACTAATAGACCGAGGGCTTGTCCCTCAAAGATGTTGCGCGTCCACTGTGTGGTTCCCGAGTTACGGTCGGGAACCTTGAGTTCCGAACCATAGCTCCCTTTCGGGGAGATGGTTCGGGGCGAATTGGTTTGATCTAACTCCATAGAGTTTCGGCGGCCATAGCGATGGGGAAACACCCGGCTCCATTCCGAACCCGGAAGTTAAGCCCTTCAGCGCCGATGGTACTGCAACCGGGAGGTTGTGGGAGAGTAGGACGTCGCCGGACATTACTTTGTAGAGGCCACCTCATTTGAGGTGGCCTCTACGCATTTGTCCACCTAACCTTGGATCCCCAGGGTTGGTCACCGCCGAAAGGATTCCCCTGCCATGGCCGAGAACACTCCGCGCCGCAATGACCGCCGCCCCAACACCAGCGGCAACAACAGCGGCGGCGGCAACGG
>NZ_LMSQ01000007.1:0-1310 GCF_001429525.1 Nocardioides sp. Soil796
GGCGGAATCAATCGGTCTAAGCAACTCAACCCTGTTGGGTGGTGTTGTGGATGCCGAGGTATGTGTCGTATGAGCAGCGCGAGGAGTTCTTCGGGTTGCTCTGCTTGGGGATGTCGCTGCAGGCCGCGGCTGTTGCGGTCGGCGTGTCGGTGACCGCTGGGAGGTCGTGGTGGCGATCCTCGGGGCTTGTGACTCCTGTGATGTCGATTGGTTCTGTCGGTGGCCTACCGGGTTCTGCTCCACCGCGTGTGCCGGGTGTGCACGGTCCGGGAGAACGGCCACGACGACGGCGGGCGTTGACCAGTGAGGACCGTGCAGTGATCGCGGTGGGGTTGTTGTGTGAGTGCTCTTGTGCCCAGATCGGCGCGATGATCGGGCGGGACAAGTCGGTGATCTCTCGCGAGGTGGACCGCAACCGGGGACCTGACGGGTCCTACTGGGCTCCGGTGGCGCACCGGGCCGCGCACGAGCGTCGTCGCCGCCCCAAGGGGTTCAAGCTGCTCAGCAACCCTGCACTGTGCCGACGGATCGAGGCGTGGATGGATGACGGGTGGTCACCGGGTCTGATCGCCGCGGTGCTCAGGGCCGATGCCGGGTCGAACATGATGGAGCGTGTGAGCCACGAAACGATCTACCAGGCGCTCTACGTGCAGGCCCGTGGTGGGCTGCGCGCCGATCTGCACCGCCAACTGTCGCTGAAACGGCGACAGCGCAAGCCGCGGGGCAGCAGCGACGGGCGAGGCACGAGCTTGTATCGGGAGGCGTTCACGATCCGGCAACGACCCGCCGAGGCCGCCGACCGGGCGGTCCCGGGGCATTGGGAGGGCGACCTGGTCACGGGTACTGCGAACGGGTCCGCGGTCGGCACACTGGTGGAGCGGTCGACCCGTTTCACCATCTTGTTGCACCTGCCCGGGCGCCATGACGCCGAGGCGGTGGCCGAGGCGATGATCCGTGAGATGAGCAAGCTGCCCGAGCACCTGCGGCGTTCGCTGACTTGGGACCGCGGCCCGGAGTTGGCCAGGTACCGCCAGGTCCAACTCGAGCTCGCGATGCCGGTCTACTTCTGTGACCCCCACTCGCCGTGGCAGCGGGGCACGAACGAGAACACCAACCGGCTCCTGCGGCACTGGTTGGAGAAGGGCAGTGACCTGTCCGTGCACACGGCCGAGGACCTGGACCGGATCGCTGCCACACTCAACGCCAGGCCCCGCCCTACCCTTGACCTGCAGACCCCCGCACAAGCGCTGGCTGCGCTGCTCGCCAAACCGGCAGCAGCATGACCGTTGCTTAGACCGATTGACCTAGCC
>NZ_LMSQ01000008.1:0-1356 GCF_001429525.1 Nocardioides sp. Soil796
AGACATCAACTGTCACCGATGTCCAGATGCAGAATCGTCACCGATGTCCTGAGACATCACACCAATCGCCGAAAAGGCGACCACGATCATGCACGTGCACGATCCGGGTCGCGCGCCCGCGAGGCCGGCGGTCGTCACGCAGGTCTCAGCGTCCGGGGAAGTGTGGGCGCCAGCCGTCGGAGAGCCGGCGCGGCAGGCCCGGCAGCCGGCGTGAGTGCAGCAGCCGGACGACGCGTCCCAGGGTGCGCTCCGGCCGCTTGAAGATGTCGGCGGCCACGACCACCAGGATGCGCCACTGGTCGTCGTCGATCGCCTCGCGCCGCTCGAGGTCTGCCTCCCACTGGTCGATGCGCTCGATGTGGTGGCGCCCGTCGTACTCTATGATCACCCGCACCTCCGGATAGCTGAGGTCGTAGCGCCGCACCACCTCACGGTCGACCGTGCGCAGCGACAGGTTGACCTGCGGCTCGGGCAGTCCGGCCAGGACGATCAGCAGGCGCAGACGGGTCTCCATCGGCGAGTCCACGCGTTCGCGCACGAGGCTGGCGGCGTGACGTGCCTTGGCGGCGTACGGCAGCTGCGCGGTCTCGCAGAAGTTCACCAGGTCGGCCAGCGTGACCCGACCAGTGCGCACCAGGTTGTCGCCGACGACCACCAGATCGACGAGTGGCAGCAGGGATGAGAGTTCGACGAACATCTGTGCGTGTGCGGAGATCCGGATGCCGTCGCGCACGATCACCTTGGCCTGCGAGACCACGTGGCAGACGATCCCGGGCCGTGGTCGACGCAGGTCGGGATGCAGGACGGTGACGTGTTCGTCGGGCAGGGTCGGGATGGGTACGCCGTGCATCCGGGCCGCCGAGGTGTGACTGAGGAACGACTGTTCGGGGTCGAACACGCACCAGGCGGCTTCGGCGTGCACGTGGGGAGTGACCACCACCGAGGCGTCGATGAGCACCGACCGGAAGATGCGCCGGAAGCGCGAGCCACGCAACTGGCGCGGGGAAATGCCCGCGGCGAGGGCGTCCGCCCGTGTGAAGGGACGACGAGTGTCGAGGTCGGAGTCGGGTGCCGTGGTCGCGGCGCCAGTGCCAGTCGTCGATTTCATCCCGGCAGCATGCCGCGATTCGAGGTGCCCTGCCGGCGTCATCCACAGGGCCGGTGCTCAGCCCTTCGGGCGGGCAGCCGGGTGCCGCTCTGGTTGGAGCGTGCACGGGTGGACGGGCACGGCACGCGTCCGTCGAGCGACCACGATCATGCAGGTGTCGAGTTGTGACACGCATTCCGGTGAAAGGTGTGATGTCTCAGGACATCGGTGACGATTCTGCATCTGGACATCGGTGACAGTTGATGTCT
>NZ_LMSQ01000009.1:0-1454 GCF_001429525.1 Nocardioides sp. Soil796
CAGGGCGAATTCAACCGGTCGTCGCAACACCTCATGATCACGGAGGTGTTTGATGGGTCGTCGTCAGCAGGCGTCAGATCGTGCGGTCCGGCCAGCGATGCGGTCCCCGGGTCGTCCTCAACCGCCCCGGCAGGTCGAGCAGGAGTTCTGGCGGCGGATCGCGGAGGGCATGAGCAGCGAGGACGCCGCCGCCGCTGTGGGCGTGTCAGGACCAGTCGGCTCCCGATGGTTCCGCCACGGTGGCGGCATGCCACCCCTGAGTCTTGCCCCGCCGTCGGGCCGGTACCTGTCGTTTCCTGAAAGGGAAGAGATCGCGATCTTGAAGGCGCAGGGCCTTGGGGTCCGTGAGACCGCCAGGCGCCTCGGTCGACATCCTTCGACGATCTCGCGCGAGCTGCGCCGCAACGCCGCCACTCGCAGCGGGAAGCTGGAGTATCGCGCATCGGTGGCGCAGTGGAAGGCCCAGATGGCCGCCCGGCGTCCCAAGGTTGCGAAGCTGTTGGCTGACCTGCGACTGCAGGGCTACGTCCAGGACAAGCTCGCCGGCGTGCTCCGCGGACCCGACGGCGCGGAGATCCTCGGGCCCGATGTCGCACCGTGGAAGGGGCGCAGAAAGCCGCACCGTCAGGACCGCCGCTGGAGCAAGGCCTGGAGCCCGGAGCAGATCTCGAACCGACTTCCTATCGACTTCCCCGATGATGAGTCCATGCGCTGTAGCCACGAGACGATCTACCAGGCGCTCTTCATCGAGAGCCGTGGCGCCCTCAAGCGCGAACTCGTTGCATGTCTGCGCACCGGTCGGGCATTGCGTGAGCCCAGGGCACGTACCCGCAACAGACCCGGCGGCCATGTCACCGCCGATGTCGTGATCAGTCAGCGACCTGCCGAGGTCGAGGACCGTGCAGTCCCGGGGCACTGGGAGGGAGATCTGATCATCGGGTTGAACCGCTCCGCGATCGGGACCCTGGTCGAGCGGAGCACGAGGTACACGATGCTGGTCCACCTTCCTCGCGCTGAGGGTTACGGGATGGTGGCGCCAACGAAGAACGGGCCACCGTTGGGTGGTTACGGCGCGGTGGCCATGAAGGAGGCCCTCGTCGAGACCATGACGACCTTGCCCGAGCAACTGCGACGCACGCTGACCTGGGACCGCGGCAAGGAGCTCTCCCAGCACGCGCAGTTCAAGATCGAGACCGGGATCGCGGTCTACTTCGCCGACCCGCAGAGCCCTTGGCAGCGCGGCACCAACGAGAACCACAACGGTCTGCTGCGCCAGTACTTCCCCAAGGGCACCGACATCTCGCGATGGAGCAACGAGGAGACACAAGCGGTCGAAGCTGCACTCAACAGCAGACCCAGGAAGAGCCTCGGATGGAAGACCCCAGCAGAGGCCCTCGACGAGCACCTACGATTGCTCCACCAAGCTGGTGTTGCTACCACCGGTTGAACCCAGT
>NZ_LMSQ01000010.1:0-3433 GCF_001429525.1 Nocardioides sp. Soil796
GTCCTATGCCGACCTTGGAACTATGCCGACCATTTCAGCGGTCGCGCAGGTCAACGGTGATGCTGAGGTTCGGAAGGTCGGCATAGTCGCGTAGTCGTGGCCACGCTTTCAGACACGGGGTGTCTGTCTGGAGGTGTGGTTCGTGACGAAGAGATCTGCGATAGCCCGGTCGTACCCGGATCGGGTTCCTCGGGTTCCGGTGGGCCCCTTGGCACCGACGGTGCTGGGCGAGTGCTCGGCCTGGTTGAGCATCAAGGGTTACTCCCCGGGCTCGGCGGCCGGGGTGCTGAACGCGCTGGGCCGACTCAGCTTGTGGATGCGAACGGTCGGTGCCGGTGTCGAGGACATCGAGGAGGAGCTCCTCGCCAGGTTCGTGGAGGAGGAGCGCGCGAGGGACGTCGTCTGCGTCACCGCGATGAGGGCCCGAGGGACGATGCGCAGGTTCCTTGTGGCGAGCGGATACCTGGGCTCTGTGGTGGTCGAGGACTGCCACCCGACGCCGGCTGCGGCTGCAGTGGCGCAGTGGCGTGGTTGGATGCGCGACCAAGGCGGCCTGACCGAGCAGACCATCGCGGCCCGCGTCCATTACGCAGCCGGCCTCCTGGACGCGCTGACCACCGACGGCGGGGCCCTGGAATGGCGTCGGCTTGAAGTCCCCCTCGTGAACGCCTACGTCGCCGAGCGCGGACGTGGCTACGGGGCTGTCGCACGTGCGCACATCGTGACCGCTGTCCGGTGCCTACTGCGGTGGGCGCTGAGCACCGGTCGTATCGACCGGGATCTTGCTCCTGGCATCCTGAAGCCCCCAGGAACGAAGCGTTCCTTGCCGCGTGGCGTGAGCGCCGACCAGGTCGCTGCACTGTTGGGGGCGTGCGATCCCGCCACGGCGATCGGGACCAGGGACCGGGCGCTCGTCCTGGTCCTGGTGAGGCTGGGCCTGCGCGCTGGTGAGGCAGCGGGCTTGAGGCTCAACGATATCGACTGGGCCACCGGCCAGTTCAAAGTCACCGGCAAGGGCCGCGAGCACGTGCTCCCGCTCCCTGTCGACGTGGGCCAGGCGTTGGAGGCGTGGCTGCGGCACCGGCCTCCTGCCCTGGACAGGGCGGTGTTCGTGCGGATGAAGGCGCCTCGCCAGGCGATGACGACCTCGGGGATCTCTGGCGTCATCGCCCGGCTGTCGGGCCTGGCGGGGATCGACCCGATCTACGCGCACCGGCTCAGGCATACCGCCGCGATGAGCGTGCTGGCCTCGGGCGGTTCCCTGACCGAAGCGAAGGAGCTGCTGGGCCACGTCCACGCCGCCACCACGATGGCCTACGCGAAAGTCGACCTCGCCTCGCTGCGTGAGCTGGTCGTGCCGTTCGGACAGGTCCCGCGATGACGACACCGACGACGCCGACGACGCTGCGCGAGTGGCTGGATGAGTACCTGGCGATGCGACGGGCCCTGGGGTTCCAGCTCGACGACGTCGAACGGCAGGTCGGCCTGTTCCTCGCCTGGCTCGAGGCACGCGGCCAGACACAGACCTTCACCATCGACGACGCCGTGAGGTGGGCGCGGCTCAACCCCGACGCGCATCCATCATGGTGGGCCACCCGGCTGTCGCTGGTCCGCCGCTTCGCCAACCACCTCAACGCCAGCGGCGTCGACGTCCCGGCGATCCCCAGCGGTTTGCTGCCAGCCAGGAAGCCGCGGGCGGTTCCCTTCATCTATAGCCAAGCCGACATCGACGCCTTGCTCGCCGCCTGCGACACGACGTTCACCGACGAGCGGATCGCCGCGACCGTGCGCACCGTTATCGGGCTGCTCGCTGCGACGGGGCTGCGGATCGGCGAGGCCCTGCGCCTGCGTGTCGACGACATCGACACCGCCCACGACCTGCTGGTAATCCAGGAAGCGAAGTCAGCAGAACGGCTGGTCCCGATCCACCCGACGACCACGGCCGCCCTGCTGCAATACATCGCCCTGCCTGCCCGAACAGCCACCCACCCCGACCCCCACGGTCCGGTCTTCGTGACCTCCAAGGGAACCAGCTACGCCTACGGACCGTTCCAGGCGCGGTTCAAACGGGTTCGCGAGGCCGCCGGGCTCACCCCGCGCGGAAGGGCACGCCCCCGCCTGCACGACCTGAGGCACACCTTCGCCACTGCGCACATGACCACCGCCTACGCCTACCACGGCGACCCCGAACGAGTGCTCACGCTGCTGGCCACCTGGCTGGGGCACTCCGACGCCGCCCACACCTACTGGTATCTGACCGCGACCGGGGAGCTCATGGCCCGCGCCGCCGGCCTGCTCGAGCACGACCCCGAAGGAGACCCCTCATGAACGCCCTGGCCACCAGCCTGCAGACCTACTTCACCACCTTCGCCCACGATCAGCGCGACTTGTCCGCCCACACGATCGCCTCCTACCGCGACACCTGGCGGCTGCTGCTCAAGCACCTGGCCTCCACGTTGGGGGTCCCCGCGGACTCCCTCGACTTCGACGCCATCACCGCCGCCAACGTGTCCGGGTTCCTCGACCAACTTGAGCACGAACGCGGCAACGCCGCCAGGACCCGCAACGCTCGGTTGACCGCGATCCGTTCCGTGCTCGGCCGAGCCCTTCCGGACCATCCCGAACACGCCGCCACCATCACCCAGGTCCTCGCCATCCCACCCAAGCGCACCATCAGACCCGTCATCGAGTTCCTCACCACCACCGAGGTCGACGCACTCCTCGCCGCGCCCGACCCCAACACCTGGACCGGTCGACGCGACCACGCCCTGCTGGCCCTCACCGTCCAGACCGGGCTTCGAATCAGCGAGATCCGTTCGCTGACCCGTGCCGACATCCACCTCGGCACAGGCCCCCACGTCGCCTGCACCGGCAAGGGACGACGCCAACGCATCACCCCGTTGACCCGAGCCACCCTGGGCATCATGCAGGCCTACCTCGCCGAACGAGCCACACGTCTCGGCACGGCCCTGTTCTGCGGTCCCCAAGGATGGCCACTGTCGCGTGACGCCCTCGAGCACCGCCTCGCCAAGCACCTCGCCACCGCCACGACCACCTGCCCCAACCTCGCGACCAAGCACGTCACGATGCACACCCTGAGGCACACCGCAGCGATGAATCTCCTCGCCGCCGGAGTCGACGTCTCGGTCATCGCGCTCTGGCTCGGACACGCCGACACCCACAGCACCGACGCCTACCTGCACGCCGACATGGCCATCAAGCAGGCCGCCATCGACCGAACGAGACCACCCGACATCAAGCCCGGGACCTACAAGCCCGAACCCGACATCCTGGCCTGGCTCACCGCGCTGTGACTATGCCGACCTCTCAACACCGAAGGCCAAGCTGTCAAACGCCATCACCGACAACATCGGCATAGTTCGAACGTCGGCATAGGACTTCAAATGCCGACGTCGGCATTTGAAGTCGGCCA
>NZ_LMSQ01000011.1:0-4077 GCF_001429525.1 Nocardioides sp. Soil796
GGCTCTTCCCAGATGAGGGTGTAGGTCGGCCGGGCGCGTCGGTCCGCAGATAGACGTCGAGGTCTCCCGACGATGGAGGTTCCTACGCCATCCATCCGAAAGACCTCGACGTGACCGACGCTACCCCGCAGGCCGGCTTCGGCCGCCCTGACCTGACCGCCTTCGCGTCTCATCCCAATCGACCCTGATCGGGTCTGCTGACCCCCTCGACGAGAACGCAGCGACATCACAGCCACCCAACCCCGACCGGCCGGGAAGCCGGGGCACGTCACATGGCCTGTGCTGCGGGCGTGTCGAGTGGGTCGTCCAGGGGCGACGCAGGAGCGTCGACGCGACGTGCTGAGAGGTGGTTCCAACCGGGCGCTAGGACACCGGCTACAGGCATGGCGATAGGTCAGGAACGGCGTCGCTCCCTGCGCAGGAGGGAGCGCAGAGTCTCGGCGTTCGCGTAGCCGACCCGTAGCGCGATCTCGGCGGAGGTGAGGTCCGTGGTTGCTGAGAGGTGCCGAGCTCGTTCGATGCGAAGCCGTTGGACGAAGCCGAGCGGAGTGAGGTTGAGCGCCGCACGGACTCGTCGTTCGAGGGTGCGCCGGCTGGTGCCGAGCGACTGCGCGACGAAGGCGACGTTGAACGGTTCGTCCAGGCGGGCGCGCACGAAGCGTTCGAACTCGACGACGATCGGGTCCTCGTGCCGGAGATGTTCGTAGGCGACGAAGGCCGCCTGCGACGGACGCTCGTCGATGATGAGGAGCTTGGCGACATGTTGGGCCAGGTCGGGGCTGATCGATCGCACGAGTGAGAGCGCGAGGTCGATGTGGGCGAACGCGGCGCCGGCGGTGACGAGGTTCCCGTCCACGACGACCATGGTGTCGAGATCGAGGGCGACGGTCGGATAGCGCTTCAGGAACTCCGGCCCCAGGAACCAGCTGGTCGTCGCCCGCCGATGATGCATCCGTCCGGTCTCGGCGACGGCGAACACGCCGGTGCACGCCGCGGCGATTCGGGTGGTCGCGTCGTCGAGGCGCCCGAGCGAGGCGATGACCGAACGAGCATCTCGGCTCTGGAGGGCGTCGTTGGTAGCGGCGGCCGTGAGGGTTCCAAGCGCAGGGACGACGACCACGTCGAACTCTCCGGACTCCGACAGCGGGTGGTCAACCGACAGGGTCATCGATGCCGTCGTGGTCACTCGCCGTTTCGGTCCGAGGATGGCGAGTTCGATCGGGTCGATCCGCGGGTCGATATCGCCGCGGGCTCCGTCGGCCACCCGCACGATGTCGATGACCGACGCGACAGCCGAACCGAAGCAGCCGTCGATCGCGATCAGTCCGATACGCATGGCGCGAACAATAGCAATACTGTCGTATACGCCACTCCCCATCGGCCCTCGCTCGTCATACGCTGAACTCGCCCCACGAAGAACCCCGACTTCAAGGAGAACCCCTCATGTCCACACCCGCATCACTTCCGTATGCCTTCGTCGCCAAGATCGTCGCGGCCGATGGACAGCACGACGCGCTCGCCGATCTGCTCGCCGGCGCTGTCGCACTCGCCAACGAAGAAGTGGGAACGATTGTCTGGTTCGCGGCTAGAACCCACGCCGACACCTTTTGGATCTTCGATGCATTCCCCGACGAGGCCGCTCGCGACGCCCACGCCAACGGCGCCATCGTCGCAGCCCTGATGGCCAACCAGCACCTCCTCGGCGCAGCACCCGAGATCCTGGCGGCCGACGTCCTCGCGTCCAAGCTCCCGTAGTCCGCCAACGCACGAGACGATCGCGCCCCGCCGAGCCGTCGGACCCGACCGCCTCGACACCCGCACCACGTTGACGATCCCCGACGGGCCGATCACGAGGGGGGCCAGGCAACACCAGGCGCAAGCCTGGAGCGGCACTGGTTCACCGGTGGTCATCGAGAGAGCCAGCGCGGTTCCATGGCAGCGCAACTGTGTCAACTTGCCCTCCGTCCCGCTAGGCGCCGTGGGCGGGTCTTGGTTGCGATCCGTTGCCGTGACGGGAGACGCGTTGCGCGTCGCAGCGATGACGGGTCGTTGGCGTTCCGGGGCGTTGCGTTCGTGCGCGTCGCCCGTGCGGCATGGAACATCTCGCTGCGCACACAACGATCGCTGCGCCGACGCACCGTTGACACCTCGCACGTCCAGGTCGCGACACAACGCCACGCCGCGTTGCCGAGCGGAGCGAGGCCTATCGGCACACGGACAGGATGCCGGCCGCGAGCGCTCAGCCGGCGAGGGGTCCGTCGCAGAGGAGAGCGACGTCGGTGTCGGGCAGAGCCGTGAGGCCAGCGCGTCGCGCGACCACCAGAACCGAACCGCCCCTGCCCTGCGTTTCCGCAGGTCAGGGGCTGTTCGCCAGAGCCGCCTGTCGGAATCGAACCGACGACCTAATCACGTCGGCTTTGCGTCTATCGCTTGATGCGCCCACTGGGCGAACGAGCCGCTGACCTGCGCAAACGCCGAGAGTGGGGGGGCGCCGCCATCCGGTGGTGACCGACGACGACCGACCAGTACCGACCGTTTCACCGGAGCTTGCGGCGGCGTCGAAGCCGAGCAAGCTCCATTCTTTTAGCTCACCGCGCCCTCCTCCTAGCCGGTCCCGTCGTCGTCGAAGACGTTTCAGGGGTCTTCCCAGATGACGGTGTAGGTCGGCCGGGCGCGTCGGTCCGCAGATAGACGTCGAGGTCTCCCGACGACGGAGGTTCCTACGCCATCCATCCGAAAGACCTCGACGTGTTCGACGCTACCCCGCAGGCCGGCTTCGGCCGCCCTGACCTGACCGCCTTCGCTCGACTCGACGGCCTCGGTCTGAGCGTGACCGGGCAACGACTTGAACCGGATCGTGCGGTCCTCGCGTGCCGCGTGGTGGAACCAGATCAGTGGTGCCGACGGTGCGGCAGCGAAGGCGCTGCTCGTGACACCGTGATCCGGCGGTTGGCCCACGAGCCGCTGGGCTGGCGACCGACCGTGCTGGAAGTTGTAGTGCGCCGCTACCGCTGTGCCGACTGCGGACACGTGTGGCGCCAAGACACCAGCGCCGCGGCGGAGCCACGCGCGAAGCTCTCGCGCACCGGGCTGCGGTGGGCGCTGGAAGGGATCGTGGTCGCACACCTCACCGTCGCCCGTGTCGCCGAGGGACTCGGGGTCGCGTGGGACACCGCCAACAACGCGGTCCTGGCCGAAGGCAAGCGGCTGCTGATCAACGACCCCACGCGGTTCGAGGGCGTGAAGGTCATTGGCGTCGATGAGCACGTCTGGCGCCACACCAGGCGTGGCGACAAGTACGTCACCGTGATCATCGACCTCACCCCGGTCCGCGATGGCGCCGGCCCAGCAAGGCTGCTGGACATGGTCGAGGGCCGGTCGAAGGCGGCGTTCAAGACCTGGCTCGCCGACCGCGACGACGCCTTCCGTGACGCGGTCGAGGTGGTCGCGATGGACGGCTTCACCGGGTTCAAGACCGCCGCTGCAGAGGAGATCCCGGACGCGGTCACGGTGATGGATCCCTTCCACGTCGTGCGCTTGGCCGGTGACGCCCTCGACAGGTGCCGGCGCCGGGTCCAACTCGCGATCCACGGGCACCGTGGGTTCAGGGACGACCCGCTCTACAAGTCGCGGCGCACGCTGCACACCGGCGCGGACCTGCTCACCGACAAGCAGAGCGACAGGCTACGCGCGCTGTTCGTTGATGACGCTCACGTCGAGGTCGAGGCGACCTGGGGTGTCTACCAGCGCATGATCGCCGCCTATCGCCACGAGGACCGGCAACGTGGCCGCGAGCTCATGGAGAAGCTGATCACCGACCTCAGCGCCGGCGTCCCCAAGGTGCTCACCGAGCTCACAGCCCTGGGCCGGACCCTGAAGAAGCGAGCCGCTGACGTGCTCGCCTACTTCGAACGACCCGGCACCAGCAACGGGCCGACCGAGGCGCTCAACGGACGGCTCGAACACCTGCGCGGCTCCGCACTCGGGTTCCGCAACCTGACCAACTACATCGCCCGAAGCCTGCTCGAGACCGGCGGCTTCAGACCCCAACTTCTACACCCCCGATTGGGATGAGCC
>NZ_LMSQ01000012.1:0-129 GCF_001429525.1 Nocardioides sp. Soil796
GTGGGCACGCTGGAAGCTGGTGGTGATGGGGTGGTCTTCACGCCTACCACCGACGGTGACGGGACTGATCCTGGTGATGGTTCGCCTCTGGGTGGTCTGCCGGATGGTTCGGTGACGCTGCCTGGTGTG
>NZ_LMSQ01000012.1:287-386 GCF_001429525.1 Nocardioides sp. Soil796
CGGTGACGGGACCGACCCCGGCGACGGCACTGATCCTGGTGACGGCACTGACCCTGGTGACGGCACCGATCCTGGTGACGGGACTGATCCTGGTGACGG
>NZ_LMSQ01000012.1:518-613 GCF_001429525.1 Nocardioides sp. Soil796
GGTGACGGGACTGACCCTGGTGACGGGACCGATCCTGGTGACGGGACTGACCCTGGTGATGGGACCGATCCTGGTGATGGCACTGACCCTGGTGA
>NZ_LMSQ01000012.1:731-823 GCF_001429525.1 Nocardioides sp. Soil796
GGTGGTGATGGCACTGACCCTGGTGATGGGACCGATCCTGGTGACGGGACTGATCCTGGTGACGGGACTGACCCTGGTGACGGGACCGATCC
>NZ_LMSQ01000012.1:910-76767 GCF_001429525.1 Nocardioides sp. Soil796
GGTGACGGCACTGATCCTGGTGACGGGACCGATCCTGGTGACGGCACTGACCCTGGTGACGGGACTGACCCTGGTGACGGGACCGATCCTGGTGATGGTTCGCCTCTGGGTGGTCTGCCGGATGGTTCGGTGACGCTGCCTGGTNCACCACCGACGGTGACGGCACTGACCCTGGTGACGGCACCGATCCTGGTGACGGGACCGATCCTGGTGACGGGACTGACCCTGGTGACGGGACTGACCCCGGTGACGGCACGGAGAGCCAGTCGGCGCCCGTTCTCGACTCGCAGGTGACCGTGCCCAAGGTCGTGACCGTCGTGGCGAGCTCCAAGGACGGTCTGCGAGTCGCGCCTGCGGACGGTGACGAGGCCCCCGGCGACGATTCAGATGGCACTGACGGTGGCAGCACCGGCGGTGGCACCGACGATGGCGATGGCACCGACGATGGCGATGGCACCGACGGCGCGGGGGATCAGCCGACAGGCCCCTCGTCCCAGGGGCTCGAGCTCCCGATCCCGGGACTCGGGGAAGTGGCCATCGAGACCGGGTCCGAAACCCTGGACAAGGTCCTGGGCGACGACTCCACGCAAGGTCAGGGCGACTCGGTCGTGCTCAGGGCAGACGTCGCTGGTACGACCGCCGACGTCAGCCTGACGACTGGTGCCGGAACTCCGCAGCCGGGAGACGGCACAGAGCCCGACGAGGGCGACGGCGATCAGACCGACGACCCGACGGACGACGGAAGTGGAGACAACCCCGGCGGTGGTGACACCACGGGTGGCGGTGACGCCACAAGTGGAGGCACGACGCCGGGCCAGGACTCGACCTCGACCGGGCCTGACACGACGTCATCCGACGTCAGTGCCCGGACGAACTCGGGGGACCAGGTGCTGCCGAACACGGGCGGCAGCTCGATCTGGCTCCCGATGCTCGGCCTGCTGATGCTGATGGGAGGTCTGATTCTGCTCCGACGCTCACGGCAGACGCGCTGAGCGAGGCGGTGGGAGTGGGGCCATCGGGGGCCCCACTCCTACCAGCCGCGTTCGCGCCACTCAGCGAGGTGCGGCCGCTCGTTGCCGAGCTGGCCGTCCTTGCCGTGTCCGGGGTAGAACCAGGTCTCGTCGGGCAACCGGTCGAACACCTTGGTCTCCACCTCCTCGATCAAGGTCGCGAATGCCTGCGCGTCACCGAACGTGGATCCGACACCTCCCGGGAACAGCGAGTCACCTGTGAACAGGTGCGGGTGGCCGTCGGGGTCGTCGTACAACAGGGCGACGGAGCCCGGCGTGTGACCGGCTAGCGCGATCACCTCGAGCGAGCAGCGACCGACGGGAATGACGTCCCCGTGCTGGAGCCGCGCCGTGATCGCGACACCGGTCTGCTCGGTGATCGCGTCGGCGTCAGGCGCACCTGCCGACACCGGGGCCCCGGTGGCCGCCACGACGTCGGCGAGGGCGCGGTGGTGGTCCCAGTGCTGGTGCGTGGTGAGTACGGCGTCGAGGCGCGACCCGCACAGCTCCAGCAGGGACGCACTGTCGTCAGCCGCGTCGATCAGCACCTGTACGTCGGTCTCCCGACAGGTGAGCAGGTAGCAGTTGTTGGCCATCTTCTCGTCGACGGCCAGCTTCGTGATCGTGAGATTGGGGAGCTCCCGGACATCGGCCGGGCCTCCCGGAGACACGTCTCCTGTGTAGGTCATCGCCATGGGCCCAGCGTAGGCAGGTCGCCTTCGAGTCCCTCACCGGACCCACGACCGAGCATCCACCAGGCCAGGTCGTGGCGGGTCCCGCGGATCGGCGTACCGCCGGCGCCGAGGAGGACGGTCCCCTCGGGCGTCTCGAGGGTCAGGTCGACCTGGTCGTCGCGGAAGCCGACGACGTTCTCGAAGACGAACGCCGCGAACGCCGGGGACCAGTCTGCGGGGCGGAATCCCGCATCGAGGTCGGCGTGGTGGATCTCCACCTCGCGCCAGCGGGCGCCGACCGCCTGCTCCACCGTGAGGGTCGGGCCGCCCGGCGTGCGCTCGAACGTGCCGTTCCAGTCGGTGATGTCCTCGGTGAGGTCGCGCCACCGACCGCACGCGTCGAACAGGAACTCACGCAGCGCGTCGACGCCGAGCCGCGCGCTCTCGTCGATGTCCGCGTCACGCTGCTCGGGCGACGCGTAGACCGCAACGGGTCTGCGGTGGCGGACCCCTTCGATTGCGCGCCCGAACCCCAATGCGTTCAGGGCCAGGTGGGCGACCACGTGCGCGCGGCTCCACCCCGGCAGCAGGCTGGGCGCGGCGAACTGCTCCGGGGTCAGCCCGTCGACGGTGCGCAGGAGCGCGTCCGTCGCGTCGTAGACGTGATGCAGGTTCTGGCGGCTCATCGGCGACCTCTGGCTCTCGTTGATCTGTTTGTCGAGCCTAGACCGGCCAGCCGAGGGAGCCGCCCGATCGCGGAGGCGCCCCGACGTACATCCGCGAACATCTCGATGACACGGCCGTGTGACCACGAACACTTGTTCGAACACCGGGTAGGGTGTTCGCGTGGCTGACCAACTCATCATTCGCGGTGCTCGAGAGCACAACCTCAAGGACGTCTCCCTCGACCTCCCGCGCGATGCCCTCATCGTCTTCACCGGACTCTCCGGGTCGGGCAAGTCGAGCCTGGCCTTCGACACGATCTTCGCCGAGGGCCAGCGCCGCTACGTCGAGTCGCTGTCGGCGTACGCCCGCCAGTTCCTGGGCCAGATGGACAAGCCCGACGTCGACTTCATCGAGGGCCTCTCGCCCGCGGTCTCGATCGACCAGAAGTCCACGTCGAAGAACCCGCGCTCCACGGTCGGCACGATCACCGAGGTCTACGACTACCTGCGCCTGCTCTATGCGCGCGCAGGTCGCCCGCACTGCCCCGTCTGCGGCTCGCCGATCGAACGCCAGACCCCGCAGCAGATCGTCGACCGCATCATGACGCTGGAGGAGGGCACCCGCTTCCAGGTGCTGGCCCCTGTGATCCGCGGCCGCAAGGGCGAGTACGTCGAACTCTTCCGCTCGTTGCAGGGACAGGGCTACAGCCGGGCCCGGGTCGACGGCGAGACCAGCACCCTCGACACCCTGCTCGAGGGCCCGACGCTGAGCAAGCAGAAGAAGCACACCATCGAGGTCGTCGTCGACCGACTCGCAGTGAAGGCCTCCGCCAAGCGCCGCCTGACCGACTCGGTGGAGACCGCGCTCGGCCTGGCCGGCGGGCTCGTGCTCATCGACCTCGTCGACCGCGAAGCCAAGGACCCGCAGCGCGAGCTCCGGTTCTCCGAGAAGATGGCCTGCCCCAACGAGCACCCGCTCGACACCGACGACCTCGAGCCGCGTTCGTTCTCGTTCAACTCGCCGTTCGGCGCCTGCCCGCAGTGTTCCGGCCTCGGCACCCGCATGGAGGTCGACCCCGAGCTGGTGATCAGCGACCCGGCGGCCACTCTCGGCGAAGGCGTCATCCAGCCGTGGAGCGGCGCACACGTCGCCGACTACTTCCTGCGCCTCCTCGGTGCCCTGGGCGACGAGCTCGGCTTCGATCTCAACACCCCGTGGGAGAAGCTCTCCCCGGAGCTCCAGACGATCATCCTGGACGGCCACCCCACCAAGGTGCACGTGCGGAGCAAGAACCGCTACGGCCGCGAGCGCTCCTACTACGCCGCCTACGAAGGCGTGCGTCCCTACATCGAACGACGTCACCGCGAGGCCGAGACCGACACGAGCCGCGACCGGTTCGAGGGCTTCATGCGCGAGGTGCCGTGCCCCTCGTGCCGGGGAAGCCGACTCAAGCCGGTGTCGATGGCGGTCACCCTCGGCCCGCGCGACGCCACCGGTTCGGGCAGGGGTGGCCTCAACATCGCTGAGGTCTGCGCCCTGCCGATCAACGAGGCTGCCGACCACCTGCGCAACCTCGACCTCTCGGCCCGCGAGCGCCAGATCGGTGAGCGGGTGCTCAAGGAGATCCAGGAGCGGCTCAACTTCCTGCTCGACGTCGGCCTCGACTACCTGACCCTCGACCGGCCCTCCGGGTCGCTGTCCGGCGGTGAGGCCCAGCGGATCCGACTGGCCACCCAGATCGGTGCGGGCCTCGTCGGGGTGCTCTACGTGCTCGACGAACCGTCGATCGGACTCCACCAGCGCGACAACAAGCGCCTCATCGAGACCCTCGTGCGGCTGCGCGACCTCGGCAACACCCTGATCGTCGTCGAGCACGACGAGGACACCATCCGGGCCGCCGACTGGGTGGTCGACATCGGCCCCGGCGCCGGTGAGCACGGGGGACAGGTGGTCGTCTCCGGCACGGTCGACGACCTGCTCAACCACCCCGACTCCTCTACCGGCGCCTACCTGGCCGGGCGCCGCGAGATCCCTGTTCCCCCTGTACGACGACCGCGCACGAAGGGCCGCGCGCTGACCGTCCACGGAGCCCACGAGCACAACCTCCAGGACGTCACCGTCGACTTCCCGCTCGGGGTCTTCTGTGCGGTGACCGGGGTCTCCGGGTCGGGCAAGTCGACGCTGGTCAACGACATCCTCTACACGTCGCTGGCCAAGCAGATCTACAACGCCCGCACGGTTCCGGGGCGGCACCGCAAGATCAGCGGCACCGAGAACGTCGACAAGGTCATCCACGTCGACCAGTCGCCGATCGGCCGCACGCCGCGGTCCAACCCGGCGACGTACACCGGCGTCTTCGACCACATCCGCAAGCTCTTCGCGAGCACGCCCGAGGCGAAGATGCGGGGCTACCTGCAGGGCCGGTTCTCGTTCAACGTCAAGGGCGGCCGCTGCGAGGCCTGCTCCGGTGACGGCACGATCAAGATCGAGATGAACTTCCTGCCCGACGTCTACGTGCCGTGCGAGGTCTGCCACGGTGCCCGCTACAACCGCGAGACGCTCGAGGTGCACTACAAGGGCAAGACGATCGCCGAAGTGCTCGACATGCCGATCGAGGAGGCGGCCGACTTCTTCGCCGCCGTACCCGCGATCTCGCGACACATGAAGACGCTGTGCGAGGTCGGCCTGGGCTACGTGCGACTCGGCCAGCCGGCGACCACGTTGTCGGGTGGTGAGGCACAACGCGTCAAGCTCTCCAGCGAGCTGCAGAAGCGGTCCACCGGCCGCACCGTCTACGTGCTCGACGAGCCGACCACCGGCCTGCACTTCGAAGACATCCGCAAGCTCCTGCTGGTGCTCGGCCGTCTCGTCGACCAGGGAAACACCGTGCTGGTGATCGAGCACAACCTCGACGTCATCAAGACCGCCGACTGGCTGGTCGACATGGGGCCCGAGGGCGGTTCGCGCGGAGGCATGGTGGTCGCGATCGGCACACCGGAAGACGTCGCGGCCAACCCGGCCAGCCACACGGGCTCGTTCCTCGCGCCACTGCTCGGGGTCACGCCCGGCGAGAAGCCGTCGCGCAAGGCACCGGCCCGCAAGGCGCCCGCGCGCAAGGCCGCGACGAACTCGACACCCCGCAAGGCGGCTGTGTCCAAGGCGACCGGGACAAAGGCAGCGCCTCGCAAGCGCGCCCCGAGGAAGGCCTGAACTCCGTAGGACCGAAGCGCACTCACAGCAGATCCTCAGCCAGATGCGGTTTGATTGTCCTCGACAACGTCGTCGCCTCGTCGAGGAGTGCTTGCCATGGATGCCGTACCCGGACTCAGCCGTCGTCACGCGTTGGGCGGCCTCGCCGCCGGACTCACCCTTCCGGTGCTCGCCGCGTGCAGCAGTGACGACGGTGGAGGCGACTCCGGAAGCAGCGCCGATTCGACTCCGACGCAGTCGTCCGATGCGGCGTCACCGGCAGAGTCCGGCAGCGCGAGCACGCCGGCCGAACCGGAGGGCCTCGTCGCAGCTGCCGACGTACCGGTGGGCAGCGGGGTGATCCTCGACAGCGTCGTGGTCACCCAGCCGACCAAGGGTGACTTCAAGGCGTTCTCCGCCACCTGCACCCACGAGGGCTGCAAGGTCTCCAGCATCGACACCGAGATCCACTGCCGCTGCCACGGCAGCAGCTACTCCATCACCGACGGGTCGGTGCAGGGCGGGCCGGCTCCGTCTCCACTGCCCGAAGAAGCGGTCGCCGTCTCCGGCGGCCAGATCACCCTCTCCTGAAGGACACCTCCTTGGACCACCAACCCTGTCTGAACCGACGCCACATGCTCGGCGGAGCTGCAGTCCTCGCCGTGTCGGCCCCGCTGCTGGCGGCCTGCGCCGGTGGTGACGACGACGTGAAGGCGCCCGATGCCGGCACCGAGCTCTCACCGTCGGCCGACGTGCCGGTCGGTGGAGGAGTGATCCTCGGCGACGACAACGTCGTGATCACCCAACCCACCGAAGGCGACTTCAAGGCGTTCTCCGCCACCTGCACGCACCAGTCGTGCCAGGTCGTGTCGGTCGACAAGACCATCAACTGTGACTGTCACGGCAGCAAGTTCTCGATCACCGACGGCTCCGTTGCCGACGGACCGGCGACGGAGAGCCTGCCCGAGGTCAAGATCACGGTGAAGGACGGCACGATCACCACGGTCTGACCGACTGCCCTGATCGCCCGCCCCTGATCGTCTGGTCTGTCGGTGGCTCCACGTAGGGTTGCCACGTGGCTGATCCGTCGTCGTACCGCCCTCGTCCCGGGTCGATCCCGACCCAGCCCGGGGTCTATCGGTTCCGCGATCCCAAGGGCCGCGTGATCTACGTCGGTAAGGCGAAGAACCTGCGTTCCCGCCTCTCGTCGTACTTCCAGCACATCGCGAACCTGCACCCGCGTACGGCGACCATGGTGACGACCGCGGCCAGTGTCGAGTGGACCGTGGTCAACACCGAGGTCGAGGCGCTCCAGCTGGAGTACTCCTGGATCAAGGAGTACGACCCCCGCTTCAACGTGAAGTACCGCGACGACAAGTCCTACCCGTGGCTCGCGGTCACCGTCGGCGAGGAGTTCCCCCGCGTCATGGTCGGCCGCGGCGCGAAGAAGAAGGGCACCCGCTACTTCGGTCCCTACGGCCACGCGTGGGCGATCCGCGAGACCGTCGACCTCCTGCTGCGGGTCTTCCCGATGCGGTCGTGCAGCAACGGGGTGTTCAAGCGCTCCGCGCAGATCGGGCGCCCGTGCCTGCTCGGCTACATCGACAAGTGCGCGGCCCCCTGCGTCGGCAACGTCAGTGCCGAGGAGCACCGTGCGATCGTCGAGGACTTCTGCGACTTCATGGGCGGCCAGACCAGCGCCTTCGTGAAGCGCATCGAGAAGGAGATGTACGCCGCCTCCGACGCGCTCGACTTCGAGAAGGCGGCCAGGTTGCGCGACGACCTCGGCGCGCTCAACAAGGCACTCGAGAAGCAGGCCGTGGTGCTCGGCGACGGCACCGACGCCGACGTGGTCGCGTTCGCCGAGGACCCTCTCGAGGTCGCAGTCCAGGTGTTCTACGTGCGCGGCGGCCGCATCCGCGGGCAGCGTGGCTGGGTGGCCGACCGCGTCGACGAGGGCGACACCGGCGACCTCGTCGAGCGCTTCCTCCTCCAGATGTACGCCGGGGAGTCCGGCGACTCGATCCCGCGCGAGGTGCTGGTGCCCGCGCTGCCTCCGGACCTCGACACCCTCGAGGTGCTGCTGGGCGAGCTGCGTGGCGGCAAGGTTGCGATCAAGGTGCCGCAACGCGGGGACAAGAAGACCCTCCAGGAGACCGTCGGGCGCAACGCGCTCCAGGCGCTCGGCCTGCACAAGACCAAGCGGGCCAGCGACCTGACCACCCGCAACCGGGCCCTCGAAGAGATCCAGCTCGCCCTCGAGCTCGACGAGGTGCCCCTGCGCATCGAGTGCTACGACATCTCCAACCTCCAGGGCACCGAGGTGGTGGCCAGCATGGTGGTCTTCGAGGACGGGCTGGCCCGCAAGAGCGAGTACCGCCGCTTCGTGATCCGCACGGTCGACGGGCAGAACGACGTCGCCTCCATGCACGAGGTGATCACCCGCCGGTTCCGGCGCCTCCTCGATGAGCAGGCCTCCTCCATCGAGAAGCAGGGCGAAGGCGGCGAGGGGCCGATGCTCGTCGATCCGGAGACCGGCCGACCGCGCAAGTTCGCCTATGCCCCCGGCCTTGTCGTGGTCGACGGCGGGCCGCCCCAGGTGGCGGCGGCCTCGGCTGCCCTCGCCGAGCTGGGCATCGACGACATCCCGGTGGTCGGCCTCGCCAAGCGTCTGGAAGAGGTCTGGGTTCCCCAGCAGGAGGACCCGGTGATCCTGCCACGCACGAGCGAGGGCCTCTACCTCCTCCAACGGTTGCGCGACGAGGCGCACCGGTTCGCGATCACCCACCACCGCGGTCGTCGTTCGAAGACGATGGTGGAGAGCGTGCTCGACGACGTGCCCGGTCTGGGCGAGGTGCGCCGCAAGACGCTGATCAAGCACTTCGGATCCCTGCGCAAGCTGCGCGCGGCTTCGATCGAGGAGCTCACCCAGGTGCCCGGCATCGGGCCAGGAACGGCTTCCGCCATCAAGGATGCAGTCGAGGCAGGCAGCGGCCAGACTGTCTCCGTGAACACCGCCACCGGCGAGATCGAGGAGAGCTGATGCCCGTGAACGAGCAGGAGCCGGAGGAGCCGACTGGCGAGCTCGTCGTCGTCACCGGCATGACCGGGGCCGGCCGCAGCACCGCGGCCAAGGAGCTCGAGGACCTCGGCTACTTCGTGGTCGACAACCTCCCGCCGTCGCTGCTGCCCGACATCGTCCACCTGGTCAACGAGAACGCCGGCCACAGCCAGCCGATCGCCGTCGTGGTCGACGTACGCTCCGGGTCGTTCTTCGAGTCCCTGCGTGCGAATCTCGCGCAGCGTGCCCTCGGTCGTCGTACGACGCTGCTCTACCTCGAGGCCGACGACAACGTCCTGGTCCGACGCCAGGAGGCGGCGCGTCGACCGCACCCGCTGCAGGCGGGTGGGCGGCTGCTCGACGGGCTCCAGCGAGAACGCGTCGTGCTCGCGGGTCTGCGCGGCAACGCCGATGTCCTCATCGACACGACCAACCTCAACGTGCACCAGCTGACCGACAAGGTCGCGGAGGCGTTCGGTGCGCCCCACGCGATGACGCTGAAGATCACCGTCGTCAGCTTCGGCTTCAAGTACGGCATCCCCGTCGACGCCGACTTCATGGCCGACATGCGGTTCCTCCCGAACCCCTACTGGGACCCCGAGCTGCGGCCGATGAACGGCAAGGACGCGCCCGTCGCCGACTTCGTGAAGTCGCGGCCGGACGCGCAGCAGTTCCTCGAGGCCTACGTGCCGGTGATCCAGACGGTGGCCGCGGGCTACCTGCGTGAGGGCAAGCGGTTCATGACCGTGGCCATCGGCTGCACGGGAGGAAAGCACCGCAGCGTGGCGATGACCGAGGAGATCGTGGCCCGGCTGCTCGAGCAGGGGTACGACGCCCGCGCGCAGCACCGCGATCTGGGCAACGAATGACGGGGTCGGCTCACCGTCGCGACCAGGTTCGGCTCGATGCCTCGGTCGTGGCGCTCGGTGGAGGCCACGGGCTGCACGCGTCACTCTCGGCGCTGCGTCGCGTCGTGGAGAGCCTCACGGCGGTGGTGACCGTCGCCGACAACGGTGGCTCGTCGGGTCGGTTGCGCAGTGAGTTCGGCGTCCTGCCTCCGGGCGACCTCCGCATGGCACTGGCCGCGCTCTGCGGTGACGACGAGTGGGGCCAGACCTGGGCCCGCGTGCTCCAGCACCGGTTCGACAGCGACGGCGAGATGAAGGGGCACGTGGTCGGCAACCTGCTGATCGTGGGCCTCTGGGAGCTCCTCGGCGGCCAGGTCGACGGCCTCGAGTGGGTCGCCCGACTGCTCGACGCGCGCGGACGCGTGCTGCCGATGTCGGTCACCCCGATGGACATCACCGCCGAGGTCCGCGGGCTCGACCACACCCGTCCCGACGCGACCCAGCTGGTCCGCGGCCAGGTCGAGGTGGCCACCACGGCCGGCACCCTCACCGGCATCCAGCTCGACCCGCCCGACCCGGAGGCCTGCCCCCAGGCGGTCGAGGCGGTCTACGACGCCGACTGGATCGTGCTGGGTCCGGGCAGCTGGTACACCTCCGTCATCCCGCACCTGATGGTCCCCGACCTCCGCAAGGCGATCATCGAGAGCGACAGTCGGGTGATCGTCGTACTCAACCTCGAGGAGCAGGCCGGGGAGACGGTCGGCTACACCCCGGAGGACCTCCTCGGGGCGCTCCTCGGCCACGCTCCCGACCTGGTGCTCCACACCGTCCTGGCCGACCCGGGAGCGGTGCCCGATCCCGAGCTCCTCGAGCAGGTGGTGGCCAGTGCCGGCGCCGAACTCGTGCTCGCCGACGTGGCGATGGGCGACGGATCGCCTCGTCACGACCCCGAGAAGCTGGCGGCCGCCTATTCGCGGATCATGGGAGGTGTGTAAGGATCGGCAACATGGCAATGACGGCACAGGTGAAGTCGGAGCTCGCAAGCACCCAGACCACCAAGACGTGTTGTCGCAAGGCCGAGGTGTCCACGACCCTGCGCTTCGCGGGCGGACTCCACATCGTGAGCGGCAAGATCGTGGTCGAGGCCGAGCTCGACACGGGTGCCGCCGCACGTCGGCTGCGCACCGACATCGCCGAGATCTACGGCCACACCGCCGAGGTCGCGATGGTGCAGGCCAACGGCATCCGCAAGGGCAGCCGCTACGTCCTCCGTGTCGTCAAGGACGGCGAGGCCCTGGCCCGCCAGACCGGACTGCTCGACCAGCGCGGCCGTCCCGTGCGCGGGCTCCCGCCGCAGGTGGTCAGTGGCGGTGGCTGCGACGCCGTCGCTGCCTGGCGCGGCGCCTTCCTGGCCCACGGCTCCCTGACCGAGCCCGGACGATCGTCCGCGCTCGAGGTGACCTGCCCCGGACCCGAGGCCGCGCTGGCCCTGGTCGGGGTCGCCCGTCGACTCGGCATCCAGGCCAAGGCCCGCGAGGTGCGTGGGGTCGACCGCGTGGTCATCCGTGACGGTGACGCGATCGGTGCCCTGCTCACCCGGCTCGGCGCCCACGAGACCCTGATGGCCTGGGAAGAACGCCGCATGCGCCGCGAGGTGCGGGCCACCGCCAACCGGCTCGCCAACTTCGACGACGCGAACTTGCGACGCTCGGCGCGCGCCGCAGTCGCTGCCGGCGCCCGCGTCGAACGTGCCCTCGAGATCCTCGGCGACGAGGTGCCCGACCACCTCCAGCTTGCCGGCCACCTCCGGCTCGAGCACAAGCAGGCCTCCCTCGAGGAGCTCGGTCAGCTGCACGACCCGGTGCTCACCAAGGACGCGATCGCCGGCCGGATCCGCCGACTGCTGGCGATGGCCGACAAGCGCGCCGAAGAGCTCGGCATCCCCGACACCGAGTCGTCGCTGACCCCGGACATGCTGGCCGAGGAGTCCTGAGCGTCCCGGTTCGCCAGGGGCATCGTGTGTCCTGCGTCACGTCTGACGCTAGGGTTCTGCAGACCAGACCATCGACGACATCTCCGCGAGAAGGTGGCACAGCATGACTGTTCGGGTAGGGATCAACGGCTTCGGCCGAATCGGGCGCAACTTCTACCGGGCGGTGCGCGCCTCGGGAGCAGACGTGGAGGTCGTTGCGGTCAACGACCTGACGGACAACGCCGTCCTCGCCCACCTGCTGAAGTACGACACCATCCTCGGCGTCCTCGACGCCGAGGTCTCCTCCACGGAAAAGTCGATCACGGTCGGCGACAGCAGCTTCGTCGCCTTCGCCGAGCGCGAACCGGCCAACCTCAAGTGGGGTGAGGCCGGGGTCGACGTCGTGGTCGAGTCCACCGGGTTCTTCACCGACGCCGAGCAGGCCCGCGCCCACGTCGACAGTGGCGGTGCGAAGAAGGTCATCATCTCGGCGCCGGCCAAGAACGAGGACGTCACCATCGTGATGGGCGTCAACCACGAGTCGTACGACGCCAGCGCGCACACCGTCATCTCCAACGCGTCGTGCACCACCAACTGCCTGGCCCCGATGGCGAAGATCCTCAACGACGGAATCGGCATCGAGCGCGGCCTGATGACGACGATCCACGCCTACACCGCCGACCAGAACCTTCAGGACAACATCCACAAGGACCTGCGACGTGCTCGTGCCGCCGCGCTCAACGTGGTTCCCACGTCCACGGGTGCGGCCAAGGCGCTCGGGTTGGTCCTCCCGGAGCTGAAGGGCAAGCTCGACGGCTACGCGCTGCGGGTCCCGGTGCCGACCGGCTCGGTCACCGACCTGACCTTCACGGCCTCCCGCGACACCACCGTCGAGGAGATCAACGCGCTGTTCAAGGCAGCCACCGAGGGCGACTTTGCCCGCTACGTGAAGTACTCCACCGACCCGATCGTGTCGTCCGATATCGTCACGGATCCGTCGTCGTGCATCTTCGACTCCCCGCTGACCAAGGTGATCGGAAACCAGGTCAAGGTGGTCGGCTGGTACGACAACGAATGGGGCTACTCCAACCGCCTCGTCGACCTGATCAGCTACATCGGCGAGACCCTCTGAGTCGTCCCGCCCACCAGCACACGGCAGAACAGCCAGCCCAGAACAGGAAGGCATGGCATGGCAGGCATCGACACGCTCGCGTCCGCACTCGGCGGGAGCCTCACCGGCAAGCGGATCCTGGTCCGCTCGGACCTGAACGTCCCGCTCGACGGCAACACCATCACCGACGACGGACGGATCAGGGCCAGCGTGCCGACGATCAAGGCCCTCGCCGACGCCGGTGCCCGCGTGGTCGTTGCCGCCCATCTCGGTCGACCTGAGGGCAAGCCCGACCCGGCGTACTCACTGGCGCCAGTCGCCGCGCGCCTCGGCGAGCTGCTGGGCGCCGACGTCGCCTTTGCCACCGACACGGTGGGGGAGTCGGCCCGTTCGACGGTCGAGGCCCTCGCCGACGGCCACGTCGCGGTGCTCGAGAACGTCCGCTTCAATCCGGGCGAGACCAGCAAGGACGACACGGAGCGTGGCGAGTTCGCCGACCAGCTGGCCGCCTTGGCCGACGGCTTCGTGAGTGACGGCTTCGGGGTCGTGCATCGCAAGCAGGCGTCCGTGTACGACGTGGCGAAGCGGTTGCCGCACGCGATGGGCAACCTGGTCGCGGCGGAGATCGACGTGCTCCGTCGGCTCACGGTCGACCCCGAGCGCCCCTACGTCGTGGTGCTCGGTGGATCGAAGGTCTCCGACAAGCTGGGCGTCATCGACAACCTGCTGGAGAAGGCCGACAAGCTCCTGATCGGCGGCGGCATGGTCTTCACCTTCCTCAAGGCCCAAGGCCACGAGGTGGGCAAGAGCCTGCTCGAGGAGGACCAGCTCGACGTCTGCCGCGAGTACGCCGAGCGCGCGAAGTCGAGCGGCGTGGAGATCGTGCTGCCGACCGACATCGTGGTCGACACCGCGTTCCCGAGCGACGACCGGGAGCCGCAGCCGCAGGTGGTCGCCGCCGACGCGATCCCGGCGGACTCCCTCGGTCTCGACATCGGCCCCGATTCCGGCGTCGCCTTCGCCGCCGAGCTCGCCGATGCCCGCACCGTCTTCTGGAACGGGCCGATGGGGGTCTTCGAGGTCGACGCGTTCGCCGCCGGCACCCGGGCCGTCGCCGAGGCGCTGACCAAGGTCGACGGCCTCTCGGTGGTGGGCGGTGGCGACTCCGCTGCCGCCGTACGCCAGCTGGGCTTCGAGGAGTCGGCCTTCGGTCACATCTCGACCGGCGGCGGCGCCAGCCTCGAATACCTCGAGGGCAAGGAACTGCCCGGCATCACCGTTCTCGACGACTGACAACTCCTCACGCAAGGACCCTCATGGCCAAGCGCAATCCGCTGATGGCGGGCAACTGGAAGATGAACCTGAACCACCAGGAAGCGGTGGTCCTGGTGCAGAAGCTCGCATGGACGCTCTCCGACAAGCGTCACGACTACGGCAAGGTCGAGGTGGTCGTCGTACCGCCGTTCACCGACCTTCGGTCGGTGCAGACCCTCGTCGACGGCGACCGGCTCTCGGTGAAGTACGGCGCCCAGGACGTCTCCATGCACGACAGTGGCGCCTACACGGGCGAGATCTCGGCGGGCATGCTGGCCAAGCTGGGGTGCTCCTACGTGGTCGTCGGCCACTCCGAGCGCCGCGAGTTCCACGCCGAGACCGACGAGGTGGTCAACGCCAAGGCGGTCAAGGCGATCGCTGCCGGCATGACGCCGATCGTCTGTGTGGGCGAGGGGCTGGAGGTTCGGCAGTCCGGTGAGCAGGTCGCGTACACGCTGGCCCAGGTCGACGGCTCGTTGGCCGGCCTGACTGCGGAGCAGGTCGCCGAGCTCGTCATCGCCTACGAGCCGGTCTGGGCGATCGGGACCGGCGAGGTGGCGACTCCCGACGACGCGCAGGAGGTGTGCGCGGCGATCCGTGCCCGCCTCACCGAGGTGCACGGGGAGGCCGCCGGAGCCGCGTGCCGCATCCTGTACGGCGGCTCGGTGAAGGCCGCGAACGTCGCCGGCATCATGACCCAGCCCGACGTCGACGGTGCCCTCGTCGGAGGGGCCAGCCTGCAGGCCGACGAGTTCGGCGGCATCTGCAGGTTCTACGACATGCCGGTGCTGTGATCCCTGAAATCGTGAGTTAGTGTTGCCGCTGTGACTTTGATCTTCACCATCCTCCTCGTGCTCACCAGCCTGCTGTTGATCGCCATGGTCCTGTTGCACAAGGGTCGTGGTGGTGGCCTCTCCGACATGTTCGGTGGCGGCGTCTCCAGCAGCCTCGGTGGCTCGTCGGTGGCCGAGCGCAACCTTGACCGTCTGACGGTCGGTCTCGGAGTTATCTGGGCGGCGTGCATCATCGCGCTCGCTCTCCTGATGGCCTACAGCGGCGTCTGATCGAGAGGACTGAAACGTGGCTGGTGGAGGAAACGCAATCCGGGGGAGCCGGGTCGGAGCCGGCCCCATGGGTGAGGCAGAGCGCGGTGAGGCAGCCCCGCGCCAGAGTGTCACCTACTACTGCTCGCACGACCACCGTTCGGTGGTGACCTTCGCAGTCGAGGCCGCGGCTCCTGAGTCGTGGGACTGCCCGCGGTGCGGACTCCCTGCCAGCCAGGACTCCGAGAACCCGCCGCCGGCCCCGAAGATCGAGCCCTACAAGACGCACCTCGCCTACGTGAAGGAGCGACGCTCCGACAAGGAGGCGGCCGACATCCTCGACGAGGCCGTCAAGCTCCTCCGCTCCCGCCGAAAGTCCGGCGACATAATTTTCTGAGCGCAGAGCGCTCCGAAAATTGTAGGAGCCGAACGGGCCATTGTTGCTGCGAGCGCCAGCGAGCGTCCAGCAAGAATTGCCGGTTCGGCGAGCGCCCGGCAACGCGTGAGGTGCCCGCAACGGTGGACACGGTCGCCGTACCCCGCTCGCACGTCAAGAACTGCAGGCCCGCGCGTCAAGAACTGCAGGCTCGCGCATCAAGAACTGCAGGCTCGCGCATCAAGAATCCACGGCTCGTGCGGCGGCTGCGTCGAGCCACCACACGATCTCACCGGTGCCCGTGACACCCGTGGCCGGAGCACCGTGCAGGTCCAGGTCTCCGCGGGAACGCGCCACGGCCTCGGCCTTGTCGACGCCGGAGACGATGAACCACACCGCTCGGGTGTGGTTGAGCGCACCGAAGGTCAGGCTGATCCGCTCGGGCGGCGGCTTGGGGGAGTCGGGGACGGCGACCGCGATCCGGTCGTCGACGTCGATCTGGTGGGACCCCGGGAAGAGCGAGGCGATGTGGCCGTCGGGGCCGAGACCGAGCATCACGACGTCGAACTGTCCGCCGCCCTGGGCGCGGATCTCGTCGGAGTAGGCCTGCGCCGCCTCGTCGAGGGTCAGCCCGGAGTCGTGGGACGGCATCTCGTGCACCCGCTCGGGGTCGACGTCCATGTGGTCGAGGAGGTCTCGACGGGCCTGGACGGCGTTGCGGTCGTCACTGGTGGCGTCGACGTACCGCTCGTCGCCCCACCAGAAGTCGACCTCGTCCCAGTCGACGTCGAAGCCGTTGAGCGACGAGGCCAGCTTGCGGTGCACCAGTCCGGCGATCGTGCCACCGGTCAGGCAGACCGAGGGCACCCGGCCCTCGGCCTGCACCTCGGCCAGGCGCTGGATCAGTGCTTCGGCGACGGCCTCGGCCAGGGCGTCGCCGTCGTCGTGGACCTTGGTCGCCGTCGTCATGACAGCAGCGCCCGCAACTGGGCGAGGCCGCTCTCGAGATCGGTGAGGTGGAGGCGGAGCAGGGGTCGTCCCTTGTCGGCCAGCACCTGGCCGTCGCCGATCGCCTGCGCGACGAGGAACTGCTGGTAGGTGAACTCGCGACCCGGCACCTCGAGGTCGGCGGCCGGCTCGGCGGTGACCTGGAGGTAGACGCCGGTGGCGGGTCCGCCCTTGTGGTACTGCCCGGTCGAGTGCAGGAACCGTGGTCCCCAGCCGAACGTGACGGGTCGTCCGGTGCGGGTGGCCAGCTCGGGACGGCAACCGGCCAGGTCGGCGTCGCGCTGTCGGTCGAGGTAGGCCTGCACGGCGAGGTAACCGTGCGCGGCGTCGAGGTTGCCGAGCAGTGCGTCCACGGCCGCGGCGGCAGTGGACGTGCCCTCGGGCAGCCAGTCGCCGGCGTACACGCTGATCGCCGCGTCGGTGAAGGAAGGATCCGGGGTGGACCCGGCGCCGTCGAGCATCTCGCGGGCGGCGGCCTTGGCGCTCTCGACGTCGGGCTGGTTGAACGGGTCGATGCCGATCACCCGGCCGGCGACGGCGGTGGCGTACTCCCAGATCAGCATCTGGGCGCCGAGGGCCGCATCGACCGAGGCCCCCGTGGCCGAGGCCGGGCGGACGGACGCGAACGGGAAGTCGGGACCGAACGTGGACAGCACCGAGTCGGGGGTGCTCGGCACGAAGTTCGGGGCCTCGAGCGACTCCACCACGACGGGCAGGATGCCCTTGCCGTCCTTGCCGGTCGATTCGGCGATCAGCTGCTCGGCCCAGTCACCGAAGCCGCTGAAGTCGGCCCCGGCGTTGGCCAGCACCAGCTTGTCGACGCCCTGGCTGGATGCCTGGCCCAGAAGGGCACCCAGGCGGAGTGCGGGGTTGTTGACGGAGTCTTCGGAGAGCGCGGACTGCACCTGGTGCGCCTCGTCGAGCAGGGCCCCGATGTCGGCCCCGGCCAGGCCCGAGGGCACCAGCCCGAAGGCAGTGAGCGCGGAGTAGCGCCCGCCCACCTTGTCGTCGGCACGGAACACTCGGTAGCCGTCGGCACTGGCGCTCTTGTCGAGCGGCGAGCCGGGGTCGGTGACGACCACGATGCGCGCGGTCGGGTCGATGCCCGCGTCTCGGAACGCGGCCTCGAACGAGCGCTTCTGGCTGTCGGTCTCGACGGTGCCGCCCGACTTGCTGGACACCACCACCGCAGTGGCCCGGAGGTCCTGGCCGAGGGCGGAGCGGACCACGTCGGGATTGGAGGAGTCGAGCACCTCGAGGGGCACGCCGGCTGCCTTGCAGATGACCTCGGGCGCCAGCGACGAGCCACCCATGCCGCACAGCACCACCCGTGAGACGCCCTGGGCGGCGAGCTCGTCGCGCAGTGCCTCGATCTCGGACACAAGTGGACGCGAGGCGGTCGGCAGGTCGACCCAGCTGAGCCGCTTGGCGGCCTCATCCTCGGCGGCGCGACCCCACAGCGTCGGGTCCTGGGCGGCGATCCGGGAGGCGACCTTGTCAGCCACGAGCTGGTGGACCGCAGCGGCGAAGGCTGCCCCGTCGGGGTAGCCGAAGTGCAGGCAGAAGCCGTCGCCCTCGGCGACGTTCCAGGCGGTCACGACCGGCTGCTCTCGAGCTGCCCCTTCACCGTCTCCACGAGCTCGGCCCAGGACTTGTCGAACTTGTCGACACCCTCGGTCTCGAGCACCACCAGTACGTCGTCGAAGTCGATGCCCACGCCCGCGAGTGCGGCGAACACCTCCTCGGCCTCAGCGGAGCGGCCGCTGACCGTGTCGCCCTTCAGCTCGCCGTGGTCAGCAAACGCATCCATGGTCTTCTCCGGCATGGTGTTCACGCAGCCGTCGACGACCAGCTCCGTCACGTAGAGCGTGTCGGGGTAGGCCGGGTCCTTGACGCCGGTCGAGGCCCACAGTGGGCGCTGCACGTTGGCTCCGCCGAGCTGGAGGAAGCGGTCGCCCCCGAAGACCTCCTGGTACGCGGCGTACGCACGCCGGGCATTGGCGATCGCGGCCTTGCCCTTGAGTGCCTTCGCCTCGTCAGTGCCGATCGCGGCGAGGCGCTTGTCGACCTCGGAGTCGACCCGGGACACGAAGAACGACGCCACCGAGTGGATGGTGGAGAGGTCGATGCCCTTGGCCTGGGCCTGCTCGAGACCGGTGAGGTAGGCGTCCATCACCGCGCGGTAGCGGTCGATGCCGAAGATCAGGGTCACGTTGACGCTGATCCCCTCGGCAGTCGCCGCCGTGATCGCCGGCAGGCCGGGCTCGGTGGCCGGGATCTTGATCAGCACGTTGGGCCGGTCGACGGTCTCCCAGAGCTCGCGGGCCTGGGCGATGGTCGCCTCGGTGTCCATGGCCAGGCCGGGCTCCACCTCGATGGAGACCCGCCCGTCGAAGTGGTCGCCGGCGTAGACGTCGGCGAGCACGTCACAGGCGTTGCGCACATCGTCGGTGGTCAGCGCGCGGATGACCGCGTCGACGTCCTGGCCCTCGGCCCCGAGCTTGGCCACCTGGTCGTTGTAGCGCTCGCCGTCACCGATCGCGCCGGCGAAGATCGTGGGGTTCGTGGTGACCCCCACGACCGACTTCTCCTTGACCAGGTCGGCCAGGTTGCCGGTCTCGATCCGCTCCCGGGAGAGGTCGTCGAGCCACACCGACACACCGGCGTCGGCAAGGGACTTGAGTCGTTCGGACATTGTGTTCCTCCTGAACTGCGGTCGGGATCTGCCTGCGCGGTGCGCGGTGGGGCGTCGGTCAGCCCTGCGCGGCCGTGATGCTGTCGCGCGCCGCCGAGGCCACGGCCCCGGCGGTCACGCCGTACTCCTCGAAGATGCGCTTGTAGTCGGCCGAGGCGCCGTACTGCTCGATCGAGATGATGCGTCCGGCGTCGCCGACGATCTCGCGCCAGCCCTGGGCGATGCCGGCCTCGACCGAGACCCGCGCCTTGACGGTGGGCGGGATGACCGAGTCGCGGTAGGACTGGTCCTGCTCGTTGAACCACTCCACGCACGGCATCGAGACGACTCGGGCCTTGATGCCCTCGGCAGCGAGCTCGTCACGGGCCGCGACGGCCAGCTGGACCTCGGAGCCGGTGCCGATCAGGACGACGTCGGGCGCCCCGCCGTCGGCGTCGACCAGGACGTAGCCGCCCTTGGCGACGCCGCTGGTGTCGGCCCAGTGCTGTCCGGTTTCGGCCTCCTCGCCGCGCGGGAACGTGGGCACGCCCTGACGGGTGAGGCACAGTCCGGCCGGACGGTCGGTGCGCTGGAGCACGGCCAGCCACGCGGCCGCCGTCTCGTTGGCATCGGCCGGGCGGACCACGTCGAGCCCGGGGATCGCGCGCAGGGCGGCGAGGTGCTCGATCGGCTGGTGGGTGGGGCCGTCCTCGCCGAGACCGATCGAGTCGTGGGTCCAGACGTAGGTCACGGGCGCACCCATCAGCGCGGCCAGGCGTACGGCGGGACGCATGTAGTCGGCGAACTGGAGGAACGTGCCGCCGAAGACGCGGGTCAGGCCGCCGAGGGTGATGCCGTTCATGATCGAGGCCATCGCGTGCTCGCGGATGCCGAAGTGCAGCACCCGGCCGCGCAGCGGGTCGCCCGACCACTCGTTGGACGAACGGTCGGCCGGGATGAACGACGGCACGCCCTCGATGGTGGTGTTGTTGGAGCCCGCCAGGTCGGCCGAGCCGCCCCACAGCTCGGGCATCAGGGGTGCGATCGCGTTGATGGTCTTGCCGCTCGCCGAGCGGGTCGCCACGCCCTTGGCGTCGGCGGGGAACACCGGCAGCGCCTCGGCCAGGCCGTCGGGCAGGGCACGGGTGCTGACCCGCTCGAGGAGCGTCTTCTGCTCGGGGTTGGCCGTCGCCCACGCGGCGAACTGCTCGTCCCACTCCTTGCGGGCGGCAGCGCCACGGTCGGAGAGCGCGCGGGTGTGCTTGAGCACGTCGTCAGGCACCTCGAAGGTCTGCTCGGGGTCCCAGCCGAGCACCTTCTTGGTGGCCGCCACCTCGTCGTCGCCGAGTGCGCTGCCGTGGGCGGCCTCGGTGCCCTGGGCGTTGGGCGCGGGCCAGGCGATGATCGTGTCGAGCACGATGAAGCTGGGCTTGTCGGTGACCTCGTTGGCCTTCTGGATGGCCGCGTGGAGCGCCGGGACGTCCTCGTCGTAGCCGGTGCCGCCGTTTGTCCAGTCGACGGTCTGCACGTGCCAGCCGTAGGCCTCGTAGCGCTTGCCGACGTCCTCGCCGAGCGCGATGTCGGTGTCGCCCTCGATCGAGATGCGGTTGCGGTCGTAGATCACGGTCAGGTTGCCGAGCTCCTGGACGCCGGCGATCGAGGACGCCTCGCCCGAGACGCCTTCCTCGATGTCGCCGTCGGAGCAGATCGCGTAGACGTGGCGGTCGAACGGTGACTCGCCAGCGGCGGTGTCGGGGTCGAGCATGCCGCGTTCGCGTCGCGCGGCCATCGCCATGCCGACCGCGTTGGCGACGCCCTGGCCCAGCGGGCCGGTGGTGGTCTCGACACCGACGGTGTGGTGGTACTCGGGGTGGCCCGGGGTCTTGGAGCCCCAGGTGCGCAGCGCCTCCAGGTCGGAGAGCTCGAGACCGAAGCCGCCCAGGAACAGCTGCGTGTAGAGCGTGATGCTCGAGTGGCCGCACGAGAGCACGAACCGGTCACGCCCCTGCCAGTAGGCGTCGGACGGATCGTGGCGCATGACCTTCTGGAAGAGCAGGTACGCCGCGGGCGCGAGGCTCATCGCGGTTCCGGGGTGTCCGTTGCCCACCTTCTGGACCGCATCCATGGCCAGCACGCGGGCCGTGTCGACGGCGCGGCGGTCGAGGTCGGTCCACTCAAGGGTGGGGGAATCGGTGGTCACGTGAGGATCCTCTCGTTGCAACTACGGCGGCAACGACGAGCCTACTCATCATGGGCTATAGACTCGACGTCGGCTCCACCGTTTTCCATCACCATGACGCAGTCTTTGCAACCCGAGGTTTTCGTGACGTACGTCGGCCAGTCGGCTTCCACCCCTGAGCGGGCGGCAGACCCGTCGGGCGACCCCGAACGCGCGTCGTTCAAGGACGTCGTCGCCGCCTACGTCGGTCTGACCAAGCCGCGGGTGATCGAGCTGCTGCTCCTCACCACCGTGCCGGTGATGTTCTTCGCCGACCGTGGCGTGCCCGACCTGTGGCTGGTCGTCGCGACCGTCATCGGCGGCACCCTGTCGGCGGGCTCCGCCTCGGCGTTCAACTGCGTCTACGACCGTGACATCGACGAGCAGATGCGACGCACCCGCCGCCGCGCCCTGCCACGCCACATCGTGTCGGCCGGCTCGGCCCTGCTGTTCGCCGTGGTGCTCGCGGTGGTCTCGACCTTGGTCCTCGCAGTGTGGGTCAACTGGCTCTCCGCGGCCCTGTCGCTGGGCGCCAACGCGTTCTACGTGCTGGTCTACACGATCCTGCTCAAGCGGCGTACGACCCAGAACATCGTCTGGGGCGGCCTCGCCGGGTGCTTCCCGGCCCTCATCGGCTGGACGGCGGTCACCAACGAGCTGGCCTGGACGCCGATCGTGCTGTTCATGGTGGTCTTCTTCTGGACGCCGCCGCACACCTGGGCCCTCGCGCTGCGCTACCGCGAGGACTACGCGAACGTCGACGTCCCGATGCTGCCCGTCGTGAAGCCCGCGGCTGAGGTCGGTCGACAGATCGTCCTCTACTCGTGGGTGATGGTCGCGACGTCGCTGGTGCTGTGGCCGGTGGCCGGCACCGGTTGGTTCTACCCGGCGTGTGCCGCCGTCCTCGGCGGGGTCTTCCTGGTCGAGGCGCACAGGATGTGGGGCCGCACGAAGGGCACCGAGACCCTGTCGCTGATCAAGCCGATGCGGCTCTTCCACACCTCCAACCTCTACCTCAGCCTCCTGTTCGTCGCGGTCGCGCTCGACCCGCTGCTGACCCGCTGAGACCCCCTTCGCGGGCTGTCGTCAGGACCGTCGCGGGAGCGGTGGTCTGGACCGGGAAAAATAGTTCGGGGTCCGAAGCAACCAAACCGGTGTCCGCCACGTCATACCTGTTGAACGGCGGCGTGCCCGGTCTCGGGGGTTCGGGCACCCCGCCGTCCCAGTTCTTCCCGGGTCTGCTCAGACCGTGCGCTGTGCGCGCACCACGACCCAGGCGAGGGTCGCTGCGGTCAACGAGGCGCCCAGCATGTGCACGGTGACCAGCGGCACCGGCAGGTCGTTGAAGTACTGCACGAAGCCGACCACGCCCTGCAGCAGCTCGACCAGGAGCAGGGCGCCGGCGGCCCGCCGTACGCCCTCCAGCCGCTGCCGGTGCGCGAGGGCGACGATGCCGACCGTCAGGGCGACCAGCACGTAGACCGCCGACGCGTGCACGTGCGACCAGACCTGGGGGTCCAGGCCCGTACGTCGTGCATCGAGGTCCCCCGCGTGGGGCCCGGAGCCCGTGACCACGGTGCCCAGCCAGAGCACGACCCAGCCGACGCCGAAGACCAGCCAGGCCAGCCTCCGGGTCTGCTCCGGCGCTCGGAGTGGGTCGTCGGCGGACCAGGTGTCCGGCTGCCGGGTGACCTCGACGAGCAGCACACAGAGCCCGATCAGGGCCATCGAGACCAGCAGGTGGAAGGCCACGACGTAGGGGTTGAGGTCGGTCAGCACCGTGACGCCGCCGATGATCGCCTGCGCAGGCACGTAGAGCGCGATCATGGTCGACAGGCGCACCGTGCGGGTTCCGTTGACGCCGCCCGAGGCCCGGTAGGCGAGCGCGGCCAGCCAGCAGGTGATGGCGACCGCAGCGAGCACCCAGGTGAGCATCCGGTTGCCGAACTCGATCGCGCCGTGGATGCCGAGGGCGCCGTGGGCGACGTACGACTCGTCCGTGCACCGCGGCCACGTCGGACAACCAAGACCCGATGCGGTCAGGCGGACCACGCCGCCGGTCACCACGATCATGATGTTCGCGACCAGGTTCGTCACCGCCAGGGGGCGGAGGTACCGGGCCGGAACGATGTTGCTCACTCCCACTTGAAGCTCCTGCTCGCCATCGCGCCCGCCGCGACGGCCCAGACGGCCAGCACGGCGAAGGCGACGAGATTGACGGATCCGTCGATGAACGCGTCCCGCATGGCGTCGCCCAGGGCTGCGGACGGGAGGAACTGGATCACCGCGCCCGCCGAGCCGTAGGTGTCACGGGGGAGCACGATGCCGCCGCCCATCATGAGCAGCAGGTAAACCAGGTTGGCCACGGCCAGCGTCGCCTCGGCGCGCAGGGTCCCGGCCACGAGCAGGCCCAGACCGGCGAATGCCGCCGTACCGAGCAATGCGGCCGCCACGGCCAGCAGGACGCCGGCAAACCCGCCGCCGGGACGCCAGCCGAACCCGAGGGCCACCGCACCGATGACGACCGCCTGCAGGACCTGTACGCCGAGCAGGGCGATCACCTTGCCGAGCAGCAGTCCGGAGCGTGGCAGCGGTGAGGCACCGAGGCGCTTGAGCAGCCCGTAGCGGCGCTCGAACCCGGTGGCGATGGCCAGCGACGTGAACGACGTGGACATCACCGCGAGGGCCAGGACCCCCGGGGTCAGCACGTCGACCGGGGTCTCGTCGAAGTCGAGTCCCAGACGGCGGGCCGCCAGGATGCCGCCGACCAGTGCCAGCACCGGGATGACCACGGCCAGCAGCAGCTGCTCGCCGTTGCGAAGCAGCAGGCGGGTCTCCATGGAGGCCTGGGCCACCACCTGGCGGGAGAGTGGAGCCGAGCCCGGGGCCGGGGTGAAGTCCTGGCGGGTGGTGCTCATGCCTCGAACTCCCGTCCGGTCAGCTGCAGGAAGACGTCCTCGAGCGTGCGCTGGCCGAGGACCAGGCTCTCGGGCAGCACGTCGTGCTCCTCGCACCACGCGGAGACCCGGGCGAGGGTCGACCCGTCGGCGGGACCCGTGATCAGCAGGCTCTGCTCGTTGATCTCCGTCACCTCGGTGTGGTCGCCGAGCGCGATGCGCAGCTTGTCGGGGGAGCCGGGCGGGAACGGTCGGGTCACGACCAGGCGGATCGTGGCCTGGTCGCGGGCCCGGGTCAGGTCGAAAGGGGTGCCGCTGGCGACCAGGCGCCCGTGGTCGATGACGTGGACCAGGTCGGAGAGCCGCTCGGCCTCGTCCATGTGGTGGGTGGTCAGCACGATCGTGACGCCGTCGGCCTTGAGCTCCTCGAGCAGCTCCCACGTCGTGCGTCGCACGGCGGGGTCCATGCCCGCCGTGGGCTCGTCCACGAAGACCAGCTCGGGGCGGCCGACGATCGCCATCGCGAGGCCGAGTCGCTGCTGCTGCCCGCCGGAGAGCCGGCGGTACGGCGTACGCCCGCACTCGTCGAGGCCGAGTCGCTCGACCAGCATCTCGACGGGCAGCGGGTGGGCGTGCAGGCGTGCGATGTGGCGGAGCATCTCCTCGGCCCGCACCCCCGACCAGGCGCCACCGGACTGCAGCATCACGCCGATGCGGGGGAGCAGCGCACGGCGTTCGCGGGTCGGGTCGAGCCCGAGCACCCGGACCGTGCCGGCCTGTGGTCTACGGAACCCCTCGCACACCTCGAGCGTGGTGGTCTTGCCGGCGCCGTTCGGCCCGAGCACGGAGGTGATGGTGCCCCGCTCGACGCGGAGCGACAGCTCGTCGACGGCGGTCTTCTCGCCGTAGCGCATGACGAGGCCGTCGATCTCGACGGCCGCCGCGTCGGATCCTGGGCTGCCGGGAGCGACGTCGGGGGAGGGGGGCACCGGGACAGTCTAGGAACGCCGCCCCGGACGCCGAAAAACAGGTGACCCATCAGGGACACCTCCCTAGGGTGGAGGACCGATGAGTTTCGTGACCGGCGCGGGTCGAAGTGTCAGGAACCGGACACACCGTCCAATGCGAGAGGGAGCAGCATGACGTCACCCCCGGCCATCGAGGCCGACAACCTGGTCAAGCACTTCGGAGAGACCGTCGCCGTCGACGGCGTGAGCTTCTCGGTCCCCGAGGGAACCGTGCTCGGCATGCTCGGCCCCAACGGTGCCGGCAAGACGACGACGGTGCGCATGATGACCACTTTGACCACGCCCACCAGCGGCACGGCCCGGGTCGCCGGGCACGACGTGATCCGCGAGCCCGGCGCCGTACGCCGCAGCATGGGGCTCACCGGCCAGGCCGCGACGGTCGACGAGCTGCTGACCGGTCGCGAGAACCTCCGGCTCATCGGCGGGCTCTACGGTCTGTCGTCGAAGTACATCGCCCGGGCCAGCGACGACCTGCTCGAGCGGTTCTCCCTGACCGAGGCCGGCAACCGGATCGTGAAGACCTACTCCGGGGGCATGCGGCGCCGGCTCGACCTCGCGGTGAGCCTGATCGCGACTCCTCCGGTGCTGTTCCTCGACGAGCCCACCACCGGGCTCGACCCGCGCAGCCGGGTCGAGCTGTGGGACGTGCTCCGTGAGCTGGTCCGCGACGGCACCACGCTGCTGCTCACGACCCAGTACCTCGAGGAGGCCGACCAGCTCGCCGACCGCATCGTGGTGATCGACAAGGGCTCGGTGATCGCCGAGGGCACACCGCTGCAGCTCAAGGACCAGTCCGGCAAGGCAGCGGTGGTCGTGACCGTCTCCAACGTGGCAGACCTCCCCGCCGCCGAGAAGCTGCTGCGCAGCCAGGTCGCCGAGGTCCACATCGACGAGGCGTCCCGCCAGCTGACCGCCGCGGCGAACGGCCTGGCCGACATGACCCGCATCGCGTCGGTCTTCGCCGACAGCGCCATCGAGCTCGACGACCTCGGCCTCAAGCGCCCGAGCCTCGACGACGTGTTCCTGCACCTGACCGGCCACCGTGCCGAGGACGCCGAAGAAACGCCCGACGAGGAGCTGGTCCCGTGACTGCTGTCATCGAACGCCCCGAGATCCGCGACACCGGCCTGCTGCGGCAGTCGATGGTGATCGTGCGCCGCAACCTGATCCACATCAAGCGGATGCCCGAGATGCTGATGGACGTCACCATCCAGCCGGTGATGTTCGTGATGCTGTTCGCCTTCGTCTTCGGAGGGTCCATCCAGACAGGGTCCCCGGCCGGGTACCGCGAGTGGCTGCTCGGCGGCATCATGGGGCAGACCATCGCGTTCGCCTCGTTCGTCGTGGCGGTCGGCCTGACCGCCGACATCGAGAAGGGCATCGTCGACCGCATGCGGTCGCTGCCGATCAACCCGGCGGCCGTTCTCGTGGGCCGCAGCATCTCCAGCCTGTTGCACTCCAGCATCGGCATCATCGTCATGTCGCTGACCGGGCTGGTCATCGGCTGGCGCATCCGCGGCAGCGTGTTCGATGCGGTGCTGGCCTACGTGCTGCTGCTGATGTGGGGCTTCGCGATGATCTGGGTCGGCATCCTGGTCGGCTCCAAGATGCGCTCGGTCGAGGCGGTCAACGGCGTGATGTTCACGACGATGTTCCCGATCACCTTCCTGGCCAACACCTTCGCCCCCACCGAGAACATGCCGAAGGCGCTGCGCTGGCTGGCCGAGTGGAACCCGATCTCCGCCCTGGTGCAGGCGGTCCGCGAGCTGTGGGGGAACACTCCACCGGTGGCGTCCGATGCTGCGCTTCCGCTGCAGCACCCGGTGTTGACCACGTTCATCTGGACGATCGGCATCACGCTCGTCATCGCTCCCCTGGCGATCCGCACGTTCCGCAGGCGCACGCAGGACTGACCGCAGTCAGCGGGTACTGTGCCGCGCATGTCGTCACGACCCGCGCGCAAACGGGCCCGCCAGTCCGATCGCGACGCCGTCGTCGACGCGTTGTCGGGAGCCTTCGCCGACGGCCAGATCGATGCGGCCGACCACGACCGGCTGGTCAGTTCCGCCCTGCGGGCCGACCGGCTGGACTCCCTGGTCGCGGTGCTCGACGAGGTCCAGGTGCCCGAGCGCCACCCGGCCAACGCCCTGCTCACAAAGGTGCAGGCTCCCGCGGTGCGCCGTACGCCCGGGCACTCGCGGGCCGCGACGGTGGGAGCCACGGTCGCGGTGCTGGTGGGCGGGTTCGTGGCGTTGCTGGTGGTGGTGGGCCTGATGGACCGCGACGACGAGCCGGGCGACGAACCCGTGCTGACCGCCACCGCCCTGGAGGCGCTGGTCGCCGACGTCGAGGACGACCTCGGCACCACCGAGGTGCTCGCCGTCGAGACCCACGGCACGTACGCCGACGTGCTGGTGCCCACCGACGAGGGACGCGGCCGCTTCGACCGGTACTCCTACGACCCGGGCGCCGACGACACGCTGACAGAGTCGACCGGTGGCCGGGTCGGCACGGCGGACCCGGAGCTGGTCGACCTGGCCGATGTCGACCTGGACCGCCTCCTGGAGAACGTCGAGGAGGCCGGCTCGGACCTCGGCGTCGACGGTGCGCAGCAGTTCACGGTCACCATCGCCAGCGGCGACTGGGGGAGCAGCCTGACCTACGCTCCCGAGTTCGAGGGCAAGGAGCTGCCGCCCCACGTGGAGATCAGCGTCAGCAACGACTACATGGAGTCCGGTCGCCTGGTCACCGACCTGAGCGGCGCGACGGTCCTGCTGCGCGCCCCGTTCACCGCGCCCTCGTCCCAGTGAATGGTGAGTTAGGTGACCCTTGCTTGATCCGGCCCCCGCATTAACGTCACACTTGTGTTGTGGAATTCACCCGCACACCCGTCGCCGTCCCTGAAGGGGACGCTCCGACCCGTGCCCGCGTGCTGCGTTCCATCCTCGAGCAGGGCCCTTCCACGGCCGCCGACCTGGCCCACCTGCTCGACCTCACCCCGGCCGCCGTACGCCGTCACCTCGACCACCTGGTCGAGCTCGGCACCGTCGAGGCACGCGAGCAGCGGGTCTACGGCTCGCGCGGTCGCGGGCGACCGGCCAAGGTGTTCGCGCTCACCGAGAGCGGGCGCGACGGGCTCGGTCACCAGTACGACGACCTCGCGGTCCATGCCCTGCGTTATCTCGCCGACACTGCCGGCGACGACGCGGTCATGGAATTCGCGAGGCAGCGGGTGGCGTTCATAGAACGTGACTATGCAGACCTGGTGCGCGACGAGCCCGAGCTCACCCCGGCCCAGGCACTGGCCAGGGTGCTGACCCAGGGCGGGTACGCCGCCGGCGTCCGCACCCTGCCGATGGCCGACCAGCTGTGCCAGCAGCACTGCCCGGTCTCCCACGTCGCCGCGGAGTTCCCGCAGCTGTGCGAGGCCGAGACCGAGGCGATCGGGCGGGTCCTTGGCCGACACGTCCAGCGTCTGGCCACCATCGCGCACGGCGACGGCGTGTGCACCACGAGCATTCCGAACCTCGACCTCGACAAGTTCGAGGCCTCCACGATTCACGACAAGAAGGACGGAGCGTCTTCATGACGACCATTGACGAAAGAAACCCGGAGCTCGAGGGCATCGGTCGTTACGAGTTCGGCTGGTCCGACAAGAACGAGGTCAGTGACAACGCCCGCCGTGGCCTCAACGAGGAGGTCGTCGCCGACATCTCCTCGAAGAAGAGCGAGCCGCAGTGGATGCTCGACCTGCGCATGAAGGGCCTCAAGCTCTTCCACCGCAAGCCCATGCCCAACTGGGGTTCGGACCTGTCGACGATCGACTTCGACAACATCAAGTACTTCGTGCGCTCCACCGAGAAGCAGGCCACCTCGTGGGAGGAGCTCCCCGAGGACATCAAGAACACCTACGACAAGCTCGGCATCCCCGAGGCGGAGAAGCAGCGCCTCGTCTCCGGTGTCGCCGCCCAGTACGAGTCCGAGGTCGTCTACCACGCGATCCGCGAGGACCTCGAGGAGCAGGGCGTCATCTTCGTCGACACCGACACCGCGCTGCGCGAGCACGAAGAGATCTTCAAGGAGTACTTCGGCACCGTCATCCCCGTCGGTGACAACAAGTTCGCCGCGCTCAACACCTCGGTGTGGTCCGGTGGCTCGTTCATCTACGTGCCCAAGGGCGTCCACGTCGACATCCCGCTGCAGGCCTACTTCCGGATCAACACCGAGAACATGGGCCAGTTCGAGCGCACCCTGATCATCGTCGACGAAGACGCCTACGTGCACTACGTCGAGGGCTGCACCGCGCCGATCTACTCCTCCGACTCGCTGCACTCGGCGGTCGTCGAGATCATCGTGAAGAAGGGCGGCCGTTGTCGTTACACGACCATCCAGAACTGGTCGAACAACGTCTACAACCTCGTCACCAAGCGCGCCACCTGCGAGGCCGGCGCGACCATGGAGTGGGTCGACGGCAACATCGGCTCCAAGGTGACCATGAAGTACCCCGCGGTCTACCTCATGGGTGAGCACGCCAAGGGCGAGACGCTCTCGATCGCGTTCGCCGGCGAGGGCCAGCACCAGGACGCGGGCGCCAAGATGGTGCACGCCGCGCCCAACACGTCGTCCTCGATCCTGTCGAAGTCGGTGGCCCGTGGTGGTGGCCGTACGTCCTACCGCGGCCTGATCCAGATCAACGAGGGTGCGCACGGCTCGAAGTCCAACGTGCTCTGTGACGCGCTGCTGGTCGACCAGATCAGCCGCTCCGACACCTACCCGTACGTCGACATCCGCGAGGACGACGTGTCGATGGGCCATGAGGCCTCGGTCTCGAAGGTCTCCGACGACCAGCTGTTCTACCTGATGTCGCGCGGCATGGCCGAGGACGAGGCGATGGCGATGATCGTGCGCGGCTTCGTCGAGCCGATCGCCAAGGAGCTGCCGATGGAGTACGCCCTCGAGCTGAACCGGCTGATCGAGCTGCAGATGGAAGGTGCGGTGGGCTGATCCTCGCCCTCCGCGCACTGCCCTCCCGACCGTCGTACAAGAAAGCCAAGAAGTGACTGCAACTGTTGAGAACGTGAGTTCGGCCCTCGAGGTCGACAAGGTGATCTCCCACCTGCACCCCGAGGGGTCCTTCGACCTCGCGGACCACCCCGTGCCCACCGGCCGTGAAGAGGTGTGGCGGTTCACCCCGCTCAAGCGCCTCAGGGGCCTGCACGACGAGGCCCCCTTCGGCGCCGGCGCGTGCGCGGTCGAGGTGAGTGCCGCGCAGGACGTGGTCGTCGAGCAGGTCGGCGCCGACGCCGTCGAGCGCGGCCTGTCCGGCCTGGTGCCCACGGACCGGGTCTCGGCCCGCGCCTGGGCCGCGGCCGACGGTGCCACCGTCGTCCGCATCCCGCAGGACACCGTGGTCGACGGAGCGACGATCCTGGCCCACACCGGCACCGGCGCCGAGCTTGCCGGCGCCTCGCACACCGTCATCGTGGCCGAGAAGTTCTCGAAGTCGACCGTCGTGCTGACCTTCGCCGGCACCGCCGTACTCGCCGACAACATCGAGATCGTCCTCGAGGACGGCGCCGAGCTGACTGTCGTGTCCCTGCAGGACTGGGCCGACGACGCCGTGCACCACTCCACCCAGCACGCCCGGGTGGGCCGCGACGCCTCGCTCAAGCACGTGGCCGTCTCGTTCGGTGGTGACCTCGTGCGCCACGACGCGACGGCCGACTATGCCGGTCCCGGCGGCTCGGTCGAGATGCTCGGCATGTACTTCGCCGACGAGGGCCAGCACATCGAGCACCGCCTCTTCGTCGACCACACCGCTCCGCACACCAAGAGCAACGTGGTCTACAAGGGTGCGCTGCAGGGCCAGGGCGCCCACGCGGTCTGGATCGGCAACGTGCTGATCCGCAAGGTCGCCGAGGGCATCGAGACCTACGAGGAGAACCGCAACCTGGTCCTGACCGACGGGTGCCAGGCCGACTCCGTGCCGAACCTCGAGATCGAGACCGGCGAGATCGAGGGTGCCGGCCACGCGTCGGCCATCGGTCGCTTCGACGACAACCAGCTGTTCTACCTCCGCTCTCGCGGCATCGCGGAGGACGAGGCGCGCCGGCTGGTCGTGCACGGCTTCTTCAACGACCTGATCCGCAGGATCGATGTGCCGGAGCTGGAGGAGAAGCTCGCCGCCACCGTCGAGTCCGAGCTCGAGAAGAACGTCCTGAAGGCGTTCAAATGAGCTTCGTCCGCGCCTGCGCCGTCTCCGAGGTCCCCGCTGACGAGGCCCTCGGGGTGACGATCGACGACCTCGACGTGGCCGTGGCCCGCGACGGCGACGAGTTCTTCGCCGTCCAGGACCTCTGCTCGCACGCGGCGGTCGCCCTCTCCGAGGGTGAGGTCGCGGACTGCACCATCGAGTGCTGGCTGCACGGGTCGACGTTCGACCTGCGCACGGGCAAGCCGACCGTCCTGCCCGCCACCGAGCCGATCACGACGTTCCCGGTCGAGCTCCGCGGCGACGACGTGTACGTCGACATCAGCACCACCCTCAACGGCGTCGTGCCGTCCTGAACCACAGACTTTCGTACAGAGAAGAGAGAGCACACATGAGCACCCTGGAGATCAACGACCTGCATGTCTCGGTCGAGACCGAAGACGGCCCCAAGGAGATCCTCAAGGGCGTCACGCTGACCATCAAGGACGGCGAGACCCACGCGATCATGGGCCCGAACGGCTCCGGCAAGAGCACCCTGGCCTACTCCATCGCAGGCCACCCCAAGTACACCGTCACCGGCGGCACCGTCACCCTCGACGGCGACGACGTGCTGGCGATGAGCGTCGACGAGCGGGCCCGCGCCGGCCTCTTCCTCGCCATGCAGTACCCCGTCGAGGTGCCCGGCGTCTCGGTGTCCAACTTCCTGCGCACGGCCAAGACCGCCATCGACGGCGAGGCGCCCAAGCTGCGCACCTGGGTCAAGGACGTCAACGCCACCCTGGAGAAGCTCGACCTCGACTCCTCCTTCGGCACCCGCTCGGTCAACGAAGGCTTCTCCGGTGGTGAGAAGAAGCGCCACGAGATCGCCCAGCTCGAGCTGCTCGACCCCAAGGTCGCCATCCTCGACGAGACCGACTCGGGCCTCGACATCGACGCCCTCAAGGTCGTTTCGGACGGCGTCAACCGTTTCATCGAGGACAAGAACAAGGGCGTCCTGCTGATCACGCACTACACGCGCATCCTGCGCTACATCACGCCCGACTTCGTGCACGTCTTCGTCAACGGCAAGGTCGCCGAGTCCGGCGGTCCTGACCTCGCCGATGAGCTCGAGGCCAACGGCTACGACAAGTACGTCTCCGCGGCGGTCTGATCCCCATGGACGGGTTGCTCCCCGAGCTGGAAGTCATCCGCAAGGACTTCCCGATCCTCGAACGCCAGCTGGCGGGCGGGATGCCGCTGGTCTACCTCGACAGCGCCAACACCTCGCAGAAGCCGCAGGTGGTCATAGACACGATGGTCGACCACCTCGAGCACCACAACGCGAACGTGGCACGCGCCATGCACCAGCTCGGAGCAGAGTCGTCCGAGGCGTTCGAGAACGCGCGCGACAAGGTCGCCGCGTTCATCAACGCCCCCTCGCGCGACGAGGTGATCTTCACCAAGAACGCCTCTGAGGCGCTCAACCTGGTGGCGAACACGCTGGCCTGGGCCCGTGGCCCGCTCGAGATCGGGGAGGGCGACGAGGTCGTCATCACCGAGATGGAGCACCACTCCAACATCGTGCCGTGGCAGCTGCTCACCGAGCGCAAGGGCGCCACGCTGCGCTGGTTCGGGCTCACCGACGACGGACAGCTCGACCTGTCGAACATCGACTCCCTGATCACCGAGAAGACCAAGGTCGTCTCGCTGACGTGGGTCTCCAACATGCTCGGCACGATCAACCCGATCGAAAAGATCGCCCGCCGTGCCCACGAGGTCGGCGCGATCGTGGTCGTCGACGCGTCGCAGGCGGTGCCGCAGATGGCCGTCGACGTCGTGGAGTCCGGTGCGGACCTGCTGGCCTTCACCGGCCACAAGGTGGTCGGCCCGACCGGCATCGGCGTGCTCTGGGGCAAGCGTGAGGTCCTCGACCAGCTGCCGCCGTTCCTCGGTGGTGGCGAGATGATCGAGACCGTGGCGATGGAGCGGTCGACGTACGCCGGCATCCCGCACAAGTTCGAGGCCGGCACCCCGCCGATTGTCGAGGCCGTGGGTCTCGGCGCGGCCGTGGACTACCTCGGCCACGTCGGCATGGACGCCATCCGCGCCCACGAGCACGCGATCACCGCCTACGCCCTCGACGGCCTGGCCACCGTGCCCGGCCTGACCGTGCTCGGCCCGCTCGACGCCGCACTGCGCGGCGGAGCGATCTCCTTCGAGATCGACGGCGTGCACCCCCACGACGTGGCCCAGGTGCTCGACTCGCGTGGTGTCGCGGTCCGCGCCGGTCACCACTGCGCGAAGCCGGCCCACAAGCGCTTCGGCGTGCAGGCCTCGACGCGCGCCTCGTCGTACCTCTACACGACGCCGGCCGAGATCGACGCCCTCGTCGAGGGGCTGGAATACACCCGCTCCTACTTCAAGTTGGGTTGATCATCATGAGCCAGGAACTCGACACCCTCTATCAAGAGATCATTCTCGACCACTACAAGAACCCCTTGAACAAGGGTCTCCGTGACCCGTTCGAGGCCGAGGTGCACCACGTCAACCCCACGTGCGGTGACGAGGTGACCCTCCGGGTGCACATTGCCGGAGGCGTCGTCGAGGACGTCTCCTACGACTCGGTCGGCTGCTCCATCTCGCAGGCGTCGGCCTCGGTGATGACCGACCTCGTGATCGGCAAGCCGGTCGACGAGGCAATGCAGATCCACGCGACCTTCCAGGAGCTCATGCAGGGCCGCGGCAACGTGGAGCCCGATGAGGACGTCCTCGAGGACGGTATCGCCTTCGCCGGTGTCGCGAAGTTCCCGGCCCGGGTCAAGTGCGCCCTGCTGTCGTGGATGGCATGGAAGGACGCGACGGCCCAGATCGTTGCCAGCTCAGCGGACAACAAGGAGACCACCAATGGCTGACCACTCTGACATTCCCGAGGCGCCCGTGGGTACCACCACGACCGTCTCCAAGGACGACGTCGTCGAGGCGATGAAGGACGTCGTCGACCCCGAGCTCGGCATCAACGTCGTCGACCTCGGCCTGGTCTACGACGTGCACCTCGACGAGGGCTCCAACGTCGTGCTCGACATGACGCTGACGTCGGCGGCCTGCCCGCTGACCGACGTGATCCAGGACCAGACGAACTCCGCGCTCGAGGGGATCGTCAACGACGTGGCGATCAACTGGGTCTGGATGCCGCCGTGGGGCCCGGACAAGATCACCGACGACGGTCGCGAGCAGCTGCGCGCCCTCGGCTTCAACGTCTGACCGACCTTGTCGGAACCCGAGCCGGATCGTGCCTGTGCATGATCCGGGTCGGGTTCTCGCGATTTGCTGTGTCACGACGGCGCACCTGCACGATCGTGGTCGCCGAGGACGGGCGACCGGGCACTGACTCCCGGGTCACTCGTAGGCCGGCAGTGGAGGATCGAAGGTGAGGTCGACGTACGGCGCCTCGTCCTTGCGCTGGTCGGTCGGCCACGTCCCGGTGCCGGCGTACGTCGTGCCGTCGAGGGTCAGGTCGACGTCGTAGGTGAAAGGCGCCGGGCCGAGCCTGGCGGCCTGTCGCGCCTGGGCGCGGGTCCCCGAGAACGAGAGCGTGCCCTCGGCGATGCACTCGTGGCCGATCACTCGCTCGGTGTCCAACTGCATGGAGTTGCCGTTGGCAGCGGTCACCGTGACGGCGACGCTCGCCTTCCCCGGTGATCGGTCCAGCCCGGAGAAGAGCAGTTCGAGACTACTCGGTGCCTGAACCTCTCCGCCGTCGCCAGCCTCGATGAGGCTCATGAAGGAGCGGGGCGGCGGCACGGTGCCGGCGGTGGGCGTCTCCCAGGCGAAGGTGGCCACTGCATCTCCCTGTGGGCCGCGGCCGAAGACGTCGACCTCCCACGCCCCGGCAGGCCCCACGGGATCGATCCGGAAGGTCTGCGCTCCCGTCTTCTCCACCGGCACCGTGAAGCTCTGTGCACAGGGCGCGGCGTCCGACGGACGGAAGGTCGCCTCGAACGTCCATCCGTCGGCGGGGAAGGTGAACTCGACGTCATCCGGGCTGCCCGCCGCAACAGGGTTCTTCGGGGGCATGCCGTCGGAGCACGTCTGCGTGACCACCCCTTCGCCGTCGGGCGGTCCGCTCCAGCACGACGTCCACGGGTTGAGGTCTCGATCGCCGGCGGCGAGGTTCAGGATGATGGGCAGTGGCAGCGCTGGGTCGAACGTGCGACCCGAGCCCTTGGTGGCGCTTGCCGACGGCGACTCGCTCGAGGCGACGTCCGTGCGTCCCTTGCCCACGGGATCCTCCTGCAGCACTCCGGTGGCCACGAAGACGCCGCCGATGACGGCGACGACGGCGATGGCCGCGACTGCACCACGACGCCGGTTGCGTCGGCGATCACGGACCGCGACGACCTCATCGAAGGGTGGGGTCGTGGATGGGATCGCTGCGGACACCTCGTCCGACAGGCGCCTCTCAAAGTCACTCATGTCGTGCTCCGTTCCTCATCGGCCAGCAGCGGGGCGAGCGCCGTACGCGCCCGTGACAGCCGCGACTTGACCGTGCCAACAGGGACGTGGAGCCGGTCCGCGACCTCCTGCACCGGGAGGTCACACACGTGATGCAGCACCAGGACCGCGCGCTGCTCGACCGGCAGACCGGCAAGCGCAGCGGACAGCTCGACACCGGCAGCGGGGTCCGTCGGTGCGGCCATCGAGGCACGGCGCCCCAGCCGCTGCAGCCCGAGCCGGGCCACCTTGAGCCGCCGCTTCCTTGAGATGAGCAGGCGCACCGCAACGGAGCGCACCCATGCCTCGGGGTCGTCGTACGTGCGCACCTTCGGCCAGTGCTGCAGGAGCCTGACGAAGCTCTCCTGGGCGACTTCCTCCGCGTCGGCGCGATCACCACCGACGACCGTGAGCAGGCCGATCAGGGGTGCGCACGCGTGTGCGTACAGCTCGGCAAGCTCCTCGGTCTCCACACGGACAACACGCGCCGACGCGGCCCCGGGTTCCCGGACCAGCTCATTTTCCTGGGGAACGTCTTCGGTGGGTGGTTGCGGCATGGTGGTGAGACGGTACGGCGCACCCGACCGTTCCGCTAGCCTCGCCGGGTGACAACTCTCCTGGTGCCGGCGATGCGGATCGCGCGCTGGGTGGAGAACTTCGAGGCTCGCCACGACGGCTGCGACCTGGCGGTGTCCGGGGGAGCGCTGACCGGGCTCGGTGGTGACGGGTCGACGTTCGAGGCGCTCCCACCGTTCGGCAGGGCGTACGACGACCGCGCCGACCCGTCCGACTTCCTCGATGCCTGCAGCCCACCGGCCCAGTGGGGCGTGCTCCTGGTGCGCAAGGGCGGGTTCGCGATCGCCAGACTGGAGGGCGACGCGGTCGTCGAGTCCAAGGTCGGGCAGCGCCACGTGCAGGGACGCACCAAGGCCGGCGGCCAGAGCCAGCAACGCTTCGCCCGACGCCGCGACAACCAGGCCAGGCAGGCCTACGAGGCCGCGGCCGGCCACGCCGTACGCATCCTGGGTCCGTTCGAGGAGAGACTCCGCTCGGCCGCCGGTGACCCCGACGTGGTGCTGGTGACCGGGGGAGACCACGAAGCCGTCGAGGCCGTGCTCGTCGACCAGCGGCTCCGGATGCTCGCGACCAGGGTGGTCGAGCCCTTCCTGGCCGTGCCCGACCCGCGCCGTTCGGTGCTCGAAGCCGCCATCGCGGACGCGGGTTCTGTCAGGATGACGGTCGTCAACACCTGACGAGACCGCAGGAGTCAGCATGTGGCAGCCCGAACCAGGCTGGCAACCCGTGCCCGGAGGCATGGGGACCTCGACCGTGGGTGTGTGGCGTTGCGGCGACCAAGTGGTCAAGCGGCTCCAGGCGCCCCTGCCGGGTGACCCGGGAGAGCTCTCGGACCGGTCGCACTTCGCGTGGTGGCGGCGCCCGGCCGAGGTCGCGACGTCCGGTGTGGTCGACGAGACGCCCGGCCTGCGCAGCGTCCGCGCAGCCAAGGTCGAGGAGGACGACGAGGGCATCACGCTGTGGCACGCGTACGTCGAGAGCGAGACGCTGCCCGGTCCGTTCGTGGCGCGGGCGCTCGGCCGGTTCGCCGGCGCCGACCTGCCGGCGTACCCCTGGCTGGCGAGGCGTCAGCTGGCCACGCGGCTGGCCAGGGTGGAGCACAACGGCGGCTGGCGCACCCTGGAACGTACGACGGTCGCGGATGTCGCCGACCGGTTGTGGCAGCTGCGCGGCCAGCACCTCGACGTACTCGACGGGCTGCCGGAGGTGGCGCAGCACGGCGACCCCGCCGCGGCCAACCTGATCGCCCGCGACGGTGACGACGTCGTGGCCATCGACTGGTCGATGTTGGGGATCGGGCCGGTCGGCGCTGACCTGGGCTACCTCGCCCTGACCGCGCGCGAGGACTTCGACGTGCTGGTCGACGCCTACGCCGACGGTCTTCCGGCGGGCATTGCCACGCGGGCGCAGGTGCTGCTCGGCGCCAGGATCAACGCCGTCCACACCGCGATGTCGCGTGCCGAATGGGCGCTGGCACGGGTGGCCGACGGACCCGGCGCGCTGGCCGGGAAGTACCGCCACCCGAGCGTGGCGCCCTACCTGCGCTCGTTGCAGCGCCTCTTCCCGCAGATCGAGGCGCTGCTCTGACGGGCTAGTTCCAGATGTCGCAGGCCTCGTAGTCGCCGGAGTCGTAGCCGGTCTTGAACCACTTCATCCGCTCCTCCGAGGAACCGTGGGTCCACTGGTTCGCATCGACCCGGCCGCCGGTGACCTCCTGGATGTGGTCGTCGCCGACCGTGTAGGCGGCGCCGACGGCCTCCTCGATGTCGGCGTCGTCGATGGTGAGGATCTGCTCGCCGTTGTCGTCCTTGAGCGACTCGATGTGGTGGGTCCACAGGCCGGCGTAGCAGTCGGCCTGGAGCTCGAGCTTGACCGCGTCGCTGTCGGCACCCTGCTGGGTCTTCACGTTCTTCATCTGTCCGGTGATGTTCTGGATGTGGTGGCCGTACTCGTGGCCGAGTACGTAGGGCTCCACGAAGTCGCCGCCCTTGCCACCCAGCTGGCCTTCGAGCACGTCGTCGAAGAACGTCGGGTCGAGGTAGATGGTCTGGTCGGAGGGGCAGTAGAACGGTCCGACCGCGGACGTGGCGCCACCGCAGCCGGTGTTGGTCGAGCCGGAGAACGTCACAGCCGGGGCCGCGACGAAGTCGCCGCTCTTGAACTGTGAGGACCAGTAGGTCTCCAGCAGCTGGAGGATCGCCTTGCGCGAGCACGCCTCCGAGTTGTTGGCGTCCTCGCCGGTCTTGCACTCGTCGTAGGCATCAGCCTCCTGCTGTTGGGCAGGGTCGCTGCCGGCCGCGTTGTTCTGCGAGCTCCCGTCGCCCTGGTTGATGCCGGGGATGCTGCCGTTGTTGCACATGGTGACCAGGAAGGCGATCACCAGGATCAGCAGGCCGATCTTGCCGCCGCCGGCACCGGTCGGGATCGGCAACTTCATGCCGCCGCCACGTCCGCCGAGCCCGCCACCGCCGCCACCGGCATCGGAGACCTTTCCCGAATCGATCCGTGCCTTGGGATTGAAGCGCATGCTGCGTCCTTCCTGATGCCCGTGCGGATGCCGGGGGAGACCCTTCTCCCACGTACACTAACGATCCTGATGATCACCGCACAGCAACTAGAGGTCCGTGCCGGTGCGCGTCTCCTCATGGAGAACGTAAGTTTCCGCGTGGCAGCAGGCGACAAGGTCGGCCTGGTCGGTCGCAACGGTGCCGGCAAGACGACCCTCACGAAGATTCTCGCCGGCGAAGCACTGCCCGCCTCCGGCAAGGTCCTGTCGACCGGTGAGGTCGGCTACCTGCCCCAGGATCCCCGCACGGGCGACCCCGAGGTGATGGCCCGCGACCGGATCCTGTCCGCGCGTGGCCTCGACGACGTCGTACGTCGACTGCGACAGGCCGAGGCCGACATGGGGTCGGAGGACGCCGCCATCTCCGAGCGCGCGATGAAGCAGTACGCCCGCGCCGACAACGAGCTGCACGCCGGCGGAGGGTACGCCGCCGAGTCCGAGGCGGCCACGATCGCGGCGAGTCTCGGCATCGAGGAGCGCATCCTCACCCAACCGCTCAGGACGCTCTCCGGTGGCCAGCGCCGCCGGGTCGAGCTGGCCCGCATCCTCTTCTCCGACGCCGAGGTGATGCTCCTCGACGAGCCCACCAACCACCTCGACGTCGACTCGATCGTGTGGCTGCGCGACTTCCTGAAGAGCTACAAGGGCGGGCTGATCGTGATCAGCCACGACAACGACCTCCTCGAGGCGACGGTCAACAAGGTCATGCACCTTGACGCCAACCGGGCCGAGATCGACGTCTACAACATGGGCTGGAAGAACTACCTGACCCAGCGCGAGACCGACGAGCGGCGCCGCAAGCGCGAGCGGGCCAACGCAGAGACCAAGGCCAAGACGCTCACCGACCAGGCCAACCGCATGCGGGCCAAGGCCAGCAAGGCGACCGCCGCCCAGTCGATGCTCAAGCGCGCCGAGAAGATGATGGCCGGCCTCGAGGGCGAGCGCCAGGCCGACAAGGTCGCGAAGATCAAGTTCCCGGCTCCTGCCGCGTGTGGCAAGACCCCGTTGACCGCCAAGGAGCTCTCGAAGTCCTACGGCTCGCTCGAGGTCTTCATGGACGTCGACCTGGCCATCGACAAGGGCAGCCGCGTCGTCATCCTCGGGTTCAACGGCGCCGGCAAGACCACGATGCTGCGCATCCTGGCCGGCGTCGACCGCCCCGACACCGGCGAGGTCATCCCGGGCCACGGGCTCAAGGTCGGCTACTACGCCCAGGAGCACGAGACCCTCGACACCAGCCGCACCGTCCTGGAGAACATGCAGTCCGCGGCGCCGCAGCTGACCGACACCGAGGCCCGCAGCGTCCTCGGCTCGTTCCTCTTCTCCGGTGACGACGCGCACAAGTCGGCCGCCGTACTCTCGGGTGGTGAGAAGACGCGCCTGGCCCTGGCCAGCCTGGTCGTCTCCAGCGCCAACGTGCTGCTGCTCGACGAGCCCACCAACAACCTCGACCCCGCCTCCCGCGAGGAGGTGCTGGCCGCGATCCGCACCTACGAGGGCGCGATCATCCTTGTCACCCACGACGAAGGTGCCGTGCGCGCCCTCGAGCCCGACCGCGTGCTGCTGCTGCCCGACGGCGACGAGGACCTGTGGAACGAGGGGTACGCCGACCTGGTCTCGCTGGCCTGACATGGGCGGTTCTGATCTGAGGGGCCAGCCATGTCCGGCATGAGCGGGATGGGCGCCACCTGGCGCAACCTGCGCACCGACCGCAGCGTCGCCGACAGCAAGCTCGACCGGGGCACCGTGCGTCGGGTCCTGTCGTTCGCGCGTCCGCACCGACGCCTGATCGCCGGGTTCCTGGCGTTGACGGTCGTCGACGCCTGCCTCGTGGTGGTGACGCCGCTGCTGGTGCAGCGGATCGTGGACGACGGCGTGCTGAAGTCCGACATGGGCCTGGTGGCCTGGCTGGCCTCGGCGATGGCCGGAGTGGCGATCTTCAGCGGCCTGCTCGCCATCGCGTCGGGCTACCTCTCCTCACGCATCGGCGAGGGCCTGATCTTCGACCTGCGCACCCGGGTCTTCGGGCACGTGCAGCGCCAGTCACTGGCGTTCTTCACCCGCACCCAGACCGGTGCGCTGGTCTCGCGGCTCAACAACGACGTGATCGGCGCCCAGCGCGCGTTCACCTCCACCTTGTCGAGCACGGTCTCCAACGGCATCTCGGTGGTCGTGGTCGGCATCGCCATGCTGGCGCTGAGCTGGCAGGTGACGCTGCTGTGCCTGATGCTCTTCCCGATCCTGCTGCTGGCCTCCCGCTGGGTCAGTCAGCGCCTGGCCGGGCTGACCCGCGACCAGATGGACGGCAACGCCGACATGGGCAACGCCATGACCGAGCGGTTCAACGTGGGTGGCGCGATGCTGCTCAAGCTCTTCGGCCGCCGTGACGAGGAAGACGCGCTCTTCGCCGAGAAGGCCGGCAAGGTGCGTGACCTCGGCGTCCGCATCTCGCTGATCACCCGCATCTTCGCGGCCGTGATGATGACCGTGCCCGCGCTGGCCACCGCGCTGGTCTACGGCGTGGGCGGCTACCTGGCCATCCACGAGAAGCTGACCGTCGGCACCATGCTGGCGCTGGCCACCCTGCTGCTCCGGCTGCTCGGTCCGATGCAGGGTCTCTCCAACGTGCGCATCGACGTGATGACCGCGCTGGTCAGCTTCGAGCGGGTCTTCGAGGTGCTCGACCTACCGTCCCTGGTGCAGGAGAAGCCGGACGCCGTCGTGCTTCCGCGCAGTGCGTCACGGGTCGAGTTCCGCGACGTCGCCTTCGCCTACCCACGCGCCGACGAGGTGTCCCTGGCCTCGCTCGAGGTGGTGGCCCGCAAGGAGAGCCGCGACTCCGGCGAGGTGCTGCACGACATCGGGTTCGTCGCCGAGCCCGGCCAGATGGTGGCCCTGGTCGGGCCCTCCGGGGCCGGCAAGAGCACGATCACCCACCTCGTCGCCAGGTTGTACGACGTCCGCGGTGGCTCGGTGCACGTGGGGGACCACGACGTGCGCGACGTGACCCTGGAGTCGCTGGAGAACGTGGTCGGCTACGTCACCCAGGACTCGCACATGTTCCACGACACGATCCGGGCGAACCTGCTCTACGCCCGACGCGAGGCCGACGACCGCGCCATCTGGAACGCCCTCCACGCGGCCCAGATCGGGCGGCTCGTGGAGAACCTGCCCGACGGGCTCGACACCGTCGTCGGCGACCGCGGCTACCGGCTCTCCGGCGGTGAGCGCCAGCGCCTCGCCATCGCGCGACTGCTGCTCAAGGCGCCCGCGATCGTCGTACTCGACGAGGCCACGGCGCACCTCGACTCCGAGTCCGAGGCGGCGGTGCAGCGGGCCCTCGACGCCGCTCTCGTCGGCCGCACGTCGCTGGTGATCGCGCACCGCCTCTCGACCGTGCGCGGTGCCGACCTGATCCTGGTGGTCGACGACGGCCGCGTGGTCCAGCGCGGCACCCACGCCGAGCTCCTGGCGCAGGGTGGCCTCTACGGGCTGCTCCACCGCACCCAGTTCATCGACGACACCGCCGGAGGACGACCGTGACCCTCAGGTGTGCGGTGCTCGACGACTACCAGGCCGTGGCCGAGGGGCTGGCCGACTGGGCCACCCTCGACGACGTGCAGGTGCGGTTCCTGCACGACCACCTGCCCGACGAGGACGCCTGCGCCGAGACACTGGCCGATGCCGACATCCTCGTGGTGATGCGCGAACGCACGCCGATCACCGCGACCCTGCTGGCCCGGCTGCCCCGGCTGAAGCTGGTCGTGACCAGCGGTCTGCGCAACGCCTCCATCGACCTCGACGCGGCCCGCGCACGCGGCGTGGTGGTCTGCGGAACACCGAGCGCGTCCGAGCCGCCCACCGAGCTGACCTGGGCCCTGGTCCTCGGTCTCGCCCGCGGGCTCCACGTCGAGGTCCCGTCCTTCGCGTCGGGCGGCCCGTGGCAGAGCACCCTCGGCGCCGACCTGCACGGAGCCGTGCTCGGTGTCGTCGGCCTCGGCAAGATCGGCTCCCGCGTGGCACGGATCGGGCAGGCGTTCGGAATGGATGTCGTGGCCTGGAGCCCGCACCTGACCGACGAACGCTGCGCCGAGGTCGGCGTACGCCGGGCAGCGGACCTGCCCACGCTGCTCGCGGAGAGCGACTTCACGACCCTCCACCTGGTGCTGGCCGAGGCCACCCGCGGCATCATCGGCCGCGCCGAGCTGGCCGCCATGAAGCCGTCGGCGTTTCTCGTCAACACCTCCCGCGCCGGCCTGGTCGACACCCCGGCGCTCGTCGAGGCGCTGCAGGACGGTCGCCTCGCCGGGGCCGGTCTCGACGTGTTCGACACCGAGCCGCTGCCGTTCGACGACGCGCTGCGTGGCCTGCCGAACGTCCTGGCCACGCCGCACCTCGGCTACGTGACGCGGCGCAACTATGCGGGCTACTTCACCGGCGCCGTCGAGGACATCGCCGCCTGGCAGGCCGGCTCCCCGGTGCGCCTGCTGACCTGAGCGCCCACCCCGGGTGGCAGGATTCGCGGTATGGACCTCAACGTTCGTGACCGCGTCTACGTCATCACCGGGGGAGCCCGCGGCCTGGGCCGCGCCACCGCCGACCAGCTTGTCGCCGACGGTGCACGGGTGGTGCTGTCGGGGCGCAGCCGTGACTCCCTCGACGCCGCCGTGGCCGAGCTCGGCGAGGGGGCGGTCGCGGTCGAGGCCGACAACTCGGACCCCGCCGCACCGGGTCGTCTGGTCGCCGCGGCACAGGACACCTGGGGCCGGCTCGACGGAGTGCTGATCTCCGTCGGCGGACCGCCCAAGGGCAGCGTGACCGGCACCAGCGACGCAGACTGGACCACGTCCTTCGAGTCCGTCTTCCTGGGCGCCGTGCGCGTGGCCCGCGAGGTTGCCGCGGTGCTGGAGGAGGGCGGATCCATCACGTTCGTGCTCTCGATCTCCGCGAAGGCGCCGCTGGCCGACATGGCGATCTCCAACGGGCTGCGCCCCGGCCTGGCGATGGTGGCCAAGCAGCTCGCCGACGAGCTGGGCCCCCGGGGCATCCGGGTGAACGGGCTGATGCCCGGGCGCATCGACACCGAGCGGGTGCGCGAGCTCGACGCGGCCGGTGGCGACGCCGAGGCCTCCAAGGCACAGCAGCTCAGCTCGATCCCGCTGCGGCGCTACGGCACCCCGGACGAGTTCGGCAGGACGGCGGCGTTCCTGATGTCGCCGGCGTCAGGCTTTGTCAGCGGGGTGCTGCTTGCGGTTGACGGTGGGCTTTCGCGCCCCCTGTGACCGCCCCCGCGGCTCCTGTTCTTGTTTCGAGCGCCGTGGGCGGCGCGTCCGCTGGGAGCTCTTGCCGCTCCACTCGTCGTACGCCATCCAGAAGAAGCCGATGATCGCGAGCAGCCCGAAGAACCACCACTGCAGGCCGTAGAAGAAGTGCGGTCCGTTGTTCCTCTCGGGTGTCTCGGCCCCGGCCAGGGGTTGTTCCGGCTCGGGGTCCTCCGAGACGAGGTCGACGAAGCCGCCGTACGTCGTGAGGTCGAGCGCCTCGGCGATGTGCTTGCTGGAGATCGAGCGCGTGGAGTGGTCGGAGACCTTGGTGGAGTCCCCGGACGCGTCCTTGCGGACCCACCCGGTCACGGTCACCTGGCCCTCCGGGGGCGCGGGGACGTCGTCGGGCCGGGCGCCGCTGTTCTGCGTGGCCAGCCAGCCGCGGTCGACCAGCAGCGCCGTCCCCGACGAGGTGACCAGTGGGACGACCACGTCGACACCGGACTGGCCGTCGCGCGTGCGGTAGCGCACGATCACGGTGTCGTCGACGTCGTACTCGCCGGTGGCCGTGACCCGCAGCCACTCGTGCTCGGTGTCGACCGTGCCGCCGGGGGAGAGGACCTCGTCCACCGGCACCGGATCAGCGCTCGTGTTGCGCTCCACGATCGCGTTGGAGGCCTTGCGGTCCTCCAACCGGTGGAACTGCCACTCACCCAGTCGCCAGGCCACCCAGGCGAGGGCGATGACGACCAGGAAGAAGACGATCCACCGCCGGGTGAAGAGGAACGACAGGGATCTCACGCGGTCGAGGTTATCCCGACACGGCACCGCGAATCGGAGCGGGTAGGACCGGCCAACTAGGATGGGGTGATGCAGACCCTGAGTGACGCCTTCGGCCGTACGGCGACGGATCTGCGCGTCTCGCTGACGGACCGGTGCAACCTGCGGTGTTCCTACTGCATGCCGGCCGAAGGCCTCGACTGGCTGCCCGACGACTCCGTCCTCACCGACGACGAGCTGGTCCGGCTGGTCGGCGTCGCCACGAACCTGCTCGGCGTGCGCGAGGTGCGGTTCACCGGCGGCGAACCGCTGGTGCGACGGGGACTGGTCGACATCGTCCGGCGTACCGCCGCGCTGGAGCCGCGCCCCGAGATCTCGTTGACCACCAACGCCCTCGGGCTGGCTCGCAACGCCCAGGCGCTGGCCGAGGCGGGGCTCGACCGGGTCAACGTCAGCCTCGACACGATCCGCCCGGAGACGTTCGCCGAGATCACGCGTCGCGACCGGTTGCACGATGTGGTGGCCGGCCTCGAGGCCGCCCATGCCGCCGGCCTCGGACCCGTGAAGATCAACGCCGTGCTGCTGCGTGGCGTCAACGACGACCAGGCCCCCGAGCTGTTGCAGTGGTCGCTCGACCGCGGCTACGAGCTGCGGTTCATCGAGCAGATGCCGCTCGACGCCCAGCACGGCTGGCGACGCGACACGATGATCACCGCCGACGAGATCCTCGCCGCGCTCGAGGCCGAGTTCGACCTGTCTCCTGCCGAGGAGCCGCGGGGCAGCGCGCCGGCCGAGCTGTTCAGCGTCAACGGAGGTCCGGCCACGGTCGGCGTCATCGCCTCGGTGACCCGCCCGTTCTGCGGCGACTGCGACCGGGTCCGGCTGACCGCCGACGGCCAGGTGCGCAACTGCCTGTTCGCCCGCGAGGAGTCCGACCTGCGAACGGCGCTGCGCGCCGGTGCCACCGACGCCGAGCTGGCCGAACGCTGGATCGCCGCCGTGGTCGGCAAGCTGCCCGGGCACGGCATCAACGACCCGTCGTTCCTCCAGCCGACCCGGCCGATGTCCGCGATCGGCGGCTGACCCGCTTCGACGCGGCGCGCCCCAACCGGGCTCAGGACGTGAGTGGCTCGACGTCCTTGAGGAAGTTGCGCGCGGCGAGGAACTCGCTGAGTGACTCCTTGTGCTCGTCACAGGCCAGCCACGTCTTGCGACGCTCGGGCGTGTGCAGCTTCGGGTTGTTCCACAGCAGGGACCACCGAGCGGCTTCCTGGCAGCCCTTGGCAGAGCACCGCAACTCGTCATCCACGTGGTGGCTCCCTTCGTGAAGAGGCTCGGGAAAAGGCGAATGCCGGACGGCCACGGGGGAGGTCGTCCGGCATTCGCTGGTTGATGATTGCACGACCGAGCGCCGAATCCAATCCGGGACTCACGTGTCGCGCTTCGTGCTCGGAGTCGGGCTCGGCTCCTTGCCGGGCAGCTCGCGACCGAACCAGTCGGTGGGGCGCAGCTCGACCTCGCGACGTTGCGGTGTGCCGTTCGCGAACACCACCGCGAGGTAGGGCAGGAACACGGCGCCCACCACCAGCACCCAGCGCAGCCAGCCGTCTCCGACGACCACGGCCCCGACGAAACAGACCGTGCGGATGCCCATCGAGATCAAGTAGCGCCGTTGCCGGCCCGCGATCTCGACGGCCGGCGAGGGCGCGGCGGTGGTGATCCGCACTGCTTCCGGGTCCTCGCGTGGCATGCCCCCATCGTACGTCGCTAGGCTGGTGGGGTTGTCCGCCGTACACCCCACTGGAGGTCCCCCGATGTCGAACCGCACCTACCGCGTCACCGAGATCGTCGGCACGTCGCCCGACGGCATCGACCAGGCCATCCGCAACGCCGTGGACCGCGCCGCCAGCACCCTGCGCCACATCGACTGGTTCGAGATGACCCAGGTCCGCGGGCAGGTCAAGGACGGACAGGTCGAGCACTTCCAGGTCGGCCTCAAGGTCGGCTTCCGCCTCGAGGACGACTGAGTTCCGAGCGGTCCGTCGAGACTGAGGTCACAGCCGTGGCTTTAGGCATACCCCTCGGTAATCTCTAGCGTCGGTGACCGTGAGCAGATCAGTTCTCGTCACCGGCGGCAACCGCGGGATCGGCCGCGCCATCGCCCAGGCGTTCCTCGACCAGGGCGACCAGGTCGCCGTCACGACGCGCAACGGCGGAGCACCAGAAGGGGCTCTCGACGTCCGCTGCGACATCACGGACCCGGCCGCGGTCGATGCCGCGTTCAAGCAGATCGAGGAGGCCCACGGGCCCGTCGAGGTGCTGGTCGCCAACGCCGGAATCACCAAGGACACCCTCGTCCTGCGGATGACCGACGACGACTGGGACTCGGTCATCGCCACCAACCTCACCGGCTCGTTCCGGGTGGCCAAGCGCGCCGCGAAGGGCATGCTCCGACTGCGTCGCGGTCGCATCATCTTCATCTCGTCGGTGGTCGGCCTGCTCGGCTCGCCGGGCCAGGTCAACTACGCCGCGTCGAAGTCCGGCCTCGTCGGCATGGCGCGATCGTTGGCCCGTGAGCTCGGCTCCCGCTCCATCACCGCGAACGTCGTGGCCCCCGGCTTCGTGTCCACCGACATGACCGACGTGCTCCCCGAGGAGCAGAAGGCCGCCTACCAGTCCCAGATCCCGTTGGGTCGCTTCGCCAGCGTCGAGGACGTCGCCGGTGCGGTCACCTGGTTGGCCGGCGACGGCGGCGCCTACGTCACCGGCGCGGTCATCCCGGTCGACGGCGGCCTCGGCATGGGCCACTGACCTCCTCCCACCCCTCCCTGACACAAGGAGCAAGACGCATGGGCATTCTCGACGGCAAGCGGATCCTCGTCGCCGGTGTGACGATGGACAGCTCGATCGGCTTCGCGGTGGCCAAGGTCGCCCAGGAGCAGGGCGCCACCGTCCTGATCTCCAACTTCGGTCGCGCACTCGGCATCACCAAGCGCATCGCCAAGCGCCTCCCCGTCGAGCCGCCCGTGCTCGAGCTCGACGTCACCGACGAGGACCACCTCGCCCGGCTGCCCGAGCTCGTGCGCGAGCACGTCGACGGTCTCGACGGTGTCGTGCACTCGATCGCCTACGGCAACCCCGAGACCCTGCTCGGCGGCAAGTTCCTCGACGGGCCGTGGGGTGACGTCGCCCAGGCGGTCCAGGTCTCGGCGTACTCCCTCAAGTCGCTGGCCGTGGCCAGCAAGCCGCTGATGAGCGAGGGCGGGTCCGTCGTCGGCCTCACCTTCGACGCGACGGTCGCCTGGCCGGCGTACGACTGGATGGGCGTGGCCAAGGCTGGCCTCGAGTCCACCTCGCGCTACCTGGCCCGCGACCTCGGCGCCGACGGCATCCGCTGCAACCTGGTCTCCGCCGGGCCGCTGCGCACGCTGGCTGCCAAGGCCATTCCCGGCTTCTCCGACCTCGAGGACATGTGGGGCACGCGTGCCCCGCTGGGCTGGGACAACACCGACCAGGAGCCCACCGCGCGTGCGGTCTGTGCCTTGCTGTCCGACTTCTTCCCGGCGACCACCGGCGAGATCGTGCACGTCGACGGTGGCTTCCACGCGATGGGTGCCTGACCCGATCCAGCCTGCGCGTGCCGGAGATCGGCGATGCCGGGATGAGTCTGTACCGTTCCGTGGGTGACTTCACTCATCGAGCTGCGCATCCTCGAAGGCCCCAATCTCTACTTCCCGCGGGCCGCGGTGAAACTGACCCTCGACATCACGCCGCTGGCCGAGGCGCCGGATGAGACGGTGCAACGGTTCGCGCGTCGGATCGGACTGAAGAACGTCCGCCAGGGTGCCGCCGGCTCCGGCTTCCGGCAGCGCTTCGCCACCCGGGCCGTGGCCCGGCTGGTCCGGTCGATCGCGGGGGAGTCGGGCACCGCGCGCCTCGCCGTACGCGTCCGCCCCACCAACGACCCGCACCAGATCGTGGTCGCCTTCCCGTGGCGGCACCGCAACAAGGGCGAGGCCCTGGGCCGCGCGGTGGCCGAGGTGCTCGACGCGCTGCCGGGCGCCGACATCGATGTCCTCGTCAGCGAGGTGGCGCAACGGTTGGCGACCGTCGAGGCGGGGGCGGCTCCGACCACGATCAAGCCGCGCATCCCGGTCGTCGCGGTCACCGGCACCAACGGCAAGACCACGACCTCGCGGATGATCGCGCACATCGCCCGCACCAACGGACTGCTGGTCGGCTGGTCGAACACTGACGGCATCTACATCGACGGTGAGCTGGTCGAGCCGGGTGACTACTCGGGCCCGTCGGGTGCCGGCCGGGTGCTGGCCCACAAGCAGGTGCAGCTGGCGGTCACCGAGACCGCGCGCGGCGGCATCCTGCTCAAGGGCATCGGCCTGACCCGCAACGACGTCTCGGTGGTCACCAACGTCACCGCCGACCACCTCGGGCTGCAGGGCATCGACACCGTCGACCAGCTCGCCGAGGTGAAGGCGGTGGTCCCGCGCATCACCCGACCCGACGGCTGGGCGGTGCTCAACGGGGACGACCCACGGGTCCTGGCGATGCGTCAGGTGATCAAGGCCCAGCCCTGGGTGTTCTCCCGCGACCCCGACTCGCCGGCCGTCCGCGAGGTGCTCAACAGCGGCGGTCGGGCGACCACCGTGATCGACGGCTGGGTCGCCGTGCTGACACCGGGCCGCGACGCCGACCCGTTGATCGAGCTGGTCGACGTGCCGATGACGCTGGCCGGACTGTCCCGCTTCAACGTCGAGAACACGCTGGCCGCTGCCTCCGCCGCCCTGGCCATCGGGATGCCCCGCGACGTCGTCGTGGAGGGCCTGCGCACGTTCCGACCCGACGCCGAGCACAACCCCGGCCGGATGAACTTCTTCTCCATCGGCGAGGTCTCGGTGGTGATGGACCTGGCCCACAACGAGGCCGGCCTCGAGGCGCTGATCGAGATCATGAACGGCGTACGCCGTCCCGGTGCGCGGATCCTCCTCGGGCTGGGCGTGGTCGGCGACCGGCAGGACGAGCTGATCGAGCAGCTCGGCGAGATCGCTGGCCGCGACGCCGACGTGCTGGCGATCTGCCACAAGGAGCGCTACCTGCGCGGGCGTACGACGGACGAGCTCGACGTGCTGATGCGCGCCGGGGCGGAACGCGTGGGCGCCACGCACATCGTGTCGTGGCCGACCGAGGTGTCCGGACTCGAAGCACTGGTGGCCCAGGCGCAGCCCGGCGACGTCGTGGGCATCATGTGCCACGCCGAGCGCCAGGAGTGCTACGACTGGATCGCCGGCAAGGGCGGCACGCCCGACAGCCCCGAACACCTGGCCGAGAAGGTCCGCGCGGCCCGAGACTGACGGATCAGGGGGCGTCGACTGCCCCGACGTGGTTGTCGAGGTCGACGTCGCCCTCGACGACGAAGCCGAGGAGGCCCGCGGTGGTGCGGGTCTCGTGCTGCTCGCCGGCCTCCCAGACCGCGGCCTGGCCCGGACCGAGATGCTGCACCACGCCGTCGTAGCCGCTGACCGTCGCGTTGCCCTCCATGACCACCAGGAGCTGGCGGCCCAGGGCAGGGTGACGTCCGATCACCCCGCCCGGGGCCAGTTGGACCACGACGAGGTGGGCGTCGGCGGTCAGGCCGAGCGCCCCCACCGTGAAGCCGGTGCTGTCGTTGGCCTCGATCCTGCGCCTGGGGACCTGGTCGAGCCTGAGGATCCGCACCCGGGTCAGACGCGGTCGCTCGACACCGAGGTGATGTCGGGGTCGGCGGCGGGGGAGTCGTCGGTGGCGCCGGAGCCGGCCTGGGCCTGGTTGGACCAGTTCTCCAGCTCGGCCATCACCTGCGGGTGCTTGTCGACGCACAGGATGACCAGGTCGCCGCGGTTGGCGCGACTCATCGCGTGACGGATGGCGTCGGTCTCGTCGGTGATCACCTCGACCTGCTTGCAGCGGGTGCCGGCCTCCATGGCCCGGCGTACGCCCTCGGCCACGAACCCGGCCACCTCGCCGCGTTCGCGCCCGCGCAGGGCGACGTCCTCGCGGACCACGACCACGTCGAAGTGCTGGGCCGCGATCTCACCGAGCTCGCGCATGTCCTCGTCGCGGCGGTCGCCGGCGGTGGCGATGACGCCGATCCGGGAAGGACGGGCCAGCTCGTGTGCCGACTCCAGCGACTCGCCGACCCGGTCGACGAAGTCGCCGAGCATGCGCATGCCGGGCGCGTTGTGGCAGTAGTCGACGATGACGTTGACGCCGTTGACCTCGACCTCGTTGAGCCGACCGGGGGACTGGTAGTAGTTCGTCGAGAACGTGCGCATGCCCTGGCGGATGTCGTGCAGGGGAGCACCGGCGGCGAAGGCCGCGGCGGCCGCGGCCATCGCGTTCTGCACGTTCATCCGGGCCCGGCCGCCGAAGGTCGACGGCAGCAGGTGGGTCCACGCCAGCTGCATCTCACGGCGCCCGTGCTTGACCACGATCATCTCGCCGCGGTCGGACGGCGCCAGGATCAGTGCCTTGCCCCCGCGCCGGCAGTGCGCGTCGATCATCTCGCGGGCCTCGGTGCCCGGCTCCTCCATGGAGAACCAGACGATCTGGCCCGAGCAGCGCCGGCGCATGTTGCGCACCAGCGGGTCGTCGGCGTTCAGCACGGCGTGCCCGTCGCGGGGCACCGCCTCCACCACGACGGCCTTCACGTCGGCGAGCTGCTCGACCGTGTCGATGCCGCGCAGTCCCAGGTGGTCGGGCTGCACGTTGAGCACCACGGCGACGTCGTTGCGCTCGTAGCCGAGCCCCTCGCGCAGGATGCCGCCGCGGGCCACCTCGAAGACCGCGAAGTCGACGCGCGGGTTCTGCAGCACCATGCGGGCAGACCGGGGCCCGGACGCGTCGGCCCGGATCAGCAGCCGCTCGTCGATCACGACACCGTCGGTCGAGGTCATGCCGACCTTGCGGCCCATGCCCTTGAAGATGTGGGAGATCATCCGCGACGTCGTGGTCTTGCCGTTGGTGCCGGTCACCGCGACGATCGGGATGCGCGACGGTGCGCCGGGCGGGAACAGCATGTCGACCACGGGCTTGGCGATGAACTGCGGCTCGCCGATGGTCGGGTGGGTGTGCATGCGGAACCCGGGGGCGGCGTTGACCTCACAGATCGCGCCGCCGGTCTCACGGACCGGCTCGGTGATGTCGGGGCAGATGAAGTCGATGCCGGCGATGTCGAGCCCGATCATGCGAGCCGCCTCCTCGGCGATCTCGACGTTCTCGGGGTGCGCCTCGAAGGTGCGGTCGATCGAGATGCCGCCGGTCGACATGTTCCCGGTCAGCGCCAGCTTCACCTGGACGCCGGCGTCGGGCACGTCGGTGAGCTCGAAGCCCTGGTCGCGGACCCTCTCGATGGCGGCGTCGTCGACCTTGATGCGGGTCAGCACCTTCTCGTGCCCGACTCCGCGCCGCGGGTCGGCGTTGGCCATCTCGACGAGGTGCTCGATGGTGCTCGTGCCGTCACCGGTGACCCCGGCAGGCACTCGCTCGGCGACGGCGGCGAGCTTGCCGTCGATGATCAGGCACCGGTAGTCCTTGCCGGTGACCATCGACTCGACGATCACCCAGCCGCGGCGGGACTGGTCCTTGGCGACCGGGAACGCCTCGCGGACGTCGTCCTCGTTCTCCAGGTCGAGGCAGACGCCTCGGCCGTGGTTGCCGTCGAGCGGCTTCACCACCACGGGGTAGCCGATCCGGTTGGCGACGGTGACCGCCTGGTCGGCGGTCCGCACCGACTCCTGCTTGGGCACCGGCAGCCCGGCGGCACCGAGCAGCCGCGTGGTGAGGTCCTTGTCGCTGGCGATGTCGACCGCGATGGAGCTGGTCTCCGAGGTCATCGTGGCCCGGATGCGCTTGGCGTGGACGCCCTGGCCGAGCTGCACGAGCGAGTGCTGGTTCAGGCGCAGCCACGGGATGTCGCGAGACACCGCCTCGTCCACGATGGCCTGGGTGGACGGCCCGAACGCGGTGCGCTCGGCGCGCTTGATGAACGCCTCGAGCTCGTTGTCCCAGTCGAACTCCGGGTCGGCCTCGACCAGGTGGTTGACCAGGCGTACGGCGAGACGCGCGGCGGCCAGGCCGACCTGTTCGTCGACGTAGCCGAAGATCACGTTGTAGTGCCCGGGCTTGCCCTTGACCTGTCGGGTCTTGCCGCGACGGATGTCGTGGCCGACCACCTGCTGCAGGGCGAGCGCCGTGTGTTCGGCGACGTGGCCGAGCCAGGTGCCCTCGTTGAGGCGCTCGACGAAGCCGCCGCGACGGCCACGGGAGCAGGAGTGCTCACGCAGGCCGGGCAGCATCTGGAGGATGTTGTCGGTGAAGGCGGGGATGGTGTTCGTCGGGTACTGCTCGAGTGAGCCGAGATCCACGACCAGGTGGATCGAGCGGTCGTAGGACCAGATGTTGGCTCCGCGGTAGACCCGCGTCTCGACGATGGCCAGGTCAGCGGTCGGGCGTCCACCCGCCAGGGGAGTGTCGGTCATGAGCTCGCTTCCGTCTCGTCGGCTTCGATGGTCTGGTCGGCTTCCTTGCGACGCCTGCTCTTGCGTCTCCGGAGCACCGAGGGTGACACGTCACCCGCCGCGATGTCGCGGGCCAGCTTGCGCAGGTCGCGACCGGCCTCGGCGATCTCGGCCGCCTCGGCGTCATCGGCGACTGCCGGGGCAGGCACGAGTGTGCGTGTCGTCAGGTCGAAGGTCGCACCTTGCGGCAGCACGTGCAAGACGACGCCTGAGGTCAGCAGGGGTGACGAGCGCGACGCCTCGTGCGCGTTGCTCACGATGCGGGCCGGGTCGAAGATCGTCACGGCCCCGCGGCCGATGACGCGCAGGATCTCGTGGTCGCCCTCGACCGTCACGACGGCGGCGGTGTCCTCGTCGACACCCATGCCGAGCAGTTGCGGCGACTGGGCGACGATCATCAGCAGCCGGCCGTAGCGGTTGCGCTGCTCGAAGTGCTGGTCGATCACGCAGTTCTCGACCAGTCCCAGTCCGGCCGCGACCTGGGTCATCCGCTGCTTGGCGGTGGCGCCGCCGGTGCCGAAGGCCACCATGTGCGAAGACTGGATGCTGGCGCCCGCGGACGTGCCGGCGATCACCGCGCCACGTCGTCGGGCGGCGTGGATCGCCTCGCCGAACGGTGTGCCGCAGATCGCGCCGGAGAGCTTGAGCTGGTTGCCGCCGGTCATGAAGATGCCGGTCACGTCGGACAGTGCCTCGACGAACGCCGCGTCATGCGACTGCTCACGGGTCACCGGTCGAACGGAGACGACGTCGGCCGCCCCCAGCTTGCGGAACAGGGCGTCGTACACCTCGACGATCTCGGGGCCCAGGGAGGACGCCGTGGCGATCACGGCGATCTTCGCGTGCGGGCCTCCCGAGGCCCGGACGAACTCGGTGAGCACCGAACGCCTGCGCAACTTGTCTTCGGCGCCGCCCACGATCATCAGGGGGCCGGGCGTGGGGGAATCGATGGGGGACTCACTCTCGCTGGGCATGACAGGCAGGCTAGCCGGTGCCAACATGGTCGCGTGCACAAGTCTTCCCGGATCCTCGTCCTCATGCGGCATGCCAAGGCAGAGACGCCTTCGGCACTCGATCACGAGCGGGAGCTGGCTCCTCGTGGACGACGCGAGGCGGCGTTGGCAGGCGAGTGGTTGCGACAGGTCGAGGTGGTGCCCGCCGCCGCCCTCGTGTCCTCCGCAGCGCGCACGCAGGCCACCTGGTGGGAGGTCTCGACGGCGGGAGGGTTCGACTGCCCGGTCGAGACGAGCGACGCGTTGTACGCCGCCGAACCGGACTCGGCGCTCGACCTGATCCGTCTCACGTCGGACGACGTACGCAGCCTGGTCGTCATCGGGCACAACCCGACCATGGCGTTCCTGGCGCAGACGCTGGACGACGGCGAGGGGGACACAGACGCCTCCAACGGCATGATCGCCGGGTTCCCCACGGGCGCGATGGCGGTCTTCGAGGTCAGCGGCGCCTGGACCGATCTCGACATGGGCGGCGCCCGCCTGGCCCGCTTCCACGTGCCGCGTGAGGACGACTGACTCCCGACGGGGCGAGCCAGCCCCTCGCTCAGACCGGAGGTGCCGGCGTGACGATGCCGACGGCGGCGTCAGCGGCCTCGATCTCCTCGCGGGAGATGCCGAGGAGGTACATGATCGCGTCGAGGTAGGGCACGTTCACCGCGGTGTCGGCCGCCTGCTGGACGACCGGCTTCGCGTTGTAGGCGATGCCGAGCCCGGCCGCGTTGAGCATGTCGAGGTCGTTCGCCCCGTCGCCGATCGCGATCACCTGCTCCTCGGTGACCCCCACGTCGTGGGCGAAGCGGCGCAGGGCGGCGGCCTTGCCGGCCCGGTCGACGACGTCGCCGACGATGCGCCCGGTGAGCCGGCCGTCGACGATCTCGAGCTCGTTGGCGTGGGCGAAGTCGAAGCCGAGGTCGGCCGCGATGCGGTCGGTGATCTGGCTGAAGCCGCCGGAGACCATCGCGAACCGGTAGCCGAGTCGCTTCAGGGTGCGGATCATGGTGCGGGCACCCGGGGCGAAGACGATGCCCTCGTAGACCCGCTCGAGGGCACGGGCGTCGACCCCTTCGAGCAGGGCGACCCGTTCGCGCAGTGAGTCGGCGAAGTCGAGCTCGCCGCGCATCGCCTGCTCGGTGACCCGGGCGACCTCCGGCTCGCAGCCCGCGTGGGCGGCCAGCATCTCGATGACCTCGCCCTGGACCAGCGTGGAGTCGACGTCCATCACGATCAACCGCATGCCGCGTCGCAGCAGGTTGGCCGGCTGGACCGCGACGTCGACCCCCTGGAGGGTGGCCTCCTTCACGAGGCCCTCACGCAGGGTGTCGGTCGAGACCCCCGAGACGTGGAGCTCGATGGCAGTGACCGGGTAGCGGGCCATGCGCTCGATGCGGTCGATGTTGCCGCCGGAGTCCGCGATGCGTCCCGTCATCGCGGCCATGGCGGCCGCGCGCAGGGGCGCCCCGATGATCGTGACGTGGCTGCGCCCGTCACGACGGGACTTGTTGTCACCGACTCCGCGGTCGACCTCGACCTGCATGCCGAGTGCCGAGCCGACCTCGACGACCGCGTCACGGAGCTTCTTCCACTCCCGGGGCGCACTGACCAGCACGCCGAGCACGAGGCGTCGGCGAAGCACGATCTGCTCGATGTCGATCACCTCGACACCCGCAGCGGCCAGCCTGGAGAAGACCGCCGAGGTCACGCCGGGACGGTCCTTGCCGGTGAGGGTGATGAGCAGGGTCTTCGGCGGGGCTTCTTCGAAGTCAGTCATGACGGGTAGAGGCTACTGCGGTCCTGGCCGGTTGTCGGTGCCGACTCGTAGTGTGGGCCGCATGTCCGACACACACCACACCGTCAACTACATCGAGCTCGGTGCCACGGACCTCGCGGCGGCGAAGGCGTTCTACACCTCCGCCTTCGGCTGGGAGTTCAACGACTACGGCCCCGACTACGCCGGCATCAAGCTGCCCGGGCGCGACGACGAGATCGGCGGGCTCAACCCGGCCACGACTCCGCAGCCCGGCGGCCCGCTGGTCCTGATCTCCTCCGACGACCTCGACGCTACGCATGCCGCGGTGCTGGCGGCCGGGGGCACGGTCACCGAGGGTCCCTACGCGTACCCGGGCGGCCGTCGGTTCCACTTCACCGATCCGTCCGGCAACGCCCTCGGGGTCTACTCCCACCAGTGACACGACACAGGTGAGGGCCTAGTCAGGGGGCCAGACCTCGGGGGAGCAGGCTGCGACCAGGGCCCGGCGGGCGGCGTGTTCCAGCGGGAGGAGCGCGTCGGCACGCTGCGCCATCTCGTGCGCCGTCACCGCGGCGCCATGGTCCTGGCCGGCCAGCTCGGTGATGCCCAGGGCCTGGAGTGCGCGGCCGGCCAGCGATCTCGCGCGCTCGGGCGTGCCGGGCGGTGCGTCGTAGGCCGGCACGTGGCGCAGGTTCATCAGCTCGTCGGCGACCTCGGGACGCCAGCGCGCCACCTCGAGGTCGACGAGGGCCGTGGCCGCGGTCGACACCGCTGCCCGCAGTCCCCGGTCTGCCTCACCGAGATCGACCAGAGCACGACGTGCGGCCGGCAGCACCTGCCACACCACACCGGCCCCGGCCCGGACCGGGACCAGTCCCAGGTCGGCACCTTCCAGGACGACGGCCTCGCCGGCGTCGAGTGCCGCGGCATTGAAGTCGGCGGGGCCGCCGAGCCCGGTCGGGTCGCCGGGCGCGGGCAGGGCGAGGCCCGCCGAACGTGCCCCGGAACGGCGTACCGCGCCGAGGGCCAGGAGCAGCGGAGTGGTGCCGTCGTCGCCGGGCAGTCCGACCAGGTCGTGTGCTGCGTCGCCGTCCAGCACGGCGTCGCGGACGTCGTCCGGAGTGGCCGCTCCGCGCAGCCAGGCGGACAACCACCACGCCATGCGGGCCGAGTCGATGGGGAGTGCCGATGCCATGGCGCGGGAGCCTACGCCGGGTGGATAGGGTGCGGGACATGACCGCCGTACTTGAGTTCGCCGAGGTGACGGTGCGCCGTGGGGGCGCCACGTTGCTCGACGGCGTCAACTGGACGGTCGAGGAGGACGAACGCTGGGTGATCCTCGGCCCCAACGGAGCCGGGAAGACCACGCTGATCCAGGTCGCGGCGGCCCAGATCCACCCCACCTCGGGAGTCGCGGGCATCCTCGACGAAGTGCTCGGCACCGTCGACGTCTTCGAGCTGCGCCCGCGGATCGGCCTGACCAGCGCGGCGATCGCCGAGCGCATCCCGCGCCACGAGCTGGTCCGGGACGTCGTGGTCTCCGCGTCGTACGGCGTGCTCGGTCGATGGAACGAGCACTACGACACCCTCGACCACGGCCGCGCCGAACAGCTGCTCGTCGAGCTCGGTGCCAAGCCGTTGCTCGACCGCACCTTCGGCACGTTGAGCGAGGGCGAGCGCAAGCGGGTGCAGATCGCCCGCGCCCTGATGACCGACCCCGAGCTGCTGCTGCTCGACGAGCCCGCCGCGGGCCTCGACCTCGGCGGCCGCGAAGACCTCGTCTCCACGCTGTCGCTCCTCGCGCAGGACGAGCTGGCCCCAGCCACCGTGCTGATCTCGCACCACGTCGAGGAGATCCCTCCGGGCTTCACCCACGCCCTCCTCCTGCGGCAGGGGAAAGTCGTCGCAGCGGGCCCCGTGGAGCGGGTGATCACCGAGGAGATGCTCAGCGCCACCTTCGGGATGCCGTTGCAGTTGGGTCACGAAGACGGCCGGTACGCCGCCCGGCGCCGATCGCGCCGACACGCGGGCTAGGGTTTCGTCATGGACTGGTTGCGCGAACACGCATGGGAGACCTGGTTGGGTCTCACCATCCTGCTCGGCGTGGCCGAGCTGTTCAGCATGGACCTCATCCTGCTCATGCTCGCCACCGGTGCCGGGGTCGCGATGGTCGCCGCGTTGCTCGGCGCGCCGTTCGAGCTGACCGTCCTGCTGTTCGCCGGTGCCTCGGTCGCCGCCTTGGCCCTCGTGCGCCCCAGTGCCCTCAAGAAGCTGCACGCCGGCCCGGAACTCTCGCTGGGCCACGGCAAGCTGGTCGGCCACCACGGCGTCGTCCTGGCCCGGATCAGCGACCAGGACGCCGGCCGCATCAAGCTCTCGGGTGAGGAATGGACCGCCCGGCCCTACGACGAGTCGATCGTCATCGAGGCCGGAGAGACGGTGGAGGTGCTCCAGATCAAGGGCGCCACGGCCTACGTCCACCCGGTGCCGCGACTGGAGCCCTGAAGGCTCTGCCGGCATCTGCTCCACCACGCACCTGAACCACCAGACCTGCTTCACGAAAGAGTGACGGATCTTCCGTCCGGGGAAAGGAAGAGCAGATGACCGCAGTTCTCGTCCTGCTGCTACTGCTGCTGCTGTTCGTCGTCGTCGTACTCGCCAAGACCGTGCGGATCGTTCCGCAGGCGCGTGCCGGCATCGTCGAACGCTTCGGCAAGTACAAGGGCTCGCTGCCCGCAGGCCTCAACATCGTCGTGCCGTTCATCGACAAGGTGCGCTACATGATCGACCTGCGCGAGCAGGTCGTGTCGTTCCCGCCGCAGCCGGTGATCACCGAAGACAACCTGGTCGTCTCGATCGACACCGTCATCTACTTCCAGGTCACCGACCCGGTCGCCGCGACGTACGAGATCGCCAACTACATCCAGGCCGTCGAGCAGCTGACCATGACCACCCTGCGCAACATCGTCGGTGGCATGGACCTCGAGGAGACCCTCACCAGCCGCGACGCGATCAACAGCCGTCTGCGTGGCGTGCTCGACGAGGCCACCGGCAAGTGGGGCATCCGGGTCAACCGTGTCGAGCTCAAGGGCATCGACCCGCCGCCCTCCATCAAGGACTCGATGGAGAAGCAGATGCGTGCCGACCGCGAGAAGCGTGCCGTCATCCTCACCGCCGAGGGTCAGCGCCAGGCCGCGATCCTGACCGCCGAGGGTTCCAAGCAGTCCGCGATCCTCTCCGCCGAAGGTGACCGGGAGTCGCTGATCCTGCGCGCCCAGGCCGACCGGGAGTCTCAGATCCTGCGTGCCCAGGGTGAGGGACAGGCCATCCAGACCGTCTTCCAGGCGATCCACGACGGCCGGCCCGACCAGTCGCTGCTGGCCTACCAGTACCTCCAGATGATGCCGAAGATCGCGGAGGGCGACGCCAACAAGGTCTGGATCGTCCCATCCGAGATCGGCAAGGCGCTCGAGGGCCTCGGCTCGACGATGACCGAGCTCAGCGGAATCCCGAAGGACGTCGACGGGCCGCGTGTGCGTGTCGACATGGGATCCAGCGAGCCGAACATCCCCGACCCGGCCGACCCGACCCTGTCGAGCACGCACGCCGCGGTCGAGCAGGCCATCGCCGAGGCCAAGGGCGCGGCCATCGGCAAGGACTCGGCCGCCGCAGCGGTGACTCCTGAGACGCCGGCCGCACCGGCTGACCCCGAGGTGCCTCCGGCACTCGACCAAGAGGTGCCTCCGGCGCCGTGACACTGCTCGAAGCCGCGGCCGTCCTGCTCGCAGGCCTGGCCGCCGGCACCATCAACACCGTGGTGGGGTCGGGAACGCTGATCACGTTCCCGACCCTCCTCGCGTTCGGCGTACCCCCGGTCACCGCCAACGTCTCCAACACCATCGGCCTCGTGCCCGGCTCGATCTCCGGGGCGATCGGCTACCGGCGTGAGCTGGTCGGCCAACGGGCCCGCATCCTGAGGCTCTCCGTCGCCTCGCTGATCGGCGGCGTCATCGGGGCGGTGCTGCTGCTCGAGCTGCCCTCGGGGGCGTTCGAGGCGATCGTCCCGGTCCTGATCGTGGTCGGCTGCCTCCTGGTGGTCTTCCAGCCGCGCATCTCGGCATGGGTGGCCAAGCGGCACGAGGCCGCGGGCGGCCTGCCGGCCAACGGCGCGTGGTGGGTGTGGCCACTGGTCCTGCTCGGCGGCGTGTACGGCGGCTACTTCGGCGCGGCCCAGGGCGTGCTGCTGATGGCCGTGATGGGCATCGGCATCGACGAGACCCTCCAGCGGCTCAACGGCACCAAGAACGTGCTCGCCGGGCTGGTCAACCTCGTCGCGGGCGTGATCTTCGCTGTCGTCGCCGACGTCGACTGGCTGGTGGTGGCGCTGATCGCGACGGGGGCCGTGGTCGGCGGGCAGCTCGGTGCGATCTACGGTCGCCGTCTGCCGCCGCTCGCCCTGCGTGCGTTCATCGTCGTGGTCGGGGTCGTCGCGCTGATCTTCTTCCTGGTCTGACCCGCCACCGGCGGGCGGGTCAGCGGCGGGCCATCACGAGTGCGGCCGCGCCGGCAACGACGGCACCGACCGCGGGCAGGGTCAGGAAGCCGCTGGTGGCCTTGGTGACCGAGCCGTCGATCCCGGCGGCGGTGCCGGAGAACGCGTCGGTGGCGTCGACGGCCATCCCGACCAGGACGAGGTTGCGCTGGGTGGTGCCCGAGGCAGCGAGCGTGACCGCGCCGAGGGCGACCTCTCGGGCCCCGAACATCCGGCTCATGTAACCGAGCTGCGGGTTCGCCCCCGGGTCGAGCCGGAAGATCTTCGCGGCCAGTGCGGGGGAGACCAGCGCGACGGCGCCGAGGACGATGCGGGCGAGGTTGAGACCGGTGACGGGGTTCATGTCCCGGAGACTAGCGAGCGTCGACGTACGCCGTCAGCCAGGTGTCCATCTCGGCGTACACCTTCTTCCGCACCTCGGGCAGGGACAGCACGACGTCGTGGCGCGCGTCCTCGACCGCGATGCTGGTGACGTGACGCCCGAGTGACGGCGCCCAGCGCCGGATCTGGTTGACGTCGAGCACGATGTCGTGGCGGTGCACCGAGTCGTCCATCGACTCCGGTGCCGCGCTGCGGGCACTGGAGAGCACCAGCGAGGGGCAGCCGACCTCGATGCCGGCGTGGAGCTCGGAGTGGCCGTTGCGCACGGCGCGCAGCCACCCGGCGTACACGGGCTGCGACTCCACCGGCTTCCAGGACAGGTCGAAGTCGAACTCGCCCTCCAGGTCACGGTGCAGGCTGCGGGTGTAGAACCCCGAGACCGGGCGGGGGATCACCCGCTTGGGTGTGCGGGCCCCGACCTGCTTGATCACCGTCGTACCGATGGTGCGGGTCCACCAGGCGCCCTGCATGTCGAACCAGGGGGAGTTCAGCACCATGCCCGCCAGCTCGGGTCGGCGGTCGTTGGCCCACAACGGCACCGTCAGCCCGCCCGTGGAGTGCGCGGTGAGCACCACGTGGTCGTGGCCGTCGCGGCCGCTGATGCGGGCCCAGGCAGCGTCGAGGTCGGGGAAGTACTCGCGCAGGTCCTCGACGTAGTTGACCGTCTGGTGCTGCCGGATCGAGCGGCCGTACTTGCGCAGGTCGAGGGCGTAGAAGTCGTAGCCGCGGGAGGTCCACCACTCGGCGTACTCGGTCTGGAAGAAGTAGTCGGCGAACCCGTGCACGTGCAGCACGGCCTTCGCGGTCGGGGTGTCGGCCGGGCGGTGCACCAGGGTGGCCACCACGGCGCCCTCGGAGTCGTCGGGGAGCTCGATGGTCTCCTGCGTGTACGGCGCCCCCAGGACGTCGGTCTCGACCTCGCTCATGCCGGTGATTCTTGCAGTCGTGGCAAGGAGACTCGCCCTGACCGCTCAATTCTTGAATAGTTCCAGAAAAGGTGGTTGAGTGCTGGCATGCCCCGCACCGATCCCACCGTCATGCTGCGGGAGAAGTCCCTGCGTGTGACGCGGCCGCGGATCGCCGTCCTCGAGGCGCTCACCCGACACCCGCACGCAGACGTGGACACCGTCGCACGCGTCGCCCGCGAGGACATCGGTTCGGTCTCCACACAGGCCGTGTACGACGTGCTCAGGGTGCTGTCCGACGCCGGCCTGGTGCGCCGCATCGAGCCTGCTGGTTCGCCGGCCCGGTTCGAGGTGCGAGTCGGGGACAACCACCACCACCTCGTGTGCCGCACCTGCGGCGACATCGCCGACGTCGACTGCGCGGTCGGAGACGCGCCGTGCCTGCACGCCGTCGAGACCCATGGCTTCGTCATCGACGAGGCCGAAGTGACCTACTGGGGCCTGTGCCCCAGCTGCTCGTCCACCCGACACCCCACCGAAGGAGCACGCAGTGTCTGACGACAACACCAAGCCGTTGACCACGGCGGCCGGCGCACCGGTCACCAACAACCAGGACAGCCTCACGGCGGGTCCGCGCGGCCCGATGCTGCTCCAGGACCTCTGGTTCCTGGAGAAGCTGGCGCACTTCGACCGCGAGGTCATCCCGGAGCGCCGCATGCACGCCAAGGGCTCGGGTGCCTACGGCACCCTCCGCATCACCCACGACATCTCGAAGTACACCAAGGCCGCGATCTTCAACAAGGTCGGCAACGAGTGCGAGATGTTCGCCCGCTTCTCCACCGTGGCCGGAGAGCGCGGTGCGGCCGACGCCGAGCGCGACATCCGCGGCTTCGCCCTGCGCTTCTACACCGAGGAGGGCAACTGGGACGTCGTCGGCAACAACACACCGGTCTTCTTCTTCCGCGACCCGCTGAAGTTCCCCGACCTGAACCGCGCCGTCAAGCGCGACCCGCGCACCAACCTGCGCGACGCGGAGAACAACTGGGGCTTCTGGACCAACCTGCCTGAGGCGCTGCACCAGGTCACCATCGTGATGTCGGACCGCGGCATCCCGAAGTCCTACCGCCACATGCACGGCTTCGGCTCGCACACCTTCTCGTTCATCAACGCCGAGGGCGAGCGGTTCTGGGTGAAGTTCCACTTCCGCACCCAGCAGGGCATCGAGAACCTCACCGACGAGGAAGCCGCCAAGCTGGTCGGCGACGACCGCGAGTCCAGCCAGCGCGACCTCTACGAGTCCATCGAGAAGGGCGACTTCCCGAAGTGGAAGTTCTTCATCCAGGTGATGCCCGAGGCCGACGCGGAGAACTACCGCTTCCACCCCTTCGACCTCACCAAGGTCTGGTCGAAGAAGGACTACCCGCTGATCGAGGTCGGCGAGTGGGAGCTCAACCGCAACCCGGAGAACTACTTCGCCGACGTCGAGCAGGCCGCCTTCACCCCGGCCAACCTGGTGCCCGGCATCAGCTTCTCGCCCGACCGCATGCTCCAGGGCCGCCTGTTCTCCTACGGTGACGCGGCGCGCTACCGCCTCGGGGTCAACCACCACCAGATCCCGGTGAACTTCCCCAAGGGCGCGCCCGGCCTGAACACCTACCACCGCGACGGCACCATGCGCGTCGACGGCAACCAGGGTGGCGTGCCCGGCATCGAGCCGAACAACTTCGGGCGCTGGCAGGAACAGCCGGCGTACGCCGACCCCGCACAGGCGATCGGGTCGACTGCCGACCGGTTCAACTTCCGCGAGGACGACGACAACTACTTCGAGCAGCCCGGTGACCTGTTCCGCCTGATGAGTGCCGAGCAGCAGCAGGTGCTCTTCGAGAACACGGCCCGCGCCATCGACGGTGCATCCGAGACGTCGGTCGAGAAGCACATCGAGCACTGCACGCTGGCCGACCCGGCGTACGGCGAAGGTGTCCGCAAGGCGATCGAGGCGCTGAAGGCCGGCAACCTCGGCGACAGTGACCCCAACCCGGACAACACCCCCGCCTGACCCAGCGATACTCCCTGACGTTTCGGTCCCTCGGACCGAAACGTCAGGGAGTACCTGATTTCAGAGCAGGTGGGTGCGGCCGAACAGTTCGGCGGCCGCGCGGGCGGTCGGCGTACCGGCATCGAGGTCGGCGCCGGCCGCGACCAGTACGGCCACCACGTCGTCGGCCCCCTTGAACAGCGCGCCGGCGACCGGGGACTGGTCACGGTCATTGCGCTGGTCGACGTCGGCGCCTCGTTCGACCAGTGCCGACACCGTGGCCGCGTGACCGTGATAGGCGGCCAGCATCAGCAATGTGTTGCCCCCGGCGTCGGTCGCGTCGACCGGGAGGCCGTGGTCGAGGAACTCCAGGAGCTGCGTTGTCTCGCCGGCGCGGGCCAGGTCCCTGGCCAGGGCCAGCACTCGTTCGGTCTGCTCAGGGGTCAGCTCTGTCATGGGCTCATTCTCCCTGCACCGGCGTAGATCGTGCGGATGACGTCCTCGATGTCCGGCTCGCGCAGGGACAGGTCGGCCACGTCGTACGCCGCAGCGACGGCGGCCACGATCGGTGCCGCGCTGGCCTCGGTGGGGAACGCCAGCCACTGCCGCGGGCCCTCGACCCTGACCACCTCGGCGCCGTCGATCGCGATCGGTGGCGCCTCGTCGACCAGGTCGACCACCAGGGTCCGCCGTGACCCGCCGCGCTGGTGCAGCCCGGCCAGGCTTCCGTCGAAGACGGCGGTGCCGTGGTCGATCACGATCACGCGGTCGCAGAGCGCCTCGATGTCCTGGAGGTCGTGCGTGGTCAGCAGCAGGGTCGTGCCGCGGCGCTCGTTGAGGGCGCGCAGGAACTCGCGCAGGCGGCCCTTGCTGATCACGTCGAGGCCGATGGTCGGCTCGTCGAGATAGAGGATCTCGGGGTCGTGCAGCAGCGCGGCCACGATGTCGCCACGCATCCGCTGGCCGAGTGAGAGCTGGCGCACCGGAGTGTCGAGCAGGTCGTGGAGGTCGAGCAGCTCGAGGAACTCGTCGAGGTTCTCGCGGTGCCGTGCCGGGTCCGTGCGATAGATCTTCTGCAGCAGGTCGAAGGAGTCACGCAGTGGCAGGTCCCACCACAGGGTGGTGCGCTGCCCGAAGACCACGCCGATGCGCCGGGCCAGCTCGGTGCGGCGTCGGGACGGGTCGAGCCCGGCCACGCTGATCGAGCCGGACGACGGCACCAGGATGCCGGTCAGCATCTTGATCGTGGTCGACTTGCCGGCCCCGTTCGGGCCGATGTAGCCGACCATCTCGCCCGCGTCGATCGAGAACGACAGGTCACGCACGGCCTCGACGTCATGGCTGGTACGCCGCAGCCGGCCGGCCTTCTTGCGCACGGTGAACGTGCGGCCCAGTTCGCGGACTTCGATCAGAGACATCTCAGCTTCCCGTCGAGCGGTAGTGGCGGACGCCGAAGCGCCACACGAACGTGGTCAGCCAGAGCATCGCCGCACCCACGACGAGGCTCAGGAACTGGAACCACTGGGGCATCCCGAACGGGTCGTCGCGACCGAGGATGAACAGCGCGGGATACCAGTTCACGAAGGCGAGTGGCAGCACGAAGGTCAGTGCCTTGACCACCTCGCCGGGGAAGATCGCCAACGGGTACTGGGTGATGGTGTTTCCCCCGTAGGTGAAGGCATTCGCGAACTCGACGCCGTCGGCAGTCAGGAACTGGATGCAGGCGAGCATGACGAAGATCGAGCAGAAGATCGCCGCCCCGCCGGTCAGCATGCCGGCCATGACCAGGAGGCGCATCGGCGTCCACTCGACGTACAGGCTCGCCCAGCCCGTGACGATCGTGCAGAGCAGGATCCGGGACAGTCGACGCAGGGCGAACTCGTTGGAGCAGACCTGTGCCAACAAGGGCACGGGGCGCACCATCATCGTGTCGAGATCACCCATGCGGATCATCTGGCCGAGTCTCTCGATGCGGCCCACGAACATGTCGGCGAACGCCAGCCCGATCCCCGTCGCCCCGTAGAGGAAGGCGACCTCCCGCAGGCTGAACCCGCCCATGGAGTCGATGGTGTGGAAGAGGATCCAGATGCCGATGAAGTCGAGCGCCCCGATGACGAAGCCGGCGACGGTCATCATCCAGAACGACACCCGATAGGTCATCGAGGCGCGCACCCACATGGCAGCGATCCGCCAGTACCCGGTCCACCCGTCGACGACGTGCGTACTGTCAACCACCCTGGACCACCACCCGGCGTTCGGCCACCCGCAGCAGCACCAGGCAGGCCAGCATCAGCACGGCACTCCAGGCGGCCGCGAAGCCGAGGCCCAGCCACACCTCGGCACCGGCCCGCTGGCCGAGCCAGATGTCTGCCGGGATCTGCAGCATGGCGGCCCAGGGCATCGCCATCGCCAGGTCGCGCAGCGCACCGGGGAACAGGACGAGTGGCACGGTCAGGCCGGTGAAGAAGGAGTTCATCACGATGAGCACCGTGCGCGGGCCGGCCTCGTCGAAGAGCCAGAACGACGTGATCGCCACCAGCATGCGCATCGCGAAGCTCACGACCACCGCCAGCAGCACCGCCAGCATGAAGGCGACCCAGGCGAACGGCCCGCCGGGAAACCGCAGGTCGAAGAGCAGGGCACCCACGATCGCGGGTCCGACTCCGCGGGTCAGCAGGTGGTACGCCGCTCGCCCGAGGTCGGCCGCGAGATACCAGCCGAGCAGGCCGACCGGACGATAGAAGTCGATCACCACGTCGCCGCTGCGAATCCGGTCGGCGAGGTCGTCGGGGGAGCCGCCGCCGAACATGCCGACGGTCATCAGCATGGCCTGCCCGAGCCACACGTAGGTCAGCGCATCGGTGACGTCGTAGCCGCCGGCGTCGGGACGCTGCTCCCAGACCGCCATGTAGACGAAACAGCTGATGATCCCGAAGACGCAGTTGGTGAAGATGCCCGCTGCCGTCGCCAGGACGTAGGTGGAGTAGCGCCGGAAGGCACGCGTCGCGATGGCGACGTACAGCATGTGACCTCCGGGCAGTCGTGGGCGACCCCGGATCCTTTCACCTAGCGAGGTGTCACGCCAACCACTTTGATCGTGTACTCGTCGTCGACCGCGTTCGTGATGTGGTCCACCTCGAGTGAGCGCACGGCGCCGGTCTCCGGGTCGTAGGTCACCCGGACCGTGGCGGAGTCGCGGAGTGCGGTCTCGACCTGGTCGAAGAGGTCCTCCATGGTGACGATCTCGGGCGCCGCCTCGGCCTTGGGCGCGGCCAGGTTGGTGGCGTCGACCATCGCGTCGCCCTGCACCTCGATCCGCATGTCGAGCGGGGGACAGAAGCAGAGCTGTTCATAACGCCAGCGGTAGTGGTCGATGCCGGCGTTCTTCCAGTCCTCCCTGGCGTCGAGCAGGCGCGTCTCCGGCGTGCTCACCTCGGTGATGCCGTCGGTCGGCGTCGCGGTGGGGTCCTGGTCGGGATCCGCACCGGCGGTGTCGTCGCCGGTGCCGCAGCCGGCCAGGAGGAACACGGTCATCGCGGCCATCAGGAAGCTCTTCATGCCAGTACGACGGCCGTGTCGCTCGACTGGTTCCGCGTGGGAATATCCGTCCGGCCACTCCGGTTGGACCATGTGATTGCATATTCAACTACTTGAGGAGCCTGTGATGCAGTTCGGTATCTTCACCGTCGGCGACGTGACCACCGACCCGACGACCGGTCACACCCCGACCGAGCACGAGCGGATCAAGGCCACGGTCGCCATCGCGAAGAAGGCCGAAGAGGTCGGCCTCGACGTGTTCGCCACCGGCGAGCACCACAACCCGCCCTTCGTGGCGCCCGCGAACCCGACCGTCCTCCTGGCCAACATCGCGGCCCAGACCGAGCGCATCGTGCTCTCCACGTCGACCACGCTGATCACCACCAACGACCCGGTGCGGATCGCCGAGGACTACGGCTACCTGCAGCACCTGGCCGAGGGCCGCGTCGACCTGATGATGGGCCGCGGCAACACCGGCCCGGTCTACCCGTGGTTCGGCAAGGACATCCGCGACGGCATCCCGCTGGCGGTCGAGAACTACGCGTTGCTGCACAAGCTGTGGCGCGAGGAGTCGGTCGACTGGGAGGGAAAGCGCCGCACCCCGCTGCAGGGCTTCACCTCCAGCCCACGCCCGCTCGACGGCGTCGCGCCGTTCGTGTGGCACGGCTCGATCCGGTCTCCCGAGATCGCCGAGCAGGCCGCGTACTACGGCGACGGCTACTTCCACAACCACATTTTCTGGCCGTCCTCGCACGCCGCCAAGATGGTGCGGTTCTACCGCCAGCGCTTCGAGCACTACGGCCACGGCACCGCCGACCAGGCGATCGTCGGGCTCGGCGGCCAGGTCTTCATGCGGAAGAACAGCCAGGACGCGATCAACGAGTTCCGGCCCTACTTCGACCGCGCCCCGGTCTACGGCCACGGCCCTTCGCTCGAGGACTTCATGCAGCAGACGCCCCTGTTGGTGGGTTCGCCGCAGCAGGTCATCGAGCAGACCCTCGGCTTCCGCGAATACGTCGGCGACTACCAGCGCCAGCTGTGGCTGCTGGACCACGCCGGCCTGCCGCTGAAGACCGTTCTGGAGCAGCTCGACATCCTCGGCGAGGAGGTCGTGCCGGTCCTGCGCAAGGAGTTCGCCGCCCTCAAGCCGGCCCACGTGCCCGACGCCCCGACCCACGAGTCCCTCGTGGCTGCCGCCGGCGGCCCGCGCGAGTCCACCACCGTCCACGCCGCTGACGACGTCACCGGCAAGTCACCCGAGGAGGTGTCCGCATGACCCTCAAGATCGCTGTCGTCTCCGCCGGTCTCAGCGACCCGTCGTCGACCCGCCTGCTGGCCGACCGGCTCGCCGACGAGTCGGTGCGACTGCTCACCGAGCGCGGCCACGAGGTGGTGCTCGACGTGATCGAGCTGCGCCCGCTGGCCCACGCCCTGGCCGACTTCATGCTGACCGGGTTCGCCACCGGTGACCTCGAGGAGGCCCTGGCCTCGGTGTCGCGGGCCGACGCCCTGATCGCGGTCACCCCGGTGTTCACCGCGTCGTACAGCGGCCTGTTCAAGATGTTCTTCGACGCCGTTGACAACGATGCGCTGGAAGGCACGCCGGTGCTGGTCGCAGCGACTGCCGGGACAGCCCGGCACTCCCTGGTGCTCGAGCACGCGCTACGGCCGTTGTTCGCCTACCTCAAGGCGGTCGTCGTGCCCACCGCGGTGTTCGCCGCGAGTGAGGACTTCGGCAGCACCGCCGGCGGCGCGCTCGACACTCGGGTCCGCAAGGCCGCCAACCAGCTGGTGGCGTTGCTCGGCGCCGGTCAGCCGACGCGTGCCACCCGACCGGTCAAGGTGACCATCGACAACCCCGAGGACACCCCGGACTTCGCGTCGATGCTGGCCGCAGTCTCACGCTGAGGCCGAGTTGGGACAGGCCGAGTTCGGGTCAGCGGCTCTCTTCCTCGAGCCACGCATTGACCCGTCGCTCGGCCTCGTCCGGGTCGACGTCCTCGACCCGGGTCATCACGGCCCAGCGGTGGCCGAACGGGTCGAGGAACGCGGCGTAGCGGTCGCCGGTCACGAAGGTGTCGGGCTCGCCGTACGACTTCGCGCCGGCGTCGATCGCGGCGGCGTACACCGCGTCGACGTCGGGGCAGTAGAAGACGGTGCTTCGGCTGACCACGTCACCGCCGTCGGGGGCGGCCAGGTTGTGGTCGGGTGCGGGGTCGCTGAGCTGCATGCGGCCGTTCGCCACCTCGAGCTCGGCGTGCGCGATCGTGCCGTCGGGTGCCTCCATGCGGCTGATGACGGTCGCGCCGAGCACGGCGGTGTAGAAGTCGATCGCCTCCGCTGCGCCCTGGCAGCAGAAGTACGGCGTGAGGCTGGTGTAGCCGGCGGGGATCGGGTCGACGGTCGGGGTCTTCTGTTCGGTGGTCATGTCACCCATGCTCCCTAGGCTGGGGCCATGGGCTCTTGGAAAAACGCGACAGGTCGCCGCGGCCTCCCACCCGATGCGCGTCGTCCGGCCACGTCGACCCATGCGGGCATCCTGAGGCCCGACCAGTTCGCGCGGTACGCCGACCTGTCGCGGCCCACGCCGGACCCACGACTGGACCCGTGGATCGAGCACTACTGGACCGTCGCGTGGAACCTGCCCGCCGGGACGACCTACCTCTCGGAGGTCGTGCCGCACCCGGCCGTCCACGTCACCGTCGAGTCCGGCACGACGCCGCACCACGGGCTGGAGATGCCCGCCGCCCTGGTGCACGGGGTGGTCACCCGCAGGTTCTCGATACCGCTGTCCGGCGAGGGGCGCTCGTTCGGCATCAAGTTCCGCCCCGGTGGGTTCGGCGCGTGGACGGGTGACGACGTCGGTGGGTGGACCGACCGGGTGGAGTCCCTGCGGGCCGTCTTCGGTGCTGCCGCCGACGACCTGCTGCGCGACGTGCTGGGCGAGAGCTCCGACGCGGTGCGGGCCAAGGTCATGGACGCCTTCCTGCTCGAGCGACTGCCCGGCCCCGATCCGGCGTACGACCGGGTGATCGCCATCGTGGCCGGTCTGGTCGCCGACTCGTCGCTGGTCACCGTCGAGCAGGTGGCCGAGCGCTTCCACGTCTCGGTGCGCACCCTGCAGCGGCTGTTCCGGCGCTACGTCGGTGTCGGGCCCAAGTGGGTGCTGCGCCGCTACCGCCTGCACGACGCGGTCACCTTGATCGATGCGGGGGAGTACGCCGACCTGGCCGACCTGTCCGCCCGCCTCGGATGGTTCGACCAGGCCCACTTCACCCGCGAGTTCACCGACCTCGTCGGTGTCCCGCCGGGGGAGTACGCCGGCCGCTGAACGCTCGGCCCATTGAACGCTCGGCCGATTGAACGCTCGGCCCATTGAACNGGCATGGAGATCATCGAGATCGACGTCCGCAACGTCGCCGCCCGGCGGGAGTTCTTCGCCGTCGAGCAGGAGGTGGTCCACCATGACCTGCCCGACGGCTGGGAGCGCACTTACGAGTCGTTCGAGAAGTCCGTGATTCAGGCCGACAACCCCTACCGGCGCGCCGTCCGGCTGGCAGCCGTGACGGACGGTGCCTGGGTCGGCACCGCGGAGGTCGGCCTGCCGCTCAAGGACAACACGCACCTCGCCGATGTCGAGCTCGCGGTGCGACCGCACGCTCGGCGGGCGGGCGTGGGCCGCGCGCTCTTCGCCCGCGTCGAGGAGATCTGCGCCGAGCACGGGCGCACGACCTCGTGCGTGGAGATGCACGTTCCTCGGGGCGTTGCCTTCGAGGACAGCCCGGGTGTGCGGTTCGGCCGCACCTTCGGGTTCGAGAGCGTCCACCAGGAGGACCACCTCGTCCTCGACCTGCCGGCCGACGTCTCCCACCTGGAGGCGGCCGCTGCGGGCGCCGGGTCGGCGTACGAGATCGTGCTCTGGGGTGAGCGGTGCCCCGACGAGCACGTCGCCCAGTTCTGCGCGATGCGTACCCAGATGGCCAACGACGTGCCGACCGGCGAGATGGACATCGAGGCCGTCGTCTTCGACGAGGAGCGGTTGCGCACCGGCGAGTCACGCCTTGCGCAGGGCTGGATCCCGATCGTGGCCGCAGCCCGGCGCCGCGACGACGGCGTGATGGGTGGCTACTCCATGCTGGTGCTGCCGCGCGGCGGTGACCTCGTGCTCCAGGACGACACCCTGGTCATGCCGGAGCACCGGGGCCACCGCCTCGGCACCGCGTTGAAGCTGGCCACCCTCGAGGTCGTTCGCCGGGAGCACCCCGAGCGCCGGGCGATCCACACGTGGACCGAGCCCGACAACCACGCGATGCAGCGCACGAACGCCGACTTCGGGTTCACGCCTCGGGCGCGGCTCCACGAGCTGCAGCGTCAGTCCTGACGAGCCGTCGTCAGTGCTGGTAGGTGCCGTGGACGATCGCCCGACCCAGCGTCTTGAAGGCCAGGTTGAACGAGACGACGGCGGGTGAGGCGTCGGCGTCGACGCCCAGGGACTCCTCGCCGACCGCGTGCACCACGAAGTAGTAGCGGTGTACCTGGTCGCCCTCGGGCGGCGCGGCACCCATGAACCCGGCGTCGCCCGCGTCGTTGCGCACGTGGAAGGCGTTGCCCGGCAGGTCACCGGACGCGGCGCCGGCGTCGAGGGCCGTGACGTCGGCCGGCACGTCGACCAGCACCCAGTGCCAGAAGCCGCTCGGCGTCGGTGCGTCCGGGTCGAAGCAGGTCACCACGAAGGACTTCGTGCCCTCCGGGGCACCGCTCCAGGCCAACTGTGGCGAGGTGTTGCCGTGGGCAGCGACCTGGTCGTCCTTCAGCGGCTGGCCGTCGGTGACGTCGGCACTGGTGAGCGCGAAGGACGCGGTCTGCGGCAGCAGGTCGTAGGGGTTCGGGGTCACGGGGCGTTCGATGCTCATGCCCCGAACTTAGTACGACAGCCCAGTCCGCCACGTGGAAGGCGACCCGCCGGGTCAGCGCGATGTCCGGGAATCCATAAGAATGGCCCGGTGAACTCCCCACGGACACTCATCGACTCCACCCTCGCCGCGATCCGCCCGCCGTCGGCCGAGGCCGCGCAGCAGGCCCGCGACCGCCAGGCCCAGCTCACCAAGCCGGCCGGTGCACTCGGCGTGCTCGAGGAGGTCTCGATCCAGCTGGCGGGGATCGCAGGCACCTGCCCACCGCCCGCCCCGGCCGCACCCGCGGTGGCCGTCTTCGCCGGTGACCACGGAGTCCTGGCCCAGGGTGTCTCGCCGTGGCCGCAGGAGGTCACGGTCGGGATGGTCGAGAACTTCCGCGCCGGCGGAGCCGCGGTCAACGTCCTGGCCCGCGCCTGCGGTGCCGTCGTACGCGTCGTCGACGTCGGTGTCGCCTCCGAGATCGCCGGCGACGAGGTCGTGCTGGCCCGCAACGTACGCCGCGGCACCGGGGACCTCAGCGTCGGCCCGGCGATGACCCGCGACGAGGCTGAGCAGGCCATCTCGGTGGGCATCGAGGTCGCCAACCTGCTGGCCGACGCCGGGCACGACGTGCTGCTCACCGGTGACATGGGCATCGGGAACACGACGCCGTCGGCCTGCCTGCTCGCCGCCCTGACCGGCACCCCGGCCGAGGTGGTCACCGGTCGCGGCACCGGCATCGATGACGAGACGCTGGCCCTCAAGACCCGTGTCGTCGCCGACGCGGTCGCCCGGTTGTCCGCCGACGCGGACCCGGTCGACGTGCTGGCGGAGGTCGGCGGCCTCGAGCACGCCGGTCTGGTCGGCTTCATCCTGGGCGCCGCCGCCCGCCGGCTCCCGGTGATCCTCGACGGCGTCATCGCCGGCTCCGCAGCCCTGGTCGCCCAGGCGCTCTCGGCCGACTCCATCGGCTACTGCCTGGCCGGCCACCGCAGCGTCGAGCCCGGTCACCGCACCGCGCTCGAGAAGCTCGGCCTGCGCCCTCTGGTCGACCTCGACCTGCGCCTCGGCGAGGGAAGCGGTGCCGCACTGGCGTTCCCGCTGGTGCGCTCGGCCGCGTTGATCCTCGACGAGATGGCCACCTTCGACTCCGCCGGTGTGGCGAACAAGGACGCATGATGAGCGACTTCGTCCCCTACCCCTCGGGTCTGCGGCTGGCCGGCCGCAAGGTGGTCGTGGTCGGCGGCGGGCACGTGGCCCAGCGGCGGGTTCCCGCGCTGATCGCCGCGGGTGCCGACGTGCACCTCGTCTCGCCCGAGGTCACCCCGGCCATCGAGGGCCTCGGTGCCGAGATCACCATCGAGCTGCGCGGCTTCGTGGAGTCCGACCTGGACGAGGCGTGGTACGCCATCGCGGCGACCGACGACGCCGAGACCAACGCGGCCGTGGCTGCCGCCGCCGAGGAACGCCGCATCTTCTGCGTGCGCAGCGACGACGCCCGTGAGGCGACCGCGTGGACGCCGGCCACCGGTCACCACGGCACCGTGACCGTCGCCGTGCTCGGCAACCGCGAGCCGCGCCAGTCGGCGCAGGTGCGCGACGAGATCATGCACGCCCTGCGGGAGGGGCTGATCACCGCCAACCACGACCGCACTCCCGGGGTCGTGCTGGTCGGCGGCGGGCCCGGCGACCCCGAGCTGGTCACCCTGGCCGCACGCAACGCGCTGGCCTCGGCCGACGTCGTCGTGGCCGACCGGCTCGCCCCGCGCGAGCTGCTCGACGAGCTGTCGCCCGACACCGAGCTGATCGACGTGGCCAAGCTGCCACGTGGTCGCTCGGCCAGCCAGGAGTTCATCAACAAGGTCATCGTCGAGCGCGCCCTCGAGGGCAAGCGCGTCGTCCGCTTCAAGGGCGGCGACAACTTCGTGTTCGGCCGTGGCTTCGAGGAGGTCATCGCCTGCAACGCCGCCGGTGTCCCGGTCACGGTCGTCCCGGGACTGTCCTCGTCGATCGCCGTGCCGGCGCGGGCCGGCATCCCGGTCACCCACCGGGGCGTCACCCACGAGTTCACCGTGATCTCGGGCCACCTGCCGCCCGGCCACCCCGAGTCGCTGGTCAACTGGGACGCGGTCGCGCAGATGCAGGGCACGGTCGTGCTCCTGATGGCCGTGCAGAACGCACCGCACATCGCCACGGCGCTGGTCGAGGGCGGCCGTGCGAGCGACACGCCCGTGGCCGTGGTCATGGAAGGCACGATGCCGGAGGAGCGCACCGTGCTCTCGACGCTCGGCACCCTGGCCGCCGACATCGAGGCGCAGTCGGTGAAGCCGCCGGCGATCATCGTGATCGGCGAGGTCGTGGCGGTGGCCCGGCCGGAGCACTACGGGCGTGGCTGAGCTCCACCACGTCGACGACCCGGCCGACCCGCGGCTGGCGGACTACCGCGACCTGCGCGACGTCCAGCTGCGCAGGCACCTCGAGACCGAGAACGGCCTGTTCCTCGCCGAGGGGGAGAAGGTCGTCCGTCGTGCGGTGGAGGCCGGCTTCGCGCCGAGATCGTTCCTCATGGCGCCCAAGTGGCTCGACGGCCTGGCCGACATCCTCGAGACGACCGACGCGCCCTGCTTCGTGATGGAGGAGCGGGTCGCCGAGCAGGTCACCGGCTTCCACGTGCACCGTGGTGCCCTGGCCTCGCTGCGTCGTACGCCGTTGCCGACGCTCGACGCCGTGCTGGAAGGTGCCCGCTCGGTGCTCGTGCTCGAGGACATCGTCGACCACACCAATGTCGGAGCGATCTTCCGCAGTGGTGCGGCGCTCGGCTTCGACGCGGTCCTGCTCGCTCCTCGCTGCGCGGACCCGCTCTACCGCCGATCGATCAAGGTCGGCATGGGGGCGGTCTTCACCACTCCGTGGACCCGCCTCGACGACTGGTACGACGCGTTGCCGGCCCTGTCGGCCCGCGGGTTCACCACTGTCGCGCTGACCCTGGCCGACGACGCCGCCGCGATCGAGGACGCCGTCGCCGGGGTCGAGAAGGTGGCCCTGGTGCTCGGCGGAGAGGGGCACGGACTCTCGGCTCGCTGGGAGAAGTCGGCGGACCGTCGCGCGATCATCCCGATGCGTGAGGGCATCGACTCGCTCAACGTCGCCGCGGCCACCGCCGTCGCCTGCTACGTCACCGCCCGCCGCTGAGGCTCCCGGGACGTCCTGCACTGCGGTCGCTGCGACAACCCCGACGCAGGACGTTGTGCCGGACGTCCTGC
>NZ_LMSQ01000012.1:76776-259597 GCF_001429525.1 Nocardioides sp. Soil796
CGACGCAGGACGTTGTGCCGGACGTCCTGCNTGACGCAGGACGTTGTGCGTCACAACCGGTGGAGCAGCAGGGCGTCGGTCGGGACGTTGAGCAGCTGGGGCAGCTCGTCGAGTCCGGTCCGGCACAGCGCGGCAAAGGGTTGCCGATCATCGGACTTTGTCCTCGTGTCACGATGAGTCGATGACTCACTCTCTGGCGGCGTCGACCCTGCAGCAGATCAGGGACGGCTGGGCGGGGGAGTTCGACGTGCCGGTCGAGGTGTTCGCGGAGCCGGGCAGCCACACGTTCGGCCGCGACGACGCGGGTTCGCTCGTGGTCGTGACCCTCGAGGGAGCGCAGGTCGCGGTCGGTACGCCGGAGGCGATCGAACGGCTCGAGACCCTGGCTCCCGAACATCGCGCCGACGTCGAGGCGGTCCTCACCGTCCTCCACGGACTGCAGCCCGAGCCGCTCGGCTCCGCGAGCCTGTCGTACGTCGAGCGGGTGCTGGTGCCCACGGGCATCGAGGTGGCGGTCGGGCCCGTGCAGAACGTCGACATGCTGCGCGACCACTGCACGCAGGAGGAGTGGGACGAGAGCGGGCTGATCGACATGCCGGCGAGGGTCGCCGCCCGACGACCCGACGGCAAGGTCGCGGCCGTGGCCGGTTACGAACGCTGGGGCCAGCACCTGGCCCAGCTCGGCGTCCTCACCGATCCGCAGTGGCGCGGCATGGGCTACGCGGCGGCGGCAGCTGCGCGCGCCGCCCAGGTCTCGCAGAACGAGGCGCTGGTCCCGCAGTGGCGCTGCCGGGTCGGCAACACGGCGTCGGAGGACGTGGCCCAACGACTCGGTTTCCAGCGGATCGGCCACCAGCTCGCGATCCTGCTGGGTTGACCGCGGTGGTTTCGAGGCGGCGCTGGCGCGCCTCCTCAACCAGCGGGCGACTCCTGGGCATCTGACTCCGGCTTGGCGCCGACCGGCCAGTCGGCCGGGTAGTCCTCGACCAGCTTGTCGTGCTGCTTCTTGAGCTTCTTGCGGTTCCGGTCGCTGATCCGGTCACCGAAGACCGTGCCGACCGTGTGGTCGGTCTCGTGCTGGAGGCAGCGGGCCAGCAGGCCGTCACCCTCGAAGGAGACCGGCTCGCCGTCGAGCCCGGTGCCCGTCACGAACGCGAAGTCGGGGCGGGCGCACTCGACGAACGCCCCCGGGAACGACAGACAGCCCTCCTCGGCGACGTCGAGGGTGCGGTCCTTGCCCTCGGGGAGGGTCACCTCGGGATTGCAGACCACGCCCACCGTGCGGCGTCCGCTCTCGTCGGGACAGTCGAAGACGAAGACGGCCAGGTCGACCCCGATCTGGCAGGCGGCCAGGCCCACGCCGTCGGCGGCGTACATCGTGGCAACCATGTCGGCGACCAGGCTGCGGAGGTCGTCGTCGTACGACGTCACCCGCTGTTGCGGCGCGTGCATGACCGGGGTTCCCCACCGGGTCATGGGTCGCGCGGACCCGCCTTCCGGGAGCGACCCGTGGGGCGCGTGGACGGCTGGTTCGGCGGCGTTCGAGCTCATGGGGACATCGTAGAGAGCGAGCCCGAGGCGCAGATTCCCGCCTCGTGACGTGGGACATACCGCGAAATTGTGGCGCGGTGTGTAACTCCGAGTTACATTTTCTACATGTCCCTGATCAGAGCAACGAAGAACGCGGTGGCGCCGGGCGGCAAGCACGGCCTCTCGAACCGCGAGTCGCGCGACCCGATCGGCTATGCCGTCCTCGCGCTCAACAAGCTCGCCCAGAGCGAGCTCATCGACCGCATGGGCCTGCGCAAGCAGACCGAGCAGACCGTGTTCACCGTGACCCGCAGCGGGTTCAAGGTGGCCGGCCAGGCCGGCCGGGCGTTCGCGAAGAAGGGCAAGAAGGGCGCCGACGGCGTCCGCGTGCCCGCCGCCAACGCCCAGGGCGTGTTCGACCTGACTCCTACCGACGACGAGCAGATGCTGGTCGACGTGGTCTCGGAGTTCGCAGCGGAGGCGCTGCGTCCCGCGGCCGCCGAGGCCAACGAGACCTGCGTGGCCCCCGACGACTTGCTCAAGTCGTCCCTCGAGATCGGCCTCCCGATCCTCGGCGTCCCCGAGAAGCTCGGTGGCATCTCAGAAGAGCGGTCGGCGATGGCCGGCACTCTCGTGGCCGAGGCCCTCGCCAAGGGCGACATGGGCCTGGCCGTCGCCGCGCTCGCACCCGGCGCGGTCGCGACCGCCCTCTCCCTGTGGGGCACCGACGAGCAGCAGTCGACCTACCTGCCCGAGTTCACCGGTGATGACGTCCCGGCCGCGGCCCTCGCACTCAACGAGTCGAAGGTGCTCTTCGACGTCCTCAAGCCGTCGACCCAGGCCGTCAGGGCCGAGGGTGGATACGTGCTCAACGGCGTGAAGACGCTCGTGCCGCGCGGTGCCCAGGCAGAGCTCTTCATCATCGGCGCCGAGCTTGACGGCAAGAACGTGCTGTTCCTGGTCGAGTCCAAGGCCGAGGGCCTGCTCGTCGAGGGCGACCCGGCCATGGGTGTGCGCGCCGCGAGCCTGGCCAAGATCACCCTGCAGGACGTCAAGGTCCCCGCCGACGCGATCCTGGGCGCGACCGACGGGTCGACGTACCTCGAGGCCGTCCGGCTCTCGCGGCTGGCCTGGTGTGCACTCTCGATCGGTACGGCGCAGGCCGTGCTCGACTACGTGACCCAGTACGTCAACGAGCGTCACGCCTTCGGTGAGCCGATCAGCCACCGCCAGAGCGTCGCGTTCATGGTGGCCAACATTGCGATCGAGCTGCAGTCGATGCGCCTGGTCACCTACAAGGCCGCCGCACGCGCCGCCCAGGGCAAGGACTTCTCCCGCGAAGTCGCCCTGGCCCGCAAGATCTGCGGCGACAAGGGCATGCAGATCGGCCTCGACGGCGTGCAGCTGCTCGGCGGCCACGGCTTCGTCAAGGAGCACCCGGTGGAGCGTTGGTACCGCGACTTGCGGGCCGTCAGCCTCGTGGAAGGAGGCGTCCTGGTCTGAGCTCCGGCTCATGACTTGGCGAGAACACCATGATCAATCTCGAAACCCCCAAGAAGCACCGCGCACTCATCGACCAGGCCCACCAGGTCGCGATGAACATGCTGCGCCCCATCTCCCGCAAGTACGACCTCGGCGAGCACGAGTACCCCAAGGAACTCGACATGCTGGCCGCGATGATCGACGGGCTCTCCGAGTCCGGTGCGTCCGAGGGCGCCGGCGCGACCGGCGTTCGTCGTGACGAGAGCAGCGACGACAAGACCGTCAAGAACGGCGCCAACCTGGCCTCGGTGCTCTCCGTGGCCGAGATGTGCTGGGGCGACACCGGCCTGCTGCTCTCCATGCCCCGCCAGGGCCTGGGCAACTCCGCGATCGCCTCCGTGGCCAACGACGAGCAGCTCAAGCGCTTCGAGGGCACGTGGGCGGCGATGGCGATCACCGAGCCCGGCATCGGCTCCGACTCCGCGAACCTCTCGACGACTGCCCGCAAGGACGGCGACGAGTACGTCCTCAACGGCGAGAAGATCTTCGTCACCTCGGGTGAGCGCGCTGACTGCGTGGTCGTCTGGGCGACGCTGGACAAGGCGCTCGGTCGGGCCGCGATCAAGTCCTTCGTGGTCGAGAAGGGCACGCCCGGAATGAACGTCGAGCGCCTCGAGCACAAGCTCGGCATCCGCGCCTCCGACACCGCGGTGATCACCTTCACCGACTGCCGGGTGCCGGCCGCCAACCTCCTCGGCTCGCCCGAGGTCGACGTGAAGCAGGGCTTCGCCGGCGCGATGGCGACCTTCGACAACACGCGTCCGTTGGTCGCCGCGATGGCCGTGGGCTGTGCCCGCGCGTCGCTCGACCTCACCCGCGGCCTGCTCGAGGAGGCCGGCGTCGAGATCGACTACGACCGCCCCGCGCAGCTCCAGTCCGCCGCCGCTGCGAAGTTCCTGCAGATGGAGGCCGACTGGGAGGCCGCGCAGCTGCTCACCATGCAGGCCGCCTGGATGGCCGACAACCGCAAGCCCAACTCGCTGGAGGCCTCGATGGCCAAGGCGAAGGCCGGCCGCGTCGGCTCCGACATCACCCTCAGCTGTGTCGAGCTGGCCGCCGGTGTCGGCTACAGCGAAACTGAGCTGCTCGAGAAGTGGTCGCGCGACTCGAAGATCCTCGACATCTTCGAGGGCACGCAGCAGATCCAGCAGCTGATCGTCGCGCGCCGCCTGTTGGGACTCTCGAGCGCCGAGCTCAAGTGACCCGCTGACCAGAAGCCTGTCTCCATTGACAGGGACATGAGAGGGCCCCGGCCACCACCTGGTGACCGGGGCCCTTCCCTGTCCCGGACCCCCGCGCCGGGGCAGTTCATGGGTCAGGCGCGTCGATCAGACGGCCGGACGGAAGGGGTCGTGCTCGGCGAGGATCTTGTCCACCCGGGCCTGGTCGAGGCGGGCCACGACGGCCTGGTTCTCCTGCGAGTCGCGCACGCACTTGGCGAGGGTGAACGACGAGGTGGTCAGGAACAGCGTGCCCAGGGCGAGGAACGCGCGGATCCAGGGATCGACCGGCAGGTAGCAGACCGCCAGGATCATGGTCAGCAGGGCGATGCCGAAGGAGATCGCGGCCTGGAGGAAGAAGGCGTTGGTGGACTTGGCGGGGAGTTGGTTGCTCATGACGACAACTCTGCCCAGTGCGGGGCCCCGCCGTACCCGCCTCGCTACCCGAGTTCACCTGAGTACGCCTACCCATGTGATCGGATACGTGCATGAAGCTGTACGCCGACCACCGGCCGCGCCGGGCCCGCCAGATCGCCGCCGACGTCTTCTTCGTGGTCTGGATCGGGTTCTGGATCTGGCAGGGGGTGAGCACGTTCCAGTCCACGATGGAGCTGACCAAGCCGACCGAGCGCACCCAGCGGGCCGCCACGTCGCTGGCCGACAACATGGGGGAGGCGGCCGAGTCCCTCGGATCCATCCCGTTGCTCGGCGACGCCGCAGCCTCACCGTTCCTGAAGGCGGAGGCATCGGCCCAGGAGCTGGCCGACGCGGGTGACCGCACCGAGCACTCGCTGAGGGTGCTGGCCTGGAAGCTGGGGCTTTCACTCGGCCTGGGACCGGGCGTGCTCCTGGGCGCCTTCTACCTGCCGCCGCGGATCCGCTTCATCCGCAACGCCACCGCCGGACGCGGGTTCGTCGACTCCACCCACGACATCGACCTCTTCGCCCTGCGGGCCCTGGCCAACCAGCCCCTGCACGTGCTGGCCCGGATCAGCGACGATCCCGCAGGTGCCTGGCGGCAGGGCGACCCGGCTGTGATCCGCGCGCTGGCCCACCTCGAGCTGCGCGACTCCGGGCTTGCCCCGCCCCCCGGCCTCTGACGCGAACCGTGGATTCTTGATGCGCGAACCGTCGACTGTTGATGCGCGAACCTGCAGTTCTTGACGTGAGGCCGATGCTCAGCCGATGACTCCGGCGCGGTCCGACGGGCTGGTCCGCAGGAATGTCGGGGCCTTCCAGCCGCGTGCGGAGTACGCCGCCACCACGGTTGCCGCCACGTCGTCGAGGCGGTCGCGGTCGACCAGTGCGATCGCCGATCCGCCGAAGCCCCCGCCGATCATCCGGCCACCGAGCGCACCCGCGGCCCGGGCCGTCGAGACCGCCACGTCGAGCTCGTCGCAGCTGACCTCGAAGTCGTGGGCCAGTGAGGCGTGCGAGGCGTCGAGCACCTCGCCGAGCTCGCCCCACTCGCCTTCGACGATGGCCTGGTCGGCGGTGTCCACGCGCTCGCACTCGCTGATCACGTGACGGGCCCGGCGCAGCAGCACGTCGTCGTGCAGGGCGGACCACCGGTCTGCGGACGCTCGCCCGAGGTGGGTCACTCCGAGCAGGTGCGCCGCGGCGTCGCACTCCCGCCGGCGTGCGGCGTACGACCCGTCACCCAAGGCATGCCGCACACCGGTGTCGATCACCAGGAGCTCCAGGCCCGCCTCGTGCCAGGGCACCGGGACCGCCCGCGTGGAGCCGTCCGCGAAGTCGATCCACAGTGCCTCGCCGGCCGGCGCCAGCATCGACACCAGCTGGTCCATGCCGCCTGTCGGGGCGCCCGCGACCTCGGCCTCGACACGCATGCACGCCTCCGCGAGCTCCCGACGTCGTACGTCGTCGAGCGTGCGCCCGCTCAACGCATCGACCGCGACGGCCACGGAGCAGGCCAGTGCCGCGGAGCTGGACAGCCCGCTGCCCAGGGGAACCGTGCTGTCGACGACCAGGTCGACGCCGTGCTCGAGCTCGAGGGCCCAGGGCACCCCAGCGGCGTAGGCCGCCCATCCGGTGGCGCTCCGGAGACCAGCGAGGGTCCCGGTCCAGGTGTCGTCGAGGGTGAGGCTGTGCACCCGCACGGTGTCGTCGCTGCGGGCCCGCGACGCGGCGTACGTCGCGTGGGGGAGCGAGAGCGGCAGACAGCGGCCGCCGTTGTAGTCGGTGTGCTCGCCGATCAGGTTCAGTCGCCCGGGCGCCCTGGCCACCAGCTGTGCCGGGTGTCCGAAGAGACTCGCGAAGGCGTCGGCAGTCCGGTCCTTGAGGGCAGCAGGGTCGCCCGGGTCCACGTAGTCCACGCACTCACTCTAGGGATACTTGTGCCATGAAGACCCTTGCCGCCGGCCAGACCGCCCCCGACTTCGAGCTGCCCGACCAGGACGGCGTGGTGCGCCGCCTGGGCACGCTCGTCGAGGACGGCCCCGTCGTGCTGTTCTTCTACCCGGCGGCGATGACCGCCGGGTGCACCAAGGAGGCGTGCCACTTCCGCGATCTCGGCGCCGAGTTCGCGGAGGCCGGGGTGCAGCGCATCGGCATCAGCACCGATGCGGTGGAGAAGCAGGCCGAGTTCTCCGCGAAGCACGGGTTCGACTACCCGCTCCTGGCCGACGTCGGCGGCGAGGTGGCCGCGTCGTACGGCGTGAAGCGGTCACTGATCGGCAAGGCCAAGCGGTCCACGTTCGTGATCGGCCGCGACCGGAGCATCGTGAAGGTGATCAGCAGCGAGCTGAACATGAACGTCCACGCCGACGAGGCGCTCGCCGCCGCCCGTGCCAGCTAGGCGTCAGACCCGGCGGGCCAGGTGGATCCGCAGGTCGCTGCTGACCGCGACCCGCTCCGGCAGGGCGGCGCGGATCCGCGCGAAGACGTCGTCCCGGTCCTGGCGGCTCAGCATCAGGTACGCCGACACCGTCGAGAGGTAGCCGAGGTAGTCGTCGACCGCCACCTCACCTCGCCGGGGCACGACGGCGGCCACCACGTCGGTGAACATGGGTGACGCGGCCAGCTCGGTGCCCGGCCACTCGAGGTCTCCCTGCCCGGGCGTGACCTCCTGCCTGGGGGCCCGGTCGTCGGACAGGACCGGACTCCTCGCCTCGCGGACAGCCGCCCGCACCTCGGGGTCGGACAGCCTGGTCGGCCCGCCGAAGCATGCGAACACCCCGCCGGGGCGCAGCAACCGGGAAATCCTGGTGAATCGGGTGGCGGGATCGGTCCAGTGGAGTGAGGCCGCGGCATAGACCAGGTCGAAGACCTCGCCCTCCGGGTAGCCCTCGAGAGTGCTCTGACGTGCCGTGACCGACCGGGGCACGCGGCGGCCCAGCTCGGCCAGCATCTGGGCGTCGGGATCGGTGGCCGTGACCGAGATGCCGCGCGCCGCGAACACCCGGGTCGCCTTGCCGGTGCCGGCGCCGATCTCGAGGGCCGTGTGCACGTCACCCTCGGCATGGGCCAGCACCCGGTCCACGATCTCGGGTGGATAGTCGGGCCGATGCAGCTCGTACGCCGCGGCGGCCGCGCCGAAGGTGAGTGCGCGCTCGGTCATGTCCGCAAGGCTAGTCGCGGCCCTGACCGAGCGTCTCCGGATTTCCGGACGGTCAGTCGGCATCCGCCCCGGGAAGGGCGGCGCCCGGAACCTCGTTCGGCAGGTAGACCTTCGGGTCACCCGGGTAGGACAGGTCCCAGTGGTGGGCGTCGTACCAGGTGTAGCGGTTCATCAGCTCAGGGTTTGCGAAGTCGGGCTTCGGGTTCTTGCCGCTCAGGTGCTGCCTCGCCGCCCACTTCTCCCACGCCTGTGAGTAGGAGACGAACTTGTCGGGCACGGGCGGCGCCTTGGCTGTCCGGGCACCCGTGGGTGTGTCGAGGCCGCAGGCGGGCGGGATCACGATGTTCTCGGTGAGGGAGATCCGGTTGGGCAACGCGGTGTACGGCGTGTTGTCGGGCCGCTTCTGGAACGCGTCGAACATCGGCGTCGCGGCCGCGACCTTCTGGTTCAGCGGTTCGGCACCGAGGATCTGCTCGATGGTGCGCACCATCGAGATCTGGGAGTAGTACGTCGAGATGGTCTTGCCGTGCGCGGCCCACGGGCTGATCACCTGGATGGGGGCACGGTGGCCGTCGACGTGGTCCGGGCCGTTCTGGCTGTCGTCCTCGACCACGAAGATGGCCGAGTCCTTCCAGTACTTGCTGTGCGAGATGGTCTCCACGATCTTGCCGACCGCGAGGTCGCCGCCGGCGACGTTCGAACGAGCGGACACCGGGCCTCCCGTGTGGTCGTCCGAGAGCCACATCATGTTGAAGTCGGCCGGGCCGTTCTTCTCGAAGTCCTGCTTCCAGATCTGGTAGCGGTACTGGTCCGGGATCTGCATGTCGAACATCGGCGCGTCGTGGTCGGAGATCGCGTCCAGTGACGGGATCGGCGAGTGGGTGTCCAGCCGGATCGCGGGGTCGTAGAGCTGGGCCGGGTCGCCGCCGCCTTCCACGGACGTGGCCGCGCAGTGGTACTGCTGCCAGGTCGCCCCGGACGGCTTGTTCTCGAAGATCATGAACTCGCCGTGGTTCCTGGCGGTGTGACCGGCCGACTGGACCGCGGTCCACAGGAACCCGGAGCGCTGGTGGCCCAGGACGTCGTTCTCGCTGTCATAGGAGCGGATGTACTCGCCCGCGCTGGACTCCGTGTACTCGGGGTTGTCGCCCTGCATGATCCAGCTGTGCCCCTCGGCCGAGTTGGTGCCGATGTCGTAGGTGTTGTCGTAGAGACCGAACTGGCGGGACAGGGCGTGGAGGTTCGGGGTGACCTCCTGGCCGAACTGGGCCAGCGAGGCGTCGCCGTTTCCCTCGGGCATGTCACCGTGGATCTGGTCGTAGGTGCGGTTCTCCTTGACCAGCATGAACACGTGCTTGATGGTCGAGGGGTCGCCGATGCGCCTGGGCACCGGGACCGGCTTGGCCTTGCGGCCCTTGGCGTGCTTCACGTCGGTGTCCGCATCGCCCCAGCCGTTCTGGGAGAAGACCGTCGGGGTGGTGGTCTCACGGATGTCGCTGTCGGAGGGGAGCGCGAAGCGGGTCAGCGAGGCGGTCGTGCCGTGGGTGCCGTGCCCGGTTGCCGGCGTGGTGCCGTAGCCCTTGTCGAACGTGATCAGCGGACCCCGGGCGTCGATGCCGCGGCGGTTGGCGACGACGACCTTGTCGTCGACCGAGAAGACGTCCTCGGGGTAGTAGTCGGTCGGCACGAGCCCGACGTAGCTCACCGGGTCGATCGCGTTCTCACCGAGCTTGTAGACCGCGATCGCGTTCGCGCGGCCGAGGCTGACGAGCAGGCGGTCGTCGTGGAAGGTGATCGCGTCGGGCTCGTAGCCGACGTCCGAGCCCTGCCACGGCTGCGTCGAGATCGTCTGGACGACCTCGTCGCTGCTGGTGTCGATCACCGAGACCGTGTCGTCGTTGGTGTTGGCGACGTAGAGGATCCCGTCCCGGACATGCATGGCGGTCGGGTGCAGCCCGACCGCGATCGTTCCGACCGGCGCAGCGGTGTCCGTGGTGTCGATGACGCTGACCTGGCCGGTGGTGGAGGTGCCGAGATAGGGGTCTGCCGGCACCTGGGTCCCGTAGGACTCGATGGTGTCGTCGCCCGCCCGGGCCCGACGTCCGCCCTCGTCGCTGACGTAGAGCCTCTCGCCGACGAACCTCAGCTGGCGCGGGGCGATCCCGACGTCCCAGGTCCGCTTGACGGTGCCGAGGACCGGGTCGATCGCGGCCACCGTGTTCTGGCCGTTGACCGCGGCGTACAACGTCGCGCCGTCGGGGGAGTAGGCCAGGCCGGCGGTGAGCGGCTGGCGGCCGTCGACGGTGGGCAGGGTGACCTTGGTGCCGGGGCCGAGGGCGCCGCCGTCGACGACCGGGAAGCGGGTGAGGCCGGTCGCGTTGGGCATCCAGAGGAAGTCGCCGTCGGGGGAGTAGATCGGGCTCTCCTGGCCGACGGTGTTGTCGGAGAGACGCATGTCCACACCGGAGGCCGTGCCACCGCGCCAGACCAGCTCGTACGACTCGAGGTCGAAGATCTGCAGCGAGACCGAGCGGTCGTTGGCCGTGGCGGCCAGGTAGCGGCCGTCGGGACTGACCGTGGAGCCCATGAACTTCCCGTACTCCGTCACGAGTCGTTCGCCCTGGGGCTTCAGGATCTGGTTCGAGGAGATCTGCAGCCCGGCGTCGTACTCGGTGCCGACCTCGTTCTCGCCGAAGCCGACGGTGGAGCCGTTGGCGACCCCGGCGCCGAGCACGATGGCCAGCCCACCGGCCAGGAGCCCGACCGGCAGCTTGCCGGCGAGGCGCCGACGAGCAGGCCTCACCACGCGGTTGCGTTTCACGTGCATGACTACTCCTTGGGTTGGTCGTCGAGCAGGTCGACGAATCCGTCGAACTGCCACAGCGGGTTCGGGGCATCGCCGGTCGGGGTGTGGATCTGGAAGTAGCCGTTGACTTCCTTCGGCCCGTCGCCGTCGGCGACGTAGCGACCGTCTGCTGCCACGTCGAGCTGGTAGATCGCGTTGCCGGTCGCCCTGGTGCCGGGGAGGGTCCAGGTGACGACACAGCGCCAGTCAGCCCCCGGACCCACGTCCTCGACCCGGTCTCCGGCCTTGTCGCATCTGGCGGTGGTCTTCAGCTGCTCCTTCGTGACGGCAGGGCGGTGCAGCTGGTTGGTCTGTCGCACGTAGAGGTGCGAGAACGACGTGGCCAACGCGGCCTCGAGCTTCGGTCGCTCGATGCCCGATCCGGTGCCGCCGGTGGTGGCGGCGATGGCCACCGTCGTCGCCGCCGTGAGGGCGGCCAGTGGCACCAGGCCCGCGACCGCGAAGCGCAGCCCCGAGCCGTCGTGAGCGAGATCGGTGAAGTCGCGGCGCACGAAGATGCGGTAGGCCAGCAACGTGGCGAGCCCGGCCCACGCGAGACTCACGGCGGTGCCGATCCACAGGGGCCCGAACTGGCCCGGAGTGGTGAGCAGGCCGCGGTAGCCGATGAAGGCGTTCGTCGGAAGGGCCAGGCGAAGCGCAACCGGCACGGGCATCAGCGCGAGGCCCGAGAGTGCGAGGGCGAGCACCACCGGCATCAGCAGACCGAGGGGTGAGCGACCCAGTGCGACCGAACCCAACAGTCCGACGCCCGCGAAGGCGAGTGTGGGAGGAACGATGCTCAGCCAGGCGAGCAGCACCGTGCGCGTGAGTTCTCCGGAGTCCATCGGGTGTCCGTCGAGGCCGGGGAGCGGGTGGTTGCCCACCGAGGCCAGGCCGCCCACGGTGGACGACACCGCGAGGGCGACCAGCAGGGCAAGGATCACGGTGAGTGCGGCGAGTGCCTTCGACACGAAGATCAGCCGCGGCGAGCGTACGGCGACCAGCAGGTGCCGCCAGGTGCCCAGTCGGTCTTCGGTCGCGAAGATGTCGCCGGCCACGAGGGAGGTCAGCAGTGGCAGGGCGAAGGCACCGAGGAAGACGAGGATCACCAGCGATCCCGCCCAACCCGACTGGTTCATCCACCGGCCGTACACGGCATCGGCCGGCAAGGAGGTCTGCCGGCTGATCACGGCCGTGTAGACGGCAGGGGCGACCAGGCAGGCCCCGAACATCAGCCGGACCCGCCACTGCGCGATCAGCTTGAGCAGCTCGAAGCGGTAGCAGTCGCGGAGGACCACCGGCCGCATCCGTGACGGTGCGGCAGCGGTGACGGTCGTGGTCATCGTGTGGGCTCCTCGACCCGGGCGTGAGATGCCTCCGGGTCCGGGTCGCTGTCGGAATCTGCTTCGGTGGCGGTCAGCGCGAGGAAGGCCGCCTCCAGGGGTGGGACGACCGGTCCGAGCTCGCGAAGGGAGATGCCTGCGCCGACGAGTCGCACCACCAGGTGATCGACCGCGGACTCGGGTCCTCGTACGACGAGCGCGTTCTCGTCGGTCCGGGACTGGCCGGTGGCCCTTCGCAGGCCCGGCGTGGACCCGGCGATCCGACGGGCCTCCTCGGGGTCGGAGGTGACCAGGCGATAGTCGAGCTCGCCGCCCTCGGCGGCCAGCTTCCCGAGGGGTCCGGAGAACACGACCCGGCCCGTCGACAGCAGGGTCACCTCGTCACACAACGCGGCGAGATCGTCCATCCGGTGGCTCGAGAGGACGACCGTGGTGCCGGCGTCGGACAGGTCAGCAAGGATCTGGTGGACCTGCCGCTTGCCGGCAGGGTCGAGGCCGTTGGCGGGTTCGTCGAGGACCAGCAGGCGCGGCTCACCGAGGAGCGCGGCGGCCAGGCCGAGCCGCTGGCGCATCCCGAGGGAGAAGCCGCGCACCGGGTCACCCGCCACCTCGCCGAGGCCGACCCGCTCCAGCAGCCCGTCGACGGACTGAGCGCCTGCCCCGCCGCGGAGGGACGCGAGGGTGGCGAGGTTCTGGCGTGCCGTGAGCATCGGATAGAGGCCCGGACCGTCGACGAAGCCCGCGACCTCGGCAGGCACGGAGAGCGCGCGGCCCACGTGGGTGCCGAGGATCTCCAACCGGCCACCGTCTGCGGTCGCCAGCCCGAGAAGCAGCCCGAGGAGCGTCGTCTTCCCGGCACCGTTGGGGCCGACAAGGCCGTGGATCTGACCGGTGGGCACGTCCAGGTCGACACCGTCCAGGGCGATCACGTCGCCGAAGGTCTTGATGACACCGTGTGCCCGGATCGCAACGGTCGACTGCACAGGGTGCCTCCATTCGGTCGCCGCCAGGGAAGGCCGATTGGCCCGAGACGAGGTCGTTGCATCCCGCAACTTCCCCGCAACGGACGTTAGGGGTCCCGGGTGTCCTGATCGGCTCGGTTCCCCCAACGAGGTGCGAACGGAAGGTGACCCCGCCGTTCACCCGGATGGCGGGTAGATTCGACCGCTGTGCGCTTCCTCCACGACACCCCGCCGTCCCATGACCTGACCTACGACGACGTCTTCATGGTCCCGCGGCACTCCGCGATCGCCAGCCGGTACGACGTCGACCTGTCCACCTCCGACGGCACCGGGGCCACGCTGCCTCTCGTGGTGGCGAACATGACCGCGATCGCCGGCAAGCGGATGGCCGAGACGATGGCCCGCCGCGGCGGCCTGACCGTGATCCCGCAGGACATCCCGATCCCGGTCGTCGCCGACGTGGTCCGCTTCGTGAAGTCGCGCCACCTCGTCTTCGACACTCCCATCGAGCTGCGTCCCGACCAGACCGTCTCCGAGGCGCTCGCCCTGATCCCCAAGCGGTCGCACCGGGCCGCGGTCGTCGTCGACGGGAACCGTCCGGTCGGCGTGGTCAGCGAGGCCGACTGCGCAGAGGTCGACCGTTTCGCGCAGGTGCGTGACGTGATGAACGCCGGCTTCGTGCGCCTCGATGCCGACACCGAGCCTCGCGCTGCCTTCGACGCGATCGACGGAGCCCGCGCGCCACTGGCGGTGGCGGTCGACGCCGACGGCGCGCTCGTCGGCGTACTCACCCGCACCGGGGCCCTGCGCGCGACGCTCTACTCGCCGGCCGTGGACGCCGACGGTGGACTACGCATCGCCGCGGCGATCGGCGTCAACGGTGACGTCGCGGCCAAGGCGGCCGAGCTCCTCGACGCCGGGGTGGACTGCCTCGTCGTCGACACCGCCCACGGGCACCAGGAACGCATGATCGAGGCCCTGCGCGCCGTGCGTGCCCTCGACCCCGGGGTGCCGGTCGCGGCCGGCAACGTGGTCGACGCCGACGGAACCCGGGCACTGATCGAAGCCGGCGCAGACATCATCAAGGTCGGGGTCGGGCCGGGCGCCATGTGCACCACACGCATGATGACCGGCGTCGGCCGCCCGCAGTTCTCGGCGGTGCTCGAGTGTGCGGCCGAGGCCCGCACCCACGGCAAGCACGTCTGGGCCGACGGGGGAGTGCGGCACCCGCGCGACGTGGCGCTCGCCCTGGCCGCCGGAGCCTCCGCGGTGATGGTCGGCTCCTGGTTCGCCGGAACGCACGAGTCCCCGGGTGACCTGCTCACCGACCCCGACGGCCGGGCCTTCAAGGTCTCCTTCGGCATGGCCTCGGCGCGAGCCGTCGCGAACCGCACGTCGGCGGAGTCGGCGTACGACCGGGCCCGCAAGGGCCTCTACGAGGAGGGCATCTCGTCGTCGCGGATGTACCTCGACCCGCAGCGACCCGGCGTCGAGGACCTCGTCGACGAGATCTGCTCCGGCGTGCGTTCGGCGTGCACCTATGCCGGGGCCGCTTCCCTGGGCGAGTTCCACGAGCGTGCCGTGATCGGGGTCCAGTCGGCGGCGGGATTCCACGAGGGCCGGCCGCTGTCGACCAGCTGGTGACCCGTCGGAAAATCATTCGAGCGCCGTCAGGGGCAGGGCGTAATCTGGTTCTTACAAGAATCCACGAGGGGAACCGCCAGCGCCCGATGTCATCCACCGCCCCTGCCACGTCCCCCGAATCGCACCACGAGCACACCCAGCCGTCGTCGCATCCGCCCGCCGGCGTCCATTCCCTGTGGCGGCTGCGCGGCTATCTCCGGCGGCACGTCCCCGCACTCGCGGTCATGCTCGGCACCTCGCTCGGCGGGGTGGGCCTGAGCATCGCGATCCCCCTGGTGACCAAGGCCCTCATCGACGGCCCGATCGCGGACGGCGAGATCGATCCCGTGCTGCCCCTCGGCCTGCTGGCACTCGCACTCGGCGTCCTGGAAGCGATGCTGATCTTCTGGCGGCGCTGGATCCAGTCCAACGCCGTGCTCGGCGTCGAGACCGACATCCGTCACGACCTCTACGAGCACCTCCAGCGACTGCCGATGGCCTTCCACAGCCGTTGGCAGTCCGGGCAGCTGCTCTCACGCGTCACCACCGACCTCTCCAGCATCCGGCGGTTCAGCGGATTCGGGCTCCTCTTCCTGCTGATCAACGTCACCCAGCTCATCGTGGTGACCGGGGTGCTGCTCCACATGTACCTGCCGCTCGGCCTGGTGGTGGCCGCGGCAGCCCTCCCGATCATCTATCTCTCGATGCGGTTCGAGAAGCGCTATGTCGTCGTCTCCCGGCGGGTGCAGGACGAGCAGGGCGACCTGGCCACCCTGGCCGAGGAGGGCGCCGTCGGCATCCGGGTGATCAAGTCGTTCGGACGCTCGCGCCACGTCTCCGAGCAGTACGACGACGCCGCCCGCACGCTCCACGCCACCTCCATGGACAAGGTGCGCCTCTCCGCCCGTTTCTGGACCTTCCTCGAGGTGATCCCCAACCTGGCGGTCACGCTGGTGCTGCTGCTCGGCGCGCTCGGCGTGGGCCGTGGCGACCTGAGCCCGGGCACCCTCGTCGCGTTCATCGTGCTGATGCTGTCGCTGGTCTGGCCGATCGCCTCACTGGGCGTCATCCTCGCCATGGCGCAGGAGGCGATGACCGCTTCGGCCCGCGTGCTCGAGATCTTCGACGCCGAGCCCGCCATCGTGTCCGGCACCGAGACCCTCGAACGGCCCCGAGGCCACCTTCGCTTCGAGCACGTCGACTTCCGGTTCCCCGACCAGCACGACGACGAGCTCGTGCTGCGCGACGTCAACCTCGACATCGCGCCGGGGGAGACCGTGGCCGTCGTCGGTGCCACCGGCTCCGGCAAGACCACGATGACCGCCCTCGTGCCCCGGCTCCACGACGTCACCGCGGGGCGGATCACCGTCGACGGCGTCGACGTGCGCGACCTGACCCTGCCCTCGCTGCGCACCATCGTCGCCACCGCGTTCGAGGAACCGACCCTGTTCTCGATGAGTGCGCGCGAGAACCTCACGCTCGGTCGAGCCGACGCCACCGACGACGAGATCGCCGAGGCCGTCGAGGTCGCCCAGGCGGGGTTCGTGCACGACCTTCCGTGGGGTCTCGACACCCGCATCGGCGAGCAGGGGATGTCGCTGTCCGGCGGTCAGAGGCAACGTCTGGCCCTGGCCCGTGCCGTCCTCGCCCAGCCACGCATCCTGGTGCTCGACGACACGCTGTCGGCCCTCGACGTACACACCGAGAAGCTGGTCGAAGAGGCGTTGCAGCGCGTGCTCGCCGACGCCACCGGCATCGTGGTGGCACACCGTGCGTCCACGGTGATGCTCGCCGACAAGGTCGCGCTGCTCCAGGGCGGCACCATCACCCACGTCGGCCAGCACAGTGAGCTGATGGCGACCGTGCCCGCCTACCGCCAGCTGCTGGCGGCAGACGTGTCCGACAGCGATGCCCTCGAGGAGGCACCCGCGTGACCAGCACTCCGGTCCACACCTCGACGCCGGACCCACGAGACCCGGGCAACGAGGAGGAGCCCTTCGAGCGGGCCAGCCAGCAGGACTGGCGTGGAGTCGCCGGCGACGGCCGGTCCGACGAGATCACCGACGCTGTCAGCATCAGACTGCGTGACCGCTCGCGACGGTTGCTGGGCGACCTGCTGCGCCCGCACCGCACCTGGCTGTGGATCGTGGTCGGCATCGTCATCGTCGAGAACGCCGCGCGCCTCTCCATCCCCTACCTCGTCAAGGAGGGCATCGACCGTGGCATCCCGCCGATCCGTGAGAGCGGTGAGACCGGCACGCTCTACCTGATCGTCGGCATCGTGCTCCTCGCGACGATCACGCAGGCGATCACCCGCCAGATCTTCCTGGTGATCTCCGGCCGCATCGGACAGGACATGCTCTTCGAGCTGCGCCGCAGGGTCTTCCGGCACTTCCAGAAGCTCAGTCCGGCCTTCCACGACGACTACACGTCGGGGCGCGTCATCTCGCGACAGACCTCCGACGTCGACGCGATCTACGAAATGCTCGAGACCGGCTTCGACGGGCTCGTGACCGCGCTGCTGACACTCGTCGGAACCTCGGTGCTGCTCCTCGTGCTCGACGTGAAGCTCGGCCTGGTCGCGCTGTTGTGCTTCCCGTTCCTGATGCTGCTGACCAACTGGTTCCGCAAGGAGTCGGCCAAGACCTACCGGGTCACCCGCGAGAAGGTCGCCCTGGTCATCGTCCACTTCGTCGAGTCGATGGGTGGCATCCGGGCGGTCCAGGCGTTCCGGCGCGAAGACCGCAACCAGGAGATCTTCGACGACATCAACCACCAGTACCGCCGGGCGAACCTTCGCGCCTTCCGGCTGGTGGCGTGGTTCATGCCGGGCATCAAGCTGATCGGCAACCTGACCATCGGGGTCACCCTGCTCTACGGCGCCTACCTCGCGTTCCACGGCGAGGTCACTGTGGGTGTCCTGGCGGCGTTCCTGCTCTACCTGCGCCAGTTCTTCGAGCCCATGCAGGAGATCTCGCAGTTCTACAACACCTTCCAGTCGGCCTCGGCCGCCCTCGAGAAGCTCTCCGGGGTGCTCGAGGAAGAACCTTCCGTCGCCGAGCCGGCCCGACCAGTGCCGCTCGACGATGCCCGGGGCGAGCTCACCTTCGACGCGGTGAGGTTCGAGTACGTCGAGGGCGTGGCAGTGCTCCCCGGCCTCGACCTGCAGGTTCCGGCCGGCCAGACGGTGGCCCTGGTCGGCACCACCGGTGCCGGCAAGACCACACTGGCCAAGCTCGTCTCGCGGTTCTACGACCCGGTCTCCGGTGCGGTCCGCCTCGACGGCATCGACGTGCGCGAGCTCGACGACGAGACGCTGCGCCGGTGTGTGGTCATGGTGACCCAGGAGAACTACCTGTTCAGCGGCACCGTCGCCGACAACATCCGGTTCGGCAAGCCCGACGCGACGATGGACGAGGTCGTGGCCGCGACGACGGCCATCGGTGCCCACGACTTCATCGTGGCACTGCCGCAGGGATACGAGACCGACGTCGCCAACCGGGGCGGTCGGCTGTCGGCGGGGCAGAGGCAGCTGGTCGCCTTCGCGCGTGCCTTCCTGGCCAACCCGGCCGTGCTGATCCTCGACGAGGCGACCTCGTCGCTCGACGTCCCGTCGGAGCGACTGGTACAGCGGGCCCTCAAGACGATCCTCAGGAACCGCACGGCGCTGATCATCGCCCACCGCCTCTCCACCGTGGAGATCGCCGACCGGGTGCTGGTGATGGAGCACGGGGACGTGGTCGAGGACGGTTCTCCCGACGACCTGATCGCCAGCGGCGACGGTCGTTTCTCCGACCTGCACGACGCCTGGCTCGAGTCCCTGGCCTGAGATCGGGCTCCAGCCGGGGGATGTCCTCAACGGGCTGCACAGGCGGCTGTCGACCCGTCGGTGAGCGCTGCAGAGTAACCTGCGGCGGCCGTTCTGGTGATTTCTTGTCACCTACATACCAAATCTGCGCCAAATTCCTTGCGGATCCCGTTTTCAAAACGGAAATCGGTGCAAGGATCGGGGTCAGCGGCGACCTCGTCTGAGGTGTACGGGGGCCACGACACTAACGAGACGACTCTGCCATGAACGGTTCACGCTCAGGACTGGTCCGGATGTCCACGCGCGCAATGCCCGCTGCGGTGCTCGGGGTGGCCCTCCTGACCGGAGTGACCGGATCTCTGCACGCCCCGTCCGACTCCGGCGCGGCCAGCGCCGACACCGGTACGAGTCGTGCCCAGGCAGCGCCCCCGGCGCCCGAGGTCGCACTCGAGGCTCCGGCCAGCGTGACGCCCGCGGCCAACGCCGGCACCGACGGACGGGTCAGTCTGATCGCCTCGACGACCGGAACCGCTCTTCCGTCTCCCGCACTCAGCGCCTACCAGCGCGCGGCCTCGGTGATCAACGCCTCCGACACCACCTGCCACATGGACTGGCAGCTCCTCGCCGCGATCGGCCGGGTCGAGTCCGCGCACGGCACCTACGGCGGCAGCACCCTCGACGCCAACGGGCTGGCCACTCCCTCGATCATCGGCGTCGCCCTCGACGGTCGCCGTACCGCCCGGATCACCGACACCGACGCTGGCCAGCTCGACGGAGACACCCGGCACGACCGCGCCGTCGGACCGATGCAGTTCATCCCGGCCACGTGGTCGGTCGTGGGGGTCGACGCCGACGGCGACGGTGAGCGCAACCCGCAGGACATCGACGACGCGGCCCTCGCCGCAGCGGTCTACCTCTGCTCCGGCAGCGATGACCTCGGCACCGACGCCGGCCGGCGCTCCGCCGTGTTCCGCTACAACCACTCCCAGGCGTACGTCGCCCTGGTGCTGGGCCTCATGCAGAAGTACGTCGACGGCGACCTCTCGGCGGTGCCCGCCACGATGACGGTCTCCGCCGCGATGAACACGAACCTCGTCGGACCGGTCGCGATGGGTCCCTTCGCCTCACGCGTGGCCACCGACCACCGGGCCAGCAAGGTCGCGGACCACAAGAGGGCGACCAAGGACGAGGCAGCCGCCGAGCCCGGGAAGCTCAACCCCACGCCCGTCTCGCCCGGCACCGCCACCGCACCCGTCCACCCGACAGCGCCGACCGACCCGGGCACCACCGAGCCGTCGGAGCCGACCGACCCGGGCACCACTGACCCGGGCACCACCGACCCGGGCACCACCGACCCGGGCACCACCGACCCGGGCACCACCGACCCTGGCACCACCGAGCCGTCGGAGCCGACCGACCCGGGGACACCGAGTGAACCCACGCCCACGGACCCCCCGGAGACGACGCCGCCCACCGACCCGGTCGAGCCGGCCGCGCCGGCCTGCATCCTCGACCCGGCGACCGGGCAGCCGATCGACGCGGCAACCGGGCAGCCGCTCGACCCGGCCGACCCCTGCGTGCTCGCGCTCGAGCCGGCTCCCACGACGACCCCCTGACCTTCCCGGCTGGACCCACTCGTAGCCTTCGGGCGTGAGCTCCTACCTGATCGTCGCCGCGACTGCCGCGGAGGCGGCGTACGTCCCCGACGGGCTGCCTGTCGTGATCACCGGCATGGGCAAGACCGCCGCAGGCGTCGCAGCGGCCCGCGCCCTGGCCGCGTTCGAAGACACCGACGGACTGCAGGTCATCAACATCGGCACGGCCGGGGCCCTGCGCGACGGACTGACCGGACTGCACGAGCCGGGTGTCGTCCTCAACCACGACATCAACGCCGACGCGATCCGGGAACTCGGCTACGACCCGCAGGAGGAGCTGCGCGTGGGTGAAGGACCCGTCGTGCTGGCCACCGGAGACACGTTCGTCACCGACCCTCTCGTGCGGTCACGCCTTGCCGAGCGGGCACACCTGGTCGACATGGAGGGCTACGCCGTCGTCTGGGCCGCCCGCCAGTTCGGCGTGCCGGTGCGGGTGGTCAAGCACGTCTCGGACAACGCCGACGAGGGCGCCGTCGACTGGCCGTCCCTGGTGGACCACAGTGCCAAGGTCCTCGGTGCCTGGCTCCACGAGTCGCTGCCCGAGTAACGCTCCGTCCATGACGCCGTGCACCCTGCTGGCAGGGCACAAGGCGTCAACAGGGGCGCACAAGTGCGACGGTCAACGTCGGCGCTTGCGGGCCGGGGGAGTGCGGCGCTTGTCCCCGGACGCCTTGCGTGCGCCGGTCTTCTTCGCCGCTCCGGCGGCGGACCTGCCGCCAACCGGCTTGGCCGGCGCCTTCCGGGCCGGCTTCTTCTCGCCCGCCTTGCCCGTGGCGGGCCGCAGGCCGGTCTCGCTGCGCGAGCTGTTGGCCCGGCGGCCGCGGACGACACCGATGAACTCCTCGAGCCGCGGGTCGTCCACGCCGAGCGGCCAGGCCAGCCCCACTCGCGTCGGGGGTACGCCGACCACGGGCCGGTGCACCACGTCCTTGCGGTGGTGGAGCCGGGCCACCGACATCGGCACGATGACCATGCCCGTGCCGGAGCCCACCACCTCGAACGCGTCCTTCCACGTCATCTCGGGGAAGTCCAGGGGAGTGGCGGTCGCCAGCTCGGCCCAGCCCGGCACCTCTCCAGCCACCAGCTGCTCGTCCGCGAGGTCGGCCAGCGGCACCTCGTCGTACGCCGCGGCCGGGTGGTCCTTGGCCACGACCACCACCGGCTGCTCCTCGTAGAGCGGAATCAGGTGCAGGCCGTCCTGGTCGAGAGGGAGCCTGACGAAGACCATGTCAGCGCGGCCCTCGTCGAGCACGAGACGCTGCTCGGCCTCCTCCACCAGGGCCAGCTCGAGCGGGAGTCTCGGGAAGCGCTCGCGCCAGATGCGCGACCACTTGTCGGGGCTCACGCCGGGCACGAACGCGATCCGTAGCGGCTCAGTCACCTGCACAGGCTAGCGAGGACGCGGCGATCCGGCGGGTTTCGGGGCGTTGTGATCTCCCTCGCCATTTCCGGGCCGCTCAGGCGTGGGCCCGGAAAATTCCTGTGACCGGCGTTACCGGGCGGAATGTCCTGATTTGAACCAGCGAAGCCCACATGGCCCACTGGATGGGCCGCCGCTTGCAATTGTTAGCACGCCGCAAGCGGGGCCGGAACCGGGACGCCGACCACTGCCCATCCCGACTCCGTCCATGTCACCGATATCGGATCACCGGGCAGGTCCAGCGCAAGCAGTCGCAGCGGTCAGCGATCGGCGAGTGACCCACAAGAGCATGCCTACACGTTCACAGTTCCGCCGTACCCTCGCCCGCAGCGCCGCCTTCGGCGTCCTCCTGGTCAGCACCTCGCTGGCCGCCCCGAGCCAGGCCCACCCCGCCTCGGCCACGGCCCAGGCCCCCGCCGGGAAGCAGGTGGCCGCGCAGGCCCCCGTCCCCGTCTCCGCGGACGCGAAGCCGAAGTCCGTCGCCAAGCCGGTCACCCTCGAACCGCTTCCGCCGGCCTGGGTGCTGCCCGTCTCGGGCTACCACCTCACCGGCACCTTCGGCGCCACCAGTTCGCTGTGGTCCAGCACCCACACCGGCCTTGACTTCGCCGCGCCGGACGGAACTCCGATCCACTCGGTCACCGACGGCGTCGTGATCGAGTCGGGCTGGGACGGTGCCTATGGCAACAAGACGGTCGTCGAGCTCGCCGACGGCACACAGCTCTGGTACTGCCACCAGAACTCGATCACGTCCACGGTCGGGCAGGAGCTGGCAGCCGGGGACCTGCTGGGCTACATCGGTGCCACCGGCAATGTCACCGGCCCGCACCTGCACCTCGAGGTTCGGCCCAGCCCGGACGTGCCGGTCGACCCGTTCACCGCGCTCACCGAGCACGGCCTGCACCCCTGATCCGGCCAAGGCAATGACGAAGGCCCCGCCGATCGGCGGGGCCTTCGTTGTGTCATTGAGCGAGCCCTTCGGCGAGTCCGGGGCTCAGTCGCGCACGCGGATCGGCTGGGGCTGCGGCTCTTCCTCCGCCGGCAGCAACACGCCGATCACGTGGAGCAGGGCGATGCCGCCGATGATGGTCGTCCAGACGAGCATGGTGTTCCTCCTGTCGGTGCGGTGAGCTCCCCCGTGGGCTCGCCGATGGAACACGTGTGCCCACCTTCGACGGGTTCTACACCTCGGGTGATGCGGAACACGCCATGCCGATGTCGTGCCGAAATTCGCTATTCGCTTCCGTTGCCCGTACCGTTGTCGTCGTCGGGCCGCGTTGTTCTGTCGGTGCCCGACCGAATCAGCGTCAATGACCGTGTGTTGCGGACAACGATCCGCCCCGGGCAGAACGCATCATCAGTTTATTGGGACTTTCGCATCATGCAGGGCCCCGCTTTACGCTCCAGAAGGGAGCAGCAACATGACACAGGGAACCGTCAAGTGGTTCAACGGCGAAAAGGGCTTCGGCTTCATCGAGCAGGCTGAAGGCCCCGACGTCTTCGTGCACTACTCGGAGATCCAGGGCACCGGCTTCAAGAACCTCGAAGAGAACCAGAAGGTCGAGTTCGAGGTTGCCCAGGGTCCCAAGGGCCCCCAGGCGACCAACGTGCGCGGTCTCTGAGACCCTCACTCGCAAGAACCCCCGCAGCCTTCGGGCTGCGGGGGTTCTTCGTATTTCGGGGAGAATGACGTCATGTCCCGACTCGACCTGCTCGACGACCCGGCCTACCTTGCCTTCTGGCGGGCCCGCCACCTCTGCACGGTGAGCACCCCTCGCCCCGACGGCACGTTGCACGTCACCCCGATGGGGATCGTGCTCGACGCGGACCGGGCGTTCGCGTGGGGCATCACCAGTCGCACGTCGGTCAAGGCCCGCAACATCGCGGCGTACGACGAGGGCGCGCCCGTCGCGGTGTGCCAGATCGACGGCCGGCACTGGGCGTCACTCGAAGGTGTCGGCCGGGTCCTCGACGACCCTGAGTCCGTGCGCGAGGCCGAGGAGCGCTACGCGGTCCGCTACAAGGTGCCGCGGGCGAACCCACAGCGGGTCGCGTTGCGCATCACACTGTCCCGGGTGCTGGGCAGGGCCCCCGAAGAGCACTGAACGAGAACGGCACCGCAACCCCAGTGGGGTGCGGCGCCGTTGCTCAGGCGGAGCGATGCGTCACTTGGCCTCGGTCGACCTGGTCGGCCGGGCGCCGAGCTCCTCGTCGAGACGGAGCAGGCCGGGGCCGTCCTCGTTGATCAGCTCGACGCGACCGACGATCTCGCTGACCGTGGCCTCTTCCTCGACCTGCTCCTCGAGGAAGAAGTTGAGCAGCGGGCGGGAGTCGAGGTCGCCCTCCTTCTCCGCTGCCCGGTAGAGCTCGCGAATGCTCTCGGACACGCGCTGCTCGTGGGCGTAGGCCGCCTCGAACACCTCCAGCACGGAGGACCCCTTCACGGTCGGGGCGCTGAGGCCGCCGATCTTCGGGTGGTTGCCCCGGTCGGCGAGGTGGTCGATGAACTTGTTGGCGTGGACGATCTCCTCGTCGGCCTGGTGGCGGAGCCATGCGGCCATGCCGGGCAGGTCCTTCAGCTCGAGCTCGATGGCCAGCTGGCGGTAGACCAGCGATGCCTCGAACTCCAGGGTGATCTGGTCATTGAATGCGGACTCGAGGTTCTCGTTGAGCTTCATGGCCCCAAGCCTAGGCGGCCGGAATGCCTTGTGCATCGAAGGATTGGCTCACCTTCACCTCGTCAGCGGATCAACCCGGACGCCCGCGCACAGGCCACGGCCGCCGTGCGCGAGTCGACGCCGAGCTTGCCGAACACGTGCACCAGGTGGGACTTGATCGTGGCCTGGCTGAGGAACAGCCGCTCGCCGATCTGCTGGTTGGAGAGCCCGTCGGCAACCAGCCCCAGCACCTCCAGCTCCCTGGGAGAGAGGGACGTGTCCGGACGCAGCGTGCGGCGTACCAGTCGTTGCGCGATCGAGGGAGCCAATGAGGTCTCACCGCGCGCCGCCGCCCGGATGCCGGCCGCGAGGTCCGCCGGGTCGGCGTCCTTGAGCAGGTAGCCCACCGCGCCGGCCTCCACGGCAGCCAGCACGTCGGTCTCGACGTCGTACGTCGTGAGCACCAGCACCTGGGGAGGCTCGGGAAGCGCCCGCAGGCTGCGGGTGGCATCGATCCCGTCGACGCGATCACCGAACCGCAGGTCCATCAGCACCACGTCGACCGGCGTGGTGGCGCAGAACGCCACGGCCCCCTGGGCGGTGTCGACCTGGTAGACCACCTCGACGTCCGCCTGCAGCGCGAGTACGGCGGCCAGCCCTGCACGCACCACGGGATGGTCGTCGGCAAGCAGGACCCGGATCATGGGTGCACCTCCAGGCGGAGCCGGGCCGCGACGGCGGTGCCGTGGCCGGGTGTCGACTCGAGGTCGAAGGTACCGCCGAGCTCGGCGACCCGGGCTCGCATGGAGGTGAGCCCGTAGCCACCGTTGTCCGTGGCGGCCCCGTTGCCGTCGTCGACGACGTCGAGGGCGACCTCGTCGTCCTGGTAGGACAGTGTGACGGTGACCCGTCGGGCACCGGCGTGTCGGACGGCGTTGGCGACGGCCTCCTGGGCGACCCGCAGCAGCGCCACGTCGTGGGCGCCGGGCAGGGCGAAGGGTGTGCCGTCCACGCGGAACGTGGTGGTGGGGGAGTCGACGCCGTCCGCCAGCCGGGCCAGCGCCTCGGGCAGGGACCGCTCCGCGAGGTCTGCCGGCCCCTGGGCCCGCACCAGGCGACGAGCTTCGGCCAGGTTCGCGCCGGCCACCTCGCGCGCCTGGACGACCAGGTCCCTGGCCGGGCCCGGGTGTGCGTCGAGGTGACGCTCGGCCGCACCGAGGAGCAGGTGGATGCTGCCGAGGCCCTGGGCGAGCGTGTCGTGTATCTCGCGGGAGAAGCGTTCCCGTTCCTCGAGCTTCCCGCGTCGTTCGCTCTCCTGACTGGCGACCCGGAGTCCGAGGACGACGGCGATCGCCACTCCGGCGCCGATCACGGGACCGAGCACGCCGCCGATCTCCCACGCGTCGCTGTGGTGCGCGAAGCCGACGACCGCGACCACGGTCAGGGCACCGACCACGGGTACCGCCACGCGGGCGGGCAGCACGTTGAGGGCCAGGAAGAACAAGGGAAAGGCCAGCCAGACGCCCATCGGGGTCAGCACGACGAGGCCGATCCACACCAGGGAGAGCAGGGCGCCCCAGAGCGGGACCAGCGCCGGCCGTCGGGTGATCCACGGGCCGAGTCCGGCGACGTACACGGCCGCAAGCAGCGCGGTGACCACGAGGACGGCCGTGTCGGGACCGTCGCCGAGAGCCGACACCGCGGTGACCAGCAGTAGCGCCACCACGAGCAGATGGGTGACCAGTCGCACCAAGGGGAGTGCGCGGCTGATCGGGGAGGTCACCGGGCCAGCATAGGCAGTCGGGGAGCCGCCACCCATCAACCGAAAGTTGGAGCCGGGAGCCTCCTCACGGGCGATCTCCCCGCGCCGGCTCACGACCAGACTCGAAGACGTGGCCGTCACCGTGACGACCGCGAAGTCGAGGAGGCAGACGTTGTACGTCGGATGGCGCGACCTGGTGCATGCAAAGGGCCGGTTCCTGTTGATGGCGGGTGTGGTCACCCTGATCGCCGTGCTCGTCGGACTGCTGAGCGGGCTCACCCGCGGGCTGGCCGACGAGAGCACCTCGGCGATCACCGGACTCCGTACGGAGCGTCTGGTCTTCTCCGGAGCCACGGCCGACTTCTCAGCGTCGCGGGTCCCGACCGACGGCAGCATCGAGGGCGAGCCCCTGGGTGTGGCCACCTCGCGTGCGGCGACCGCGGCCAAGGCCGAGCCGGTGACGGTCATGGGGGTGCGGCCCGGCAGCCCGATCGCGCCCGACGCCGACGGGGTCGGTCCCGGAAGGGTGGTCCTGACCGACCAGGTCGCCGAACACCTCGACCTGCACGAGGGCGACGAGCTCTTGGTCGGCACACAGGAGTTCACGGTCACCGCCGTGCGTGGTGACGCGTCCTACTCGCACGTGCCCGTGGTGTGGCTCGACCTCGTCGACTGGCAGTCGGTGACCGGCGCGACGGATTCCGCGACCGTCTTCGCCACCGATTCCACCTCGGCGCCGACCGGTTTCACCAAGGTGTCCCTCGACGACTCGCTCGCGGGGATCGGCGCGTACTCGTCGGAGAACGGCTCGCTGCAGCTGATCCGCGGGTTCCTGTTCGCCATCTCCGCACTCGTGGTGGGCTCGTTCTTCACGGTGTGGACCGTGCAACGCCAGCGCGACATCGCCGTCCTGAAGGCGCTCGGTGCCTCGACCGGCCACCTGATCCGCGATGCCCTCGGTCAGGCTGCACTGCTGCTGGGACTGGGAGTCGGACTCGGTGCCGTGATCGTCGTCGGCGTCGGGGCGCTCGCCGTCCGCGCCGTGCCGTTCGTGCTCGACGCGGCCACGATCGGACTGCCGTTGCTGGCCCTGGTCCTGCTCGGCCTCGCCGGCGCCGCCCTCGCCGTACGCCGCATCACCTCCGTCGACCCGCTGACCGCACTGGGGAGTGCCCGATGAACGCCCTTGAACTGACCGACGTCACCCTCACCTACCCCGACGGTGCCTCCCGGCTGACCGCCGTCGACCACGCCTCGCTGGTCGTGCCGCGCGGCGCCCTGACCGCGCTGGTCGGGCCCTCTGGGTCCGGGAAGTCGTCACTGCTCGCGGTGGCGGCCACCCTGATCACCCCCGACACGGGCCGGGTGGTCGTCGACGGAGTCGACACCGGCACCCTCTCGGCAGGCCAGCGCACGCAGCTGCGCCGCGACCGGGTCGGTCTGGTCTTCCAGCAACCCAACCTGATCGACTCGCTGACCGCCCTCGAACAGCTCACCGTCACCGCGTCACTGGCTGGTCGCTCACGCCGTACGGCGACGGGGGAGGCGCGTGACCTCCTCGCCGATGTGGGGCTGCTCGAGCAGTCGGACCGTTTGCCGGCGCAGCTCTCGGGCGGGCAACGCCAGCGGGTGAACATCGCCCGGGCGCTGATGGGTTCGCCGGCACTGCTGCTGGTCGATGAGCCGACGTCCGCGCTGGACCACGCACGCGGTGCCGAGGTGATGGCCCTGATCCGGCGGATGACCGTCGACCGCAACGTCGGGACCGTGCTGGTCACCCACGACACCGGGCACCTGGGCGACGACGACCGCGTCGTCGAGTGCGTCGACGGCCGCCTGCGGGAGTCTGCCCCCGTCTGAGGCGGCCGTATCGCCCCCGAAGACTAAGGTGCAGATGGGGGCCCGTGAACGAGGAGGTGGTGGGGCGCATGACGGTGGATTTCGCGCAGGTGAACGGGATCGAGGTCGCCTACCACCGGGTCGGTGACGGGCCGCTCCTCGTCCTCGTCCACGGCGCGGCGGAGGACGGCCGCATCTGGGAACCACAGCTCGAGGTTCTCTCCGACGACTTCACGGTCGTGGCCTGGGACGAGCCCGGCGCCGGTCGGTCCGGTGACATGCCCAGGGACTTCGGCCTCACGGACTACGCCGACTGCCTCGCGGGACTGATCGACTCGCTGGCCCTGGGGCCCGCGCACGTCGCCGGTCTCTCGTGGGGCGGCACGGTGGTCCTTGAGCTCTACCGCCGTCATCCGGCTCTCGTCGCCACGCTGATCATGAACGACACGTACGCCGGGTGGTCGGGGTCCCTTCCCGCCGACGAGGTCCGGGCTCGGGTGGACGGTGCCCGCCGGATGCTGGCTGCACCTGCGGAGGACTTCAGCCCCACCCTTCCGGGGCTCTTCGCCGGCGACCCACCGGCGGAGTTCCTGCCGCTGCTCGCGGCCATTTCCGCCGACGTCCGGCCGGCCTCACTCAGGCACCAGCTCGCCATCATGGCCGCGGCCGACCTGAGCGACCTGCTTCCTCGGGTCGCCGTCCCCACCCTGCTGCTCTGGGGCGAGGAGGACGTGCGCTCGCCCCTGAGCGTGGCCCGTCAGTTCGAGACGGCGATCGCGGACACGCAGCTCGTGGTGATCCCGGGCGCCGGGCACATGTGCAACCTCGAGCGGCCCGGGCTGGTGAACCGAGCCGTGCGCGAGTTCTGCCTGGCCCATCCCCAGAGGTGAACGAGGCGGGCAGGCTGTCGCGCAGGTGACTTTTCCGCTGGCTCCGCGCTTCGAGCGTGTCGACAGGACCCGAGCAGTCACCGCTGGCTGGACTCGTACGCCGACACCGCCATCGGAAGGGTCGGGAAGATGCGGTCGGCCCCGATCCGGTCCAACAGCCCGGTGGGCTTCAACTCATCCCGCAGGTCCTGCTTCACCCGGGCCAGGGCCAGGGTCACCCCGCGTTCGGTCATCTGGCGGCGCAGCGTCTCGAGCGCGTCGGCAGCGGTGATGTCCACCTCGACCATGGCTTCCGTGTTCAGCACCAGCCAGCGCACCGGCTGCTGGGCTCCGTCCACGGCCCTGACCGCCCGTCGCAGGAAGTCCCCGGCGTTGGCGAAGAAGAGCGGGGAGTCGTACCGATAGACCACCAGGCCCGGAACCTGCTGCGCGAGCGGGTAGTCATCGATGTCGTGCATGCCCGCCACGCCCGGAACCGTGCCCTCGACTGCGTCATGGGGCCGGGCCACGCGACGGAGGAGGTCGAGCACGGAGAGCACGATCGCGATCAGCACACCCTGGAGCACGCCGAGCACGAGCACCGCCGCGATCGTGGCGACGCACAGGAGCAGCTCGCTTCGCCGGAACGCGGCGAAGCGACGCAGCTCGGCTATCTCAATCAGCCGCACCGCCGCGTAGACGACGACGGCCCCCAGGGCCGCCGAAGGAAAGGCGGCGAGCACGGGGCCCATGGTGAAGATGGCGGCCACGGTGGCGGCCAGGGTGACCAGGCTCGTCACCTGCGACCTGGCACCGACCGCGTCCGCGATCGCCGTACGGCTGCCGCTGCTGCTGACCGGGAAGCCGTGCATCAGTCCGGACCCGATGTTGGCCAGGCCGAGACCGAGCAGCTCCCTGCGCGGGTCTATGGCCTCCTGGCGGCGGTCCGCGAACGATCGCGCGGTCAACACGTTGTCCGTGTAGCCGACCAGTGCCACGCCCAGTGCGGGCAGCACGAGGCCTGCCACGTCGCCGAGGCCCACGGCCGGTACGGCGGGCATCGGCAGGCCCGTGGGGATCGTCCCGATGACCTCGACGCCGGCACCAGGGAGGTCCAGCAGCACCGACACGCCGGCAGCGCCGAGCATCCCGATCAGGGCAACGGGCGCCCTGGGAAACGCCCACGACCCGAGCAGCAGCACGGCCAGCGTGGCCAGGCCCAGTGCGAGCGTCGGAGCATGCACGCCGTCGATGTTCTCGACCAGGCTGACGAGGTCGGCCCCGGTCGAGTCCCCGGACGCGGTCGTGCCGGTGAGCCTGTCCAGCTGAGAGACCACCATGACCACGGCGATTCCGGTCATGTAGCCGACCAGGACGGGGCGCGAGAGGAGGTCGGCGAAGGCGCTGAAGCCCACGAACCACCCCAGCAGGCAGATCAGCGCGACCATCAGCGCCAGCGCCGCCGCGAATGCGGCCGGATTCGCCGAGGCGGCGGGGCTGGCGCCGAGGACCGCGGCCGTCATCAGTGCCGTGGTCGACTCCGGTCCGACCGACAGCACCCGCGACGACCCGACGAACGCATAGCCGAGGAGGGCTCCTGCGGCAGCCCAGAGGCCTGTCACGGCAGGTAGTCCGGCCAGCTCTGCGTAGGCCATCACCTGCGGAATGAGATAGGCGGTGACGGTGACGCCGGCCAGCAGGTCGCCCCGGAACCACGATCGGTGGTACCCGGTCAGCAGGGAGACCGGTTTCCCCGCCATCACGAGTTCCCGCGGATCAGTGGGAAGGGACCACGACGACAGGCGTCTCCGAGTGGTGCAGCACCCCTCGGGCCACCGAGCCCAGCTCCAGACCGAACCTGCCGTTGCGGCGTCGGCCCAGCACCAGGAGCTGTGCCCGAGCCGCCGCGTCGAGCAGCGCGGTGCCCGGATGGCCAACCTTGTGGGTGAGCTCCACCTCGACGTCGGGGAACTCGTCGCGGAGCGGCTTGACGGTGCGCTCCACGGACCCGGCACCCCGTTCCTGCCATTCCCGGTACGTCGGCCCGCCGAGCTGGGGGTCCCACACGAGGATCGGCTCGATGTCCACCGAGTGCAGGACCTCCAGCCGGACGCCGCGTCGCGCGGCCTCGGTGAACGCGAAGCGCAAGGCGGTCTCCGACTCCTCGTCGGGGTCGATCCCCACGAGGACCTTGTCGTGCTCGTGAGCAGCCTGCTCCCAGGCCGGCGGGACGACGAACACCGGCACCCGTGACCGGCCGGCCACCGCGATGGAGGTCGACCCGGCCAGCATCCGGCTGAACGTCCCGAGCCCGCGTTTGCCGACGACCAGGCGGGCCTGTTCGACGGAGCGGTCGAGCAGGCAGTGGGCGGCCCCACCGAACCTGACCTCGTGGTGAACTGTCAGGTCGGGGTGGTCGGCGCGCAGCCGACGTTCCGTCTCGTGCAGGAGCTGCCACTCGTGCGAGGTGTCGAAGCGAACGTCGTGATGGGGCACGGGGATGACCGAGTCGTCGACGGCGACGACCAGGACCAGGTCACGCCCCGTGGCGGTGGCGTCATGCGCGGCGTAGTCGACGGCGGCGGCGTTGCTCGGTGACGCGTCGACGCCGACGACGATCGCGCGGGTCGGGTCGGTCCACGCCACGGGGCGGCTCTGCCATGCCGGGGCGGTCATCGCAGTGCTCTGATGACGGGGTGGGTGCGCAACATGATGATTCCTCCTGGAGTCCGATTGCCTCCAGCGAACCGCGCAGGCCCTGCGCGCCGGCAGGGACGATCGTCGTGTGTCGGTGGGCACAAAGCCCCGGACGGAGTCCGGGCCCGGATCAGCCGAGAGTGGGCGACGAGACGGGGCGGAGCCACGGCACGACGGCGACAGGACTCTCCGTGCGCTGCAGAAGCCCTCGTACGGTCGAGCCGAGTCGATGACGGCCCAGGCCCTTGGACCGGGTCCGCCCGACGACGGTCAGCTGGGCCTGGCGAGCGGACTGGAGCAGGGCGACCACCGGCGTGGCGGCGCTGCAGGACAGGGTCGCCACCACCTCCGGGAACTGTTCGAGCCATGGTTCCAACCGGGTCGCGAGGGACGTCCGGACCGACTCTTCGTAGAGGGCGATCGCCTCGGCGTCGTACGCCAGCACCGGAGGAACCTGCCAGGCGCAGACGATGGTCAACGGTGCCCGGAGGTCGTCCGCGCGGGCGAACGCGAACGCGAGGGCCGGCGCCTCGGGTTCCTGGCCCTCGCCAGCGTCGGGCGAGAGTCCGAGCACGATCGGTGCCGCCGCGAACCGAGGTTGGATCCATGCCTCAGGGACCACCACCACCGGCACGGGGGAGTGTGTGGCCACCAGGGCCGACGTGCCGCGGGTCATCGCCCGCGCCGTACGTCCCATGCCACGGTGGCCGATCACCACCAGCCCATTGCCGGGGGCGGCCGCCAGGAGGGTGGGAGCGACGGGGCCGACCAGTCGGCGTGTCTGCACCTGTCCCAGGGCGAGCCGTCTGGCGAGCACGGACAGGTCGTGGCCGGTCTGCTCCGAGGCCTCGTCCGCGCTCGACTCCACGGCGGTCACGAGGCGCACCAGCTGCCCGGTCCGTTCCGCTTCCTGGGCAGCCCAGACGACGGCTGAGGCCGAACGGCCGTCGGCGCCGACCCCGACCAGGAGCGGACGCGTTGCGGAGCCATGCCGTGCGCGCGCCACTCCAGTGGAACGGTTGTCCATGGTGGGCTCCTCGCTGCCTGCGGTTCCTCCCTTCACGATGGCGTCGACCGAACCGCGCCGGGAGGGCCAGCCGTCCCGACTCGCGGGACCTTCGCCCCTGCATGGAGCGACAGCCCGCTCCTAACGTGGGGACGCCAGGTCGCGGTGACGTGCCGCGGCCGTTGCAGGAGGAGCGACCCAGTGAATGTGCCCCGCGAACTGCCCACGGAGAAGTGCCTGGACCTGCTCTCTGCGGGAGTGGTCGGGCGGGTGGCGATCTGCACCCCCGACGGCCCGCGCATCGTGCCGGTGAACTACGCCGTCGTGCGCGGCGCCGTCGTCTTCCGGACGGATCCCGACTCGGTCCTTGGTCAGCGCCGCTGGCCGGAGCTCCTCGCCTTCGAGGTCGATCACCTCGACTACGAGCGGCACCGTGGCTGGAGCGTGGTGGCGGTCGGCACCGGTGAGTGTGTCGAGGACCCGGACACCCTGGCCGTCATCCGCCGGGACTGGGAACCGCGGCCCTGGGCCGGGGGCGAGCGTCCGCTCCACATCCGCCTCGCCTGGACTGAGCTGTCCGGCCGCCAGCTCGGAGGACCCTGGTCCTCGACCGAGGAGATGCCCGTACGACGCACCGTATGAGGCCTGGTGACCGGCGGTCGCCCGAGTCAGCGGCCGATGCCGATGTCACGACGCGACCAGAACGGCAACGCGGTGACAAGAGCGAGCATCGGGGGCACGACCAGCCACACGAATGACGCGGGCAGTTGAGCTGCCAGCGGCCCGGCGTGCAGCGCCTGGTCGAACGGAGAGAGCCTTCGCCAGTCCGTGAACTCATTCACGAGGGCGCCGGCGACGAACAGTAGATACGCGGCCAGGACCAGGGCGGCGGGCACGCCGACCGCCAATCCACGACGCCCGGTGAGGGCACCAGTCACCAGGGCGAGCATCCCGAACTCGAAGCCCAGCAACACCAGGGCGATGGCGCCCACGGTCGCTGCCGCCAGCGAGATGCCGAGGCCGAAGAATCGGCCGCCGATCACCGTCGCGCCCCAGACCGCGGTGCCGAGGACGGCAATGCTGAGGGTGAGGGCGGCGGCCTCCTGCACGAGGAGTCGTGTGGCCGACAGCGGAGTGACGAGCAGTAGGTCGAGTGTGCCTGCCTCTTCCTCGCCGGCAAGCATGCGTGCCCCGCGCGTGATCGCGAACACCAGGAAGATCATCGGCAGGACCAGCGTGAACAGTTCGGCGTTGAGGAAGCCGGCACCGGTCGCCATCTGGTCGAGTGAGAAGACTTCCCGCAGGGCCGGTGGGAGATCCCTGAGGTAGTCGTCGAGGGTGGTCATGTTGGCCATGGAGGGCCAGAGTGCGGCCTCGAGCAGGACGACCAACGCGACTCCGCTAGCCCAGAAGGGAAGGCTGCGGCGCTGATCCCACAGGGCCTTCTGAAAGACGTTGCGCATCAGGGTCCTCCGATCCGTTCTCGTAGAAGCCGAGGAAGGTGTCTGCCAGGTCCGTGTCGTGGGTCGTGATCCGCGCGACGCCGTACGGTGCGGCGACCCGCACGAGGTCGGCGGTCGACCCGGTCACGGTCAGGTGAGCGGTCCGGTCGCGGACGTGGACGTCGCGCACGCCACTGGCGTGGCGGAGCTCAGCCTCGGGGACGTCATGTTCGAAGGTGAGGTCGATGCTGCGGCGCGCGCCGGCGTGGAGCTCGTCCATCGGCAGTGTGGTCAGTAGTCGTCCGCTCTTCAGGATCGCTATCCGGTCTGCCACGGCCTCCACCTCGGAGAGGACGTGGGAGGAGAGCAGCACTGTCTGCCCTCGCCCGCGGACCTCACCCAGGAGCGCCAGGAACTCGCGCTGCATCAGGGGGTCGAGCCCTTGCGTCGGTTCGTCGAGGACGAGCAGCGGCGGCTGGTTCATGAAGGCCTGGATGATGCCGATCTTCTGCCTGTTGCCGTGGGAGAGCGTCCCGAGCCTCCGCCCCAGGTCGACGTCGAACCGTTCGGCCAGCCGCCTGACCATGGCCGGATCCACGCCGCCTCGCAGTGAAGCGATCAGGTGGAGAAACTGCCGGCCGGTCTGGTCGGCGTACCCGGTGAAGTCCCCGGGAAGGTAGCCGATCATCCGTTGGACGCGGTCGCGGTCGGAGGTGACGTCGCGGCCGAAGATGCGGGCCCGACCCGAGGTGGGTCGGTAGAGCCCGGCCAGAAGCTTGAGGGTGGTGGTCTTGCCGGCCCCGTTGGGTCCCAGGTAACCGAACACGACGCCGCGCGGCACCTCAAGGTCAAGGTCCTGCAGGGCGCGCCGCTTCCCGAACGCCTTGGTCAGGCCGGTCGTCGCGACGGCAAGGGACTCGTCCACAGTGACTCCTCTCCGGCTACACGCTAGGAGTCTCGCTCCGGGTGCCGGGAGGGTCCAAGGGCCCGCGTCGACGAGTCTCCCGGCCCCAGACAGGGCTGAAGGTCCCGAGCAGTTGACGACCAACGCCACTGTCGGTGGCCCGGGCTCGCGATGAGCGTTGGGTCATGAGCAACCCCATGACGTTGACCTTCCTGGGCGCGGCCGGCACGGTCACCGGGAGCAAGTTCCTGTTGGAGCACGACGGCCGCCGGATCCTGGTCGACGCCGGCCTCTTCCAGGGTGAGTCCGCTTGGCGGCGGCGCAACTGGGAGCCGCCGCCGCTGGATCCGTCGACACTCGACGCCGTGGTGCTGACTCACGCCCACCTGGACCACTCCGGGTACCTTCCGGTCCTGGCCCGCGAAGGCTTTGCCGGCCACGTGACCTGCACGTCGGACACCGCGCGCCTGGCGGCGATCGTGCTGCGCGATGCTGCCCACCTCCAGGAGGAGGAGGCACGGTGGGCGCGGTCGACGGGCCTTTCGAAGCACGAACGCCCGCGACCCCTCTTCGACAGTGCTGACGCGGAGCGGGCGATCGCACTCCTGCGCCCGGTTGCCCGACATGAGGAGATTCCGCTGGGTGGGGAGTTCACCGCCGAGCTGTTCCGCGCCGGCCACATCCTGGGATCGTCGTTCGTGGCGATCTCCCGAGGCACGACCCGACTTGTGTTCAGCGGTGATCTCGGCCGGACGGATCATCCGTTGCTGCGTGCACCGGAACACCCCGGACGGGCCGATCACTTCGTCGTCGAGTCGACGTACGGCAACCGGGAACACCACGGCCACGGCAGCGAGGAGCTGGCCGGGGCGTTGGAGCGAACTTTGCGACGCGGTGGCGTCGCACTGCTGCCTGCCTTCGCAGTCGACCGGACTCCGATGGTCCTGCACGAGATCCAGCGGCTCGTGAGATCCGGCCAGGTTCAGGACGTGCCGGTGTACGTCGACAGCCCGATGGCGCTGAGTGCTCTGCAGGTCTACCAGGCGGCCTTGCGAGCCACCGACACCGACTTCCGCGACGAGATCGCGAGCGACTCGGATCCGTTCGACCCGGGCAAGCTTCGGCTGGTCTCGGACCCCGACGAGTCAAGGCGGCTGAACGACCCACGGCATCCGTGCATTCTCGTCTCGGCGTCGGGTATGGCGACCGGCGGCCGCGTGCTTCACCACCTCGAGCACCAGTTGCCGATGGAGCGGAACAGCGTGATCCTCACCGGGTACCAGGTCGCAGGGACCCGCGGGCGATTCCTCGCCGACGGAGCGCGCGCCGTCAAGATCCACGGTCGTTACGTCCCCGTGCGTGCAGAGGTCGTCAATGTCCGGGGCTTCTCCGCGCACGCGGACGCCTCCCAGATGATCGAGTGGCTGCGTCCCTCCCCGTCGCCGCGGACGACCTTCGTGGTCCACGGGGAACCGCACTCGGCCCAGGCACTTGCGGAGCGCCTGCGTGAAGAGCTCTCCTGGACTGCCGTCGTGCCCGGCCATGAGGAGAGGGTGCTCGTCGACTGACGGCGCGGACCGGTACCTGGGTCGCGCGGCGGTGCGGTGAGAAGCGTCGGTGGTGTCAGCCCGGTACCACCGCGACCGGGACCTCGGCGTAGTGGAGCACCTGGCGCGAGGTGGAGCCGAGACCCGGCGCAAAATGTTCTCGGTCTTCTCTGCCCAGCACCAGCAGCTGGGCAGCCCGCGCACGACGCAGCAGGGCTGTTGCGGGGTCGACCCGTTCGTCGCAGAGTGTGACCGGCACCGAGGCGAAGGCGGATTGAAGAGGGGCCACCACGTCTTCCAGGCGCCTCGCACCGATCGTCAGCGTGCTTCGGTGGGCGGGAGCGGCCTGCAGGGGATCCCAGACCAAGCGGGTCTCGGCGTCGATCGCGTGCACTGCCACGAGGGAGGCCCCCCGTCGCGCTGCCTCCGCGAAGGCGAACCTGAGAGCCGTGTCGTCGTGGCGCGCCGGATCGACGCCCACCACGACTGTTTGGCGCCCGTGGTCCGCGTGGCGCCAGGCCGCGGGAACGATCACGACCGGTCGGTCCGAGCGGGCTGCGACGTCGGTGGAGGTCGAGCCCAGAATCGGACGACCGAAGGTTCCGAGCCCGCGTCGCCCGACCACCAGACGGTCCGCACGCCTTGTCCGGTCGAGCAGGCGGGAGGGCACGTTGCCGAACTCGAGGGTGCTGCGCACCCTGAGCTCGGGGTGCTGCCTCGTGGCCTTTCGCGCGACGTGAGTGAGCAGGGTCCAGGCAGGCTCCGGATCCCGGGCGGGCGAGGGGGCGCCCGGAACGTCGAGCACTGCCACCAGAAGGAGTGGACGCCGCGTTCCTGAAGCCTCTTCGACGGCATACCGGACGGCCGCCTGGTTGTTCCTCGAACCATCGACTCCGACAACGATCGGGCGGCGACGTGGCAGATCACGGATGCGTTCTGGCATGTCTTGACCCTGTCGAAGCGTGGCCGACTGCAGAAGGGCCGGAGGTCACTCGGACAGGGACTGAGTGCCCGTGTGGGCAGCCCCTCCTGCGGGAAGCCCGGCTCGACCCTGCTCGACGCAGGCGTGGGACCGGGACCTTCGACCCTTCGCCGACCCCCGCACCGGCTCGTAGCGTGAAGCCAGGGGCACCCGTCGCCCGATGGGCAGCCAGAAGAGAGGAGCCTGTCATGGACATGCCGCGAGAACTCTCCCCACAGGAGTGCCTCGAACTGCTCTCGCACGAGGAGGTGGCCCGGGTGGCAGTGTGCACACCGTCGGGTCCCCACATCGTGCCGGTGAACTACGTCGTCGTGGACGACGCCATCGTGTTCCGTACGGCGCCGTACTCAGTGCTGGGCACGGTGGGCTGGTCGTCGCACCTGGCCGTCGAGGTCGACCATCTCGACCCTGGCCTGCGGCGTGGCTGGAGCGTGGTGGCCACAGGTCACGGCGAGATGCTCTCGGACGCCGATGCGCTGTCCGCCTTGGCAGGCTTGGCCGACCTCGAGCCCTGGGCGGGTGGGAGCCGGCATCTTCACATCAGGTTGCCGTGGGTCTCCTTGACGGGACGCGCGGTCGGGGGAACCACCGCCACGGGCACCTCGGCATAGTGGAGAGCGGCTTGTGCGACGGAGCCGAACGGAAAGCTGCCCCTGCGGTCGCGGCTGCCATGGCGTCCGAGTACGAGCAGCTGCGCAGGTCCGGTCCGGTCGAGCAGGACGGTCAGCGGGTGTTCGTGGCCGTGGAGCAATTCGACGTGGACGTCGTCGAACCGGTCACGGAACGGCGCGACCGCGCGGGCGAGCGCCTCTGGCGAGGCCTGCTCGGCGGCTTCCACGGCACTGACCTCCGGAGGAGGATCCTGATCCCAGTCCCGCGCTGGCAACTCTCGTCCGTGCGCCGCGATCAGGGTCACGCCGCGGCGCTGAGCTTCCAGGAACGCATAGAGCAACGCTTCCCCCTGCACGTCACGATGATCGACTCCGACGACGACAGGTTCCCTGCGATGCGCGCGACTGTCCCAGTCCTGCGGGACCACCACCACGGGCACGCGCGCGCGGCCGCAGACCTTCAGCGATGTGGAGCCGATGAGCAGCCGAAGGAAGGTGCCGTGACCACGTCGACCGACCACGACAGCCGACTGTGCGGCGGAGCGCGTGACCAAGGTGTCCTCGAGTCGGCCGATCCCGAGTTCCTCGAGGACGTGGGCCTCGGGGTGAGCGCTGTGAACCGTCTCCGCCACAGCTGCGAGGAGTCGTCGTCCCAGGGTGTCGTCAGGCTCCATGCGATGGAACGGCAGTGGAATCTCCGACCCGTCGAGCACGTGCAGCAGGGTCAGCGGGCGGTCGCTCCCGACCGCGGTGTCGGCAGCCCATTCGATGGCGGCCCGGTTTTGGCGGGAACCGTCCACAGCCACGACGACTGCCCTTCCGGGCTCCGTCCATGCGGGGTCTTCGTGTCCGACCTGGGTGGCCTCGTCAGCGGGCATCGTGGGTCCTTCCAATCGTTGCGTCCCTCCAGCCAACGGCGGCGCCTCCCGGCTTCACAGGGGAGCAGGTCTCGTGTGATGGAGCACAAGGTCCCTCCCACGAGGACATCAGGAGGGCGCAGAGTGTCCGGTATGGAGCGCGCAGGGATCGGATCGATGCCGGGCGAGACCAGCAGGCCCGCTGCCAAGGCACCACCACCGGGCGCCTATGGGGTGCTCCTGTTGGTCCTGGCCGGCAGCCTGCTCGCCAACTCCGTGCTCGGGCCCCTGGTCCTGGGAGTCGTGAGGTACCCCGTCTCCGACACGCTGGCGAACCAGCTCCTCGGACTCGAGCTCGTGACCCTCGTCGTCGTCGTCCCGTGGGCAGCGCTCGCGGGAGTGGCGGGGCTCATGGGGGCGCGCTCGGCGCCCCTCTTCGGGTTCGCCCCGTCCGCCTACGCGGCCTACATGCTCGTGCAGTACATCCTCGGACCCGAGTACGACCACTACTCGGTTGTCGTGCTGGGTCAGCTGCTGACCTTCGTCCTCGCAGCCGGTTTGATGGTCTGGTCGTGGGCACTGTCGGCGTACGTCCCGGTGCCGCGACGCGACAGTCGTGACCAGCGACGGGCCGGGCTGGTCATGTTCGCCCTGGCCACCTTCGTGGCGCTTCGGTACGCCGGCGCCGTCGGCGGCTCGTTCGCCGGAGCCGGGATCGGAGCCGAGTTCGCGGAGGAGCGAACCTTCTACTGGTCCATCTTCCTGCTCGATCTGGGGATCGTGGTGCCCTGTACTGTCGCCGCCGGATGCGCGCTCGTCTCCGGAGCCGCGGGCGGATGGCGTGCCCACTACGCGGTGATCGGCTGGTTCGCGCTGGTTCCCCCGTCGGTGACCGCGATGGCAGTCGTCATGCTGCTCAGGGACGACCCGCATGCCTCGGTTCCCACGACGCTGCTGTTGGGGGCTGCCTCGGTGGTGTTCGGCTCCTTCGCCTGGCACACGTTCCGCACGCTCCTCCGGCCCGCCGGGTCCTTGGTCCCGACGGGGCATGTCTCGTGACCCTGCAGCCACGGTCGCCTGCCGAGAAGACTCGGAAGTGAGCGGGCACGTCCTGGGCCCCCACTCCGACGAGGGAGACGACATGACCAACGAGCGCTGGTACGCGAACCACTTCAGGGAGCTGTCCCCGGACGAGTGCCTGGAGCTGTTGGGATCCTGCCCGGTCGGGCGCATTGCCTACTCGGTCGAGGGCGGTCCGGTGGTCCTTCCGGTGAACCACGTGCTCGATGGCGGTGACATCCTGTTCCGGACCTCTCCGCACACCGAACTGGGCCGCACGATGATCTCCGGCCACGTCGCCTTCCAGGTCGACCACTTCGACGAGACCGACCGCACCGGTTGGAGCGTCCTCGTGCGCGGCTCGGCCGAGTACGACGACTCCGACGTGAGCATTCCGGAGGATCGGCCGGCTCCCTGGGCGGACGGAACGCGGAACCTCGTGGTGCGCATCCGGCCTCGTCTGGTGACCGGGCGCAGACTCCTGCCGGCGTGACCACGCTGGAGGCCCCGAGCGGCAAGGTGGCCCGCGCCAGCGACGGTCCCGGGCGTCGCCGGAGGGTGGCCAGCCGCATCGAGGCACGAGTGCCCGAGGTCGGGCCGGACGCACTGGTGGTCGAGGCCCGCGCCCTGTTGGCAGCCGGCCGGTTCTCCTACGCCGGACATCTCGCCGTCCTCGACGGCGACCACCTGGTCGGGCTGGTGCCCGTCGAGTCGCTGTCAGCCGCGTCGCCCGGCGATCGAGTGGCCGGGCTGGTCGATCCGGGCGTGCCTCGGGCGGCACCCGACGACTTCGAGGAAGCGGCAGCCGCAGACGTGGCTCGGCGGGGCTCCAGGGTGCTCGCGGTGGTCGACGTGGATCACCGCTTCCTCGGTGTGCTCCCGCCGGAGGCGTTGCTGCTGGCGTTGGTGACCGAGCACGAGGAGGACGTCGCCCGCTTCGGCGGTTCCCTGGCCCGGACCGCCCAGGTGCGCTCGGCACTCGAGGAGCGCGTCGTGCGTCGGCTCTGGCACCGCACCCCGTGGCTGGTCCTCGGCCTGCTCGGGGCGATGTTCTCCACGGTGCTGACGGCCTCCTTCGAGGACGCGCTCGCCACCCGTGTGGTCCTGGCCTTCTTCGTCCCGGCGGTCGTCTACCTGGCCGACGCCGTCGGCACCCAGACGGAGGCCCTGGTGATCCGCGGCATCTCCCAAGGTGTCTCCCTGCGCGCAATCCTGGTCAGTGAGCTGGCGACGGGCCTCCTCATCGGGCTCGTCCTGGCCGGCCTGTTCCTGCCCTTCGCTTTCATGGTCGGCGGAGACCTGCGACTGGCGTTCGCGATCTCCCTCGCGTTGGTGGTCAGCTGTGCCACCGCCACCCTCGTGGCGCTGGGGCTTCCCTACGTCTTCGCGAAGTTCGGGAAGGACCCGGCCTTCGGATCGGGACCCCTGGCCACCGTGATCCAGGACCTGCTGTCGCTTGCCGTCTACTTCGCCCTGGCCATCTCGGTCGGGGGAGTCTGAGCCCTCGGCTTCGGGCCCTTGGTCCTCGTCGTTCGGGCCCATGGACCGTGTGGCACGCCCTTCGTCGTCGGCACGCTGAAACCATGGACACACACATCACACCGGACAGCATCGTGCTCGGCTATGACGGCTCCGAGCCCGCCAGGCATGCCGTCACCTGGGCAGCAGATCAGGCGGCCCTCGAGGGACGGCCCCTCGCCATCGTGAATGCGGGCGGCGAGGGTGAGCTCAGGACCATCGGATGGGCGGGAGTGGACGGCGGCTGTTCGCAACAGCTGCCGGATCTCCTCGCGACGTCCAGGGCGCTCGTGCAGGAGGCCGTGACACTCGCGTCGTCGACGCAAACCGGCGTCCAGGTCCAAGGAGTGCCACTGCTGGGTGGAGCCCGGCAGCGTCTCGTCGAGCTCTCCGCCTCGGCACACATGATCGTCCTGGGATCGCGGGGCCGGGGTCCCTTCCGCAGCACGGTCCTCGGATCCGTGAGCGCAGCCGTTGTCCGATCGGCACACTGCACCGTCGTGGTGTGCCGGCCCGGGCACGCCGGCGCCCTCAAGGACGGCGTCCTCGTCGGCGCCGACGGGTCCGCAGAGTCGCTTCCGGTGGTCGAGTACGCCTTCCGCCACGCCTCCCTGCGGGGCCTCCCGTTGACCGTGGTGCACTGCGTGACAGGTTCCGTCACCCACCCGTCTGTTCCGGAGTCCGTGGTCCTGTCCGACGACCAGGAGCTTCACCTGATCCTGTCGGAGTCGGTCGCTGGCCTGGCGGAGAAGTTCCCGGACGTGCACGTCACGCTCCAGCTGGCTCGGGGCCCCGTCGAGCAGTGCCTGACGAGCGGATCGCGACCCAGGGATCTCATCGTCGTGGGCCGCCACCGGGTGTCACCGCTCCTGGGGCTGGTCACCGGAGCCACGGCCACGGCGGTGCTCGAGCGGTCGGGCAGCACGGTCGCCGTGGTCCCCGAGGCTGCACCCGACAGCGAGATCTGACGGAGGACCGGTGATGGAACATATCGAGGACGCCGTCACGGAACTGACGTCCGAACAGTGCTGGGCACTGCTCGAGGGCGAGGAGTTCGGCCGGCTGGCCTTCCGACTGGTCACCGAGGTGCACATAGTGCCGCTCAACTACTCGGTGGCGCGGCGCATGCTGCTCTTCCCCACGGACTCTGGCAACAAGCTTCTGGCCGCGGCCATGCACTCCGAGGTGGCCTTCGAGATCGACTGGTACGACGACGAGTCCGCCTGGTCCGTCGTCGCTCGGGGCACACTCCGGCGACTCGGTGAGGACGAACAGCACCGTCTCGGGGAGAAGACACCGAAGTCGTGGCTGCCCACACTCAAGTTCGACGTCGTGGAGCTGAGCCCCTCAGTGGTCACCGGCCGCCGCTTCGTCCTCCGCCGGCCGATCACCAGCTGAGTACGTCGTCCAGCGGCCGGCGCGGCGTCCTGGGGAGAGCCCCTCGGCTGATCGCCTGCCAACCGACCCGGACCAGGAGATGCGGGGTGCCCATTCCGTGGAGGACCTCGGCGCGCAGGCGTTCGCGTGTCTCGTCGACCTCGATGACCTGGCTCAGCGGCACCACCGAGAGGCCCTCCCTGGTCGCCCGTAGCCACAGGGCGCTCAGGCCCTCGCCGGTCCGCAACCAGGCGGGGGTGTCGTCCGATGCACCCCGCATCACCAACAGCCCGTCTGCTCCTTCGAGCTCCCGCTCCGGCTCGGTGAGGAGACCGCTTCCGAAGCGCGTGCGCAGGTGTGTGTCGTTCGGCGCGTTCGCGGGGATGACTACGCCGGGGACGCCATCGCGAGCGCTGTGGTTGACCCACTGCCGTTGTTCTTCGGCGAGTGGTTCATCGGTCGCCTGACGGTCGAGTGCCCGGCCGACGAGGAGTTCGGTGCGGAGCTTCTCGGCGAGATCCTGCACCACCATCACATGTGCGCCCCACTCGTCGGCGGTGGCCGCTAGGTGGCGGAGGCGCTCCTCGGGCACCGGCCACGACGTGAACCGACGACGATCCGTGCAGCGATCGCGGATAGCCTGCAGCGCCTCCGCGGCGTCCGGCGGCGGTGTTGCGGGCGTGAGCCTGATCCGGGCCAGGAGCGTCGAACCGTCACCGTCCGGGAGTCGGGTGACGGTGGGCTCCCAACCGAGTGCTCTGGCCGCGACCTGGGCATGGTGAAGTGCGGCACCACAGCTGATCACCAGGTTCCGACCGCGGGTATCGGCCACGGTGAGCTGACGCCCGGTGTCGGCGAACAGCTCGAGCGTGTTGCCGGAGGCATGCCAGGACCACGGTTGGGTGTTGTGGACGCTGGGTGCCATGCAGGCGTGCCCGACGATGTCGCGCAGGATGCGCGCCGGGACCACCTTGGTTTTTGCGGCTCCATCGCCCGTCATGACAGTGACTCAGGCGACGTGCGCAGGTCGCGCAGTGCCAGCGGCACCAGGACGGCCAGCGCGGGGATCGACCACACCCAGACTCCCCAGCCGAACAGCAGCAGCAACAGGTGGAAGACGATGACTTCGGCCCAGCCGTACCTCGCCGCGCGGCCCCCGACCAGAAGGGCGGTGCCCATGGCGATCTCGCCGGTCATCAACAGGAGACCGTAGACGGCAGGTTCGGCCATCACGATCTGTTGCCATCCGTCGCGGACGAACGGGAACAGTCCGTGGTCGGCGAATCCGGCGTACGTCTGTGGGTCGGCGGAGACCAGACCGAGGTGAACGCCACCCATGACCAGGAAGAAACCGCCGACGAGGCGGCGCCCCAGGGCATGGTGGAGCGGGAACGGGCCGAGCGGCTCCCTGTCCTGGGTCGTTGCTGGAACGGCGCGTGTTGCGGTGGTCATCAGGTGTCCCTTCGTCATGTCCAACGATCCAGCACGGTCAGGGGCGGCCACAGGGTCGTTGGTCCCGGCTCGGCGGGTACGGCGGACCCTGCCGGCCCGCACGACACGGCGGTTGCATGGCGTCATGCCGGTCCGAGCGGCCGAGTACGACCCGCGCGTGCGAGCCCCTCCAGGAGGAGAACCGATGGACAGTCCCGCCTATCCCGTCCGTGTGGATGCGACCCTGCAGGCACAGCTCAGTCGTTGGCTCTGGCTGGTGAAGTGGATCCTGGTCCTCCCTCACTACGTCGTGCTGGCGTTCCTGTGGCTCGCCTTTCTCGTCCTGACGGTGGTGGCCTTGGTCGCCATCGTGGTGACCGGGCGCTACCCGCGCCCGATCTTCGACTTCAACGTGGGGGTGTTGCGCTGGACCTGGCGTGTTGCCTACTTCTCCTACGGCGCCCTGGGCACCGATCAGTACCCGCCGTTCAGCCTGGCCGAGCGGGCCGACTACCCGGCGCGCCTCGAGGTCGTCCACCCGGAGCACCTCTCCCGTGGTCTGGCTCTGGTCAAGTGGTGGCTGCTGGCAATCCCGCACTACCTAGTGCTGGGCCTCCTCATCGGTGGTGGTGGGTACGCCGCCTCCGGCGCTGAGGACAGGGCCGGCGGTTGGGGACTGGTCCCGCTGCTGGTGCTCGTCGCAGGCGTCGTGCTCCTGGTCACCGGGCGCTACCCCCGAGGCATCTTCGACCTCGTGATCGGCCTGAACCGGTGGGCGCTGAGGGTTGCGGCGTACGCGACCCTGATGACTGACCGCTACCCGCCCTTCCGCCTGGACCAAGGTGGTGACGACCCAGCCGGCCGCGGTGGGCACGGTGGCGCGGACCTTCCCGACGACTCCAACGCGGCCGGCGAGGACACGGTTGCTCCGCCGAAGGTGCCCAGTCGCCAGGCTTGGGGAGTCGGACGCATCGTGGCCGTGATCGTGGCCAGCGTGGCGCTCATCGGCGCCCTCGGACTGTTGAGTGGCGGGGTCACCCTGAAGGTCTTCGACGAAGTTGCCCGCGACGGTGACGGCTACATCACCAGTTCGGCAGTGGACTTGCGGACGCAGGGGCATGCACTGGTCTCCGAGGAGGCCGAGATCCGAAACGACACCACCATCGTGGACCTTCCGAAGAAGGTCATTGGAACGGTCAGGATCGAGGCCCGGGCGCCAGACGGAGAAGTCTTCATCGGCATCGCCCAGCGCGACGACGTGGCGGGCTACCTCTCCGGGGTCGCGCACTCCGTGGTCCGGGACCCGCTCGACGAATACGGCGACCCGGACTACCGGTTCACGGCCGGTGGTGCACCGGGGATCCCACCGGGGGACAGCCAGATCTGGGCGGCCTCGGCGGTGGGGTCAGGCACACAGCGGATCACGTTCACGCCACGAGAAGGTTCGTGGTCGGTGGTCGTGATGAACGCGGACGGAACCGCCCCCCTGCAGGCCTCGGTCCGGGTGGGCGCAACGCTGCCGGTGCTGGACAAGCTCGCATCCGGACTTCTGTGGGCAGGCCTGGCGTTCTTGTGCGGCGGAGGTGTCGGCCTGTGGCTGGCGGCTCGGAGGCGGTGACTCCCGAGGAGGTTTTCGACGGTGACCCTGTCGCGCTCGCCATCCACGACGAGATCCGGCGGACGCTACTTCTCCTGGACGGAGTCAGGGGGCGGGTCAGCAGGTCACAAGTCGGGTTCCGTCGGGACCGGGCGTTCGCCATGTTGTGGTGTCCGGGCCGATACGTCGCTTCCGACGTGCTGTCCGTGGCGCTGCCCCGGGCACTGCAATCAGCACGAGTGAAACAGGTGGTGCACCCCTCAGCCGGGACGTGGATGAACCATCTCGAGCTACGCGACGTGGCTGACGTCGATGACGAGGTCCGTGGCTGGCTCGTCGAAGCCTGGGCAGCCGCCACGGTCACCGGTCATTCCAAAGTGGAGCGACCTGCCTCCAGCCGGGCGACCGGGACCCGGAAGGGCGAACACGACACGTAGTCGAGGCCGGCGTCGTCGAAGAAGTGGATCGAATCGGGGTCGCCTCCGTGCTCGCCGCACACGCCGAGGTGCAGATCGGGGTTGGCTTCGCGGCCCCGCTCGGCGGCGAGGCGCACCAAGGCACCCACCCCCTCGGTGTCCAGCGACTCGAACGGTGACACCTGGAAGACGCCCTGCTCCAGATAGGTGGAGAAGAACGAAGCCTCGACGTCGTCGCGTGAGAAGCCCCAGGTCATCTGGGTGAGGTCGTTGGTGCCAAAGGAGAAGAAGTCGGCGGAGCGGCCGATCGCGTCGGCGGTCAGGGCCGCGCGGGGCAGCTCGATCATGGTGCCGACGTGGAAGGGCACCTCCACCCCTGTCTCTGATCGGACGTCCGCGGCGACCTCGAGGATGCGCCCCTTGACGAGATCCAGCTCGCGGACCGAGCCGACCAGCGGGATCATGATCTCCGGGTGCGGGTCACCACCGGCCTGGATCCGCTCCGCCGCGGCCTCGAGGATCGCTCGGGCCTGCATGGTGAAGAGGCCGGGGATGACGATGCCCAGACGGACACCGCGCAGTCCGAGCATCGGATTCTGCTCGTGCAGGCGCTGGACGGCCTCGAGCAGCTTGCGCTGGCGCTTGTTGCGATGTCCGTGGGCATCCGCAAGGGCCAGGTTCACCGACAGCTCGGTGATGTCGGGCAGGAACTCGTGGAGCGGTGGGTCGATCAACCGGATGGTGACCGGCAGTCCGTCCATCGCCTCGAGGATCGCCATGAAGTCGGCCTTCTGCAGTGGGAGCAGTTCCGCCAGGGCCTTGTCCCGGCCTTCCTGGGCTTCAGCGACGATCAGGTGCTCGACGAGTTCGCGGCGCTCGCCGAGGAACATGTGCTCGGTGCGACAGAGACCGATGCCCTGGGCTCCGAACCTGCGCGCGCGGGCCGCGTCATCCGCGGTGTCGGCATTGGCCCTGACCAGCAGTCGACGCGTGTTGTCCGCGTGCTCCATGAGTCGTGCAACCGCGTGCACGAGTGGGTCGTCGACGTCGTCGCCCTCGAACCAGCGCACGACCGCGGAGTCGGTCACCGGAACGCCCCCGGCGAAGACCTCACCCGTGGTGCCGTCGATCGAGATCACGTCACCCTCACGGATCGTCGGGCCGCCACGCACCGTGAACTGCGCGTTCCTCGTGTCGACGTCGAGGGCCGCGGCCCCACAGACACACGTGCGCCCCATACCGCGTGCCACCACGGCTGCGTGCGAGGTCTTCCCGCCTCTGCTGGTCAGGATCCCCTTCGCGACGACCATGCCGTGCAGGTCGTCGGGGCTCGTCTCCTTGCGGACCAGGATGACGTCCTCCCCGCGCTCAACCCACTCCACGGCGGTGGCCCAGTCGAACACAGCCTTGCCGACCGCTGCCCCGGGTGAGGCGTTCATTCCCTTCGCCAGCAGTGTGCGAGGAACGGAGTGGTCGAACCGGGGAAACATCAGTTGGGCCAACTGTGCGCCGGTCACCCGCCTGAGCGCCTCGTCGAGATCGATCATGCCCTCGTCGACCATGTTCTCGGCGATCCGGAACGCCGCCTCGGGCGTGCGCTTGCCGACGCGGGTCTGGAGCATCCAGAGCCTTCCGTGCTCGACGGTGAACTCGATGTCGCACATGTCCCGGAAGTGCTTCTCGAGCTTCTCCATGATCGCCAGCAGCTCGTCGTGGGAGGTGCGGTCGAGGGCTGCCATGTCGGTCAGCGACACGGTGTTGCGAATGCCGGCGACCACGTCCTCGCCTTGTGCGTTCTGGAGGTAGTCGCCGTAGACACCCCGTTTGCCGGTGGCCGGGTCACGGGTGAAGGCGACGCCTGAGCCGGAGTCAGTGCCGAGGTTGCCGAACACCATCGCCTGCACGTTGACGGCGGTGCCGAGGTCTTCGGGGATGTGTTCCTGGCGGCGGTAGAGCACTGCGCGGTCGGTGTTCCAGGAGTCGAAGACGGCGTGGATGGCGAGGTCGAGCTGCTCACGCGGATCCTGGGGGAACGGGTCACCGTCGTGCTCCTCGATGAGGCCCTTGTACGTCGCGACGAGGGCACGCAGATCTTCCGTACCGAGGTCGACATCCAGTTCAGAGCCCCTGGTCTGCTTCGCCGCATCCAGTGCCCGGGAGAAGACACCGTCCTCGATGCCCAGCACGGTGGAGCCGAACATCTGGAGGAGACGACGGTAGGAGTCGTACGCGAACCGTTCGTCGTCGCTCTGCCCGGCCAGGCCCTCGACCGAATGGTCGTTGAGGCCGACGTTGAGCACGGTCTCCATCATTCCGGGCATCGAGAATCTGGCGCCACTGCGCACGCTGACCAGCAGCGGGTCGGTGGGGTCGCCTAGTCGACGGCCCGTGGCCCTCTCGAGTGTGACCAGATGTTGGCTCACCTGGGCGGCGAGCGCCTCGGGGTCGCTGCCCTCCTGCAGGTGGGCGCGGCAGGCCTCGGTGGTGATGGTGAAACCTGGCGGCACGGGAAGCCCGAGCGTGGTCATCTCGGCGAGGTTGGCGCCCTTTCCACCCAGGAGGTCCTTCAGGTCCATGCTGCCGTCGGCGAAGTCGTACACGTAGGTACTCATGGATCGATCATGTCGACGTGGCACGGGGGGAGTCAGGGGAGAAAGTCACGAATCAGTCCAGGTTCATGGCTTCCCTTCGATCTGGTGGAGGATCCGGCGAATCCAGGACGTGCGCGCCCTGGTGTCGTCGGGATGTCCCCGGCACCACTGGTCGTCGGGGACGCCGGCCTTCACCTGGGCGATGTGGGAGCCGCAGCCGGACCAGGTGGTCTTGGCGCAGGTGCGGCATCGAACTGCTCGGCACATGAGATCTCCTCTCAGGCTGGTGTGGCGCCTGACTCGACATCGGCGGCGAAGCCGCAGAACGCGTCGTAGGCACGGGGGCCGTGGATGGTGGCGGGTCCTCCCTTCATCAGGAAGGTCACGCCGATTGCTTCGGCGGCCTCCTGGCGGGTGGCTCCGGCACGTGCCGCGGCTTGGGCATGGGATGCGATGCAGCCGTCGCAGCCCTCGACGACGCCGATCGCCAGGGCGATCAGCTCCTTGGTCTTCATGTCGAGCGCTCCTGCGGTGAAGGCTGCCTTGTGAAGTTCGCCAAAGCCCTTGTAGACCTCGGGGATCGCGCGTCGGAGGTGGCGGTGCAGGGGCGCGAGTTCGGTGAGGACGTCCTTGCCGTGCTCGATGTGGGTCGTGGAGCTCATGGTTGTTCCTTTCGCTGGACGAGTGGTCACGAGGCGGGCGGGCACTGTGTCAGTCATCGATCTCCTGTTCGGGGCGGACATGTATACCCTAGGGGGTATAGACTGCATTGTTCAAACACCCCAGGGGGTATGCTCATTCCTGAGCACACCATGCACTCAGGAGGCAGCCCGATGAGCAGTTACACGATGGCCACGACCGTGGATCGGAGCTTCCCCGAGACCGTCGAACTGGTCCGGGCCGCACTCGTCGAGCAAGGGTTCGGGATCATCACCGAGATCGACATGAGCGCCACGTTGAAGGCCAAGCTCGATGTCGACATGCCGCCGCAGGTCATCCTCGGGGCTTGTCGCCCGGCACTGGCCCACCAGGCACTGCTCGCCGACCCGTCGATTGCGGCTCTGCTTCCTTGCAATGTGGTCGTCCGCAGCATCAAGGGTGACCAAACTACGGTCGAGGCGTTCGACCCCGCCTTCATGGCCGCGATGGTCGACAGTGATGCGGTCCGGACCGTGGCATCTGATGCCCGAGAGCGCTTGTCCAACATGCTCGAGACAATCGCGAGGGAGAACTGAGAATGCAGCTCGACACTGAGGCGATGAAGCCGGTGGTGAACCGGATCAAACGTGCCCAAGGTCAGTTGGCCGGGGTCGTGCGGATGCTCGAGGAGGGCCGCGACTGCGAAGACGTGGTCACCCAGCTCGCAGCGGTCTCCAAGGCCCTTGACCGTGCCGGATTCGCGATCGTCGCCACCGGACTCCAGCAATGCATCACCGAGGGTGGTACTGACAGCCTCGACATCAAGAAGATGGAGAAACTGTTCCTCAGTCTCGCGTGAGGCGTTCCTCGAACCTTCCGCGCTCAGTCGGCACCGCACACCGCCGGTTGGTCCTGCTTGCGCTAGGCACGCCGAAGCCACCCGGACCTCGAGAAGTCCGGGTGGCTCTGGCGGCGTTCTACCGGAGGACCGGGTTGTCCCGGACCACGCGGTTCCTCGCCCAGACCTTGCCGAAGCCCCACGTGTCGCCGGCACTGAGTGCCGCGAGAACCACCAGGGTGACGGCGCCGAGGAGGTGGTCGTCGATCACCGGGTTGTTCTCCGGGGGCAGGACGACGGACCACATCAGCACGTAGAGCAGGGCGCCAGCGGCCGCGGCGAGCCGCATGCCGATGCCGAAGGTCAGCGCCGCGCCGATGCCGAGCAGGCCGAGCATGAACAGCCAGTCCGCCCAGGCGGCTCCGGCAATGTCGTTGTAGAAGCTCTGGAACGGGCCGTCGGCTCCGAACTTCAGGAAGCCTTCGGTGGGGCTGCCGCCGTTGATCCAGGCGGCGTCACCGTAGCGGTCCAAGTTGCCGGCCTGGTCGTAGCCGGTGTGAAAGCCCAGTGCCAGCAGCTTGTCGAAGAACGCCCACAGGAACGTGATGCCGAAGCCGATCCGGAGCACGGCCAGCGTCCGTCCTGCGAACGTGTTCGTCCCGGTTTCTTCGGCCATGTGGACCGAGTCCGTCATTTCGTGACGGTGGCGATGCAACGTGATCATGGCTGACCTCCTGTTTCTCTGTGATGGATGGCTCTTGTGATGCCCTCAGCCTTGCCAGTCGAGCGACTGGCCTGAAGTGCCGTCCGTCATCGGAAGCGCGGGTAGTTGGTCCCGGGTGCCTGGGCACGTTCGGCCCTGTGTGGGGTGAGCCGGATCGCCGTACGTTCGACGAACGTGGCCCGATCGGGCCGGAACGGCACCGCTGGCGCGGGCCATGAGGAGGATCCGTGCGACTCGACCCGACCACGACCGACGCGGCCGGTGCGGCCATCGACCTGGCGGACCCGGCCCCAGCGGATGTCCTGCTGCAGGACGGCTCCATAGCCATCATTCGCCCCATGGCACCGCAGGACCTGCCAGCCCTCGAGGCGCTCCACGACGGGATCTGCGAGGACAACCTGCGGCTGCGATTCTTCAGCTGCAACCGTGCCGCGGCCCGGGCGTACGTCGAGCACCTGGGCGTGAGCCCCGACACCCTGGTCCTGGTCGTGGAGCGTGCGGGTGCCCTGGTCGCGGTCGGCACGGCGGAACCCGTGGGTCCCGACGTTGCTGAAGTTGCGTTCCTGGTCGACGACTCACAACACGGACTGGGACTGGGCAGCCTCCTGCTCGAGCACCTCGCCGCGGCCGGCCGGGCGCGCGGCGTACGCCGCTTCGTCGCCGAGATTCTCGCCGAGAACCGCGGGATGTTGCGTGTGTTCACCGACGCCGGGTTCGCCGTATCCCGACGTGCCGAGCAAGGCGACGTCCACCTCGAGATGGACACGGTCAGCTCCGCGGCCGCGCTCCTCGCCGCCGACGAACGAGAGTGCCAGTCGGAGGCCAGGTCGCTCCGACCGCTCCTTTATCCGCGAAGCGTCGCTGTCACGGGCGTCCGCCGGGACGGCACCGGCATCGGTGCGACCATCCTGCGTTCAGTCGTGACGGGTGGCTTCACCGGCGAGGTGTACGCCGTGCACCCGGAAGCGGACCGACTCGGCGGGGTGGCGGCGTACCCCGGACTCGTCGAGATCCCCGGTCGGGTCGACCTGGTCGTCGTGGCGGTTCCGGCGAGGCGCGTGCTGGCCGCCCTTGAAGACGCTGCCGACGCGGGTGTGCGGGCCGCGGTGGTCGTTTCATCGGGCTTCGAGGAGCTGGGTGCCGAGGGCGCGCGGATGCAGCACGAGATGCTGGCGCTGGCCCGGCGGCGGAACATCAGGATCGTCGGGCCGAACTGCCTGGGCCTGATGAGCAACGGCGCCGGCACTTCACTCAATGCGACGTTCAGTGGCACGGTCCCTCCGGTCGGCGGCTTGGCCATCGCCTCGCAGTCGGGTGGTGTGGGCATCGTCCTCAGCGACCTGGCCCGGGAGCTCGGCCTGGGTGTGGGCTCCTTCGTGTCCTTGGGCAACAAGGCGGACGTGTCGAGCAACGACCTGCTCGCCGCGTGGCGGGACGACCCGCGCGTGACCGCCGCAGCGCTCTACCTCGAGTCGTTCGGCAACGCCCCGAAGTTCGCCCGGTTCGCCCGGCGCTTCGCGGAGCGCAAACCCCTGCTCGCAGTGGTCGGCGGCCGGTCGACCGGCGGCCGGCGAGCCGGTGCCTCCCACACGGCCGCCGCGGCCTCCTCGTCCGTCGGGGTCGACACGCTCTTCGCCCAGGCGGGCGTGATCGCGTGCAGTGGCGCCGAGGACATGGCGGAGGCCGCGTTGTTGCTCAGCGAGCAGCCGCTTCCTTCCGGCAACCGGATCGCCGTCCTCAGCAACGCCGGTGGGATGGGGGTGCTCGCCGCCGACAGCGCCGACACCTGCGGACTGCGGGTGCCCGAGCTCTCCGCGTCCCTGCAGGCCCGGATCGCGGAACACGTCGCAGGCACGACCGGCACGGGCAACCCGATCGATGCCGGGGCAGGAGCCGACGCGCGTGCGCTCGCCGACATCTGCTCACTGCTCGTCACCTCCGAAGAGGTGGATGCGGTGGTGGTGGTCGTCGTCGCCACCGGCGTGAGCGACTCGGCCGCCTCGTTGCAGCGCCTCGCCGATGTCACGCATCCCGGCAAACCCCTGGTGGTGGTGCCGATGGGCGGGCTGACCGTCGCCCCCGGTGAGCTGTCGGGCGTCACCACCTTCCGCAGCGTTCCGGCGTCGGTCCGCGCGCTCGGCCGGGCCGCGCGCTATGCAGCCTGGCGCAAGCAGCCGGCACAGCAGCCGCTCCCGGTCGATCGAGACCGTGCGCAGCGTGCGCGTCACGTCGCCGAGGAGCTGCTCGGCCGCGTCGACGCGGAGGGAGGCTGGCTCGACACCGGTGACCTGGTGAGCCTGCTCGACGACTACGGACTTGCCCCGGTCGGCACAGTCGTGACCGACCCCGACGCGGCAGCTGGTGTTGCGGCAGCGATCGGGTTCCCGGTGGCGCTCAAGGTGGCCGACCGGACCGTTGTGCACAAGACCGACCGTGGCCTCGTCCGCGTCGGGCTGCTCACGACCGCGGCGGTCGCGGACGTCGTGCGGGAGTTCGAGAGCGAGCTCGGCCGTCAGAGTGTCCCGGTTCTCGTGCAACCCGTGGCGAGCGGCGTCGAGATCGCCCTGGGGGTGGTCCGCGATCCCGGATTCGGTCCCCTGGTGATGGTCGGTGCCGGGGGAGTGGCCACCGACCTGTGGGACGACCGCGTCTTCCTGCTCCCGCCGGTCACCGCCGGTGACGCGGCCCGCGCCCTCCGCTCCTTGCGGATCTGGCCGATGCTGGACGGCTACCGGGGCACGGCACGCTCCGACGTCGCCAGCTTGGAGGAGATCCTGGTGCAGCTCGGGCAACTGGCCGAGGACGTGCCGCAGGTGGCCGAGCTGGACCTCAACCCGGTGCTCGCCGGCCCGCACGGGTGCGTGCTGGTCGACGTGAAGGTCCGTCTTCAGACCCCGCTGGCCCTCGACGCCGGTGTGCTGCGTCGGCTGCGGAGGAGCGTCTGACAGACGGGACGAAAGTCCCGTGAGGACGGGGACTGTCGCCACCTGCCCGGCCTCACGCTCCCGCCGTACAGTGAGGACGTGAGCCATGACAGCACTGCCCCGACGCCCGAACCGATCAAGGTCTACCTGCTCGACGACCACGAGATCGTCCGGCGCGGGATCCGGGAGCTGCTGGAGGCCGAGGGCGACATCGTCGTCGTCGGCGAGTCGGGCCTGGCCCAGGAGGCCTCGCGGCGGATTCCCGCGCTGCGGCCCGACGTGGCCATCCTCGACGGGCGGCTGCCGGACGGCTCCGGCATCGACGTCTGTCGCGAGATCCGATCACGCGACGCGAGCATCGCCGCGCTGATCCTCACCTCGTACGACGACGATGACGCCTTGTTCTCCGCGATCATGGCCGGTGCCGCCGGCTATGTCCTCAAGCAGGTGCACGGCAACGACCTCGTCGACACCGTCCGCCGCGTGGCAGCAGGCCAGTCGATGCTCGACCCGGGCGTGACCGCCCAGGTGCTGGAGCGCCTCCGGAACGGCCCCAAGAAGGACCCTTCGCTGGACCAGCTGACCCAGCAGGAGCAGAAGATCCTCGAGCTGATCGGCGAGGGCATGACCAACAGGCAGATCGCCGGCGCCATGTTCCTGGCCGAGAAGACGGTCAAGAACTACGTGTCGTCGCTGCTGGCGAAGTTGTCCCTCCAGAGCCGCACGCAGGCCGCCATCTTCGCAACCAAGCACCTGAAACGCTGAAGCCGGCCGGCCGCGCTGTTACGGTCGGAGTGGAGGGAGTCCCTTTGCGGAGAGACGATGAACATCAGGCCGCCTGATCCTGGCCGGCCGAACGACGAGCCGGCGCGGTCGCAGCTCGCCAGGACCAGTTTCGACGACCTCCTGCGCGAGGTGGTCGACCGGACGCACCGCGCCCTCGACGAGCAGTCGCGGTGGAAGCTGCTCCTCGACGCCGTCGTCACCATGGGCGCCGATCTCGACCTCGACGCCCTGCTCAGCCGGATCGTGGAGGTCGCCAGCGACCTGGCGCGGGCTCACTACGCGGCCCTGGGCGTGCTCGACACCGGGCCCGAGCGCAGGCTGCGCACCTTCATCACCCACGGCCTCACGCCGGGCCAGAAGGCGAAGATCGGAGACCTCCCCACAGGTCACGGAATCCTCGGGTTGATCATCGACCGGCCGGAACCGCTCCGTCTGCACGACCTCGCCGAGCACCCGGAGTCCTACGGCTTCCCGGCCGACCACCCGCCGATGAAGTCGTTCCTCGGAGTGCCGGTGCGCACCCGCGAGAAGGTGTTCGGCAACCTCTACCTCACCGAGAAGGAGGGTGGCGGCGACTTCACCGAGGAGGACGAGGGGATCGTCGTGGCCCTTGCCGCCGCCGCAGGGGTGGCGATCGAGAACGCCCGCCTGTCCGAGGAGGCCGCACGCCGCGAACGCTGGCTGGGTGCGACGGTCGACATCGCCTCCAGCCTCTCCGACGCCGGGTCCGATGCCCTGCAGACCGTGGCCGACCGGGCCCGCGAGGTGGCCGACGCCGACATCGCCTGGGTCGTGGTCGCCGATGCCGCCGAAACCCTCGCCCTGCGCGTCGTCTCCGGTGTGTCCCACGACGCGCACGCGGCCGAGGGCGTCTCGTTCGAGCACTCGCTGGCGAGTGCGGTGCTTCGCAGCGGCACCCCCATCGCAGTCGAGGACTTCGTCGCCGACGAGCGTGCTCTCGACCTGGGAGCAGCGCTCGGCTGGCCGCGGTTGGGGCCGGTCGTCATCGTGCCGATGAGCAACTCGCACGGAGTCAGTGGTGCGCTGGCCCTCGGCTGGGTGCCCGCCAACGCGCAGCGATTCCATGAGCTCGACACGTCGCTGCCGGCCAGCTTCGCCGAGCAGGCAGCCCTCGCCATCGAGATCACCCGGGCCCGGGAGGACCAGCACCGACTGACCCTGTTCGAGGACCGCGACCGGATCGCTCGCGACCTCCATGACCTGGTCATCCAGCGGCTGTTCGCGGTGGGGCTGGGCCTGCAGAGCCTGAGCCGGCTGGCCGACCGTCCGGAGATCGCCACCCGCCTCGCCACCGCGGTCGACGACCTCGACGCGACCATCAAGGACATCCGGCGCACGATCTTCGCCCTGGGGTCCATGGACGACTCCGCCGACGTCCAGGCAGAGGTCCAGCGCATCGTCGACCGGTCCGCCGAGACCCTCGGGTTCCGGCCGAGCCTGCAGTTCGAGGGGCCGGTGCGCACCAAGATCGGGCCCACGGTCGTGCCGGACCTCCTGGCCGTCCTGGGGGAGGCGTTGTCGAACGCAGCCCGGCACGCCGAGGCGAGCGCCGTCGACGTACAGCTCACGGCCGGTGACGAGATCCGGCTGCGGGTGAGTGACGACGGCCGTGGCCTGCCCGCGGGCGCGACCGAGAGCGGGCTGCTGAACATGAAGCAGCGCGCGGCGCGGCTCGGTGGCACGTGCGCGATCACGTCCAGGGCCGGCGAAGGCACCTGCGTGGAGTGGTCGGTGCCCTCGGGCTGAGAACGCTTCAGTGCACCGAGCCGGCCGCGATCCGGCTCCGGGTCTCGACGGCGAGCTGACGTCCCCAGCTGGTCGCCTCCTTGAGCTGTCCCTCGCTCAGCGGCCCCGGCACGTCCTCCACGAGGAAGCCGTGCGGGGGCACCACGAGGTGATAGCCCTTCCGATGCAGCAGCCGTGCCGCCGTACGCGCGGCGGAGACGGGCAGGTGCCGGACCTTGCGCACCCGCGTGTCGAAGACGGCGGCCATCCCGTGACCGGTGCCCGGCGACGGGGCGCCCTCGATCCACTCGCGCAGGCCGAGCGCAGCGGTCTCCGGTGGTGCGCCCTGCCTGACCGCGTCCTGCCGGGTCGCGGGCCGGCTGAGTGAGAACGCGTGGGTGGGCGCGCCGACCACCAGCAGGTCGAGGTCGTCGGCGGGTACGGCGAACCGGACGTCGACGACCGTGGTCTCGAAGCCTTCCAGCCGGAGCCCCTCGGCGACGGCCAGGGCGATCCATGCCGTGTTGCCGAACAGGGACTCATGGACCACCCGGGCCCGCAGGCACTTCTCCGTGCTCATCGTGACGCTCCTCTGTCCCGAACCTCTGATGTGGGCCACGTCAGGCCCCTTGTCCCTCAAGCGTGCTGGCTCGCCGGCGCGGACGCAGGTGCCGTGGTGCCCCAGGGGAGGGGCACTTGGTCCGGTGCCGCTGTGCGTGACAGTCCGCCGCCCTCGTAGAGCCCGTCGGGAGTCACGAGGGTTCCGGCCTCGCCGCGAAGGATGGCAGCAGCGTCTTCGAGGGTGCCGATGGCGGCGACGCCCCCGGTGAGCTCGACGAATCGACACGCGGCCTCCACCTTGGGCCCCATCGATCCCGCCGGGAAGGTGATCGCACGCAGGCTGCTCGGGGTAGCCCGGAGCACGGGCCGCTGGTCGGGGGTGCCGAAGCCGCGGAACACGTGCGGCACGTCCGTGAGCACGAGGAGCACGTCGGCATCCAGCGCTTCGGCGAGCACGGCACTGGTGAGGTCCTTGTCCACCACGGCCTCGACACCCTGTAGGTGTCCCTGGGGGTCGCGGATGACCGGCACGCCACCGCCACCTGCGCAGACCACCACCGCGCCACTCTCGAGGAGCAGCCTGATCAGTCTCGTCTCGACCACACGCTGTGGGCGCGGGGACCCGACCACGCGCCGCCAACCGTCGCCGTCCGGCTTGACCGCCCAGCCTCGTTCGGCCGCAAGACGCCGTGCCTCCTCGCCGGTGTACATCTCTCCGACGAACTTGGTGGGGTCGCGGAACGCCGGGTCTGCAGCCTCGACCAGGGTCTGGTTGATGATGGCGGCGACCTGACGACCGGGCAGGTGGTTCTGCATGGCCTGCAGCAGCCAGTAGCCGATCATCCCCTGGGTCTGGGCACCCAGCACGTCGAAGGGATACGGCGTGGTGAGGTGCGGGTCCATCGCGCTCTGCAGCGCCAGCACCCCCACCTGGGGACCGTTGCCGTGTGTGAGGACGAGCTCGTGCTCCGCGGCCAGGGGAGCCAGGGCCTCGGCGGCGCGCTGCACGTTCCGTTCCTGGATGTCGGCATCCGGCTTCTGCCCGCGCCGCAGCAGCGCGTTGCCGCCGAGCGCCACGACGATGCGCACCTCAGCCGCCCAGCGTCGCGACGAGCACTGCCTTGATGGTGTGCAGGCGGTTCTCCGCCTGGTCGAACACGATCGAGTGGGACGACTCGAAGACCTCGTCGGTCACCTCGAGCCCGTCCATGCCAGTGCTGCGGAAGATCTCCTCACCGATTTCGGTGTGCCTGTCGTGGAAGGCAGGCAGGCAGTGCATGAACTTGACCTGCGGGTTGCGGGTGGCCTTCACCACGGCCTGGTTGACCTGGTAGGGGCGCAGCAGCTCGATGCGTTCGGTCCACACCTCCTCGGGTTCACCCATCGAGACCCACACATCGGTGTAGAGGAAGTCGACACCGTCGACGCCGTCCTCGACGTCTTCGGTGTGCAGGATCCGGGCCCCGGTCTCGTCGGCGATCTCTCGGGCCCGGGAGATCACGTCGGGCTGGTTCCACAGCTGCTCGGGCGCGACGATGCGCACGTCCATGCCCATCAGTGCGCCGGCGACCAGCAGAGAGTTGCCCACGTTGTTGTGGGCGTCGCCCAGATAGGCGAACGAGATCTCGGCATCCTGCTTGCCCGAGTGCTCGCGCATCGTGAGCATGTCGCAGAGGGTCTGGGTCGGGTGCCACTCGTCGGTCAGACCGTTCCACACCGGCACGCCGGCGTACGCCGAGAGCGTCTCGACGTCCGACTGTGCCGAGCCGCGGTACTCGATGCCGTCGTACATCCGGCCCAGCACGCGTGCGGTGTCCTTCATCGACTCCTTGTGCCCGATGTGGGAACCGCTCGGCCCCAGATAGGTCACCTGGGCGCCCTGGTCGAAGGCCGCCACCTCGAACGCGCACCGCGTGCGGGTGGAGGCCTTCTCGAAGATCAACGCGATCTCCCTGCCGACCAGTCGGGGTTGTTCGGAGCCGGTGTACTTGGCGATCTTCAGCTCGGCGGCGAGGTCGAGCAGGAACTTCCATTCCTTCGGGGTGAAGTCGAGCTCCTTGACGAAGCTGCGGTTGCGCAGGTTGAAGGCCATGGTTCAGATCCCGTCCCGCTCGATCGGGCAGGTCATGCAACGCGGTCCGCCACGACCACGTCCCAGCTCGTTGCCCTGGATGGTGATGACCTCGATGCCGTTCCTGCGGAGGTGTGTGTTGGTCGTGACGTTGCGTTCGTAGGCGACCACGACGCCCGGTTCGACGGCCAGCACGTTGCAGCCGTCGTCCCACTGCTCGCGCTCGGCGGAGTGCACGTCCTGCGTCGCGGTGAGCACGTTGATCGAGTCGATGACCAGCGCCGCGGCGATCACCGCGTGCATCTGGTCCGGTTCGTGCGCGGTCACCTTCAGCTCCTTCTCGGTGTCACCCGGCTCGATCGTGTACGACGGCAGCATCCCGAGTCCGACGTATTTGGTGAAGGTGTGGTCGTCGACCATGGTCATCACCGTGTCGAGGTGCATGAAGGCGCGCTTCTGTGGCATCGCCAGGGCCACGATCCTGCTGGCGCGCCCGGCGTCGAACAGGCGACGCGCGAGCCGTTCGACACCTTGCGGCGTGGTGCGTTCGCTCATCCCCACCAGCACGGCGCCCCTGCCGAGCACCAGGATGTCGCCGCCCTCCGTGGTGGCCGCGCCGCTCGCCGTACCGTCGGCCCAGACGAGGAAGTCATCGGCCACGAAGATGGGGTGCCAGCGGTAGATGGCCTCGTAGTGGATGGTCTCGCGCATGCGTGCCCGCTTGCGCATCGCGTTGACGGACACCCCGTCGTAGATCCACGCGGAGGTGTCGCGGGTGAACAGGTGGTTCGGCAGCGGAGGGAGCAGGAAGTCGTCTGCTGCCATGGCGCGCACGACGACCGACGACGGTTCGTCCATCCGCTCGAGCAGCTCGGCCTTGGTCATGCCGCCGATCAGGTAGTTCGTCAGCTCACGCGGTTGCATCGAGCTGAAGAGACCATGCAGGGCATCGAGCGCCATCGGGCCGTGGACGCGTTCGTCCAGGGTCGACTCGAGCACGTGCTTGCGTGCCTCGGGGATGGCGAGCGTCTCGGTCAGCAGCTGGTCGAGCAGGTGCACCGTCACCCCGCGGTCACGCAGCGTGTCGGCGAAGGCGTCGTGCTCCTGCTTCGCGTGCTTGACCCACAGCACGTCATCGAAGAGGTAGTCGTCATGGTTGGTCGGGGTCAGCCTCTTCAGCTCGAGGTCCGGGCGGTGCAGGATGGCCTGCCGTAGCCGGCCGACCTCCGAGTCGACGTGCAGGTTCACGGTGTTCCTCTCGTGGTGGTCCTGTCAGCGTGCAGCCGTCCTGGAGGGCGTCGAGAGGGGCAAACGTCCTGTGCTGGTGGGTCGGTGGACCTCGCCCGCACGGTCGACGACCACGACCTGACACTCCGCCTGTTCGGCGACCCGGGTGGTCAGAGGATGTGGTTCGTCGCCCGAAGCCGCCCCGAGCACCACCAGCTCGCATCGTGCGGACGCTTGGACGATCGAGTCCAGGACGCGTCCGTTCTCCAGCCGGGCTGCATGGATCGACCCGCGGGGCACCTGGGCGAGCGCCTTCCGGATGACTTGCCGTTGGGCGTCGCGAGCCTTCCAACGAGGGGCACTGAAGTGTCCGGCGACCTCATGGACGAAGACGGTGTGGCGTGACGGCCAGATCGTGACGACCTCGACGGTGAGTTGGTGAACGGCTGCATGGTGGAGGGCCCAGACCAGGCACTGGACGCTGGCGTCGGATCCGTCGACCGCGACCAGGCAGACGCGGTCTCGAGTCTCGGCGCCCTGGTTCGCGGCGTACGCGCTGGCTCTCCGGATGCGGTGACTACTCATGGCCACAGACTTCGGGGACTGGGTTGCGCAGCACCAGCGACGAACGGCCCCGGGCCGACGGGCACTTGGTCCTCAGGTGCGCGAGGGGCGGGTGGACCCAAGGCGGCCGGGTCGAAGGTCCTCCCAGGGAGGGGCCGATCGCCACGTCTGCCGATGCCCCCTTCCGTGGTTCGGTGAATTTCGGCCGAACTGTGTCGATCCGAAAGAGGGAGCACCATGACCACCACGAGACGGGCCATCCTGCCGAAGTTGACCGCTGGGCACGACGCCGACGACGGAGAGCCGACCACCACTGCGAAGAGGTTCCGCTTCCCGAGCGCCTTCACGGTGCTGTTCGGGGTGACGATCGCGGTGTGGTTGCTGGCCTTCGTCGTTCCGACCGGTGCCTACCAGACCGACGCCGACTCCGGACGGCCGATCCCCGGCAGCTACGAAGCCACCGACAGCGCGTTCTCGTTCGGCGACCGTTTGATGGAGCTGTTCATGGCGCCGATCAACGGCCTGTACGGCGTGATCAACGCCGACGGCTACATCGGGCCCTACGAGTCCGGTGAGCTGTACGGCGCCGCGGGGGTCTTCCTGTTCGTCCTCGCCATCGGGATCTTCATCACGATGGCGATGAAGACCGGGGCCATCGACAACGGCGTGGCTCGGGTCGCCCAACGCATGAGCACCCGTGGAGCCTTGCTGATCGCCGTGCTGATGGTGCTGTTCTCGATCGGCGGCACCACCGAGGGGATGGCCGAGGAGACCCTCGGGTTCTACGCCCTCCTGATTCCGCTGATGCTCGCCCTCGGCTACGACCGGATGGTGGCCGCCGCGACGATCCTGGTGGGTGCCGGCATCGGCGTCCTGGCCTCGACCGTCAACCCGTTCGCCACCGGCGTGGGCTCCGGCGCCGCGGACATCTCGATCGGCGACGGCATCGGCTTCCGCCTGCTGATGTACGTCGTCCTCGTGCCCGTCGGCGTGTGGTGGGTGCTGCGCTACGCCCGCAAGGTCAAGGCCGACCCCACGACGTCCCTCGTCGGCCAGATGGAGGGTGACGCCGAGCTGAAGGCGCACGGGGTGCGCGAGGTGGCTCGTCTCACCGGCCGGGAGAAGAGTGTGCTGGCGATCGTTGCCGCCACTTTCGCGTTCATGATCTATGCGATCGTGCCGTGGGCCCAGGTCATCCAGGGTCCCGACGCCGCGAGCTACGGCTGGCAGCTCGACTGGTACTTCCCCGAGCTGGCTGCCCTGTTCCTGCTGATGGCGCTCGTGGTCGGTCTCGTCGGCGGACTGGGGGAGAAGGGAATCGCGAACTCGGTCGTGAAGGGCGCGGCGGACTTCATCGGGGTCGGGCTGATCATCGTGCTGGCCCGCGGAGTCACCGTGATCATGAACAACTCCGAGATCACCGGGACGATCCTGCACTCGATGGAGAACATCGTCGGCGACACCAACTCCGGCGTCTTCGGCGTGCTGATGTTCCTGATCAACCTTCCCCTCGCGTTCCTCGTGCCGTCGACCTCGGGTCACGGCGCCCTGGCGATGCCGATCCTGGCGCCGCTGGCTGACTTTGCCGGTGTGTCACGCGCCATGGTGGTCACCGCCTTCCAGTCGGCCTCGGGGATCGTCAACCTGATCACCCCGACCTCGGCAGTGGTGATGGGCGGCCTGGCACTCGCCCGGGTCCGCTACGACCAGTACCTGCGCTTCGTCCTCCCGCTGGTCGGCATCCTGCTGGTCCTCTGCGCGGCGTTCATCTGCGTCGGCGCGGCGGTCTCCTAGTCGTGGGGCGCCTCACGGTGGTTCCTGCACGTGGGCGGATCGTCGCCGCAGTGGCAGGACAGGACACCCGAGCGCTGGTGGACTTCGTGTCCGAGGAGGCGCTGCGCACGGGTGCCGACCTGCACTTCGTGCACGTGCCCCAGCTGGCACCGGGTCTCTCGGGACCCTTCGACGTTGACTGGGAGGCCGCCCGGGCCTTCGGTCATCACGTGCTCGCCCGCGCGTCAGCTGACGCCCACGAACTGGTCGGTGGCAGGATCACGATCACCCACGAGCTCGTGGCGGAGAGCCGCGGGACCGTCACCGACATCGTCGCGCGCTCCGAAGGCGCACGGTTGGTCGCGCTGCAGCACAGGCGTCTGACGGGAATCGGTCGGGCGGTCGGCACGTCCACCACACAGGGGGTCGCGTCGCGGTCACACGCACCCGTGGTCTCCGTGCCGGCGTCCTGGCAGCCGGAGAACCGACACCACACAGTGGTGGTGGCGGTGCACGACCCAGCCGGTGCCGACCACACGTTGCGCACTGCCTTCACGCTCGCCGGCCAGCGTCAGGATCGGCTGCGCGTCCTCCATGCGTGTTTGCCGTGCGACGGTCACGGGGACGAAGGGGTCCGCCGCGATGCCGTCCGGGAGGACCGCTTTCGCAACGCGCTCGCCGCGCAGGTGCAGGCGCTGAGGGCGGAGTTCTCAGATGTCAGGGTCGAAATCGAGGTGCGCCACGAGCCGATCGGCTCAGCGCTGCTCCGTGGGGCGGAGCACGGTGACCTGCTGGTGCTGGGACGCCGTCACCCGCGGCTGCCACTCGCCGCACATCTGGGTCCGGTGAGCCGGCTGGCCCTGGAAACCAGCACGATCCCGGTGATGTTCGTGGAGACCGTCGCACCCGTGCCGGTGCCAGGGCAACGCGTCGAGACGACCACGTCTCCGGGGCAGACTCGTCGCTGACGCCCGAGTCAGCGGATGGGAGGCAGCGGATGGGCAGACAGGCCGCAGCTGTCGGGACCTTCGGCCCGTGCGGAACGACGACCGCGTTGCGAAGGTGGATGTGTGCACACACCAACGACGAGCAGCATCCAGTCCAGGACCACGGGTGACGGGTCGCCGCGCGAGACGACAGGTTCGCCCTGGCTGATGCTGGCCGTGGCCACGCTCGGCTTCGCGGTCAACTTCTGGGCCTGGGCACTGCTCAGCCCCCTTGGGCCGTTGTTCCGCGACAAGGGGACGCTCGGCGCGCTGACGGAGTCCGACGTCGCCCTGCTGGTCGCCGTACCGGTCGTCGTCGGATCGCTGGGCCGAATCGTGGTCGGCGCCCTGACCGACCGCTTCGGGGGACGAGCCATGTTCCCCCTGGTCTCGGCCGCCACCATCGTGCCGGTGCTGTTCATCGGCTTCTTCGCCCAGACGTCCTACGCCGCACTCCTCTTCGGTGGCTTCTTCCTCGGCATCGGTGGCACCGCGTTCGCGGTGGGCGTCCCGTTCGTCAATGCGTGGTTCCCGCCGGAGCGACGCGGCCTCGCCGTCGGCATCTTCGGTGCCGGCATGGGTGGCACGGCCATCAGCGCACTGACCACCGTGAAGCTCTACACCAACGTCGGTGAGCGGGCTCCGTTCCTCATCATGGCCGCAGCGCTCGCGGTGTACGCCGTCGCCGCGTGGCTGGTGCTTCGCGATGCGCCGGGACGCACCGTTCCCACCACGCCACTGGTGCAACGCCTGTCGGCGACGGCACGACTTCCGATCACCTGGCAGGCCAGCCTGCTCTACGCCGTGGCCTTCGGCGGCTACGTCGCGTTCTCGGTCTACCTGCCGTCGTACCTCAAGGTGGCCTACGAGCTGACCCCTGCCGACGCCGCGAACCGGATGGCCGGCTTCGTCGTCGTCGCGGTCATCATGCGACCGGTCGGAGGCTGGCTCTCGGACCGGTTCGGAGCTGTCCCGGTCCTTGCCACCGGCTACGGCGTCGTGGTCATCGGTGCCGGCATCACCGCGACCCAACCCCTCCTCGAGCACGTCGGCACAATCTCGTTCCTGGCCATGGCCGCGGCCCTCGGAGCCGGGAGCGGCGCGACCTTCGCACTGGTCGCACGAGTGACCGAGCAGTCACGGGTCGGTGGCGTGACCGGAATGGTGGGCGCGGCCGGCGGTCTCGGCGGGTTCCTGCCGCCGTTGATCATGGGCTACATCTACGGCCGCACGGACTCCTACGCCATCGGCCTGTGGATGCTGTCCGCGACTGCTGCGCTCGCGCTGGCGTTGACGCTCACCGTGGTCGCCCACACCGCAAGGGCGCACGAGCCCGCCCATGGATGACCAGACGCCACCGGACCCTGGGAGTAGGGTCCGAGACGTACGGTCCGAAGCACCTCACCCGCAGACGACCAAAGGCAATGCCGCGTGAGCAACGAAGTGGAACCGAAGCAACGCAAGCGGAACGCGGCGGGAATCGACGGTGGCCTGAGCGACGCTCTGCTGCGCACCCGCCGCTACTTCACGAAGGACAAGGTCTCCGACGACCTGCGCACCGTGCACAGGACCGGTGGTCGCGACGCGGACGACTTCTACCGGGACCGCTGGAGCCACGACAAGGTGGTCCGCTCCACGCACGGCGTGAACTGCACGGGCTCGTGCTCGTGGAAGGTCTACGTCAAGGACGGGATCATCACCTGGGAGACGCAGCAGACCGACTATCCGTCGGTGGGTCCGGACTCCCCGGAGTACGAACCCCGCGGTTGCCCGCGTGGCGCGGCGTTCTCCTGGTACACCTACTCGCCGACCCGGGTTCGCTATCCCTACGTGCGTGGAGTCCTGCTCCAGATGTTCCGCGAGGCCAAGGCCCAGCACGACGGTGACCCGGTCAAGGCGTGGGAGCACATCGTCGAGAACCCGCTGCGGGCCAAGGCCTACAAGTCGGCCCGCGGAAAGGGCGGCCTGGTCCGGGCCACGTGGGAGGAGGCCAGTGAGATCGTGGCCGCGGCCCACGTCCACACGATCAAGAAGTACGGACCCGACAGGGTCGCCGGCTTCTCGCCGATCCCGGCGATGTCGATGGTCTCCCACGCCTCGGGGGCCAGGTTCGTGAACCTCATCGGCGGCTCGATGCTCAGCTTCTACGACTGGTACGCCGACCTGCCGGTCGCCTCACCCCAGGTGTTCGGCGACCAGACCGACGTGCCCGAGTCCGGTGACTGGTGGAACGCCGGCTACCTGATCATGTGGGGCTCCAACCTCCCCGTCACCCGCACACCCGACGCGCACTGGATGGCGGAGGCCCGCTACCGCGGCCAGAAGGTGATCGCGGTAGCGCCGGACTACGCGGACAACGTGAAGTTCGCCGACGAGTGGCTGCCCGCCAAGCCGGGCACCGATGCGGCACTGGCCATGGCGATGGGTCACGTGGTGCTCAAGGAGTTCTTCGTCGACCGGCAGACGCCGTACTTCACGGAGTACGTCAAGTCCTACACCGACCTGCCCTACCTGGTGAAGCTCGACGAGGCGGCCGACGGCGAGTTCACGGCGGGCAAGTTCCTGACCGCGGCAGACCTGGCCGCGACCGACGAGGACGAGGAGAACGCCGCGTTCAAGACCGTCCTGATCGACGCACGCACCGGTGAGCCGGTGGTGCCGAACGGCTCGCTCGGGCACCGTTTCGGCGAGTCCGGCGTCGGCAAGTGGAACCTCGAGCTCGGTGACGTCGACCCGCGGCTCTCACTCCTCGACGCCGGCACCGACGGCGAGACCGTGCTGGTGCGGATGCCGCGCTTCGACACCCCAGACGGCGCGGCCGCCGACCTGCCACGCGGTGTGCCGGTCCGACGCGTCGACGGCCACCTGGTCACCACCGTCTTCGACCTGCTCCTCGCGCAGTACGGCGTCGGCCGGGACGGGCTGCCGGGGGAGTGGGCCAGCGGCTACGACGACGCGGAGTCGCCGTACACACCCGCGTGGCAGGAGGCCATCACCGGCGTACCAGCCTCGACCGCCGCCCGCATCGGCCGCGAGTTCGCCGCCAACGCCGAGGAGTCCAAGGGCCGATCGATGATCGTGATGGGCGCGGGGACCAACCACTGGTTCCACTCCGACACGATCTACCGCGCCTTCCTCACCCTCACCAACCTCACCGGCTGCCAGGGCGTCAACGGCGGTGGCTGGGCACACTACGTCGGGCAGGAGAAGGTGCGGCCCCTCACCGGCTACACCCAGATAGCCAACGCCCTCGACTGGAACCGCCCACCGCGCAACATGATCCAGACGGCGTACTGGTACCTCCACACCAACCAGTTCCGCTACGACCAGTTCGGGGCCGACACCCTCAGCGCGACCACCGGCAAGGGTCAGCTCGCGGGGAAGTCCACGGCCGATGTCATCGCGCAGAGCGCGCGGATGGGCTGGATGCCGTCGTACCCCACCTTCGACCGGAACCCTCTCGACCTCAGCGACGATGCCGCTGCGGCCGGCAAGCCGGTGGGGGAGTACGTCGTCGAGCAGCTCAAGTCCGGCGAGCTCGACTTCGCCGGCGAGGATCCCGACGCGCCACAGAACTACCCGCGGATCCTGTCGATCTGGCGGGCCAACCTGCTCGGCTCGTCGGGCAAGGGCAACGAGTACTTCCTCAAGCACCTGCTCGGCACCGACTCGTCGGTGCGGGCGACCGAGACACCCGAGGACCAACGCCCCGTCGACGTGACGTGGCGAGACGTTGCGCCCGAGGGCAAGCTCGACCTGCTGATGACGATCGACTTCCGGCAGACCAGCACGACGATCTTCTCGGACGTCGTCCTGCCGGCGGCGACCTGGTACGAGAAGCACGACCTCAACACCACCGACATGCACCCGTTCGTGCACTCCTTCAACCCGGCGATCGCACCGCCGTGGCAGACCCGCACCGACTGGGACGCGTGGCAGACGATCGCGGAGAAGTTCAGCTACCTGGCCACCACTCACCTCGGTGTGCGCAAGGACGTCGTGGCGGTGCCACTGACGCACGACACCCCGGACGCGATGGCCAACCCGCACGGCGTCGTACGCGACTGGAAGAAGGGCGAGTGCGAGCCGATCCCGGGCGTCACGATGCCCAAGCTGGTCGAGGTCGAGCGCGACTACGGTGCGGTCCACGAGAAGATGAACGCGCTTGGGCCACTGGTCGACACCCTCGGCGCCACCACCAAGGGAGTCACGTTCGAGCTCGGCAAGCAGGTCGACTACCTGCGGGCGAAGAACGGCGCCGTTCGCGGTGGTGTCGCCGATGGTCGACCGTCGCTGAAGAAGGACATCAACGTCTGCGAGGCGATCCTCGCGATGTCCGGGACCACCAACGGACACCTGGCCACCCAGGGCTTCAAGACGCTCGAGAAGCGCACCGGCGTGCGACTGGCCGACCTGGCCGAGGAGCACGAGGGCAAGCAGATCACCTTCGCCGACACCCAGGGCCCGCCGGTGCCGGTGATCACCTCACCGGAGTGGTCGGGCTCCGAGACCGGTGGCCGGCGCTACTCGCCGTTCACCATCAACGTGGAGCGCAAGAAGCCGTGGCACACGCTGACAGGACGGATGCACTTCTACCTCGACCACGACTGGATGACCGAGCTCGGCGAGGGCCTGCCGATCTACCGTCCGCCGCTCAACATGGCGGCTCTCTTCGCGGAGCCTGTCCTTGGCGACGTGTCCGACGGTTCGAACGGCCAGGTCGAGGGGCTGACCGTGCGCTACCTGACCCCGCACAACAAGTGGTCGATCCACTCCGAATACCAGGACAACCTGTTCATGCTGTCCCTCTCGCGCGGCGGGCAGAACATCTGGATGAGCGACCGGGACGCAGTGAAGGTTGGTATCAAGGACAACGACTGGATCGAGGCGGTCAACCGCAACGGCGTCGTCGTGGCGCGGGCGATCGTGTCGCACCGGATGCCCGAGGGAACCGTGTACATGTACCACGCCCAGGACCGGCTCATCGACGTACCGCTCGCGGAGACCTCCGGCAAGCGAGGGGGCATCCACAACTCGCTGACCCGGCTCTTGGTGAAGCCCTCCCACCTGATCGGGGGCTACGCCCAGCTGACGTACGCGTTCAACTATCTCGGTCCCACCGGCAACCAACGTGACGAGGTCACCATCATCCGCAAGCGCAGCCAGGACGTGACGTACTGATGGGTCTCGATACGACGCTCGCTGGCGCTCGCGTCACTCGACCACCGAGGGGGCACTGACATGCGTGTGATGGCGCAGATGGCGATGGTGATGAACCTCGACAAGTGCATCGGCTGCCACACCTGCTCGGTCACCTGCAAGCAGGCGTGGACCAACCGCTCGGGCACCGAGTACATCTGGTTCAACAACGTGGAGACCCGGCCCGGACTCGGCTACCCGCGGACGTACGAGGACCAGACGAAGTGGAAGGGCGGCTGGGAGCTCAACAAGAACGGTCGGATGAAGCTCAAGGGCGGTGGACGCTTCAAGAGCCTCGTGACCATCTTCTCCAACCCCAAGCTGCCCTCGATCGACGAGTACTACGAGCCGTGGACCTACGACTACGCCACGCTCACCGACGCCCCCGCGCAGGAGCACACGCCGGTCGCCCGCCCGAAGTCCCTGATCAGCGGCAAGAACATGAAGATCTCGTGGTCGGCCAACTGGGACGACGACCTGGGCGGCTCCACCGAGACCGCGCACCGCGATCCGATGCTGGCCAAGATCGCCGACAAGGTGAAGTTCGAGTTCGAGCAGACCTTCATGTTCTACCTGCCGCGGATCTGCGAACACTGCCTGAACCCGTCGTGCGCGGCATCGTGCCCCAGCGGCGCGATCTACAAGCGCGAGGAGGACGGCATCGTCCTGGTCGACCAGGACAAGTGCCGCGGCTGGCGCAAGTGCGTCTCCGGCTGCCCCTACAAGAAGATCTACTTCAACCACCGCACCGGCAAGGCGGAGAAGTGCACGTTCTGCTTCCCGCGCATCGAAGTGGGCCTGCCCACCGTGTGTGCCGAGACGTGTGTCGGCCGACTGCGCTACATCGGCCTGATGCTGTACGACGCCGACAAGGTGCTCGAGGCGGCCTCGACGGAGGACGAGCACGGGCTCTACGAGGCCCAGCGCGATGTCTTCCTCGACCCGTTCGACCCCGAGGTGATGCGCGAGGCCGAGAAGGCGGGCATCGCCCGTGACTGGATCGATGCCGCGCAGCGCTCACCGATCTATGCACTGATCAACACCTTCCGGGTGGCCCTGCCGTTGCATCCGGAGTACCGCACCATGCCGATGGTCTGGTACATCCCGCCGCTGTCGCCGGTCGTCGACGTGGTCCAGGAGACGGGGGAGGACGCCGAGGACAAGGGCAACCTCTTCGCTGCCATCGACGCGCTGCGGATCCCGGTCGAGTACCTCGCCGAGCTGTTCACCGCCGGAGACGTCGCACCGGTCGATGCCGTGCTCAAGAAGCTGGCCGCGATGCGCTGCTACATGCGCGACATCAACATGGGCCGAGAGCCCGACGCCTCGATCCCGGCCGCGGTCGGGATGAGCGAGGAGGGGATGTACGACATGTACCGACTCCTCGCGATCGCCAAGTACGACGAGCGCTACGTCATCCCGTCGGCGCACACCGAGCAGGCGCACTCGCTCGAGGAGCTCGGCACGGAGTGCGCGGTGAGTGAGTACGGCGGTGGGCAGCACGACCTCTTCGGCGAGGGCTCCGGAACGCCGACACCGATCGCCGTGGAGAACTTCGAGATGCTGCAGGACCGGCAGACCTCCGACTCGCTCGCCGGGCCTGAGAACAAGCGCGCCCGGGTGAACCTGCTCAACTGGGACGGCAAGGGGTCCCCTCCCGGACTGTTCCCGCCGAAGGGACCGGACTCGTGAGCCGCCTGCGGAACCGTCGCTCGTCGTTGACGACCGAGCAGCTGACGGTCGTCTGGCAGTCGACGTCGCTCCTGCTCGGCTATCCCGACGAGCATCTCCTCGGGCAGCTCGACCTCGTCGACGCCGCCTCGCACGAGCTGCCGGCCGCCGTCGGCGACCCCCTCCGCAGGTTCGTGGTGCACCTCCGCACCACCCCGCTGGACCAGGTCCAGGAGGACTACGTAGAGACCTTCGACAACCGCCGGCGCTGCAACCTCTTCCTCACCTACTTCGCCCACGGCGACACGCGCAAACGGGGGATGGCGCTGCTCAGGTTCAAGCAGACCTACCTCGACTCGGGGTTCGTGCTCGACGAGTCCGAGCTGCCGGACCACCTGGCCGTGGTCCTGGAGTACGCCGCCACCTGTGACCAGGCGCTCGGCCGAGGGCTCATGCTCGACCACCGGGCGGGACTCGAGCTGCTGCGGATCTCGTTGCGCGACATGCGCAAGCCCTGGGCCGACGTACTCGATGCGGTCACCGCCACGCTGCCCCCGTTGCGGGGCGACGAGCGTGACGCCGTACGCCGGCTGGCCGCCGAAGGACCTCCCGAGGAGGAGGTCGGCCTGGCACCCTTCGCCACGCCGGCGTTCAGCCCCGGTGCGCCGGACGAGTCGCCCACCCTGTTGCCCATGCCGTCGTTCCCCGGAGCCCGCCGATGAGCACGTTCCTGTGGGTCGTGGTGCCCTACGTCTGTCTGACGGTGTTCGTCCTGGGTCACGCGTGGCGCTACCACTACGACAAGTTCGGCTGGACGACGCGCTCGTCGCAGCTCTATGAGCGGAAGCTGCTGCGCATCGGTAGCCCGCTGTTCCACTTCGGCATGCTCGGGGTCGTCGGAGGCCACGTGATCGGTCTCCTCGTGCCACGGTCCTGGACGGAGGCGGTCGGCATCGACGACCACCTCTACCACGTCGTCGCCGTCACCGGGGGCCTCGTGGCGGGCGTCATGGCAGTCGTCGGGATGGCCATCCTGATCTACCGCCGGCGCACCGTGGGACCGGTCTTCTCGGCCACCACCGCGATGGACAAGGTCATGTACCTCTTCCTCGGGGCAGCGATCCTCCTGGGGATGTGGAACACCATCGCCGGCTCGATCTTCACGCTCGGCGGGGAGTACAACTACCGGGAGGGCGTCTCGGTCTGGTACCGCTCTTTCCTTGCCTTCCAACCGGATGCCGGCCTCATGGCAGACGCACCCCTCGGCTTCCAGCTGCACGCGCTGGTGGCCTTCGGCCTCTTCGCGCTGTGGCCATTCACCCGCCTGGTGCACGTGTTCAGTGCCCCGGTCGGCTATCTCACCCGCCCCTACATCGTCTACCGCAGTCGTGACGACCAACAGCTGGGCAGCCACACTCCGCGCCGCGGCTGGGACCGGATCAACAAATGAGGTCGAAGAATCGCCGGGGGCGATCAACCAATGATCCATCCAACATTGAGGAGACGCCGTGCAGAAGGAATCACTGACCGCACTGGTCCGCCAGCACCTGAAGACCGCTGCCAGCGCGTCGAGCGGTCGCAGTGCCCACACGATCTATGGAGGTCACGAACACGTCCTTCGCCAGACCCTCGTTGCACTACGGGCAGGGAGCAACCTGGACGAGCACGAGAACCCCGGCGAGGCCACGCTCCAGGTCCTCCACGGCCGCATCACGCTCGTGGCCGGTGAGAACCGGTGGAACGGCTCACCCGGTGACCTCCTGTTCATCCCCGACTCCCGTCATGCCCTCGAGGCCGTTGAGGACTCCGTGGTCCTGCTGACCGTGGCCAAGCGAGGCTGACCCGCGCACCGGACGGTTCAGCCCTACTCCTGGTCGAGGCTGACGACCTCGTCCCACTCGACCTCGTCGGCGCCGACCAGGGCGCGGCCGATCGCGTCCATGTCAGGCACGTCGCCGGTGCCTTCGCGCACCGTGGCGGTGAGCCGCATGCCGCCGACGTCGGCGCTGACCGCATCCGCGACACCGTCACGTTCCGTGATGACGTAGCCGTCGCTCTCGATGCAGGCGAGGTAGTCGCTGATCTCCTCGCAGGCGGCGCCCTCGGGGCGGAGCACGTTCAGCGAGATCGACGCGGCGTCCCAGCTCTGCTCGCCGCTGGACTCCTGCTCGTAGGTCATGCTGTAGCCGACCACCGCGTGCGAGCCCTCAGCAGTCGAGGTGAACTTGCCGTCGTACTCCGGGACCATCCCGTCGATCTCGGGGAGGTACGGCGACAGGCCCGCCTCCTCGAACGCCCTGGCATCGGCCGCCTGCTCACGCGCGTCGTCGAGCAGCTCGCCGATGGAGGGGCCGGCGCTGATCGCGATGGTCAGGCCGAGCACCGCGCACACGGCGCCGACCGCCGTGGCTCCGGTGTTGTCGCTGGTCCAGTGCACGACGGCCGTCGTGGCCGGTGCGGCGACCGCCGCTGCCGGAATGCCCGCCATCAACGTGACCGTCGTGTCGCTGCCGGGATCGCCGAGGTTGCCCACGATGGCCAGGGCGATCACGACACTCACCGTGTAGATGCCGGACGTGGTCAGCACGATGCCGAGCGCCTGGGGCACCTGCGTGACCCGCAGCACGAAGCCGAAGGCGACCATGATCACCAGTCCGGCGAGGGTCCAGTAGAACAAGGCGTCGTACGTCGTGGTGCCCAGCGCGCCGCGCACCGGCACCAGCAGCACGAGCCCGGCAAGGAAGGCCGCGTTGAGCTGCCGCGCGACGGGGTCGACGGCTGTGGGGGTCGAGGTCTCGGATGACATGGCCAGCAGTGTTGCCGACTTTTCGGCGCCAAAACCCTTCGTCGTTTCGGGCCGCGCCTTCACGGGTAGAGGCTCGCCATGTCACTCCGGATGGCCCGCGCAGGTCTCGCAACCGTCGTCGCACTCACGGTCGCGCTGTCCGGGTGCGCCTCGACGGACGACAAGAAGGACGACTCGTCGAAGGTGTCCCTGCCGAATCCCCTGGAACCAGCCTGGGTCGCGAAGGCAACCGAGACGACGTTCGGTGTCGCGGTTTTCCGCCGAGGCGATCGGTTGTTGCAGGTCAGCCAGGAATCGGTGACGGCCCTGGACCCGGTGTCTGGTGACGTGGTCTGGAACCGGCCGATCCCGCAGGGCTGCTCCGCAGGTGAGCCGAATGCCGCCGGAGACGTGGTGGTCGTGTTCGGTGAAGGATGTCGCGACGTGGTGGTGATCGACAGTGAGAAGGGCACGGCCCAGTGGCGGGCGCACATCCCGTCGATCTCGAAGCAGTACGACTCCGGCAATGTCGTGGCGAGCATCGGTGACAGGACCGTGACCGTGATCCAGTTCTGCGGACAGGTCACCCGCCTCTCGTTGAAGGACGGGCACCGCCTCGGCGTGCTGTCGCCCCATGACGTTGCCTGCGCCAACGAGGCGGACTCGGACGGCCAGGTCATCGCGGTGTGGCACGACCCGGCCACCGAGGCGACCCCTGATGACCACGGCACCGGCTTCATCCCGCCCTGGGACGGTGCTGCTTCCTTCGAGCTGTACGACGCGGACTCCGGCAAGCTCCTGTGGCGGCGTACGAGGTCACGACAGGACAGCGGCCTGGACGCCGGAGCAGTGGTCAGCTCCTCACCACTGATCCTTGCGCTGCGCGAGGACGGCCACACGCTGATGCGCCGCCACTCGCGGGCGCACGGCCGCCCCGGGGCCACGGTGGGCCTTCAGCTCGGCGCATACCGGGGCTTCTTCACGCCGCTGGGGACCGCAGACGGAGTGATGGTGGGCACCTACGACACCTCGCCCAAGAGCCCGACCGGCGCGCCACGCAGGGTCTACGCGTACGACGTGACGACGGGCCGGGAGCTCTGGTCGCGCGCGGTCTCTGCAAACACGCTTTCACCGCACTACGCCTCCTCCGCCGTGGCCGGAGTCGACTCGGAGGGCGTGGTGGTCACGGAGCGCCGGATGCGTGACGACGGCCGTTCGTTCGAGATCTGGCTCGCCCGGTGGAACCTGCGCACCGGCGAGGATGCAGGGACGGCAGGTCGGATCGACGAGGACGAGTCGCAGGCCGTCACCTGGCAGGTGTCGGACGGTCTGTTGCTGGGGCAGGGCAGGGGCACCCTGGAGGCCTACGAGCTCGAGGCGGCGGACCCCGACGTGAAGCTGCCGGGAACAGAGCCGGCCTGGGCAGAGGGCGACGTACGTCCGGATCCGATGTCAGAACCGTGCGCGGAGGTCGGCCGCCAGACGCTGCGCACCCTGGGGCTCCGGGCCAGCGCGGCGTTGCCGGCCCCGGCGAACTGCACCTGGACCGAGACCGCCGAGCCGCGCTACTCCGACCGCAGTCTTCGGGTGAGTGTGCACGTCGCCCGCCCCACGGAGTCCACGGACGAAGAAGGCCAGCCGAAGACGATGCCGGCCGTCGACGGGGCCCGCGCCGTCGCCGCACAGTGGCGCAAGGAGTTCAACCCGGACCTGACAGGTGGGATCCTGCACCCGGGGCTCGGAGCTCCGCACGAGGTCGACGGACTCGGCGACGAGGCCTATGCGACGTCGGGCACCCGCTTCGCCGGTTCGATCGGTGTCACCACGGGGAGCTATCTCCTGGTGAGGGCCGGCAATGTCGTGGTGGAGGTGCAGGCCGAGGGCGGCTACGACGTGGCGCACCGCCAAGCCACGCCGCCCTCGCTGAACAGGATCGAGACGGGCACGCTGGCCGCTGCTCGCGAGGTTCTCGCCTCGCTCGGAGTGACGTTGGACGCGACCGAGCGGCCCGATCCGGGACGAGTCCGGCGGGTGGGCGACGTGTGTGCGGTGCTCCGCGCGGACGCCGCGTCACTCGGTCTGCCTGCGGGGCATTCGGTGACGCCGCCCGGCGCCGACCCGCGCCTGGCCGACTGCGCTTGGGAGCAGGACGACTCGATCGGGGACCTCGCCGTCCACGTGTACGCCGCCGGTGGCAACCCGTTGGACGGCGACTCGGCGTCGACGGTCGCCCGCAAGGTGTTCGCCGCAAGCCGCTCGCGCGACGACAAGCCATTGCGCGGCCTCGGTGAGAAGGCCGTGATCTCGCGTTGGGACCAGACCGAGGCGGCCGACGGCTACGACCTGAGTGAGCGCGAGGTCCTGCTGGTCGCCGACAACCTGGTCATCGAGCTGTCGTACTCCCGCGACGGCGCCGGCCTCGGTGAGCAGGTCGAGCGCGACGCTCTCCGGATGACCCGCAAGGTGCTCGACGCCACCCGGAAGTAGGGCCCGCGGCGGTGCCTGAAATGAAGAAAAGGCCCCGTGGAGCCGGGGCCTTTCCAGTGTCCGAGGGGGGACTTGAACCCCCACGCCCTAATACGGGCACTAGCACCTCAAGCTAGCGCGTCTGCCAATTCCGCCACCCGGACGAGTGCTGGAGAACTGTAGCAAGAGACGTGCCGAAAACTCACATCGGCCCCACTGGGCACGGATGCAAGGATGGGGACATGTCTGCACCCGACCCGACGACGGCCCACAACTCGGCGTACGACCCGTCCTCCGAGGTGGTCGACATCTGCCGCGACCTGATTCGAATCGACACCTCCAACTACGGGGACGACGACGGTCCGGGGGAGCGCAAGGCGGCCGAGCACGTCGCCGCGCTGCTCGACGAGGTGGGCATCTCGAGCAACCTCTACGAGTCCGAGCCGGGTCGAACGTCGCTGATCGCCAGGTGGGGCGACGGTCCCGGTGAACCCCTGTTGCTGCACGGGCACCTCGACGTCGTACCGGCCGCGGCGGAGGACTGGCAGTTCGACCCGTTCGCCGCCGAGGTCCACGACGGCTACGTGTGGGGCCGTGGCGCGGTCGACATGAAGGACTTCGACGCGATGGCGCTCTCGGTGGTGCGGGCCCGTGCCCGCGCGGGGGCACTGCCGCCGCGACCCGTCGTGCTCTGCTTCACCGCCGACGAGGAGGCTGGTGGCCACAAGGGCGCTGAATACCTGATCGACAACCACGCCGACGAGATAGCCGACTGCACCGAGGCCGTGGGCGAGGTCGGCGGCTTCACCACGACCGTGCGTGGGAAGCGGATCTACCTGATCGAGGCGGCCGAGAAGGGCATGGCCTGGATGAAGCTGACCGCCCGCGGCAGTGCGGGCCACGGCTCGATGATCAACCACGACAACGCGGTGACCGAGTTGGCCGGCGCGGTGGCGCGGATCGGCTCGCACAAGTGGCCGGTGCGGCTGACCCCGGCCATGGAGGTGCTCCTTGCCTCGGTCGCCGACATCGCCGGCACCGAGGCCACCCCGGAGAACGCGGAGGCCCTGGTCTCTGAGTTCGAGAGCTCGGCGCGCATGCTCGGCGCGGTGATCCGCAACACCGCCAACCCGACGATGCTCAACGCCGGCTACAAGGTGAACGTGATCCCGACCGAGGCCTCGGCTCACGTCGACGGCCGCTTCCTGCCGGGCTTCGAGGACGAGTTCTTCGCGACCCTGGCCGAGCTGTGTGGCGAGCACGTCACGTGGGAGTTCGTCTCCAAGCAGCAGCCCTGGGACTCGCCGTACGACGGCCGCATCGTCGATGCGATGACGCAGTCGATCCTGGCCGAGGACCCGGACGGCATCGTCGCGCCGTACCTCATGTCCGGCGGCACTGACGCCAAGCACTTCCGCAAGCTCGGGATGACCTCCTACGGCTTCGCGCCGTTGCGTCTGCCCCAGGAGCTCGACTTCGGCGCCCTCTTCCACGGCGTCGACGAGCGGGTGCCCGTCGACGCGCTCGAGTTCGGCGCTCGGGTCTTCGACAAGTTCCTCGACCTCGCCTGAGGTGGGTCGAGCCGGACGCCAACGCAACTGTTTCTGCGCGTTGTCCGCATGCTGGGATGTGGGGCTGGTTTCGGGGCCTGACTGTCGGTGGTGCCGTGTTGAGTTCTGGATATGCAGACGGCAGCGGCTCTGACGGATCTTGACTCGGGTGACACGCTCACCGGTGTCGAGTCTGCAGTGGTGGCTCGTCGGGTTGCAGAGGTTGCGTTGTTGCATCATGCGGCGCACTGGGCTGACCTGCATGGTGACCATGAGCGGGTGACACGGGGTCATGGTGCGTGTGATGAGCCGGGGGCCAGACGGGGTCACCCGGTGTTCAAGGTCTTCGGTGGTGAGGGGACCCCGGTAGTGGCGGAGTTCGCGACCGCGGAGCTGGGGGTCAGCTTGGGGGTGCATCCGTTGGCGGCACGGTCGTGGATCGGGGATGCGTTGGATCTGCGGCACCGGTTGCCGGCGTTGTGGGCGGTGACGTTCACCGATGCGGCGTTCGAGGTGTGGGTGCTGCGCAGGATCGCGGTGCTGACCCGGGGCCTGGACCCTGAGGCGGCCGAGCTGATCGGCCTCGAGTTGGCCGGTGTGGTCGGGTCGTTGCCGGCGCCACGGTTGCTGGAGAAGGTCGAGTCGATGGTGCTCCTTGCCGAGGCCCAGGCGGCCGAGGAGGACCGGCAGGACAACCTGGGCAAGCGGTCCGTGGCGTTCAACAAGTCCAACCAGCGTGGTCTCAAGGGCCTGTACGCGAAGCTGTCGGCCGCCGACGCGGTCATCGGCGAGGCACAGGTGCAGCGGTTGGCGGAGTTGCTGCTGGCCCAGGACCTGGCGGCCGGGATCGACCTCAAGGATCTGGACTCGATGGCGGTGGCCCGCTCGCGGGCGTTGGGGTTGCTGATCGCGAACCCCGACTCCGCGCTGGCCCTGATCGCCGCAGCCCACGCCGCTGCCGTCGATGAGGACGCTGGCCCCCGCGAACGATGAGCCCGAGCCCGCGGACGCCCCCGACACCGCGGACGATGAGCGCGAGCCGGTTGACAGACCTGCGGACCAGTCGAGTGCCCCGGCGTCACACAGTCGTGGGTCGCGGTGGGCGCCGGTGACGACGGTGCTGCACCTGCACCTGTCCGAGGACGCATTGCAGGCCCTGGCCCACGCCAAGGCCCACGGCGGACACCCCGCGGGCGTCGGGCGGCTGGAGGGCCACGGCCCCCTCTCCTTGCCGGAGGCCCTCGAGCTGCTGCAGTTGAGCCAGGTGGTGATCCGCCCGGTGCTGGACCCGTGGGTGACCGCGCCGGTGGACTCCTACGCGTTCACCGGCAACCTGCGCGAAGCCGTGCTGGCCCGGGTGCCGACCGACTGCTACCCCTACGGGGTCAACACCACCCATGCGATGGACATCGACCACACCCGTGCCTACGACCCCGGCTCCCACGACACAGGTGGATCGCCGGGGCAGACCAGTGTCGAGAACGCCGGCCCGATGACCCGAAATCATCACCGGATCAAGACCCACGGACAGATGAGCGTGCGACAACCTGTGCCGGACACCTATGTCTGGCGCACCACCCACCACCGGTACTGCCTCGTCGACGGCACCGGCACCCACGACCTGGACCCACGCATCGGAGCCCTGGTCTTCAGCGACCACCGAGACGACCGCGAACACGCAGCCCTGCTGCTGACCACCGGACTCGACCTCGGCATGGAGGAGACCGAACCCGACGACTGGCAACTCATCGCCTGACAGTTGCGTAGCTGCGGTGTGCCGGGCCCGGCGGTAATTTCCTCGACCTTGCCTGATCGGCGTGCTTGGCTCGACCCATGTCCTATCCAGACCCGATCTACTTCGGCGACGAGGGTGAGCAGAGCGCCACGTTGCGACGCAACGACGAGGACCCCACGCTGACCTACCGAAGCGGGGGCACGGTCGACTACCTCGCCACGGGCGCCAGCACCGGCGGCCTGTTCGGGCTCTACCGGTGGAACTTCGCCGAAGGCGTCAGCGGACCCGACCCGCACTTCCACAAGACCATCTCCGAGTCGTTCTACATCCTCTCCGGGACGGTGAAGATCTACGACGGCAACGCGTGGGTGGACACCCGTGCCGGCGACTTCGTGCACGTGCCGGCCGGGGGAGTGCACGGCTTCCGCAACGAGTCGGGGGAGAAGGCCTCGATGCTGCTGCACTTCTCACCGGGGGCGCCACGTGAGGCCTACTTCGAGACGTTGAAGAAGCTGGGTGAGGGCCTCACCATGACCGACGAGGAGCGCGACGCCTTCTATCTCGCGCACGACAACTACTGGCTCTGAGCCGATCGTCGACTCGGCTACCTGACGCTGGTCACGGAGTGTCGAGGAAGGCGATGAGGACACCGCCGCCGATCACCACGGTGAGTACGCCGACGCCGATCCAACCCAGGATGATGCCGGCGAGTGCCATGCCCTCGCCGTCCTGCCGGCCGCCGGACTCCTTGATCTGGCTGCGGGCGATGTAGCCGAACACCAGCGCCAGGACCGAACCCAGCCAGTAGATCCACAGGATGCCGAGCACCAGTGAGGCGATGGCCAGGCCGTTGGTCGAACGGGGAGGCGGGAACTGCTGGTAGCCGTAGGGAGGCGGATAGCCACCTCCGTACATCGGCAGGTACGGCGGCGCGCCCTGAGGTCCGGACGGCGTCGTTCCCCAGCCTGTCTGGGGATCGGGCGAGGAAGGGGTGTCGGATCCCGGGTCTTGTTCGCTCACGGCCCAGAGCATGCCATGCGGCAGGAGTGAGCGGAGGCGTCGTTCACACGTAGAAGAACTCCGGGCGGGGTTGACGGATGATCTTGCGCCGCAGCAGCACCCGGCGTACGCCGTCGGGACCGATGCGCACGCTGCGCAACTCCCAGCCACCCTTCTCGGCGCGCTCGACGAGCATGCGGGTGACCACGTTGCGGCTGAACTCGCGCGGCAGGATGAGCCTGTCGTACTCCCATTCCACGTTCTTGCGGAATGCCTTGCGCGCGGTCTCGGCCATGCGATCAGTCTCCTCCGGACACGTCGTCGAGGGCCTCGACGATCTCGGTTGGCAGGGTCAGCTCGTCGATGCCGAGTGCTGCTTGCAGCTGTGCCGCCGTACGGGCACCGACGATGGGGGCGGTGACTCCGGGACGGTCGCGGACCCAGACCAGGGCCACCTCGAGGGGCGACCAGTCCAGACCCTCGCCGGCACGGACCACGGCCTCGACGATGCGTTTCGACTGCTCGCCCAGGTAGTTGCCCACGAAGTTGGCGAAGTGCGCGGACGCGGCGCGTGAGTCGGCAGGCGTGCCGTTGCGGTACTTCCCGGTGAGCACCCCTCGGCCCAGCGGGGACCACGGCAGGACGCCGAGACCCAGGGCCCGTGCGGCGTCGAGGACCTCGTGCTCGACGTTGCGGTTCAGCAGGGAGTACTCGACCTGGGTGGAGGCGAGCGTGGCCCGGCCGGGGACAGCACGCTGCCACGTGGCCGCCTGCGCGGTCTGCCAGCCGGAGTAGTTCGAGACCCCGACGTACGACGCCCGACCGCTGGCGACCGCGTAGTCGAGGGCGCCCAGGGTCTCCTCGAGCGGGGTGCCGTCGACCCAGGTGTGCACCTGCCACAGGTCGATGTGGTCGACGCCGAGGCGTCGCAGCGACTGGTCGAGGGTGGAGATCAGGTGGCCGCGCGAGACGTTGGTCTCCCGCTCTCCGCGGCGTCGGGAGATGCCGGCCTTGGTGGCCAGGACCACGTCGTCGCGCGGCACGACATCGCCCAACAGGCTGCCGATGAGCTCCTCGGAGGCCCCGTCGCCGTACCCGGCTGCGGTGTCGAGGAAGGTGCCTCCGGCCTCGCTGAAAGCGATCAGTTGGTCGCGGGCCTCGTGCTCGTCGGTGTCGCGTCCCCAGGTGAGAGTCCCCAGACCAAGCCGCGAAACCTTGAGGCCGGTCGAGCCCAGGGTGCGTTGCTGCATGGGCGCAACGGTAGCCACACCGGGGCAAACCGCCCTCGAGGCACGCCGGTGGCGGACGACGTACGAGCGTGCTGCACCTCGGCACGTAGGCTTCGCGCCGTGCTGGACTTCCTCAAAGCCGTCTTCCTCGGCGTCCTCCAAGGCCTGACCGAGTTCCTGCCGATCTCGAGCAGCGCGCACCTGCGGATCTTCCCCGAGTTCTTCGGCTGGGAGGACCCGGGCGCCGCGTTCACGGCAGTGATCCAGATCGGCACCGAGCTCGCCGTGCTGATCTACTTCCGCAAGGACATCTGGCGGATCGCGTCGATGTGGGTGAAGTCGCTGGCCAAGCCGGAGTATCGCGGGCACATCGACGCGCGCATGGGGTGGTACGTCATCGTCGGCTCCGTGCCGATCGTGATCCTCGGCATCTTCCTCAAGGACATCATCGAGAAGGACTTCCGCAACCTCTGGATCGTCGGCACGACGCTGATCGTCCTCGGTGTGATCCTCGGAATCGCCGACCGGATGAGCTCGGGCGAGCGTGCGATCAAGCAGATGAACCTCAAGCACGCCGGTCTGCTCGGCTTCGCCCAGGCATGCGCGTTGATCCCGGGTGTCTCCCGCTCGGGAGCGACGATCTCGATGGGCCGCTTCCTGGGCTACGACCGTGAGGCCGCGACGCGCTTCGCGTTCCTGCTGGCGATCCCCGCGGTCGTGGGCGCGGGACTCTTCGAGCTCAAGGAGATCCCACACGGCGAGAACAGCTACGGCTGGGGCCCCACGATCACCGCGACCGTGGTCTCCTTCATCGTCGGGTACGCCGCGATCGCGTGGTTGCTGCGCTACGTCTCGACCAAGTCCTACCTGCCGTTCGTGATCTACAGGATCGGCCTTGGCGCCCTCGTGCTGGCACTGCTGGCCGGCGGCGCAATCGCCGCCTGACCCTCGCAGCCCCTCGTTGGTCGGCCAGCGAGCGCCGCTTTCGTTGGTCGAGTAGTGAGCGCCAGCGAGCGTATCGAGACCCAGCAGCTGTGATCTCGATACACCGCCTCGTTCCTCGGCGGCACTCGATCACCGGAGGGAGCCTCGGTGGTCGAGTAGTGAGCGCCAGCGAGCGTGTCGAGACCCCGCCATCCACAGGCACCGTGAAGGCCGTTGAAGACCGACTCCCAGACTTGGACGCTGGGGGCATGGCTTTCACCTACATGCTGCTCTGTTCCGACAACACCTTCTACGTCGGAAGCACGCGCAATCTCGAAAGGCGTCTCGAGCAGCATGACGTCGGCAAGGGCGCTGCCTACACCAGCCGTCGACTGCCCGTGAAGCTCGTTTGGTACGAGGAGTTCGAGAACGTGGCGCTGGCGTTTGCCCGTGAGAAGCAGATCCAGAACTGGAGCCGCTCGAAGCGCCAGGCGCTGGCTGACGGGCGGTGGGGAGACCTGCCCGGTTTGGCTCGCAAGAAGTTCTGAGCTGCTGGGTCTCGATACGCTCGCTGGCGCTCGCTACTCGACCACCGGGGCGGGCTCGACGGGGTCGGGTCTCGATACGCTCGCTGGCGCTCGCTACTCGACCACCGAAGAGTTCCGCACTCGCTACTCGACCACCGAAGAGTTCCGCGCTCGCTACTCGACCACCGGGGCCAGGTTCGTTGGTCGAGTGCCGGCGAGGAACGAGCCGGTGTATCGAGACCAGTCGACCAGTGATTCAGCTCTCGGTCAGAGCCAGCCGGACTTCTTGAAGAAGATGAAGGCGACCAGGGAGCTCAACGCCATCAGGCACAGCGCGAACGGGTAGCCGAAGGCCCAGTGCAGCTCGGGCATGTGGTCGAAGTTCATCCCGTAGATCGCACCGACCAGGGTGGGTGCCGCGACCAGGCCGACGCCGGCCGAGATCTTGCGCATGTCCTCGTTCTGCTGGACCGAGATGCGGGCCTGCTGCGCCTCGAACGCAGAGGAGAGCAACGAGTCGAGGTTGTCCACGGTCTCCGCGACCCGGGCCAGGTGGTCGCCGACGTCGCGGAAGTACGGTGCCGCCTCGCCCGACATCCCGGGGACCGACGCGGTCGACGCGCGGCGTACCGGGTCTCGCAGGGGGAGTACGGCGCGGCGCACCTCGGCCAGCTCGCGCTTGAGGACGTAGATCCTGGGGGAGTCGTCGGTGCGCTCCGGGGCGAACACGGACGCCTCGACCTCGTCGACGTCCTCCTCGAGGCTCGCCGCGACCCGTTCGTACCCGTCGACGACCCGGTCGCACACGGCGTACACCACGGCCGTGGGCCCGTGCACGAGCAGCTCGGCCTTGCCCTCGAGGTAGGAGCGCGAAGAGTGCAGCTCGGAGCCCTCGCCGTGGCGCACCGAGACGATGAAGTCGCTGCCCACGAACAGGTTGATCTCCCCGGTCTCGACGGCGTCCTCCTCGTCGACGTACCAGAGCGTCTTGAGCACCATGAAGAGCGAGTCGTCGTACTTCTCGAGCTTGGGGCGCTGATGAGCCTTGACGGCGTCCTCGACGGCGAGGTTGTGCAGGCCGAACTCCTCGGCCACCTCGACGAGCTCTTCCTCGGTCGGGTCCAGCAGGCCCACCCACACGAAGCTGTCTGGTCCGGAACAGCGGGACCGCACGGACGCGAGGTCGGCGATGTCGAAGTCCAGGGGAACCCTGACTCCGTTGCGGTAGAGCGCGTTGTCGACGATCACGGGTGTGAGGCTACGCCGGGTTGTGCATCTCCCGGCTAGTGTCCGGGGCATGGCAACGGTGATCCTGGTCCGGCACGGTAGAAGCTCGGCGAACACAAGTGGTGTGCTGGCCGGGCGCTCCGGTGGCGTCCGCCTGGACGACACCGGTACGGCCCAGGCCGACCGGGCGGCCACCCGGCTCGCCGCAGTGCCCCTGGCCGCGGTCATCAGCAGCCCGTTGGAGCGGTGCCGACAGACGGCGCGTCGGATCGCGGCAGCCCAACCCGGGGGACCGGACGTGCGCACCGAGCGGGGCATCGTCGAGTGCGACTACGGCGACTGGACCGGCCGCCAGATCAAGGACCTGGCCAAGGAGAAGCTGTGGTCCACGGTGCAGCAGCAGCCCTCGGCCGCGGCCTTCCCCAACGGCGAGTCGCTCACCGCGATGATGGCACGCTCCGTGGCCGCCGTACGACGCCTCGACGCCGAGATCACCGCCGAGCACGGGGAGAACGCCGTGTGGGTGGCGGTCAGCCACGGGGACATCATCAAGTCGGTGCTGGCCGACGCCCTGGGCATGCACCTCGACCTCTTCCAGCGACTGCACGTCGACCCGGCGTCGCTGTCGATCGTGCGCTACACCTCGACCCGCCCGTTCGTGCTGGGCACCAACACGCACGACGGCGACCTCGGCTGGCTGGCACCCGCCAGGAAGAAGCGTTCCCGCCGCAGGACCGATGCGGTCGTCGGCGGCGGCGCCGGACCGGAATAGGGTTGGCGCCATGGCTCCCGTGATCCACGAATTCGACCCGCCCGACCGGTTCGTCGCCGGCACCGTCGGTGAGCCGGGTGACCGCACGTTCTTCCTCCAGGCCCGGCGCGGGGCCAAGCTCGTCAGCGTGTCGCTGGAGAAGCAGCAGGTGGCGGTGCTCGCAGACCGCATCGACGACCTGCTCGACGAGCTGATGGCCAACGCCACGACGCAGAACGTCATCCCGGCGGTCGCGCCGCTCGACCTCGACGACTCCGCACCGCTCGACCAGCCCATCGAGGAGGAGTTCCGGGCCGGCACCATGACGCTCTCGTGGGAGAGCGACGTCGAACGCATCGTGATCGAGGTGTTCCCGTTCAACGAGGCGGCCGTGGTCAGCCCCGAGCAGGTCGACGAGGACTTCACCGAGCCGGAGCCCGAAGAGGTCTTCCTCGTGCGCATCACGGCCGGAGCCGCCCGGGCGTTCGTCAAGCGCGCCGCCCAGGTGATCGAGGCCGGCCGGCCGGACTGCCCGTTCTGCGGTGGCCCGATCGACCCCGACGGCCACCTGTGCGTGAGGGCCAACGGGTTCCGCAGAAGGAATCCGTGAGCGAGCCGGTCCCGCCGGCGGCGATCTCCACCGGCGACCTGGAGCTGTTGGGCCGGGTGATGCCTGCCTCCAACGCCACCTTCATCGGCATCGTCGACGGCACCCAGGTGGTCTACAAGCCGGTCGCCGGCGAGCGGCCCCTGTGGGACTTCCCGGACGGCACCTTGGCGCAACGCGAGGTGGCCGCGTACGCCGTCTCGCAGGCCCTCGACTGGAACGTCGTCCCGACGACCGTGCTCCGCGACGGCCCGCACGGACCCGGCATGGTGCAGGCCTGGGCCGAGCCCGACCCCGACCAGGCACCCGTCGACGTGGTGCCCGAGGGAGAGCTGCCGGAGGGGTACCTCCACGTGTTCGACGCCGTCGGTCCCGAGGACGAACCGGTCGCCCTGGTCCATGAGGACTCCCCGGCCCTGCGCCGGATGGCCGTCTTCGACGTGCTGGTCAACAACGGCGACCGCAAGGGCGGTCACGTGCTCGCGATGACCGACGGCCACCGCTACGGCGTCGACCACGGAGTCTCCTTCCACGTCGAGAACAAGCTGCGCAGCGTGCTCTGGGGCTGGCTCGGCACGCCGCTCACCGACGACGAGGCAGACGCCGTACGCCGGGTGGCCGCCGACGACGACCTGCACAAGCGGCTGGGCGACCTGGTCACCCCGCGTGAGCTGGCCGCGTTCGTCGCGCGGTGCCACACACTGCTGGAGACGGGCGTGATGCCGGAGCCGTCGGGGGAGTGGCCGGCCATCCCGTGGCCCGCGTTCTAGAGGTCGTTGGTTAGGCTGCCGCCATGCAGACGTGGTCAGCCCCGCAGGTTCCTTCCCTCCCCGTTCGGGGCCCGCAGGTCTCGATCCATGACACGAGTTCCGGTGGCCCGGTCGCCACCACTCCGGCCGACGTCGCGCGTCTCTACGTCTGCGGCATCACGCCGTACGACGCCACGCACATGGGCCACGCCGCGACGTACGTTGCCTTCGACCTGCTCAACCGGGCGTGGCGGGCGGCCGGCCACGACGTGCACTACGTGCAGAACGTGACCGACGTCGACGACCCGCTGCTCGAGCGGGCCACCAAGGTCGGCGTCGCCTGGGAAGAGCTCGCCCTGCGCGAGACCCAGTTGTTCCGTGACGACATGGAAGCACTGCGGGTGCTCCCGCCCCGCGACTACATCGGTGCCGTGGAGTCGATCCCGTTGGTGATCGACCTGGTCGAGAAGCTGCGCGCCACCGGCTCGGTCTACACCGTCGACACCGACCTCTACTTCTCCGTGACCTCCGACCCGGCGTTCGGCGACGTCTCGGGTTGGGACCGAGACCAGATGCTGGCGATCTTCGGCGAACGTGGCGGCGACCCCGAGCGCGAAGGCAAGAAGGACCCCCTCGACTGCGTCGTGTGGCGCGGCGAGCGCGACGGCGAACCCGCCTGGGACAGCCCGTTCGGCCCCGGCCGCCCCGGCTGGCACATCGAGTGCGCCGCGATCGCCCTCAAGCACCTCGGCACCGGCTTCGATGTCCAGGGCGGCGGCAGCGACCTGATCTTCCCGCACCACGAGATGTCGGCGGGCGAGGTGCAGGTCGCCGAACGCGGCGACGCGTTTGCCAAGGCCTACGCCCACGCCGGCATGGTGGCCTACGACGGCGAGAAGATGTCGAAGTCCAAGGGCAACCTCGTCTTCGTGTCCGCGTTGCGGATGAGCGAGGTCGACCCGATGGCGATCCGGCTGACCCTGCTCCGCCAGCACTACCGCTCCGACTGGGAGTGGACCGACGAGCAGCTCTGGAGCTCGGTCGACACCCTGGCGTCGTGGCGCGACACGATCACTGCCGGCGCCGGAGCTCCCGCGCAGCCGGTCGTCGAGGCCGTGCTCGCGGCGCTGGCGAACGACCTCGACGCCCCCACGGCCCTGGCCGCGGTCGACACGTGGTTCACAACCACTGCAGGCGGTGACACGACCGACCCGAACGCCGCCGAGACGATCCGCGCCCTCCTCGACGCCTCCCTCGGCCTCGCGCTCTGACGGGACCTAGTCGGTGTTGCGGCGTTTGAGATAGCGCTCGAACTCGCGGGCGATCGCCTCACCCGAGGCCTCGGGCAGGTCAGCGGTGTCGCGGGTCTCCTCGAGCGCGCGGACGTAGTCGGCGATCTCTTCCTCCTCCTCGGCGAGCTCGTCGACCCCGCGTTCCCAGGCCCGAGCCTCCTCGGGCAGGTCGAGCAACGGGATGCCGGTGCCGAGCAGGTCCTCGATCTGCCCGATCAGGGCAAGGGTCGCCTTCGGGCACGGCGGCTGGGCCACGTAGTGCGGCACCGCCGCCCAGTAGGAGACCGCAGGGATGTCGAGGAGCACGCACGCGTCCTGGAAGACGCCGACGATGCCGGTCGGGCCTTCGTACGTCGACTGCTCGATGTCAAGGCGATCGACGAGGTCGGGCTCGGTCGCCGTACCGGTCACGGGAATCGGGCGGGTGTGCGGCGTGTCGGCCAGCAGGGCGCCGAGCGTGACCACCATCTGGCCGCCGAGCTCGTCGCAGGCGGCCAGCAGCTCGGCACAGAACTGGCGCCACCGCATGTTGGGCTCGATGCCGCGGATCAGGATCACGTCGCGGTCGAGACCGGGGGGAGACGCGATCGAGACGGTCGTGCTCGGCCAGGTCAGCGACCTGTGCCCGCGGGCGTCGGTGCCCACGACCGGGCGGTTCATCTGGAAGTCGTAGAAGTCCTCGGGGTCGACCGACGCGACCACCCGGGCGTCCCACACCTCGATGAGGTGGTCGACGACGGACGAGGCCGCGTCGGCGGCGTCGTTCCAGCCCTCGAAGGCCGCGATGACGACGGGGTCCACCAGCTCGGGCACTTCGTCCATCTCGATCATCAGGCCAGCGTAGTTGAGGCACTGTGACGGGTGCGACACACGTGACCCGGCAGCGATTCGTTCGTTGACGGGGATTGGTGTCAGCATGCGGGAAACCCGTCCGGAACGTGGACGGCCTGCCTACCCTGAAGAGGTCCCCAACCTCGGAGAGGAACTTCGTGTCGGAGTCCCCAGCCCTTCGTCCAGACGCGACCGCGGAACTCACGCGGGCCCTTGGCGAGCGCATCCTCGTCATCGACGGGGCCATGGGCACGGCGATCCAACGCGACCGACCCGACGAGGCCGGCTACCGCGGTGAGCGGTTCGCCGACTGGCACATCGACCTCCAGGGCAACAACGACCTCCTCACGCTGACCCAGCCCGACATCATCGCGGCGATCCACCGTGAGTATCTCGAGGCCGGCGCCGACATCCTCGAGACCAACTCGTTCAACGCGAACGCCGTCTCTCTGGGCGACTACGGCATGGAAGACCTTGCCTACGAGCTGAACTTCGAGGCCGCACGCCTGGCCCGTCAGATCTGCGACGACGTGGCCACCCCCGACAAGCCGCGCTACGTCGCCGGAGCCCTCGGCCCGACCACGCGTACGGCGTCCATCTCGCCCGACGTCAACGACCCGGGTGCCCGCAACGTCAGCTACGACCAGCTCGTCGCGGCGTACCGCGATGCGACCCGCGGGCTGCTCGACGGCGGCGCGGACCTGATCTTCATCGAGACGATCTTCGACACCCTCAACGCGAAGGCGGCGATCTTCGCGGTCGAGACCGTGTTCGAGGAGCACGGTCGCCGCTGGCCGATGATCATCTCCGGCACCATCACCGACGCCTCCGGCCGCACGCTGTCCGGTCAGGTGACCGAGGCGTTCTGGAACTCCGTGCGCCACGCGCAGCCCCTGGCCGTCGGCCTCAACTGCGCGCTCGGGGCCAAGGAGATGCGCCCCTACATCGCCGAGATGAGCCGTCTCGCCGACACCTTCGTCTCCTGCTACCCCAACGCCGGGCTCCCCAACGCCTTCGGTGAGTACGACGAGTCTCCCGACGAGACCGCAGCGGTGATCGAGGAGTTCGCCGCGAGCGGACTCGTGAACCTGGTCGGCGGTTGCTGTGGCACCACCCCCGACCACATCGCCGCGATCGCCGGCGCCGTGGCCGACAAGCCGGTCCGCGCGCAGGTCGAGGTGGCCTCCGCCATGCGCCTGTCCGGTCTCGAGCCGCTGACGATCGACGAGAGCTCGCTGTTCGTCAACGTCGGCGAGCGCACCAACATCACCGGGTCGGCCCGCTTCCGCAACCTGATCAAGGACGGCAACTACGACGCCGCCCTCGCGGTCGCTGCGCAGCAGGTCGAGAACGGCGCGCAGGTCATCGACGTCAACATGGACGAGGGCATGATCGACGGCGTCGCCGCGATGGACCGCTTCCTCAAGCTGGTCGCCACCGAGCCCGACATCAGCCGGGTGCCGATCATGATCGACTCCTCCAAGTGGGAGGTCATCGAGGCCGGCCTCAAGTGCGTGCAGGGCAAGCCGATCGTCAACTCGATCTCCATGAAGGAGGGCGAGGAGAAGTTCCGCGCCGAGGCCCGGTTGTGCCGCAAGTACGGCGCCGCCGTGGTCGTGATGGCCTTCGACGAGGACGGCCAGGCCGACAACCTCGAGCGACGCATCGAGATCTGTGGCCGCGCCTACAAGATCCTGGTCGAAGAGGTCGGGTTCCCGGCCGAGGACATCATCTTCGACCCGAACTGCTTCGCGCTCGCGACCGGAATCGAGGAGCACGCCAACTACGGCGTCGACTTCATCGAGGCCACCCGCTGGATCAAGCAGAACCTGCCCGGCGCCCAGATCTCCGGCGGCATCTCGAACGCGTCGTTCTCGTTCCGCGGCAACAACCCGGTACGCGAGGCGATCCACGCGGTCTTCCTGTACCACGCGATCAGGGCCGGCCTGAGCATGGGCATCGTCAATGCTGGCGCCCTGGTGGTCTACGACGAGATCGACGTCGAGCTGCGTGAGCGCATCGAGGACGTCGTGCTCAACCGGCGGCCCGACGCCGCCGAGCGGCTGCTCGAGATCGCCGAGGCCCACAAGGGCAACGGCGAGGCCGCCGAGGCCAAGACCGAGGAGTGGCGCGAGCTGCCCGTCGACGAGCGCATCACCCACGCCCTGGTGAAGGGCCTCGACGCGTTCGTCGAGGAAGACACCGAAGAGCTCCGTGCCCTGATCTCCGAGCGTGGCGGCCGCCCGATCGAGGTCATCGAGGGCCCGTTGATGGCCGGGATGAACGTGGTCGGCGACCTGTTCGGGGCCGGCAAGATGTTCCTGCCCCAGGTGGTCAAGAGCGCCCGCGTGATGAAGAAGGCCGTCGCCTACCTGATCCCGTTCATCGAGGCCGAGAAGCAGCCCGGCGACGTCGACCGCACCAACGGCACCATCGTGATGGCGACCGTGAAGGGCGACGTGCACGACATCGGCAAGAACATCGTCGGTGTGGTTCTCCAGTGCAACAACTACGAGGTCATCGACATGGGCGTGATGGTTCCTGCCCAGAAGATCCTCGACAAGGCCCGTGAGGTCAACGCCGACATCATCGGGCTCTCCGGCCTGATCACGCCCTCGCTCGACGAGATGGTCAACGTGGCGGCGGAGATGAAGCGGCAGGAGTTCACCATCCCGTTGTTGATCGGCGGCGCCACCACCTCCCGCGCGCACACCGCGGTGAAGGTCGACCGGCAGTACGACGGCCCGGTGGTCTGGGTCAAGGACGCCTCACGGTCGGTGCCGACCGCAGCAGCGCTGTTGAGCGACGCCCAGCGCCCCAAGCTGATGGCCGACATCAAGGACGACTACGACGCCCTGCGCACCCGCCACGCGGCCAAGCAGGAGCGTCCGACGGTGTCTCTCGAGAAGGCGCGCGCGAACCGCACGCCGATCGAGTGGGACGGCTACGTGCCGCCTCTCCCGAACGAGCCCGGCATCCACGTGCTCTCCGAGTACGACCTCGGCGAGCTGCGCGACTACATCGACTGGCAGCCGTTCTTCAACGCCTGGGAGATGAAGGGCAAGTTCCCCGACATCCTCAACAGCCCCAGCACAGGCGAAGAGGCGCGCAAGCTCTACGACGACGCCCAGAAGATGCTCGACCAGGTCATCGAGGAGCGCTGGCTCACCGCCAACGCGGTGTTCGGGCTCTTCCCGGCCAACGCTGTCGGTGACGACATCGAGGTGTACGCCGATGACACCCGCGCCGACGTACAAGCCGTGCTGCGCAACCTGCGCCAGCAGGGCGAACACCGCGCCGGCGTGCCCAACCGGTCGCTCGGCGACTACGTGGCTCCCAAGGAGACCGGACTGGCCGACCACGTCGGCGCGTTCGCGGTCACCGCCGGCCTCGGTTCCACCGAGCGCATCATGAAGTTCAAGGAAGACCTCGACGACTACTCGGCGATCATGCTGGAGGCCCTGGCCGACCGGCTCGCCGAGGCGTTCGCCGAGCGCCTGCACCAGCGCGTGCGCACCGAGTTCTGGGGGCACGACGCGGGGGAGACCCTCTCCAACGAGGACCTCATCGCCGAGAAGTACCACGGCATCCGCCCCGCACCGGGCTACCCGGCCTGCCCCGAGCACACCGAGAAGCAGACGCTGTGGGAGCTCCTCGACGTCACCGCCAACACCGGCATCGAGCTGACCGAGAGCATGGCCATGTGGCCCGGAGCCGCCGTGTCAGGGTGGTACTTCTCGCACCCGCAGGCGCAGTACTTCGTGGTCGGCCGGCTCCAGCGCGACCAGGTCCTCGACTACGCCAGGCGCAAGGGGTGGACCCAGGCCGAGGCCGAGCGCTGGCTCTCCTCGAACCTGGCCTACGAGCCCGAGGACTGAGCAGCCTCGCCGTCCTGATCACCGAGATCGGGAGGGAGCGCAGCCGGAATCGGCGCCTACGTTGGCGCGGTGAACAAGGACCGGGGTGAACGGCGATGAAGGCGTGGCGCCTCTTCGCTGCCCATGAGCCACTGCGGCTCGTCGACGTGCCAGAGCCCGAAGCCGGCCCGAGCGACATCATCGTCGACGTGAGGGCGGCTGGCATCTGTCACACCGATGTCGGGTACCTCGACGGATCCCTGACCCACGCGCTGGGTGCCATGCCGATCACCCTCGGCCACGAGATCGCCGGCGTCATCTCCGAGGTGGGCAGCGACGTCACCGGTTTCCAGGTCGGCCAGAAGGTCGTCATCCCTGCCAGCGTCTCGGGGCCCGGCACCGGCATCGATGGTGGCTTCGCCGAGCAGGTCAGGGCCCGCGACCACCAGGTCATCGCCCTGCCTGACGGCATCCCGTGGGAGCAGGCAGCCCCGGCGACGGACGCGGGTGTGACGTCGTACCACTCCCTCAGGCGCGGGGGTGTCAGGGCCGGCACGAGACTGGGAATCATCGGCGCCGGAGGTCTCGGCAGCCTCGCGCTCCAGTTCGCGCATGCCCTCGGTGCCGAGGTGTACGTCGCCGAGACGAACCGGACCATCTGGGACCGGCTGGCCGGCCTCGGCGCGGTCGGTGTCGCCGAGAGCATCCGCGAGTTCGCCGACCGGGACCTCGAAGTGATCGTCGACTACGCGGGCTTCGGGACCACGACCGACGACGCGCTCGTGACCGTCGGCGACCGCGGCACAGTGGTCCAGGTCGGTGTCGGTGTCCAGCGTGCTGACATCTCGACCACTGCGATCGTCGGCAAGCAGGTCGACCTCCTCGGCTCCCTCGGTGGCACCCACGAGGAACTGGTCGAGGTGCTCGACCTGTTGGCCGCAGGCACCGTGAGCTCAGAGGTCGAGCTCGTCAGCTTCGAGAGCATCGGCGACTCCATCGACCGCTTCCGGCGGGGCGAGGCGAACCAGGGACGCCTGGTCGCGGTCCGCGACTGAGCTTCGTGGTTGGACCCGAGCTCCCTTCGCCCTAGGGTGGGCCGTCGCAACGTTGCACGCAGCGCCTTGGAGGGATCCTGAACACCGCATCGTCGTCCGAACCGGCAGGTCACCCCCTCGATGGCGATGTGTGGCGGCCGGCGGCAGTGCTCTGGGACATGGACGGCACCCTGGTCGACACCGAGCCGTACTGGATCTCGACCGAATACGAGCTCGCCGCGAAGTACGGCGGCACGTGGAGCGACGAGCACGCCCTGAGCCTGGTCGGCAACGACCTGATCGAGTCCGGGCGCTACATCCGTGAGCACATGGGGATCGACGTCGAGCCCTCACAGATCGTCGAGGAGCTCCTCGACGGCGTGGTGGCCGCGGTCGAGCAGCAGGTGCCGTGGTGCCCGGGTGCCGTGGAGTTGCTCGCCGACCTGAGGGCCGAGGGTGTGCCCTGCGGGCTGGTGACGATGAGCTACCGCCGGTTCGTGGCCCCGATCCTGGCTGCCCTGCCGCCGGACACGTTCGACGTCGTGGTCACCGGCGACACGGTCTCGCGGGGCAAGCCGCACCCGGAGCCCTATCTGAAGGGTGCGGCGCTGCTCGGGGTCGAGCCCGGTGAGGTCCTGGCGATCGAGGATTCCAACACCGGGGTCCGCTCCGCCGTGGCGGCCGGGTGCACCGTGCTCGTCGTACCGAACCACGTGCCGGTGCTCGAGGGGGAGCGGCGCATCTTCCGGAATTCGCTGGCCGGCATGCGTGCCGAGGACCTGCGCCACCTGCGCTGAGCCGCAAGATCTCCGCCCGGATGCGGGCCGTCACGAAATCGTTGCGGGATTGCGACCCTTTCACGCCCGGGCCACGGTGGCGCCGGTCACAACGATCAGAGTAGGTTGCCGGGCATCGACCCCGGTACGTCGCCGGGTGTCCGACCACCAGAGGTGACACTTTGAACCGCAAGACCAAACTGATCTCGCTGGCATCAGCGGCGCTGCTTGCCGCGTCCATGTCGGCCTGCGGGGCCGTCAAGGACGCCGCCGAGAAGTCGATCGAGAACAAGCCTGCAGAGGGTGAACTGCGCCTGGGCACCACCGAGGTGGTCACCGCGATGGACCCGGCCGGCTCCTACGACTTCGGTTCGTGGAACATGCAGTACTCCATCTTCCAGCAGCTGATGTCGATTCCCCCGAACGGCGACCAGCCCGAGGACGACGCAGCCCACTGCGAGGCCAAGGACCCGAAGACCGTCGAGTGCAAGCTCAAGGAGGGCCTGAAGTTCTCCAATGGCAACGAGCTCACCTCGTCCGACGTGCTGTTCTCGATGAAGCGCAACGTCGAGATCGCCGACCCCAACGGCTCCTCGGTCCTGCTCGGTTCGATCTCCAACGGCGATGCCAAGAACCCCGGCCTTGCCGACGGTGCCATTGAGACGCCCGACGACCAGACGGTGGTCTTCCACCTCAACGCTGCGGACTCCACCTTCCTGAAGGTGCTCACCACGGCCACCACGTCGATCGTCGACGAGGAGACCTTCCCGGCCGACGAGAAGCTCGCCGACGACAAGGTGATCGGCTCCGGCCCCTACACGCTCGACACCTACAAGAAGGACGAGCTCACGGTCCTCGCGGCCAACAAGAGCTACGAGGGCACCAAGGCGCCGGCCTCGAAGACCATCTACATCACCAGCTACGGCACCTCGGCGAACCTCAAGACCGCGATCGAGAACGACAAGGTCGACGTCGCCTGGCGCACGCTCAGCCCGCAGGAGCTCACCGACCTCGGCTCCAACGACAAGGTCGACGTGATCACCGGCAGCGGCTCCGAGTTCCGCTACTGGGTCTGGCAGTTCGGCACCAAGGTCGGCAAGGACCAGGCCGTCCGCCAGGCCGCGGCCCAGATCATCGACCGCGACCGCATCTCCGAGCGTGCCTACGACGGCACCGTGGAGCCGGCGTACTCCATCGTGCCGCCCGGCTTCGGTGGCCAGAAGGACTCCTTCGAGGAGAAGTACGGCGACCCGGACCCCGCGGCCGCCAAGACGATCCTCGACGAGGCCGGCGTGAAGACCCCGGTCAAGATCACCGTGGGCTGGAACCCCGACCACTACGGTCCGAACACGGTCGACGAGGCCCAGGAGCTGGAGAAGCAGCTGGAGGCCGACGGCCTGTTCGACGTCACCCTGCAGTCGGACCCGTGGGAGGAGTACCAGACCCTCTACAAGCAGAACGCGTACGACCTGTTCATCCTCGGTTGGTACCCCGACATCCTGGACGCCGACAACTACCTCACGCCGTTCCTGCGTGACGGTGGGTTCTTCGCGAACAACTACCAGAGCGACGAGGTCAACGACCTCCTGTCGCAGGAGCTCGCGGAGACCGACGAGGGTGCGCGTGACGACATCATCGGGCAGCTCCAGGACGTCACGGCTGAAGACGTCCCGCTGATCCCGAGCTGGAACGGCAAGAACGTCGCCGTTGCCAAGAAGGGAGTCACCGGCGTGAAGGAGACGCTCGACCCGACCTACATCTTCCGACTGTGGATGGTGAAGGCACCGGGCGACGAGAGCTCCGAAGCGTCCGAGAGCCCCAGCGCCAGCGAGTAACACGCCTGACGGGGAGGACACCGCAACGCCGGTGTCCTCCCCGTCGGTGCGTCACAGCAAACAGAAAGTAGGTCCATGACCGCCGGCGGTTCCCTGCCCCGATACATAGTTCAACGGCTGCTGTTGATGTTGCCGATGATCTGGTTCCTGACCACGATGGTCTTCTTCCTCCTCCGGGTGGTGCCCGGAGACCCGATCTCCGCGGCCTTCGGTGACAAGATCACCGAGGAGGACAAGGAGGCCCGGCGCGAGAAGCTCGGCCTCAACGAGCCCCTCTGGAAGCAGTATCTCGACTACTTCGGCTCGCTGCTCCGCTTCGACTTCGGGCACACCTTCCGGGGGAACAAGGACGTCCTGGACGTCATCATCGACAAGGGCGGCGCCACCCTGACGCTGTCCATCGGGGCGTTCGCCATCGCGCTCCTCATCGGCATCCCGCTCGGGCTGCTCGCCGGGCGCATGCGTGACTCGGCCTTCGACGTCTTCATCCGCATCTTCGGCATCTTCACCTACGCCGCCCCCGTCTTCTGGATGGGCATGATGCTGATCCTCGTGGTCGCGCCGACCGGTTGGCCGACCAGCCAGATCGCGAACCCCAGCACGCTGCGAGAAGTGCCCACGGTCACCCACGTGCTGCTGTTCGACTCGATCCTCGACGGCAACCTGGTGGCCGTGGTCGACGTCCTCATCCACCACGCCCTGCCCTGCTTCACCCTGGGGCTGCTGCTCTCGGGTGTGTTCATCAGGCTGGTGCGGGTCAACGTGCTGCAGACGCTGAAGGGCGACTACGTCGAGGCCGCCCGGGCCCGCGGCATCGCCGAGAGCAAGGTCGTGCGCCACCACGCGTTCCGCAACGCCCTGGTGCCGGTCATCACGGTGATCGGCCTGCAGGTGGCCCTCACGCTCTCCGGCGCAGTCCTGACCGAGACCACGTTCGGCTGGCCGGGAATCGGCAACGAGCTGATCAAGTTCATGGGCCAGCGTGACTACGGCGCCATCCAGGGCATCGTGACCTTCATCGCGATCATGGTCGTGCTGGTCAGCCTGCTCGTGGACATCATCAACGCCATCATCGACCCGAGAGTGAGGTACTGATGCTCACCCGCCTCACGAGTCCGTTCCGCAACACCACCGGCATGGCCCGCTGGCTGCTCATCGTCGGCCTGATGATGACCGCGATCTTCCTGTTCCTGGCCGTGTTCGCTCCCTTGGTCGCGCCCACCGGGTTCAACGACTCGATGATGAACGGCAAGGAGATCGCCGACAACCAGGCGCCCTCCGGCACGCACTGGTTCGGCACCAACGACGCCTACAACGACATCTTCAGTCGCACCATCTGGGGTGCCCGCACGGCCGTCCAGGTGGTGCTGTTCTCCCTGCTGTTCTCGCTGCTGATCGGTGTCCCGCTCGGACTCGTCTCCGGCTACCTCGGTGGCTGGGTCGACCGCCTGCTGGTCTTCGTCATGGACGCGATGTACTCGTTCCCGTCGCTGCTGCTGGCCCTGATCTTCTCGTTCCTGCTCCAGGACAAGCTGGGCGGCGGCATCATGCCGGCGGCACTGAGCCTGACGGTGATCTACATTCCGCAGTACTTCCGCGTCGTACGCAACACGACGGTCTCGGCACGCGAGGCGACGTACGTCGAAGCGGCGCGCGCGATCGGCGCGAAGGACCGCACGATCATGAGCAAGTACCTCTTCGGCAACGTCATCCAGTCGGTCCCGGTCATCGCCACCCTCAACGCGGCCGACGCGATCGGCACCCTGGCCGGACTCGGCTTCCTCGGCTACGGCATCGAGCCGGGCGAGGCTGCCGAGTGGGGCTACGACCTGCAGCGAGCCATGGACGAGGCCACCTCGGGCATGTGGTGGCAGAGCTTCTTCCCGGGCATCGCCATCGTGCTGCTGATCACCGGCCTCACCCTGCTCGGCGAGGGGCTCAACGAGACCATCAACCCGAGCCTGCGCAAGCGCCGGATCACCAAGGTGGTCATGCCGCCCCACACTCCGAAGGAGATCGCGAAATGAGCGCGTCGACGCGGCCAGCGGCCGCACCGACCACCGACAACGTCCTCGAGGCCCGCAACCTGAGGGTCTGGTACGGCGCGGCCGCGGGCCCGGTGCGTGCGGTCGACGGGGTGAACTTCACGCTCCGCAAGGGCGAGATCCTCGGCCTCGTCGGCGAGTCCGGCTGCGGCAAGTCCACCCTCGGACGCGGGCTCATCGGCCTGCTGCCCGAGGGCGCCAAGATGGACGGCGAGCTGCTGTTCCAGGGCAAGGACATCGTGGGTCTGAAGAAGCGCAAGCTGCACAAGATGCGCGGCAAGGACCTCGGCATGATCTTCCAGGAGCCGCTGACCCGGCTGAATCCGTTGATGCGCATCTCGGAGCACTTCGAGGAGACGCTCAAGACGCACGAGAAGCGCATCTCGAAGAAGGAGGTCGAACGGCGCTCGCTCGAGGTGCTGCGGATGATGGGCATTCCGCCGACCCGCTACACGGCCTATCCGCACGAGTTCTCGGGCGGCATGCGGCAGCGTCTGATGATCGCCCTGGCCCTGGTGCTCAAGCCGGCCTTCGTGGTCGCCGACGAGCCGACCACTGCCCTCGACGTCCTCGTCGAGGCGCAGATCATCCGCATCCTCCACGACCTGCGTCGCGAGTTCGACACCTCGCTGCTGCTGATCACCCACAACCTCGGCATCGTCGCCGAGGCCTGCGACCGGGTGGCGGTGATGTACGCCGGCGAGATCGTGGAGATCGGTGATGCCAGCGAGGTCTTCTCGCGTCCCAAGCATCCCTACACGCGCGAGCTGCTGCGTTCGACGATCTCGTTGCGCACCACCGGCCTGGAGTTCATCCCCGGTGCTCCGCCGAACCTGATCGATCCGCCGTCGGGCTGCAAGTTCCACCCCCGCTGCCCCTTGGCGATGGCGGTCTGCGCAGAGCGCGAGCCCCGCGTGCTGACCACGCCCGACGGGACCACCACCCAGTGCTGGGACGCCGAGATCACGGCCGGCACCAACCACGGGCTGACCGACGCCGACCGGGCACCCCTGATCCGCGAGGAGATCTCCGTTGCAGACGAAGCCTGAACCCCTCCAGGTCGGCGACCAGATCATGGACGTCGACGACCTCTCCGTGCACTTCCAGCTGGGCGGTGGTGTGCTCGGTCGCCTGTTCGGGTGGGGCACCAAGACAGTCAAGGCGGTCGACGGTGTCGACTTCACCCTGCACAAGGGCGAGGTCATCGGTCTGGTCGGCGAGTCGGGAAGCGGCAAGACCACCCTGGGTCGGGCCCTGCTCGGCATGGCACCGGCCACCGACGGCGTGATCACCTACCAGGACGTCGCGCGCGGCACCCGACGCGTCTCCCACATGGGCAAGGCCGAGCTCCGTCACCTGCGCACCGACGTGCAGATGGTCTTCCAGGACCCGCACGCGGCGTTGAACCCGACCATGACCATCGAGACCGCTGTCGGGCACCCCCTGGTCATCCACGAGGGTGCGAAGGGGGAGGAGCTGCGCAAGAAGGTGGCCGACACCCTCGAGCGCGTGGGGCTCAGCCCGGCCGAGCAGTTCATGAGCAAGTACCCCTCCGACCTCTCGGGCGGCCAGAAGCAGCGCGCGGTGATCGCCCGTTCGATCATCATGGAACCGCAGGTGCTGGTCGCCGACGAGCCGGTGTCGATGCTCGACATGAGCGTGCGCGCCAAGATCCTCCAGCTGATGATCGACCTCAAGGACGACCTTGGGCTGACCTACGTCTACATCACCCACGACCTGGCCAGCGCGAAGTTCTTCTGTGACCGCATCGCGATCATGTACCTCGGCCGCATCGTCGAGATCGGCACGACCGAGGAGATCTTCGCCAACCCGCGTCACCCCTACACCAAGGCGCTGCTCAAGGCGATCCCCGAGCCCGACCCCGAGCTCGCGGTGCCCCGTGACCTGCCCCGTGGTGAGATCCCGGACGCCGCCCAGCCGCCGCTCGGCTGCTCGTTCCACCCGCGCTGTCCGGTGGCCGTCGCCACCTGCGGGTGGGAGTCCCGCGACCTCAAGGTGGCCCTCGAGGAGCACTGGGTGCGCAAGGGCGACGCGACGGCGTACGCCAAGGAGCGCAAGCTGCTCGGGAAGCTGGACGCCCTGGACTCACCCTCGCAACGCGTCACCCTGGGCAAGGGCAACGCCGGCGAGGCGCTCGCCCTGCTGGAGGGGATCAGGAGCGAGAATCCCGACGAGCCCATGTGGAAGGGCGTCGACTCGATGTCCGCGACACCGGACGGCGTCGAGATCGTCTTCCACGAGGCCGAGGACCCGGCCCTGCGGCCGGCCGGCGGTGCCGAGGTGGCGTGCGTGCTCTACCCCCGGGAAAGCTGACCTGTCGCCAGTTCTGGTTGACCTGTCGTGAGTTCTGGTTGACCTGTCGCCAGTTCAGTCAGCGCCGCACGTGGGAGAGTTGACCCGTCGCCAGTTTTCTCCCCCGCTTCGCTCCTCCGGAAACTGGCGACGGGTCAACTCTGATGCTCTGCAGCTTGCTCCGCAAGCGGCAGAGCAGGGATCTCGCCGCCGAACTCGGGGCACTTGTCCTGGTAGCTGCACCAGCCGCACAGCTTGCTGCGGTGCGGCCGCCAGTCGCCACTGAGCTCGGCGCGCCGGATCGCCTGCCAGATCGACTCCACCTTGCGCTCCGTGGCCCGTAGGTCGGCCTCGTCGGGGGAGTAGCGGAGGATCTCACCGTTGCCGAGATAGATCAGCTGCAGCATCGCCGGGACGACCCCGCGGGTGCGCCAGATGACCAGTGCGTAGAACTTCATCTGGAACAGCGCCTTGGCCTCGAACATCTCGCCAGGAGCTCGGCCAGACTTGTAGTCCACCAGTCGGATCGCGCCGCTGGGGGCGATGTCGATGCGGTCGATGAAGCCCCGGAGCAGCAGCTTGGAGTCGAGCAGTGTCTCGACATAGAGCTCACGCTCGGCGGGCTCGAGGCGGGTCGGGTCCTCGAGCTCGAAGTACTTGTCGAGGACGGTGCGGCAGGTGGTCAGCCAGGCCTGCAGGTCCAGCGCCTCCTCGCCCTCGGGTGCGGTGAACAGCTCGGCGACTGCGGGCTCGGCCTCCAGCAACGCGTCCCACGCGGGACCGACCATCTCCTGGGCCCGCGGTGGCGTGCGTTCGGGGGCGGGCAGGTCGAAGAGGTCCTCGAGCACCTTGTGCACCAGTGTCCCGCGGATCGCGTCGGGTGACGGCTCCTCGGGGAACCTGTCGATCGTGCGGTAGCGGTAGAGCAGGGGACAGGTCATGAAATCACCGGCGCGGCTCGGCGAGAGGGCCCCGAGCACCTCGACACCGTCGACCGGTGTGGAGTGCCTCTCTGCGGGTGACTGGGTCATCTGGGCCCCTTCCTGAAGGTGCGCGGCAACACTAGGCGACGGCACCGACAGCGACACCGACACCGCCGCGTCAGTGTCGGCGAGGGCGCGTCCGATAGCCTCGACATGTGCCTGACCCAGACCCGCGACACGCCGACGTGCCGTCCCGACCGCCTCGGCCTCCCGGCACGCTCCGGGTCGGACAGATCGCCGGGGTCGACGTACTCATCACCACCTCGTGGTTCTTCATCGCCGCCCTGATCGCGGTGCTGATGGCACCCCGGATCGAGCAGGTCGAGCCGGGCCTCGGGGGATGGAAGTACGTCGCCGGCTTCGCGTTCGCCGTCGTGCTCTACCTGTCGGTGCTCCTCCACGAAGCCTCGCACGCACTGATGGCGCAGCACTACGGCCACCCCGTCTCGTCGATCACCCTCCACTTCCTGGGCGGCGCGACGATGATCGAGGGAGAGGCGCGCCGACCGCGCGAGGAGTTCTGGATCGCCGTGGTGGGCCCGCTCACCTCCATCGCCGTCGGCCTGGCTGCCCTACCGCTGCTGCTCGTCATCCCGGACGGGCTCCTGCGGACGGCGGTCGAGGTGCTGGCCGGCGCGAACCTGATCGTGGGAGTGATGAACCTGATCCCGGGGCTCCCGCTCGACGGCGGACGCGTGCTGAAGTCCGCGGTCTGGGGAGTCAGTGGCAACATCCACAAGGGCACCATCGCCGCCGGTTGGGGCGGGCGCATCGTCGCCGTCGCCGCCTTGGCCTGGCCCCTGTTCATGCGGTCGGTCCTCGGCGTCGAGCCGCGAATCGTCGACTACCTGCTCTCCTTCGTGGTCGCGATCTTCCTGTGGACCGGAGCGACCGCATCGATGCAGAGCGCCCGGCTGCGCCGGCGGCTGCCGTCGATCGTGGCCCGCCGACTGGCCCGCCGTACCCTCACCGTTCCTGAGGACACGCCCGTCTCCGAGGCCGTACGACGCGCGCAGGAGGCCGGGGCCGGCAGCATCGTGACGGTCTCGACCGCGGGCGCCGCGACCGGCATCGTCAACGAGTCCGCCCTGCTGGCCACGCCTGAGGAACGGCGTCCGTGGATGGCCGTCTCGACCATCTCACGCAGCATCGAGGAGGGTCTGACCCTGCCCGTCTCGATCGTCGGTGAGGACCTCATCAAGGCGATCACCCGCATGCCCGCCCACGAGTACCTCCTCGTCGAGGACGACGGGGCGATCTACGGCGTCCTCGCGACCGCCGACGTCGACAGGGCGTTCAGCGAGCGTCACCAGTAGGGTTCCGCCCATGCCTGACGTGGACCTGCCCGAACCGACCGACCTGCCCGACGTACCCCTCGAGGCGTGGTCCGGCGTGCACCGTGGACCCCTGCGTGCGGGGGAGTGGGTGCGGTTGACCGACCAGAAGGGCCGGCGCCACAACTTCGAGCTCACGCCCGGCAAGCGCTTCTTCAGCAACCGTGGCCACATCGAGCACGACGAGCTGATCGGGCGCGACGAAGGCTTCACCGTGCCGTCGTCGGCGGGCGGTGAGTACCTCGTGTTCCGCCCGTTGCTCTCCGAGTTCGTGGTCTCGATGCCGCGTGGGGCCGCGGTGGTCTACCCCAAGGACGCCGCCCAGATCGTGGCGATGGCCGACATCTTCCCGGGTGCCCGGGTCGTGGAGGCCGGTGTGGGCTCGGGTGCGCTGACCTGCTCGCTGCTCCGCGCCGTCGGACCGTGGGGTCGGGTGACGTCGTTCGAGCGGCGCGAGGAGTTCGCCGACGTGGCTCGGCGCAACGTGAACCAGTTCTTCTCCGCCCCCGACGGCGAGACCCACCCGGCCTGGAACCTGCGGCTCGGCGACCTCCAGGAAGAGCTGCCGGGGCTCGGCGAGAAGGTCGACCGGATCATCCTCGACATGCTCGCACCGTGGGAGTGCGTGGACGCGGTGGCTGACGCGCTGGCGCCCGGCGGGATCGTCGTCGCGTACGTCGCCACCACGACGCAGCTGTCGCGCTACGTCGAGACGGTGCGCGCGCACGGCGGGTTCACCGATCCCCAGCCGTGGGAGTCACTGGTGCGCGACTGGCACGTCGAGGGACTCGCCGTACGCCCCGGGCACAAGATGATCGGGCACACCGCCTTCCTCGTCACGGCACGCCGGATGGCGCCCGGCCAGACCGCGCCGCGCAAGAAGCGCCGACCCGCTCCGGGTGCCTACGGGGTGGACTACAACGGCCCCCGGCCGGCCGACCTGCCTCCGCAGGTGTTCGAGGAGTCCTTCGACGACTGATCGACGCGGAAATGGCGTGAACCGACGCCAGAATGGCCTGTTCACACGCTCGTGACGTCTCACGTAGCAAATCGTTTCCGAACCGCGCGCCGATTTGCTTTGCTTCCTCCTCCTGATGGGTAAGGTCACAAGGAGACGCAGGAGGTGGTGCACATGTCGGCATCGGACAACTCGAGCAGTCGCGAGGAACTCACCAGTCAGGTGAGGTTCCTCGAGGCCGAAGTCACTGACCTGCGCCGGAGGCTGGCCGATGGCCCAGTTCACTCCGGTGCACTGGAGCAGCGACTGATCGACACCCAACGGTCCCTGGCCGCGGTGACGTCGCAGAACGAACGCCTGGCCCAGACCCTGCGCGAGGCCCGCGACCAGATACTCACGCTCAAGGAAGAGGTCGACCGACTGGCCCAGCCGCCGGCCGGGTTCGGCACGTTCCTCGCCCGCAACGACGACGACTCCATCGACGTGTTCACCGGCGGTCGCAAGCTGCGGGTGACGGTGAGCCCCAACGTCGACCTCGACGCGCTGCAGCGTGGCCAGGAGGTCATGCTCAACGAGGCACTCAACGTCGTCGCCGCGCTCGACTTCGAGCAGGTCGGCGAGGTCGTCATGCTCAAGGAGATCCTGGCCGACGGCGACCGTGTCCTGGTGATCGCGAACGCCGACGAGGAGCGCGTGGTCCGCATCGCCGAGCCGCTGCGCAGCCTCAAGCTGCGGGCCGGTGACTCCCTGCTGCTCGACTCCCGAGCCGGCTACGTCTACGAGAAGGTGCCGAAGTCCGAGGTCGAGGAGCTCGTCCTCGAAGAGGTCCCCGACATCGACTACAGCGCGATCGGCGGTCTGATCGCCCAGATCGACCAGATCCGCGACGCCGTCGAGCTGCCCTACCTGCATCCCGAGCTGTTCAAGCAGCACCAGCTCAAGCCGCCGAAGGGCGTGCTGCTCTACGGCCCTCCCGGCTGCGGGAAGACGTTGATCGCCAAGGCGGTCGCCAACTCCCTGGCCAAGAAGGTCGCGGCCAAGACCGGCCAGGAGGGCAAGTCCTACTTCCTGAACATCAAGGGTCCCGAGCTGCTCAACAAGTACGTCGGCGAGACCGAGCGGCACATCCGCCTGGTCTTCCAGCGGGCTCGCGAGAAGGCCAGTGAGGGTACGCCGGTCATCGTGTTCTTCGACGAGATGGACTCCCTGTTCCGCACCCGAGGCTCCGGGGTCTCCTCCGACGTCGAGAACACCATCGTTCCCCAGCTGCTGAGCGAGATCGACGGTGTGGAGCTGCTCGAGAACGTGCTGGTGATCGGTGCCTCCAACCGTGAGGACATGATCGACCCGGCCATCCTGCGCCCCGGCCGGCTCGACGTGAAGATCAAGATCGAGCGCCCGGACGCCGAGTCCGCACGCGACATCTTCAGCAAGTACCTCACCGCCGAGCTGCCGCTGCACACCGATGACCTGGCCGAGTTCGGCAACGACCGCGACGCCTGCGTGGCGGGCATGATTCGGGCCACCGTCGAGCGCATGTACACCGAGACCGAGGAGAACCGCTTCCTCGAGGTGACCTACGCCAACGGCGACAAGGAAGTCCTCTACTTCAAGGACTTCAACTCCGGCGCGATGATCCAGAACATCGTCGACCGGGCGAAGAAGATGGCGATCAAGGACCTCCTCGACCACGACCAGCTCGGTCTCCGGGTCCAGCACATGCTCCAGGCGTGCGTCGACGAGTTCAAGGAGAACGAGGACCTCCCGAACACCACGAACCCCGACGACTGGGCCCGCATCTCCGGCAAGAAGGGCGAGCGGATCGTCTTCATCCGCACCCTCATCACCGGCAAGCAGGGCACCGAGCCCGGGCGTTCGATCGACACGGTCGCCAACACCGGCCAGTACCTCTGAGCAACCGGCTACCGCGGCGTCGTCACTCGGCGATGCCGCGGAAGCCGTACGTCCAGGGCCGGCCGATCCTCGGTCCGGGCAGGTAGCGCTGGTCGAGGACGGCAATCCCGAACCCGGCATCGCCCACCAGGGCAGGGATGTCGCGGTCCAGGTGGCAACCTCCGCACACCAGTCCCTGTACGCCGTTGAGCCGGCCCTGCCAGCGCGCCACACCCGCATCGGGCGCGAGGCCGTGCTCGAGGAAGTGCAGTCGACCTCCGGGTCGCACCACCCGGCGTACCTCCCTCAACGCGCGGAGCGGCTCCGGGATCGTGCATAGGGAGAACGTCACCAGTGCGGCGTCGACCGAGGCATCGGGCAGGTCGATCGACTGGCCGTCGAGGCCCACCCGCTCGACCGGCACCGAGGACTTCTCGCGGCGGCCTGCCGAGCGGGACCAGCCCAGGTCGCTGGGCTCCACCGCGGCGACGGCGCTCACCTCCTCGGGCAGGTGGGGGAGGTTCATCCCGGACCCGAAACCCACCTCGAGGACCCGGCCGGTCAGGCCCTCACAGGCCTGCGCTCGAAGCTCGCCGATCTCCGGGGCGCTGAGCCCGGCATCGGTCAATCGCGGCACGACGTGTTCGACCCACCAACCCATGTGACCGACACTAGGTCGCGCGAACGGCCGCGTCCACGGGTCGATGCGTCGGTCGTCCCGAGTAGGCTCGAATCATGAGCGTTCGCAGGGTGATGGGCACCGAGGTCGAGTACGGCATCTCGGTCCAGGGACAGCCGACGGCCAACCCGATGGTGGCGTCCTCGCAGGTGGTCAACGCCTACGCGTCGGCCACGCTGAAGGCGCGACGCGCCCGATGGGACTTCGAGGAGGAGTCACCGCTGCGCGACGCCCGAGGGTTCGACATGTCGCGACAGGTCGCCGACGCCAGCCAGCTTACCGACGAGGACCTCGGCCTGGCCAACGTCATCCTCACCAACGGCGCGCGCCTGTACGTCGACCACGCCCACCCCGAGTACGCCACGCCCGAGTGCACGAACCCGCTCGACATCGTCCGCTGGGACAAGGCGGGGGAGCAGGTGATGCTCGACGCAGCCCGTCTGGCCGCCAACATTCCCGGGGCCGCGCCGATCCTGCTCTACAAGAACAACACCGACAACAAGGGCGCCTCCTACGGCGCCCACGAGAACTACCTGATGCGCCGCTCGACGGCGTTCGCCGACATCGTGCGCCACCTGACGCCGTTCTTCGTGTCCCGACAGGTGGTCACCGGCGCCGGCCGGGTGGGCATCGGCCAGGACGGCCGCGACAACGGCTTCCAGATCAGCCAGCGCGCCGACTTCTTCGAGGTCGAGGTGGGTCTCGAGACCACGCTGAAGCGGCCGATCATCAACACCCGCGACGAACCGCACGCCGACCCGGAGAAATACCGCCGGCTGCACGTGATCATCGGAGACGCCAACCTCGCCGAGGTGTCGACGTACCTCAAGGTCGGCACGACCGCGCTGGTGCTGGCGATGATCGAGGACCGCTTCCTCACCGCGCCGCTCTCGGTCGAGTCACCTGTCGCGTCGCTGCGGGCGATCTCGCACGACCCGACCTGCAAGCACCTCGTGACGTTGGGCGACGGCCGCAAGCTGACCGCCGTACAACTCCAGATGGAATACCTCGACCTCGCCAGGAAGTACGTCGACGAGACCCTGGGCGACGACGCCGACGCCCAGACCCGCGACGTGCTGACCCGCTGGGAGTCGGTGCTGACCCGTCTCGAGCGTGACCCCATGGAGTGCGCCACCGAGCTCGACTGGGTGGCCAAGCTCAAGCTGCTCCAGCAGTACCGCGACCGCGACGGCCTCGAGTGGGACGACGCGAAGCTGCACCTGATCGACCTGCAGTACTCCGACATCCGCCCCGAGAAGGGCCTCTACCACCGCCTCGTGCGCATGGGCCGCATCGAGCGTCTGCTCGAGGAGCCGTCCATCGAGAGCGCGATGCACGAGCCGCCCACCGACACCCGGGCCTACTTCCGTGGCCGGTGTCTCGAGAAGTACGCCGACTCGGTGGCCGCTGCGTCGTGGGACTCGGTGATCTTCGACCTCCCCGGACGCGAGTCCCTGCAACGGGTGCCGACCATCGACCCGCTGCGCGGCAGCCGGTCACACGTGGGCGAGCTGCTCGACCGCTGCGACACCGCCGAGCAGCTCTTCGACGCACTGACGCACTGATTCCCGTCCGTTGGTCGAGCAAGTCGGGGCCATTTCTTTCCCGGAGTGGATAGGGTCGGAGACATGGCACAGGAGCAGAAGCAGCCGAAGAAGTCGACCGAGGACACCCCGGTCGAGGAGGAGACCGTCGCGCCCGAGGTCACCGAGCGCAAGGAGCAGCTCGACGAGGACATCGACGCGATCCTCGACGAGATCGACGACGTCCTCGAGACCAACGCCGAGGACTTCGTGAAGTCCTTCATCCAGAAGGGCGGGGAGTGAGTCGGTGAGCGCCCCCAGCTACGGGTCCCGCCTGCCCGCTTCGTTCCTGACCCCCGGCACGTCGTCGTTCGCCGACTTCATCGGTGAACACTCACCCGACCTGCTGCCCTCCAAGCGTGCCGTGCCGCAGGGCAACGTCGGAGACCTGGCGCCGCACGGCACCACGATCGTCTCCGCGACGTTCCCCGGCGGCGTGATCATGGCCGGCGACCGGCGCGCCACGATGGGCAACATCATCGCGCAGCGCGACATCCAGAAGGTCTTCCCGGCCGACGAGTTCAGCTGCGTCGGCATCGCCGGCGCCGCCGGGCTGGCGGTCGAGATGGTGCGACTCTTCCAGACCGAGCTCGAGCACTACGAGAAGATCGAGGGCACCACGCTCTCCATGGACGGCAAGGCCAACCGCCTCGCGGCCCTGATCCGGGCGAACCTCGGCCTGGCCATGCAGGGCCTCGCCGTCGTACCCCTCTTCTCGGGCTACGACCTCATCGCCGAGCAGGGGCGCATCTTCTCCTACGACGTCACCGGCGGCCGCTACGAGGAGACCGCGTTCCACTCGGTCGGCTCCGGGTCGATGTTCGCCCGCGGTTCGCTGAAGAAGCTCTACCGCGAGGACCTCACCGAGACCGAGTGCGTGACCGCCGTCGTGCAGGCGCTCTACGACGCCGCCGACGACGACTCCGCGACCGGTGGTCCCGACGTGAGCCGTCGCATCTTCCCCGTCGTGCAGGTGATCACCGCCGACGGAGGCCGCCGACTCGCCGACGACGAGGTCGCCGCGATCGCGGACCAGGTGATCGCGAGTCGACTCCAGCGCCCCGACGGCCCCGCCGCCTCACTGGTCTGACCCGAGCCAAGGATTTCTCACATGAGCATGCCGTACTACGTCTCTCCCGAGCAGTTGATGAAGGACCGTGCGGACTTCGCGCGCAAGGGCATTGCCCGCGGTCGGTCCGTGGTCGTCGTGCAGTTCGCCGACGGCGTCCTCTTCGTCTCCGAGAACCCCTCGCAGGCGCTGCACAAGGTCTCCGAGATCTACGACCGCATCGCGTTCGCCGCGGTCGGCCGCTACAACGAGTTCGAGAACCTCCGCATCGCCGGCGTACGCCTGGCCGACATGCGCGGCTACGCCTACGACCGTCGCGACGTCACGGGCCGCGGGTTGGCGAACGCCTACGCGCAGACCCTCGGCACGATCTTCTCCAGCGGCGGGGAGAAGCCCTACGAGGTCGAGCTGTTCGTGGCCGAGATCGGCGACGAGGCGGCCGACGACCAGATCTACCGGCTGACGTACGACGGCCAGGTGGCTGACGAGCACGGGTACGCCGTGATGGGTGGCGCGGCCGACCAGGTGGCCTCACACCTCAAGGAGCACTACACCGAGGGCGCGACGCTCGACGACGCGATCAAGCTGGCCGTGGCTGCGCTCGGTCACTCCGACACCGACGACCGGGTGATCCCGGCCGACGACCTCGAGGTCGCCGTGCTCGACCGCACCCGCACCCAGCCCCGCAAGTTCCGTCGCCTGCGGCCAGCCGCGCTGACCGAGATCCTCGGGGACCGTGGCCCCGAGACCGCGGCCCAGCCAGACGCCGAGGACGCCCAGGTGGGGGCCGCCCCGACGGTTCCCACCGGTCCCGACAACCCCGCTGACCCGACCGACACGGTGAGCGGATCCACGCCCCCGCTGGAAGACCCGGTCACCGGTGAGCCCGCTTCCGGAGAACCGGAGTCCGGCGAGCCGCCCACCGCTCCTCCCACGGCACCGCCCACGCCCCCGACACCACCCGTGGACCCACCCACGCCCGGCCACGGCGAGCCCCCGATCGCCCCACCCCCTGCCTGACCGGCTCCCAACACCGCCGTCACCGAACAGTCAACAGGTCTTTGCCAGAGAAATCCTGAGGCCTGTTCGGTGACGGCGACGGGTGGGTGGAAGTCGCATGACAACGGTCAACCTCCCACCGTGATGCCCAAGCTGTGACTACTGTTGGGCCATGGACCGCCGGATCTTCGGAATCGAGAACGAGTACGGCGTCACCTGCACGTTCAAGGGGCAGCGACGCCTGAGCCCGGACGAGGTGGCCCGCTACCTCTTCCGCAAGGTCGTGTCGTGGGGGCGCAGCAGCAACGTCTTCCTGCGCAACGGTGCCCGGCTCTACCTCGACGTCGGCAGCCACCCGGAGTACGCGACGCCGGAGTGCGACGACATCGTCGAGCTGGTCACCCACGACAAGGCGGGGGAGCGGGTCCTCGAAGGGCTTCTGGTCGACGCCGAGCGCCGGCTCCACGACGAGGGCATCGCCGGCGACATCTACCTGTTCAAGAACAACACCGACTCCGCAGGCAACTCCTACGGTTGCCACGAGAACTACCTCGTCGGCCGGGCCGGCGAGTTCAGTCGGCTGGCCGACATCCTGATCCCGTTCCTGGTGACGCGCCAGATCGTGGTCGGCGCCGGCAAGATCATCCAGACACCGCGCGGGGCGTCGTACTCCATCAGCCAGCGCGCCGAGCACATCTGGGAAGGCGTCTCGAGCGCCACCACCCGCAGCCGCCCGATCATCAACACCCGCGACGAACCGCACGCGGACGCCGAGAAGTACCGCCGGCTCCACGTCATCGTAGGCGACTCCAACATGAGCGAGACCACCACCTTGCTGAAGGTGGCCAGCTGCGACCTCGTGCTCCGGATGATCGAGGAGGGGGTCGTGATGCGCGACCTCACCATGGAGAACCCGATCCGGGCGATCCGCGAGATCTCCCACGACATGACTGGCCGCAAGAAGGTCCGGCTGGCCAACGGCCGCGAGGCCAGTGCGCTCGAGATCCAGCTCGAGTACTTCACCCGGGCCCGCGACTTCGTCGACCGTCGTGAGCTGCGTACGCCGGTCATCGACCAGGCCCTCGACCTCTGGGAGCGGGGCCTCAAGGCGATCGAGTCCGGCGACCTCGACTCCGTCGACCGCGAGATCGACTGGGTCATCAAGTGGAAGCTGATCGAGCGCTACCGCGCCAAGCACGGCATGGCGTTGGGCCACGCGCGCATCGCGCAGCTCGACCTCGCCTACCACGACATCCACCGCAACCGGGGTCTCTACTACCTGCTCGAGAAGCGCGGAGCGGTTGCCCGGGTCACCGACGACCTCAAGATCTTCGAGGCCAAGTCGGTGCCGCCGCAGAACACCCGTGCCCGCCTGCGCGGCGAGTTCATCAAGAAGGCACAGGAGCGGCGACGCGACTTCACCGTCGACTGGGTGCACCTCAAGCTCAACGACCAGGCCCAGCGCACGGTGCTCTGCAAGGACCCCTTCCGCTCGGCCGACGAACGCGTCCAGCGACTCATCGACGGCATGTGAGGGATCGTTGCTCCATCCGGCTAGGCTGTCCCGCGCTCGCCGTACCCCGAATCCGAAGGTGAACCCGTTGCGCCGCGTCCTTGTGCTCCTGAGCGTCCTGCTGCTGATGATGATCGGTCTCACCGCCTGCGGTGACGACGACGGCGGCGGCAAGTCCAACGACGGATCGGTCAAGGTCACCGGCACGTTCGGATCCGAGCCGAAGGTGGCCTTCAAGGGCGAGTACAAGCGCACCACCACCGAGACCACGGTGCTCAGCGAGGGCGACGGCGACCAGGTCAAGGTGGGCGACAGCGTCTTCGCGAACCTCTACATCGCCAACGGATTCACCGGCAAGCAGGCGGCGAGCACGTGGGACGAAGGTTCCGCGAGCCTGGTCAAGGTGAGCGACGACATGCTGCCCGGCCTCAAGAAGGCCATCGACGGGCAGAAGGCCGGCTCGCGGGTGATGGTCGAGTCGACCCCCAAGGACGCGTTCGGCGAGGCCGGCAACCCCAACCTGTTCATCGACCCGTCGGACTCGGTGGTCTTCGTCGTCGACATCATCAAGGTGATCCCGACGAGCATCGACACGAGCAAGGCGACCGCCCCCAAGGGTGCGCCGAAGGTGGTCGAGAAGGACGGCGCCGTGACCGGCCTGACCTTCACCGGCAAGCCCGCCAAGATCACCAAGCTCGAGACGATCACCCTGGTCAAGGGCACCGGCCCCAAGGCGAAGAAGGGCTCCACGCTGGCCGTGAAGTACCTCGGCCAGGTCAACGGCAAGAAGCAGGTCTTCGACCAGAACTTCACCAAGGGCGATCCCTACTCCGTGACCATCGGTCAGGGCGGCACGATCCAGGGCTGGCAGGAAGGCCTCACCGGGGTCACCGAGGGCAGCCGGGTCATCCTGCGGATCCCCTCGAAGCTCGGGTACGGCAAGAAGGGCAGCGCGCCCAAGATCAAGCCCGGCGACGACCTGGTCTTCGTGATCGACGTGCTCGCGGTCAACTGACCGCCAGCATCTGACCGCCAGCATCTGACCGAACGGGTCAGGCATCATCGAACAAGTCATGGCACACACGGGAGGAGCAGCAGGTGACGAAGAGTGAACGCCTCCTCAACCTGCTGATCCTGCTGCTCGTGCAACGCCGCCCGCTGTCCAAGCAGCAGGTGCGCGACAGCATGCCGCCGTACCTCGAGGCCGGCGACGAGGCCTTTGACCGCATGTTCGAGCGCGACAAGGACGAGCTGCGTGCCCTCGGTGTGCCGGTCGAGATCGTCACGCTGGACAACTACTTCGACAACGAGATCGGCTACCGGATCAACCCGGACACGTTCGCCCTGCCCGGCATCACGCTGGCCGCGGACGAGGCGGCCGTGATCGGCCTGGCCACCCGGGTCTGGCAGCACGCCGGGCTGGCGGCCGCGACCAGTGACGCCCTGGCCAAGCTCAGCGCCGCAGGCGTCGAGGTGGACCGCAGCCGGCTCGACATCGCAGCTCCGGTGGTCGCGGTCTCCGACCCGAACTTCGACGTGCTCTGGCAGGCCTCCCTTGACCGCACCCGGGTCACCTTCGACTACCAGCGCTCCGGCACGCCCAAGCCCGCCAAGCGACGCCTCGAGCCGTGGGGCGTCGTCTCGTCCTCCGGCCGCTGGTACGTCGTCGGGCGCGACGTCGACCGCGGCGAACCCCGGTTGTTCCGACTCTCCCGGGTCCACGGCGCGGTCAAGCGCACCGGCAAGTCGGACGCGTTCGTCGTACCGCCGGAGACCAACCTGCGCGAGCTCACCGCGAGTCTCTCCCCGGGGCCGGCCACCGAGGTCGGGACGGCCCTGGTGCGGCAGGGGAGCGGCCACGGACTGCGTCGTACGGCGACAGCTGTCGAGACCGACGTGCCCGGACCTGACGCGGTGACCGCATGGGACCGGGTCACGCTCACGCATTCCTCGGTGCACGGCTTCGTCGACGACGTGCTGGCCTTCGGGACCGACGCCGTCGTCGAGTCGCCCGCCGAGGCGCGCGACCTGGCCGTCCGACGGCTCACCGCCGCTGCAGGAGTCAGTTCATGAGCGCCGGCGCCAAGGAACAGGTCGGCCGGCTGCTCGCGCTGGTCCCGCTGATCCAACGCGAGGGCGACATGCGGCTCGAGGACGCTGCCCGGCGTCTCGGCGTGCCACCCGAACAACTGGTCGCCGACCTGCGCGTCCTGATCTACTGCGGCTGGCCGGGGTGGATGCCGGGAGACCTGATCGAGGTCGACCTCGACGCGCTCGACGGCGACAGCGTGATCCGCATCCACAACGCCGACTACCTCGGCACGCCCCTGCGGCTCTCCGCCGCCGAGGCGTCCGCGATCACGGTGGCCCTGCGCACGCTGCGCGAGTCGGCCGACGGTGACACGCTCGACAGCCTCGACCGGGCGCTCGCCAAGATCGAGACCGTTGCCGAGGACGGCCACCAGGCCGCGCATGTCGAGGTGCGCGTGCCGCCCGGGCAACGCGAAGGCGCTGCCCTGCGCACCCGGCTCGCCGCGGCTCTCTCCTCGGGCCGCCAGGTCCGGCTGACCTACTACGTCCCCGCGCGCGACGAGAACACCGAGCGCACCGTGGACCCGATGGCGCTCGTCGACTCCCAGGGCATGGCCTACCTCCAGGCGTGGTGCCACGTCGCCAACGGGCGGCGGTTGTTCCGACTGGACCGGATCGTCGCCGACGAGACCCTCGACAGCGCGGCCGAGCCGCACCCCGACGTCGAGCCGGTCGACCTCGCCGACGGACTGTTCCGACCGGAACCCGACAATCCGCTGGTCACCCTCCGGCTGGCGCCCCAGGCCCGCTGGGTCGCCGAGTACTACCCGGTCGAGGCAGTCCGCGAACGGCGCGGCGGCAAGCTCGAGATCGACCTCAGGGTGGCCGACAGCCGGTGGCTGATGAGGCTGCTGTTGCGCCTGTCGCCGTACGCCGAGGTGCTCCGGCCCGCCGAGTACGCCGAGGCCTTCACAGCAGCCGCACAGGAGACCCTCAGCCTCTACCGTGTACCTGGCGCGTAGGATGGGACCGACCCCACAAGCGACCTTGAGGACGGACATGCTTCAACCACTGATCGCAACTCCCGGAGGCTGGGAGCTGGTCCTGATCGTGCTGGTGATCGTGCTGCTCTTCGGCGCCAAGAAACTGCCGGAGCTGGCCCGCGGCAGCGGCCGTGCCCTGCGCATCTTCAAGTCCGAGACCAAGGGCCTGTTGACCGATGACGAGGACGATGACAAGCCGGCGGCCGACAAGCCTGCCGGTGAGCTGGGTGCTCCCGAGAAGCGCGCCGAGTCCGAGCCGTTGACGTCGGAGCACCGCCCCGACACCACCAACTGACCCGTCCCTGAAGCCACTCCTGTGTCCTTGCTCGGTGTCGTCGCGCTCTTCAGCACGAAACCCATGCACGGCCTGGGAGCCGATGGCCGGATGGCCATCTCCGACCACCTGCGCGAGCTGCGCGCCCGGATCCTGCGGATCACGGTGGTGCTGGTCGTCGCCATCACGGTGTCCCTGTTCTTCTTCGACCAGATCTTCCAGCTGATCCTGGGACCCTACGAGGACGCACAGAAGGCTCTCGGCGAGGACGTCACCACCACCGCCACCATCAACGGCGCCGGCGGCCCGCTGATGCTGCACCTCAAGCTCTGCGGGCTGGCCGCTCTCGTGGTGACCAGTCCCTACTGGCTCTACCAGGTCTGGGCGTTCATCCTTCCGGGGCTGCACGCCAACGAGCGCAAGTGGTCACGGGTCTTCGCCGCCGTTGCGGGGCCGCTGTTCCTGATCGGTGCCTACGTCGGCTACCTGACCCTGCCCAAGGGTCTCGAGGTGTTGATCTCGTTCACCCCCGCCGACCTGACCAACCTGATCGAGTTCAGCGACTACCTGACGTTCCTCACCCGCACCCTGCTGGTCTTCGGGATCGCCTTCGAGATCCCGGTCTTCGTGATCCTGCTCAACCTGGCCGGCATCGTGAAGGGCAAGGCGCTGGGGGACCACCGGCCGTGGATCATCATCGGCACCTTCGTCTTCGCGGCGGTCGCGACGCCCTCGACCGACCCCTTCTCGATGCTGTTCCTGGCCATCCCGATGGTCGGGCTTTTCGCCATCTCCGAGGTCATCTGCCGCATCCTCGACCGCCGCAAGAACAACGCCGACCCCCTCCACGGTGTCGGCGACGACGAGTTGTCGCCCCTGTGAGGGGCCTGGCGACGGTCGATGCGTTCGACCTGCCCGAGTGGCTCGGCACCGGCGACGTGACCTGGCACGCCGAGGCGGCCGCAGACCGGTTGGGCGGGCACTTGGTGCACGGCCTCCTGGTCGGTGACCACGTCGAGCTGCCCTGCGACCTGCTGGGTGTCGACCGGGCCTGGCCGGAACCGGTGACCGACGACGCGACCCGGGTCCTGGCGCACCAGGCCTGGCGCAACGGACAGGTGCTCCTGGTCGAGCACGAGGACCGCCTCACGTTGGCCGTGCCGGGCACCGGCTTCACCGCCGACCGGATCCTGACCGCCCTGGCCCGGCTGGCGAAGGCGGTCGGTGCCCCGCCCGAGAACTTCGTCGCCGCGATGCGGCTCGGCGTGGTCGACGACCACGGATAGGGCAGACCTGCCCTATAGGGTCGGGCACGTGTCCACACCACGTCGAGAGATCGCCCTTCTCGTCAACCCGACGGCCGGCCGGGGCAAGGGTGCCCGCTACGCCTCGCTGGCCGCGCCACGGCTGCGTGACGCCGGCTTCGACGTACGACTCCTGCAGGGCACGTCCGCGGAGGAGGCTGAGGCGTTGGCCCGCGGTGCGGTCTCCGACGGATGCCACGCGCTGGTCGCCTGCGGCGGCGACGGGCTGGTGCACCTGGCCGTGCAGGCGCTCGCCGGCACGGACACCCCGCTCGGCATCATTCCGGCCGGCACCGGCAACGACGTGGCCCGCTACCTCAACATCTCGCGAACCGACCCGCTGGCCGCCGCCGACCGGGTGGTCGCCTCGCGACGACGGCGGATGGACCTGGCCCGCTGCGGCGACCGTTGGTTCGTCACCGTGCTCGCCGCGGGCTTCGACGCCATCGTCAACGAACGGGCCAACGCCATGACCTGGCCGCGCGGCCAGATGCGCTACAACCTGGCCACGCTCGCCGAGCTGCGCACGTTCCGGCCCCTGCACTACACGCTCGAGCTCGACGGCGAGACGCGCACCCTCGACGCGATGCTGGTCGCCGTGGGCAACGGGCCCTCGTTCGGCGGCGGCCTGCGGATCACCGAGGGGGCTCTGCTCGACGACGGCTACGTCGTCATCATCAAGGCCATGTCCCGCCCCGAGCTGATCCGGACCTACCCGAAGCTGTTCTCGGGCACGCACACCACGCACCCGGCCTACGAGCACCACCGGGTGCGTCGGGTCACCGTGGCCACACCCGGAATCGTCGGCTACGCCGACGGGGAACGCTTCGGCGCACTGCCGTTGACCGTCGAGTGCGCCCCGCTGGCGCTGGAGGTGCTGCTGTGAACGACCACCCGTCCCTGCGCGAGTTCTCGGCGCTCTACGACTTCCCGCTCGACGACTTCCAGGTGCGGGCCTGTCGCGAGGTCGAGGAGGGCAAGGGCGTCCTCGTCGCCGCACCGACCGGCTCCGGCAAGACGATCGTCGGCGAGTTCGCCGTACACCTTGCGGTGCAGTCCGGCCGCAAGTGCTTCTACACCACCCCGATCAAGGCGCTGAGCAACCAGAAGTACGCCGACCTGGTCAAGCGGTACGGCGCCGACAAGGTCGGCCTGCTGACCGGTGACAACACCATCAACGGCGAGGCGCCGGTCGTGGTGATGACCACCGAGGTGCTGCGCAACATGCTCTACGCCGGCTCGCGCACGCTGACCGGCCTGGGCTTCGTGGTGATGGACGAGGTGCACTATCTCGCCGACCGCTCGCGCGGTGCCGTCTGGGAAGAGGTGATCATCCACCTCCCCGAGAGCGTCTCGGTGATCTCGCTGAGCGCCACCGTCTCGAACGCCGAGGAGTTCGGCGAGTGGCTGGCCACGGTGCGCGGCGAGGTGACCACCATCGTCGAGGAGCACCGGCCGGTGCCGCTCTTCCAGCACGTGATGGTCGGCAAGCAGTTGCACGACCTCTTCGCCGACGAGGAAGAGCTGGCCCAGGCCGGCTTCGCCCAGGAGGGCGCCAAGGTCAACCCGCACCTGCTGCGGGTGGCCCGCGACGACTGGGCGGCGACCCGCTTCAAGGATCGTCGCGACAAGAAGGGCAACCGTGGCCGCGGCTCCAAGCCGCAGGGCCGACGGCACTACCAGCCGACGCGTTTCGACATCGTGTCCCGGCTGGACGCCGAGGGCCTGCTGCCGGCCATCGTGTTCATCTTCAGCCGGGTCGGCTGCGACGCGGCCGTCCAGCAGTGCCTCAACGCCAACCTGCGGTTGACCACCCCCGAGGAGCGCGACGAGATCTTCGCGTTCGTCGAGGAGCAGTGCCGCGACCTGCCCGAGGACGACCTCGAGGTGCTCGGCTACCACGAGTTCCTCGACGGGCTGACCCGCGGCGTGGCGGCCCACCACGCCGGAATGCTGCCGCGGTTCAAGCAGTGCGTCGAGGAGCTCTACCTGCGGGGGCTGTGCCGGGTCGTGTTCGCCACCGAGACGCTGGCCCTGGGCATCAACATGCCCGCCCGCACCGTCGTGCTCGAGAAGCTCTCGAAGTGGAACGGTGAGGCCCACGTCGACCTGACCCCGGGGGAGTACACCCAGCTGACCGGACGGGCCGGTCGCCGCGGCCTCGACGTCGAGGGACACGGGGTGGTGCTCTGGCAGCAGGGGATGAACCCCGGGGAGGTCGCCGGCCTGGCGTCCACCCGCACCTATCCGTTGCGCTCGTCGTTCCGGCCGTCGTACAACATGGCGGTCAACCTGGTGCACCAGTTCGGCAGGGAGCGTTCCCGCCAGCTGCTGGAGTCGTCGTTCGCGCAGTTCCAGGCGGACAAGGCGGTGGTCGGGCTGGCCCGCAAGCTGCGCAAGAGCGAGGACGCACTCACCGGCTACGCCGAGGCGGCCCAGTGCGACCGCGGTGACTTCATGGAGTACGCCGCCCTGCGCCGCAAGCTCTCCGACGTCGAGAAGGGTGCAGCGAAGGCGCGACGCCGTGACGACCGTGACGACGTGATCAACTCCCTGGCCCGGCTCAAGGTCGGCGACGTGATCCTGGTGCCCAACGGAAAGTTCGCCGGGTATGCCGTGGTCACCGATCCGGGGCTCTCGCACGACGAGCCGCGCCCCTCGGTGGTGACCGCCGGCGGTCAGTCGCGGCGCCTGGCCCTGATCGACTTCACCACCCCGGTCGAGTCGCTCGACACGCTCCGCGTGCCGCGCAACTTCAGCGGCCGCAACCCGCAGATGCGACGTGACCTGACCTCGACCCTGCGGAACCGGACCCACAAGTTCGCCCCGCCACCGCCGTCGCGGCGTTCGTCACGGTCATCGCGCTCCGACGCCACCGCCCTCTCAGGAGTCGAGGCCGAGGTCGCCGCGCTGCGCCAGCGGATGCGCGAGCACCCGTGCCACGAGTGCCCCGAGCGTGAGGACCACGCCCGGTGGGGCGAACGCTGGTTCAAGCTGCAGCAGGAGGCGAACACGCTCAAGCGTCGGGTGGAGTCGCGCACGAACACGATTGCCCGCCAGTTCGACCGCGTCTGCGACGTGCTGACCGCGATGGACTACATCGACGGCGACACCGTCACCGACCGCGGCGTCCACCTCCAGCGCATCTACTCCGACATGGACCTGGTGGCCGCGGAGGCGATCCGCACGGGTCTCTGGAACGACCTCGACGCCTCGGAGCTGGCCGCCGTGCTCTCCGCCCTGGCATTCGAGGCGCGGCGCCCCGACGACGCGCGTTCACCGAAGATGCCCAGCGGCCGGATCCGCGACTCGCTGCGCGACCTGGTCCACCTGTGGAGCGACCTCGACGAGCTCGAGCGCAGCAACAAGCTCGACTTCCTCCGTGAGCCCGACATCGGCTTCGCGTGGGCGGCCTACCGCTGGGCCGAGGGCGATGCCCTCGACGACGTCCTCGGCGGCATCGACCTGGCCGCCGGCGACTTCGTGCGGGTGATGAAGCAGCTGCTCGACCTCGCGGTGCAGGTCGGACACGCCTCGGCCGGTACGCCGCTGCGCGCGGTGGCCCTGGAGGCCGCCGACCGCCTGCGACGCGGGGTGGTGTCCTACTCGTCCGTCGCGGAGTAGCCCGCACCCTGGCGCGCGGCCCGGGCCAGGGCCCATCCGTGGACGGCGCGTGAGCCGATCAGGAGCACCCCGAGCACGATCGTGGCCACGACGATGAACGAGAACGCCGTGCCGTCGCCGGTGACCACGCGGAGCAGCATCCCGATGACGACCGCACTGACCACCACGGTGATGCCGGACCCGATGTCGGTGGCTTCGCGCCTGCCGAGCTGACGGACCAGCAGCCAGCCGACCAGCACGCCGGCCAGGAACGGCCACGCGGTGTCGAGGACCCCGACGACCACGTTGCCCTTGTCGTGCTCGGCACGACCGATCGCAGCGAAGACGATGACCAGCACGAGGTCGAGGGCCAGGACGGTGAGGGCACGGCGCGACATGGCCGCCAACCTACCGGGTCGCGATGCCGGCCGGCTCAGCCCTGGAGGGCCTCGACCAGCCGGACCGCCGAGCTCCCGAGGTCCCACCGCTTGTCGAGCTCTACGACGCGCTCGGGGTCGGCCGGCGTCCGCGGCATGGTGAGGTCGAGGTCGCCCAGGTCCAGGTCGCGACGTACGGCGACCACCGTGGGCGCGACCTCGAGGTAGTCGGCGGCGTCCTTGATCTTGCCGCGCGGGCCGGGTCCCATGTCGGTCTCGGGATCGAACGCGGCCGCCACGATTGTCTTGATGTCGACAAAACGACCGAGCAGGGTGGCCGCGGTCTTCTCGCCGACGCCCTTGACCCCGGGGAGGCCGTCGGAGGCGTCGCCGCGCAGCGTGGCGAAGTCGGCGTACTGGTGGGCGTCGACGCCGTACTTGTCGCGCACCCACGCGTTGTCGACGCGCTCGTGCCTGCCCACACCGCGCGCGGTGTAGAGGACCCGGACCTCGGCTTCGTCGTCGACCAGCTGGAAGAGGTCGCGGTCACCGGTGACGATGTCGACCGGCATGCCCGCGCCGGTGGCCAGGGTGCCGATCACGTCGTCGGCCTCCATCTCGTCGGCACCCACGATCGTGATGCCGAAGGCCTCGAGCACGTCGATGATGATCGGGATCTGCACCTGGAGTGGGTCGGGCACCTCCTCGACGTCGGGGTCGGTTCCGGCCACCTCCTCGACCACGCGGTGCGCCTTGTACGTCGGGATCAGGTCGACCCGCCACTGCGGCCGCCAGTCGTTGTCCCAGCAGCAGACCAGGTGCGTGGGCTGGTACTCGCCGACCAGTCGGCTGATGAAGTCCATCAGTCCGCGGACCGCGTTGACCGGCGTGCCGTCGGGCGCGCGCATCGAGTCGGGGACGCCGAAGAACGCCCGGAAGTAGAGGCTGGCAGTGTCGAGGAGCATCAGTCGCTGGATGGTCACGGCGCACAGTGTGTCACTTCGCTACGCTGCCAGCGTGGAAGAAACCGATCGGCACATCCTGACGCTGCTGGCGACCGACGGCCGCATGTCCTACACCGACCTCGGCAAGGCGACCGGACTGTCGACCTCTGCGGTGCACCAGCGCGTGAAGCGGCTGGAGACGCGCGGCCTGATCAAGGGGTACGGCGCGACGATCGACCACGACCAGACCGGCCTGCCGTTGACCGCGTTCATCTCGATCACGCCGATCGACCCCTCGCAGGACGACGACTACCCCCAGCGGTTGAGCGGCATCACGCAGATCGAGTCATGCTGGTCGGTGGCGGGGGACGAGTCCTACATCCTCAAGGTGCGGGTGGCCACGCCGGCCCACCTCGAGGACCTCCTCGCGAAGATCCGGGGTGTCGCCAACGTGTCCACCCGCACCACGATCGTGCTGTCCACGCCCTACGAGAACCGACCCGTCTCGGGCTGACGCCGTTCGCGTCGCTTCAGGCGGTGCCGTCGTAGGCGGCCTGGAGCTCGGCGAGGTTGAACTTGCCCTGTGTGGACAGCATCTTCTTCATGAACCTGGCCACGGCCTCCGGATCGCCGGTCGTGTAGTCGGTGAAGTTGCTGGGGCCGACCTGCCACGACAAGCCGTACTTGTCCTTGAGCCAGCCGCAGGGCTGCTCGGTGCCGCCCTCGACCAGCGCGTCCCAGACCCGGTCGATCTCCGCCTGGTCCTCACAACGGACCTCCAGGGAGATCGCCTCGCTGAACGTGAACATGGGGCCGCCGTTGATGCCCACGAACCGTTGCCCGAGGAGCTCGAACTCCACGGCCATCGCGGTGCCGTCGTCGCCCATCCCGGTGGCGTCGTACTTCACGACGTTGAGCACCCGGCCGTCGCCCAGGACCGAGATGTAGTGGTCGATGGCTTCCTCGGCGTTGTCGTCGAACCAGAGGTTGGTGACGATCTTCTGCATGGGATGGTCCCTTCGTCGGAGTGTGTGGTCGTGTCGACCCGGTCTCGTCCCCGGATTCATCGCACTGGCCCGAAATGAGCAGCGGGTGCCATCCACCCAGGATGACACCCGCTGAGCCGTCCCCCCGGACGCGTGTGGTTGCTGAGTCAGTGAGCCTGCAGTGCCGCCGTGCGCCGCGACGCCTCGGCGACCTCGGCCGCGCGCAGGGCCGACTCGTCGAGGTTCCCGTGGTCGGCCCACCACTTCTGGCCCTCGAGTGGCAGCGTGTGGATCGGGTCGTAGTAGTGGTACTCCCGCGACAGGGCCTCGGGGTCGGTGGCCTCGATCGAGGTGCGGTAGTTCTTCGTCCAGCCGGAGATGCCGCGCACCTCGTCGTACGACGCCAGCTGGTGCACCCAGCGCTTGCCGACGAACGGCACGTCACACACGATCCGCGGCGTCGCGAAGCCTGGCAGGTAGCCCATGATGTGGTGCTGCAGGCGCTGCGCGTCGGCGACCGAGACCCGCCAGTGCTCGGAGTAGGGGATCATGTCGCACATGTAGAAGTAGTAGGGCATGATCTGCGCCCCGTCGAGCAGTCGGAAGCACAGGTCGAGCAGCGCGTGCGGGTCGGCGTTGACGCCGTTGAGCAGCACGCCCTGGTTGCGCACGTCGCGGATGCCGGTCTCGAGCATCGTGGCCGCCGCCTTCGCCACCAGCGGCGTCACCGAGTTCGCGTGGTTGACGTGGGTGTGTATCGCGATCGACACACCACGCGACCGGGCCAGCGTGGCGACCCGGGTCATGCCGTCGACGACGTCGTCCTGGAGCCAGTGCTGGGGGAGTCCCATGAGCGCCTTGGTGGCCAGGCGTACGTCGCGGATGTTCTCGATCTCGAGCAACCGCATCAGGAAGTCCTCGAGCCGCGCCCACGGCATGTTGGCCACGTCGCCACCGGAGACGACCACGTCGCGCACCGTCGGCGTACGGCGCAGGTAGTCCATCATCGAGTCGAGCCGGTCGACGGGCTTTGCGGTGAACTTCAGCTTCTCGATCACCGGCGTGGAGTTGCCGACGAGGTCCATGCGGGTGCAGTGGCCGCAGTACTGGGGGCAGGTCGGCAGCAGCTCGGCCAGCACCTTGGTGGGGTAGCGGTGGGTCAGGCCCTCGGCCACCCACATGTCGTGCTCGTGCAGGGAGTCACGGGTGGCGTGCGGGTGTGAGGGCCAGTCGGTACGGCGGTCGGAGAAGACCGGCAGCATGTAGTGGCGCACCGGGTCGGCGTAGAACGCGTCGGTGAGTGAGCCCGGGCCCGTGGGTTCGGTGGTGGGCGCCATCGTGTTCATCATCTGCGGCGGCACCAGCATCGACATGGTGGCCCGCTCGGTCTGGTCACGCTCGAGGTCGGCGTAGAACCGGTCGTCGACGAGGTCGCCGAGCAGCTCGCGCAGCTGCTTGAGGTTCTTGATGCAGTGCGAGCGTTGCCACTGCACGGATTCCCACTCCGCGACGGTGACGTCCTTCCATCCGGGGAAGCGGGTCCAGTCGGGTTCGACCAGCTCGGTGCGGCGGTAGGGGTACGGCTGACCGGTGAGGGAGGCGATCGAGGTCTCGATGCTCATCGGAGGCTCCTGTCGGGACGACGTGGGGACGCATGGCGAGGCGGAAGGTGTGACGTGGGCCTCAAAGACCAGAATAGATGGAGATTATCCTGCAGTTCAAATGCAACACCGTAAATTGTCCCGCAAGATGAGTCCTGGTGCGGAATTGCCACCGAAGGCGGACCTCGCGTCGGATTTCGTGGGTGAACAGCGGTTGTCCTGGCGCCCTCCGCGGGCCGGTCTGGACCGCGCTTCCGGCGTGTCTCGCGAGACACGCCGGAGCTGCTGGAAAACAATGATGAATTCTTGGCGACCAGGCCCCCTGCCTGACCTGCGACAACGCGAGTTTGTGCAGGTCAAGGCCGTGTTGACAGCGCCCGGACTGGTGGGCAAAAGTGCCCGGGTCCGCCCATGCAGATCGTGATGGCGGACCGACGTCCAGGTGGTCGTCGGAGACGGTGCGAGCACCACGTGCCGGTCCCCGATGACTCGCGGAGGTCGGTCCCGCCGCTCGAGGGCGGATGCGGGAGGGCCTCCAGCTCCGTAGACAACTTCGCACCGACGGCCGCCAGTCGCCGATGAGGAGGTCCGAAGGGTTGCCTGGCCCTCCCGCGCCTGCATGAACCCCGCAGGTAGCCTTGCCGGGTGCTCCGCATCCTGCTCGCCCTGGTCAGCGGGATCGCCGTGGGACTGGCCTTCGAGCCGGTCGCAGCAGCCGTCCTCCTGCCACTCGGCCTGGCCCTCTTCCTGTGGTGCGTGCACCAGCAGTCGACGCGGTATGCCGCGCTGCTCGGCCTGGTCTTCGGGCTCGCCAACATGCTGGTCCTGCTGTTCTGGCTGCGCGTCATCGGCATCGACGCCTGGCTGGCGCTCTCCGCGTTCGAGGCGCTCTACTTCGCCCTGGCCGGCGTCGGCCTCGCCGCGGTGTCGCGGCTGCCGGGGTGGCCGGTGTGGTCAGCCGTGGTCTGGGTGGCCGTCGAGACGTTCCGCGGTGCCTGGCCGATGAGCGGGCTGACCTGGGGCCGGGTGTCGTTCGCGGTCATCGACACCCCGTTCGAGCGCTGGTTCCCGTGGGTCGGCGCCAACGGCGTCAGCCTCCTGGTCGTGCTGTGCTCGGCAGTCCTGCTGTGGTGCCTGCAGAACCTCCGCAACCGGCAGGTGCTGGCCGGGGGAGTGCTCAGCGGCACGGTCCTGGCCGTGGTCGTGCCCTGGTTCGTGCCGATCCACGCGACCTCCGACGAGACCGCGACCGTGGCGGTCGTTCAGGGCGACGTGCCCGGCAACGGCGACGACCTGATCGCCCACCACCGCGAGGTCACCGCCAGCCACATGGCACTCACCCAGGAGCTGGCGGAGCAGGTGGAGGACGGCAAGGCCGAGCGCCCCGACTTCGTGGTCTGGCCGGAGAACACGACCGCGGTCGACCCGTTTCTCGACAGCAGCGTCCGCCAGATGCTCTGGCTGACCTCGCAGATGATCGGGGTGCCGATCCTGGTCGGCGCCATCGTCGATGCCGATCGGGAGCACGTGCTCAACCAGGGGATCGTCTACGACCCGGTGACAGGTGCGGGCGACCGCTACACGAAGCGTCACCCCGTGCCGTTCGGCGAGTACATCCCGTATCGGCAACGCTTCGGCACCGCCAACTTCGGCCGTCTGGAGATGGTGCCGCGCGACATGCTCAGCGGCACCGGCGTCGAACCCCTGCGCGTCGACGGCCTCAAGGTGGCCGACGTGATCTGCTTCGACGTCTCCTACGACGACACGGTCACCGACCAGGTACGTCGTGGGGCCGACCTGCTCGTCGTACAGACCTCCAACGCGATGTTCATCCACACCGGCCAGATCGAGCAGCAGTTCGCGATCAGCCGACTGCGCGCCCTCGAGACCGGGCGCACCGTCGTGGTGGCGGCGGTGAACGGTCGCAGCGGAGTCATCGGTGCCGACGGCAACGTGATCAAGGCGATCGAACCGCGCACCCGCGACGTCCTCGTGCAGGAGGTGCGCCTGGCGGACGGCACGCCGCCGGCGATGGTGGTCGGTCCGTGGCTCGGGCGACTCGCCGTGCCGCTCGCCCTCGGTGCGGCGCTGTTCCCCCTGCTGTCGTATCGTCTGCAACGCAGGAAGCGGGTCCCCCACGAGGCGGATCCCGAGCCGGACGACCAAGGGGACAACGCGTGACGTACGACGGACTGGGCCGCGTCGTGATGGTGATTCCGACGTACAACGAGTCGCTCAACATCGAGTGGATCGTCGCGCGTCTGCGCGAGGCCCAACCCGGCGTCGACGTGATGATCGTCGACGACAACTCTCCCGACGGCACCGGCAAGCTGGCCGACAAGCTCGCCGAGGCCGATCCCCAGATCACCGTCGTGCACCGCACGGAGAAGGCCGGGCTCGGTGCGGCGTACCTGCACGGCTTCCGGGTCGCCCTTGACCTGGGCTACGACGTGATCGGCGAGATGGACGCCGACGGGTCCCACCAGCCCGAGCAGCTGCACAGGCTGCTCGACGCGCTGCGCACCGCCGACCTGGTCATCGGCTCCCGGTGGATCCCGGGCGGTTCGGTGGTCAACTGGCCCAGGTCCCGTGAGTTCCTCTCCCGGGGCGGCAACCTCTACGTCCGCCTGTTGCTCGGCGTGAAGATCAAGGACGCCACCGCCGGGTTCCGGGTCTTCAAGCGGGCCACGCTGGAGGCCATCGACATCGACACGGTCGAGTCCACCGGCTACGTCTTCCAGACCGACATGGCGTGGCGCACACTGCAGACCGGCGGCACCGTCGCCGAGGTGCCGATCGAGTTCATCGAGCGCGAGCGCGGCGACTCCAAGATGAGCGGTTCGGTGGCGACCGAGTCCCTGAAGCGGATCACCCGCTGGGGCCTGCACGAGCGGTGGGCCCGCCTCAAGCGCACCTTCCGGCGCGGGCGCTGACGACCATGCCTCGCCGTCGTCGGCTGCCCGGACTGCTGATCGCGGTCCTGTTCTTCGGGATCCCGCTGCTCGAGATCTACGTGCTGATCCAGGTCGGCCAGGTGATCGGCGTCGGCTGGACGATCCTGCTGCTGATCGCCGACAGCCTCCTCGGCGCCTGGTTGATCAAGCATGAGGGCGCCCGCGCGATGTCCGCGTTCAGCCAGGCGCTCTCCAGCGGCCGGATGCCGGCCAAGGAGATCGCCGACGGCATCCTGGTGCTGTCCGGCGGCATGCTCATGCTCTCGCCCGGTTTCGTGCTCGACATCGTGGGCCTGCTGCTCGTCCTCCCGTTCACCCGACCGTTGGCCCGCCGAGGACTGTCCCGGTTCGTCGCGGCACGGCTGGTCACCGACCTGCCGTTCGGGGGCGGAAATGACAAGCGCCCCCGACCCGGTTCACAGGGAACCGTGGTCGAGGGCGAAGTCGTCGATGACGACCCGTCGAACTAGACGGACGCCTTCTTCTTGCTCTTCGAGGCGCGGTGCAGGTGCGCCGGGCCGATCTCTCCACCGCGGAGCAGCTCGAGCCGCTCGCTGAGGATGTCTTCGAGCTCCTTGATCGAGCGACGCTCGAGCAGCATGTCCCAGTGAGTACGAGCCGGCTTCTCAGCCTTCTCCTCGGGGAGGATGCCGTCGACGTTCAGCGCGACCGCCCCACACTTGGGGCATTCCCAGTTGGCCGGGATGTCCGCCTCGACGGACATCGGGACCTCGAACTTGTGACCCTGCGGGCAGGCATAGCCCACCTGCTGACGTGCTGCGAACTCGATGCCGCGCTCGTCCTCGAAGCTCTGGCCTCCGAGCCGGGCTCCGCGCAATGTGCGCTCCGCCATGAGCTACCTCCGATTGACGTTCTGATTTGTCTCTTCGTGGTTGAGACGGAGTCCCCCCACAACCATGACGGGGCTTTCGTGCGTGCCACGTCACACCTACAAACGTACGACGGGGGCCAAGGATTCCTCAGGAGAGCTGAATGTGGCCGAACGCACGTTCGGGGCTCACTCCGGGAGGATCTAGATGACCGACGGCTCCACGTTACCGGCTTCGCGGATCCCGCGCGCGGTGTCCACCTTCAGGAGCAGCAGGCCACCGAGGACGAAGAACGCGATGAGGGCGAAGATGGCCGGCCGGTAGGAGTCGGTCAGCTGGTAGACCACACCGAAGGTGAGCGTGCCGAACCACGAGGTACCTCGGTCCATCGCGTGGTAGAAGCTGAAGAACTCACCCTCACGCCCGCGGGGGATCAGCAGGGAGAAGTAGGAGCGGGCCAGTGCCTGCGTGCCGCCGAGCACCAGACCGATCGCGAAGCCCATCGCCAGGAACGGCACGATCTGCTCCTTGGGCAGGACCAGGGCCACCGCCACGATGGCCATCCAGATGACCAACCCGACGAGGATGACCTGTTTCGCGCCGTACTTCTCGGCTGCCTTGCCGAAGACCAGGGCGCCCGCGAACGCGACGAACTGGACCATCAGGATCGTCCCGATCAGCACCGACGTGCCGAAGCCGAGCTCCTCGGCGCCATAGATCGAGGACGACGCGATGACGGTCTGGATGCCGTCGTTGAAGAAGAGGTAGGCGCCGAGGAAGGTCAGCGCCATCGGGTAGTTCTTCATGTCCTTGAGCGTGGCCCAGAGCTGGCCGAAGCTCTGCGAGATGATGCCGCCCTCCTCGGCGACCACGTGGACCGGCTCGTGGTTGCGCAGGCGCAGGTAGGGGATGAACGTGAACCCCGCCCACCAGATCGCCGCCGAGAGCATGCTCAGCCGCACCGAGAAGCCCTCCGACATGCCGAACGTGTCGTGGAACAGGAACATGACCAGGTTCACGACCAGCAGCAGTCCGCCGCCGAGGTAGCCCCAGGCCCAGCCCCGCGAGGAGACCCGGTCGCGTTCCTCCTCGGTGGAGATCAACGGCAGGATCGAGTCGTTGAACACGGTGGACGCGCCGAGGCAGAGGTTCGCCCCGATCACCGCGATCGCACCGATCTGCCAGTTCTCGCCCTTGCAGAAGAACAGCAGGGAGGCGAACGCGGCACCGGTCCACGCGAAGCCGGCGAGCAGACCCTTCTTGTTCGCCGTACGGTCGGCCACCGCGCCGAGCAGCGGCAGCAGGATCGCCGACAGGATCGTGGAGAAGGTGACGAGGTACGACGGCAGGGCCCCGGGTGCGATCGAGAGTCCGAGGACGTCGATGCGGTTGTCGACCGCCGCGTTCTTCGCGATCGCGATCAGGTAGGGGCCGAGCATGACCGTCGACACGGTGGTGACGTAGGCCGAGTTGGCCCAGTCGTACCAGTACCAGGCCTTCTGCTCCCGTGCCCGCGCCAGCGGCCTCAGGTCCGCAATCCCTTGAGTATGTCGGTGCGATCGGTCATCAGACCGTCGACACCACGTTCGAGCAGCTCGACCATTTCGGCCGGCTCGTCGATCGTCCAGACGTGCACATGGGTGCCGACGGCGTGCGCCTTGCGCACCAGCCACCGGCTGGCCACCGGGATCGGCCCCCTGCGGTGGGGGATCTGCAGCGCGGCGACGTGGCCGCGGGTCAGCAGCCGGGCGATCCGTCCGGTGGGGGAGAGCACCCAGACCACCACCTCCAGCGGGTGCGCGCTGGTGGGCACCCGTCCGCCGGTCAGCCTGCGGAACTGGCCGAGGCTGCGACCGTTGAAGGAACCGACCAGGACCCGGTCGTGGGCCTCACGGGCTCCGATGAAGTCGGCCAGCGGGCGTACGGCGGCAGCCGACTTGATGTCGATGTTGAACCGGGCTCCGGGGAACGCGTCGAAGAGCTCGGCCAGGGTCGGCACCCGCTCCTTGCCACCGATCAGCGCGCCCTGCACCTCGGCGTAGGTCAGCGCCGCGATCTCGCCCTTGCGGTCGGTGACCCGGTCGAGGACGGTGTCGTGGAAGGCGAGCAGGACGCCGTCGCGGGTGGCGTGCACGTCGGTCTCGAGGTAGCGGTAGCCGAGGTCGAAGGCGTGCTGGAATGCCGCCATGGTGTTCTCCAACCCCTCGATCTCGGGGTGGAAGGCACCGCCCCGATGGGCGAAGGCGAGCGGTCCGGTGGGCTCGTCGAGGAACGGGAATCCTGTGGGGCGTCGGGTCACGACTGCATTCAACACGCACATGGGGCAATCGTGTCCCCGAAACGACGGCGCGGCATGCGCCCGGATACTCAGATTCCTTGCCCACAAAGGAGTAACGTGCGCCCCATGGAGGACTCGCTGAAGTGCCCGAACTGCGGCGCCGAGATGGTCGAACGCGATCTCGGCCGGATGAGTGTCAACCAGTGCCCCGAGGGGCACGGCGTGTTCCTGGCCCGGGCCGACCTGGGCGAGTTCATCGACGCCGAGAACGACTGGCACCGTGAGGGCGGCGGCTTCCACACCGCCCCGCTCCCACGCATCACGGCCGACATGAGCAAGCCCCCGCCGATGGCACCACGGGCTCCCGCGTTCATCGCCACGCTCTTCACCTGAGCCCGGTCGCCCCGCGCGGGGCGACCGGCCCGCGAGCCTCAGATGTCGCGGAAGGTGACGATGTTGGCACCGAGGGTGTTCAGCCGCTCGGCGAGGTCCTCGTAGCCACGGTGGATCACGTACGTCGAACGCAGCACCGAGGTGCCCTTCGACGCCAGCATGGCCAGCAGGATCACCACGGCGGGACGCAGCGCGGGCGGGCAGACGATCTCGGTGCCCGACCAGCGTGTGGGCCCCTCGACCAGCACCCGGTGCGGGTCGAGCAGCTTCACCTGTGCGCCGAGCTTGGTCAGCTCGGTGAGGTAGATGGCGCGGTTCTCGTAGACCCAGTCGTGCAGCAGCGTCTGGCCCTCGGCGACGGCGGCGATCACCGCGAAGAACGGCAGGTTGTCGATGTTGAGGCCCGGGAACGGCATCGGGTGGATCTTGTCCATGGGTGCCCGCAGCTGCGACTGGCGCGTGGAGACGTCGACAAGACGGGTGTGGCCGTTCTCCGCGAAGTACTCCTCGGAGCGGCTGTAGTTGAAGCCCATCTCCTCGAGGGTGGCCAGCTCGATCTCGAGGAACTCGATCGGCACCCGGCGGATGGTGATCTCGGAGTTGGTCACGATGGCCGCGGCCAGCAGTGACATCGCCTCGATCGGGTCCTCGCTGGGCGCGTAGTCCACGTCGACGTCGATCTGGGTGCGGCCGGTGACCGTCAGGGTGGTCGAGCCGATGCCCTCCACCGTGACGCCGAGACGCTGCAGGTAGAAGCAGAGGTCCTGGACCATGTAGTTGGACGACGCGTTGCGGATCACCGTGGTGCCGGGGTTCAGGGCGGCGGCCATCAGGGCGTTCTCGGTGACGGTGTCGCCGCGCTCTGTGAGCACGATCGGACGCAGCGGCTCGATGGCCCGGTTGACCGTGGCGTGGTAGCTGCCTTCGGTCGCCTTCACGTCGAGGCCGAACGGGCGCAGTGCGGCCATGTGCGGCTGGACCGTGCGGTCGCCGAGGTTGCAGCCGCCGGCGTACGGCAGGTCGAAGACGTCTTCACGGTGCAGGAGCGGGCCGAGGAACATGATGATCGAGCGGGTACGGCGCGCGGCCTCCTCGTCGATGTTGGCCAGGTCGAGCTGGGCCGGCGGCACTATCTCGAGGTCGTTGCTGTCGTTGAGCCACCGGGTCTGGACGCCGATGCTGTCGAGCACCTCGAGCAGGCGGTTGACCTCTTCGATGCGGGCGACCTTGCGCAGCGTCGTACGCCCCTTGTTGAGCAGGGAGGCACAGAGTAGGGCGACACCGGCGTTCTTCGACGACTTCACGTCGATGGTGCCCGAGAGCGTCGTCGGCCCGGTGACCCGCAGGTGGGTGGGTCCGCCGGCGCCGAGCGCCACGATCTCGGAGTCGAGGGCGGAGCCGATGCGGGCCAGCATCTCGAGGGAGAGGTTCTGGTGACCCTTCTCGATGCGGTTGACCGCAGACTGACTGGTGGCGAGCAGGTCGGCCAACTGCTGCTGGGTGAGTCCGCGGTGCTTGCGGGCATCGCGGATCAGGTTGCCGATGCGTCCGAGGTAGTCCTGAGTCATGCCGACGACGGTATCTCAGATATGAGATACGTCAAAAGTCCCACGCCGCGTGCAAGGATTCTTCACATGCGCGCCACCACCATCCACGGCACTCGGGACATCAGGATCTCCGAGGTGCCCGACCCGACCATCGATGCCCCTACCGACGCCATCGTCAAGGTCGTGGCGGGCTGCGTCTGCGGCTCCGACCTCTGGCCCTACCGGGGAGAGAACCGGATCACGGCGGGGGACACCATCGGCCACGAGGCCGTCGGGGTCGTGGAGGAAGTCGGGGCGGCGGTGACCAGCTTCAAGCCGGGCGACTTCGTGGTCATCCCGTTCTGTCACGCTGACAACACCTGCCCGCACTGTGCTGTCGGCATGCACTCGGTGTGCGACAACCTCGGATTCACCCACAGCGGCCAGGCGGAGTACACCAAGGTGTTCCAGGCCGAGGGCTCCTTGGTCAGGACCGACGGCATGCCCGACGAATCGCTGATCCCGTCGCTGCTGGCCCTGGCCGACGTGATGCCCACCGGCTGGCACGCAGCGACCGCGGCTCGGGTGAAGGCCGGCGACACGGTCGTCGTGGTCGGTGACGGCGCGGTCGGACTCTGCGGAGTCCTCGCTGCGGCACAGATGGGCGCCGAGCGCGTGGTCGCGATGTCGCGCCATGAGTCGCGCCAGGAGATCGCCCGCACCTTCGGGGCCACCGACATCGTCGCCGAACGCGGCGACGAGGGCGCGCAGCGGATCGCCGAGATCACCAACGGCATCGGCGCGGACGCCGTGCTCGAGTGCGTCGGCACCGACCAGTCGATCAAGACCGCCTTCAGGATCGCCCGGCCGGGAGCCACCGTCGGCTTCGTCGGCGCTCCCCACGGCGTCGAGCTCCCGGTGCGCAAGATGTTCGAGCGCAACGTCGGCCTGGCCGGTGGCATGGCGCCGGTCCGGGCCTACCTGCCCGACCTGCTCCAGCGCGTCGTGGACGGCACGATCAACCCCGGCCTCGTCTTCGACCTGACCCTGCCACTCGACCAGGTGGCCGATGCCTACAAGGCGATGGACGAGCGCACCGCGACGAAGGTCATGGTGCAGCCATGAGCCGCGGCATCCGCATCACCGTCGGCGTCCTTCTGGTCCTCCTCGGGTTCCTCTTCTGGGGCCAGGGCCTCGGCGCCATCGAGGGAAGCGCGATGACCGGCAGCACCTTCTGGGCGTACGCCGGCCCCGTCATCGCCGGACTCGGTGTGGCCCTGTTGTTCGTCACGTTCCAGAAGCGCCGCTGACCAGGTTCTCGTCGGGGGAGCTGAAGTTGAAAACACCTTCCTGGGTGCGGCGAGTGGTTTCGAGACAGGCGCTGGCGGGCCTTCCTCGACCATCGTGCGCTTGAGGTCAGCTGCGGGCGATCTCCGCGGCTGCTGCACGCAAGGCGGCTGCCGCGTGAGGCCGGGGGACCTGGTCCGCGATCTCATCGAGGGTGCGGGCCAGCAGCCACAGCAGCTCTTCACTGTGGTGCGACGTACGCCGGAGCAGGGGCAGCCGTCCGTGACACCAGCCGCGCACCAGCGGAGCGATCGACCGCGCCGGGTCGGCACCCCGTGCGTCAGCGGTGACAGCCACCCGCACCATGCGGTGCGCAGTGCAGACGATGCTGATCTCCTGGCGGGCCAGCGAGACCGGTCGGTCGTGCTTGAGGGCGAAGGTCATGTGCGTGAGGAGTCCGGCGGTGCACTCCAGATACGCAGGGGTCCCGACGCGACGAACCCCGCCCCGGTCAGGTGACGGGGCGGGGTTCGTGTCTGAGCGGTTGGCGTCAGCCGCGAGCCTTGCGGATCGCAGCCTGGTCCTTCTTCGACGCGGCCACGTAGGTCTTGAAGCCGGTGCCGGCCTTGAAGGCGGGCACGTTGGTCTTCTTGATCTTGATGGTCTCGCCGGTCTGCGGGTTGCGGGCCTCGCGGGCCGCGCGCTCACGCTTCTCGAAGGAGCCGAAGCCCGGGATCTGCACGCGGTCGCCCTCGGCAACGGCGTCGCTGATGGTGTTCACGACTGCATTGAGGCCCTGTTCGGCCTCCTTGCGGGTCCAGCCGGTCTGCTCGACGATCGCGTCCACCAGTTCACGCTTGTTCAATTTCTCCACCATTTCGGGTCTTGGGGATGTCCGTACACCCCGAAACTAACGACAGGGCCCCAAGAAATCGGCGCAGGACACCCCGAAACCCCCAAGAACTGGGGGTTTCGGGGCCATCGACCGCGGAAAGCCGGGCCTGACCTGGTCGCCGGAGCCGACCGCGCGGGAGTGCCGTCACCGGATGTCCATGCCCTAGGGTGTTCCCGATTCCGGGAGGTTCGATGAAGCGCACGCTGATGCACCCGACGCGCATCGTTCCTCTGGCGTTCCTGATGGCCATCGTGGTCGGCACGCTGCTGCTCTCCCTGCCGGCGGCGACGCCCGGTCCGAACCGCCCTCCCGTGCTGACCGCTGCCTTCACCAGTGTCTCCGCGGTCTGCGTCACCGGGCTCACCACTGTCGACACCGCGACCTACTGGTCGCCGTTCGGGCAGGTCGTGGTGCTGAGCCTGATCCAGGTCGGCGGCTTCGGCATCATGACCCTGGCCACCCTGCTCGGCCTGCTGGTCAGTGGCCGCCTGCGGCTCAGCTCCTCGTTGATCGCGCAGGCGGAGACGCACACGATGAACATCGGGGAGGTGCGCCACGTCGTACGCCGGGTGGCGATCACGATGCTGTCCTTCGAGGCCGTGTTCGCGCTCATCCTGGCCGGCCGTTTCCGGGCCAACTACGACGACACATGGGGCACGGCGCTGTGGCACGGCCTGTTCCACTCGGTCTCCGCGTTCAACAACGCCGGCTTCGCGCTCTACAGCGACAACCTGATCGGCTTCGTCTCCGATGCGTGGATCGCTTTCCCGATCTGCGTCGCGATCATCGTCGGCGGCCTCGGTTTCCCGGTGCTCTTCGAGCTCCGGCGCAAGTGGCGACGACCGCGCATGTGGACGGTGCACACCCGACTGACCGTCTACGGATCCGTGTTCCTCCTCGTGGTCGGGACCCTGGCCTTCCTCGCCCTCGAGTGGACCAACCAGGGCACTCTGGGCGGGCTGTCACCGTGGGGCAAGGTCGTCGGCGGCGTCACCGGCGGTGTCGTGCCCCGCACGGCTGGCTTCAACAGCGTCGACTACGGGGCCATCACGCCCGAGACGATGGCGGTCAACTACCTGCTGATGTTCATCGGCGGGGGCTCGGCCGGCACGGCGGGTGGCATCAAGGTCACCACGTTCTTCCTCCTCGCGTTCGCGATCTTCGCCGAGATCCGCGGCGAGCGGGACACCACCGTCGCCCACCGCAGCGTCAGTCACTCCACCATCCGCCAGGCCCTCACCGTCGTGCTGCTCGCCATCGCGGCGATCGCCACGGGGACCATGGTGATCCTGATGGCGACGGACTACGCGCTCGACGTCGTGCTCTTCGAGTCGATCTCTGCCTTCGCCACGGTCGGCCTGTCCACCGGCATCACGCCCGACCTTCCGCCCGTCGCTGAGGTGACCCTGATGGTGCTCATGTACGTCGGCCGCGTCGGCACGATCACCGTCGCCTCCGCACTGGCCTTCAGACGCGGACACCGCCACTACCAACTGCCCGAGGAGAGACCCGTCGTTGGCTAAGTTCAAGAAGGAAGAGCCCATGTCGATCATCGTGATCGGCCTGGGACGTTTCGGCACCGCTGTCGCGACCTCGTTGGTCCGGTTGGGTCGCGAGGTGCTCGCCGTCGACGAACGTGACGACCTCGTGCAGCGGTGGTCCGACGAGCTCACCCACGTCGTCCAGGCCGACAGCACCGACGAACAGGCCCTGCGCCAGCTCGGGGTCGGTGAGTTCGACCGCGCGGTGGTCGCCATCGGCACCGACATCGAGGCCAGTGTGCTCACCGTGCTGGCTCTCGCCGAGGCCGGCGTCCCGGACATCTGGGCCAAGGCGATCACCCGCAAGCACGGCAAGATCCTGCAGCGCGTCGGGGCACACCACGTGGTCTATCCCGAGTTCTCGATGGGGGAGCGGGTGGCCCACATGCTCACCGGCGGAATGATGGACTACATCGAGTTCGACGACGACTTCTCCATCGCCCGCGCCCCTGCCCCGCCGGAGACGTGGGACAAGACCCTGGCCGAGTCGTCCCCGCGGACCCGTCACGGCGTGACCATCGTCGGTGTGAAGCGCCTGGGCGAGGACTTCACGTATGCCCGCCCGGAGACGAGGGTGGCCCGACACGACCAGTTGATCGTGTCGGGTCCCACCGCCAAGGTGGAGAAGTTCTGCACGCTGCGCTGAGGGCGTCGGCTCAGTGCACGTACTTGAGGCCGACCACGCAGCCGATGAGGCCGGCGACCAGCAGCACCTTGGCCAGCGACACCGGTTCGGCGCCGGTGGCCATCGCCCACGCCACGGTCAGCGTGGCGCCGATGCCTACCCACACGGCGTACGACGTGCCGACCGGCAGCTCACGCATCGCCCAGGCCAGGCCCCCCATGCTGAGCACGAGCGCCACCACGAACGTGGCCGTGGGCACGGGACGGGTGAAGCCCTCGGACTTGTCGAGCGCGGTCGCCCAGACCGCTTCGAGGACACCGGAGACAATGAGCACGAGCCAGGACATGACGTTCTCCTCAGGCGCCGTCTTGTCGCACACCGGGTACGGCACACCTCGTCCGGGAGCCACGTCGGGCTCTTCGCTGATCGTCTCAAAGGTGCTGCGCGGGGGCAACTCGAGCGGTGCACGAAGGGCGATGCGAGACTGGGCACGTGCCCGCCACCGTCGCCGCCGTCCACCTCAGTGACACGCACGCCTTCAGCAAGGACCCGACCGACCGGATCAGGCTGATCGAAGGCCAGGGCGTGGAGGGTGACGCGCACTGCGGTGTCACCGTGCAGCACCGGTCCCGGGTGGCGGTCGACCCTTCGCAACCCAACCTGCGGCAGGTTCACCTGATCCATGCGGAACTGCTCGACGAGCTGTCGGCGTCCGGCTTCGACATCGCACCGGGGCAGCTGGGCGAGAACGTCACCACCACCGGACTCGACCTGCTGTCGTTGCCCGTCGGCACCCGGCTCGAGGTGGGCGGCGCGGTGGTCATCGTCACCGGGCTGCGCAACCCGTGCCAGCAGATCAACACCTTCCGCGACGGTCTGCTCAAGCAGGTCGTGCGCACCGGCGAGGACGGCGCGGTCGAACGGCGCGCCGGTGTCATGGGCGTGGTCGCGCGCGGGGGAGACGTCGGCCCGGGTGACCCGATCGAGGTCACGCTGCCTCCGCAACCGCACCTTCCGTTGACCCGGGTCTGATCACCGGTTAGTCCGTGCGGAGCGGCTGCCGCCGGCTCGTCGTACGGGCGCGGTTGCCTCAGGCGGCGGAGTAGGCGCCGACCGTGCCGGGCAGCGGCTGCGGAACACACGCACAGCTGTCTGAGCACGACAGGTAGGTGTGGACTGCGTGGCCGCAGCCGGGGCACGGCAGGTCGTGCGAGAGGTGTGCCGAGTGGTTGTCCACGGTGTCCCACATGATGGTGCTCCTTCCTGCGGTGTCGTAGGTCAAGGTGTGTCCGGTTTGCCTGCTGATACCCACTTTGACCCCGACCACCGACAAGATTCATCGAATTCCCACTGAATGGGCCGTTCGAAGGGGGAGAACTACCCGATCGGGTGACCCCCACATGGCAGGGTTCGACCATGCGAGGAGCAGTCACGGTGCACATGAAGGCAGCACCCGAGAAGGTCTGGGGTCTGGTCAGCGACGTCACGAGGATCGGCGAGTTCAGCCCGGAGACGTTCGAGGCCGAGTGGACCGACGGTGCCACCGGCCCCGAGGTCGGCGCCCAATTCCGTGGCCACGTGAAGCGCAACGGCGTCGGGCCGGTCTACTGGACGAACTGCAAGGTCATCACCTGCGAGCCGGGGAGTGACTTCGGCTTCGCGGTGTACGCCGCCGGGCAGCGGGCCAACACCTGGCGCTACCAGTTGCGGGAACGCGACGGCGGCACCGACGTCACCGAGTCCTACGAGCTCGGGACCCATCCCGCGTTGCGCCTCTACGGACTCGTACTCGGCCCGTTGCGCGGGCGCACCAACCTGCGGGGCATGCGGCAGACGCTCGAGCGCATCAAGGCGGTCGTCGAGGTCGGGAGCTGACGCGGTCCGTCGAGCGGGGAGGGCGCGAGCCTCGGCCACCGGGAATTGCAGGGCGAACGGACCATTCAACATGCAGTTCGCTGTTCCGGATGCTGTTTGACGCTCACGGCTCGCCGGTTCGGCATGAACTGCATGTTCGATGGTCCGCCTGTGCTCGATCGTCAGCCGCAGGTTCAGGCGCCGAGTGCGGCCACGCCCTGCTCGCGGCTCAGGATCGAGCGTGCTCGGGAAGGCCGGTCGGGAAGCCGTCGATGCTGAGCAGGTTCTTCTGCTGCTGGTAGACGTCGATGCCGTCGTCGCCCTTCTTGCGGGCCCAGTTGTCCATCAGGTCGCGTTGTCCCTGGAGCTCCATCAGCGGCACGCCGTAGCCGCACGAGGTCTGCACCAGGTCGATGTCGAGGACGAAGATGTTGCGGGCGCCGAGCATCGGCGGGAAGAGCGACTGGAGGTCGTCCCAGTCCGCGTCGTCGGGGTGCACGGCCCTGGCGTCGCCGTACAACCGCAGGATCAGCGGCTCGCGCACGAACGAGCAGAACATGATCGTCATCCGCGGGGTGTCGAGCAGGTGGGCCGCGGTCTCGTTCCCGCTGCCGGTGCCGTTGAGCCACACGACGCGCGTGGGGGAGAGGACCCGCAAGGAGTCGAGGCCCTTCGGCGAGACGTTGACCCGGCCGTCGCGGGCGGCGGTGGCCACGAAGTACATGGACTGCTCGGCGATGAAGTCGCTCAGTCGGTCGGTCAGCTCCGGGAACTGCTTGGCCATTGATCCTCCAGGTCGGCTCGTCCCGCCATCTTCACGCCGACCCTGCGGCTCCGCAAATCCTTTCGGCTGCGCGGGCTCACCATGGCAGGATCCCGTGGATGGACTCGATCAGAACGGCCGTTCCTGCGGACGCACCCGCACTGGCGGAGCTGCACCTCGAGGTCTGGGACGACGGGTACGCCGGCCTGGTCCCGCAGTCGGTCCTCGACGCGCGGCGAGCCGAGCCGTCGTCGAAGCGGATCGCGCGTTGGGAGACCAGGCTCGAGAACTCGCCGACGTGGGTGGCCGAGGACGAGCAGGGGCTCGTCGGGTTCGCCAGCTGTGGACCGGGTCGCGACGACAGCGACCTCCTGGAGCTGATGGCGCTCTACGTGCGGGCCCGCGTCTACGGGACCGGTGTGGGGCATCGGCTGCTCTCGGCATCCGTCGGCGAACGGCCGGCGTACCTCTGGGTGCTCGACGGCAACACCCGGGCGATCACGTTCTATGAACGGCAGGGCTTCCGGTTCGACGGGCAGGTCCAGGACTGCGACGAGGGACCCGAACGGCGCATGGTGCGCCGCTGATCCCACCCGCACGGATCAGCGCCCCAACCAGCGCTCACGGCAGGGCAGCGCGTACGGCGAGCGCGATCTCGTCGCGACGGGAGTGCGGCAGCCACTGGGTCTGGTCCGGGCTCAGGTAGCTGAACACCTTCGGCCCCATCGCCGTGGCGGGCTGGTCGGGCATGCGCGGCACGAGGTGCAGGTGCAGGTGTGAGAAGCCCTCGGCCTCGGAGAACTGCATCAGGTAGGTCTTCACGCACCCGGTGACCTGCTCGAGCGCGATGCCCAGCCGGCGTACCAGTCCGCCCAGCTCGTCGGCAGCCTCGGCCGACAGCTCCGTGAACGAGGTGAGGTGCCGGGTCGGCAGCAGCACCAGCCACCCGGGCATGGTCGAGTTGAACGCATGGACCACCCGCCAGTGCTGCGTGTGCAGCAGGTCCTCCCGCGGCGGCCGGGACACCGCGCCCTGCAGCTCGCAGGGGAAGCATCCGGGCTGCAGGGCGTCGTGGGTCATCGGAGCAGGCTAGCCGCGTCGCGGAAGAGGACGGGGAACGTCCGCAACCGTCCGTAGCGTGTCGGGCATGCCCATCGCACAGTTCCCGTCCTTCGTCCTCGACTGCCCCGACGCCGCCGTCCTGGCCTCGTTCTACGCCGCGATCCTCGAGTGGGAGGTGAAGGAGCAGGACGGCTGGTTCGACATCCGCGCCGACAACGGCAACTGCATCTCGTTCCAGCAGGTCGACGACTACCGGGCGCCGACGTGGCCGACCCAGGAGGTCCCGCAACAGATGCACCTGGACGTCGTCGTCGCCGACCTCGACGTGGCCGAGGATGCCGTGGTCGAGCTCGGCGCCACCCGTCACGAGCACCAACCCGGCACCACGTTCCGGGTCATGCTCGATCCGGCCGGGCACCCGTTCTGTCTCTGCCTGAGTTGAGCAGCGGTGAAACCTACGGTTCGGTAACCTTGGTCTGATCCACCGGATCTCCCCGCGGTGGCAGGCAAAGGAGAGCGGCGTGGCCGAGACCATCGCCCATGCGGACGACGTGTCGCCCGACGACGACACCGTGGCCACCGGACGACCCCTGCGACCGCGGGACGACCCCTTCCACGACGCGCCGCCGAACCTCGGCGCCCTCGCCGACGGCACCGTGATCCGCAGTCGGCGAGTGCGCCTGGGATTCCTCGGGCTGGTGCCGCAACGAGGGCTCACCGCCTGGCAGCTCGCGCACCGCAGCAACGATCTCGACGGGAAGGCCGAGGTCGCCGTGACCACCGTTCTCGTGCCGCGCGGCTACGACCCGACCCGGCCGCAGCGGGTGATCGCCTACCAGTGCGCGATCGACGCCATCTCCGACAAGTGCTTCCCGTCCTATGCCCTGCGCCAGGGCGCACGGTCCTGGGGTGCCCTGCCGCAGTTCGAGCTGCTGTTGATCTCCGGACTGCTCGACCGCGGCTTCGTCGTGTCGCTCTCGGACCACGAGGGCCGCGGCGGGCACTTCGCGGCGCCGCGGGAGCCCGGCCACCGGGTGCTCGACGGCATCCGCGCCGTGCTCCGCTTCGAGCCGCTCGGGCTCGCCCACGACACACCCGTCGGCATCTTCGGCTACTCGGGCGGCGGGATGGCCTCTGCGTGGGCGGCCGAGCTTGCGCCGTCGTACGCACCGGAGCTGCGGGTGGTCGGCGCCGTGCTCGGGTCGCCGGTCGGTGACCCGGGGGAGGCCTTCATCAAGCTCAACACGGGCCTCAACGCAGGGCTGCCTGCGCTGGTCGTCTCGGGGCTGCGCCATGTCTATCCGGGGTTGGCCCGGGTGATCCGGCAGCACGCCAGCGCCGGCGGCCAGAGGCGCCTCGACGCCCTCGGCGAGATGACCACGGTCAGTGCCGTGCTGCGCTACGCGTTCGACGACTTCGACGACTATCTGGATGCTCCGCTGGCCGATGTGCTGGCCCTGCCCGAGGTGCTCGCGCTCTTCGACGACCTGCGCCTCGGCAAGAACGTCCCGGCCTGCCCGCTTCTGGTGGTGCAGGCCGTGCACGACCAGGTCATCGACAAGGCCGAGGTCGACGCCCAGGTGGCCAAGTACGTCGACGGCGGCGCCGACGTTCGCTACCTCAGTGACCGGCTCAGTGAGCACATCAGCCTGATGGTGCTGGCGATGCCGACGATGCTGGGCTGGCTGGAGGATCGCTTCGAGGGCGCTGAGGTGCCCACCGGCAGCGACACCACCTTCTCCGTGGCCCTGTCGCCGCGTGCGTGGATCGGCTACGCGCGCATGCTGGCGTCGGCTGCCAGGGCCACCGTCGGCCGCGCCGGCTGAATCGTGTCGGCTGGCCGGGTCTCCGTGCCCGTGGCACGATCGTGGGTGTGACCAGCACACCGGCCAACGACGATCGGCTGCGTGACCTCGCCCTGCTGCGGCGGGTCCGCGACCGGATGGACCGTGAGTACGCCCAGCCGCTCGACGTCGAGGCACTCGCCCGTGGGGTGCACATGTCGTCCGGCCACCTGAGCCGCCAGTTCAAGCAGGCGTACGGCGAGTCGCCGTACTCCTACCTGATGACGCGACGCATCGAGCGTGCGATGGCGTTGCTGCGCCGCGGCGACCTGAGCGTCACGGAGGTCTGCTTCGAGGTGGGTTGCTCGTCGCTCGGCACGTTCAGCACCCGTTTCACCGAGCTGGTCGGTGTGCCCCCGAGTGTCTATCGGCAGCGCGCCCCGGAAGCCCATCCGACCACCGGCATCCCTTCCTGTGTGGAGAAACAGGTCACCCGGCCGGTGCGCGAGCGATCAATCAGGAATGAAGAAGCGCCCACGTCCTGAGCGCCGCTAGCGTGAGCGCCATGAACCTCACCATCCACGCCAGCTTCCTTCCGCACACCGACCCGGACGCGTCGATCGCGTTCTACCGCGACGCACTCGGCTTCGAGGTCCGCATGGACGTCGGCGAGGGCACGATGCGCTGGGTGACCATCGGCTCGCCCGATCAGCCCGACACCAACATCGTGCTGACTCCTCTCGGCGTCGACCCGGGCGTCACGGAGGACGAGACGCGCATGATCAACGAGATGATGGCCAAGGGCACCTACGCCACCATCGTCCTGACCACGCCCGACCTCGACGGCGTCTTCGACCGGGTGCAGGCGACCGGCGCCGAGGTGATCCAGGAGCCGATCGACCAGCCGTACGGCGTCCGCGACTGCGCGTTCCGCGACCCGGCCGGCAACCACGTGCGGATCAACGATCAGGGGGAGCTGCCTCGGTAGGGTCGCGAACGTGCAGACGCAGACCCACGACCTCGAGTTCACTCCGACCGAGGTGCGAAAGCGGTTCGTCCGCTGGGACCGCGGTGAGGCAGACCGCGAGTGGGGCTGCCTGAGCGTGCTGGCAGAGCACGCGCCCGGTGTGGCCCCACGTCCGTTGCGTCGCGAGACCGGTTCCGATGGCGCCCCGGTGGTGGTCATGGAGCGGCTTGCGGGGGAGCCGCTGGGGGGCCGACCGCTCACTGCGGAGCAGACCGCGTCACTCGGTCGAGCGCTGCGTCGGATGTACGACGTCCCGAGCTCGGCCGTGGAAGCAGCCGGCATCGGCGAGCGCTTCTACGGTCCGTCTTCCCAGGTAGCCACGATGACCGAATGGCTGGGCGAGACCTACGACCTGGCCAAGTGCCAGGAGCCCGACCTGGTGCAGCTGGCGGTCGATGCTGCGACGGAGTGGTTGGCCGCGGAGTCACTGCCCGCGCCGCACCTCGGCTCTCTCGGCATTGCCGACCTGAACCCGGCCAACGTCATGTGGGACGGCCACACGTGTCGGCTGATCGACTTCGAGGACGGTGGCCTCAGCGACCCGGCGTACGAACTCGCCGACCACGTGGAGCACATCGCCGGCCGACTCGCCGGGGTCTTCGACGCCGACGCGCTGGTCGAGGCGGTCGGGTTGTCGGCGGGGGAGCGGGAGCGGTTCCACGCCTACCGTCCCCTGTGGGCGACGTTCTGGCTGGCCATGCTGCTGCCCGGCAACGGCGGGTTCCACCGCAACCCGCCGGGCACCACGGAGGTGCAGGCGTCCCACCTGCTCTCGTTGCTTGCGGATCCGGTCTGACGATGTCGGTCCTGTTGCCAGAACCCACGGCAAGGCTCACGTTCGGGCGCATGGGTCCCGAGGACCTCGACGACCTGGCCGCCCTGATGGCCTCGCCCGAGGTCATGGCGTTCTTCCCCCGGACACGCTCTCGCGCGGAGGCCGCCGAATGGATCGAGTGGAACCAGCAGGGCTACGCCAGGGACGGCCTCGGACTGTGGGTGCTGCACGACGCGAACGGCACCTTCGTCGGGCAGTGCGGCCTGTCCTGGCAGTGGATCGACGGTGCCGAGCACCTCGAGGTCGGCTATCACCTCATGCCCGAGCACCAGGGCCGCGGGCTCGCGACGGAGGCCGCACTGGCCAGCCGCGACTTCGCACGCATCCGGGGGATCACTCGCCTGATCGCAATCATCCACCGGGACAACCTCGCCTCACAGCGAGTTGCCGGGAAGATCGGGCTGGCGCTCGAGAGTGAGGGCCCCAGCGCGCTCGGCGTACCGACGCGGATCTACGCCACCACGCTCTGACACATGCATAGGCGCGGGTGCATGGCCACGCACCCGCTCTGGAACCCCTTCGAGACTCCGTCGATGGAAGAGATCGAAGCCGCACGGGTCTCCATCGGCGCCTGGACACCGCAGTCCGTCGAGGTCGTCGCGCCGGATCCGTCGTGGCCCGCGGCGTACGACGTCGCACGTGGTCAGATCGTTGCCGCGCTGGGGGAGCGGGTGCTCTCGATCGAGCACGTGGGTTCGACCTCCGTGCCCGGTCTGTGGGCCAAGCCGATGATCGACGTCGACCTGACGGTTGCCGACTCCGGCGACGAGGCCGCGTGGTTGCCCGACCTCGAGGCCGCGGGTTTCACGCTGCGTGTGCGAGAGCCCGAGTGGGAGGAGCATCGTTGCCTTCGCGGCGAGGAGCCGGCGGTCACGCTCCACATCTTCTCGCCGGGTGCGCGCGAGCCTCGACGACACAGGCTGTTCCGTGACTGGCTGCGCACCCACGCAGAGGATCGCGACGAGTACGCCGCGGTGAAGCGTGAGGTGGCGGCCAGAGGATTCGCCGACGTGATGCGCTACAACAACGCGAAGGGGGCGTTCATCTACGACCTCTACGAGAAGGTCTTCGCCGGCGACCCTTCGCACGATCATGATCCGCACCCGCGACCGCCGACCGTGCTGGTGATCGGCCTGGACCCGTATCGCGTCCTCGGGCCGTGGGATCCCGAACCAGTGGCGACCGCCATCGAGGCTGCGACCGTGACCCTCGCCGAGCGTGGCTACGACGCGACGAACTGCCTGGTCGGACTGGACGGCAGTGACGACATCCCCGCAGTGGTGGCCACGGCGCTGCAGTCGCGTCCGTGGGACTGCGTCCTCGTCGGGGGCGGCATCCGCAAGCAAGCGGACTTGCTCGAGGTCTTCGAGGAGATCGTCAATCTCGTACGTCGCCACGCCCCGCACGCCGCCATCGCCTTCAACAGCACGCCCGAGAGCATCGTCGAGGCCGTGGACCGCGCAGTTCGTTGAGGGCCACACGAGGGAGCGGCTCGTGGAGTGACCTAGCGTGTCTCTCGAGCGCACATGCCCACAGAAGGAGTTCGCCATGGCCAGGGCCGAGAACGTCATCGTCACCGACAACCGCGAGGCACACCACTACGAGGCCCACGTGGACGGCGTACTCGCCGGATTCGTCGACTACCAGGTGGCGAACGAGCTCGTCGTACTCACCCACACCGAGGTCGATGAGGCGTTCGAAGGGCAGGGGATAGGCAGCGCGTTGGCCCGTGCCGCTCTGGACGACGTACGCGAGCGCGGCAGCCAGGCCTTGGTGATCTGTCCGTTCATCACCGGATGGATCGGCAATCACCGCGACTACGCCGACGTCCTCTACGGCGCACCCAAGAGCAAGGTCACCGACTGAGCGTCGGGCGCCGACTCACACCAGCCAGGCGGCATAGAAGATGCCGAGCCCAGCGGCGACGAAGACTCCAGCGACGATCCAGAAGCGGACCACCACGGTGACCTCTTCCCAGCCGAGGTGCTCGAAGTGGTGGTGGATGGGTGAGATGCGGAAGATGCGGCGCCCCGTGCCGGTGAGACGACGGGTGAGCTTGAAGTAGCTCATCTGCAGGATCACCGACAACGTCTCGAGCACGAAGAGTCCGGCGATGACGGCCATCAGGAGCTCGGTGCGCGACATGATCGCCAGCCCGGCCAGGGCGCCACCTATGGCAAGGGAGCCGACGTCGCCCATGATGATGCGCGCGGGCTTGGCGTTCCACCACAAGAAGCCGATGCAGGCCGCGGAGATGGCGGCGGAGAACACCGCGAGGTCGAGTGGGTCACGCACCTGGTAGCACTGTGACTCCACCACCGTGGGGCGCGCGGAACCGCAGAGCTGGTTGCTCTGCCAGACGTTCACGAGTGTGTAGGCGCCGAAGACCATCGCCGACGTGCCGGCGAGCAGGCCGTCGGCGCCATCGGTGAGGTTGGCGCCGTTGGAGGTGGCGGTGACGATGAACCAGATCAGCAACAAGGTCACGACCAAGGGCAGCTTGACTCCCCAGTCGTGGGTGGTCGAGAGGTGCTGCGACGCCGGCCGGACACCGCGCTCGTCGGCGAAGAGGCTCGTGGCGAGGACACCGAAGACCAGCGCGACCAGCGTCTGACCGGCCATCTTGGCCCGGCTGCTCAGGCCCTGGTTGTGCTGGGTGTAGACCTTGATGAAGTCATCGAGAAAGCCCACCACACCACAGCCGAGGAACAGCAGCAGCAGGAGCCAGGCGCTGGCACTCGGCCAGTTGCCGGTGAGGATCGTGGCGACCAGATAGGCCGCCGTGGCGCTCAACAGGATCACGAGGCCGCCCATCGTCGGCGTACCGCGCTTGACGTGATGCGTCGTCGGCCCGTCGACCCTGATCGGTTGGCCGAACCCGCGCCGGGTGAACCAGCCGATGGCGAGCCAGGTGCCCAGCAGCGAGCAGACCATCGCCAGTCCACCGCTCAGGAGCAGTGCCCGCATGAAGTCCAGCCTCTCGTCCGATGATCGGTCCCTGCGATGGGCGAGGGAGTCGTCGAGCCGCCCATTGTGCGCATGGTGGCGCGAAAAGTCGGTCGAGGCTCACCGACGAGCGCCCGATTGGCTCAGCGGCGGAAAATGTCGTTTTCTGCGAGGTTGTGCTCTCTCACCCGATCTGACGTTTTCAGGCAGACCCGACGTGTGGTGAGCCAACTTCAGTTGAGGCTGGAGGCAGTCGTGTGCCTCCATGAAGTTGACGCAACCGTCCGGGTCCTTGCGTCGGACGAGCACCGAGAAGGCGTTTCAGACCTGCCGGAAGAGCTCGTGCCTAACCGCCGATAACGTACATTATGTCAATTAGTAGTCTGCGTATTGCATCAGATGAATCACATCAGCCGACCTGAGCCGCTTCCCCGCCGGACGCGCTGGAATGGCTCTTGACCTGCGCAAACGGTGCGTCTCGCGCCCCGATTCGAGCGCGTAGAAGTTGCTGAGGCCCGCAGAACTCCGCAGATCGCCGATCTGTCCGACACGCCGTTGACCTGCACAAACACATCTAGATGTCTCATCGGATGCATCATGGAATCACTGGATGAAACCAGACTTTCGGGAGAACTCGATGCAGATTGACGGCTCAGGACGGGTCCAGTTGGTGCAGTCGGTGCCGGTGCTGCGGCCCGACGAGCAGGTGCTCCAGATGATGCTCGACGGTTGGCGCAACCAGCAGCTCTCCCGGAACTTGCAGTTCGCCACGATCGACCAGCGACTGCGAATGGTTCAGCGATTCATCGGCCACGTGAACGTCGACCCGTGGAACTGGACGCCGGCCGATGTCGAGGAGTTCTCGGCCGATCTCCGGACCGAGAAGCACGTCGCCCATTCGACCCTGCGCGGGTATCACGCCGCTCTCCGCGCGTTCACGAGCTACATCAGCAACCCCGACTACGGCTGGGACCTGATCTGCGAGCAGTACTTCGGCACCCATCCTGCGCAGGTGTTCTTTGACTGGAACACCGCTCCCCACGTTCAGGAGTACGACGGCCGCCCGAAGAAGCGTCCGTACACGCGAGAGGAGATCAGCGCGCTCTTCGACTACGCCGATGACGAGGTCGAGCGCATCGGCAAATCCGGTCGCAAGGGCTGGCAGGCGGCGTACCGCGACGCGGTGATGATGAAGGTCGCCTACGGCTACGGTCTTCGCTTCAACGAGCTGCGTCATCTACAAACGGTCGACTTCGCTCGCAACCCACACGCCCGCGAGTTCGGTGCCTTCGGTGTCTGCAAGGTCCGCTACGGCAAGGCCAAACGCTCCTCGCCCCACAAGCCCCGCAGCGTTCTCACCGTCTGGCGCTGGACCCCGGGCGTCATCGAGGACTGGCTCGCCAACGGCCGCGGCGAACCCGGGACCTTGGACCTCTTCCCCAGCGAACGAAGTGGCCTGGTGGTCGAGTCGACATTGTTGCGACGGGTCCGGCGCTACTGCGGAGACTTGGGACTGTCCGACGGCCTCGACCTCCACTCCTTACGACGCTCCTACGCCACACACCTCCTCGAGGCCGGCTGGGACCCACGATTCGTACAGGACCAGATGGGGCACGAACATGCCTCGACCACCGGGATCTACCAGTTCGTGTCCGACGAGTTCCGACGCTCCACACTCAGGAGCGCCCTGGACCGTACGGTGAAGGAAGCCCTGGCACGTACAACCGAGGACGGCACATCATGAAGCGCAAAGTCGACTACACATGGCGGCTCGCCGAACTGATGGCCGCACGGGGCCTACACAACACCACCGACCTCATTCCCCTGCTGGCCGAACGCGACATCACGCTGTCCCGCCCACAGGTCTACCGGCTGGTCAACCAGCGTCCCGAGCGGATGTCGCTCCAGGTGATCGCCGCCCTGTGCGACATCTTCGAGTGCACCCCTGCGGATCTACTCACCACCACAGCCACCGATCTGCGTGTCCGCAGGACAGGCACGACCGCCGCTCCCCCAAACGTCGTTTCGCTCGACCGCAGTGTGCGGCCGCGCCGCGCCAACATCCTCGACGAATAGCCCAGGCCAGGAGCAGCCATGGATGACAAACCGGCCGGTCTCTCCCCTCGCTCGACCGTGCGCGGTCGACCTCGCACCACGAGCAGCCACGAGGACCCCTGCGCGCGCTGCGGTCGAAACATCCCCCGACTCGCAGCACGCTGGCCAGAAGGCAGGCTGTGCTTCATCTGCTACTTCGATGCCATCCACACTCGCGGCACCTGCCCCGAGTGCCTCCAAGACCGCCTACTGCCAGGGCCTCCCAATGCCGACGGTCACCCGATCTGCTCGACGTGCGCAGTGATCCCCTACGACTTCCACTGCGAACGCTGCGACGTCGAAGCAGGACATCACCGTGGACGGCTGTGCGCCCGCTGCTCATTGCGCGACGACCTCCACGGTCTCCTCGGCGGGACGCCTCACAACCCGGCACTGGTCGGACTGGTCGATGCGCTCTGCGCCTCGGATCGACCTGAATCGATCATCGTGTGGAAGCGCTCGACCAAGGTCCAAGAACTGCTCCGAGGACTCGGCGACGGCGCCATTTCGGTATCGCACGAAGGTCTCGACTCCGTGCCCTGCAAGCAAACAGAGCATCTCCGGGCATTGCTGCAGCATCACGAACTACTCCCCCAGCGCGACGTGTATCTCCCCCGCTTCGAGCAATGGATCGAGGCCAAGCTGGAGGGGCTCCCTGACGACGTGCGCCAGCCAGTGCAGCAGTTCGCCACCTGGCATCACCTCCGGCGCATCCGCGCCAAGGCTGTCGCAGGTGCGTCCACGCGCGGTCCAGTCCACTCAGCCAAGCAGGAGATCACCGAAACGGTGAAGTTCCTGCTCTGGCTCCACGAGACCTACCAACGCTCCGCCGCTACCTGCACCCAGCAAGACGTCGACGAATGGTTGGCAACCGGGCCGACAACACGCAGCGCGATCAGAACGTTCTTCGTGCGTGCCAAGAAGGACCGCCTCAACACGACGGTGACCGTCCAGCACCGATCAGCCAAGGCGAGTCCCTCGCTGAGCCAAGACCAGCGCCTTGCCTGGATCCAGGAGCTCCTCACTGGAACCAGCGAGTCACTCCCCTATCGCGTCGCAGGGATGCTTCTCCTGCTCTACGCCCAGCCTCTGGTCAAGGTCGTCGCCTTTCCTGCGTCCATCGTCGACGACAGCGACTCCGGCATGACCATCACGCTCGGCACCCACCCGACCGACGTTCCCGAACCGTTCGCGACGCTCATCCGCACACACCTCGGCGCCCGGCCAAACCTGCGCACCGGCGCTGGCCCTGACAGCCCGTGGCTGTTCCCCAGTACTTTGGCAGGCCGCCATCTGCACCCCAACACCGTCATGGATCGCCTCCGCGATCTGGGCGTCAACCTCCTCGGCGCACGCAACCGCGCGATCGGCGAGCTCGTCCTCGAGTGCCCACCGTCGCTCGTCGCCGACGCGCTCGGCTACAGCTACCAGGTCGCGTTCCTCCACGCCGACAAGGCGGCCGAGCCATGGGCTCGCTATGCCGGCCGCTCCATCATGTCACCGTGATGATTCGCTCGCTCATGCCGATGAGCGGACACCTCAGTCACAGGGTCGACTGGTACGAAAGATGGGTCCGACGAGCAGCCCTCTGAATCCAAGCCGCGGTGACCTGCAGCTCAGGGATGCCCAGATCGCGCAAGTCGCGGCGGCCTCAAGACCACGAGGCGCTTCGACAGGGCACGCAAGAACGTTGGCCGGCACCCCGAATAGGCTTCGCCGCCTTGATGGCGCCTGCGATCGCCTAGCGAACCGAAGTTCGGTGCGCTGAGCAGACGGCACGGCCCGCAGTGGCGGCTACTTGCCGAGACCGCGATAAGTGGGAACGGTCGCCCAACTGGGTCTCGTGCGAAAGGCCCATAGCTCACCCCGCCCTAGTTGCTACCGATAGCGCCGGAACCGTCCGGCCCACACCGCCTTAAGCCAGTGCGAGGAAGAGCTTCTCCATCTTCTTGACGTCCACGCCGTCGAGACCCTCGTCGGTCTCGGTGAGGCACTGCTGCAGGCCGGTGGCGACGATGGCGTAGCCGGCGCGGGAGAGCGCCTTGTTGACGGCGGCCAACTGGGTGAGGACGGACTCGCAGTCCGACCCCTCTTCCATCATCCGGATCACGCTGGCGAGGTGGCCGTTGGCGCGCTTCATGCGGGTGATGATCGCCTTGATCTCGGTGGGTTCGAGGTCCATCAGTTGTTCTCCAGTGCGGCCAGGGCCGCGGTCAGCCGCTGTCGTGCGTCGGTCGCGACGGTGCGGAGGGTGTCGCCGGCCTGGTCGTGGGCAGCGAGGGACATCATGGCGTCGGGGTCGAAGGCCTCGACGACGGTGGTGGTCTCGTCGACGGCCCGGACGACGACGTTGCAGGGCAGCAGCGCGGCGATCGAGGGTTCCGCCTGCAGCGCCTGGTGGGCCAGCTCGGGGCGGCAGGCCCCCAGGATGACCTGAGGCGCGACGTCGACGTCGAGCTTCGCCTTCAATGTGGCCTTCAGGTCGATCTCGGTGAGGATGCCGAATCCCGCGGCCGAGAGCTCGGCGCGCACCGCCTCGACGGTCTCGTCATAGGGGCGGCGCACCGTGGTCTTGAGCGTGTACTGCGTCATGGGTCACTTCCTCCCGGGTACCGACCACGAGGTCCGTGGCTGAGCTGCACCCACAACTATACAACCCCCCTGGGGGATGTGCTAACGTCTGGAGCATAACCCCCCGGGGGGTTATGTTGTGCAGTTCGACAAGCCAGCAAAGGAGTTCTTCTATGCGTGAGACCACCGTCGACCAGCTCGCTGCGGCGCTCGACCAGGGCGCGCCTGTCGTCGACGTCCGTGAGCCTGCGGAGTTCCGCGAGGGCCACGTGCCCGGTGCGATCAACATCCCGATGGGTCAGCTGACGGCCCGACTGGGCGAGATCGGGCGGAACCGACCGGTGCACGTGGTGTGCGCCTCGGGCAACCGCAGCAGTGCGATGGTCGACGTTCTGACCGCCAACGGCTTCGAGGCGATCAACGTCGCCGGCGGCACCAGCGCCTGGGTCCGCTCCGGGCGACCGATCGAGAAGTGAGGCAAACATGACTGACGACACCACCACCGAGACCCCCGCGCCGGCCTCGGCGACCGAGGAGGCTCAGCAGCGGCCGGCCGAGGGGCTGACCGTGCGCACCCTTGAGACCCCATCGCTCGGGGACCGCACCTACGTGGTTCACGACGGCGCGGTCGCCCTGGTGGTCGACCCTCAGCGTGACATCGACCGGGTAGTGGAGGTGCTCGAGGCCGACGGCGTGCGACTGACCCACGTCTTCGAGACCCATATCCACAACGACTACGTCACCGGTGGCCTGGCGCTCGCGCAGACAACCGGAGCGGCCTACTTGGTCAACGGCGAGGACGAGGTGTCCTTCGACCGCACCCCGATCGTCGACGGCGAGGTCGTCGAGGTCGGCGACCGGATGCGCGTCCGCGCGATCGCCACCCCCGGTCACACCTTCACCCACCTGTCCTACGCGCTCTCGGTCGATGGGCCTGACGGCGAGGAGCCGTACGCCGTGTTCACCGGCGGCTCGCTGCTTTACGGTGCCACCGGTCGACCCGACCTGCTCGGCGAGGAGCACACCGACGCCCTGGTGCGCCACCAGCACGCGTCGGCGCACAAGCTCGCCCAGCAGCTGCCCGACGAGGCCGAGGTCTACCCGACCCACGGGTTCGGGTCCTTCTGCTCCGCCACCCAGTCCGATGCCACCGCCTCGACGATCGGCGACGAGAAACGCTCGAACCCGGTCCTGACCCAGGACGAGGAGACCTACGTCCGCGAGCTGCTAGAGGGTCTCGGTGCCTGGCCGGCGTACTACGTGCACATGGGACCCGCCAACGCCGCCGGTCCGTCCGCGCCCGACCTCTCCCCGGTGCAGGAGGCCGACGCAACCGAGCTGCGGCGCCGGATCGAGGCGGGCGAGTGGGTGGTGGACCTGCGCAACCGCAAGGCCTTCGCCGCCGGACATGCCCCCGGAACCTTCAACTTCGGACTCGACGGTGCCTTCTCGACCTACCTGGGTTGGTTGATCGAGTGGGGCACCGCTGTGACTCTGCTCGGCGAGACCGCTGAGGACGTGGCCACCGCCCAGCGCGAGCTGGTCCGGATCGGGATCGACCGGCCCGCAGCCCGAGCCACCGGCGGACCGCAGGACTGGACTGAGGGCGAGCTGGGCAGCTTCCCCACCGCCACCTTCGCCGACCTGGCGCAGGTGCGCCACCACCGCGACGTCGTCGTGCTCGACGTGCGACGTGCCGACGAGCACGAGGGGGCAGCGATCGCCGGTGCGGTCAACATCCCGATCCACGAGCTGCCCCGCCGCGTCGGCGAGGTGCCGGCCGGTGAGGTGTGGGTGCACTGCGCCAGCGGCTACCGCGCCTCGCTCGCCGCCTCGTTCGTCGCCGCCGCCGGCCGCACCCCGGTCGCGGTCGACGACTCCTTCGAGAACGCTGAGAAGGTCGGTCTGCACCTGGTGAGCCCCAAGGGCGACACCACCGACACCACTGACGGCGCCGACGCCTGAGATGACGCTGCTCCTCGCCGTCGCCGCTGGCGCGCTCATCGGCCTGTCCCTGGGGGCACTCGGTGGCGGCGGCTCGATCCTGGCGGTGCCGGTGCTGGTGTACCTGCTCGATCAGTCCGCCTCCCAGGCGACGACCGGGTCGCTGGTGGTCGTCGGCGTCACCTCCCTGATCGGGGCGATCGCCGCACACCGCGCGGGCAACGTGCTGCTCGGCCGCGGTCTGGTCTTCGGCCTGGTCGCGATCGGCGGGGCGGTGGCGGGAGCGGAGGCGTCCAGCCGGGTCTCCGAGGAGGTCCTGTTGGCCGCCTTCGCCGCCTTGATGCTGCTGGTTGGCGGGATGCTGGCCTGGCGCCAGCTACGCCACCGTCGCGGAGACGACTCTCGGCACGCCGCGCGGCCCGCCCTGGATGACCCGATCATCACGTTCAGCCCGACGTTCGCCTGCCAGTGCCCCCGGGCGCTCAAGGTGCTGGTGACCGCCACCGTCGTCGGCGCGCTGACCGGTTTTCTGGGCGTGGGCGGCGGCTTCCTCGTGGTGCCCGCCCTCCTGCTCGCCCTCGCGTTGCCGATGGAGTACGCCGCCGGAACGTCGCTGGTGGTCATCACCATCACCAGCGCCGCAGCGCTGACCGTCCGGGCCGGCTCTTACGCCGCGCCGGACTGGACGTCCGTCGCCGTCCTCACCGCAACATCGGCGGCAGCAGCCGTTGTAGGGGCACGCCTCGCCGACCGTGTCGGCACCAACCGCCTCCAGGCCGCCTTCGCCGTCCTGGTCCTCGGCGTCGCCGTCTACACGGCAGCCCGGGCGGCTCCCGCCCTTCTTTAATCACACACCCACCGCTCAACCCTCATCGAACGGAACACTCATGAGCACCACCACCGCCCGATCGAAGGGCGCCTCCCCCGACTTCACTCGCGGCTTCCGCCCCGGACCCCTCGGCCGCCTCGGCCTCTGGGTCACCAACCACGCCAAGCTCGTCACCGGCGTCTGGCTGCTGCTCATCATCGGATTGGGCGCCTTCGCCCCCCAGGTCGAGCACAATCTGTCCGGCGCCGGCTGGCAGGCCGACGGCTCGGAGTCCGTCGCTGCGCGCGAGCTGGCCCAGGAGAGCTTCGGCGGCAACGCCTCCTCGGCCATCCAGGTCGTCGTGCACTCCACGGACGGATCCGTCACCGAGGGCCCCGGCGCCGAGGTCCTCGCCGAGGTGACCCGGGTGCTCGAGGCCGAGCCGCGCATCGCTGAGGTGATCCAGCCGATGCCCGGCGCGACCATCAGCCAGGACGGCAGTACCGCGATCATCCTTGCGGGCGCGGGTGCCGACACCAACGAGATGGTTCGTGTCGCCACCGATCTCAAGGGCGACCTCCAGGACCTTTCTGTCGAGGGCGTCCAGGTCAACCCGACCGGCTCCTCGCTGCTCTGGTCGGACTTCAACGAGGCCAACCTCGAGGCGATGCTGAAGTCCGAGATGGTCTCCTGGCCCGTCACGATGGCGATCCTGGTGCTCGCTTTCGGCGCTCTGGTCGCCGCAGGCCTCCCCCTGATACTGACCCTCGCCGGTCTGGTCGCCTCCACCGGCTCGCTGGTCCTCATCAACGAGCTCGTCCCGGTCTCCATCTGGGCGATGAACTTCGCGATGATGTTCGCCCTGGCGCTCGGCATCGACTACGCACTGTTCCTCGTGGTGCGCTACCGCGCCTCCCGCATGGGCTCGGGCAACGCCGCACGCCAGGCCGTCGCCGAGACCATGGACACCGCAGGCAAGGCGGTCCTGCTCTCCGGCGCCACAGTCCTGATCTCGCTGTCGGCGGTGATGCTGGTGCCCTCGCCGTCCTTCCGCTCGATGGCCGGCGGGATCATGCTCTCGGTCGTCTTCGTCCTGGCCGCAACACTCACCCTGCTGCCGCTGGTGCTGTTCAAGCTCGACCACAAGATCAACAAGCTGTCCCTGCCCTGGGTCAAGACCGGGGAGCACCGCTCCCCGAAGTTCGCCGCGTGGGGTGAGCGACTCTGGAAGCGCCCCGTCGTCTGGGGCCTGGGCGCGCTCATCGTGCTGCTCGCACTCGCCGCACCGATCATCGGTCTCAAGACCGCCATGCCCTCCATCAAGGTCCTGCCCGAGGACGCCAGCGCCCGGATCGGCTACGACCTGGTCCAGGAGTCCTTCGGTGAAGGTGCACCCGGCACGCTGCAGATCGTGATGAAGGCCTCCGACGCCGACGCCGCGAAGACCGTGCTCGCCTCCGACCCCGGCATCGCCGGGGCGATGCCCGCCATGCCGGCGGCCGACGACAGCGGGCTGGTCCTCATCCAGGCCGTCCCGACCGTCGACCCGTCCGACCCCGCCCTCAGGGACACTGTCGACCGGCTGCGCGCCGACCTGCCGTCGAGCGCGCTCGTCGGAGGCGCGGCGGTCGAGAACCTCGACCTCAAGGCCCAGCTCGACGACTCCACGCCGCTGGTGATCGTCGTCGTCCTCTTGCTCGGCTTCCTGCTGTTGCTGGTGGCGCTGCAAGCGCCGCTGATCTCGTTGCTCGGCACGTTGGCCAGCCTGCTTTCGACCGCCGCCGCCTTCGGCGTGGCACGGCTGATCTTCCAGGAAGGCATCGGCGCCGACTTCTTCGGTTTCGAGAGCCAGGGCTTCCTCGACGCGTGGGCGCCGGTGTTCTTCTTCGCAATGATCTTCGCGATCGCGATGGATTACACGGTGTTCTTGCTCGCCTCGGCCAAGGAGCACTACGAGCACTCGGGCGACCCTAAGGACGCGATGGTCGGATCACTTGCCCACTCCGGCCGGGTCATCTTCGCTGCCGGCGCGGTCATGGTCGCGGTTTTCTTCACCTTCGCGCTCTCCGGCCCGCTTCCCCCCAAGGAGATGGGCATCGTCCTCGGCGTCGCCGTGCTGCTCGACGCCTTCCTCGTGCGGCTTGTGCTGCTGCCCGTCATGCTGCGCCTCACTGGCAAGGCGGCCTGGTGGTCGCCGGCCTGGCTGCGCAAGGTGCTGCCGACCATCACGTTCTCGCACGGCTGATCACCCCTCGAGCGCCGCGACGTATCCCCACGCGTACCCAAGCGTCGCGGCAACTGGTCCGGACGCCCGCCTTGTCCCCGCAGGCGTCCGGACCACCCCGACCACCTTCACCCTCGCGGTGCCACCCTCGAACCGAAGGAGCTCCACCATGTGCCGAGCAGTCCCTTGCAAGAAGTGCGGTAAGACCACCTGGGCAGGCTGCGGCCAGCACGTCGACCAGGTCCTCGCCCGCGTCCCACGCGCCGACCGGTGCGGCGGGCACCCCCACCAGGGCGGCGCCGGCTTCTTCAGCCGCTTCTTCGGAGCCAAGGCATGAACCTCGACCGCGCCGTCCTCCTCCTCGCCGGCACCGTGACCCTGCTCAGCGCACTTCTGGTGGCCCTCGTGTCACCGTGGTGGCTGCTGCTGACCGCCTTCGTCGGACTCAACCTGCTCCAGTCGTCCATCACCGGCTTCTGCCCCGCAGCCGTCATCTTCCGCCGCCTCGGCGTCAGCAACGGATGCGCCTTCCGATGAACCACGAGCGCGCTGATCACTGGGACGGCATCTTCACCTCGCGCGACCTCAACACCGTCTCGTGGTTCGAGGACACACCCACCACTCCGTAGAGCTGCCACGCTCAAAGGCCAGTTCGGTGACCGACATCGGGGCGGGCGCCTCCCGTCCCCCGACGCTCGGTCCTCACAGACGGCGGGCCGCCGAAGTTCTGATCTCGGTTTGGCAGCTGGGTCAGAGAGAACCGTCCGCTCGTGCCGCGTTGAGTGTGCGGATCGAGCGGTGCAATACGACCGGACTTGATACGCAGGCTGTCCACTAATACAGGTGATTACCTCGGGAGATCGATGCCCTGGGCCGCTCGAGCCGCCTGTGCAAGGTCACTCCAGAAACGATGCGTGGTCCGGATGCGCGGGCCACCACACGTCGTCACGATCGGGCGGTTCGCCGCCGACGGGTGCCAGCGCTTCGGCGCGCGCCTCATTGAAGGTCTCGGGAAACGTGATGCGTCGAAGTCCATCAAAGTGATAGACAGACGTGTCATTCACCTCTGAGAGGGTCAGATCACGCGGTTCGATGCCGGAGCCGACCACCACCGCGTCGACCGCGGCGCAGGGTGCCCACCAGGAGCCACGGACGCGTGCCGGCCCGTGTCGATGATGACACCTGCTCCCCCGGCTCATCTCGAGTCGAGGACGATGCCCGTCAATTCACTCAGGGAACTGATTCGATGAGTGGCCCGGGAGAAGTCCTGTGACTTGGTGAAGTCGTTGTGAACGATGGCGCAGTCGATACCGGCCGCCACGGCTGAGTTGAGCCCTCGCGACGAATCTTCGACGACCAGCGCTTCTTCCTTTCCGGCTCCGAAGCGCCGCAAGCCGGTGAGATACGGCTCTGGATGCGGCTTTGCGAGGTTGTAGTCCTCGCGAACCAGGACGAAGTCCATGAACTGTCGGATGTGACGCTTCTTGTGGATGATCTCGAAGTCCACGCGCTTGGCAGTCGTCACGATGCCCATGCGCACGTATTTCGAGAGCTCAGCAAGGGCGTCGACGACGCCCTCTATCTCGATGGCTTCGGTTTGCAGGTGTTCCTGGTAGTAGTGATCGCGAACCTCCCGTTGCCGGTCGAGGGTCTGCTCATCGATTCCTGCCGCCCTGGCCTGGGCCCACGTGCCGATCGCGTTGCCCATCCCCCGCAGGTATTCCTCCTTGTCGAGGGTGAAACCGATGTCCGCAAGGGCACGTTCACCGGCCTTGTAGTACCAGAACTCGGTGTCCACAAGAACGCCGTCATGATCGAAGAGGATGTACTTCTTCACCTTCGTGATCCCTTCCCAGCAGTGAGAGCAACAAGATGTGGCCGCACGATGCTGAGCAACTGCCGGTGGGTCGAATCGTCCGCCGCGACGAGCAGGCCTCTGCCTTCGCCGAGCGAACCACCGGCCAGGTCGGTCACCACGCAGCCGGCTGCCCGGCACAGCTCGATCCCGGCCGCGAAGTGCACGTTGTCCACGAATCCGCCGTCGCTGACGTAACCCGCTCTCCTACCGGCCGCGACCCAGGCGACCGCCAGCGTCGAGGAGACGACCCGCGGTCCGAACGCCGCTCTGAACTCCGGATCGGCAAGCAGCTGAGGCCCCACGAAGGAGCGGTCGAGCGGACCATCGCAGTTGACGTCGACGAGCCTGGAGGCCACCGACGGCAGCGCCCTCTCGTCGACGCCGTCCTTGCGGACCCACGCGGCCACACTGTCGCTCCAGAAGGTCTCCCCCGCGATCGGATCAGTCGAGGCAGCTGCCAGAGTGCCCCTCTCGCCGATCAACGCGACGTTCACGGCCACGAGTGGTGTCTGCGCCGCGAAGTTCAAGGTGCCGCAGAGTGGGTCCACCAGCCAGCGGCGGCTGGCTGCGCCTCGTGATTCACCGGTCTCCTCCCCCAGGAAGCCGTCTGCGGGTCGCCGTACGGCGAGAACCTCGCGGATCACGCGCTCGGCGGCGAGATCGGTGTCCGTGGCGAAGTCGTTGCCCGACTTGGCATGACGGATCACCACCCCGCCGTACGCCTCTCGAACCTTGGCCGCACCGGCCTCGGCAGCTGAGATCGCGACCTCCACATCCGACAGCTCGGCGCCCGTTGCCTGTGTCATGGGTCCCGCAGCGGGAACTGCTCGACGTAGCTGTTCACACGCGCCAAACTACACAGACCCCGTCGCAACCGGCCTAGCATCGTGCGAGATGACGCGATTCGAACCGGGGACGACCCTTCAACGGCGCGAGGTCCTCCACGGACAGCTCTGGTTCGCGCAACCTGCAGTCGTCGTACACGACGTCGGCGACGTCCTGGCGATTCGGGTGGACCCCGGCTCCGCATTCCACTTCCCGGACCATCCACACGGGCCGCATCCCTGGTCTGGGCGCACGGAGTGGGGCGAGACGATCGTCTTGCAGCTCTACCGCGCCGGCGACCTCTACAGCGTCTGGAAGGTCTTCGCCCACGACGGCACATTCCGGCACTGGTACGTCAACTTCGAGGCTCCGGTCATCAGGAGCTCGACGGGCATCGACACCGACGACCACGGACTCGACCTGATCATCCGGGCGGACGGAACCCGGGAGTGGAAGGACGTCACCGACCTCCATCACCAACGCACCGAAGGTCGCATCACGGAGCAGACGGTGACTGACGTCTTGTGTGCCGCGGCTGGAGTCGAGGATGCCTTGCGCGACGGTGACCACTGGTGGCGGGACTGGGACGACTGGACCCCTTGAAGGTGAGCCCTCAGGTCGTGCGGGTCGCGTCGCCCGATCCGCCGTTGTCGATGACCCAGGTTGCTCGCTGCCGTGGTCGGCAGGAGTCGAGATAGAGACGCTGACCCTCGACGTAGCGTCGCGTCAGTGGATCGGCCGAGTCAAGCTCCAGGCCATCGCGTTTCCCCTTGCGGGCAAGGGAAATCTCTGTCTCGACGTCGAGAAAGATGGAGTGGTCCCACCGGCCGAAGAGTTCATCCCGAAGGAGGAACAGTCCCTCGACGAGGACGATGGTCCCGTGGCCGGCGTACTGCCGCGGGTGAGGCACCACGACGTCTCGAGCACGGTCGACCACGCCGCCGCGGAACCAGCCGTCTCCGCCCGGGCCGAGGGGCTCGAGCACGTGCCGGGTCAGGGACCCGTAGTCGTAGCTGTCGTGGAAGTAGCCCTCGGGTGAGTTCCGGCCCTGCCTGTGACGCACGGAGCTCGTGTGGAGGAAGTCATCGACATGGATCACCAGGACGCTTCGTGTGAGCACCCGCAGCTGGTCTGCCAGCGACTGGGCGAAGGTGGTCTTCCCACTCCCGTCGACACCGTCGATCGCCACGAGCACCCGCCGTTCGGGTCGAGAGTCGGCGAGGGCTTCGGCGACAACGGCGACATTGAGGGGCATTGCCGGATCCTCGCATGTTCGGCCGAGGCGTTCCTTGCCGCCGCCAGCTCCTAGTAGTCGTAGCCGTTTCCCGTGTCAGGACTGGACGACGTGTCCGACGGGGCCGCTCCCCCGGCGTCCACGACGTGCCAGGTGAAGCTCACGCCGTCGAACTCGTCGGTCACGTCGTTCCCGGTGACCTCGCCGGATCCTTCCAATGTGAAGGTGTAGACCGGGGCGCCCTCGAAGGTCACCTGCTTCTCGTCAGTGTCGGGCCGGGTCAGGGTGCCGAAGTCACCGGTCGTGGCCGAGCCGGACGCGATCACCGGCTTCCAGACGTCGAGGCAGGAGTCGGTGCACAGCACCTTGCCCGACTTCTCCTCCTCGGCGACGTAGACCGCGCGGCCGTCTGCGTCGACGTACACGTCGCCGGCGCTGCCGACGCTGCGGACCGCGAGCGGTCCGGTGTTCGTGTCGGAGCCGGCGGTGTCGTCGTCGGAACCACCATCGTTGCCACAGGCCACAAGGGTCGTGGCCAGGCCGGGTACGACGAGCACGACCAGGATCAGCTTGTTGATTTTCATGGGATCTCCAGTGGGTCAGGGCGACAGGGTGAGCACGGCCTTGTCCGTGCGGTTGCGCACCTCGACCGTGGCGATCTCGTCGAGGTCCAGGGAGGTCGACCCGTCAACGGTCGTCGTCTCCCCCGGTACGACCGCCCAGGTCGCCAGCTGCTGGACGGTGCCGTCGTTGTCGGTGACGACCAGTCGGTAGGTGCCCGGCCGATAGCTGGACGTGTCGCGGTACCAGCAATGCAGGCGAATATGAGTGCCCCAGGCCTTGGCGTCAAGGACGGCCTCGGCCTGAACCGGGCTTCCGGCCGCGACAGCAGTCATCTCGATCGCGCTCGGGTCGGTGTCCGGCGGGGGCGGCCGGAGGCCGATGAAGGCGCCAGCCGCGATGGCGATGATCACAGCTGCTGCTGTCGCGACAAGCACGACGCGTCGCCTGCGCGCGCGACGGCGGGCCACCTCGGCAAGCAGTGCGGGCAGCAGGCTCTCGGGCACCGGACCCGGGGCGTCGACCAGGTCGGGCTGCGGCGCCTTGGCCAGGAGTCCCGGCAACCCGCTGAGACGAGTGACACTCGCGGAGCAGTCGGCGCAGCCACGCAGGTGCGTTTCGAAGTCGCGGCGCTCCTCGGGGCTCAATGCGCCGAGGAGGTACGCCGCGTCGTACGTCGAGTAGTCGTCAGTCATCCTCGACCCCCATCTCCTGGAGCACCAGGCGCAGCGAGGTCAGCGCATAGTGGAGACGCGACTTCACGGTCCCGTCGGGCACCCCGAGACGACGCGCTGCCTCGGCCGTCGTGTGGCCGCGGTAGTAGCACTCCACGATCACGTCGCGATGGGCACTCGACAACCGCTGGAGTCCGTCGGCGACGAGCCAGGCCTGGAGGGCGGCGTCGGTCTCGTCGTGCGACGGCGGCTCCGGAGGTGAGTCGGTGACCACCTCAGGGTGCCGCACGCTGCTGCGCCACTCATCGATCGTGATGCGCCGCGCCACCGTCAACAGCCACCCTCGCGCGGAGCCGCTGGAGCGCGCCAGGACCTCCGGGTGACGCCAGGCGCGCAGCAACGTCTCCTGCACGACGTCCTCGGCCCGGCCGCGGTCGCCGTTGGTCAAGGCCAGGGCGTAGGCCCACAGCGCGGGAGCGTGCTCGTCGTGCAGGGCCCGCATCAGGTCTGCCTCTTGCGTCACCACCGTGCCTCCGCGACCGTCCGGTCAACTCCAGCATGTCCCACACCCGAGAACACGACGACGGTTCGCGAAAGGTTCAGTCGAACGGCGCTGACTCCGGCGGCGCACTCCGGCAGCGCTGGTCCCGACCCGGGCCAGGACCAGCGCCGCGGATCCGTCAGCGGCCGAGCTCGGCGGCGATCAACTGGCGGTGGGTGCGCTGGATCTTCGTGAACGACGCGGGCGCCGACTTCTCGCTCGTGACGCTGCGCTGGGAGCCGGCGAACCCTGCCGGGAAGCCGTTCTCCGGTGTCATCTCCGGCTTGGTGGGCTGGTAGAGCCAGGCGTCGAAGAACGACGCCAGGTCCTCACCGGAGTTCGTCTCGGCGAGAGTGATGAACTCCAAGATCTCGGCGTTCCCGTAGCGGTGATCGGCGGCCCAGTCACGCATGGTGGCGAAGAAGGCGGCGTCGCCGATCCGCACCCGCAGGGCTTGCAGGGTCATGGCACCGCGGTCATAGACGGCACCCGCGAACTCGTGCCCGGCACCGGGGTCACCGATGACCCTGGTCCAGAACGCGTCGTTGCCCTGGTAGTAGTCCCAGTACTCGTCGAAGAGCTCGGCACCCGTGCCCTCGCCGTGGTCCTCGGACCACAGCCACTCCGTGAAGGACGCAAAGCCCTCGTTGAGCCAGATGTCGCGCCAGTTGTGCACCGACACCGAGTCGCCGTACCACTGGTGGGCGAGCTCGTGCACGACCACGTAGATGTTGGGCCCGCCACGCCAGAAGCCCCGGGTGTAGACCGGACGCGTCTGGTTCTCCAGCGCGAAGCCGAAGTCGGCTGCGGGTGCCACGCCACCCATGGCGTCGAAGGGGTAGGCGCCCCACTGAAGCGACGCCCATTCGACGACCTCGGGGGTGCGCGCAAGATCAGCTGCGGCGTACTCCCCCTCCGCGCCGCCGTCGGAGGCGACCGCTGTGACCACGGGCAGTCCTGCCGGGGAGGTGCTCTGGGTGATGTCGTACTGGCCGGACGCGAAGAAGGCCAGGTAGGTCGCCATCGGCTTGGACTCACGCCAGTGCCAGGCACGGGTGTCGCCGTGGAGCTCGTTGGAGACCAGGACGCCGTTGCTCAGCGCTTCCTGGTCGGCGGGCGTGGTCACCGTGACGTCGAAGGTGGCCTTGTCGCGGGGATGGTCGTTCGACGGGTACCACCAGGCCGCGATCTCGGGCTCGCCGACGGCTGCGGCTCCGGTGCTGGTCTGGATCCACGGCGAGGCGCCGTACTCGGGGACCTCGATGCTCGAAGGCTGCCCCGCGTAGACCACTCGAACCTTCATCGTCTGGCCCGGCCGCAGCGGACTGCGCGGGGTGACGACGAGCTCGTGCGGCTTCGCGGTGAAACCGGCCGCCTTGCCGTTGACCTGGACGGATGAGACCGGCAGCACGAAGTCGAGGTCGAAGCTGCGGAGCCGGTCGGTGGCAGTGGCGGTGACGGTCGTGGTGCCGGCCAGCGTGTCGGTGGCCTTGTCGTAGGAGACCGCGATGTCGTAGTGGGCGACGTCGTAGCCGCCGTTGCCGTAGAGGGGGTAGTACGGGTCCCCGATGCCGGGGTCGCCGGCTCCGGGCGGTGCTGCGGCGGCAACCCCGATGGGTAGTGCGAGTGCTCCCGCGGACACCAGTGCGATCCGGCGCATCAGGCCGATGGACATGTTTCCTCCCGAGTTGGACCGCTGTAGCGGCCTCTAGGTTGCGTGACCCACCCACACAACCAGACCCGGTCTGCGCCGTCGAGCGCAAAAGTCGAGCGAGCTCACCGTCACAGGATCGTGAGGGTCACCGTGGTCCCGGCGTCCATGGTGAGCGTGGTCAGCTCGAGCGAGGTTCCGTCGTCGACGTCGAACTCCTTCTCGTCGGAGTTCAGGTTGATGCCGCCGCCGTCCTGCTTCGTCGACATGGCCTGGTCGGTCTCGACCGTGATGCCGTCATCGCGGATCTCGGTGACCTCGAACGTCATGGGGCCACCCACCACGGCGACCTCGAACGTCTCTCCTTCGGCGACGTCCACCGTGGTGGTCTTGGGATCGGCCTGCCCCTTGCTCCACCCGCTCCAGTCCTCAGAGACCACTTTGAGCTCGGCCGAGCCGGGACCGGACGCCTGCTGGTCGGAGCCCTCCTCGCCACAGGCGGCAAGCAGCCAACCGCACAGGGCGAGCAGGACCAGGGGAAGGAGTCGGCGAGGGGCAACCCGTGTGATCGTCATGACAGTCGGACGTGCCCGTCGACGAACCGGTTCCCGCCTCGTTCTACGCTGGCCCGCCCGGCCTTCTCATCAAGGGACCCACACATGACCCGCACCATGCGCGCGCTCGCCAGCGCCGCCGCCGTCACCGCGCTCGCGTTCACCGGCGCCTGCTCCGACGACGACACCACGTCCGACTCCACGCCCGACTCGTCGACCTCTCCCACCGAGTCGGAAAGCTCGGGTGGCGGCCACGCGTTGCCCGAGGGCTGGCCGATCCACTCGCTGCCGATTCCGCCGGGCGGCACCGTCGAGGACGAGAACGTCACCGCCGACATGGTGTTCTTCCACGTCGGCGGGGTCGAGGCCGACGAGGGCATGGCCTTCTACGACACGGCGCTCCCAGAACTGGGCCTGACGCGGAGCAAGTCCGCTGTCGTCGATCCCGTGGCCTACGAGAGCAGTGAGCTGAAGGTCATCGTCCAGTCGGGCGACTTCGGCGACGTGACCCTCACCGTCACTCGTCCCTGACTCGTCACGCCACAGGAGGCGACCATGGCTTACTTCGAGCGGCTCGGAGCGACCCGCTTCCGGGCCACCGAACACGTCAGCGGTGCCTGGGACGTCACGACCCAGCACATCGCCCCGGCCCTAGGGCTGCTGGCGCACGCCGTCGAGGCCGACCACGCCGAACGTCGTACGGACCGACTGGTGGTCAGCCGGCTCTCCTACGACATCCTCGGCACGCTGCCGGTCGACGTCATGGACGTCGAGGTCGAGGTGATCCGCCCCGGGCGCACCATCGAACTCGTGCAGGCCACCGCGTCGTACGCCGGGCGGGCCGGCGTGATCCTGCGCGCCTGGCTGCTCGAACCCCGCGACACCACCGGGATCGAAGGCACCCCGCTCCCCCGGATCCCCGGACCCGACGACATGCCTGCATGGAACCCGTCGAGCCTGTGGCCGGGCGGCTTCATTGCATCCGCCGAGCTGCGTCGTGTCCAGGAGGCGCCGGGGCGTGGCACGTTCTGGGCGCGCACTCCCCTGCCTCTCATCGCGAACGAGAAGACCAGCGAACTGGCTCGGTTCACCGGCCTGCTCGACATCGCCAACGGGATGACCGTGCGAGAGGACCCGACGCATGTGGCCTTCCCCAACGTCGACCTGACCGCGCACTTCTTCACCGAGCCGCGAGGCGAGTGGGTCGGCTTCGACACCAGCGTCTCGTTCGGAGCGGGTGGGCTCGGCCTCACCAGCAGCGTGATCCACGACGTCCACGGCCCCGTCGGCACGGTGTCCCAGTCACTGACGGTGCGGCCGAACTGAGTCGTTCGTCAGCGCGAGGAGAGCGCTGCCCTGAGCCGAGCGATGACACCGGGTCGCTCAAGGGAGCGCCCACGTGCTACCGACACTACTCGCGCGACGCCGGCCAGGAGTCGAAAACCCGGTCGCGTTCGAGAGGCCCCACCAGACACACTGGTCGCGATGAGTTCCGGTCATGCATCGGACCCGACCAGCCGACCCGTCACGGAGCCCACCATGCAGAGCCTCACCACGCCCGTCACCGCCGACCTGATCCGCGGAGCCCTTGACATCGAGACGACCGAACGTGGCGTACTCCCCCACCGGCTGCCGCCGAAGGCACGTGCTCAGGTCAACGACGAGCAGCTGAGGATGGCAGAGGCTCAGCCCTCGGGTTGCCGCATCGCGTTCCGCACCTCAGCCTCCTGGATCGAGCTGGACTCCGTGCCGACCAAGCGCGTGTACGTCGGAGCGCCGCCGCGTCCCGACGGCGTCTACGAGCTGGCGGTCGACGGTGACGTGATCGGTCGAGGAAGCGTCACGGGCGGCAACACGATCACCATCGACATGACCGCCGGCACCTTCTCCCACGATGTCGGGGACCCCGGCACCGTGCGCTTCGACGGTCTGCCGGACGGCGACAAGGACGTCGAGATCTGGCTGCCTCACAACGAGACCGCCGAGCTGGTCGCCCTGCGCAGTGATGCGCCACTCGAGGTTGCCGCGCCCTCGGATCGTCCGGTCTGGCTGCATCACGGCAGCTCGATCAGCCACGGCACCGACTCACCCAACCCGACCGGCACCTGGCCGGCAATCGCCGCACGCCGGGCCGGGGTCGAGCTGGTCAACCTCGGGTTCGGCGGCGGCGCCGTGCTGGACCCGTTCACGGCGCGGGCGATGCGCGACACCCCGGCCGACCTCGTGACGGTGAAGATCGGGATCAACGTGATCAACCTCGACGCGATGCGCCTGCGCGCCTTCGCCCCGGCGGTGCATGGCTTCCTGGACACGATCCGCGAGGGCCACCCGACGACTCCGCTGGTCGTGATCTCGTCGGTGCTCTGCCCGATCCACGAGGAGACGCCCGGCCCGAGCGGCCCGGACATGGAGGCGCTCGGCCGGGGTGAGATGCGCTTCGTGGCCACCGGCAACCCGGCCGAGGTGCCGGCGGGCAAGCTGACGCTGCGCGTCATCCGCGACGAGCTGGCCCGCATCGTCGCCGACCGGTCGGCGCACGACCCGCACCTCCACCACGTCGACGGCACCGAGCTCTACGGCGTTGTCGACGCCGCCGACCTGCCCTTGCCGGACGGGCTGCACCCCGACGCCGCCACTCACGAGTTGATCGGTGAGCGGTTCGTCGAGCTGGTGCTGGGTCCGCGTCTGGGCTGACCTGCGGCCTATCGCCTGCGCGCCACGAGGTGTGCGTGCGGGGTCTTCTCGTCCTCGAGCCGGGCCCGCACCAGCGACGCCACCACGTCGAATCCCCTTTCCTGCAACAGGATTGCGAACCTCTCGGGGTCGATGCGGTGGAAGTCCAGCTCGATCGCGTGACCGCCCAGCTCGTCGATCCGGCGTACGCCGTCACCCATCTGGAAGGCCACGGCGAGGTGCCCACCCGGGCGGAGTACGCGGTGGAACTCGTCGAGAGCGTCGGGCAACCGTTCCTGCGGGAGATGGATCAGCGAATACCAGGTCACCACGCCGGCCAGCGCCCCGTCGGCGTACGGCAGCTCGAGCATCGAGCCCACGGAGAACGACAGGTGGGGCTGGTCCGCGCGCGCGATCCTCACCATCTCCGGCGACAGGTCGAGACCCGAGATGGAGAGCCCCCGGTCGTGCAGGAAGGCCGTGGTCTCGCCCGGTCCGCTGCCGACCTCCATCACCTCTCCCCCACCGTCGGCCAGCACCAGCTCGGCGTAGGCGGTCAGCATCGCGCGGAAGAACGGTAGTTCTTCGATCTCGCCGGCGAAGGTGGCCGTGTAGTCGGCCGCGATCGTGTCGTAGCCGTGGCGGGTACGTCGGAGAAAGTCTGGCTCAGTCATCGGCGACAGGCTAAACCGGGTGAGGAGCCGACACACGGGGGCCACGCGGGGCCGTAGGGTTGCGGCGTGCAATGTGGCTACTTCGACGCGGGTGTGTGCCGCTCGTGCACGCACATGGGCGTCGACCACGCCGAGCAAGTCGCACGCAAACAGGCAACCGTGGCCGACGCCCTCGGCCCGCGCCTCTCGTGGACCGAACCGGTGACCGGCGCCGAGTCGGCCTTCCGCAACAAGGCGAAGCTGGTCGTCGGCGGACGCCGTGGCGAGCCGACGCTCGGCATCCTCGACGGTGGTCAGCGCGGCGTCGACCTGACCGGCTGCGGGCTCTATGAACCGGGTCTGGCCGACGTCGTGCACCGACTCCCGGCAGTCGTCGCCGACCTCGGCCTCACGCCGTACGACGTGCCGGGGCGCACCGGTGAGCTCAAGCACCTGCTGGTCACCCACTCCCCCGACGGCGAGGTGATGCTGCGGTTCGTGCTCCGCTCCCCCGGCCAGCTCCGGCGGATCCGCGAGGGACTGGACGTCATTCGCGAGCGGGTGCCGGAGACCCGCGTCGTGAGCGTCAACCTGCAGCCGGAGCACAAGGCCGTGCTCGAGGGCCCGGACGAGGAGGTCCTGACCGACCTCGACACCCTGCCGATGCGGGTCAACGACGTCACCCTGCACCTGCGACCACGCAGCTTCTTCCAGACCAACACGTTCATCGCCGAGGCTCTCTACGCCCGGGCCCGAGCGTGGATCAGCGCGCTGCGACCGAGCACGGTGCTCGACCTCTACTGCGGTGTCGGCGGGTTCGGCCTGCACGCACTGGGACACGGCGCCCACCACGTGATCGGAGTCGAGTCGTCGGCCGACGCCATCCTGAGCGCGCGGCGCAGCGCAACCGAGCTCCCCGAGGGGCTGACCAGCGAATGGCACGCCGGCGACGCCACGCAACACCTCATGGACGCCACCCCCGACCTCGTCGTCGTCAACCCGCCCCGACGCGGCATCGGGCCCGAGCTCTGTGGGCGGCTGGAGACCGGCGGACCGGCCCACGTCATCTACTCCAGCTGCAACGTCACCACACTGGCCCGCGACCTGGCCGCCCTGCCGTCGTACGACGTCCGCACCGCGGGCCTGTTCGACATGTTCCCCCAGACCGGGCACCACGAGGTCATGGTGCTGCTGGCCCGCCGGTAGCGTCATCGGCATGACCATAATTGAGGACCTCGCCCCGACCGGCACCCTGCGTGCCTCGATCAACCTGGGCAATCCCGTGCTGGCGCAGGGCACCGCCGCGGAGCCGCGCGGCGTGACCGTCGACATCGCCCGCGAGATCGCGCGACGCCTCGAGGTCCCGGTCGAGTTCCTCTGCTTCGACGCAGCCCGCAAGTCGTTCGAGGCAATGGCCACGGGTGCCGCCGACCTGTGCTTCCTGGCCATCGACCCGGCCCGGGCCACGGAAGTCGCGTTCACGGAGCCCTATGTCGTGATCGAGGGCGTCTTCGCCGTGCCGCGCGACTCCCCGCTGCACGCCCTGGACGAGATCGATCAACCCGGCGTGCGGGTGGGCGTCAAGCACGGCTCGGCGTACGACCTGCACCTGAGCCGCTCGCTGCAGCGAGCGGAGATCGTGCGCGGGGCCGAGGGCGTCGACGTCTTCCGCAGCGAGAGCCTCGAGGTCGCCGCGGGCATCCGCCAGCCCCTCACGGCGTACGTCGAGGAGCACGACGACCTGCGGCTCATCGACGAGCCGTTCATGCAGATCCGCCAGGCGGTCGGCACCACGGTGAGCCGGCAGCCGACCACCGTCGCCTTCCTGCGCGAGGTCGTCGACGAGCTCGTCGAGTCCGGCTTCATCGCCGCGTCGCTGGAGACCTCCGCCTGACGGGTCCCGAGGCGACCAGCACGCCGACCTTGTCGATGCGGTGCTCGGGGTTGTGGAACTCGTCGGACCAGTAGTTGCCGGCCGTGTGGTCCTCCTGCGTCGCGCAGGTCGAGAGCGTGACCATCGCCCTCGTCGGGGCGGCTCCGGGCCGGCCGGGAACAGCGGCCTCCTGGCGTGCCCGCGAACGGTCGGAGCGGAACGAGGTCGACCGGGTCAGCCGGATCTCGTAGACGTAGCGCACCCCTGCCGCCTCCACCACGACCCGGTCACCTCGTCGCAGCTCCGGAAGCCGGGCGAAAGCCCGCGTGCTCGACGTGCGGTGAGCGGTGACCAGGTAGTTGCCGACCCCGCCCGGACCCGTGCCGCCGCGTGGCCCGTGAGGACTGGCGCCGAGGCCGCGGTCCTGGAGGCGGGTGCCCGGTGCGTCGTCCGGGCGTCCCCGGTAGGGCTCCACGACCAGTCCGGCCAGCCCGATTCTCGGGATCCGCACCGTCGCGCGTCGCGGCATGCCGTCCGACGGCTGCGGACCACGATGCTCCAGGACCACCCGGGGACCCGTCGAGCGAGGGCTGTCGGCACGCGTCGACGGGGCGCTGGCCGGCGACGACCCGTCGCACGCGCTCGCCACGAGCAACAGGCCCACGACCGCCATCGGCCACGTCGGCGCCACGCCGTCGAGCCTAGGCCGTGACACGGCCTACGTCCGGGTGTGGTGGCACCCAGCCCGAACTGAGTACCCGCACGGATGTCCCGAAGCGGTCCGGGCACGAGAGTTGAAGGCATGAACCCGATGACTGCCTCGACCTTCGTGACCTTCGGTCCCAGCCACCTGCTGATGCTCGCGCTGTTCGCCGCCGGCATCTGGCCGGTGGTCCTGCTCGGTCGCGCCCAGCGCGGTGCCGCGGACCCACGGCGGGTCAGCCGCTGGTTCGCCTTCGCGATCATGGGCTTCACGATCCCGATGCAGCTGGTCGACTTCATGCCGTCGCAGTTCTCCTTCAACACCACGCTCCCCCTGCAGCTGTGCGACTTCGCCTGGATCGCCGCGGTGCTCGCCCTGCTGACCCACCACAGGTTCTTCGTCGCCCTGACCTACTTCTGGGGGCTGGTGCTGACCACCCAGGGGCTGCTCACGCCGTGGCTCACCGCCGACTTCCCCAACCCGAAGTACATCGGCTTCTGGGGCATGCACATGCTCATCGTGTGGGCTGCGATCTACCTGGTGTGGGGCCTCGGCCTCAAGCCCGCCTGGCGCGACTACGCCACCACCGTGGCCACCACGCTCACCTGGGCCGTGTCGGTGTTCACCTTCAACGCGATCACCGGCACGAACTACGGGTTCCTGAACCACAAGCCCAGCAGCGGCTCGGTCCTGGACTACCTCGGCCCGTGGCCGTCGTACGTCGTGATCGAGGTCGTGATCGTGGCCACGGTGTGGGCGCTGATGACGTGGCCGTGGGTGGTCGCGCACCGCCGGCAGAACCTGCCGGGGCACACGACCACCTCACCGGTGACCGGCGCGACTAGCGGCGCAGAGTGATCGGCACGACTCGGGTCGGCCGCGCACCGCCGTTGCCACGCAGGACCAGATTCACCTGCTTGACTCCCTTCGGTACGGCGGCCCAGTTGATGCGCACCGGGATGCTCACCGTCTTGTTCACGCCCACGGCACCCGTGTCCGTCGGCACCGAGATCCACCGGGGCTGCCGGGTGATCGGGTCGCTCGTCCTCACGGTCACGATCGTCCCGCTGGCGAAGAACATCGCGACCAGGTCACCGTGCTCGTCGAGGTCGAGGGACGTGCTCGGCATCCCGGGCATCGAGTACGACGGCACGTTCACCGTCGCCTGCTCCGCGCAGGTGGCCGGGTCGACCTGACGGAACTTCGACATGTTGCGTTTCAGCGGAATACCCGTGATGTCCTGGGTGTGGGTCCAGAGTGCCTGAGAGTCAGGGTTCTAACCCAGGCCCTGCCCCTGACGGGCATAGGTGCACCTGCCCAGCACGTCACCAGTGTTGGGGTGCTCCAGCCCGGCGATCGTGCGCACCTGGTGCTGCCAGCCGCCCGAACGTGCCCCGGCGATCACGAAGAACCGGTCCCGCTCCGCGTCGTACGCCAGGCCCTGGACGGAAAGTGCACTTCGGAGGCCGGTCTCGACCACGGCGATGTCATGAGCGCTGACCCGGTCAGGATCCACACAGGCGATGTCGTTGGTGAAGTTGTAGAAGGTCATGCACAACATGCCGCGGGACGGCACCCAGGCGAGGTCCGCGGGAGTCAGGGTCAGGTCGTCGGTCACACCCAGCGCCTCGGCGACCGGGGCCAGCGGGATCGTCCTCCCGGTGGGACTGCCGGTCGAGGTGACCTCGACGGCCCTGTGCGCCAGCACGTCACCGACCCAGTACTGCCCGTCGACCTCCTCGACGGCGATCGCTGCCTTGCCGTAGTCCGTCCTGCCCACCTCGGTGCCCGGCTTGGGTCCCGACGTCGCCGGGAGGGCCAGAGAGGCCCGCCAGCGCAGGGCTGCACTGCCGGTGTTCTTGAGGCTCACCCTGACGGCCCTGCCTCGCTTCGCGGTCACCGACGTCGGGAGCGTCATCCTCCCCCCGGACAACGGCGTCCGGAGCATGATCGTCTGTCGGTCCCTGGTCACCCTCACCGAGGCCCTCTGCGCTGCATAGCCGGGGCGCTTGAGGACCGAGACGGTGTAGTTCCGGCCGGCCATCAGCTGGAACCGGTAGCGACCGGCCGCGTTGGTGAAGGCGCGCTGGGTGAGCCACCCGTTGGCGTCGACGAGGTCGACGCTTGCATTCGCGACGGCGGCGCCGGTGCGCTTGTCGGTCACCAGGCCGCTGACGAAGCCGTTCGCGGGCAGGCTGAACCTGATCTGTCGGTCACTGCCGAGGATCGGCTCGTTCACCGAGTAGAGGAACTGGGTCCTCAGGCCGGCGCGGCCGTCGGGACTGTGGTCCTGCATCGAGACCTCGGTCTGCTGGCCCCGCTCGAGCAGGTTCGCCGGGTCGATGCCGTCGTAGGCGAAGACGATGTCGCCGTCCTCGTGCAACGTGACCTCGTAGCTCATCCGGGTGTCGGGGCTGTTGAGCACCGTGAAGTCGCGGAACTCGATCGTGAACGCGCGGTTCGGCGCCGTGCCCGTGGTGCGGGTCAGCAGCTTGGCGGAGCCGTCGTCGGAGGCGATCGGTCCCAAGCTCGGCACGATCCCGCGGATGAGGGTGTCGATGCCGTACTCGGCGTACGGATACGTGGCGCTGTTGTAAGGAGAGGTCCAGAACCCGACTTGGGCGAGGCTGGTGGGACTGGCGTAGATGGTGGAGTAGTCCTTGCCGAAGTAGGAGAACCTGAACGGCAGACGGACCGCCGTCGTGTCATAGACGTCAGGCTTCTCGATCTCCGTGGTGCCCTTGATCCACTTCGTGGGCTCCAACAGGCAGGAGTAGCCGTACGGTCCCCCGTTCCAGCCGGCCGGGCTCGCCGGCTCGTCGGTCCGGCGACGCAGCTCGACCGGTGCGATCGCCGCGTCGCCGGTGATCTCGAGGCTGCGGTAGACCGGCGTGGCACAGGCTCCGCCGTCGTCGATGCGGACGGTGTAGTTCCGAGGTCCCGGCACTCCCTTGATCGCGAAGTGCCCCGAGGCGTCGGCGGTGGCCGAGTAGCGCGATCCGATCACGCTCGCCGTGCCGGCGATCGGCTTCCCGGTCGTCCTGTCAGTGATGACACCGCTGACCGTGAAGCCCTCGGCGGCAGCCAGGGAGACGTTCGTGGTCGTGCTCTGGCCGGAGGTCACCTCGATGGTGACCTTCCCCGGTGCGAACCCGAAAGCCGTGACGGTCGCCTGGTAGGTGCCGATCGGGAGCTCGGCGACTCCGTAGGCGCCGTCGCTGCCGGTGCGGGTCGAACGTTGGCCCGCACCGCCGGTCAGGGTGACCGCGGCGCCCTCGACGGGCTCGCCGCCGTCGTCGGTGACCGTTCCGTCGATCGCGCCCGACTCACCGGAGTCGACCGCCTCCACGAGGGCGAGCGCGTCGAGCCGGCCCTCGCCGTAGACGTTGTTGTCGGCATCGGTGCCGCCGCACTGGTCGTCGGCGGTGTCGATCGCGGTTTCGTCGAGGAGCTGCCGGATCTGTGCCACGTTGCCGATCAGCTCGGGGTGGGCGGAGAGCAGTAGCGCCACCGAGCCGGAGACGTGGGGGGCCGCCATCGACGTCCCGCTCATCGAGGCGTAGCGGCCGCCCGGGTAGCTCGAGCGCACACTTGCCCCGGGAGCCGCGATGTTCGGCTTGATCTCGCCGTCCTGTCCCGTGCCGCGACTGGAGAAGCTGGCGATGGTCCCGGCTTCGGTGGTGGCACCGACCGCGTAGTTGAGGGTGCGACTGCCGGGTGAGCTGGCCGTGTTGCAGGCCGGGCCGAGGTTGCCGTTGGACCAGACCCCGAAGATCCCGGAGTCGGCCCACGCCTGCTGGATGTCTTCGAGGAACGGGTCCGTGGCCGGGTTCTCGGAACCCCAGGAGTTGTTCACCACGTGCGGCCGTTTCGCGGGGTCGGGCGCGGTGCCGTCCGTCTTGGTGGGGGCCAGCATCCACTGGGAGGCAGCCAGCAGTGTCTCGTCCGAGGCACAGCAGCCGTTCGCCTCGATCCACTTGGCCCCGGGTGCTACGCCGACCTGGTTGGCGGCACCGTCGTCGCCGACCATCGTGCCCATGGTGTGCGTGCCGTGCCCGTGTGCGTCCGTGGGGAAGTCGGAGGCACCCGTGGTGTCGAGCCAGTTGTAGTCGTTGGTGAACGTGCCGTCCCCGTTGCTGCCCCGGTAGTGCTCCACCAGTGCCGGGTGGTCCAGCTCGGTGCCGGTGTCGATGCTGGCCACGACGATGCCGTCACCGCGGGCGCCGTACTTCTGCCACACCTGATCGGCCTTGATGTCGCGGACACCCCACTCGGGTGCGGCGTCGTGGGTGCTCATCCGTCCGGTGAGCTCCTGCTTCACCGGCTCCGGCTCCGTGTAGCTGACCGGTGCGAAGATGCGCTCCACGTCGGTGGACCCCGCAAGGCTCAAGGCCAACGTGTAGTCGCCGCCGTGGACCCGGATGGCATTGGTGATCCAGTACGCCGTGTAGTCCGCACCGGCTGCGTCGAGTGCGGCGATCGTGTCGGCCTGGGCGGTCTTGGCGGTGCTCCTGAGCCGGTCGACGACCTGTTGGCCGCGCCTGGCCCAGTCACCCACCGTGGATGCGGCGCTGGTGTCGGCGTCGGCGTCGAAGCTGATCCAGAAGTCGCGCGGCTCGGTCGCGTCCGTGTCGAACTTGCGCTGGAGGGCTGGAGCGATCTTGGCTCCCGGGTCGACCGCGCCGGTGGGCGACGCTGACGGCTGGGCGTTCGTGGGTTGCTGGCCGAGGGTGGTCACTGCCAGGGCGAGCGACAGCGCGACCAGAATGAGGCCGCGGACCAGGCGATGGCGGGCGCGGGGACGGGAGTGGTGAGGCATGACGACTTCCTGTCGATGAGGATGAAGGTGAGCTCAGACCGGTTCGTAGTCGTCGTCCGCGGGTTCGGGGTCGGGCTGACCCGGACGGGGGCGGTTGGCGAGCGGATCGGTCATGGTCGACAGTCAAACGCTCGGCGCGACACCGTGGTGACCCTCGACGTACCAATGTCGAGCCTCGGCGCACCAAACTGAACCCGTGGTCGGCTCAGTCAGGCACGACCAGATCGCGTCGCGACGAGACGCCGAGCTTGCGCATCGCTGAGCTCAACTGGGTCGAGACCGTGTGGGGAGAGCGGAACAGTGCCTCGGCCACCTCCCGGTTGGTCCTCCCCTGCGCCACCAACCGCACCACCTCGCGCTCGCGCGGCGAGAGGTTGGCTCCATAACCGGTGCGTCCGCCCCACCACGGCCGACTTCGCTCCACGCCGTGTTCGGCCAAGGTCTCGAGCACCCGCGTCGCATCGGCCCGTGCACCGAGGTCGGCGAGGCCGTCGAACACCGCGGACAGTCGAGCGATCCCCGGCTCGGTGGCACCGACGGCGAGCTCGTGCCGAGCCCAGCGCTCGCGAACCAGGAGGGCCGGATGTGGGCGAGGCATCCGGCTCCAGGCGTCCACTGCGCGTTGGTAGGCCGCTCCGGCGAGTGCCACGTCGTCGTCGCGCTCGGCGAGCATCGCCTTGCAGGTTGCCAGGCCCGCCTCTGCGGCTGGGATCCCGCGTCCCCGGATGCCCCGCTCGCACTCCACGGTCAAGGATCGGGCTGCCTTCGCGTCACCGCCTGCCAGCAGTGCCGCCACCCGCACGGGTGCCAACTCCGATGCCCACAGCCACAGTTGCTTGAGACGGACCATCGCCAGGGCGTCGGAGGAGACCCGGAGGGCGTCGTCGAGGCGCCCGGCAATGAGGTGGCGCAGGGCGAGCAGGCTCCCGGCCTCGATCGTGATCGGCTCCAACGGGAACTGTCGAGCCAGCTCCCAGGCGTGCTCCAGGCGAGGCCGGGCCGTCCCCTCCGGTGCCGAGGCGAACTGCAGGCCGATCGCGACCACGAGCGGCTCGAGACGCGTGTGTGGCGGGATGTCCTCGTTGTCCGCAAGGTGTTCGACTCGCGCGGCGAGGCCGTCCCACGTGCCGGTGAGCCAGTCGAACCGCGCACGGTTGAGCATGAGCAGGTCGTCGACCCGCGGGTAGCCGCCGCCGCGAGCCAGGTGCTCCGCACGCGCCAGTGACCGCCCAGCGACGTCGAACCGACCCCACAACATCGCGACGTCGCTCAGGTTCACGTGCCCGCGCACCAGGTGGTCCCGCTCCTGGGCGTCGGCGGTGTCGTCCGGGAGGTGCGCGGCCTCGTCCCACCCGGACGGTTGCCCGAGGCCCAGCAGGGCCGTGACACGGTCGACCAACACCCGTGTGCGGTCACTTCGCCTCACCGGCGGCTCGACCCGTTGCGCCCGGTCGAGCCACTCCAGGTGGCGTGACCCCGACCAGTCCGTGCCGAACGGTGACCCGAGCATCAGCATCGCCCGGAGCGCGGTCTCCGCGTCGGCGAGGTCTGGGATTGCGAGCTCGAGCTCGTTCCTTGACTGCACGTAGTCCCCCGCATTGCTGAGCGCCCTGCCGAGCTGGAACCTCAGCAAACCGCGCACCTGCGGTGCGACGTCACCAGCATCGACAGCGCGACGCAGGGTCGCCACCAGTCCGTGGAGGCGCTCGACGCCGACTGCTGCGCTGTAGGTGATCTTGTCGGCCAACCTGGCGAGCTCGGCGGGCAACAGCTCCGCGTGCAACACGACCTCGAGGAGCAGTGAGACAGCGGTCGTCTCGTCCCCGCTGGACGAGGCGAGCTCGGCCGCCTGCTCGGCGTACCGGCACCACCGGGGCACGTCCCCCGCCCTGCGGAAGTGCGCGGCGAGCCGGGCAAGCGGCGGCCGCTCCCTCTGCTCCAGGACCTCGCCGGCAATCCGGTGGCCACGCCGTGCCTCCGAGGGCGAGATCGCGTCGTACACGGCCTGCCCGACCAGGACATGGCGGAACCGGAACTGCGAGCCACGGACCTCGAGCATCAACACGGTCAGCGCTTCGTCGAGGCCCTTGCTGACCTCGTCCGGAGACAGTCCCGACATGGCAACCAACGTCGCCTCGTCGACGGCATCCCCGAACGTCGCGGCTGCCCGGAGGACGCCTCGTGCCTCCGCGCCGAGCCGCCGGTACCGCTCGAGTACTCCGTCACGCACCGTAGGCGGCACCTCGATCCGGTCGAGGTGGCGACGCACCCACTCGCCGTCCCTGCGGGTCAGGTCAGCCCGGTCGTGCAGCAGACGGACAGTCTCCTCGAGGGCGAGCGGCACACCCTCCGTGCGGGCATGGAGGAACTCGGCGAACGCTCCGGTGACCGGTCGCTCCTGCAGCATCGACGACACCATCTGGCGGGTGTCGTCGACACCGAGACTGGCGAGGCCGATCCGTAGCATGCTCGTCCCCGTCGGCGCCTTGCCGGTGAGACGGTGCAAGTTGGAGGTTGCCTCCAGCTCCGAGGGCCGGTAGGTCAGCACAATTCGGTGGGCGGCCGTCGGGCGGGACGCCAGGAAGAGGAGCAGGTCGAGGGTGGCCGGGTCGGCCCAGTGCGCGTCGTCGACCACGAGAAGGCCGGGTGCCAGGGCGTCGACCAGCTCGGCAAGGGCACGGAAGATCCGGTGCTGGGAGGCGGCAGGATCGGAGAGGGCCTCCGGGCTCGGCGGTAGATGAGGGCCCCACTCGGGGAACAACGGCCTCAGTGCACCGGCGAGCGGGGTGAGCGAGAGCCGGCGTACGTCACCGACCGTGTCCCGGAGCGCGTCGATGACCGGCGCGAGGGTGAACGAACGGCTGTAGGCAGGGCACGCGACCACGAGCACGTCGACGTGCGTGCGCAACAGCTCTTGGACAAGGCGAGTCTTGCCGATGCCTGTCTCGCCCTCGATGAGGACGAGCGCGCGATCGGCGCGCACCAGCACCTCGTTGATCCGCGACAGCTCTTCTGCCCTGCCCACGAAGGCCGGGGTGGAGAGCGAGGAGGGACTTCCGCGCTGCATCGTGGATTCGCTCACTCGCGCGCGATCCCCCTGCCGAGACAGCCGGACGGGAAACCGTCCGAGGCAACCTGCGTGGCAGCCTAATGCCTCGCTGGCTACCATCGCCGCATGTTCAAGCGAAGCCTGGCCGCGATGGCCGCACTGACCCTCTTCTCCCTCGCGGCCTGTTCGGACGACGGCGGTGACAAGGACGACGACACCGTCGCGGGCGACCCTTCCGCCAGTGCCACGACGGACCCGAGCGAGACCGCCGACCCGTCGACGCCCGCGGAGACCACGCCCGCCGCGGGAGCGTGCGCCTACGACGCGGACGGCACGCAGCCGGCCAAGGAGGTCGACCCCCCACCCGGCGACCCGAAGAAGAAGGGCCTGGTCCACGTCACCATCGAGACCAGCGCCGGTGACATCAAGGCCACACTGAACGCCAAGAAGACTCCCTGCACGGTCAACTCGTTCCTCTCGCTGGCCGACCAGGACTACTTCGACGACACCAGCTGCCACCGGGTGACCACCCAGGGCATCTACGTCCTCCAGTGCGGTGACCCGACCGGCACCGGCATGGGCGGCCCCGGCTACCAGTTCGACGACGAGCTGGCCGGCACGGAGAAGTACCCGGCCGGCACCCTCGCGATGGCCAACGCCGGCCCGGGCACCAACGGATCGCAGTTCTTCATGGTCTACAAGGACTCGTCCGCAGCGCTGTCCCCGGCGTACACCGTCTTCGGCACGTTCGACACCGCGAGCATCAAGCTGCTCCAGAAGGTGGCCGCCAAGGGCACCGACAGCGGCACCGCCGACGGCGCCCCGAAGGTGCCGGTCACCATCGACGAGGTCGACGACTGACCACACCGATGGTCACAGCGGGAACGTGACTCCCGTGAGCGACTCGGACTTCCGCCACAACGCACTGGCGAGGTCGGGGTCGTTCGCCATTTCGGAGCGACCGACAAGGGTCGGGTGGCCGAGCAGCTCACCGGGGCCGTGCGGACCGACATAGCTGTTGCCGGGCAGGTCCCCGGTGGCGGCGTACAGGAGCGGCTGCGCGCCCTGCGACGGCTTCATGCCGATCAGCGCGTTGCCCAGGCTGCCCAACCGGGTGAAGGCCTTGTTCCCCGTGCCGCCATGGATTCCGGTCGCCGTGTAGCCCGGGTGTGCTCCGACCGCGCGCACGTCGGAGTCGGTCGCCGCGAGGCGCCGGTCGAGCTCGGCGAGGAACAGCAGGTTCGCCAGCTTCGACTGTGCGTACGCCGCATAGGGGACGTAGCCGCGTCGGGCGAAGTCGAGGTCGTCGACCTCGATCGTGCCGCTGCGGTGGGAGGCCGACGAGACCACCACGACCCGGTCGTGGAGCCGTGGCAGCAGCAGGTTCGTCAGGGCGAAGTGGCCCAGGTGGTTCGTACCGATCTGCGACTCGAACCCGTCGACCGTGCGCGACTCGGGAACGGCCATGATGCCGGCGTTGTTGACCAGCACGTCGAGGCGATCGAGGTTGCTGGCGAACGCGTGCACCGAGCCCAGGTCGGCGACATCGAGCCAGCGCACCTCGATCCGGCCGGGTGCGCCGGTCCGGCGCACCCGCTCGGCCCCGGCCTCGCCCTTCGCGGTGTCGCGGACCGCCATCACCACCTCGGCACCGGCCGTGGCCAGCGCGCGGGTCAGCTCGAGTCCAAGGCCTCCGGTGGCACCGGTGACGACGAAGCGTCGTCCGTCCTGGGCGGGCATCTGCGCCGTGGTCCACGGCGTGCGTCGATGTCGGGCCATGGGCGGCACCCTATGCGGGACCGGTCACGCGTCGGGCGTGAACTCGACGGGCACGCCGATCTGCACGGTGCGGCTCACCGTGCACAGCCGGTCACGTGACATGGCGACCGCGCGGGGCAGGAACTCCCGGGCCGCGTCGCCGCCCTCCCCCTCGGGGAAGACCACGTCGAAGGTCACCTTCAGGTTGGTCAGGTGGTTGCCCTGCTCGTCACGGATCTTGTCGCCCTCCGCGTGTACGTCGAACGCGACGGGGGCTGCACGCTTGCCGGTGATCGCGTCGACGTCGATCGCGCTGCAGCCCGCCAGCGCGGCGAGCAACAGCTCCACCGGGGTGAAGTCGGGGTCGTCGCCCGAGCCGATGGGGAGCACTCCCCCGCGACGGTTGACCGCCTTGTAGCGGCCGTCGCCGATGCGGGTCAGGTCGATGCTGCGCAGGGTGTCGGAATCAGTCATGCACCGAGCCTGCCAGACCCGCCGCGTTTGCGTGAGCCGCCCGACCGCGCAAGGGTGGAGGGGTCATGCCCGCAATCAGCGAAGGAGAGCACATGCTCACCCTCACCGAGAACGCCAGCACGATCGTCAAGGACATCGCCGCCCAAGCAGGCGACGAGGCCGCAGGACTCCGCATCACCAGTGACGACACCCCCGAGCCGGCTTTCGCGGTCAACGCCGCGCCCGCCCCTGAGCCCGGTGACCAGACCGTCGAGCAGGACGGTGCGACCATCTTCCTCGACGAGGATGCTGCCCAGCAGCTCGACGACAAGGTGCTCGACGCCGCAGTCGACCAGGCCGGTGGCGTGCAGTTCTCGCTCACCGTCCAGGCCTGAGCAGAACCACGAAGAAGGCAGGGCCCGGGGTCTCCCGGGCCCTGCGCTCATTTCCTAGAGCCAGCCGTTCTGCTCGGCCGTTCGTACGGCCGAGCAGCGGTTGTCGGCGCCGGTCTTGCCGATCGCGGCCGAGAGGTGGTTGCGCACCGTGCCCTCGCTGAGGTGCAGCCGCTTGGCCACCACGGCCACACGCGACCCGTCGCGGGCTGTCAGTGAGCGAAGGCCTCTCCACCTCGGTCAGCACTCACGATCCCGCCATCACAAATGTCAGGACCCAACCCCGAAATGGCCGCAGGGCCCGGGATCGCTCCCGGGCCCTGCGTCGCTCATGACTCCTGACGGATCAGAGGCCGCGCAGCCGACGTCGTTCGCGACGCGCCTCGGCGCGGGCTGCCTCCAGCGCCCGGACCGCGATGGTGTCCTGGGTCTGGTGGATCCGCCCGGCGATGATTCCCTGGGCGACGTACAACTGGGCCTTCATGATCCTTCTCGTCCTCTCGCGTCATCGTTGACGCAGGTGATTGGTGTAATAAGTACTTCAGGCAGGGTGCCTCTTACATTCTACGGGAGCCAGCACCGCCGATCGGCCCGTTCAGGGGTGATCTCAGCCACCATGCGGCGGGTGAGGACGCGCCTCGTAGGGTGATGCCGTGTCTTCCGCCGAAACTCCCTTCCGCAGCCTGCAGCAGACCGAGGCGGTCGCCAGGTTCGACCTGCTCGACGTCACGTCGTACGACGTCCGTCTGGACCTCGCGACCGGTGACGAGACGTTCGCCTCGACCACCACGATCAGGTTCACCAGCCGCGGCGGCGCGACGTTCGCCGACCTGAAAGCAAGCGCCGTGAACCGCATCGTGTTCAACGGGTCGACGCTGAGCCCCGACCTGGTCGAGCGAGGCCGGCTCCCCCTCGCCACGCAGGCCGGCGAGAACGAGCTCGTCGTCGATGCGGTCATGCCGTTCCGCAACGACGGGGAGGGCCTGCACGCCCACGTCGACCCTGCCGACGGACGGCGCTACGTCTACGGAATGTCGTTCATGGATGCCGCGCCGACGATCTTCGCGTGCTTCGACCAGCCCGACCTCAAGGCGCCCTACACCTTCCACGTGCGCGCGCCCCTGGACTGGACCGTGATCGGCAACGCCCCCGGCAAGCAGGTGGAGCCCGGCACCTGGGAGTTCGACGAGACCCCGCCGCTGTCGACGTACTTCGTGACCCTGGTCGCCGGGCCCTACCACGTGATCCACGACGAGCACGACGGCATTCCGCTCTCGCTCAGCTCTCGTCAGTCGATCGCCCACTCCCTCGACGACGACGCCGACGAACTGTTCACGATGACCAAGCAGTGCTTCGACGAGTTCCACCGACTGTTCGGCATCCGCTACCCGTTCGGCAACTACCACCAGGCGTTCGTGCCGGAGTTCAACGCCGGCGCGATGGAGAACCCGGGATGCGTGACCTACCGGGACCCGCTGCTCTTCACCAGCAAGGTCACCCGCGGAGAGCGCATCCAGCGGGCCACCACCGTCGCCCACGAGATGGCGCACCAGTGGTTCGGCAACATCACCACGCCCAAGTGGTGGGACGACCTGTGGCTCAACGAGTCGTTCGCCGAATACATGGGCAACCGGGTCACCGCCGACGTCACGCAGTACGACGACGCCTGGATCCACAACGGCTACGCCCGCCGCCAGTGGGGACTCGTCGCGGACCAGCGGCCCAGCACGCACCCGGTGGCCGGCAACGGCGCGTTCGACGCGACCGCCGCCCTGCAGGACTTCGACGGCATCTCCTATGCCAAGGGCTCCACGATCCTCAAGCAGCTGAACGCGACCCTCGGCGACGACGTCTTCTTCGCCGGGGTGATCGACCACTTCACCCGCAACCGCTACGGCAACGCGACCATGCACGACCTGTTCGCCTCGTGGGAACGCGCCGGCGCCGGCGACCTCGGGCCGTTCAGCGAGCGTTGGCTGCGCACGGCCGGACCCGACACCCTCGAGCTCGACCGCGCTGCCGGCGTCGTACGCCGCACTCCCCCGGCCGGTCAGACCGAAGCACGTGACCACACCATTCACGTGACCACCGCGGACGCCGACGGCCGATGGACCACCACTCCGCTGCACGTCGATGCCGACGAGGTCACGGTCGACGTGCCTGACGACGCGGCGTTCCTGGTCGACCCGGGCATGGAGACCTGGGCGTCCACGCTGGCCGACGACGTCTCCCTCGAGGCCTTCCCGCGCCTCATCGCTGCGACCTCCGACCTGACGATCCGCTCGGGCATCTGGAACTCCGTCCGCTCCGGCTTCCACCACGCGCGCGTCTCCCCCGAGTCCGTCGTACGCCTGGCCGAGGCATCGTTGCCGACCGAGACCAACGACGACGCGCTGCGCACCCTGCCGTTCCTGATCGGCACGGTGGCCGGGCTCAGCCACGACCCGGCCTCTGCCCTGGCACGGCTCCACGCGGCGTGCCGTTCACTGCTGGACGTCGCCACTCCGGGAGGCACCGTGCAGCTGGGCGCCTTCCGGGGAGCGGTCGACTCCGCCGCCGACGTGACCACCCTGCGCACCTGGCTCGACTCGGCCGATCTTCCTGACGGTGTGGTCGTCGACGCCGACCTGCGCTGGCGGATCCTGATCAGGCTGGCCTCGCTCGACGCGATCAGCCGGGCGGGCCTCGACGGCGAACTGGCCGCCGAGCCCACCACCAAGGCCCGCGTCGACCATGCCCGCGCGGTCTCCGGTCGGCCCGACGCGGAGAGCAAGGCGTGGGCCTGGGACCGGTTCACCGGGTCCGCGCCGGCCACGAACTACGAGCTGATCGCCTGCGGCACCGGTCTCTGGCAGCCGGGGCAGGAGTCGTTCACCGAGCCCTACGTCGACCGCTACCTGAGCGAGCTGCCGGGGGCGGCGAAGGTGCACTCGGGGTGGGTGCTCGGCGACGTGACCGAGCACTTCTTCCCGATCACCTCGGTGCGGCAGTCGACCGTCGACCGGGCTGACGAGCTGATCGCTCGGGACGGACTCGACCTGACGATCCGCCGCAACCTGGTCGACATGACCGACGAGCTGCGCCGACGCCTCTCCATCCGCACCACCTTCGATACTCCCTGACGTTTCGGCCCCTCTCGCTGGATACTCCCTGACGTTTCGGCCCTCCAGCCGGGATACTCCCTGACGTTTCGGCCCTCCAGCC
>NZ_LMSQ01000012.1:259639-268816 GCF_001429525.1 Nocardioides sp. Soil796
CCGGACGACGCCCGGAGTGACCACGACGGCGTCGACCGCGAGGTAGGGCTCGCCGGCATCGTTGGCCGGGCGGTAGCCCGCGAGCGCCTTCAGGACCGGGGCGTCGGCGAGCGCGGTCACCGGATGCCGGTTCGGCACGCCGCAGCGCCCGATGCGCCCGGTCACGTGCACGACGGTCTCGCCCACGCGCACGTCGTGCCCGACCCAGGAGTCCTCGACCCAGGGCTCGTCGGTCTCGACGAGGATCGTGCTGCGGAACCGTTCTGACTGGTCGACGAGGTCGGGGCGCCCCATCCGCGTGGCAAGGTCACGCACCGACGCGGTGCCGAGCAGGCTCACCGGCGCTCCGAAGACCACGTCTCCGCGCCCGGCACGGGCCAGTCGCACCGGGCGCCCGACCTGCTCGGCCAGCATCCCGGCCGGCTCCCCGTCGTACGGCGTGACCAGGATCCGGCGGCCCCAGTAGTCCACGGCCACCGGCTCATCGGCGATCACGAGCCGCCCCGACGCGCTGCGGCCGTCGCCGAGCGTCACCCGCAGGTGGTCGCCCTCGGCCTCGACCGTGGTCGCCAACAACGGCTCGTTGATCGTGCGCAGCACCCGGGCGGCCCCGGGCTCGACCAGGCACCACTCGCGGTCCCCGACTGGGCCGGCGACGTCCAGCGTGATCGCGTCGTACGCCGTGTGCCGGGTGCCCTTGAGCGGGGTGAATCCGAGCCTCGTGACGGTGGTCTCCATGGGTCGAAGGCTACTTCCGGGCGTGGGATGCCGGGGACTGTCGGTGGTGCCTTCTAGGTTCTAGGTGTGCGCATCCTCCACACCTCCGACTGGCATCTCGGGCGTTCCTTCCACCGCGAAGGCATGCTCGGGTTCCAGGCTGCGTACGTCGACCACCTGCTCGAGGTGATCGAGCGCGAGCGGGTCGACCTGGTCGTGGTCGCGGGCGACATCTATGACCGCGCGCTGCCGCCGGTCGACGCCGTCCGCCTGGCCAACGAGACCTTCACCCGCATCGCGAGGTCGCGCGCGAAGCTGGTGGTGACCAGCGGCAACCACGACTCGGCCCACCGGCTCGGCTTCGGCGCCGAGATGATGGACGCCGCCGGGGTCTTCGTCCGCACCAGCGCGTTGTCCGTGGGCGCCCCGGTGCTGCTCGACGACGAGCACGGTCCGGTCGCGGTCTACGGCCTTCCCTACCTCGAGCCCGATCTCGTGCGGGAGCCCTGGGCGTTGGCCGGGCGCAGCCACGAGGCGGCGCTGGCCGAGGCGATGCGGCGCGTGCGAGCCGACCTCGCCGGGCAGCCACGGGGCACCCGTTCGGTGGTGATGGCCCACGCCTTCGTGGCCGGCACCAGGCCGGTGGAGCCCAGTGACTCCGAGCGCGACATCAGCGTAGGCGGGGTCAGCATCGTCCCCACCGACGTGTTCGACGGCATCGACTACGTCGCGCTCGGCCACCTGCACGGCCAACACACGCTCACCGAGGCGATTCGCTACAGCGGCTCACCACTGGCCTACTCGTTCTCCGAGACGGGCCACCGCAAGGGCACCTGGCTGGTCGACCTCGACGCCTCCGGGCTCGCCCACGCCGAGTTCGTCGAGGCACCGGTCCCCCGCGCCTTGGCCCGCATCAGCGGCGACATCGAGCACCTGCTCTCCGACCGCACGTTCGGCGTTCACGAACAATCATGGGTGCACGCCACCCTGACCGACGACGCCCGCCCTGCCCGGGCGATGGAGCGGCTCCAGAAGCGCTTTCCGCACACGCTAGTGCTGTCCTTCGAGCCGGCCGGTGGCCATGCTGCCAGGCTTCCGTCGGCCCGTCCGGCCGCAGGCAAGCCCGACCACGCGATCGCGGTCGACTTCCTCCGCGAGATGCGGGGTCGACCCGCCAGCGCCGAGGAGTCGGCCCTGCTGCGCGACGCCTGCGACTCCTGCAGCCCCGACCACGACCTCGACACGGCGGTGGGCTGATGCGCCTCCACCAGCTCGACGCCACCGCGTTCGGCCCGTTCGCCGAGACCGTGTCGGTCGACTTCGACGACCTCTCCTCGGCGGGGCTGTTCCTGCTCACCGGCCCCACCGGGTCCGGCAAGACCTCGATCCTCGACGCCGTCTGCTTCGCGATGTACGGCGACGTCCCGGGCGACCGCAACCACGCCAAGCGGTTCCGTTGCGACACCGCCGACCCGCGGTTGGCGCCGCGGGTGCGGCTCGAGGCCACGTTGTCGGGCCGCCGGTTCCGGATCACCAGGTCCCCGGCCTGGGTCCGCCCGAAGAAGCGGGGCACCGGGCTGACCACTGAGCAGGCCTCGGTGCGGGTCGAGGAGCGCATCAGCGGTGAGTGGGTCATGCAGTCGACCCGGCTCGACGAGGCGGGTCATCTGCTGACCGGGCTGGTCGGCATGACCATGACCCAGTTCTGCCAGGTCGCGATGCTGCCGCAGGGCGAGTTCCAGAAGTTTCTCCGGGCCAGCTCGAACGAACGCCACGCCCTGCTGCAACAGCTGTTCAGCACGCAGCGCTTCGAAGACATCGAACGCTGGATCCGCGACCACACCCGCGCCCTCCACCGGCAGGGACAGGAGCTCCAGCGCTCGGTCTCCCGCGTGGTCAGCCGCATCCTCGAGGCCACCGGCGAAACGCTGCCCGACGACTGGTCCGGCGACGACCTGGCCCCGGTGATGGCCGACGGCATCCTCATCGACTGGGTCGACGCACTCCGGGCGCAGACCCGAGCGGCCGACGACGAGGCCACCGCGGCACTCGCCGCCTCCGTCGAGGCCGAGCGTGCTGCCGGCGAACGACGCGAGGAGGCCCATCGGGTGGCCGGCCTCCAGCAGCGCGCCACTGCCGCCCGCACCGAACTGGCCGAGCTGGCGGCCTCCGCCGACCGGCACGAGTCGCGACGCGGGCGCCTGGCCCTGGCGCGTCGGGCCGCTCCCGTCGTCCCGCTCCACAGGCTCGCGCTGGCAGCCGAGCAGCAGCGCGACCGGGCAGTCGAGGCAGCCGCCACCGCACTCTCCCGCGTCGCGGGGCCCGACGAGGTCGTCGACCTCGACACGCTCGTACGCCGGGCGCGGGCGTCACGCGACACGATCTCCGTCGCCACCGCCGCCGTTCCCCGTGAGGGCGAGCTGCGCGTCCTGCGTGAGCGCATCGCCGGCGATCGGTCCCGTCTCGAACACCTGCAGGCCGAGGAAGTGTCGACGGCGAACTCCGTCGACACGCTGCCCGAGCAGATCTCCTCCCTGCGCCAGCGGCTGGCCCTGGCGCGCGAGGCGGGCGTCGAGTCACAGCGTCTCGCCGCAGAGCGCGGCGTCCTCGATGCTCGCCTCGAGGCCCACACGCGTGCGGCCGAACTGCGTGACCAGCTGACCCTTGCCGTCGACGAGCGCCGGGCCAGCATCGACGAGTGCCAGCTCCTCAAGGAGCAGTGGCTTCAGCTGTGCGAGGCGCGCATCCGCGGGATGGCCGCCGAGATCGCCACCGATCTGGCCGTCGGTGCCAGCTGTCCGGTCTGTGGCTCTGCCGACCACCCGCACAAGGCCGAGGCGGCACCCGGTGCGCCTACGGCCGCAGCGGAGAAGGAGGCTCGTCGTCTCCTCGACGACGCCGAGGTCGACCGGGTGGCCCGTGACGCGCGGGTGCACGAGCTCGGCGCCACCCTCGCCGTGGTCGAGCAGCAGCTCGGCGACGACTCCAGAGAGACAACCCGGGCCGAACGCGCGCGCATCGAAGCAGCGCGTTCCGCGGCTGCTCACGCGGCCCGGGCCACGGGCGAGCTCGAGCCGGCGCTCATCCTGGCCGAACGCAGCCTCCAGTCCGCCGCCAACGCACTCTCGACCTGCCGGGTCGAGATCGCGAGCAGGCGGGCGCGCCTTGAGTCAGACAGTGCGTCCGAAGAGCGGATCGCCGGCGAGATCAACGACCTGCTCGCCGGCACCGGGCACGACGACCTGGCCGCACTCGCCGCCCATCACGAGCGCATCGCCACCGCCTGCGACGAGGCATTGCGACTTGAGCGGGCCCGCGAGACCGCTGTCGAACAGGCCGACAAGGCAGTGCAGGCTCTCGACACCTGGCTGCACGAGCACGACTTCGCCGACGCCGCGCAGGCACTCGACGCGGTCCTGTCCGACCGTGAGGCACACGAGCTCGAGTCGGCGATCTCCGCCCATGACTCCCGATCGGCCGCCGCCAGCGCCGTGCTGGGCGACCCCGTCGTGGCGCAGGCCCTCGAGCTTCCCGCACCCGACGTCGACGCGGTCGACACAGACCATGCCCGGGCACTCGACGAGCTCGGCAGCGCCCGCACCCTGGCCCAGACCCGACGCACCCGTTCGACCCGGCTCGGTGATCTCCACGAGCAGCTCGGCCTCGCGCACAGTGCGTGGCTGCCCGTGCACTCGGCGTACGCCGTCGCCGCGGAGCTGGCCTCGTTCGTGGAGGGCAAGTCTGCCGACAACGAGCTGCGGATGCGCCTCTCGGCCTATGTGCTGGCCTGGCGGCTCACCCAGGTGGTGGCCGCAGCCAACGAGCGACTGCTGCGCATGAGCGACCAGCGCTACTCCCTCGAACACACCGGCCACCGCGGTGCCGGCGAGTCGCGCGGTGGGCTGAGTCTGCTGGTGCTCGACGAGTGGTCCGGCGAGCGTCGCGATCCGGCGACCTTGAGCGGCGGCGAGACGTTCGTGGTCTCTCTGGCCCTCGCCCTCGGCCTGGCCGACGTGGTGACCCAGGAGGCTGGCGGGGCCGAGCTCGACACGCTCTTCGTCGACGAGGGGTTCGGCTCCCTCGACTCCGACACCCTCGACGACGTCATGGACACCCTCGACACCTTGCGCGACGGCGGGCGCGTGGTCGGGGTGGTCAGCCATGTGGCCGAGATGCGCAGCCGCATCCCGACCCAGCTGCGCGTGGCCAAGGACCGCACCGGGTCGTCGGTGACGATCTCGCGCGTCGACGGCTGACCTTCCCCGCCCGACCGGCTACGTTTGTGCGCATGTCAGCGCCAGGCCTCGACCCGACGTTCATCGCACTCCCCTATCGCAAACTCGCCGACGCGGCCCTGAGTCGCGCCCGCGACTTCGGCGTGACGCACGCCGACTTCCGGTTCGAGCGGGTGCGCTACCAGGACCTCGAGGTCCGCGACGGGGTGCTCCAGGATGCCAGCGAACACGTCGACCTCGGCTTCGCCGTGCGCGTCATCCACAACGGGGCCTGGGGATTCGCCTCCGGCATCCGGCTGACCACCGACGACGCGATCCGCATCGCCGAGGAGGCCGTCCAGGTGGCGCAGGTCGCGGCCGGCATGACGCGGCGCGAGATCGTGTTGGCCCCCGAGCCGGCGTACGACGACGCCACCTGGGTCTCCGCCTACGAGGTGAACCCCTTCGACGTGCCGACCGCGGAGAAGTCGGCCCTGCTGATCGGCTGGACCAACCGTTTGCGCGAGCACGACGCCGTCGAGCACGCCAGCGCCTCGCTCCAGCAGGTGCAGGAGAACAAGTTCTATGCAGATCTCACCGGGACCGCGACCACGCAGCAGCGCATCCGCCTGCAGCCGCACTTCGAGGCGATGGGATCACACCCCACCAGCGGAGTCTTCGACTCGATGGCCAGCATCGCGCCGCCGGTGGGCCGCGGTTGGGAGTTCCTCACCGGAGACCTCTACGACTGGGACGCCGAGCTCGCCGAGGTGCCCGCGCTGCTCGAGGAGAAGCTGGCCGCCCCGAGTGTCGAGTCCGGCACCTACGACCTGGTCATCCACCCGTCGAACCTGTGGCTGACCATCCACGAGTCGGTCGGCCACGCCACCGAGCTCGACCGGGCGATGGGCTACGAGGCCAACTACGCCGGAACTTCCTTCGCCACGCCCGACAAGCTCGGCTCCCTGCAGTACGGGTCCCCCGCGATGAACGTGACCGGTGACCGCACTGTCGAGCACGGGCTGGCCACCATCGGGTACGACGACGAGGGCGTCGCGACCCAGCAGTGGGACATCGTGCGCGACGGCGTACTCGTGGGCTACCAGCTCGACCGGCCGATCGCCGGCCGGAGCCCCGAGCTCGCCGGACCCGACGGTCGCTCCAACGGCTGTGCGTACGCCGACTCCCCCGGCCACATCCCGATCCAACGGATGGCCAACGTGTCGCTCCAGCCCGCGGACGACGGTCCATCAACGGAGGAGCTGATCGGCCGCGTCGAGCGAGGGCTGTACGTCGTCGGCGACAAGTCGTGGTCGATCGACATGCAGCGGTTCAACTTCCAGTTCACCGGCCAGCGCTTCTTCCGGATCGAGGACGGCAAGCTCGCCGGGCAGGTCCGGGACGCCGCCTACCAGGCGACCACGACCGACTTCTGGAACTCCCTCGAGGCCGTGGGCGGGCCGCAGACGTGGCAGCTGAACGGCGCGTTCAATTGCGGCAAGGCCCAACCCGGGCAGGTCGCGTCCGTCAGTCACGGGGCCCCGACCTCGTTGTTCCGCGGAGTGCGGATCCTCAACACGACCGAGGAGTCAGGCCAGTGATGACCACACCCCAGGACCTCGTCGAGCACGCCCTGGCCGCGAGCCGGAGCACCAACTGCATCGTCATCGCGCGGGTCTCCACGTCCGCGAACCTGCGCTGGGCCAACAACACCCTGACCACCAACGGGGTCATGCACGGTGGCACCTTCACGGTGATCGCGTTCCACGAGCGCCGCGACGGCATCGCCACCGGGTCGGTCACGGGCAGCGCCACCACCAAGGACCAGGTCAGCGCCCTCGTGGAGTCGGCGGACAGTGCGGCCCAGATCGCGACCCCGGCCGAGGACGCCCAGCCGCTGACCGAGGGAGCCGCCGCCTCCGGGTGGGCGGAGCGCCCGGCCGAGACCTCCATCGGCGTCTTCGCCGACTTCGCGCCCCAACTCGGCGAGGTCTTCCAGCGCGCCGAGGCCGCCGACCGCGTCCACTACGGTTTCGTCGCGCACGACGTGGTCACGACGTACGTCGGCTCGACCACGGGCCTGCGCCTGCGCCATTCACAACCGACCGGACACTTCGGCGCCACCGGCAAGACAGCCGACCTGGCCAGCAGTGCCTGGGTCGGCGGGGCGACCCGCGACTTCAGCGACGTCTCCGCCCATGACCTCGACGACGTCCTCGCCCAGCGGCTGGGCTGGGCACGGCGCCGCGTCGACCTCCCGGCCGGCCGCTACGACACGATCCTCCCGCCGACGGCGGTCGCTGACCTGGCCATCTACGCCTACTGGGAAGCCGGTGCCCGTGTCGCCCACGAAGGCCAGTCGGTCTTCTCCCGTCGAGGTGGCGGCACCCGCATCGGAGACCGGATAGCGGATCCCCGCGTGCACCTCTTCAGTGACCCGTCGTACGCCGGCCTGGAGTGCGAGCCCCACGTCGTGGCCGCGTCGTCGAGCAACACCTCGAGCGTGTTCGACAACGGCATCCCCCTGGACCGTACCGACTGGATCCGTGGCGGTGAGCTCGCCGCCCTGCACCAGACCCGGCACTCCGCAGCGATGACCGGCCAACCGGTGACCCCCGCCATCGACAACCTCGTGCTGTCGGTCGACGGTGGCGAGGGCGACGTCAACGATCTGGTGGCCGGCACCGAACGTGGGCTGCTGCTGACCTGTCTCTGGTACATCCGCGAGGTCGACCCGCAGAACCTCCTGCTGACCGGCCTCACCCGCGACGGGGTCTACCTGATCGAGAACGGCGAGGTGACCGGGGCGGTGAACAACTACCGCTTCAACGAGAGCCCGGTCGAGCTGCTCAACAGGTTCAGCCACGCCTCCGCCACCGCGCCCGCGCTCAGCAGGGAGTGGGGCGAGGACTACTTCTCCCGCACCGCCATGCCTGCGCTGCGCGTCCCCGACTTCAACATGTCGAGCGTGTCCCAGGCCCAGTAACTGCTGCCTCACCCCGATGGCCTCGGCCCTCTGCGGCTGAGGAGGTCGCCGGTGCCCTCGGTGGTTGAGGAGGCCCGGCATTCTCTCGGTGGTTGAGGAGGCCCGCGTCCTCTCGGTGGTTGAGGAGGCCCGCGTCCTCTCGGTGGTTGAGGAGGTCGCTCTGGCGACCGTCTCGAGACCACGCTTGACCAGGCCAGTGCAGTTGGTGTGGGCGGGTGTGGGCGTGGCGGTAGCCCCGTTCACCGTGTTCTGGTGGCGGGGCTTGCGCTCGCGGTGCTGTTGGGCCGGTGCTGTTTCTCGTGTTCTTCGTGTTCCCGAGCCTGCTCGTTGTCTGGTGCAGTGTCGGGGTTCAGTTGGTGGGGAGCTCTATGGTCCCGTGGGTGGTGACCAGCCAGGTCCGGCGGTACTGGTTGGTCCAGGTATAGGTGCCGNATACGACCACCGGCCATGCGTTTTGGCGAGGTGATGTCGTCGACACAACGGGGCGAGCCTGTCGGAACTGGTCTGGCCCGGTGGTCCGGTGTCGTCGTAGGCGGTGATGTGGTCGAGGTCGCAACGCCTCGAGTCGACGGTGCAGTGTGGGAAGACGCAATGCCGGTCGCGGGTGAGGACTTGTTCGCGCATCGCTTCGGGTGGGTCGTGCTGGTCGACAGCCCAGTCGTGATTCAGGTCGATGACCGGGGTGAGGGTGGCGTCGGGGCCGAGGTCGCGGATCCAGTCGAGGATCTTCTTGACGGTGACGGCGCCGAACAGGTTCGTCTCCGCCATCCCCGGTGCCGGCTCGTGGCCGCCGGAGCAGTCGGTTCCAGCGGTGCCAGTGGCTGAGGCGGTGGTTCCAGAGGACGTGGTGGTTCCAGTGGTTGTGGTGCCGTTGGTGGCGAGGTCGGCGAGGTTCACGTGGATGTAGAGCCGGGTCTTGAGGTAGGACTTGCGCGNTTCACCGGCACCGTCACCGTCGCCATCGTGGGCGCTGTCGCGATTGCCGTTGCCTGCGTCTTCACTGACTCCTGCGCCGTCGCTGTTGCCTGCGTCGTCGTCCTCACTGTGGCCGGTGTTGTCGCCGTCGCGGCCGTCGTTGTCGCTGTGAGGGTCGGGGATGAGGCCGAGGAGGTCGGCGCTGGCCTGCCGATCCGCGATCACGCCGAGGGCTTTGGCCCTGCGTTGGCCGAGGGTGTCGGTGTCACCGAGCTTGCCGAGGGTGGTGGCCTCATCACTGATGAGGTCGTGGAACTTCGCCAGGTCCACCGAGTCACCCATCGC
>NZ_LMSQ01000013.1:0-12518 GCF_001429525.1 Nocardioides sp. Soil796
CAGCCACGCACTGTCACCGATGTGCTGATACAGAATCGTCACCGATGTCCTGCGACATAACACTTTTCGGCGATTGGTGTGTCACAACGCAACACCTGCACGATCGTGGTCGCCCGCGCGGTCGCCGCTCGCCGCTCGCCGCTCGCCGCTCGGCCGAGGCGACCTGGCTGCGCGTCGTACGGCCGAGGCTCAGACCAGGCCGGCGTCGTGCACGCAGATCGCGATCTGCACCCGGTTGGTCGCGCCCAGCTTGTCGAAGAGCCGGGAGACGTGCGCCTTGACGGTCGGGACCGAGAGGTAGAGCTCGCCGGCGATGTCGGCGTTGCTGAGCCCGCGACCGACGGCCACGGCCACCTCACGTTCGCGGTCGGTCAGCGTGGCCACCCGGATCTGGGCTGCCTCGGCGCGACCGTCGGGGGCGTCGGACCGCACCTGGCGGATCAGGGTCGCCGTGGCCGAGGGGGAGAGCATCGGCTCGCCGTCGGCCACCTTGCGGATCGCGGCGACGATCTCCGGTGGCGGGGTGTCCTTGAGCACGAAGCCGTCGGCGCCCGCGGCCAGGGCGCCGACCACGTGGTCGTCGGCGTCGAACGTGGTCAGCACGATCACCCGCGGCGGCGACGGGTCGGCGTGCAGCTCGCGGGTCGCCTCGAGCCCGCTGAGCACCGGCATGCGGATGTCCATCAGCACGACGTCGGGGCGTTCGCGCCGGGCCATGGCGACGCCGAGGCGGCCGTTCTCGGCCTCGCCGATCACCTCGATGTCGGCCTGGCCGCCGAGCATCAGGGTCAGTGCGGACCGCACCAACGGATCGTCGTCGACGATGAGAACCCGGATCACGCGGACCACGGTATCCAAGCCTGCAACAGGAACATCGAGCCGTCCTTGCGGAACGTGAGCCGTCCGCCGCCGAGCTCGGCGCGTTCGGTCAGTCCGACCAGGCCGAGTCCCGCACCGGGCGCCGATGCGTTGGTGCCGAAGCCGATCGGGTTGCGGATGCGCACGTCGATGCCCTCGTCGGGGGTGCCGGCCAGGTCGACGAACACGGTGGTGCCCGGTGCGTGCTTGCGGGCGTTGGTCAGCCCTTCCTGGACGATGCGGTAGATGGTGCGGCCCGCCGCGGTCGGCACGTCGCCGTCGTCCACGTGTGCGGCGTACTCGATGTGCATGCCCGACTCGCGGGCGTCCTCGATCAGCTCGGCCACGTCGTTGTACGTCGGTTGCGGACGGTCGAGCAGGTCGCCGGTGCCGGGGTCGCGGAGCACGCCGAGCACGGCGCGCAGGTCGATCAGCGCCTGGTTGGCCTGTTCCTGGACGACCGATGCGGTGGCGCGCATCTCGTCGGCGGTGAGGTCGGTGCGGAAGGCCAGCGCACCGGACTGCATGGAGACCTGGGAGATGCGGTGGGCCAGCACGTCGTGCATCTCGCGGGCGATGCGGGCACGCTCGTCGCCACGCGCCTTGCCCACACGCAGGTCGCGCTCGTCCTCGGCCCGTTCGGCGCGGTCGCGCAGCGTCCACAGCAGCTCCCGACGCGAGCCGATGAACATGCCCCACGCCAGTGTGGCGGCGACGAACACGGTGTTGACGGTGAGGTTGAGCCAGTACGGGTCGTCGTCGTACGACGGCTGCGACACCGAGTAGAACTGGGCGGCCGCCAGGCCAATGACCCCTACCGGCACCAGCTCGCGCAGTCGACGGCGGGTGGCCATGGACACGGTGGCCAGGGTGGCCGGCCCACCCGCGACGCCGGAGACCGAGGCGAGCGCATTGGTGATCAGGGCGATGGCCAGGGGATACCTGCGCCGCAGGTGCAGCAGCAGGTAGGAGACCAGGCCCACGACGAGGTCTACCCAGAACAGGATCCGCTGCTCGCGCCACTGGAACGCGAGGTACGGGCTCCAGGCCAGGGCGCTGATCGCCAGCACACCGACGTACCGCCAGAACGACGACCACTTGGTCAGCGGCGGCTGGTAGAGGTCGGGGGAGGCAGGCACTCGTCAACCCTAGGCCCAGACGAGTGCGCTGCGGATCCGTCCCGCGTCGGCGACGCCCCCTACTTTGGTCGCGTCGGAAGCATCCTGTGGGCCGATGTGCGCAGCGGCCGGGACCGGTTGACTTGTCGTCATGATCAAGGTCGAGAACCTCACCAAGAAGTACGGCGACTTCACCGCCGTCAACGACATCAGTTTCGTGTCCCAACCCGGACGCGTCACCGGCTTCCTGGGCCCGAACGGCGCAGGCAAGAGCACGAGCATGCGGATGATGGTCGGCCTCACCAAGGCCGACGCCGGCTCGGTCACCATCGGCGGACACGACTACATGGACATCCCCAACCCGGGCCGCCATGTCGGCGTGCTTCTCGACGCCTCGGCGCAGCACGCCGGCCGCACCGGCCGCGAGGTGCTCGCGCTGAGCGCCGCGACGATGGGCCTGCCCGCCTCGCGCGTCGACGAGATGCTCCACCTGGTCTCGTTGACCGAGAGCGAGGCCAAGCGCCGGGTGAAGAACTACTCCCTCGGCATGCGGCAGCGGCTCGGCATCGCGAACGCGCTGATGGGTGACCCGTCGGTGCTGATCCTCGACGAACCCGCCAACGGTCTCGACCCGGCCGGTATCCGCTGGATGCGCGGTCTGCTCAAGGGGTACGCCGACCGTGGCGGCACGGTGCTCCTGTCGAGCCACCTGCTCCACGAGGTCCAGATGATCGCCGACGAGCTGGTGATGATCGGCCGGGGCGAGATCGTCGCCCAGGGGACGCCGGAGGAGCTGCTGCGCGACAGCGGCACCTTCTTCCGTGCCCTCGAGGCCGACCAGCTGGTCAAGGCCCTTGCCGACAACGGCATCCAGGCGGCACCGGTCGCCGACGGCTTCCGCACCGACGCCGAGCCCGTGCAGGTCGGCAAGGTCGCGGCCGAGCACCAGATCACCCTCGTCGAGCTGAAGCTTGCCGACGGCGGCCTCGAAGACCTCTTCCTCGAGCTCACTGCCGAGACCCAGCGCGAGACCTACACCGAAGGAGGCCAGAAGTGAGCACGGCAACCGCCCCCGTCCAGGCCGGAGACCCCGGCTACATCGACATCTCCGACAGCCACCGGCCCTCGTTCCTGCGTCTGGTCGGCGTCGAGATCCGCAAGATGACCGACACCAAGGCCGGCCTGTGGCTGCTGATCGTGATCGCCGCCGTGACGGTGATCATCAACGCCGCCTTCCTGATCTGGGGACCCGACGACCTCACGTTCAACGACTTCCTCCAGTTCTCCGGCATGCCGCAGGGCATCCTGCTGCCCGTGCTGGCAGTGCTGCTGGTCACCCAGGAGTGGGGCCAGCGCACGGGCCTGGTCACCTTCAGCCTGGTGCCGCACCGTGGCCGGGTGCTGGTCGCGAAGCTCGCTGCGGCGATCGTGTTCGTGCTCGCTGCCTTCGCGGTGGCAGTGCTGATCGCCACGGTGCTGACCCCGATCAGCGGGGCCCCGGACGGCTGGGACGGTGTCTCCGTCGGCTGGCTCTCGCGCTCGATCCTGGCTCTCGTGATCGGCGCGGTCTGGGGCTACGCCTTCGGTGCCGCACTGCTCAACAGCGCATTCGCGATCGTGTCCTACTTCGCGGTGCCGATGGTGGTCAGCATCGTGACCGCGATCTGGACCTCCGCCCAGGAGAAGCTGCTCTGGTTCGACCTGTCGACCTCCTCGACGCGGCTCTTCGAGCCGGACGGCCTCTCCGGCGAGGAGTGGGCGCAGATCGGCACCGGAGTGCTTCTCTGGATCGCCCTGCCGCTGGCGATCGGCGTCTGGCGCATCCTGCGCGCCGAGATCAAGTAGGCGCCACCTCGACCTGACCGGAGCCGGTCTCCCGAAACGGGGGGAGACCGGTTCCGGTCATTTCGGTGAACCGGTGGGCAGGCTGTTCATGCAGTGTTGCCGGACGTGACGCGGCGACGCCGGTTCGTCGTACCGGGGGACCCCACGCTGGAGGCATGCGGTCCTACGTGCGGTTCGCGGCGCTGGGTGACTCGACGACTCACGGCATCGGTGACCCGGTGCCGGACGGCTGGCGTGGCTGGGCCCGCCTGCTGGCCACCGCCATGGACTCCGGGCACGACATCTCGTTCTGCAACCTCGCCGTCTCGGGCGCGACCGCCACCGACGTACGCGACGGGCAGCTGCGAGCCGCACTGGCCCACCAACCCGACGTCGCCTCCCTGGTGGTCGGCATCAACGACACCATGCGCTCCACGTGGCACCCGCCGCGGATGCGGGCCGAGCTCTTCGAGTGCGCCGACGCCCTGCACGGCTCGGGCGCGCTGCTGCTGACCGCGCGATTCCACGACCACGGTGCGATCTTCGGGCTGCCCGGCGTGCTGCGCCGCGCGCTGTGGCGACGGATCGAGGCGGTCAACGCGATCTACGACGAGATCCACGAGACGTACGACGGGGTGCGGGTCGACCTGGCTGCCCTCCCGCAGACCCACGAACGCGTCTTCTGGTCGGTCGACCGGCTGCACCCCTCGGAGCTGGGCCACCGTGCACTGGCCCGCGCGTTCGGTGCCGGACTGCTCGAGCGCGGACTCGATTTCGAGCTGCCGTCCGCGACGAGCGACGGACTGTTCCTCCCGAACTGGCGCTCCGACCTTGCCTGGATGGTCACCGAGGGCGCGCCCTGGATCGGTCGACGGGCCCGCGACCTCGGGCCGTGGGCGGTGCGGAGGGCGCTGGTCGAGCCGCGCACGCAACGGCCTGCCGCACCCGCCGTGCCGGTGGCCGGGCCCGGCCTCGTTACGCTCGACCCATGACCCGAGCTGACGGCCGTGCCGACGACGAACTCCGCCCCATCAAGATCACCCGTGACTGGCTGGACCACCCGGCCGGATCGGTGCTGGTCGAGTTCGGCCGCACCCGCGTGCTGTGTGCCGCCTCCGCCTCCGAGGGCGTGCCGCGCTGGCGCAAGGGCTCGGGCCTGGGCTGGGTGACCGCCGAATACGCGATGCTCCCGGCCTCGACGAACACGCGTTCCGACCGCGAGTCGGTCAAGGGCCGCATCGGCGGCCGCACCCACGAGATCTCCCGCCTGATCGGCCGGTCGCTGCGCGCGGTCATCGACTACAAGGCGCTCGGTGAGAACACCATCCAGCTCGACTGCGACGTGCTCCAGGCCGACGGCGGCACCCGCACCGCCGCGATCACCGGGGCGTACGTCGCCCTGGCCGACGCCTGCGCACACCTCGGTGTGACCGGTGCCCTGACCGGTTCTGTCGCCGCGGTCAGCGTCGGCATCATCGACGGCGTGCCGCGGCTCGACCTGCCCTACGAGGAGGACGTGCGCGCCGAGACCGACATGAACATCGTGATGACCGGCACCGGCTCCTTCATCGAGGTGCAGGGCACCGCCGAGGGCGCCCCGTTCAACCGCGCCGAGCTCGACGCGCTGCTCGGCCTCGGCGAGAAGGGCTGCGCCGACCTCACCCGTCTGCAGACCGAGGCGCTGGCGGTGGAGCGGCAACGTGCCTGAGGTCTTCCTCGCCTCGCGCAACGCGAAGAAGCTGGAGGAGATGCAGCGCATCCTCGCGCCGCTGATCCCCGACATCCGTGTGCTGGGCCTCGACGACGTGCCGGCGTACGACGAACCGGTCGAGGACCAGCCGACGTTCGAGGGCAACGCACTCCTGAAGGCACGGGCAGGGGTCGAGGCCACCGGACTGCCGTCCCTGGCCGACGACTCCGGGCTCTGCGTCGACGCGTTGAACGGCATGCCCGGCGTGCTGTCGGCGCGTTGGTCGGGCCCGCCGAAGTCCGATGCGCGCAACAACGAGCTGCTGCTGGCGCAGTTGGAGGACGTGCCGGACGCTCGACGTACGGCCTTCTTCACCTGCGCGGTGGCGCTGTGCCACCCGGTCGGCGACGGCAAGGTCGACCAGCACGTGGTGCACGGCCGCATGGACGGCCACATCCTGCGCGAGGTGCGCGGGACCGGCGGCTTCGGCTACGACGTGCTCTTCACCGCCGACGGGTACGACGTCACGACCGCCGAGCTGTCACGCGAGGAGAAGGACGCGATCTCCCACCGGGGCAAGGCATTGCGCGAGATCGCACCGTTGGTCAGCCGCGTCCTGTCGGGGCGCTGACCGGCTCGTCGCGACGGAGCAGCCGCACCAGCGTGAGGCCCCACAGCGTCGCGAGGACGAACATCACGATCGAGTAGACCGCGGCCGGCACCGACGCCTCCGTGCTCTCGAGGATCTCGACCGCGACGAAGATCGCCAGGGTGCCGTTGTGCACCCCGATCTCCATCGACGAGGCGATCGCCTGGCGTTCGACGACGCCGAAGGCCCGGGGCACGAAGTAGCCGGTGAGCAGACTGATCGCGCAGAACAGTGCGGCCACCAGCCCGACGTCGCCGAGGTAGTCGACCACGTTGTCGCGCTGGTCGACGAGGATGGCGAGCACCAGTGCGGCGAGGATGATCGCGGAGGCGACCCGCACCGGTTTGTCCATGCTCGCCGCGAACGACGACTTCTTCGCGCGCACCAGCATGCCGATGCCGACCGGGATCAGCACGATCGCGAACACCTGCACGACCTCGCCGATCGGCATCGAGATGCTGTCGCCCTTGTCGTAGTGGTCGATCGCGAGGTTGGTGATCAACGGCAGGGTGACGATCGAGATGATCGAGTTGATCGCCGTCAGCGAGATGTTCAGCGCCACGTCTCCGCGGAACAGGTGGCTGAACAGGTTGGCCGTCGTACCACCGGGGGAGGCGGCCAGCAGCAGCATGCCGATGGCGAGCAGGGCCGGCAGGTCGAAGGCGAGCACGAGCCCGAAGCACACGGCCGGCAGGAGCAGCAGCTGGCAGGCCAGCGCGATCGCCACCGCCTTGGGGTTGCGGCCGATCCGCTTGAAGTCCGCAATGGTCAGGTCGAGGCCGAGCCCGAACATGATGATGCCGAGGGCGAGGGGCAGGCCGATCGTGGTCAGCGCGGAGTCCATGCCCGGACTATAGGGACAAAGCAGACCGGGCGGACCGGAATCAGGCCCAGGCCCAGCTGTCCAGGATCGTCGTGAAGGCAGCGAGGGCGTCGTCCTCGTAGCTCGGCGGCGTGCTCAGCACGATCGTGTAGGTCTGCTCGTCGACGACGACGAGGTACGCCGTCGAGGCCACGCGCTTGCCGCGTGCGTTGGACTCTTCGAGGCGTACGCCGATCGCGTCGTACCCGCCGATGCTCGTGGCCGGGACCTCGGTCCGGGCGTGGTTGCCCGAGGCGAGGCCGGCCTCCCACGTGGAGCGGAGCGACTCGAGGTCGGTCTCATCGGTGGTGTCGCCCAACTGCACGATCACGTTGGCCAACAGATCGTCCAGGTCATCTCCCCAGACAGCGCCGGTGTCCGTGGTGGGCAATCCCCCCTCGGTGCGCAGGGCCTCGGTCTGGTCGGTCCACTCGTCGGGCAGCGCATAGCTGTAGCCACGTCCCTCGATGATCTCAGCATCGGCAGGCCGCTCAGGGGTGACGGTCGGAGAGGTCGACTGACTGATCTCGTCAGGGGAGTCCGAGGAGTCCTCGGTCAGGTTGGCGACCAGGAGCCCGATCACCACCAGCAGTGCGAGCACTGGCCCGATCACCCCGAAGCGCAGCCAGCCCGGCCGCGCGTAGGGGTCTCTGCTCACTGCATCTCCTGGGAAGTCTTGCTGGTGCCGGAGGGGGGACTTGAACCCCCACGCCCTAGGGCACAGGTACCTAAAACCTGCGTGTCTGCCAATTCCACCACTCCGGCCGGCCCCGAGAGTCTAGGACCGTGGGTGCGCGAGAACTCAGTCGAGGGCGAGGTCGCGACGCAGCTTCGCCACGTGGCCGGTGGCCTTGACGTTGTACTGCGCCACCTCGACGTTGCCGCCCTCGTCGATCACGAAGGTCGAGCGGATCACGCCCTGCACGACCTTGCCGTAGAGCTTCTTCTCACCGAATGCGGCGTACGCCGACAGCACCGACTTGTCGGGGTCGGAGAGCAGGGTGATGGTCAGCCCATCGCGCTCGCGGAACTTCGCGAGCTTCTCCGGCTTGTCGGGCGAGATGCCGAGCACCTCGTAGCCCGCCGCCTTGAGGGAGTCGAGCGAGTCGGTGAAGTCGCAGGCTTGCTTGGTGCAGCCCGGCGTCATCGCGGCCGGGTAGAAGTAGACGATCACCTTGCGGCCGCGCAGGTCGGCCAGGGAGACCTGGTCGCCGGTGTCGGACGTGAGGGTGAAGTCGGGTGCGGGGTCTCCGGGGGAGAGGCGCTGCTCGCTCAAGGTAGGGGTCCTCCTGACCGTTCGGACAGTTGTTGCACACCATGTGCAATAACGTAGGCTGCGCAGTATGCACGTACCTGATGGATTCCTCGACGCTCCCACGTCGATCGCGACCGGTGTCGTGGCCGCGGCCGGTGTGGCCGTCGCCCTGCGGGGGGCGCGCAAGGAACTCGATGACCGTACCGCCCCGCTCGCCGGTCTGGTCGCCACGTTCGTGTTCGCGGCCCAGATGATCAACTTCCCGGTCGCCGGAGGCACCAGCGGACACCTCCTCGGCGGCGTGCTCGCCGCGGTGCTGGCCGGCCCGTTCACGGCCGTGCTGTGCCTGAGCGTCGTACTCCTCGTGCAGGCCCTGCTGATGGCCGACGGTGGCGTGACCGCACTCGGCACCAACATCACGCTGATGGGCATCGTCGGCGTCGTCGCCGGCTGGCTGGTCTTCCGCGGCGTCCTCTCCGTGCTGCCCAAACGCAGGTCGATGGTCGCGCCCGCCGCCGCCGTCGCGGCCCTGGTCAGTGTGCCAACCGCGGCCCTGGCCTTCACCGCCCTGTTCGTCATCGGCGGCACCGCACCGGTCGACTCGGGCAAGGTGCTGGTCGCGATGGTCGGCTGGCACGTCGTGATCGGCATCGGCGAGGCCGTCATCACCGCCCTCGTGGTCGGCTCCGTCGTCGCGTCCAGGCCCGACCTGGTGTACGGCGCCCGCCACCTCCTCGCCGACCGTGAGCTCGAGATCCGTAAGGCAGTCGCATGAAGTCCCGCAAGTTCTTCGCCGTGTTCCTCCTCGTCTCCCTGCTGGTGGCGGGTGTGGGCAGCTACTACGCCAGCTCCCACCCCGACGGGCTCGAATACGTCGCGGCCAAGACCGGGTTCGGCGACTCCGCCAAGGACTCCGCCACCTCCGACAGCCCCTTCGCCGACTACGGCGTCAAGGGCGTCGACAACGCGCGACTCAGTGGCGGGCTGGCCGGCGTGGTCGGCACGCTGACTGTGCTCGTCCTGGCCGGCGGACTCTTCCTCGTCGTACGCCGCCGCTCCGGCGACCGCACCGGCGACGAGGCCTGACGCGATGGGTGCCGGGCACGGGCACCGGCTCTTCTTCCACGGCCACAGCCCGATCCACCGCGCGCCCGCGCACTGGAAGCTCGTCGCGCTGCTGGCCTTCATGCTCACCGTCGTGGCCACGCCGCACCACTGGTACGCCGCCTTCGGTGGCTACGCGCTCGTCCTGGTGACGGTGATCCTGACCTCGCGGGTGCCGCTGCTCTACATCGCACGACGCATGGTGGTCGAGGTGCCGTTCGTGTTCTTCGCGGTGCTGATGCCGTTCATCGCCACCGGTCCGCGCATCGACGTGCTCGGCGTCAGCGTCTCCGAGCCGGGCCTCGTCGCGGCCGGCGGCTTCCTGGCCAAGGCCACCCTCGGCGTGGTCGCCTCACTGACCCTGGCCGCCACCACCGAGCCGGTCGACCTGCTCCGCGGCCTGCGCACGCTGCGGATGCCCGACCAGATCGTCTCGATCATGAGCTTCATGATCCGCTACCTCGACGTGGTCACCGACGAGCTGCGCCGTATGGTCACCGGCATGCGATCCCGTGGCTGCGACCCGCGCTCACCGCGGCACTGGCCGATGCTGGCCCGCACCCTCGGGGCGTTGTTCATCCGCTCCTACGAGCGCGGTGAGCGTGTCCACCTCGCGATGCTGTCGCGCGGCTACGACGGACGGATGCCCTGATGGCCACCCCCGTGCTCGACGTACGCGGCCTCGCGTTCGCCTATCCCGACGGCCACCAGGCGCTGTTCGGCGTCGACCTGCACGTGCACCGCGGCGAGCGGGTCGCCCTGCTCGGCCCCAACGGTGCCGGCAAGACCACGCTGGTGCTCCACCTCAACGGCATCCTGACTGCCGGCGCCGGATCGGTGGCGGTCAGCGGCATGCCGGTCGAGCAGAAGAACCTCAAGGAGATCCGGCGACGCGTCGGCATCGTCTTCCAGGACCCCGACGACCAGCTGTTCATGCCGACGGTGCGCCAGGACGTCGCGTTCGGCCCGGCCAACCAGGGCATCAAGGGCGCCGCCCTCGACGCCGTGGTGATGGAGGCGCTCGAGCGGGTCGGGATGGCCGAGTTCGTCGACCGGCCGCCGCACCACCTCTCGTTCGGCCAGCGTCGGCGGGTGGCGGTGGCGACCGTGCTGGCGATGGAGCCCGAGATCCTCGTGCTCGACGAGCCGTCGTCCAACCTCGACCCGGCCTCGCGCCGCGAGCTCGCCGACATCCTGCGCTCGCTCGACGTGACGGTGCTGATGGTCACCCACGACCTGCCCTATGCCCTCGAGTTGTGCTCGCGCTCGGTCGTGCTCCACGGAGGTGTGGTCGCCGCCGACGGTGCGACGTACGACGTGTTGACCGACGACGCGCTGATGGCGGCGAACCGACTGGAACTCCCGTTCGGCTTCGACCCGCGCAGCATTGGTAACGTTCCCCACTGACGCACCAGCTGCACCCAAACCTTTCGGCGGACGAACCAGGAGATTGATCGTGGCGAACGAGATCAGCTCGATCGAGAGCGAGATCGAGCAGACGCGGGAGCGGCTTGCCAAGACCATCGACCAGCTCGCCTACCGTGCGCACCCCAAGACGATCGTCAGCCGCGAGGTGGCCTCGGTGAAGGCGCACTTCGTCGACGTGAACACCGGCGCCCCGCGCACCGACAACATCCTCAAGGTCGTCGGCGGCGTGGTCGGCGTCATCGTCCTGTTCGGCGTGATCCGCAAGGTCGTCAACTGACCCGTGAGTGACAAGACCCCGATCAAGATGCTGCACGACCGCATCCTGGTCGAACTCGACAAGGACGCCGGCGAACGACGTTCCTCCGGCGGCATCGTCATCCCCGCCACCGCGGCGATGGGCGGTCGTCGACTGGCGTGGTCGAAGGTCGTCGGAGTCGGCCCGCACGCCCGTGCCGTCGAGATCGGCGACCGGGTGCTCTTCGACCCGGAGGAGAAGGCCGAGGTCGAGGTCAACGGCGAGGTGTACGTCGTGATGCGTGAGCGCGACGTCCACGCCGTCGCCGCCGACCGGCTGGCCGACGAGTCGACCGGCCTCTACCTCTGAGCCGGCTCCCGCTCCTGGGCGGCCCTGACCGGTAGCCGCCGGTCCAGCCACAGAGCACCCGCGAAGAGGGCCAGCATCAGCACGGTGACACCCGCGCAGTTGGCCAGTGCGACGGCGTACCCGTGCTCGTCGACGTCGATGAACGGATAGGGGTACCAGTTCGCGAACGGTCCGCGCACCAGCGTGTAGACCAGCCAGAACACCGGCAGCACCAGGAACGGCACGAGGCGCCCGATGCGGCCGCGTGGTCCGAACGCCAGCCAGCCGATGGTGGCCAGGAGGGGCACCACGACGTGCAGCAGCTTGTCGGCCAGCCAGTCGGCGCCGTGGAGGTCGAGGATCGGGCGGAGCAGGAAGAAGTGCACGATGCCGCCGCCGAGGCAGAGCACGACCGCATTCAGTCGCAGCGCTCTCCAGGCGGGCCCGCCGTCACGGAACGGGTCCCTCACGAGGGTGGCCGAGGACCACGCGACCAGTGCGTTGCTCCAGATCGTCAGGTAGCTGACGAACCGGATCAGGCGGGTCCCGAGGTCCGGTTGCTCGGTCTCGTCGAGCACCGCGTTGCCCTGCACGATCAGCACGAGCTGGAGCACGAGCGCCGCGGTCGTCACGACCGCGGTCAGCAGGTGCCAGGCGCTGGCGGAGCGATCCGAGGTGGCTGCCATGAGCCTGAGCCTAGGGCCTGCGACTGGCGCGCGCACGAGTTACCGGCACGCGTCGCGCCCTCAGCGAGAGTCGCGATTCGTACCACTCGACGCGCTGGGTTGGTACGAATCGCGACTCTCGGCGGCTCGGGCGACGAGGGTGCCGGAGCCCACACCGAACCGGGCTCGTCTCGATTTTTCTGTGGGGTCACCGGCTGCTAAAGTTTCTCTCGCGCAAGCGGCATTAGCTCAATTGGCAGAGCAGCTGACTCTTAATCAGCGGGTTCGGGGTTCGAGTCCCTGATGCCGTACCAGCCAGAAGGCCGGATCCCTCGGGATCCGGCCTTCTGCGTTCTTGTCGCACGTCGAGCGACCCGGATCGTGCACGTGCACGATCCGGGTCGCTTTTTGCCGGCTGTCTGTGATGTCTCAGGACATCGGTGACGATTCTGCATCTGGACATCGGTGACAGTTGATGTCTC
>NZ_LMSQ01000014.1:0-34478 GCF_001429525.1 Nocardioides sp. Soil796
CCCTCGACGAGCACCTACGATTGCTCCACCAAGCTGGTGTTGCTACCACCGGTTGAACCCAGTAAGGACCCCTTATGGACCCGATTGGCCGAGGCGGCGCGCTCGTTGATCAACGCCTTGCGATACCGCGTCAGGTCCCGCAGCTCCCGGATCGGCTTGGGCGGCACGAAGCTGGCCGACAGCAGGCCGTGTGCCAACAATTGGGCCAGCCACACCGCATCGATGGTGTCGGTCTTGCGGCCAGGCACGTGTTTGACGTGGACCAGCATCACCACGAAGTCGTCCTCCAGCAGGTAGTACACCGGCTTCCAGTACACCCCGGTGGACTCCATCACCACGTGAGTCACACCCAGACCGGCCATCCAGTCGCGCAGTTCCATCAGGTCCGGCGTGGTTGTCCCGTACGTCTCGATCAGTTCAGCAGGCCGCCCGGTCACCCGGTCGGGAACCCGGACGCACACCACCACCTCGGCCTGGCCCACGTCGATGCCCGCGCACCGATCAACGAGCTCTTCCATCTCTCCTCCTCTCCATTGGAGGACCACCGCTTGATCGAAAGCCGATCAAGCGATTCTGCTCGTCGTGCTCAAGGGCGACAGTCCGGGGTGCCGACACGGCTTTACGTCAGACTTACACTCGGGCTCTCTGGCACCAAAGAGGACCGACGTCACCACGAGCGGTGGCCCCGACCCCATTTTCATCCGCCGGGATGGCGGAGTAAACCGCCGCGAGTGACTTACACAGACCATCTGACATACATGCCCTATTGCCGCGATGGAGTTCCTGCTCGAGGCCCTCGACGAGATCGCCGCCGAAATCTTCGGTTCGGTCGCACACCTGCTCAACCTCGACCTCGACATCCTTTTCGTGGACACGACCTCTACCTATTGGGAGCTCGACATCGCCGACGAGCTGGTCGACCTGGCCGAGGTCGTCGATGACGACGGCAGCCGCCCGGTCGAGCAGGCCAAGCGGGAGTTCGGGCACTCCAAGGACCACCGCACCGACCTGCCCCAGGTGGTGATCGCGATGGCGGTGACCCGCGACGGGGTCCCGGTGCGGTGCTGGACCTTTTCCGGCGACACAGGCGACACCTCGATCATCCGCACCGTCAAGCACGACCTGGCCGGCTGGAACATGCGCCGGATGGTGTGGGTCGCGGACCGCGGCTTCGCCTCCGCGGCCAACCGGGCCTACCTGACCCGTGGTGGTGGGCACTACATCCACGCCGAGAAGCTGCGTCACACCAACGGCGAGGCCGCTGCAGCACTGGCCCGACCGGGCCGCTACCGCACCGTCGCGGGGAACCTGCGGGTCAAGGAGGTCGCGGTCGCCCCCGGCGGCAACGGTGATGGCGACGACGGCGCGAGGGCGCAGCGGTTCGTGGTCTGCCACAACCCCGAACAGGCCGACCGGGACGCCGCGGTCCGCACCCAGCTCGTCGCCCACCTGCAGGAACTCGTCACCGGGTCCGATGCCTGGACCGCACGGCGTCGCGACGAGTTCGTCGGATCGCTGAAGACCAAGCCCGGCTGCGCAGGTATCTGCGCCGCACCGGCGGCGGGTTGCTCCGGGTCGACGCGGCCGCGGTCAAGCGCGAGTCGCACCTGGACGGCAAGTGGCTGCTCCGCACCTCCGATGCCACCTTGACCCCCGAGGACCTCGCCGCGGCCTACAAACAGCTGCTGCAGGTCGAACGTGGCTGGCGCGACATGAAGGGCGCCCTCGGGCTCCGTCCGGTGTTCCACTACCGCGAGGACCGGATCCGTGCCCACATCCAACTGTGCTGGCTTGGACTCTTGCTGCTTCGGGTGGTCGAGAACGCCACCGACGACACCTGGCGCAACGTCCGCAACGAACTCGACCGGATGCACCTGGTCACCCTGGCCACCGCCGACGACCACGTCGCACAACGCTCCGCCACCACCAACGGCCAGAAGGCCATCCTGACCGCGCTCGAGCTCCCCGAGCCGCCGCGGTTCTTCGACTTCACCGTGCCCGAGACCAGCTGACCCACGCCCGTCACGCGGCTCTGTAGTAACACGACCCCAACCCGCCGCTTCGGCGTTTCCGCAGGCCACACCCCATATTCGGCCGGTCGTGTGCTCATCTTCGGAAGTCCGGACTGAGATGAGAACCGCTGCTTACACCGTTTCTCGGACAGACCCACGGATGGAACTGATGCGTCACCCGCACCCGGGCGACAGCGCCCGGATCATCGCCAGGGCGTGCAGTCGACGGTGAGATCGAACGGACGCATCGAATCAGTCAACACCAAAGATCCGGCTACTCACCCGCGTCGCGTTCGGGTTCAAGTCCCCGGACGCCCTCATCGCCCTCGCCATGCTCAACCTCGGCGGCCACCGCCCCGTCCTCCCCGGCCGGAAATGACCCACGGATCAGTCAGGAGAGCCAGAAAATTGGCCCGCGCGCCGGCCGGAGCCGGGCGGGCCGGCGAAAGCTTGTGCTATCGCTATCCACTCCGCCGCCACTGGGCCCCGCGTGATCACGTCGGTGTCCTGCGGGTGACGCCGCTGCGTAACGACGAGACAGAAATCGAGTGCTGACCCGATGACGCGGTTCGCCGCTCCCTCTTCACCCCATACCCATAACTCTCCAGTAGGGCCGGTAACCTCCACCCGGACAGGGGCCGCAGGGATCGGTCGCCCGTGCGCCCGAAAACTGTTCGGCAGCGCCCGAACTCCGATATCCGTGATATGTCTGAGCCTATCGGTCGCGACCGTCTCCGCGCCTAGCGCGTCGCGCACGTCCTGCCCATGTGCCCATGTCTCCATTAGCCGAGCAGTGACGAAGGAGAGCACGCTCATGGGCGGCCCGAACCAAGGAACCCGAGTCTGCCGATCGACTGCACGCAGTGAGTGCACCATCTGCACCCGCGCCTGAACGAAGCCGCCGAGCAGCTCAGGTACACCGATCGTCCGCCCGGGGATGTTCGCACGGTCTACGAAAGCGATCGGATCCGGCTGTGCCTCCGCGAGCAACTGGGTGAACGCGGCCCGGTCGGTGAGTGCGAGATACGCAGCGTTGTCTGAGAACGTCAGGTGGCTCACCTGATCTCGAACCGTCCACCCTTCCGCGGGCGTCGCCTTCTCCCAGGCGACGACCGGCAGAGGCAGCAGCATGCTCATCAAGCAGCCCGTTTCGGCGGCGACATCACGCAGCAGCAGGTCGAGCTGCATGCCTTTGTCGTCGATACCACCGATGCTCGGACGGCTCGAGCTCATCGGCCCTGCCATTGCGGTGGGCGCTTCTCGCGGAACGCCCGTGGACCTTCCTGTGCATCAGCGCTCAGATAGACAGGCTCCCAGATCCGGTCCGCCTCATCGAGTGCGTCATGCCAACCACGATCTGCTGATGCGTACACCATCGCCTTCGATGCAGCGACGGACAGCGGGGCATTGGCGGCGATCCGCTCAGCCAACTCCTGAGCCGCTTCGCGCAGCTGTGCGGCAGGGACCACTTCGTTGACCAGCCCGACCTCCCGCGCTCTCACAGCGTCGATGGGATCGCCCGTCATAAGAAGCTGCATGGCCACGCGGGGTGGGATCAGCCACGGCAAGGGAGCCGCCCACGGCGACCCGCGGCCAACTTTCACTTCCGTCACGGCGAAGCGGGCGTTTTCGGCGGCGACTACCAGGTCGCACATCTGGGCCATGAGGAAGCCACCTGCGTAGGCCACACCATTAACGGCCGCGATGGTGGGTTTGTCGACAGCAACGGTGCGGCCGAAGTATGGAATGAAGTCCGGCGGAGGCGGCCCCAGCCTCTGCTCGGCCATCTCCTTGAGGTCCCCTCCGGCGCAGAAGGCCGCGTCACCTGCTCCGGTGAGGATCATGACCTTCGCTTCACCGTCGGAGTTGAAACGGTCGACGGCCTCGAACAAGCCGGCGCGGATCGCGGAGTTGATGGCGTTTCGTGCGTCTGGGCGGTTCAGCGTCACCCAGGCGGCTCCGTTGACGACTTCGTAGGTGACAGCGTCATCGTGCAGGTTGCTCATCGTGAACCCCTAATAGGAACTGGGCAGGCCGAGACTGTGCCTGGCGACATAGTTGAGGATCATTTCTCGGCTGATCGGCGCGGTCCGCATGAGTCTCATCGAGCCCCACAAGGTGGCCAACCCGTACTCTGTCGACAACCCGTTCCCGCCGTGGGTCTGGATGGCCTGGTCCAACGCTGCCATGCCCGCTTCGGCAGCCGCGAACTTCGCCATGTTGGCGGCCTCTCCGGCCAGGGGGTCTCCCTCGTCGTGCAGCCAGGCGGCCCGCTGCGTCATCAGGCGAGCAAGATCGGCGTTGATCTTCGCAAGCGCCAAGGGGTGCGCGACGCCCTGGTGTGTGCCGATCGGAACGCCCCACACCTGGCGTCCTCGGGCGTACTCCGCCGCCTTGGCCAGGGCATATCGAGCGATGCCGTTGCCCATAGCTGCCCCCATGATCCGCTCAGGGTTCAGGCCGTGGAAGACCTGGCGTAGCCCGTCGCCCTCTTCCCCGATCAGGCTCTCAGCAGGAAGGCGGACATCGTCGAAGAAGAGGGTGAACTGCTTGTCCGGTGCCGTCATCTCCACTGGAATGAGCGTCTTGGTGAGGCCGGCGGCATCGGTGGGTACCACCAGGAGGCTCAGCTTCCCGCGGCCCCTGTCGTCCGTGCCCGTTCGGGCGACGACGAGGATGGCGTCAGCCTCGTCCACACCGGAGATGTAGTACTTGGTGCCGGACAGCACGTAATCGGTACCGTCGCGACGGGCCACTGTCGAGATGTTGTGCGAGTTCGAGCCTGCGTCCGGTTCGGTGATGGCGAACGACATGATGGACTCGCCGGTGGCCAGACGTCGGAGCCATCGCTCTTTCTGCTCCTCCGTGCCGAAAGTCTGAATCACCGAGCCGCAGATCGCAGGAGACACCACCATCATGAGGAGTGGGCAGCCGGCAGCCGTCAGCTCCTCGGCCACGATCTGCAGCTCGTAAACGCCGGCGCCCCCGCCGCCGTACTCCTCTGCCAGATTCACCCCCAAGAAGCCGTGCTGTCCCGCAGCCTTCCAGAGCTCCGTACTCTTGGCTCCGGACTTCGAGGTTTCGACGAAGTATTCGTGACCGAACGACCGTCCAAGCTTCGCCACGGCCTCTCGGAGAGCGCTGTGCTCATCGGTTTCACGCAAGTCCATCTGGTGCTCCTTGTTGACGTCGGTTAGTGGGTGCAGGAAGCGCTCATCTGCGGCGAGGCCGCCTAGTTCTCGTTCTCCTCGATCACCACGAGCACCTCGCCGTCATGCACTGCTGACCCCTGCTCAACCGTGACTTCGCGGACGACGCCCTGATGCGGACTCGTCATGGTGTGCTCCATCTTCATGGCCTCAAGGACCAACAGCGGTTCTCCAGCAGCGACGTCGTCGCCGACAGCAACGAGCACCCTCGCGACGGTGCCCGGCATCGGCGCCATGAGGGAGCCGCCGGGGGCGGCTGACGCCGTGGAGGTGAAGCGCGGTGTCCGGGTGAAGGAGGTGTGGCCGAGGCGGCCATCCACATGGACGGTCGGTGAGTCCCCATGACCGGAGATCTCGACGTGGAAGGTTTCGCGGAGACCGTCAACCTCGAGAACGACTCGTTGGGGCGTGAGCACACCGACGGCCAGCTCAGGTAGGCCGTCATCGTTGACGTGTGCGCGAACAGTTCCATGGTCCAGCACGTAGGCGACCCGGTACTGTGCTTCTCCGGCCTCGGCGGCCTCGCGGTGCGTGCCCGATCGAAGCTGATGGTCTGCGGCTGCGAGCGGTTGTTCCGCCACCCGGCGGGGACGGTGCGCTGTACCGACGCCCCCGCCCGTTTGCGCTCGACCAGAGCCAGGGTCGCCACGACCGCATGCAGGCGCTGCGCGTCCGGTCCGGCCAGTGGTCGGCCCAGGTCGACGGCGGGGTGCCGGGTCAAGAATCCAGTGTCAGTGTGACCGGCCACGAACTCGGGATGCCGCAGGATGCGGACCAGGAGATCCCGGTTCGTGACCAAGCCATGGATGCGGGCGTTGGCGAGTGCCGCGCTGAGCTTGCGTATCGCCTCCTGCCGGTCCGGCGCCCAGGCAATGACCTTGGCCACCATGGGGTCGTAGTACTGACTGACCGACGATCCGACTTCCACGCCACTATCGATCCGAACCCCCGGAACCTGCCCGAGGTCGAAGGTGTCGAGCGTTCCGGTCTGTGGCAAGAATTGCTGCAGCGGGTCCTCGGCGTAGAGTCTTGCCTCGACCGCATGGCCGGTGATGACAGCGTTCGACACCTCGGCGGGAAGCGGTTCGTGTTGGGCGACCATGAGCTGCAGGCGGACCAGGTCGAGCCCGGTGACCAGCTCGGTGACCGGATGTTCGACCTGAAGCCGCGTGTTCATCTCGAGGAAGTAGTACTTACCTTGACCGTCCATCACGAATTCCACGGTCCCGGCACCGACATAACCAACGGCCTTGGCCGCCGCCACAGCGTCTCTGCCCAGACGCTCGCGCAGGTCTTCATCCACCGCGGGCGACGGGCATTCCTCGATGATCTTCTGATATCTACGCTGGATCGAGCACTCGCGCTCGAACAAGTGCGCAACGCCGCCATACGTGTCGGCCAGCACCTGCACCTCCACGTGGCGAGGAGAGACCACGAGTCGTTCCAGGAACACGGTCGCGTCGCTGAAGGCAGCAGCGGCCTCCCGCTTGGCGGCGGCGACGGCTTCGAGTAGGTCGCCGGGAGCCAGCACCGTGCGCATGCCACGCCCCCCACCACCCGAGGACGCCTTGACCAATAGGGGGTAGCCGAGGTCTTCAGCCGCCTGACGGACCGTGTTCGTGTCCAGATCGGTCACGTCTGTCCATGGCAACGTAGGGACGCCGACACTGGCCATGATTGCCTTGGCGGCGAGTTTGGACCCCATCGCCTCGATCGCCTCCGGCGGCGGACCTACGAACGTGAGCCCGTTCTCGGCGCAGAGACGGGCGAAGCCGGCGTTCTCGGACAGGAACCCGTAACCAGGATGAACGGCGTCCGCGTTCACCCTGAGGGCGGCATCCACCAGGAGATCCGGACGCAGGTAGGTCTCCGCCGGGCTCACCCCTGGCAGCCGTACGGCTACGTCCGCCTCGGCCACGTGGCGCGCGTCCATGTCGGCGTCGGAGTAGACGGCGGCCGTGCTGATGCCCATGTCGCGACAGGTACGGAAGATCCGTCGTGCGATTTCACCGCGGTTCGCGACCAGGACCATGCTTATCGAAGACAAAGGTTCACATCCTGAATACGCCGTAGCCGCGCTGGCCACGGACTTCGTTGTTGTGGATCACGGACAGGCAGATGCCGAGGACAGTCCGCGTATCGCGCGGGTCGATAACGCCGTCGTCGTACACCCTCGAGCTGTTCGCCAGCGCAGTCTGCTCGCGCTCGATCTGCGACTGAACGGTCTCGCGCATGACGACGTCGGCAGCCTCATCGAACGGGAGACCCCTGTCGACCGCTGATTCCCTCGCGACGATGGACATCACGCCGGCGAGTTGTTGAGGTCCCATGACGGCGGTCCTGGAGTTGACCCAGGAGAAGAGGAAACGCGGTCCGAACGCTCGGCCAGCCATGCCGTAGTTCCCCGCTCCGTAGGAGACTCCTATGTTGACGGTGAGATGCGGGACTCGACTATTGGTCACCGCGTTGATCATCTTTGCCCCGTCCTTGATGATCCCGGCTTGCTCGTAGGTCTTGCCGACCATGTATCCCGTCGTGTTTTGGAGGAACAGCAGTGGGGTGTCGATCTGGTTGGCGAGTTGAATGAACTGAGTCGCCTTCTCGGCCTCCTCGTTGAGAAGCACGCCTCTCGCGTTGGCCAGCACACCCAACGGGTATCCGTGGATGGACGCCCATCCCGTGACAAGCGAGGTGCCATAGAGCGGCTTGAATTCATCGAACCTGGAGCCGTCGACGGTCCGGGCGAGGACATCGCGTGGGTCGAACGGCACCTTGGGGTCCGAGGAGGGGATGCCGAGGAGCTGTTCGACCGGGTAGAGGGGCTCGTCGGGCGGCTCGCTAGGACTCGAGCCCAATCTGCGCCAGTTCAGACGGCGCACGATCTCGCGACCGATGCGGATCGCGTCGAGTTCATCCTCGGCCAGATAGTCGGCGAGTCCGGAGGTCCGGGCATGCATCTCCGCGCCCCCGAGCGACTCGTCGTCCGACTCCTCGCCGGTGGCCATCTTCACCAGGGGCGGTCCCCCGAGGAACACCTTGGATCTCCCGCGGACCATCACCACGTAGTCGGACATGCCCGGCATGTAGGCACCGCCAGCTGTCGCGTTGCCGAAAACGAGCGCGATCGTGGGTAGCCCGGCGGCGGAGTGATCAGTCAGGTCCCGGAACATCCGCCCGCCCGGAATGGCCACCTCGGCCTGCGTCGGCAGGTCGGCTCCGCCCGACTCCACGAGCGTGACGACCGGCAGCCGGTTCTCCTTCGCGATCTCCATGGCACGGAAGACCTTCTTGAAGCTATGGGGGTTCAGGGTCCCTCCGCGCACGGTGGGGTCGTGGGCGATGAGCATGACCTCGACGTCCTCGATGACGCCGATGCCCGTGACCACGCTGGCGCCCACCGTGAACTCGGTGCCCCACGCCGCAAAGGGCATCAGCTCCAGGAACGGCGAGTCCTCATCCAACAGCCATTCGATGCGTTCGCGCGCGAGCATCTTTCCGCGAGCGCGTAGGCGCGCGACGGACTTCTCGCCTCCGCCAAGGAGTGTCGCCGAGCGAACCTCTGCGACCTCGTCGAGGCTCAACCGCATCTGGTCCAAGTTTTGCTGAAACTCGATGGAGGAGGTGTCTACTCGATCGGGCAGTACCTGCACGGTTCTCCCTTACTTCTCAGTACGTGTTCTGTCGAATAAGTCTGTTGATTCGATGCTCGACGAGCGGCCAGCGGCAAGGACCCCAGTGAGAAGGATCCCCATGACGTCGTCCACCACGCGCTCCAAAGGGAACTCACCGCTGGGCTGGTACCACTGTCGAACCGAGTTGAGGCCTGCGAAAATGAACTTGACCACGGGACGCACAGGGACGTCCCGGAAATCTCCCGAGGCGATGCCCGACCTCAAGATGGAGGCGAGAACGTCCTCATACCGTCGTCGAGCCGCCGCCAGGTTCGCGGGCGCCGTCTTGGACATGAGCACGTCGCTATTGTCGGCGAGAGCCTGGCCCTCTACGGTCGTGCAGACACGACTGACGTGTGTGTGCATGAACTCCCGCAGCCGTTCGGCAGGTTCGCCTTCGCTCACCTCGGCTGGTTGGGAGTCGACCGCAGCGATCAAGAGCTCGGCAAGCAGGTCGCTCTTGGACGATACGTAGTAGTACAGGCTGGCCTTCGACAACCCAACCTTGTCGCCGATCCTCTGCAGGCTCGCGTCGTGATAGCCGCGGATCGCGAACTCCTCGGCCGCCGCCTCGAGAATCTCCATACGCCGCCGGGTCTGACGCAGTTCCCTGCGCCTCTTGGCCGGCGGTTCTCCGACGGCCGCGTACTCCGGGGCCTCCGACGCGTGTGCATCGGCCTGCTCAGACATCGATCTCCATGAACAGGAGCGCCTCGCCCATGGCTTTGCCCTGAGCGTCCACCCGAAGCGAGGTCGTTCCTCCACCGCCCAATGCGGAGGTCAGGATGAAATTGAGCGCCCCCAAGTTCGGCAGCTCGTACCGCTTCACCTCGCCGAGGCAGACTCCAGCGAAGTGATGGGCAACCCGTTCCGCCGTTACCTCTTTGACGAGCAAGGGGTAGTCCGAGCGGTCACGTGCAATGAGTCCTATGTTGACGGAGTCGCCTTTGTCCCCGGACCGTGCGTGCGCCACATCGATGAGTCTCATACGCCATCTCTCACAATCACTTGAGGGTCCACCACACTCTTGGGGACCAGGGTCGGCCAGTAGGCCATCACACGGCTCGGCCTCATCCGTCCCCCGGCCAGCAGACCGGTGAAGCCGGGCGGGCCCATCACCAGGGGGGCGATCTCGGCTGCGAACCTGCTCACGGTGTCTGGGTCGTCTGCCCAGATCGAGACCCGCAGGACGACCTCGGACTGGTCCGAGCCCGCTGGCGGAACTACCCGGCCGTGAACGGAGTTGTATCCGACGAGATCGGTGCGGATCGCTCGGAGGGGCAAGCCAAGGTCTTTCAGTCGCGTCCGCAGGACAGAGTCCGCCAGTTCAGCCTTGGCGATCGCGTCAGGCCACGCATACGTGATCATCGCGGCGCCCTGGAACCCGTCCGAGTAGGCCATCGACACCTTCAACGAGTCCGTCGGGGGCCGGCCCCGCGCTCCTGTGACTTCGACTCGGTCCGGGCCGACCTCCTGCACCTGAAGGGCGGTGAAGTCGGCCGTCACCTCGGGCGACAGGTACGTTGCTGGGTCACCGAGCTCGTACAGCAATTGCTCGGTCACGGTAGCGGTGGTCACCGCGCCCCCGGTCCCCGGGTGCTTGGTGACGACGAAGGTGCCGTCGGCGCTCACCTCGACGATGGGGTACCCGACATGCGCGAGATCGTCCATCGTGCGCCATCCACCCTGGAAATTGCCGCCGCTGGCCTGGGCGCCACACTCGATCGTGTGCCCGGCCACCGTGCCCGCCGCAAGCAGGTCCCAGTCATCCCACTGCCAGCCGAACTCATGCACGAGAGGACCCAGAACCAATCCGGGATCCGTGCATCGTCCGGTGATCACGACGTTCGCTCCATCGGCCAGAGCGCGTGCGATCGGTTCAGCGCCTAGATATGCGTTGGCACTGGCGATGCGGTCTCTGACCTCGTCAAAGGACGTACCGGTGTCCAGGTTCTGCAACGGCACGCCTTCACTCTCCAGGTCGTCCAGCTGCGCCATGATGTCATCGCCGGTGACGACGCCGACCCGCAGCCCGCTGATCCCTTTGCTCGCTGCGACATCGAGCAGAGCCTGGGCACAACCCTGGGGGTTGACTCCTCCGGCATTGGCAACCACCTTGATGTCTCGTTCTATGCACTCCTGCATGATCTCCGACATGAGATCGACGAAATCCCGCGCGTACCCGGCATCGGGGTCTCGCTCGTACTGCTTGCGCAGGACAGACATGGTGATCTCGGCCAAGTAGTCCAAGGTCAGGTAGTCGATGTCACCACCGCGTACCTGGGCTACTGGCGCAGCGGGACTGTCACCCCAGAAGGCCTGTCCGTTCGCAATCCTTACCGTGTTCAACTCCGAACTCCTTCTCGTCCACTGTTCTCCGGCTCAGGGTTCTGCAGGGTGTCGTACAGCAGCATTCGAAGGGTGGTCACGATGTCGTCGACGCTGCACCCCCGCGATACGTCCGCAAATGGCCTCGCGAGGCCTTGTAGGAAGGCCCGTGCCCGTGCGCCCCCCAGTTGCTCCGCCACTTTGTAGGCAATGTTGGCCGAATCGAGGCTGGGGAAGACAAGAACATTGGCCGCGCCCGCCAGTGCGCCGGTCGCGTGCTTGCGCTCCGCCACAGCCATGGAGACGGCTGAGTCGAACTGCAGTTCTCCGTCGACGGCCTCCTCGGGAAACCTCCGTCTGAAGAGAGTGACGGCGTCGCGGATGCGCTGGACGTGGGGGGAACCGGAACTGCCCCGCGTGGAGAAGGACAGAAAACCGATACGCGGCTCGGTCCTCATCAAGGCTCGCCAGGATCGGGCCGTGGCCGCCGCGATGTCGGCGAGCTGATCGACGGTGGGCATGGGGGTCACCACAGCATCCGCGAAGGCGAGCGTGCCTCCAGATCCGACGTCCGGTCGCTGAGTGTCGAGAAAGATCGCTCCACTGACGGTGGATCGTTCCGGCGCCAGCCCGATGCACGAGAGACCGGCACGGAGCATGTCCGCACTGGTGGTACGCGTTCCTCCGATGGCTGCGTCCATCCATCCGCACCGGACCAGCGTCGCACCCCAGGCGGCGGGGTTCGACAGCGTCGCGCTGCGAAGGTCGGTCGCCGGGCCCACCTGACGCTCGAAGTCGCGCACCAACTGTTCGCGAACGGCGGGGTCGCTGACATCGAGCGTGTCGATTGCACCCACGTCGATGCCCTGGTCCCGGGAAGCACGCTGGATCTCCGACCACTTCCCGAGGAGCACCGGTCGACAGAGGCCGGTTTGCGTCGCGAGGGCCGCTGCTCGCAGCATCCGTGGCTCGTCACCTTCGATGAAGGCCACTCGCGACGACGACGAGACGTTCTCGATGTCTCTCCACGCGCCGGTACTCGAACCCGCGCTCGGAGCGAGTTCAGGCCGTGGGACCATAGCCTTTAAGGTCCATGGACTTCGTGTAGGCGTCCTGCAAGACGAACTTCTTCACCTTACCGGCCGGCGTCAGCGGGTACTCGGTGACGAACTCGACGTATCGAGGAACCTTGAAGCTGGCAAGTTTTCCCCGACAGTAGTCGATGAGCTCGGCCTCCGTCGCCTCGTGATCTGCCTTCAACTGGACGACCGCGAGCCCGACCTCGCCGTACTTCTCGTCCGGGACGCCGACGAGATAAGCGTCCTGAACGGCCGGGTGGGTGCGGATGAATGCCTCGACCTCCGCGGGGGCGACGTTCTCGCCCCCCACGATGTACAAGTCCTTGAGGCGTCCGGTGACGTAGTAGAACCCATCCTCGTCGCACCTGACCATGTCGCCTGTGTGCAGCCAGCCGTCCTCGTCGAGAACCTGAGCGGTCTGTTCGGGCATCTTGTAGTAGCCCTGCATGACGTTGGGGCCCCGGGTGAGCAGCTCGCCGTCGACACCCGGGCCCACCTCTTCTCCAGTGTCCGGGCCGATGATCTTCGCCTCGCAACCTTTCGGGCGGCCCACAGATCCCACTCGCTGTTCGAAGGGGTCTTCCTTGCGCGAAATCGTGATCAGTGGGGAGCTCTCGGTCATGCCCAGACCGATGATGATCGTCATCCCGAAGGTCTTCTCGACAGACCTGCTGACCTCGACCGGGCACGGCGCGCCCGCCATGAACGCCATCTTCATGGTGCTGTAGTCGTACTCCTGGAGGCTGGGATCGTGCAACAGGGCGATGTAGATGGTCGGGACCCCACCAGTGTGCGTGCACTTCTCCTCGGCCAGGATGCGGAGGGCCAGTGCGGGGACGAACCTGTCCATGGAGATGAGGGTCGACCCCCGTTGAAGTGCACTCAGCAGGCCCAGGACACAACCACCATTGTGGAAGAACGGGATGGGAATGAGGTACCTGCTGTCATCGTCGAGCTCCAGAGACTCACTGAAGTGCAAGGAGTTCGTCAGGAGGTTCGCGTGTGACAAGAGGCACCCCTTCGGGTCTCCTGTGGTGCCGGAGGTGTACATGATCATGAGCGCGTCGTCGGGCTTGACGTCCGCCGTGATCCTGAACAGGTCCTCGTCGGTCATCCCTTGCCCGCCATCTACCAGGGCTTGGAGACTCAGGGCTCCCGGCAGGCCCGGTTCCTGCCCGACACAGACCACGTCGCGCAGCATGGGGAACCGGTCGAACCGGTGTGCACCGCTGCTTTCCAACTCAGGGGCAAGGTTCCTCAGAGCCTGCTCGTAGTCGAGATTCAGGAACCGGGGGGTGTACACCAGGACCGCCGCGTCCGACTGGAGCAGCAGGTATTCGAACTCGGCCTCCCGGTAGAAGGAGTTCGCCGGGACGAGAACGGCGCCGAGCATCGCGGTCGCATGCTGGAACAGGACCCACTCGGGTCCGTTCGGAAGCCACAGGGCGACGTGATCTCCGTGGCGGACACCTCGCGCGTTCAACCCCTTGGCGACGGCCAATGCCTGTTGGTAGAGCTCCTCGTAGGTCAGCCGCGTCACGCGCGTGCCGTTGTCCTGATAGCAGACGAGTGCTTCCCGTTCGGGATTGTGAACCCGCGCAGCCGCCAGCCGGTCCGCCAGCGTTTCGCCGCCTGGCTCGTAGGTCGCAATGGGCAAGGCACTTTCCTTCCGTAGTGGAGCTTTCGACGTCGGTCCCCTCAGCAACACCGATCCGACCGAGAGCGAGGACTGCAGCTCTTTCGAACGCTGGTCGATGAACCTACCGTCGGTCAGATCGAGCGGTCAACCCCCGGGGCGGGATGTGGCCACGGGCGAGTGGCAGGGGTGAGTGGCAGGGGTGAGTGGCAGGGGTGAGTGGCAGGGGTGAGTGGCAGGATCGTCCCGGAAATTCGGATCGTGGCTGGCGCACCCGTTACGTCGACGTCGCACTTGCGAATGGCGAGAACCTCCCCGATCCGGGCGGAGGTGCCCAACATGACCCCGATAATTTGCTCCAGCTGCCCGTCTGGCGGCGGACCGGCGAAGCCCGGGGCCGCGTCGCCAACCACGGACGGCGGCGCGGATGGCGTCGACCTGTCCTAAGGACTCATTCTGAGTGGATGTGGAGCGCGGTAGAGCGCCGACGGGCTCGACCTTGGCCGCCGCCGGGTGGCTACCCCGCATGTCGAAGGACCACGGGAGGCACCTCGCGCGCTCCAGGCATCTCATCTTTGGAAGCCGTCGCCGCCTGATTCTCCTCGAGGAGTAACGGGATGGTGACGATCGCCAGTGAAACCGCGGTACTCACCACCAATCCGGCGTTCTGGAGCATCGACCGCACCCCGTTGGCCATGTCCCGCGGGCAGCGTAGGTCGGGGGCCATACTTGGGAGCGTGGCAAAACCAGACGATGCGAAGCGGGCAGAAAGTCGGAAGGACAACGGCACGGCGAGCTTGGCAGACGTCACCGGTGTGCGAGTGCTGCTCACCGGCGGGACCAGTGGGCTCGGCCGCGCGATGGTGCAGGCCCTCGTCGCGGGCGGCGCCTCGGTGGTGTTCACCGGCCGCGACGGCAGCCGGGGACGGGAAGTCGCCGAGGAGGTTCGCCGGGTAGGACTAGGCACTGCCACCGCGATCGCAATGGACGTGCGTGATGAGGAGTCCGTCGCCGAGGGCGTCGCGTCGGCACGAGAGACGCTCGGCGCCATCGATGTGCTCGTCAACAACGCCGGCATCGGGATGCGGACCGTCAACCCGCGCTTCCTCACCGACCCGCGGCGGTTCTACGAGGTGACGCCGGCTGGGTTTCGTGACCTGATGGCGACCAACGTCACCGGCTACTTCCTCGTCGCCCGATCGGTCGTCCCCGAGATGGTCGCCGCCGGCCGCGGCGCGGTGGTCAACGTGAGCATCAACGAGCAGACGATGCGTCGTCGCGGGTTTGCGCCGTACGGCCCTTCCCGCGCCGCCACGGATGCGCTCTCACACGTGATGGCCGAGGACTTGGCCGGGAGCGGCGTGGACGTGAACCTGCTGTTGCCCGGTGGTGCGACCGCGACGGGGATGATCCCCGAGGGGTTCCCCGAGCCGATGCGGCAGCAACTTCTCGACCCCGCTGTCATGGGACCTTCGATCCGCTGGCTGTGCTCGCCCGCCTCCGACGGCCACACCGACCTTCGCGTCGTCGCCTTGGACTTCGCCGCGCCCGCGTAGCCTACAGTCAAGGGCGGCACGACCCATGCCCTCGGCCTCCGATGCTGAAGCCGGGGACAGACCCCACAAGCGGGATCGTTACTTCGGCGGCGGGACCAACGAGATCATGAACGAGATCATCAGCAAGCGGATGGGCCTGTGAGCCGACCGTTCCAGGTCACCGGCCTGCTCCAGCAGCAGGCGTGGGCGGACCGGCTGCTGCCGCCGGTCGAGAAGGTGCAGGACGGGCTGTGGTCCATCCCGGTCCCCATCCCGAACAACCCGCTGCGGTACGTGCTCGTCTACGTCCTCGAGCTCGACGACGGTGTGGCGCTCGTCGACGCCGGCTGGGACACGCCCGAGGCATGGACGGCCCTGACCGAAGGTCTGGCGACGGCCGGCGGGAGCGTGTCGGACGTCCGCGCGGTGCTCGTCACGCACATCCACCCCGACCACTACGGGCTCGCCGGCCGAGTCCGCGAGAGCTCCGGCGCCTGGGTCGGCCTGCACCCCGACGACGCCGCTCTGCTGCCGGCCCGTTACGGCGCCGGCGTCCCCGACCTGCTGCGGGAGATGCACGACCTGCTGCGCAGCTGCGGCGTCCCGGAGCAGGAGCTCGGGGTGCTGGCCGACGCGTCACTGCCACTCGTCGACTACGTCCGTCAGGTGCTGCCCGACCGCATGATCGAGGACGGCGAGTGGCTGCCCCTGCCCGGCTGGGACCTGCGGGCGGTGCACACGCCCGGCCACTCCCCCGGTCACCTCTGCTTCCACGAGCCCGGCCGACGGGTGCTGCTGTCCGGCGACCACGTGCTGCCCCGGATCACTCCCAACGTCGGCGTGCACGCCCAGTCCGCCGGAGACCCCCTGGCGGAGTTCCTTGCCTCGCTGGCGCGGGTCAGCGCGCTCGACGCGGATGTGGACGAGGTGCTTCCCGCGCACGAGTACCGCTTCGCCGGGATCGGAGCCCGTGTAGAGCAGCTGCTCGGCCACCACGAGCACCGGCTCGAGGAGATCCGGACTGCCTCGACCGGCCGCACGACCTGGGCGCTCACGGGCGCGCTGACCTGGTCGCGCCCCTGGGATCAGGTGTCGGGCTTCATGCGCCGCGCCGCCGTGGCCGAGACCCTGGCCCACCTCGTCCTGCTCGAGTCCCGCGGGCAAGTCCGGCGCACCGGCCTGCCGTGGGCGTGGGAGGCCGCATGACCGGCCAGCCGCCGACCGGCCGCCGTCGTTGCAGCCGGCGGCGGCGGAAGGCCAGGGCGTTCAGGCCGGCGCGGCAGACCGGCGCGACGAGGTCCCGGTACAGCGCGACGGCTACCCGTACTGGTGACCAAGGTCGTCTGGACGTCTCCCCTGCTCGTCGCCCTGCGACCCCGGGTCGAGGGGGCTGCGACACGTCCCGACCTCGGGACCGGCGATCTTGGCCTCCAACCACACGTCCTTCTACGACTGGCTGGTCCTGCCGCTGGTCGTGCGCCGCCGCATCATCTTCCTCGCCAAGAGCTCCTACTTCACCGGACGCGGCCTGCGCGGCCGGCTGCGCCGCCATTTCTTCACCGCCTGCCGCCAGGTGCCCGTCGACCGGTCCGGCGGCGGAGCAGGGGAGGCCGCTTTGCGCACGGCCGTGCGCCTGGTCGGCGAGGGCCAGCTGCTCGGCGTGTTCCCCCCCAGGGCACGCGCTCCCCGGATGGCCGGCTCCACCGGGGCAGGACCGGCGTGGTCCGCATGACCGCGCACAACGGCGCCCCCGTTGTGCCCCGGGCGAGACCCATCGATGGCCTTGTCCCAGTCTGCCCTGTCCGAGTTGCTCGAGCCAGCCGTTCCGCATCGGGCGACGGCGTCGGCATGATCCGCGAGTCGGTCCGCACGGTCTTGCAGGACCTCATGTCCGTCATGGAACGGACGGGACAAGCGCAGATCCAGACCACCCAGAAGTACCTCCACACCCTCGCCGACACCGACCAACGCAACCTCGATGCTCTGTGCCGCGTCCAGACCAGGCGCCCGTAAGTCCTCGAGCCCGACGCAGGGCGGTTACTCGCCGAGGAGCCGGAGGAGTTCGGCGCCGAACTTGGGCGCGAGTCGCCCCTGGGCCAGCAATTGGGTGATCTCGACCGGTGACTGCGGCGGGTTCCTCAACCTGAGGGACATGCCTTCGACCGCTGACACCACCAGCTCCCGGGCGGCTGCGAGCCGGTCACGTAGGAACCGGTCCGGCTTTCCGACCGCCGCTCCTGCGGGACGAGACCGGACAGGACGATCCGCCAAGAACATACATTCACGCATGTAGGTATGCTGGGCGGGTGACAGGACAAGAAGAGCGATCCGCTGCGACCCGCCGGGTTCTTCTCGACGCGACGGTGGCATGTTTGGTCGAGCACGGTTACCACGGGACGACCAGCGTGGCTGTGGCGAACAAGGCCGGCTTGTCGCGCGGCGCCCAGCTCCACCACTTCGGGACTCGCGACGACATGGTGGTTGCCGCGGTCGAGCACCTCGCCCAGAAGCGCCTGGAGAGCATGTCCGCCAGCCTCGACCGCATGGCTACTGAAGACGTGGAGCGGCCCGGGGCGAAGGAGCGGCTGGCGCGCGCCGCCCTGGACCTGTTGGCCGAGGCTCTCTCCGGTCCTCTCTATGCGGCCACGCTGGAGCTGTGGGTCGCGAGCCGGGCGAACGCTGCCCTGCGGGAGAAGCTGGTCCCAGCCGAGCTCCGGGTCGATGCCGAGCTCCGGTCTGTGTGTCGCACGTGGGTCACCGATGACCCGGTCCTTGTCCGTCTCACTCTTGATCTCCTGCTCGGCAGTGGCGTGAGCGGGATGCACGCCGACCACCGCAGCAACGGCCGCCGACGGCAGGCGATCGAGGCCTGGAGCACGTTCCTGCGACAGGAGGCCACGTTGTGACCAGTCTCGAGGATCTGATCTCGACGTGGGCTGCGAAGTTCCGCACCCATCCGGACGGTTCTCGGTTGCCGGCTCACCACGCCGCGTGCCTGGGATGCGGGGAGAACAATCCGCACGGTCACCATCTCCGGGTTCATCGCGAGGGTGACGGCGTTGTTGCGCGCCACACCTTCGACGAACGCCACGTCGGCGCACCCGGCATCGCTCACGGCGGTGCCGTGGCGGCGGTGGTGGACGACTTCTACGGATTCCTGCTCTACCTCACTGACGGGCCGGCAGTCACGCGCAACCTTGTTCTCGACTATCTGGCCCCGGTCCTCCTCGGGGTTGAGTACGAGTTGCGTGCCAACATCACGCGCACGGAGGGCCGCAAGCTGTTCGTGGAGGCCACGATGTCGGAGGTTGCCACCTCGAGGCGGGTCGTCTGCTCTACCGCGCTCTTCCTGAAGGTGGACGTGGGACATTTCCTGCAGGGCGAGCCGACGGGATCGTTCGGCCAAGGATCCGGTCAGTGAGGATCCCGCTCGACGGATTCCGCTGACCAATCCGAATCGTTACCGGCTCCGAACGGCATCGCAGAAGGGCGCCTCGCGTCCTGGCCCGACGCTGCACCCGAGCCCTCGCGTTGCTGTCCCCGAGACCGACGCCCCGTATTTGCGGATGTCAGTGACTACTTCTGCGCCGGTTCTCCGCCGGGCCGGACGCGGTGGTCTGACCGCCTGTTGTGACGATGTGTGTGGACCTCGCTCTGGTGATCGGTGCCGCGTCCTCCCTCTCGCTCGCGCTACCGGACATCGCCGAGAGCACCGCGGCCACGCAGACCGAGTTGACGTGGGTGTTGAACGTCTCGCCCTGGTCTTGGCGGCCTTGCTGCTACCGGTCGGGATCGCAGCCGACCGGTGGGGACGTCGACAGTTCCTGGTTGCCGGCCTCGTCTTGTTCGCTGTCGCATCGCTGGCGTCCGGGCTGGTGGAGCAGCCGCGCACCCCACAATCACGCTGCGAGGCCTGGCCGGTATCGGGCGCCGCCGCGGTGATGCCGGCGACTCTCTCGGTCCTGGTCGACGCCTTCCCCGACGACCCGCGACCGCAGGCCGTCGCGATCGGGGCAGGGCGTCTCCGGAGCAGGCGCCATGGTGGGGATCCTGTTCTCGGGCATTCTGTTGGAGAACTTCTGGTGGGGCCTATTCGTCAGCGCGTCGGCGCCAGTGAGTCCTTCGCGAGAGCGGGTGGGAGTTGCCGATCCGCCGTTGAGGCTGAGCCGATCGGTCTGGGGCCGGCCTTCCGTTCGAGTCCCGTGAGCCTCCTGCCTGGCGAGGTACTCCTCGAGCGCGCGGCAGTCCCGACGTACGTCTCGTCGTAGCCGCAGCTCAGCCGCCATCCGGACGCTGGGAGCCGGCGTTTCGCGCACTCAGTTCTCGTACACGTTGGCGCTGACATACCAGCAGCTTCCACAGGCAACGAGGCCACCGACGAGCCACCACATGAGGTAGCGGACCACGTCGAAGAAGGCCCCTGCCAGGTAGTGCCATCCGAGCCCGTTGAGGTCCGCAAAGCGCACAGCCCACCTCCCAACTGGCCGGGCAAGACGGTGGGTCCGGCGGCGGCCGAAGTGCGGAGCGAAGACGTGGGGCTGACACTGCGCCGAGTTACATAGGAAGGAAAGGGTAATCGTCTGGCCTCAGGCAAGTTCAGACACGAGAACGGTGAGGTGGCGAAGCATGGGGACCGCTATCGATTGCTCCTCGACGGTCAGGGATCTCCAGGCCGCTGACAACCGGTTGGCAACGAGGGCGCGCTTGGCCGCAAGGAGCTGCTCCCCACGCTCCGTCAGCCTCAGGACGCGCCGGCGTCGATCGTCGTCGGCCGGGACGCGACTCAGCAGCCCGGCTGCTTCCAGCCCGGCCGCCTGCTGGGTCACCGTCGGTTGGCTCAGCAACGTGTACGCCGAGATGGCGGCGATGCCCTCGCCACCGCAGGCCTGCACAGCATCGAGAAGGACCAACTGAGGCACGGTGACGTCGTCGAAGAGCGGCTGCAGTCGACCCCTCGTCCGGCGGGCGACCGCCAGCAGAGCCAGCACCGCGTCAGCGAACTGCTCAGCAGCGCCAGCCGTCAATTGGCTCCGCACGGCGTCAGCCCCCACCCCTTCACCACCCATGCGCACTCCCCTACGTCGAGAACAACACGCGGACCGGACCGGTGCCGACACTGAACGACAGTCCGCCCTGACGTCACGCTACCGGCCCAACCCAGCGGACTGCGGCTTCGAGCAAGGGCACGCGCCGGTCTGGTTGCCAGCGTTCTTGCATAAGGATGGTATATAGTTTCACTATGTTGTTTCCCGCGGCTAAGCGTGCAGAAACGGTGGCGGCGGTTCTCGAGCAGCTCTCGCGTGTGATGCGGCGACTCGCCACGACCGGTGGCCTCGGGCTCACGGCGGCTAGCGTGCTGACGCGACTGGACCTAGACGGACCCCAGCGTCTGACCGACCTTGCCGCCAGCGAAGGGGTCTCGCAGCCCAGCATGACTCAGCTCGTCTCCCGGCTCGAGCGCGAGGATCTGGTTCAACGCGCTCCCTCCCCGGAGGACGGCCGGGTGGTGATCGTCACGGTCACCGGCGCGGGCCGGAATTTGGTGGCCGAGCGGCGACTAGAACGAGCAGCGGCGCTGGAGGCCCTGCTCAACGAGCTTGATCTCGACGAGCAGGCAGCGATCAGCCGGGCGCTGCCGGCATTCGCGCGGCTGGCCGACCTCGCCAACGTCCCAGCTGTTTCCGGACGGGCTGACCGTCCGCGTCCCGGAGGAGTCAGATGACAGCCCCACACGCACCGCACGAACCCCTCGCGAGCCCGTTCCGCCAGCCCCGGGCGGTGTGGGCGGTCGCCTTCGCCTGCGTCATCTCATTCATGGGAATCGGTCTGGTCGACCCCATCCTGCCCGCGCTGGCGCACGACCTGCGCGCGACACCGAGCCAGGTGTCGCTGCTGTTCACCAGCTACCTGATCGTGACCGCGGTGGCCATGCTAGTGGTCGGTCCGATCTCCAGCCGGATCGGTGCGAAGCGCACGCTGGTGCTCGGCCTGATGATCATCGTGGTGTTCTCCGCCCTGGCCGGAACGTCGGGAACCATCAACGGCATCGTCGGTTTCCGCGCCGGCTGGGGGCTGGGCAACGCCCTGTTCATCGCCACCAGCCTGGCCGTGATCGTCTCGTCGGCCACCGGCGGCTTCGCGGGGGCCATCATCCTCTACGAGGCCGCCCTCGGGCTCGGTATCGCCGTGGGACCACTGTTGGGCGGCGAGCTCGGCAGCATCAGTTGGCGGGGACCATTCTTCGGGGTCGCCGTCCTGATGGGCATCGCCCTGGTGGCCACCATGCTGTTCGTCCCGTCGCAGCCGAAGCCCGCACGGCCGACCCCGTTCAGCGCGCCACTGCGCGCGCTGCGCCATCGCGGGCTGCTCACCATGGGATTGGCTGCGCTGCTGTACAACTGGGGCTTCTTCACCATGCTCGGGTACGCGCCCTACCCGATGGAGCTCAACGCGCACCGGCTCGGTCTGGTGTTCTTCGGCTGGGGCCTGCTGGTGGCCATCTTCAGTGTGTTCGTCGCACCGCGTATGCAGGGCCGCTTCGGCACCGCCCCGGTGCTGTATGCAAACCTCGCCGCACTGTCCGTTGTGCTCGCCGTGATCGCGGTCGGGGTGGACACGCCGTCAGTGGTGATCACCGCCGTCGTGGTCAGCGGCGCTTTCATCGGCATCAACAACACGCTCACCACCCAGGCGGTCATGCTCGTCTCGCCCGTCGAGCGACCGGTCGCGTCCTCGGCCTACGGGTTCGTCCGGTTCATCGGCGGCGGACTCGCGCCCTACGCAGCGGGCAAGCTGGCCGACCACTACGACCTCAGCGTGCCGTTCTTCGTCGGTGCCGGGGCGATCGCCCTCGCCATTATCGTGCTGGCCACCGGCCACCAGCTGCTCGCCGCCGCCGAGTCGGGGCAGTCCGCCGGAGAACCGATCACCTCAACCGAGGAGCCTGTCGAGCCGACCCTGGTCCGCCTCGATGCGACGCCCGGTAGGCAACACCGGCCAGTCGTCATCGCGATCGCCGCGGCCGAGGACGCCCGTGACCTCGTCGCGGCCGCGGCCGAATTGGCCCGAATGACGGGGAGTCCAATCGAACTCGTTCACGTTCACGAGACCACCATCGTCGAGGAGTTCGCCATCGACGCGGCGGACTGGGGCTGGGAGCGGCAAGCCCTGCGTCGCCACATCGACTGGCTCACCCAACACGGAAGCACCGCGAGCGGGCTGCTGCTGCACAGCGTTGGCGACCACGCCGCTGCTGGGCGGGTCCTCGCCCGACACGCCAACAACGTCGACGCGCGAACGGTAGCGATCGGCAACTCCCCCCACGGAGCTGCTGTGCAATTCGCGGAGGGAAGCCTGACACACGCACTGATCGCCAGCGCGCGGTGCCCCGTGGTCCATCTTCGTCCCGGCACAACCGCCCGCGAACTCACGGCCGACGACTTCGGGGAGTCGATCCGGCCCTGACCGACGGGTCGCGATCGGCCGCGGGAGACTCAGTCCGGGCGCCGGTTCGCCGAGCCAGCCCCGCCTCCTGCGCCCCTCGGCGGCGGCCACGGGCCGTAACTGCGGCAACTCCAGGAACGGAACCAGACCCAAACGGTGCTGACAGACGTCGAACCGGTCGAGGTCGACGTCCCACGCGACCGCGAGGGCACCTTCGATCCACGGATCGTGAAGAAGCGGCAACGCCGCCTCGATAGAGTCGACCAGATCGTGTTGTCGCTGACCGCGCGTGGCCTGACCACCGGTGAGGTCGCCGCACACATCGCCGATGTCTACGGCGCGAGCATCAGCAAGGACACGATCGGCCGGATCACCGAGAAGGTGACCGCGGAGATTGTCGAGTGGCAGCACCGACCACAGGAATCCGCCGTCTACCCGGTGATCTTTATCGACGCGATCATGGTCGAGGTGCGCGACGGCCAGGTCACTAAACCTCGATCCACCGATGAGGTTGGTCGGGTGAGCGCGTCGTGAAGTGAGAATGCCCTTACGTGCTGGGAAAATCTGTCTTGTCTAGGGACCGATTTCCACCACCACGAAGGGCATCTCGTAGATGCAACTCTGCCACACGCCCCGTGCCACGTCGGCGGTGTTCGATGATCCGAATCTCGTGTCGTCGGCCGGGCTGGTCCCGGTCCTCGCGCTGGCCCGGTCCGCCGGGCTCCACGAGCTCGCTCAGCAGCACTTGTCGGTGCCAACGTACAAGGGCGCCAACTCCGGTCTGAAGGTCGCCTCCCTGGTCGCTGGGATGGTCGCAGGCGCGGACTCCATCGACGACATGGCGCTTCTTCGTCATGGCGGGATGGGCCGGGTCTTCACCAGCGCCTACGCGCCCTCGACGCTGGGATCGTTCTTGCGGTCGTTCACGTTCGGCCACGTCCGCCAGCTCGACGCTGTCGCCTCCCGGTTCCTGACCCGGCTGGCCGACCAGGCACCGATGATCACTGCGGGCCAGGAGTCGACCCAGCGGGTGATGGTCGACATCGACGACACCATCTTCGAGGTCCACGGCCACGCCAAGCAGGGCTCAGGCTACGGCTACTCCGGGGTCCGCGGCCTCAACGCGCTACTCGCCACCGTGTCCACCAAGGACACCGCGCCGCTGATCGTGGCCCAACGGCTCCGCAAGGGATCGTGCGGTTCACCACGGGGTGCGAAGCGTTTGGTCGCCGACGCGTTGAAGACCACCCACCAGCTCACAGGTGCCTCCAGCCTGCGACCGCTGGTGCGCGCGGACTCCGCGTTCTACGGACACCCGAGCATCGCAGCCGCGCTCAAGGCCGGCGCAGACGTCTCGGTCACTGTCCGCCTGGACAACCGCATCAAGGCCGCGATCACCACGATCGCCCAGGACGCCTGGACCCCGATCGAGTACACCGACGCCGTGTTCGACGAGCAGACCAAGACCTGGATCTCCCGCGCCGAGGTCACCGAGATTCCCTTCACCGCGTTCGCTGCGCAGAAGAAGACCAACCACGTGCCAGGACGGCTGGTGGTGCGCCGGATCCCGGACCTCAACCCGGGCAGCAAGGACGGCCAGGACACCCTGTTCGACACCTGGCGCTTCCACGCCTTTTTCACCACCACCGCCCCGGTCGTGGCCGACACGGTGGCCGCGGACAAGACCCACCGTGGCCACGCGATCATCGAACAGGTCCACGCCGACCTGAAGAACTCCGCGCTGGCTCACCTGCCCTCAGGGCAAGTTCACCGCGAACGCAGCCTGGCTCGTGCTGGCCGTGATGGCGTTCAACCTGACCCGAGCCGCCGCGACCATCACCGGCCCGGGACTCGCCAAGGCCACCACCGCGACCATCCGCCGCAAACTCATCGCCGTGCCCGCCCGAGTGGCATCCTCCGCGCGAAGAGTGACCCTTCACCTCCCAACCGCGTGGCCCTGGGAGACCGCCTGGACCGAGCTCTTCACCCGGGTCTGCGGACCACCACCGGCATCGACGACCTGACCACCCCAGCCGACACGGCACGACGACCAACCTGGAACGACCTGGCAGCGAGGCCAGACCAACAGCCACGCCCACGCACCCGAGAACCCCTCGTCAGCGACCGCGGACGCTCAACCCCAGCTCATCGGTGGATCGAGGCTAAAGCGCCGTTCTACGTCGTCAACGGGGTCACCGCTGCCGGGAGCGCGACATCCTCGGGATCTGGGCCGGCGAGGGTGCGAAGTTCTGGCTCAAGTTCGACGTGTTCGACGACGGCTGCAGTCGACCCCTCGTCCGGCGAGCGACCGCCAGCAGAGCCAGCACCGCGTCAGCGAACTGCTCAGCGCCAGTCGTCGATTGGTTCCGCACGGCGGTTGCGTGGATATCGCCCTGCTCATTGGGCAATGTTGCTCATTGGGCAGCGACCCCCATACTGGGTACATGGAGCGTGGATTGCGGGATGTGAAACGCGAGGCGACGGCTCATGCCCTGGCCCAAGCGGCGTTCGAGCTGACCCGTGAGCGGGGTCTGTTCGGTTTCGTCACCGCAGACGTGGTCGAGCGGGCTGGGTACTCCCGTCGCACGTTTGCGAACCATTTCTCCTGCAAGGAGGAGGCGGTCGCCTCGGTGGCCTTCAGCCGCATTGACGATGTCGGTGCGATCTTGTCAGGCCTACCGGCGGACCTCCCGTTGCCCGACGCTCTCCTCGCGGTGATGCGGGAGCAGTTTACGGCCGACACGCTGGTGTCGATGCGGGAGTTGCTGGCGATGGCTCGGCAGTACCCGACGCTCGAGCCTTACGTTCTGGGTGTCCAGCAACGGATGCGCCAGTCTGCCCAGGAGTTGTTGGGATCGTTGGCTGGGGACCGTTACCCCGGCATCTACGTGCCATTGCTCTTCGGAGCCGTGTACGGCGCCGTCACGGCCGCCCTGGAGGGCACCCTCGACGTGCGACTTGACGGTGACCGCGACGCTTCGCCGGGCGCGATGGACTACACCTCCTTCCTCGACATCACCTTCGACTACCTGCGTACCGGCTTCTAGCCACACGCAGTTCCCCCACTGAGGAGAAACAGCCCGCATGTCTACGTTCCTGTACCGGCTCGGGCGAACTGCCTTCGGTCGCCCCTGGTTGTTCATCGCGGGCTGGCTGGCCGTGCTCGCGGTGGTCGTGGCCGGCTTTGCCATCAACGGCGTGAGCGTGAGCTCGGAGATGAAGATCGAAGGCACCGAGGCGCAGACCGTTCTCGACCGTGTCACCGCGGAGCTCCCCCAAGCCTCGGGGGGCCAGGCAAGTGTGGTCTTCACCGCCCCTGAGGGTCAGCGTCTCGACACCCCGGAGCGCCTCGCGACGATCAGCAACACCGTCAACGAGATCTACGCGCTCAAGCAGGTCGTCAACCCCCTCGACGCGGCGCTGGGCGCCCCTGCCGACGCCCCCGGCGTCGGACCAGGCGGCCCAGGCGAGCCGGGACCAGGCTCCGGCTCGCAGCCGGGGAACACCCCCGCTGCTGGGCCGAATCAGGGCCAGGCGCTGCCGTACCAGCCGCTGGTGGTCGACGGAAGACCGGTGCCCGGCGTGCTGGTGTCATCGGACGCCCAGGTGGCGCTCTTCCAGTTCCAGTTCAAGGTCGCGACGTTCTCGCTGACCGACAAGGACGTCACCGCAGTCCTCGACGTGATCGACCGCTCCGAGACCGGCTCGGACATCACGGCCCTGCCGAGCGACACACTGAAGGCCTTGGAGGTTCCGGTCGGGGTCGGCGAGGTCATCGGGCTTGCGGTCGCGGCGATCGTGCTGGTGCTGACCCTCGGGTCGCTGGTCGCAGCCGGACTGCCGCTGATCACCGCCCTGGTCGGGGTCGGGATCGGCGTCGGCGGCGCCTACGCCCTGTCGACGATGGTGACGATGAACTCCGCGACCCCGGTGCTCGGGCTGATGGTCGGCCTCGCCGTCGGAATCGACTACGCGCTGTTCGTCGTGAACCGTCAGCGACGCCTGATCCTCGACCGGGGCCTCACCGCACGGGAGGCAGCCAGCAGGGCCGTCGGGACCGCAGGCAGTGCCGTCTTCTTCGCAGGACTCACCGTCCTCATCGCGCTCACCGCCCTGAGCGTCATCGGCATCGCGATGCTCACCACCATGGCACTCGTGGCGGCCACCACCGTCGCGTTGGCCGTGCTCATCGCCCTAACCCTCCTGCCGGCGCTGCTGGGCCTGGTCGGAGAGCGGATCTGCTCACCCAAGGCCCGGGAGCGGCGTCGCGCGAAGGTGGAGGCGGAGTCCCACAGCGTGGCCGACCACTGGGTGAAGGGCGTGATCAGGTTCAGGTGGCCAGTGATCGCTGTCGTCATCGCCACCCTGGGTATTGCCGCCATCCCAGCCGCGAGCATGGACCTGGGTATCCCCACCGGCGCCACCGCGAACAAGGACACCGCCGCCCGGCAGAGCTATGAGGCAATCTCACGTGGCTTCGGCGAGGGCTTCAACGGCCCCCTCCTGGTCACCGCAGAGCCGACCACGACCGGCGCCTCGATCACCCCCGAGCTCACCGCCACCCTGACCAAGGAGCTCCAGCAACGCGACGACATCGTGCTGGCAGCACCCGTCGGCACCAGCGAAGCGGGCGACCTGCTCGTGTTCAGCGTCATCCCCACCTCCGGACCCAGTGACGCTGCCACCAGCGACCTCGTGAACTCACTGCGTGAGCCGGGCAACCCCATTGCCCAGCACAACCAGGTGAGCCTGGGCGTGACCGGCTTCACCGCCATCAACCTGGACATGTCCGAGAAGCTCGCGGGCGTGCTGCCCCTCTACCTCGCGATCATCGTCGTGCTCTCGCTCCTGATCCTGATGCTGGTCTTCCGCTCGGTGATCGTCCCCATCAAGGCCACCATCGGCTTCCTGCTCAGCATCCTGGCCACCTTCGGCATCACCACCGCCGTCTTCCAATGGGGCTGGCTCAGCGGCCTCTTCGGGTTCGACACCGGCGGCCCACTGATGAGCTTCATGCCGATCATCGTCACCGGCATCCTCTACGGCCTCGCCATGGACTACCAGGTCTTCCTGGTCTCCTCCATGCGCGAGTCCTACGTCCACGGTCACCACGGAAGGCACAGCGTCATTCACGGTTTCGATCAGGCCAGCCGGGTCGTGGTCGCAGCCGCCGCCATCATGATCTCAGTGTTCTCCGGCTTCATCTTCAGCCACGACATCATGATCAAACAGGTCGGGTTCGCCCTCGCCACGGGCATCCTCATCGACGCCTTCATTGTCCGGATGACCCTCGTCCCGGCACTCATGGCGATCTTCAGCGAAAAAGCATGGTGGCTGCCCCGCTGGCTCGACCGCCTGCTGCCGAACCTCGACGTCGAGGGCGACAAGCTCCTGACCATGCTCAACGAGCAGTCCGAGACCGCCCGACGGCGAAGGATTGAGATCCGGAACTGACGGTCATGCAGCCAAGGTTCCGACTCATGTGGCAGGTGAGTCAACCGACGCGACCCACGACCCCGCACACCGAGCTGGACCGGCCGACTGCGAATGCGCGCGCGTGCCGATGACTACATACGCTGCTTGCTGACCCACCAGTCTCGCGCCGGAACCTCACCGCCGCCTTCGAGACGACGTCGAAGGCGGCCATGACGGCCAACGAAGCGGGTACGGGCCATCAACTCGGAGGATACGCAGCGCCTCGTTGGCATGGCCCCCATCCGCAGCTCACTACCGATCACCCCCAGCACCGACGATCGGGCCCGATCACGAGGGTGCCCCGTCGCGGCGGCAACCCCCGGGAGCCTTCTGTGAAGGCCGTAGGCGGAGGCCAGGTCACCCCATCGGCGTCGAAGAGCAATCGGTACCCGAGGTGGTGCTCGGCGTCGAACTGACGCTGCCGGGCGATTGTCGGTGACGTTGTCGCGACTGATCCCTGGTTACGTCGGCCGCCGTGAACTCGGCGGCCTGGTCACGGAATTGGCAGCTCTGCGCGGTGCAGCCTCGTCATCGACCTTCTACTGCGTCGGGGTGCCACATCTGGGTCGGCGAGCATCTACGAACGGGGTACGCGCGTGGGTGTCGTGCCGGTTGGGTCAGTGCCCTGGGTCACATCGCTATCGTCTTCGTGGTCGAAGTCGTCACCGTAGTCTGCATCAGGATCGACGCCGCTCTCGAAGGCGCGTGTGAGGTTGTCGGCGGCGCTGTCGTGGTGCGTACCGCGACGAAGGGGCGTCTCTCGGAGAAAGAGCAAGACGAGGAACCCGATAATCGCGAAGGGCACGGCAGCCAGGAACGTTGTCTGCAGCGCGTCGGCGAAACCGCTTGTGACAGCGGTATGGATCGGTTCGGGGAGCGCAGCGATCTGGTCGGGGCTCCCCAGTTTGGTGGCACCGCCGACTGCCTTGCCGGGCGGCACCCCCGCCGCCTTGAGCTGGGCGGGAATGGTGTCACGCAACCGGTGGGTGAGCAGTGCCCCGAAGACTGCCACGCCAAGTGCGCCGCCCAGTGAGCGGAAGAATGTAGCGCCGGAGGTGGCGACGCCGAGATCCTTATGTTCGACCGCGTTCTGCGTAGCCAACACCAGGACCTGCATGACCATGCCGATGCCGAGTCCGGTGACGAGCATGTAAACACCGGCCAGGGTGAGGGAGGTGTTCTCATCAAGAAGGCTCATCAAGAAGAGTCCGACGGTCGTGATGAGGAGTCCCAGGAGAGGAAAGACCTTGTAGCGACCGGTCCGGGTGATGATTCGTCCCGAACCGATCGATGTCACCAACAGTCCGACCATCAGCGGCAGGGTCAGCAGGCCTGACGCGGTGGGGGTCTCTCCCTTGACGATTTGCAGGTATTGAGGCAGGAAGATGATCGCGCCGAACATCGCCACACCGACGGTGAACCCCGCAAGGCTGGTGATCACGAAGGTGTGATTCGCGAAGAGATGCGGAGGCATGATCGGTTCGACGACACGTCGCTCCTGCCATACCGCGAGCGCGAGCATCAAGAGCGCAAGCGCACCGAGGAGGTACGTCCAGCCAGAGTTCCAGGCGAACTCCTTGCCCCCGAGCGACAGCATGAGCAGCAGGGAGCTGACACTGCCCACGATGAAGAACGCCCCAAGCCAATCGATGGCATGTTGACGACGAGGGAAGGGGAGCTTCAACACCCGTTCGGTGACAACCAGCGCGGCGATCCCGACCGGAATCGGCGCCCAGAACGTCCATCGCCAGGATAGGTGCTCGACGAGGAAGCCGCCGAGCAAGGGGCCTGCGACGGTGGCGAGACCGAACACGGACCCGATGTATCCCTGGTAGCGCCCTCGCTCGCGAGGACTGACCACGTCCCCGATGATCGCTTGGGAGAGAGCCATGAGTCCGCCGACCCCCAGACCCTGGACGGCGCGCGACCCGATCAGTTGCGGCATGTTCTGCGCAAAGCCGGCGGCCAGCGAAGCCACGAGGAAGATCCCGATGGCGGACTGGAACATGATCTTTCGGCCGTAGAGGTCGGATAGCTTGCCCCAGATGGGAGTAGAGGCCGTGGACGCCAAGAGGGTGGCGGAGACCACCCAGGCCAACTGCTCCTGTCCACCCAGCTCGCCGACGATGGTGGGCAACGCGGTCGCCACGATGGTTTGGGATAGCGCCGCGACGAGCATCCCCAACATCAGGCCGACGAAGACGGTAAGGATCTGCCGGTGCGACAGGATCGGCATTCGAGAGCCCTCGTGCGTCGACGTGTCGCTGGAGGGTGTGGGCGCGGCTGATGCCTCGGTCATTGAATGCGAACTCCTCTGCGTGGTGGCCGTGGTGCTGTTTCCGCTGTCGTTGACCCCGGAGGGGCGGGGGTCGCGTCTTCCAGTTCGGCCATGTCTCGGTTGAACTTGCCCAGGAGGCGGGCGAAGTCCTCCTGGTCCTTGGAAGGCCATGAACCCAGAATGCCGCGCACCGCTTCGCGTCGCCTGGCCCTCGTCGCAACGAGCGACTCTTCCCCAGCCGCAGTAAGCGTCATACGACAGGCGCGACGGTCCTCCGGGTCCGGTACGCGCGTAGCCAACCCGGCCCTCTCCAAGTGGGCAACTTGCCGACTAATAGTCGAGGCGTATAGTCTGAAGTAGCTGGCCAACTCCCCCGGCCGCTGGGGTCCTCGATCGTAGATCAGACCCAGAATCGCGTACCCGGAGCGTTCGAGCGGACGACCACCGTCCGGGCCGCGTCCATGCAGGTGAACCTTTTGCGTGCGTCGCACAAGCAAGATCACCTGACGCTCGACCTGACTCAAGACATCGGATCGCGTGGCCTCCTCGTCTATAAGAGCCGTCGAGAGCTTCTGATCGTTCGACAAGGACTACTCCTCGGGACGGCTTGAATGCCGCGATGGTCCGGGAAGGAAAGGCCACCCATGGCCTCGGGTGCGTTGAGGGGGAAGTGGTTCATCCAGTTCGGTCCTCGGCTCTAGCAGTTCAGGCCGCTCGACAGCCAGGAAGTCCTCCATGGTTACGAGCCCGCGCGCCACTTCACGTCGCAGCCTCAACTCGGCGAACAACCGGATCCGGGGTGCCGGCGTGTCCTGCACCCATTCCATGTACATAAACTGACCCGCGCACCAGCAACTACCGCAGGCCACCAGGCCCCCCATGCACCACCAGAGAAAGTATCGAGTCAGATCGATGAGCGCGTAACTCATCTGCTGCCAACCGATGCCATGCAGATCCGCGTACCTCATGGCCCACCTCCAACCAGGGACCGGGCATACACCCAGGCGCCGAACGACCGTGCGGAACGAAGCCTTCAACCGCAAGATACCCGTGATTACATAGGAGGAAAAGGGTATTCGATAGGCTGATTCACGCCAGGTCCGCGAGGTGCCGCAACGATGGAACCACCAACGCTTGCTCCTCGGCCGCGGGCGCGATCCAGGCGACTGACAATCGATCAGCCACCACCCCCTCCTTGGCCGCCAGCAACTGCTCGCCGCGCTCCGTGAGGGCCAGGAGCCGGCGGCGCCGATCGTCGTCTGCCGGGACGCGGCGCAAAAGGCCGTTCGCCTCCAAGAACGCCGCCTGTTGGGTCACGGTCGGCTGACTCAGGGCGGTGTAGTCAGAAATTGCGACAATTCCCTCGGCGGCGCAAGCCTGAACAGCATCGAGAAGGACGAGTTGGGGAACGGTAACGTCCTCGAACAGGGGCTGCAGCCGACCTCGGATGCGTCTTACCACGGCAAGAAACGCCAGGGCCGCGTCGGCGAAGTCCTCCGGGCCACGCGGGGCGCGGGACGGCTGCAACGTTGAGGTCATCAACTGCATCCATGAGGCGACGCCTACGTGACTCCTCGGCGTCCGGGATCTTCCCGGCCCCGCCCGGGGTGGACATGACCGAGCTGTTCCTGCCCATGCTCATCATGAGTGACGCACCTCGGCACACCCAGCCGCGTCATCTGGTCAGCAAGGCCTTCACCGCGCGCCAAATCGCCCGGGTCGAGGCGCGCGTCCAGACCCTCGTCAACGACCTCCTCGACCAAGTTTCCGGCCCACGCTGCTGACCGCATCGTTAGAACGCGGACTCGTCGGCGACCCCGAAAGCCGCGAGGAGATGGCCATCGAGCCCTGGCGGCAGGCCACCAAGACCTACCGGGGCGGGCGCATGGTCATCGACGAACTGACTGAGAACCCGCCAACCGAAGGAGTAGCCCACGCTGTCCGCACGACCGCGCGCCACGACTGGGCAGCCATGGCCATCGCAGCCGGGCTGGCCAGTGGCCTCGACGAACCAGCGATTCGAGTGGGCCACCGCCTCGAGATCGAAGCGCGACGGAGCAACCAGCTTGCAGAACACACCGCGGCACGCGAGCCGCGACCGCGAAACGTGCTGAGCAAGATCAAGACGATCAGCCGTTAGGAGGTAAGCGCGAGTCGTTTCGACTACCGCTGGTCGGCGAACACCGCGAGCAGCCTCGGCGAGGATTTAGAACCAAGCCCCGCCCAGGGTGACGTCCCCTTGCTCCTATGTCAAGCAGCTGTCGCTGTCGACGCTGTGTTGGCCTCGGCGTCGGTCGTGAGGGCCTTGAAGACGACGTCGGATAGCCGTCTCTTGAGCGCTCTGATGGACTCGGCCTTGTTGTCTCCGGCGGCGCGCCGGCGCTCAAGGTAGGTTTTCGCGTCCGGGTGGTAGTGCGCTTGGGTGATGGCGATGCGATGGATCGCTGCGTTGATCTGTCGATTGCCGGTGCGGCTGAGTCGGTGTCGTTCGTTGTTCCCTGACCAGACGGGAAGCGGTGCGGTGCCGTTGTGGCGGGCATAGGCGTGCCGGGATCGGAAGCGTCGGACGCCGGCGGTCTCGCCGAGGATCTTGGCCGCGCTCAAGGTCGCACAACCGCAGATCTCCAGGAGTGCGGGTGCCTGCGCGCGCACCAACTGTTCCAGTTCTTGGTCGAGCTCCAGGATCTCGGCGGTGAGCAGTCTGCATCGCTCGACCAAGCCGCGTGCCAGCCGGGCGACGGTGCCATCCTCGCGGGTGAGGTGTTGCAGGATCGCCTTCAGATGCTTGGCTCGCCACAGGGAACGAGCTGGTGGCGCCCAGGCTGGGTCCAGCTCGTGCAGGTGCCACCGCAGCCGGTTGATCGCTCGGGTGCGCTCAGCCACGAGGTCGTCGCGATGGTCTGCCAGCAGTCGGACCTCTCGGGCCGGCCCGTCGAGGCTGGCGGTGGGAAGGTTCGGTTCGCGCAGTGCTGCTCGTGCCACCGCCAGTGCATCGATGGGGTCTGACTTGCCGTAGGTACGGGCGCCGTCTCGAGCGTGGGCCATCATCTTCGGAGGAACTCTGACGATCCGCTCACCAGCTCCGAGGAGGTCGCGCTCGAGTCGCCGCGAGAGATGGCGGCAGTCCTCGATTGCCCAGGTTCGGGCGTCGCCGAACTGCTCGGCCCAGCACAGCAACTGCAGGTGATCAGCTGTTGTCGTGCCCGTTGTTCGTTCGCCCAGTTTGGGGACTGCTGCACGAACGGGTGACAGTTTCGGTTAGGCCGCTTGGATCGCGGTTGTCATCATGATCAACTCGTATTCGACAGGGTCAATCGTCCGAGAGCGGCCTGTCGACGGCGTCGGTGGTAAGTCTTCTCGATCCACGTCACTATCGCGATCCGCAGATCCTCACGCGTCGCCCACGCCCGTCGGTTGAGGACGTTCTTCTGCAGCAGCGCGAAGAACGACTCCATGGCTGCGTTGTCACCAGCTGCCCCAACGCGACCCATGGAGCCGACCATCGAGTGACGGTTGATCGCGTGGACGAACTTCCTGCTTCGAAACTGCGACCCGCGGTCGGTGTGAACCACACAGCCGGCCACATCACCGCCTTCGATGCGGCGGCGAGCAACTGCGTTGTTCAGCGCCGCGACCGCCAGCGACGACTTCATCCGTGAGTCGATCGAGTAGCCCACGATCCGGTTGGAGTACACGTCCTTGATCGCGCAAACGTAGAGCTTGCCTTCGCCGGTCCAGTGCTCGGTGATGTCCTATGCCGACCTTGGAACTATGCCGACCATTTCAGCGGTCGCGCAGGTCAACGGTGATGC
>NZ_LMSQ01000015.1:0-129311 GCF_001429525.1 Nocardioides sp. Soil796
CAGCCACGCACTGTCACCGATGTGCTGATACAGAATCGTCACCGATGTCCTGCGACATAACACATTCCGGTGAAAGGGCGACCCGGATCATGCACGTGCACGATCCGGGTCAGGCGGCGCCGCGCAGCCAGCGAGCGACGGTCGTTCGGCTCAGACCTCGTACGTCGCGCCGGTGTGGGCCAGGTCGAGCGGGCCCTCCCAGATCGACTTCGCCTCGGCGTACGCGATCTGCTTGTCGTGCCACGGCGGGATGTGGGTGAGCACGAGGTGGGCGGCGCCGGCGCGCTGGGCGAGCTCGGCGACCTCGACCCCGGTGAGGTGCAGGTCCTCGGGGTTCTCGTCGCCGTCGCAGAACGCGGCCTCGGCGAGCAGCAGGTCGGCACCGTCGGCGGCGCGGTCGAGTCCGTCGCACGGGCCGCAGTCACCGGTGTAGACCAGCAGCCGGTCGTTGCTGGTGACGCGCAGGGAGTACGCCGGCACCGGGTGCACGACCTCCACGGCCTGGACGGTGAACGGCCCGAACTCGAAAGACGTGGTGGGGTACTCGCGGAAGTCGAACTCCTCGTGCATGCCAGGGTCGAGCGGCAGGTCGTAGGAGACCGACAGCCGGTCCGCCGTACCGGCCGGTCCCCAGACCGGGATCTGCGGCTGGGCTCCGAGGGGGTGGTACTTGCGCATCACGTAGTAGCCGCAGAGGTCCATGAAGTGGTCGGCGTGCAGGTGGCTGAGCAGGACCGCGTCGATGGTCAGCGGGTCGACATGGTTGTGCAGCTCGCCGAGCGCGCCGTTGCCGAGGTCGAGCAGGATCCGCCAGGTGCGACCCTCGAACTGTTCTTCCACCAGGTAGCAGCTGGCCGGCGAGTCAGGACCCGGGTAGGAGCCGGAGCAGCCGATGACGGTGAGCTTCATCCGCGCACCCCCACGAACTGGCTGGCCACGTGCAGCTCCGGGCCGAGGAACCGGCGACCGATCGTCTCGAAGTCGCCGGGGTTGCCGGTGGTCACGAAGCGGTACGTCGGCTCGCCCGAGGCGCGCACCAGGTTGTTGCGGACCAGCAGCTTGTAGACGTCCTTTGCGCACTCCTCGGCGCTGCTGACCAGGGTGACCTGGTCGCCCATCACGTAGGAGATGACGCCGGTGAGCAGTGGGTAGTGGGTGCAGCCGAGGATCAACGTGTCGATGCCCTCGGAGACCAGCGGGTCGAGGTAGTCGTGGGCGTGAGAGATCAGGTCGTCGCCGGCGGTGATGCCCTGCTCGACGAAGTCGACGAACTGCGGGCATGCGCGGGTGAACAGCTCGACGTGCGGTGCGGCGGCGAACGCGTCGTCGTAGGCCAGCGAGTCGGCCGTGGCGCGGGTGCAGATCACGCCGATCCGGCCGGTGCGGCTGGCCGCCACGGCACGGCGGGCGGCCGGGTAGATCACCTCGACCACGGGAACGTCGTAGCGCTCGCGGGCGTCGCGGAGCATCGCGGCGCTGGCGCTGTTGCAGGCGATGACCAGTGCCTTCACGCCCTGGTCGACGAGGTGGTCGAGGCATTCGAGCGCATACTCGCGGACCTCGCCGATCGGCTTGGGACCGTAGGGCTGGCGTGCGGTGTCGCCGACGTACAGGATCGATTCGTGGGGCAACTGGTCGATCACTGAGCGGGCAACGGTCAGTCCGCCGAAGCCCGAGTCGAAGATGCCTATGGGTCGCTCCACCATGATCGAACAATCTAGACGGATCCCCCGACGATTGCTGCCAATGGCGATCCACATCACCAATGGCGCGGGTCACGTGGGGGTTAGGGTCGTGGCGTGCTCTTCTCTCGGAACGCCCGCACCGCCCTTGCGACGACCCTGCTCCTGCTCCTCCCGACGGCCGCCTGTGCCGGTCACGAGTCGGCCGGATCGAACGGATCGGCCGACTCCGGGGACTCCATCGCGCTGCGCCAGGCGCCCCAGAGGGCCGCCGCCGGGCGCGCCACCAACCCCACGCACTACGTGCTGGCCATCTCCGTCGACGGCCTGAACGCCGAGGCCCTCGACACGTTGGGCAAGGCCGGTACGCCGAACTTCCACCGCATGATGGAGAACGGCGCCGCGACCAGCAACGCGCGCACCGAGTTCGAGCGCACGCTCACCCTGCCGAACCACACCGGCATGATCACCGGACGGCGCGTCTCGCGGTCGAGTGGCGGTCACGGCGTCGACTTCAACGACGACAACCACCGCACCGTCCAGCAGGCCGCCGGCCACCCGGTCGCGTCGGTGTTCAGCGTGTTCCACAACCACGACCTCAGCACCGCCCTGTTCGCGTCGAAGCAGAAGTTCGCGATCTTCAAGCGGTCGTGGCCGGGTGCCGTCGACCGGTTCACCGTCAACCTCGACAACCGTGAGCTGGTGCGGTCGGTGCGTGCCGACCTGGTCGCGCACCCGCGCGCCTTCACGTTCCTGCATCTCTCCCGCCCCGACGACGTCGGCCACGCGAAGGGCTTCATGTCCCCCGCCTACATGCAGGCGGTCAAGGCCACCGACCAGCGCCTGGGCGAGCTCATCCACACGGTCAACACCCACCCGAAGCTGCTCGAGCACCTCACCGTGGTGCTCACCGCCGACCACGGTGGCGAGGGCCCCAACGGGCACAGCGACATCAGGTCGTTCGCGAACTACCGGGTGCCGTTCGTGGTCTGGGGCGCCGGCGTGAAGCGGGGCGCCCGGCTCTACGACCTGAACCGGGCGTTCGCCACTCCCGGCTTCGCGCGACCGACGTACGCCGCCGCCAAGCAGCCGATCCGCAACGCTGACGTGGCCAACCTGTCGACCAGCCTGGTCGACCTCGGCCCGGTACCCGGCAGCGAGCTCAACTTCGACCAGGCCCTGCTCACGCGCTAGGACAACGCCCAGATCGGCGAGGACCAGGCCATCTCCCCGTCGGTCTGGAAGACGCGCGTGTAGTAGAAGGCATCGTCCGCGAAGTCGTCGGTCCAGGTCAGGTCGGCCTCGCGGGCACCGAGCGAGGCCAACCCACCGACGCCTGGCTGCAGCCGCAGGTGGCCCGGACCTCCCGGAACCTCCCAGGCTCGCCCTTCGGCCAGCGTCGCGTGCAGTGCCGCCAGCTCGACCGTCGCTCCGCGACCCTGGACGCCGAGGCGGATCACGGCGGTCGGCGGCCCCACGAAGGTGACCTCGACACCGCCACGCTGGGCGCCGTACGGCTCCCCGAAGCTGCGGGTCTCGGCCTCCCAGTGAAGGCTCGTGTCGGTCACCGCGGTCACCTCCGGACCCACGTGCGAGGTCTGGACGACGGCGCCGTCGGTGACCTGCACCGAGCCGCTCCAGGTCGTGGTGACGTCGGCGCCACCCCATTCCACGCGGAGCGGGACGGTCAACCAACCGTCGGGGAGACCGAGGTCTGGTGTGACCTGATGGACCACCTCGCCGTTGCGGATGATGTCGATCCGGGCCAGATCGGTGTAGCCCTCGGCGTGGATGGTGAAGGTGCGCTCGGCCCCGGCCGGCGCCTCCTCCCCCATGAAGGTCTCACCCATACGGACGTCGAGGAGGACGTCGCGGGTGGTGGCCGCGAAGGTACGCCGCTCGTGCAGCGCCTCGAAGACGTCGGCCCGCTGGAGCGAACCGGAGAAGGCCCCGACATAGCTGGCGCCGTGGCCGTGGTCGGAGGAGGCGATCAGACCGAACTTGTGGCCACGCTTGAGGCCGTCGAGCGCGAAGGTGCCCTGACGGGTGCCGTCGGCGTACTGACGGAAGCAGCCGTCGGACTCGTAGTTGCCGCGGCAGGCCTGGAAGACCTCGACGAGCCGACTGAACCGCGGGTCGTGGTAGTCCCAGTCGTTGTTGACCATCGCCGCGCCGGGATGGTGCGGAATCGTGATCGCCGGGAACTCCGGGTGCTCTGCCAACGCCGCCCACAGCCCGTCGGGGTCGGTGGTGCCGTCGGCGAAGGCGGAGAAGATCGGTGCGCCCCGCTCGACGTCACCGAAGATGACGTTTTGGTGGCCCGAGTCGGCCGACGTCCACTCGAAGCCGTAGAGCGGGACGAATCGGCCGGGGATGTGGAACAGGTCGGCGATCTTCTGGATCGACCACCACTGGTAGTCGCTGGAGTTCTCGGAGTGGTCGGTCACCGCCCAGAAGTCGTAGTCGCAGACGTCCCACGCGTAGCGGTAGAAGTCCTCCAGCGAGGGTTCGTCGCCGGCGGTGCAGCGGCTCACCAACGAGTGCCGATGCAGGTCACCCCAGTAGAGCGTGAGCTCGCGGTCGCCGACCGAGGTGACGTATCGCTCCTTCGGCACCCCGGAGACCCAGCGCCTCGCTTCGGTGCGGAGGTCCTCCACGAGCACCTGCCGGACCGGCACCAGCTCGGCGAGCCGCTCCGCGGTCGGCACCGGGCCGCCCGCGGCCAGCTGGGCGGTGACCACCGTGCCGAGCCCGTGGATGCCGTGCCAGATCACCGAGCCGTGGTGCTCGAGCAGGTAGGGGCATTCGCGGCCGCCGAACCCTTCGGTCCACTGCAGCGCACGCTCGAGCCGGGCGTCGGTCTGGGCGACCATGACCGCGCCGCCGGGTACGGCGGCGACGCTGACCTCTTCGAGCGGCCCGTCGGTGTCGTTGAGCGTGGAGGGCACCGACCAACCCACGGCGGTGAGGGCCTGGCTGGCAACCTCCCAGTAGTAGGTCATCAGGGGCAGCTGGCGGTGGATCCGGTAGCACACGGTGAGGCCGCCGTCATCGGTCGGCACGAGCCGCGGGAGTCCCGCAGGAACGACGTTGAGCCGGGGCGCGAGGTCTCCGGGTGGCTGGCGCAGCCCGTCGTCGGCGACGTTGACGACCCGGATCGAGGCGGCCACCTCCGGCAGCAGCTCGGGCGGGACGCTGTCGCCGGGTTCCCGCATGCCGTCGAGCTGACCGGGGTGGCTGTCCAGTGTGTCGACCGGCCGGAGCCTGGTCGGTCCGCTGCCCCCGTGCCCGGAGACGGTGATCACGTCGAAGGCGCACCACAGCTGCTGGTCCGCAGTGACCGCGAGGTGCGGGTGCAGGGCGTAGTCGTCGCCGGAGGTGAGATCGACGGTCTCGTGGAGGCGCCCGTCCGCGTCACGACGCCGTACGACGACCCGGTAGGCGCCGTCGCGGTACTCCGACCAGCCATGGGCCGTCGACCCGTCGTCGAACGCGGCGACGGTCGGGTCCCAGACGTTGGCCGTGACCCCGTCGGTCACGAGATCGACGGGCGACCAGGACCCGCTCTCGAGGGTGCGGTGGAAGATGCCGAACCGGTCCTCGTTGCGGCCCTGCCAGACCAGGTGCAGCCGACCGAGCGAGTCGGTGACCACTTCCTGGTTGAACGCAGGCTGCTCGGCGCCGCTGACCAGGCTCGGGTCGGTCCAGGAGCCGCCGACCATGGTGGTTGCCCAGACCCCGACCAGGCCGTCGACCCGTGCACCGTAGAACACCCACGGTGCGCCGTCGTCCGCGATGACTGCGGTGGGCCGGAAGACGTCGACGATCCCGGCGGACACGACATCCTCACGGGTCCCACCGCCGGCCTGTCGGAAGACGGTGCGCACGATGTCACCCCGGTCGGGGATCCACTCGATCCAGGCGGTGAGGCTGGCGCCGTCCGCTCCGGTCGCGAGCGTCGGACGGGCGGCATGTCGTGAACCCTCGACGACGTCGACCTCGTGGCGGGTGTGCCCCGTGATCTGCGGCGCACTGGCCAGCAGCTCGCCCGCCTTGGCGATGACCCTCGGGATCTGTCCCTGCCCTTCGTCGACCCACATGTAGCGCAGCGGGTCGGGGTCGAGGTACCGCTCGGTCTCGAGGGTGTCGAGGCTGGCCTTGATCGCGTCGGCCATGCGCCGGTTGAAGGCGAGGACCAGGTCGAGGTCGGCCTGCTGTTGCGGCGTGTAGTCGCCGGCGGAGTGGTCGAGCCCGCCGCACATCGCGGCGTGGCTGTGCCCGTGCCCGTGTCCGTGGCCGACGTCGCTCGACACGTTCCGCACCTCGCTCACTCGGTGTCCGGGTGGTCAGGTCGAATTCTGCACCCGTCGACCGCTCAGGCCCAGAGCTGGCCCTCGAGGCGGTCCTCGGCCTCGTCGATCGTGCCTTCGTAGGCCCCGGTGGAGAGGTACTTCCAGCCCGCGTCGGCCACGACGAACGCGATGTCGGCCGACTCCCCCGCCTTGACCGCCTTGGCGGCCTGGCCGATGGCGGCGTGCAGGATCGCGCCGGTCGAGATGCCGGCGAAGATTCCCTCGAGCTCGAGCAGCTCGCGCACCCGGCGTACGGCGTCACGCGGGCCGACCGAGAAGCGTGAGTCGATCAGCGACGCGTCGTACAGCTCGGGGACGAAGCCCTCGTCGAGGTTGCGCAGTCCGTAGACCAGCTCGCCGTACCGCGGCTCGGCCGCGACGATCCTCACGTCCGGCTTCGCGGAGCGGAAGAAGCGGCTGACGCCCATCAGGGTGCCGGTGGTGCCCAGGCCCGCGACGAAGTGGGTGATCTCGGGGAGGTCGGCCAGGATCTCGGGGCCGGTGCCCTCCTCGTGGGCGAGGGCGTTGGCGGGGTTGCCGTACTGGTAGAGCATCACCCAGTCGGGGTGCTCCTCGGCGACCCGCTTGGCCACCCGGACCGCCTCGTTGGAGCCGCCGGCCGCGGGTGAGGAGACGATCTCGGCGCCCCACATGCGCAGCAGGAGGCGACGCTCCTCGGAGGTGTTCTCGGGCATCACGCAGACCAGGCGGTATCCCTTGAGCTTGGCGGCCATCGCCAGCGAGATGCCGGTGTTGCCCGACGTCGGCTCGAGGATCGTGCAGCCGGGGCGGAGCGACCCGTCCTTCTCGGCCTGCTCGATCATCTTCAGGGCCGGGCGGTCCTTGATCGAGCCGGTCGGGTTGCGGTCCTCGAGCTTGGCCCAGATGCGGACGTCGGGGCTCGGGGACAGCCGAGGGAGCCCGATCAGCGGCGTGCCGCCGACGGACTCCAGGAGGTTGTCGAAGCGGGTCATCCGCCGGCGACGGCAGGCAGGACGACGACCTGGTCGCCGTCGTTGAGGGTGGCCTCCAGCCCGCCGATGAAGCGGACGTCCTCGTCGTTGACGTAGACGTTGACGAAGCGGCGCAGGTCACCGTCGTCGAGGAGGCGGTCGCCGATGCCGGGGTGGTTGGCCTCGAGGTCGGCGATGAGCGCGGAGAGCGTGGCGCCCTCGGCGTTCACGGCCTTCTCACCGTTGGTGTAGGTGCGCAGGATGGTGGGGATCCGAACTTCGATGGCCATCAGCCAAGTCTCCTCATCAGGCGGGATGCCTTGTTTCGGTGGTGGTGACGGTGACCTCTTCTTCGGTCACCTCACCGTCGATGATTCTGTAGGACCTGAACTCCACGGGACCGTCGTTATTCCCGTGCTCGCGTGTCGACACGAGCACGTAGTGGGCGTTCGGCTCACTCGCCAGCCCGATGTCGGTGCGGCTCGGGTAGGCCTCGGTGGCGGTGTGCGAGTGGTAGACGACGACGGGTTCCTCGTCGTTGTCCCACATCTCCTTGTAGAGCGCGAGAAGCTCGGTGGAGTCGAACTCGTAGAACGTCGGACTGCCCGCGGCGTTGACCATCTCGATGAACCGCACGGGACGGTCACTGCCCTCGGGCCCGGCGACGATGCCGCAGGCCTCGTCAGGGTGGTCCCGCTTCGCGTGCGCGACGATCGCGTCGTACGTCGCCTGGTCAATGGTCAACACGGTCCCAAGGGTAGGTGAAGCGGCGAAGCCGCCTCGACCGGAGCCCGGCCCTGAGACGCGACCTCACAACCTCACAACGCCACGTAACCTGCGGCCATGGCTGAACTCGACCCGACCCTGGACACCGCCCTGCAGACCGTTCTCGCCCGCAACCCGGGAGAGTCCGAGTTCCACCAGGCGGTCCGCGAGGTGCTCGAGTGCCTCAACCCGGTCGTCAGGGCCCACCCGCAGTACGTCGAGGGCCGCATCATCGAGCGCCTCTGCGAGCCCGAGCGCCAGCTGATGTTCCGGGTGCCGTGGACCGACGACTCCGGCGACATCCACATCAACCGCGGCTTCCGCGTCGAGTTCAACTCCGCGCTCGGACCGTTCAAGGGTGGCCTGCGCTTCCACCCGACGGTCAACCTCGGCATCGTGAAGTTCCTCGGCTTCGAGCAGATCTTCAAGAACGCCCTGACCGGGCTGCCGATCGGCGGCGGGAAGGGCGGTTCCGACTTCGACCCGAAGGGCCGCAGCGACGCGGAGGTCATGCGCTTCTGCCAGTCCCTGATGACCGAGCTCTACCGCCACATCGGCGAGTACACCGACGTCCCCGCCGGCGACATCGGCGTGGGCGGCCGCGAGATCGGCTACCTGTTCGGGCAGTACAAGCGGATCACCAACCGCTACGAGTCCGGCGTGCTCACCGGCAAGGGCCTGGCGTACGGCGGCTCGCAGGTGCGCACCGAGGCCACGGGCTACGGCACCGTGATCTTCGCCCGCGAGATGCTCGCCACCCGCGGGCTCGAGCTCTCCGGCCGCCGCGTGATCGTCTCGGGCTCGGGCAACGTGGCGATCTACGCCGCCCAGAAGGCGCAGCAGCTGGGTGCCCACGTCGTGGCGTGCTCCGACTCCGGCGGCTACGTCGTCGACGAGGACGGCCTCGACCTCGACCTGCTCAAGCAGGTCAAGGAGGTGGACCGCGGCCGCCTCACCGACTACGCCGACCAGCGCCCGAACGCCACGCACCACGCGGACGGCTCGGTGTGGGAGGTGCCCTGCGAGATCGCACTCCCCTGCGCGACCCAGAACGAGCTCACCGCCGACCACGCGAAGGCCCTGGTCGCCGGCGGCGTGCTCGCCGTCGCCGAGGGTGCCAACATGCCGTGCACGCCGGACGCGGTGGCGGTGCTCGTCGAGAACGACGTGCTGTTCGCCCCGGGCAAGGCCGCGAATGCCGGTGGTGTCGCGACCAGCGCGCTCGAGATGCAGCAGAACGCCTCCCGCGACTCGTGGCACTTCGACCACACCGAGCAGCGGCTCGAGCAGATCATGGTCGACCTGCACGCCCGCTGTGCCGAGGCCGCCGACCACTACGGCCAGCCCGGCAACTACGTGGCCGGCGCCAACATCTCGAGCTTCATCCAGGTCGCCGACGCGATGCTGGCCCACGGCGTCATCTGACGAACCGTGTGTTCTTGATGCGCGAACCGCGTGTTCTTGATGCGCGAACCGGGGATTCTTGATGCGCGAACCGGGGATTCTTGACGCCCGGTCAGTCCATCAGGGCTTCGACCAGGGTCTCCTGCAGATAGCCGACCCACTCGTAGATGTCGTGGGCCTGCGCCTCGGGATCGTCGTCGGGGAGGCTGTGCCAGTAGGCCTCGTCGCCGTCCTCGACACCGAGACGGGTGGCCAACGCGAGCCGCAGGTCGGTGAACGAGCGCATCCACGTCTCGGCGGTCGGCTCGTCGAGCTCGACGTCGAAGTGCAGGCCGTCCTCGGTCAGCTCCTGGGGCAGGCCGGCCTCCTCGAGACCGTCGATGATCGCGATCGCGGCCGCCGACTTGCCGTCACGCAGGGCCCCCTCGGTGAACCGGCGGAACTCGGCGGAGGCCTCCTCGTCCTCGGCGTACGCCGACGGGAACAACCTGGCCAGCACCGGGTCCTCGGGCTCGTTCGTCGGGCCGGAGAAGTCCATCATCGCCTCGAACGGGTCCGTCGTCTCGGAGGGTACGGCGGCCTCGTTGCGCAGCAGCTCGACGAGCTGGGCAGCCAGCGAGCGCAACAGCTCCGCCTCGAACCCGGTGAAGTTGGCGATGATGCTGCGGCTCTTGCGGTGCCGGGCGAACCCGCTCATGCCTTCTCCATCGTGGCCCACAGGCCGTACTCGTGCATGGCCTGCACGTCGCGCTCCATCTCTTCGCGGGTACCGGTCGAGACCACGGACCGGCCGTCCTCGTGCACCTCGAGCATGAGCTTCTCGGCCTTCTTCCGGTCGTAGCCGAAGTACTTGCCGAACACGTAGGTCACGTAGGACATCAGGTTGACCGGGTCGTTCCACACGATCGTCACCCACGGCTTGGCCAGGAACGTGATCTCGTCGGGAGTGACCGTCTCCTCGACGTCGGGATCCGCATGTGCGGGGCTCGCTGTTGACACGGCTACATCGTGGCACAGTGTCCTGCGTGACCGACTCATCCGGCGCCTCTTCGACCGCCCTGCTGACCGACCACTACGAGCTCACGATGCTCCAGGCCGCCCTGGCCGCGGGCACGGCCGATCGCCGCTCCGTGTTCGAGCTCTTCCCGAGACGGCTTCCCGAGGGACGCCGGTACGGCGTGGTCGCGGGGGTCGGCCGGGCCCTCGACGCGATCGAGCGCTTCCGCTTCGACGACCACGTCCTCGGTGTGCTGCGCGAGGGCCACGTGGTCGACGGCCCCACCCTCGACTGGCTGGCCGACTACCGCTTCTCCGGCGACATCTGGGGCTACGCCGAGGGCGAGGCCTACTTCCCCTACTCCCCCCTCGTCGTGGTCGAGTCGACGTTCGCGGAGGCCGTCGTCCTCGAGACGGTGCTGCTCTCGATCTACAACCACGACGCGGCGATCGCCGGTGCGGCCTCGCGCATGACGATGGCCGCCCAGGGGCGCCCGTGCATCGAGATGGGCTCTCGACGCACGCACGAGGAGGCCGCCGCGGCATGCGCGCGTGCGGCCTACATCGCCGGTTTCGAGACCACCTCCAACCTTGCAGCCCGGGAGCGGTACGGCGTGCCGACCGCGGGCACCTCCGCACACAGCTTCACGCTCCTGCACGACACCGAGGAGGACGCGTTCCGCGCGCAGATCGCGTCGCTCGGCAAGGGCACGTCCCTGCTGGTCGACACCTACGACGTCGAGGAGGCGGTACGCCTGGGTGTCGAGCTGGCCGGCACCGAGCTGGGCGCCGTACGCCTCGACTCCGGCGACCTCGGCGTGCTGGCCCACCAGGTGCGCAAGCAGCTCGACGAGCTCGGCGCGACGCAGACCCGCATCATCGTCACCAGCGACCTCGACGAGTACGCCATCGCCGGGCTCGCCGCGGCACCCGTCGACGGGTACGGCGTGGGCACGCAGCTGGTCACCGGCAGCGGACACCCGACCTGTGGCTTCGTCTACAAGCTGGTCGCGCGCGAGGGCGACGACGGCGAGATGGTGTCGGTGGCGAAGAAGAGCAAGGACAAGATCTCGATCGGCGGTCGCAAGTTCGCCCTGCGCCGGCTCGGCCCCGACGGCCGGGCGCAGGCCGAGGTGGTCGGCATCGGCGAGCCGCCGGAGAACGACGGCAACGACCGTCCCCTCCTGGTGCCGCTGGTCAGCGGTGGCGAGATCGTGGGCCGCGAGACGCTGGCGCAGGCTCGCGAACGCCATGCCTCGTCGATGGCCGAGCTGCCGTTGCCGGCCCAGATGCTCAGCAAGGGTGAGCCGGTCCTGGAGACCCAGCACATCGGCGGCTGAACCCGCGCGGGTTGTCGCGGTTGCGCCATGTCGCAACTGCGGCACCCGCGACCGCTGACACGGGTGCCGCCACGCAGGGAGAGTGCAGACAGACGAGCTCCCCGAGCTCCCTGGTAAACGAAGGACTCCCTGGCATGCCGCACCGCCGTTCCTCCTCCACCCGCGTCCGTCGACTGGCTGCGCTGACCGGCCTGGGCCTGGTCGTCGCCGGACTGACCTCAGGCCTGACCACGGGCCCGGCCACCGGCTCCCCGGGCGGAGCCGCCCCCGGCCCGGCCGGGGCCGCCGCTGGTCCCGGCCGCGGTGCCGACGACACGGTCACCCTGGTCACCGGCGACCGGGTGCACGTCCGCGACGAGACCGGCGGCCACAGCTCGGTCGTCATCGAACCCGCCGCGGGCCGGGACGGTGTCGACTTCCACCAGCTGGAGATCGACGGAGAGCTGCACGTGCTGCCCGGCGACGCCGTACCGCTGCTCGCTGCCGGCCGCCTCGACGACGACCTGTTCAACATCGACCTGTTGCTCGCCGACGGGTACGACGACGCGGCGGCCGACACGCTGCCCCTGATCGCGACCACCTCCGGCACCATGCGCGGACTGTCCACGCTGGACGGCGCGGACCAGGGCGCCACGCTGGAGAGCGTCGACGGGCGGGTGATGGAGGTCCGCAAGGACGAGGCCGCAGACTTCTGGACCTCCCTGACGCAACCGGGAACGGCCCGGATGGCGGCCGGCGTGCGGAAGCTGTGGCTCGACGGCCGGGTCCGCGCCGATCTGGACCGCAGCGTGGCGCAGATCGGTGCCCCGACCGCCTGGGAGGCCGGCTTCGACGGCGCGGGCGTCAAGGTCGCCGTGCTGGACACCGGCGTCGACACCGAGCACCCCGACCTGGCCGGGCGGGTGAGCGAGTCACGCAACTTCTCCGACAGTGCCACCGTGGCCGACCGCTTCGGCCACGGCACCCATGTCGCCGCCACGATCGGCGGCAGCGGTGACGGTTCCGACGGCCAGCGCAAGGGTGTCGCGCCGGGCTCGGACATCCTGTCCGGCAAGGTGCTCGACGACACCGGCAACGGATACGAGTCCGACATCATCGAGGCGATGGAGTGGGCCGTCGCGGCCGACGCCGACGTGGTCAACATGAGCCTCGGCGGAGGCCCCACCGACGGCACCGACCCGCTCAGCCAGGCGGTGAACGAGCTCAGCGCGAGCAGCGACTCCCTGTTCGTGGTCTCCGCCGGTAACGACGGCCCGGGCGCCTCCACGATCGGCACCCCCGGCAGCGCTGACGCGTCGCTCACGGTCGGCGCGGTGGATCGTGACGAGTCGCTGGCGGACTTCTCCAGCCGCGGCCCCCGCCTCGGGGACCTCGCCATCAAGCCCGACCTCACCGCACCCGGTGTCGACATCGTCGCCGCCCGCGCCTCCGGTACGTCGATGGGCACCCCGGTCGACGCCCTCTACACCAGGGCGAGCGGCACCTCGATGGCCGCACCACACGTCGCCGGCGCCGCCGTACTGCTCGCGCAGCAGCACCCGGACTGGACCGGTGAGCAGCTCAAGGACGCCCTGATCAGCACTGCCCTCCCGGGTGATCTCACCGAGCACGAGCAGGGCGGTGGCCGGGTCGACGTGGCGCGCGCGGTCACCCAGGCGGTGCACGGAACCGGCACGGTCAACCTCGGCGACATCAGCGACGGCCAGACCGACGCCGTGACCCGACAGATCACCTGGACCAACACCGGGGACACAGAGGTCACCCTCGACCTCGATCTCGACGTCACCGACCTCGGCGGCGACGCGCCCGCCGAGGGCTCGCTGGCCCTGGCCAGCGACACCGTGGTCGTGCCGGCCGGCGGCACCGCGGAGGTCACCCTCACCCTCGACCCCACGAAGCTCGAGCGCGGACGGTACGCCGGCCAGCTGGTCGCGACAAGTGGCGACGTCGTCGTGCACACGACGATCGGTGCGGTGAAGGCCGCACCCACCCACGAGGTCACCTTCCGGGCGGTGGGCTTCGACGGCGAGTCGATCACTGCGACACCGGTGGTGCTCACCGGTGAGGACCCGCGCTTCGACACGCTCGTGCACGTCTGGAAGGACCGCGAGGTGACCGTCGAGGTGGGCGAGGGGGACTACTTCCTCAGCGCGATGGTCACTCCGGACGTCGACGACGAGAACTCCGGGGTCGCGATCATCGATCCCGACCTCGAGGTGACCGGCGACATGGAGGTCGTGCTCGATGCCCGCAAGGCGACGAGGGTGCAGGTCCGCACACCGCTCCCGACCACGCCCCGCGGCAACCTGGGCTACTCGGCGTACCGGAAGATCGCCGGGCGCACGATCACGCACAGTGTGCAGAAGTTCGACGACACCCGCTCGATCTGGGTGACCCCGACCGAGCACGCCAAGGGCGGCGAGTTCGAGTTCACCTCGCGCTGGCAGCTGGCCGAGCCGATGGTCACCGCGACCACCGTGGGGCGCAAGCCGCTGACCCTGCTGCCGGCCCTGGAGCGCTACTCCCCGACCGTCACCGGGAGCCGGCAGCTCGAGGTGGTCGAAGCCGGGGCTGGCAAGGCCGCCGACTACGCCGGCCTCGACGTCGCCGGCAAGATCGCCCTGGTCCACCCGGCAGGCAAGGGCAGCCAGGACGTCAAGGCGGCGGTCGACGCCGGCGTGGCGATGCTGCTGATCGCGCCGAAGGAAGGCACCCAGTGGTGGACGAAGTTCACCGGCCGGGGCACCCGTCTGGCGCTGCCCGTGCTGGTGCTCTCGCCGAAGGAACGTGACCTGCTCACCGACCGCATGGCCCAGGGGCGGGTCGACCTGCGCGTCTCGGGCGTCGAGGACAGTCGTTACACCTACGACGTGGTGCAGGTCTCCGACGGCCGGGTCCCCGACCAGGTGGTCCACGAGGTGACCCGCAGGAACAGCGCGACGGTCACCGCGCGCTACGCCGAGATGGGCGGGGAGCCCTGGGCCAAGGAGCAGCGCTTCGCGTGGCGTCCGTGGCAGGCCTACACGATCATCGAGTCGCAGCGCGACCTGCACACCCCGCAGCAGCGCACCGAGACGATCTCGAGCGGCGCGGCCGACACGCTCTGGCGCCAGCACGTCCTGCACTTCTACAGCTGGGACACGATGAACCCGATCACGACCGGCGCGGTCCACGGGATCAGGACCTATCGGCCCGGCGAGAAGGTCACCTACGACTGGTTCGGCCCGGTGGTCCGCCCGGCGGTGCCGGCCGGCAACCGTCCGACCCGCACCGGCGACGCCCTCGAGCTCAAGGTCGCCGAGCTCGCCGGCAACGGCGGTACGACGTACGACCGCGCCAAGGCCTCGGAGACCACCATGCACCTGTACGAGAACGAGCTGCTGATTGCCTCCGACGACCAGGCCTGGGGAAGCTACGACGTCGGTCAGCGGCCGGCGGACTACCGTCTCGACCTCGCGGTCGAACGCACCAAGGACACCACCTGGGAGTTCTCGACCCGCACGGACACGACCTGGAGGTTCCACTCGGAGCGGCCGGGTTCGGGATCGACTGAACTACCGCTGCTGCAGGTCGACTACGACACTCCGGCAGGGCTCGACCACGAGGTCAGGGCAGGCAGCATCGGGGCCCTGAAGCTCTCGATCGGGCGGGTGGACGCTCCGCACCTCGCTCGCCTGGCCGACGTACGAGCCTGGGTGTCGTACGACGACGGCGCGACCTGGCAGCGGCTCGGCCTCCTCAAGTGGGGCAAGGACGGCTGGCGCACGCTGCTCAGGCACTCACGCACGGCCGACCACGTCTCGCTGCGGGTGCACGCGAAGGACGCCGACGGCAACAGCATCGAGCAGACCGTGATGCGGGCCTACGGGATCAGCTGAGCGGACCCACGTCCCCGGACCCGGGGTCATCGAGCCAGCCACGGCGAGAGATCTGCCAGGCGAGCTGCATCCGGGTCTGGGCGTGGGTCAGCGTCATCACCTCACTGATCCGGCGCTGCACGGTGCGCACGCTCATCCCGAGCCGGGTCGCGATCGCCTTGTCGCTCACCCCGGCGACCAGGAGCGAGAGCAGGGCCCGGGTCTCGTCCGCCAAAGGGTCGGTCGGGGAGGCCTCGACGAGGGCTGTCTCGCCGGGCTCGGGCGGCGCCAGCAGCGGCGAGGACCCCGACCAGTAGCTGTCGAAGAGCGCCAGCAACGCGGTCAGCAGGTTGCTGTCGCGCACCAGTGCCGCCGTCGGCTCGCTGACCCCGTCGCGACCCGGCACCAACGGGCACAGGGCGATCGAGCGGTCGGAGATCGCCATCCGCACCGGCAGGGACGGCGCGGCCCGCGCCACCTCGCCGGCCCGGACACCCTGGGCGAGGCTGTCGAGCATCCCGGCCTCCTCGAGGAGCGCCTGCTCGTAGATCACCCGGTAGCTGACGCCGCGGGCCAGCATCGCGAACTCCTCGTCGTTGTCTGCCGAAGGCATCGCCACCACGCCGGCGCGACAGAACCACAGCATCTCCGAGCGGGTCGACAGCTGCAGGTTGCGCAGCTGCTGGCGGATCGCGTCGGTGCCGCTGATCACCTCCACGAGCTGGTTGGCGTCGCGGCGGCGGATCGACGCCCGGTGCTCCTCGGTCAGCTCGTTGACCGTGATGCGGGCCCGGTCCAGCGCGTCCATGCCGCTGCGGAGCAACGGTGCGAAGCCCACGTCCGGCGGGGTCGGTGCGTAGCGGCGCGGCTCACCTCCGACGGAGGTGACCAGTCCGACGGACTGCAGGTCCTCGAGCAGTGTTCGCACCTCGGTCTCGGCCAGGCCGAGCACCTCGGCCACGTGGGCGGCCGGCGCCTCACCGACCCGCACCAGCAGCCGGTAGGCATTCTCCTGCGCGGGCCCGAGGCCCGCCGCTTGCAACGACATCGATCCATTGTCGCCGATCAGGCTCACCCACCGCACCCGGTGGCCCGAGGCATGCCGTGCGCACTACCCTCGGTCCATGAAGCGCGCACTGATCGTCGTCGACGTCCAGAACGACTTCTGCGAGGGCGGTTCCCTGGCCGTGGCCGGCGGGGCCCAGGTGGCCCACGACGTCGCCGAGCTCCTCCACCTGTGGAGCGCCCGGGGTCCCGACGCCCCCGACTACGACCACGTGGTGGCCACCAAGGACCATCACATCGACCCCGGCGCGCACTGGTCCGACGACCCCGACTTCGTCGACTCGTGGCCGGTGCACTGCAAGGTCGGCACCGACGGCGAGGCGTTCCACCCCAACCTCGACCCACAGCCGTTCGACGCGATCTTCCTCAAGGGCGAGTACGTCGCGGCCTACTCCGGGTTCGAGGGTCGCGACGCCAACGGTCACGGGCTGGTCGGCTGGCTCCGTGAGCACGAGGTGACCGAGGTCGACGTGTGCGGCCTCGCCACCGACCACTGCGTGCGGGCCACCGCCCTCGACGCGGCGGCCGAGGGCTTCACGGTGCGCCTGCTCCCCCACCTCTGTGCGGGTGTGGCGCCGGAGTCGACCGAGCGGGCCCTGGCCGAGATGCGCGAGGCCGGCGTCAACGTCGGCTGATCGTCAACGTCGGTCGACCCTCACTCGCCCGTGAAGTGCGGGTGACGCTTCTCGCCGAACGCGCGCATGCCCTCGGCCACGTCGGCCGTGCGCAACAGCATCGTCTGCGTGGTGCGCTCGTTCTCCAGTGACGCCTCGAGCTGCGCGAGTGTCGCGGCGTTGACGGCCCGCTTCGTCGCGGCCTGGGCCAGCGGGGCACCGTGGCGCAACCGCTTGACGATGCCGGCCAGCCCGTCGGCGTACTCGCTGTCGGGGAAGACGTGGGAGACCAGCCCGGCGTCGTACGCCTCGCGGCCCGGGAGCGGTTCGGCGAGCAGGGCCAGACGCATCGCCCGGGCCCGGCCGATCGAGGCGGCCACGGTGGCCGACGAGCCGCCGTCCGGCATCAGGCCGACGCGCGCGAACGCCAGCAGGAACGCGGCCGACTCGGCGCACACGGCCAGGTCGCAGGCCAGGGCCACCGAGAGCCCGACGCCGGCGGCGATGCCGTTGACCCCGGCCACGACGGGCTTGTCGCACTGCACGACGGCGCGGATCAGCAGGTTGGCCGCGTCGAGGGCGCGCACGTCGAACCCCTCGTGGGCGTTCTCCCCCGCGATGTCGGCCCCGGTGCTGAACGCACCGGCCGTGCCGGTCAGCAGCACCACGCGTACGTCGTCACGCACGCTCGCCTCGTTGAGCAGCCCGGCCGTGCCGACCACCATCTCGCCGGTGAAGGCGTTCAGCGCCTCCGGCCGGTCGAACCGGATCGTCAGCACGCCGTCGGACTCGGTCACCTGCAGCCCCGGAACCTGGTTCGTCATCCCCGCAACCTAGTCCCACGAACCGGCAATGCTTGATGCGCGAGCCGGCAAGTCTTGCGTCGCCAACCGGCAATCCTTGATGCGCGAGCCGGCAGTTCTTGATTTCCAACAACTCCCCAACAAGTGCTTGACAGTCGAGGGCGACCTGCGACACACTCCCCAAGAACCCTTTGAGAGTGAGTCGACATGAGCGACGAGAAGACGCCGGTCTCGGCCCTGCGGGCGATCGCCCACCCGGTCCGGTTGCAGATGCTGTCCCTGCTGACCAGCACCGACATGAGTGCCGCCGAGGTGGCCCGTGAGATGGACCTGACCCATGCCAACGCCAGCTACCACCTGCGCGTCCTGGTCGACGCCGGCGAGATCGTGGTGGCCGGCGAGGAGAAGATCCGCGGCGGCATCGCCAAGCGCTATCGCCACCCGTGGCAGCACGAGGCCCGTCCCGACGGATCCGGTGTGGAACCCACCGAAGACGACCCGCAGATGTACATCCGGGCCGTCGCCGAGGAACTGGTACGCCGGTTCGGCCAGCGCAGGAGCGGCACCAGGACGTTGCTCTCGGACGCCGAGATGTGGGTCGAGCCCGAGGTGTGGGAGCAGGTGATGCAGCACGTCGAGGCAGCCTCGTCGCTGATGCACTCCGCGGCCCAGCCGCCGCGCACGCCCGGCACGCTGCACGCCAACCTCACGTCACTGGCCTTCCTGATGGAGGACAAGACCACGCAGGACACGACCGGGGAGGACGTGCGATGAGCTGGAGCGCCTCCTTCGCCCCCCTGCGCGAGACGAACTTCCGCTGGTACTTCGCGGCCCGCTTCATCAGCACCACCGGCTCGATGATGGCACCGATCGCGCTGGCCTTCGCCGTGCTCGACGTCAGCAACACCGCCAGCGCGCTGGGCCAGGTGCTGGCCGCACGCAGCATCCCGCTGGTGCTGTTCCTGCTGATCGGCGGGGTGATCGCCGACCGCATCGACCGGGCCCTGGTCATGCAGGTCTCCAACCTCGTCGCCGCACTGACGCAGGGCATCGTGGCCTGGCTGGTCATCTCCGGCAACGCCGAGCTGTGGCAGCTGATCGTGCTCGAGGCGATCAACGGCACCGTCGCGGCAGCCAGCTTCCCGGCGATGGCGAGCGTCGTACCCCAGCTCGTGCCACGCAACCAGCTCCAGCCGGCCAACGTGCTGCTCTCGATGACGCGCGGCGGCCTGGCCATCATCGGCCCGTCGATCGCCGCCCTGCTCGTGGTGACCGTCGGCTCGGGCTGGGCACTGGCCGTCGATGCACTGACCTGGCTGATCGCCTCACTGTGCCTGACCCGGCTGCACATCCCCCAGCGCGACCGCTCCGGCGACGCCGCACCGAACATGATCCGTGAGCTCAAGGAGGGCTGGTCGGTGTTCACCGGCCACACCTGGCTGTGGGTCATCGTGCTCGCCTTCGGCATCCTGAACGCGATCCACGCCGGCGCCTGGTTCACCCTCGGACCGGTCGTCGCCAAGGCCACGATCGGCGAGAAGGGCTGGGGCTACGCGGTCTCCGCCGAAGCCATCGGGCTCCTGCTGATGACCGTGGTCATGCTGCGCGTCTCGCTCAGGTTCCCCCTGCGCGCCGGCATGCTCGGCATGACCTGCTTCGCCGTACCGCTGCTGATGCTCGGGGTCGACCCGCACCTGCTCCCGCTGATTGGCGCGACGTTCATCGCAGGCGCCGGCATGGAGGTCTTCGGGATCGGCTGGAGCCTGGCCATGCAGGAGAACATCGACGAGGCTGTTCTTTCGCGCGCCTATTCGTACGACGCACTGGGCTCGTTCGTCGCGATGCCCCTGGGCCAGCTGGTCTACGGCCCACTCGGGAGCTGGTTCGGCTACCGCGACGTGCTAGTTTTCAGCGCGATCGTGTACGCCGCGGTGGCCTTGGTCACGTTGACCTCGAAGTCGGTGCGTGACCTGGAGCGGGTCCAGCTCGAGAAGGTCAGCTGACGATCTCGCAGGCCGGTCCGGTGACGCGTTCCACGGAGGTGCAGGTGTCCCTGCCCGGGCCCACGTAGGCCCGGTCACGACCGGCCCCGCCGCTGATCACGTCGTCGAGCGCACCGCCCTCGAGGACGTCATCACCCCCACCGCCGCGCGCGATCAGCCGCAGCGACCGTCCCGCCCGGAACCGCTCGGCCGCGGCGGTGCCGGTGACCGTCCATGAACCACGACTGAGCAGGAACGCCTGCACGTCGGTCACGTTGCGCACGGTGAAGGCGCCCTCGCCCACGAAGTTGCTCGCGCCGGTGGCCAGGTTCATCACCAGGCGGGTGTACGCCGGGTCGCCGGCACCCGGCTTCGTCCACTCGAAGGTCAGCAGGTTCTTCCCCGGCCCGCCGTCGACCTCCTGGCTGGTGCCGCGGGAGAAGACGTCCCAGATCTCGTCGTTGCCGGCTCCACCGAGGAGGCGGTCGACTCCGGCCCCGTGGTCGTCGAGGTAGTCGTTGCCGTCACCGCCGAGCAGCGTGTCGTGACCCTTGCTGCCCATCAGGGAGTCGTTGCCGCCCTGCCCGTCGAGGAGGTCACGATCGGCCCGCTGGAGCTGGTTGTAGGTGCCGTCACCGAGGGAGTCGTCGCCGGCGCCCGCGCGGATCACGTCGTCGCCCGATCCGCCCCAGATCTTGTCGTTCCGACCACTGCCCTGCACGACGTCGTCGTGCGGCGAGGCGAAGAACTCGAACCGTCCTGTCGTCGGCACCCGGTCACGCCCCTCGCCGGTGACCACGCCGGTGGCCAGGTTGGCCCGGATCGCGGTGGCCGAGGTGCTGTAGGTGATCCGCTTGTCGAGGTTGTACGTCGTGGACGTGCCGGGCTGGAGCACGTCGTCGCCGGGGCCGCCGCGCAGCACGTCGTTGGGCAGCGGGCCCTCGACGTCGTCGTAGTCGTCGATGACCGCACCCTGCCCGCCGTACAGCCTGTCGTTGCCGGCACCACCGTCGAGCCGGTCGGCGCCGACGTCGCCACAGATCACGTCGTCACCAGCGCCGCCGTTGATGACGTCGTGTCCGGCCAGGCCCACGATCACGTCCCGGTGCCGGGTGCCGTTGATCGTGTCGTTGCCGGGTGTGCCGACGATGGTGGCCCGCAGACCGTGGCAGGTGTGCGGCGCCGCCGTCGCCGGCGCGGCCAGGGGTACGACGAACGCGCCCGTGAGCGCCACGCCTCCGGCGATGCACATGCGCGTGGCCAGGTTGAGTCCCATGTTCGTTCCCCCGAGTCGTCCGGACGTGCGGCACCGACCGCGCCGGTGGCCCTACAGACATGGACGCAGCCCGGCACCGAAAGGTTGCCGGCCGGCTCGGGAAATCTCAGGAGGTCACGACGCGCACCACTTCGCGGCCAGCGTGGTCACCACGTTGTAGTTGCGGTTCGTGGCCACGCCCAGGTGCCTGGCCACGTTCATCGGGTCGACCGTGCCCTCCCGGTAGCCCTCCCCCATCAGCAGGTGGCAGGCCCGGCCGCGCACCACGGCGCGGTGCCCGTCGCGGGCCAGCCCGTCGATGGTCGCCATTGCGTCGGCGGTGAGCGGCTCCTTGAGCAGGTAGACGTAGTGGCGGCTCAGCTCGGGCGCGTGCAGCTCCTCGGCGTCGCGCCCGATCTGCGCGAACTCCGCGGTGGTGAACACCATGGTCGGCACCTCGAAGCCACGGTCGGCGAGGAACGCGTCCTCGAGGGCGACCTCGATCTTCGCGGTCGACCGCATCGCGGTCGTCAGCCTGACGTTGCCGGTGTTGATGTGCGTCTCCACGTCGGTGAAGCCGGCGCCCTCGACGGCAGCCTTGATGGCGTCCTTGGGGAACTTGCGGTTGGCACCCAGGTTGATCGCGCGCAGGAAGGCGACGTACGACGGCATGGCGTCGAGGTTAGCGACAGTCGCTACCCTGCGTGTCATGCCGGACGAGGTGGAGATCGGGTCGCCGCTGCGGCGTGCGTTCGCGCACAACGACTACGCCCGCGAGCGACCGCTGTTCGACGCCCTCGCCCACGGCTTCACGGCGATCGAGGTCGACGTGTTCCTCGAGGGCGGTCGGCTGCTGGTCGGCCACGGCACGAAGGACCTTCTCCCCGACCGCACCTTCGAGTCCCTCTACCTCGAACCGCTCGGGGCACTGGTCGAAGACCGCGGGCACGTCTGGCCGGACTGGCCGCTGACCCTGTTGATCGATGTCAAGAGCGAAGCACGGTCGTCGTACCTTGCGATCCACAATGCCTTGGCCCGCCGCGCTGACCTCTTCACCCAGCACCGCAACGACGGCCGCCTCAGCGGACCCGTCACGGTCGTGGTCAGCGGCCACACCGATCCGGTGCTGATGGCCTCGCAGCAGGTGCGCTACGCGACCCGCGACGGCAGGCCGGGAGACCTCGTCGACGGGCTGTCCGCGGTGACCACCACGATCAGCGCCAAGTTCGGCAAGCTCTTCGACTGGGACGGGCGCGGGCGCATCCCGTCCGGCGAACGGGAAGGCTTGCGGCGCGTGGTCAGCGAGATCCACCGGACCGGTCGCAGCGCCAGGTTCTGGGGCACCAACCAGCACATGTGGCCCGAATTGCTGTCCGCCGGGGTCGACCAGATCATCGCCGACGACCTCACCGCGCTGCGCGAGTTTCTCCTTGCCCATGACGGGGCATCACGACCCGCGTGAACCATCAGCCCCCGCCGTCGACCACCCGTTCCACCGTGCAGCGAATCGTCGCGCTCCCGTTCGTGCCGTTCGTGATGCTCTGGGACCTGCTCTGCTGGATCGGTCGCGGCATCGCCCGGGCGTTCGGCGCGCTGTTCGCGGCGATCGGCCGCTTCGTCTGGTGGCTGCTCTTCCCGGTCCGCTGGGCGTGTGCCCAACTGTGGCGCGGGTTGTGCGCTCTTGGCGGGGTGCTGGCCACAGGCCTGGGCTGGGTGTGGCGCCGGGTGCTGCGACCCGTGCTGCTCATCGTGCTGTTTCCGTTCGTGTGGATCGCGGACGCGGTCCTCGGCCTGATCGCCTGGCTGGGGCGCGGTGTCGCCGCGGGATGCCTCTGGGTCTGGCGACGGCTCCGTCCGGTGCTCACCATCGCGGCGGGCATGGCGGCGGCGTGCTGGCGATGGCTGGCCCGGGTGGCCGGCCACCTCTGGAGGGGCGTGACCCGGGTGGCCCTCGTCCTCTACTGGCCGTTCCGCCCGGTGGTGAAGGCCGTCGGCGTGGTCGCCCGTGCGGTGGGCCGCGCCGTGTCGCGCACGGCTGCCGCCTGTCGCGACTGGGCGCGCGGCGTGCGCTCGTGGATCTGGCAGTAGTCGGCAGACGTCAGTCGAGGTGCCGGAACTCCGCCCACAGGTCGCGCCACGGGGTGAGCGGTCCGGTGCAGATGGCGATCGGCTCGCCCTGCTCCTCGTTGTCGACGCCCTCGCCGCTGTCCAGACGCGCGACGACCTCGCACGACGTGAAGTGACGTTCGATCGACGCCAGTTGGGCGCCGACCATCACGATCGTGTCAGCATCGTCCGGCGGGCGTGCTACGTACCAGAGCTCGTTCTGGCCGCTGTACGGCGCGGGCAGGTCGGCGCCGAAACGGTCCACCGCCCCCACCTCGCCGTAGTTCGAGGTGATGATCGGCACGTCGCCGCCGCCGGCCTGTTCGTGCGCGCGGGCCACCTGCGCGACGTACTCGGGCCAGCCGACGGTGTCACCGACCAGCGGGCTGACGTCGGGGATCGGGGTGTCACCCACCGCATCCACCGGCACCAGGGGCAGGGCGAGCACCAGAGCCACCGCTGCGTTGAGGGCCACCCCGCCCGCCACGAGGGCCGTGCGGCCGCGGTGCCACACGGTCCAGTCGGCGACCGGCACACAGCCGGCGGCGAACATCACCGGCAGCAGCCCCATCAGGTAGTGCACCTGTGCGCCGCTGCCCCACGTGAAGGCGACCAGCACGACGAAGGCGACCGCCAGCCAGCGATGCTCGGGCCAGTCGGGACGCCGCACCAGCGACACGAACCCGGCCACCCAGATCGGCAGCAGGGGCACCCCGAGAAGCAAGGCCAGCATCAGCCAGACCTGGGTGCGCACCTCGTCGGCGTTGTTGTCGGCCAGCGCCTCGCCCATCGCGAGCTGCGGCCAGTCGTGGGTCGCCTGGAAGACCAGGTTGGGCGCGGCCACCAACAGTGCCAACCCGACTCCGCCCCACAGCTCGGGACGCCGCCACACCCGACGCGGCCCCACGAGCAGGAGGCCGAGCACCAGGCCGGCGGCGAGCACCACCACCAGCCAGCGGTTGTACGTCGACAGCCCGCCGAGCACACCGGTCACCAGCCACCAGCGCGGGGAACGCATGGCTCGCAGCACCGTCCACACCAGCGCGGGCCAGAGCAGGAGGTCGACGGTCGAGGTGACCAGCAGGTGCCCGATCATCAACGTGGCGGCGGCGAATCCGTAGCCCCACGCCGCAAGGGCCTGTGCCCGCCGGCTGCCGCCGAGCTCGCGCGTGATCGCGGCGATCACCAGCACCGAGGCGGCCACGCACACCGTCGCCGGAATGCGCAGCGCCCACTGCTGGTCGGCGATCAGGTCGCGGGTCAGCCGGGCCAGGAACGGGGTCAGTGGCGGCTGGTCGACGTACCCGGTGTCCGGAGGAAGCATCCGGAAGTACAACTCGTCGCGGTGATAGCCGTAGCCACCGCTGAACACGGACAACACGAGCGCGACGGCGCCCGCGGCGTACCAGTCCCCGCGCAGGCGCATGCCGATCACATTAGTGGGTATCGCCGGAGGTTCGTCGGGGGTGGCCCGTGCCCTGGGTGCGTGCATCGCAAGGCGGAGGAGCGATGGCGGGGCGGAGCCCCGTCGAGTCTCCGACAACGCCGCGAGGTGCGTGCACAGGGTGCGAGACACACGACGAACCTCCGGTGATGCCCATTAGGTCAGCAGGAAGGACGCCCGCCATGCCTTGCGGTTCGCGCCGCCGCCGACCATGCCCTGCTCCTCGAGGTAGGGCATGACCTTCTCGCCCATCCACGCGATCGTGGCGCGGTAGTTCGGGTTGCCCAACGCCGTACGCCGTCCGAGCTGCGGGTCGATGCCGACCGCCTTGTAGACGTCGGGGTGCACCAGCGAACGCATCATGATGAAGGCACCTTGCGCGGTGAGGGTCTGCGCCCAGAGGCGCTCGGCGCGCGACATCGTCGCCACCGACTTCTCCAGCTCCTCCCGGGCGAAGGTGACGTGGCGGGCCTCCTCGAGCACGTGGATGCGCGAGACCATGCGGACCAGGGGCTGGATGCGCTCGTCCTTCATCATGTCGCGCTGCCAGCGGTCGACCGGCTCCTCGCCGATCAGGATCGAGGCGTACGCCGCGGCGCCACGCGCGATCGGCGGGAAGACCCGCGCCAGCTTGTGGATGTGCGGCCTGGGCCCGTAGGCCGGGGCGCCGAATGTGCCGATCGCCTTGCCGAACATGGTGGAGTGGCGGCACTCGTCGGCGATCTCGGTCAGCGCGTAGTGCGTGCGGCCGGTGCGCGGGTCGCTGCGATAGACGTCGCGGAGCAGGATCTCCATCAGCAGGATCTCGAACCACAAGCCCACGCTGGCGATCGAGGCCACCTCGTGCTTGGTCAGCTCGATCTGCTGCTCCGGGGTCAGACCGTCCCACAGGTCGGTGCCGTAGAGGGAGGTGCGCTCGGGCTGCATCCAGTGCAGGCCGGGCACCGGCGGCGCGTCCCAGTCGATGTCGACCTCGGGGTCGTAGGACTGACGGGCCGACGACTTCAGGAGGCGGTCGGAGAGCGGATCCATGAGGGCCACGAGCGAGGTCCTTTCGACATTGGCACGACGTTTAACTGTAACTTCGAGTAACACTAAGGCTAGAGTGACTCACATGACCCGACCAGTCAAGGGATCCGCCGACGGCCGCACCACCCGATGGGACGCCCACCGAGACCAGCGACGTGCCGACTTCGTGGCAGCCGCAGTGGCCTCGATCGACCGACACGGGCCCGATGTGGGCATCGCCGCGATCGCCGAGGAGGCCGGGGTCAGCAAGCCCGTCCTCTACCGCTACTTCTCCGACAAGGCCGAGCTGCACGCCGAGGTCGGCAGCTGGGCGGCCCAGCAGGTGCTCGACCGGATCGTCCCGGCGCTCCTCACCGACGCCCCGATCCGCGACAAGGTGGCGCGCGGCGTCGACGGCTACCTGTCCACGATCGCCGAGCACCCGCAGGTGTTCCTGCTCCTCGTGCGCCACCGCAGCGACGGCAACGACCCCCTGGCCGACGGCAAGCAGCGCATCGCCACGACCTTCGCGCGGATCCTCGGCGACACCCTGCGCCACCTCGGCGTCGACGCGGCGGGCGCCGAGCCGTGGTCGCACGGACTGGTCGGCCTCGGACTCAGCACCGGCGAGTGGTGGCTGACTCGCGAGACGATGTCGCGCGAAGCCGTCGCGCGCTACCTGACCGCCTTCGTGTGGCATGCGTTCGAGGGCATCTCCCAGGAGTACGGCGTCCCGCTCACCGCACTCGACACACCCTCGAAGAGGCCGACCCCGATCACGAAGGGACGACGCACATGACGGTCCGCGAACACGACCCCTACGAGCTCGACGAGTGGTCCGGGGCCGCGACGGTGATCACCGAGGAGACCGAGATCCCGGTCGAGGTCACGCTGCGCGGATCGTTCCAGCCCATCGACGGCCACTTCCACTGGTACGGACGGATCGCTCCCAACGTCGCACTGTCAGAGACCTGCCGCGGCGGAGCGAACGTGGCAGTCCGCGCGGGCGATCTCACCGCCCCGGCCCGCCTCAGTGACGTCGATCCCTGGGGCAGGTTCCGCGTCACCGGCACCGGTCGGCCGCCCTTCCCGGCCGCCACCTCGCCCGCCGGCTGAGGAAGTCACTCCACGACGGCCGGATCAGGCTCTCTGGATTTACATAGGCTTCCTATGCAATAATGGATGCATGGCACAACCACCTGACCCGCTCGCCCTGGCCGGCGACCTCGTCACGTACGCCGCCCGCGTCCTGCGCGCCTCGCGCCAGAACATCCACGAGACACCCGCCGCCGGCATGCGCGTGCTGTCCCTCATCGACGAGCACGGGCCGTCGGGCATCAGCGCCCTCGCGGCGTACGACCGCACCTCGCAACCCACGATGTCCGGCGCCGTCGCCGGCCTCGTCGAGCGCGCCTGGGTCGAGAAGACCGTCGACCCGACCGACGCCCGCGCGTCACTCGTGCACCTCACCGATGCCGGGCGCACGGCGCTGGCCGTCGTACGACGCCGCAACGCCGAGGCCGTGGCCTCGGCCATCGACGCACATCCCACCCTGACCACCGAGGATCTCGCCACGGCCGTCGCCGTGCTGCGCGGAGTCCTCGAAGGCACGTCCCCGAAAGGCACGCAGTGACCACCGCACCACCGACCGACCACTCCCCCGCTCCCACCTTCCGCGACACGTTCCGGCAGCCCCGGGCCGTGTGGGCGGTGGCCTTCGCCTGTGTCATCACGTTCATGGGCATCGGCCTGGTCGACCCGATCCTCAAGCCGATCGCCGACGAGCTCGGGGCAACCCCGAGCGAGACCTCGCTGCTGTTCACCAGCTACATGGCGGTGATGGGCGTCGCGATGCTCATCACCGGCGTCATCTCCTCGCGCATCGGCGCCAAGCGGACGCTGCTCAGTGGCCTCCTGCTGATCATCGTGTTCGCCGGCCTGGCCGGCATGTCCGACTCGATCGGCGCCATCGTCGGGTTCCGCGCCGGCTGGGGGCTGGGCAACGCACTCTTCGTGGCCACCGCCCTCTCGACGATCGTGGTGGCCTCGGCCGGCACGGCCGGGCAGGCGGTCATCTTCTTCGAGGCCGCACTCGGACTGGGCATCGCGGTCGGACCGATCGTCGGCGGACAGCTCGGCTCGATCTCGTGGCGGGCGCCGTTCTTCGGCGTCTCCGTGCTCATGCTGATCGCGCTGATCGCCACCGCGTTCCTGCTGCCGCCGACGCCGCCCTCGCCACGCAAGACCTCGCTCGCCGACCCGTTCAAGGCGCTGCGCCACCCCGGCCTGCTGACCATCGCGTTGACCGCGCTCTTCTACAACATGGGCTTCTTCACGCTGCTCGCCTTCGCACCGTTCCCGCTCGACATGACCGCCTCGCAGGTCGGCTGGATCTTCTTCGGCTGGGGCCTGTTCCTGGCCGTCGCCTCGGTGTGGACCGCCCCCGCGTTGCAACGCCGCTTCGGCACGGTGCCGACCATCCTGGTCGCCCTCGCGCTCTTCGCGGCCGACCTCGCCGTGATGGCGCTGTTCACGGAATCGAAGACGGTCCTGGTGGTCGGCATCATCGTCGCCGGCGCGTTCCTGGGCATCAACAACACCCTCATCACCGAGGCGGTCATGGGCGCTGCTCCGGTCGAGCGGCCTGTCGCCTCCTCGGCGTACAGCTTCGTGCGCTTCTCCGGCGGAGCGGTCGCACCGTGGGCCGCCGGTCGTCTCGGCGAGGAGATCAACGCCAGTGCGCCGTTCTGGATGGGTGCGGGCGTCGTCGTGATCGGCTTCATCATCATGGCCGTCGGCAGCAAGCACCTCCGCGTGCACCACGAAGCGCCGTCCGCCCACTCCTCCGAGGAGGCCGAGGCGGTGCTGGTCGGCGACATCGACTGACCACGTCGTACGACGAACCGGCTGGGGCTGTGGATAACTTCTGCAGCCCCGGCCGGTTCCGTTCTAGCGTCCCTGCATGACTCAGATCTCGGCTGAACCCTCCACGCGCTATGTCATCGCGGCAATGTCGACCCGCTTCTGGCTCTACGTCCTCGACAGCCTGTTGCTGGTGCCGGTGAACCTGCTCCTGCTGTTCGCCACAGTCCTCCTGCCGACCCCGGTGGCACTGGCCGTCAGTTTCCTGGCGGTGCCGCTGTGGTTCGCCCTCTGGTGGCGGGGGCTCTCCGCCACCCCGGCAAAGATGCTGTGCCGACTCTCGATCCAACCAGCCCTGGGGCCGGGCAGGCTGACCTGGTCAGTGATCCTGCGTCGGCTCGCCGCGCAAACGGGCGTCCCCTACGTGATCAGCACGGTGGCACTGCTCCCCGCGTCAGCGGAGGAGCTGGAGAGCGGGTCAGGCTGGCTGCTCCTGGCCGTCGTGGCCAGCTGGAGCTGGATCCTCGTCGACTGCCTGTGGGCACTGGGCAATCCCCAACGCCAAGCCCTGCACGACAAGTTCGCCGGCACGGTCGTGGTCGAGCGGATCAGGCGGTGAGCGGCGCGATCCCGCGGCGCAGCGCCCGCCGGTGCCATGCCCAACACACCACGCCGAGCACCACGAAGACGAAGGAGGTGAGAGCGAAGCCCAGCGCCGTGCCGCCGACGTACGGCGTGACGGCGACGGCCACCACCGCGTTGAAGACCAAGGTCACGAACGTGGCGCCCGACATCACGGCGCCGCGTCGGGTCGGCAGCAGGTCGAGCATCATCAACTGCACGATCGGGTAACCCAGGCCGTTGCCGAACGCCACAGCGGCCAGGCCGACCACGGCCCACGGCAGCTCGGAGCCCAGGCTGGTCAGTGAGACCAGCACGCCGACTGCGGCACCGACGAGGGCGATCCCGAAACCCACCGTCACCAGTTGCACGGGCTCGATGATCCCCGCCGTACGACCGCTGACCCACGAGCCGGCGACCATCGCGCCGATCATCGGCACGAAGAGCTTCCAGAAGTCCAGCTCACCCTGGCCGAGCACGTCGACCACGAAGATCGCGGCGCCGCCGATGTAGAGGAACTGCGCCCCGAAGACGAAGGTCCCGGCCCAGGCGACGCGGTGGAATGACGGCTGGCGCACGACCTCGCCGATGCCGCGCAGGATCTCCCCGACCCGCAAGGGCACACGCGCGGAGGGCGGGTGCGTCTCGGGCAGCACGAAGAGGGTCGCCGCGATCAGCACCAGGCCGAGCACGCCCATGAACCAGAAGACGAGGTGCCACGGACCGAGCTGGAGCAGGGCTCCCCCGACGATCGGCGCGATCGCGGGAGCAAGTCCGAAGATCATCGCCACGCGACTCATCAGCCTCTGCGCCTGCGGCCCCTCGAACACGTCGCGGATGACCGTGCGGCTCACGATCGTCGAGCCACCGGCCGAGAGCCCCTGCACAGCGCGCCCGACCAGCAGCCACCCGAGCGAGGGGGCCAACGCACAGCCGACGGACGCGACGACGTACACGCTGACCGAGCCGATGATCACCGGCCTGCGGCCGACCGCGTCCGAGAGGGGGCCGTGGAAGATGCTCATCGCCGCGAACGACAGCATGTAGACGGTGACCACCAGCTGCAGCTGGTCAGGCCCGACCTCGAACTCGTCGCGCATCTGGTCGAACGCCGGGAAAGGCGTGTCGATGCTGAACGGGCCGATCATGCTGAGCATCGCCAGCACGATCGGCAGCGCGACCAGGACCCTCGCGGAGCGGGGATCGAGGGCTGGCGTCACCCGTGGAGTATCCCCGAGCCCACTCGGGCGCACAGGATCAGGGGTGCCGCGCGACCTACTGCACGCGCTCATTGATCGGTCACCGGGCACTTCCCATCACAACGTGGTGGATCACCCGCACCTGGTGCGTGTGATCCACCACGTTGTGGCCACCCCCGAGTCAGAGGTTGCCGCGGGCGTCCTGCTCGCGCTCGATGGCCTCGAACAGCGCCTTGAAGTTGCCCTTGCCGAAGCCCAGCGAGCCGTGGCGCTCGATGAATTCGTAGAACACCGTGGGGCGGTCGCCCATCGGCTTGGTGAAGATCTGGAGCAGGTAGCCGTCCTCGTCGCGGTCGACCAGGATCTTGCGCTTCTTCAGCTCCTCGATCGGCACCCGCACCTCGCCGATCCGGCTGCGCAGCTCGGGGTCGTCGTAGTAGGAGTCAGGGGTGTCGAGGAACTGGATGCCGTTGTCGCGCAGGATGTCGACGCTGCGCAGGATGTCGTTGGTGGCCAGCGCGATGTGCTGGCAGCCGGCGCCGTCGTAGAACTCGAGGTACTCGTCGATCTGCGACTTCTTCTTCGCGATCGCGGGCTCGTTGAGCGGGAACTTCACCCGGTGGTTGCCGCTTGCCACGACCTTCGACATCAGCGCCGAGTAGTCGGTGGCGATGTCGTCACCGATGAACTCGGCCATGTTCGTGAAGCCCAGCACCTTGTTGTAGAACGTCACCCACTCGTCCATGTGGCCGATCTCGACGTTGCCCACACAGTGGTCGATGGCCTGGAAGAGCCGCTTCGGGTGGCCCTCACGACGGGCCACGGTGGTGGAGCGCGCCACATAGCCGGGGAGGTACGGGCCGTCGTACTTCGAGCGGTCGATCAGCGTGTGCCGGGTCTCGCCGTATGTCGCGATCGCGGCGAGGCGCACGGTGCCGTGCTCGTCGGTCTCGTCGTGCGGCTCGACCAGGACCGTGGCGCCCTGGGCGCGCGCGTGCTCGATGCACTTGTCGACGTCGGTGACCTCGATGGCCAGGTCGACCACACCGTCGCCGTGCTTGCGGTGGTGCTCGAGCACCGGGCTGCCCGGCGTGACGCCGCCGGTGAACACGAAGCGGGCCGAGCCGGAGCGAAGCACGTAGGACTTCGAGTCGCGGCAGCCGTTCTCGGGACCGCGGTAGGCCTCGAGCTCCATGCCCAGTGCGAGCTGGTAGAAGGTCGCGGTCTGGGTGGCGTTGCCGACCACGAAGCACACGGCGTCCTGGGCCACCACGGGGAACGGGTCGCTCGACGCGTCGTACTCGACGAGACCCACCAGCTGCTTGAGCTGGTCGAGGGTGAGGTCGGCCTTGAGTTCGTCGGCGGTCAGCGCGCCGCCCGTGGAAGCAGTCGTAGTCATGGGTTCAGCCTGTCCACGAGCGACAAGATGTGCAACAGTACGTCGAAACACTGTGCATGTTGTCCAGAAGGAGCGTAGCGATGGACGATCTCGATGCCACATTGATCGATCTCTTCGCCCGGGAGCCGCGGGTCGGCGTACTCGAGGCCTCTCGCCGGCTCGGCGTCGCGCGCGGAACCGTGCAGGCGCGACTCGACAAATTGGCCTCGAGCGGGGTGGTCACCGGCTGGGGGCCGGACCTCGACCCGGGGGCGCTCGGCTACCCGGTGACCGCGTTCCTGACCCTCGAGATCCGCCAGGACAACATCGACCTCGGCGGCCACGACAGCGTGGCCCGCAAGCTGGAGCAGATCGCGGAGGTGCTGGAGGCGTACACGATCACCGGGGCCGGCGACATGTGGGTGCGCGTGGTGGCGCGCTCCAACGCAGACCTCCAGCGGGTCATCGACCGAGTGCTGGCCGACCCCGCGATCGTCCGCTCCACCACGGTCATCGCCCTGGCCGAGCAGATCCCCTTCCGCGTCCTCCCCCTCACCCGAACCGTGGATTCTTGATGCGCGAACCGTGGATCATTGATGTCCGAGCCGTGGATCCTTGCGCTGGGCCATCAAGAACCCACGGTTCGAGGCGCAAGAACCCACGGTTGGCGCATCAAGAACCCACGGTTGGCGCTGGTCAGGCGAGGCGGGTGGCGACCTCGGCAGCGGCAGCGGCGACCCGCGGGCCGACCTTCTCGACGTCGAGGGCGCCCAGGGTGACGATGCCGACCGAGGCCTCGAGACCGTCGACACCGCGGACGGCGGCGGCGATGCCCTTGGCGCCGGCCTGCAGCTCCCCCGCCGTGACGGCGTAGCGCGGCGCCGCGGTCTCGCGGCCGAGCAGGATCGCCTTGCCGGCGGCGCCCTGGGAGAGCGGGTGGCGCGCACCGACCCGGTAGGCGACGTGGAAGTCGGTCCACGACGGTTCCACCACGGCCAGGGCCAGCGCCTCCTCGCCGTCGGCGACGGTCAGGTGGGCCGTGCAGCCCGTGCTCTCGGCGAGCTCACGCAGCACCGGGACACTGATGTCGCGCAGCACCGGCTGCACTGCCGAGGCGAGGTGCAGTACGCCGAGCCCGACGTGCAGCCGGCCGCGCGCGTCACGGCGGACCAGCGCGTGCTGCTCGAGGGTGGCCACCAACCGGTAGACCACGGTGCGGTTGACCTCGAGCCTGGCAGCGAGCTCGGTGACGGTGAGTCCCGCCTGGTTCTGCGAGAGGACCCGGAGCACGTGGAGGCCACGATCGAGGGTCTGGGAAGTCTCGGTGGCCATGCGCTGAGCCTAGCCGTGCACGACCGTGGAGTGCACGGCGTGGCGAGGCGCGTCGAGCAGCCGCGCGGCTGAGGAACGAAGCCGCGACCGGCGTGTCGAGACACGAGTCCACGCCATCAGGACGACTTGCGGACGGCCCACTCGCGCAACGTGTCGATCCTCTTGTGCAAGAGGTCGGCCGTCGCGACGGCCGCAGCCGGTCCGCCGGTCTCCTTGCGCAGTGCCGCATGCGTGACGCCGTGCGGCTGACCGGTGCGGTGGAACCACGCGGCCACGAGCCCGTTGAGCTCGCGGCGCAGGATCGCCAGCTGCTCGTGCGTCGAGACCTGGGCGATGCTGTCGCCCTCGGCCGGCTTCGGCTTCTTCGTCTTCGCGGCCCGCTCGGACTGCCGGGTGCGCAGCAGGTCGCGCACCTGATCGGGCTCGAGCAGCCCCGGGATGCCGAGGAAGTCCATCTCCTCCTCGGAGCCGACGCTGACCTCGCCCTCATGGCCGAACTCACCGCCGTCGTAGAGCACCCGGTCGAAGGTGGCCTGCGAGCCGAGCGCCTCCCACGGGCCGAGCGCCTCGTCACCCGAGGCCGACTCGGCGGCGTTGGCCTGGTTCATCAGGTCTTCCTCGGCGGCGAACATGTCGTCCTCGTCGGTGACCTTGCGGCCCAGCACGTGGTCGCGCTCGACCTCCATCTCGGAGGCGTGCACCAGCAGGTTGGGCGCCGAGGGCAGGAACACCGAGGCGGTCTCACCGCGGCGGCGGGCACGCACGAAGCGGCCGACGGCCTGGGCGAAGAACAGCGGGGTGGAGATCATCGTCGCGTAGACGCCGACCGCCAGGCGCGGCACGTCGACACCTTCGGAGACCATCCGCACCGCGACCATCCAGCGGTCCTCGGAGTCGGTGAACGTGGAGATCTTCTTCGACGCCGCCTTCTCGTCGGAGAGTACGACGGTCGGCGCCTCGCCGCTGATCGCCTTGAGCAGCTTGGCGTAGGCGCGGGCGGAGTCCTGGTCGTTGGCGATCACGAGGCCGCCGGCGTCGGGCACGTGGCGGCGTACCTCCGAGAGCCGCCGGTCGGCGGCCTGGAGCACCGAGGGCATCCAGGACCCCTGCGGGTCGAGCGCGGTGCGCAGCGCCTGGGCGTTCTGGTCCTTGGTGAGCGGCTCGCCCAGCCGGGCGGAGATCTCGTCGCCCGCGCGGGTGCGCCACTGCATCTCGCCGGAGTAGGCCATGAACAGCACCGGCCGGACGACGTGGTCGGCCAGCGCCTGCCCGTAGCCGTAGGTGTAGTCGGCCACCGACACCATCGCGCCCGGGCCCAGCTCGGGAGCGGGCACGTAGGTGACGAACGGGATCGGGTTCGTGTCGGACCGGAACGGCGTACCGGTCAGGGCCAAGCGGCGGTGCGCCGGCTCGAACGCCTCGCGTACGCCGTCACCCCACGAGAGCGCGTCCCCGGCGTGGTGCACCTCGTCGAGGATGACCAGTGTCTTGAACCGTTCGGTGCGGATCCGGTGGGCCAGCGGGTTCACCGCGACACCGGCGTAGGTCAGCGCGATGCCGACGTAGTCCTGGGAGGTCTTGCCCTGACCGGCCGAGTAGTTCGGGTCGATCGGGATGCCGGCCCGCGCGGCCGCCTCGGCCCACTGGGTCTTGAGGTGCTCGGTCGGCGCGATGATCGTGATCCGGTCGATGACGCGTCGGCCCAACAGCTCGGCGGCCACGGTCAGCGCGAACGTGGTCTTGCCGGCGCCGGGCGTGGCCACTGCGAGGAAGTCACGTGGAGAGGCCGAGAAGTACTTCTCGAGTGCCGCCGACTGCCAGGCACGCAGCGACTGGGCGGTCCCCCATGCGGCACGCTCCGGCCAGGCCGGAGTCAGTGCTGCGGGTGGGACGGCCTCGGGGGGCCGTCCCGTCACTCGGAATCCCCGCCGTGGGGCAGGCTCTCCCAGATCTCCTTGCACTCGGGGCAGACCGGGAACTTCTCCGGCGACCGGCTGGGCACCCAGGTCTTGCCGCACAGCGCGGTGACCGGCGTGCCCATGACCATGGCCTCCATGACCTTGTCCTTCGGCGCATAGTGCGAGAACCGCTCGTGGTCACCCTCGTCGGTCGGGACCGTGCGACGGTCCTCGAGAACGTCTGTCTGGCTGAATCCGATCGGGTTGCTCACGCCCACCACTGTAGATCAGAACTCAGTTCATCAAGGGGTCGACCGGACGTGTTGAGACCCACGCCATGGCTCCGGGTTGTCGTCGCAGCACGTCGCGGCGCAGGGTCGTGGTGTCCTCCCGGAACAGGTCGGAGGCCAGCGCCGGCACGACGTACCAGCTGCCCTCGGCGATCTCGGCCTCGAGCTGGGAGGCGCCCCAACCGGCGTACCCGGCAAAGACCCTGAGCTCGGCCACGCCGCCCTCGATGAGCTCCACCGGCGAGTCGAGGTCGATCAGGCCGATGTCGGCGAAGGACCCGCGGAACCCGACGGGCTCGTCGTCGGCATCGGCGAGCTGGGCGACGGCAAGTGCGCCGTCGGCACCGACCGGCCCGCCCGAGAAGAGGACGCCGGGATCGCTCGCCACGTCGGCCCAGGGAGAGAGGACGTCGCCGATCATCACCATGGACGGCCGGTTGAGTACGACGCCCAATGCGCCGTCGCCATCGGCGTCGATGAGCAGCACCACGGAGTCGGCGAAGTTCGGGTCGAGCAGCTCGGGGCTGGCCACCAGCAACATTCCGGCTCTCGGGTCCATGCCCCCAATGTAGACAAGCCGAAATGAAGACAGGCCCCGGGCCGACGCGGGGAAGGAGGGAGATGCGGAAGGGAGGTCCGCGGGTGCGTCGACACCGGGGTCTGTCTGTCAGGGGGCGGCCGTCAGGCCGCGAGCGCCGCCCTGATCCGGTCCAGGAAACGGACGTTCCCGGGAGTCGGGTCGGGTTCGGGCAGCTGGTAGCCGTCGCGGGCGGCGGCCTCGATCGCGGCACCCACGCGGGCGCCGTGCTCGTCCACCTCCAGGGCGGAGACGCGTCCGGCCATCACGGCGAGGAGCTGACGCTCCTTGGCGGCGGCCTTGGCCATCGCCTGCGACATCGCCGTGTCGACCGGCTCGGAGCGGTAGTGGTCCTGGATCTCGCGGATCCCGGGCAGTTCGTCGGCCGTGGCACGCCAGGCGGCGATCACGGCTGCCTCGAGGTCCATCGGCTGGTTGGATAGCTCGCGCTCGATCTTGCCGCTCAGGCGGCTCGACCAGCGGAGCTGGAGTGCGCCCAGCAGGTCGAGCTCGTCACGGAAGGTCTCGGCAACGCCCGGCAGGTCCATCGGGAGGACACCGTCGCGGCGCACACGTACTTCGTCGAACACACGGTGGAGGACGTCCCCACGGTGGTGAAAGGCTTCCCAGGTCATGGTCAAGCTCCTTTCGTTTTCACGTACCGGCGGTACGTACCAAGAGTATGTAACCGACCTTCGGCACGCAAACCGACCACGCCGTGACCTCGGCCACAGGGTCCCGGTCGCGCCGCCCTATGCTGAGCAGATGAGCAAGTCCGCAGCGAAGCGTCTGATCCCGAGCCTCCCGACCCTTCCGGACCTGCCCGGCGCCACCCGGCGCCAGCAGTACTCCTCCAGCACCAAGCGGGCCCTGGTCGAGGCGGCCAGCGAGCTGTTCACCGAGCACGGGTACGGCGGCACGTCCCTGGACGCCATCGTGGCCGAGGCCAAGGTCACCAAGGGCGCGCTCTACCACCACTACAGCGGAAAGCAGGCGGTCTTCGAGGCGGTCTTCGAGCGCATCGAGGCGGAGGCCGCGGCCAGCATCTCCAAGGCGGTCAAGGGCGTGAAGGACCCGTGGGAGAAGGCCGCGGAGGGCCTGCGCGCGTTCCTCTCGGTGGTCCAGGACCCGACGTACCGCCGGGTGGTGATCCAGGAGGGACCCGCCATCCTGGGCTACGAGCGCTTCCGCGAGCAGGAGGAGCGCTCGTCGTTCGCGATCGTGCTCGACGTGGTCAACAACGTGCTCTCGGCAGGCCCCTGGGACCTCGAGCAGCCGATGATCGACACCTTCAGCCGCATCTTCTTCGGCGCCCTGAGCAGCGCCGGCGAAGGCGTCGCGGCCGCCGAGGACCCCGAGGAGGCCAGTGCCCGGGTCGAGGCCGCGATCGGGTTCATGCTGATGGGCCTGCGCTCCCTGGTCGACCAGGGCGTCGAGTTCGTCGACCCGGTCACCGGAAGCAGCAGCGCCCTGGCGGAGTGACCCCCGAAGGGGCCGCTCGACCAGGGCGCCGAAAGGCTGTGCCTACTTGAAGGTGACGTTGCCACCATCGGTCGGGACCAGCTCGATCCAGACGTGACCGGCGGGAATCTTCAGGTCGCCCGCCTTCGTCTTCAGGGTCAGCGCGCTCTCGGCCTTGTTCTTGCTCCACGTGCCGCGCACGGCCTTGCCCTTGTGGAACACGACCGCCTCGCCCTTGCCGTGGAACTTGGTCTCGGGCACGAAGTTGCCTGCCGGGTCGGTGTAGCCGGCGTCGCCGACCTGCACCTTGAGCACGAGCACGGTGTCGGCCAGGAACTCGTCACCGTCGGCGGCGTTGGTGTTCTGGTTGTGGTACTTGCCGCCCTCGAACGCCCAGTTCGTGGTGTGGCCGGCGGAGAACGACGCGGCGACCGACGTGGCGGGCTGACCCTTGGGCAGGTCCTTCTCCTCGCCCCACGGCAGGTAGTCGTCGGGCCGCTTCTCCTCGCCCTTCGACCCTTCCTTGGCGAGCTTGGCCAGGTCGACGAACAGGTTGTACGGCGCGGAGCGCCCGGAGTCGCGGTAGAAACCGGTGGCACCCTCCTGGTGGAACTTGATGCCCGCCTGGGTGATCCGGCTGATGGTGACACCGGCCGCACCGCTGGTCACCATCTCGCCGTCGACCGGCGACACGATGCCGATGTCGGAGGCACGCATCGAGCGCACCGGGCCGACGTTGTCGGGGACCTTGGAGTAGAAGAACGACGCCAGGCGCGTGCTGCCGCCCTCGACCAGCTCCTCCACGACCATGTCGGCCGAACCGAGCCCGATCTGGGGCGCACTGCTGCCGGTGTTGTCGATCTTGACGACGTAGACCGGGTGCTTCTTGCTCGAGGACGCGTCACCCGAGACCTTCTCGCCGGTGAGCGGCCAGGTGCTCTCGAGGACCTCGGCATTGGCGGTGCCCTTCGGATCCTTGGCGTCCTTGTCGTCCTTGTCATCTCCTCCGCAGGCGGTGAGCGTGAGGCTCAGCGCCAGGGCGGCAGCAAGGCCGGTAGTCAGGGAGGGGTGGACACGGCGCACGAAATTCTCCGATCGTCTACAACATTGATTCAGTTTCAAAGTGTGAGGGCGCGGCTCCCGGATTCCGGGGAGGCGCGCCCTCGTGGAACTCAGGTGTCCCTGATCACCGGCCACGCAGGGTGCCGGCGTAGAACGAGGTGGTCCACGCGAGCTCGCGACGGACCCGGGTGCCGCTTCGCGGTGCGCTCAGGATGATGACCTTGCCGTCCTTGCGCCCCACGAAGACCGCAGCATGGTAGACCCGGCCACCGTCGTGGAAGAACACGAAGTCGCCGCGGCGCAGGTACCGCTTGGCGATGTGGCGGACGAAGGCGTACTGCGCGCTCGACGTACGCGGCATGCCCGCGAAGCCGGCCTTGCGGTAGCTGTAGTAGAGCAGCCCGGAGCAGTCGAACGCCCCTGGCCCGGCGGCGCCGTAGCGGTAGGGGTCGCCGATCTGGTTGGTGGCGACGTTGTAGCCGATCTGCACGCGCTCGGCGCGGGTCAGTGACGCTGCCTCGGCGCTCGGAGCGTCGGCCATGGTGCCGGCCACCAGCATCGACAGGGTCATCAGCGGCAGCACCAGGAGTGCGCGCAGTCGGGCGGTCGTGCGCGGTCTGCGCACGCTGAAGAGGGCAGGCATGGAGGGTTTCCTTTCCCACGCCTGTGAGGTGAGCTGTCGGGTTGGGACTGGAAAGTGTCCTGCCATCGCATGATGACTTCACCCCGAGCGGGACGGCCTCTCGACCGACCTCGCGTGGAACCTGTGGGTCCCCCACTCCTGCCCCTGTTTCCGGGTCACGGGACGCTCCCTGAACGGGGCAGGACTCGGCGTTGTCCGGGAGCGGTGTGTGAAGTTGTGCGCCTTGAGGGTAAGCGCCACCGCCCCCGGAAGTCCCCGAAATGTGACAAACCCCCAAGTCAGCCCAGTTTGGCGCCGCCGTCGACGTACAGCGTCTGGCCGGTGATGTACGACGCCTCGTCGCTGGCCAGGAACGCGGCCGCGGCGGCGATGTCCTCGGGGAACCCGACCCGGCGCACCGGGTTCTGCTCGGCAGCGGCGGCCCGGAAGTCCTCGACGCTCATCTTGACCCGCGCGGCGGTGGCGTCGGTCATCTCGGTGGCGATGAAGCCGGGGGCGATGGCGTTGGCGTTGATGCCGAACGGGCCGAGCTCGATGCCCAAGGTGCGGGTGAAGCCCTGCACGCCCATCTTGGCCGCCGAGTAGTTCGCCTGGCCCCTGTTGCCGAGCGCGGAGACGCTCGAGAGGTTCACGATCTTGCCGTACTTCTGCTCCACGAAGTGCTTCTGCGCGGCCTTGGTCATCAGGAACGCACCCTTGAGGTGGACGCCCATGACCAGGTCCCAGTCCTGCTCGGTCATCTTGAACAGCAGGTTGTCACGGGTGATGCCGGCATTGTTGACCAGGATGTGGATGCCGCCGAGCTCGGTGACGACCCGCTCGACCGCTGCCTCGACGGACTCGGCGTTGCTGACGTCGGCACCGATGCCGACGGACTTCACGCCCTCGCCGAGCTTGCCGGCCGCCTCGCTCGCGGCGGCCTCGTCGAGGTCGATGATGGCGACCGCGGCGCCCTCTGCGGCGAACCGCTTCGCGGTGGCGAATCCGATGCCGCGTGCGGCCCCGGTGACCACTGCCACCCGTCCGTCAAACCGACCCATGCCCACTCCTGTGACTAGTCAATGCGTGATGCCCGACCGGCCGGAACTGGCGGTCGAGGTTGCCGGGACCACCTTAGGACAGGGCCTCGCGCAGCCTCTCGGCGTACTCCCCCGGCTCGTCGTCGGCGTACTTCGTGCGCGGCCAGAAGAAGCCGCGCAGGCCGTCACCCTTGGTGCGGGGTACGACGTGGAGGTGCAGGTGCGGCACGGACTGCGAGACCACGTTGTTGATCGCGACGAAACTGCCCTGGGCACCGAGTCCTTCGACGACCGCGGTGGCCAGCCGCTGTCCGGCCTCGAGGAACGGGGCGCGCAACCGGGCCGGCAGGTCGGGCAGGGTCACGACGTGCTCCTTCGGCACCAGCAGCATGTGGCCCTTGAACACCGGCCGCTGGTCGAGGAAGGCGAGCAGGTCGCTGGTCTCGAGCACGACCTCGGCAGGGGTCTCCCCCGCCACGATCGCGCAGAAGACGCAGCTCACCGCCTGCGGCCCACGCCGCCCTCGAGCAGGCCGAGGACGATCAGCGCCACCACGCAGGCGGCGACGAAGCCCCACACGTCGAGGTGGTTCCAGTCCTCGCCCCGCAGGACGTTGGCGCCGACTCCGCCGACGACGGCACCCGCGACACCCACCGGAACGGTCAGCATGACCTGGGGGTCACGGATGCCACCGGCCAACGTGCGGGCGAGCACTCCGAGGATGAGCCCAGCAAGCAGGAACGCGATCATGGCAGGAATCTAGTGCCACAAAAGCCTCAAATCAGTGACATTCGCCCACACAACGCGGAGCAATCCGGCCCGACGAGGAGTAGGCGTCGAAGTGCTGGGTGTCGTCATTGCCGTAGGTCCAGCGCAGGTTGTGGCGGCGCATGAGCTGGACGACGGGGTGGGTCGAGCTGCGCCACGAGACCCGCGGGTGCGGGTGGTACTGCCACCACGAGTTCGGCACCAGCCCGGTGCGCGAACGGTAGGGGTTTTCCCAGGTGTTGACGTCGACGGCGGTGCCGTAGGAGTGCGGGGAGCGCACCCCCGGGTTGTTGACCACGCTGCGGCAGTTGAACGCCGAGGTGTTGCCGGCCGCCATGGACTTGTGGTCGTCGCCGCCACGCACGGCGTCACTCCAGCCGAACCGGTCCACGCGGTACATCGCCCGGATCGGGTGCTTTCCGTCGTACATCTCCTTGAACGCCGCCCCGACGTTGCCGGCCACGCGCGCGTTCACGACGATCTCGCCGCGCCGGCGGTAGCCGTCGTACGCCCAGTAGTTGACGCGGATCAGCCGCAGGCTGGACCGCCCGACCGGGCAGCCGGAGTGCCACGTGACGCCGACCATCTGGCGCCACACGGCGTCGGGGATGGTGCTGATCGTGACCGCGGCGCCCGCGCGGGTGGCCCGTGGCTGGGCCGGGAGCTTGATCCGGGGGTACGGCGCGCCGGCGGGCATCGTGAACGGGACGCCGGGCGGCCGGTTGTCGACCTTGCGGGTGCCGCTGATCGCACCCTTCACCCACGAACGGGTGATCCCGACCGCGCGCCAGGCGCTGTCGGTGCGGACCTTGAAGTTCCAGGCGCCCCTGCCTTCGGCGTTGGTGATGACGGTCTTGCGGGCCACCCAGCGGGTGCCGACCTTCTGCTGGATGCGGACCGAACCGCGGATCGGTACGCCGCCGGGCGTGCGCCACAGCACCTTGAAGGCGGCGTACGTCTCGTCCACCACCCGCAACGGAGCGGAGAAGCCCATCCGGCTGTCCCGGCGCAGCAACGTGATGGTGCGGGCAGCCGAGGCGGAGGCGGCGTACGTCGCGTCACCGGCGTAGCGGGCCCGGAAGACGTTGTCGGCGACGGTGCGGCTCATCGTCGCCGGCACGGTGACGTGGCCGTCGGCACCTGTCACGGCGTTCGCGACCGGCTGCCACACCCCGCCGATCCGGCGATCGACGGTGACCGCTCCGGTCTCGACCGGAGCGCCGCCGGTGGCCTTGACCGCCACGTCGAGCGCGACGGTCTGGCCCTCGTAACGGGCCGGCCCGGCGAGGGTGGTCGTGGTGGCGACCAGGGCGGCCTCGTCCGCGGAGGCCATGGCCGGCAGCGAGAACAGTCCGACGACCATCCCGAGCAGGACGACGATTCTGGCGATGCGCATGGATCTCCCCGTGTCAGGCGAAGCCGAGTGTGATGGGCCCGACCATTGTGGACGACCCCTCACTGCTCCAGACGTAACTCGACGGCGATGCGTTGCGTCGATGGGGAAAAGAAATGCACAACGTGGTGGATCACGGGCACTGGGTGCCTGCGATCCACCACGTTGTGGGTGTCAAGAGGTGAACGGTGGAGCTGGCGGGAATCGAACCCGCGTCCTCGAGCGCCGAACCAGGTCTTCTCCGGGTGCAGTCCGTGTTGTCGCTTTTCTCGGCCCCGGCGCTCGCACAGACACGTCGCCGACAGGCCCAGTCACGGAAAAGTCCCGATCAACCGCCATGACACGGATTGATCAGCAAGCCTTCTAGATGAGGTCAGGCTCCGGGACGAAGGCAGATGCCCGGTCTGACCCTTCGATCACTGCTCAGGCAGCGAGAGCGAAGTCGTTGCGGTTTGAGTTGGCAACTATGGTTTTCCAGCGATCGTTTACGAGATGACGCTGGCTTCTCGACCCGCTTCCCCTGGAACTAACGTCCCAAGTCGAAACCGATCAGCCCCTCTTGAGTTGTACTACCCACAACCATATCGACTGTGCGGTTCATTCCCCAATGGGGTTTGCGTCGATCAGCTCCGCGGCGTTGTGCCACAGCACCCGGCGCAGCCACTCGTCCCCCAGCCCGGGGTGTCGCTCACCGAGTCGCTCGAGCGCGTCGACCTGGTGCGCGTAGGGGTAGGGGATGTTGGGGAAGTCAGAGCCGAGCAGCACCTTGTCGGCCAGGTCCGCGAGCCGCGGCAGCAGCCCGGGCGGGTAGGGGCCGCCCATCTCCTCGAAGAACTCGGTGAACGCCATGGTCGTGTCGAGACGCACGTTGTCGTAGCGCTCGGCCATGGAGAGGAACTCGGCGTACTCCGGTGCGCCCATGTGGGCCATCACCAGGGCGAGGTCGGGGTGCCGCCGCAGGAGCTCCTCGACCGGACCGGGGCCGGTGAACTCGGTGGGCACCGGGCCCGAGCCGGCGTGCAGCACGATCGGCGTCCGGGCCTCGGCCAGCACGCCCCACGCCTCGTCGAGGAGTGGATCGGTGACGTGGAAGGCACCCACCTGCACGTGCACCTTGAACAGCTCCACCCCGGCCTCGATCCGCTTGCGCACGTAGGCCGCCGCGCCCGGCTCCGGGTAGAAGGTGCCGCACCGGAGTGCCTCGGGGTGCCGATCGGCGAAGCCGGCGGACCACTCGTTGAGGAACTCGGCCATGTCCGGCTTGTGCGCGTAGGCCAGCGCCGAGAAGCGGCGTACGCCGAACGACCGCAGCGTCTCGACGAGCACGTCGTCGTCGTCGCGGTAGGTCAGCGGCCACGGCCGGCCGATCAACGGGCCGGCGGAGTCGAAGACCGCCCGCACCTTGGCCATCACCTGCGGAGGCAGGAAGTGCGTGTGGATGTCGAAGAAGCCGGGGATGCCCAGACGAGTGCAGGTGGCTTCGAGGCGGATTCGTTCCTCGCCCTGCTCGACCACCGAGGGGTCGCTGCTCATCCCATGCCCTTCAACCGGCGGCCTACCTCGATCTCCTTCTCACGGTTGGCCTGGCGCTCGGCGATGGTGTTGCGCTTGTCCCACGACTTCTTGCCCTTGGCCAGGGCAATCTCGACCTTCGCGCGGCCGTCCTTGAAGTAGAGCGAGAGCGGCACCACCGTGAAGCCCTTCTCGTTGACCCGGCGCTCGATCTTGTCGATCTCGATCCGGTTGAGGAGCAGCTTGCGCTTGCGTCGCGAGGCGTGGTTGGTCCAGTTGCCCTGGGAGTACTCCGGGATGTGCACGTTGTGCAACCACACCTCGCCGTTGTCGACCTCACAGAAGCCGTCGACCAACGAGGCCCGGCCCATGCGCAGGGACTTCACCTCGGTGCCTACCAGCACCATGCCGGCTTCGTACGTCGTGTCGATGTGGTAGTCGTGGCGCGCCTTCTTGTTCTGCGCGACCACCTTCGTGCCCTGCTCCTTGACCATGGGGACAGTCTCTCAGGAGCGGGCAACCGCGTTACATCCAGTTCATCGGATCGGTCGGCGAGCCGTTGACCATCACCGTGAAGTGCAGGTGGCAGCCGGTCGACCAACCGGTGGTGCCGACGTAACCGATCACCTGGCCGCGGGTGACGTGCGAGCCGACGCCCACGGTGTAGGACGTGGCGTGGTTGTAGATCGTGGCCAGACCGACGCCCCGCACGTGACCGTTGTCGATGATCAGTCGGTTGCCCCACGCGGTCTGGTAGTAGCTCTCGATCACGGTGCCGTCCGCGGCGGCGTACAGCGGCTGGCCGCACCCGGCGCCGAAGTCGGTGCCGTCGTGGAGCGAGTAGTAGCCGTAGATCGGGTGCACGCGATAGCCGTACGACGAGGTGACCGGGCCATTGACCGGGTAGCTCAGGTAGCCACCGGAGCTGGTGGGCGGGCCGGAGTTGCCGGACTTCTTCGCGGCCGCGGCGGCACGCGCCTTGAGCATCGACTCGATGCGGTTCTGCTCCTGCTCGAGCTTCTCCAGCTCCTTCAGGTCACGCGCCTTCACCCGGGACGCGACGGACCGGGCGCTGGACCGCTTGCCGACCAGGCTGCGCACGGAGGCGGCCTGCTGCTCGGCACGCGTCTCGAGCTCCTGCTTGACACGCAGGTTGGCCGCGGCCGCCTCACGCAGCTCCTTCACGGAGTCGCGCTTGTCGGCGAGGTTGTCCTTCTTCACCTTGAGCAGCACCTCGGCGACCGTGAAGTCGGTGAGCTGGCCGTTCTCCTCGTCGACCACCGCGCTGGTGGTCTCGAGCGTGCGGCTCACCTCGTCGAGGTCCTCCGCACGCAGGATCGAGGAGACCTGCTGCAGCTGCGGGTCGCCGTACTCGTAGTTGTCGGCGAGCTGGTTCGAGACGACCACCCGCTGGCCCTCGACAGCCTCACGGCCGTCGGCCAGCTCGGCCTTCGCGGCGTCGAGATCGGCGACCGCCTTCACGAGGGCGGCCTGGGCGGCCCGGTCCTTCACGCGTGCCGTGGTCAGCTGACCACGGGTGTCGGCGAGCTCGTTGCGGGCCGACGTGAGCTGTGCCCGCGCCGCGGTCAGTCGGGCGGCGGCCCTGCGCAGCGCCGCGCTCGACTCGTCGAGGTCCTGGTGCGCAGAACTGATGTCCTGCTTGACCCGCCGTTCCTTCTTCTTGAGCTTGTCGTCGTCTGCATGCGCGAGCGGAGCGCAGATCATGCCGATCACCATCAAGGTTGCGGCCACGAGGACCACCAAGCGGTGTCGGTCGTCGCTGGGGAAGGAGCGAACCACCGTAAGAGCCTTCGTTCGGGGAAGTGAACGCCTCGACGTTAGACGACGAACCTCAGACTTTGAGGTATTTGCGGGTCAGTAGGAGAGTCGGAATCACGGTGAGCAGTGGTCCGATGATCGCCACCCATCCCAGGGACTGCAGATATTCGGGCCAGCCGATCCACGGGAGGAACTGGATCTGGTCGCTCAACTGCTCCTTGACACCGAACTGCATGAACGCCGCCAGGGCTCCACCCGCGAGCACCACGCCGAACAACGCGGTCACCAGCGCCTCCAGGAGGAACGGCAGGGAGATGTAGAGGCTCGAGGCGCCGACCAGGCGCATGATGCCGATCTCGCGGCGTCGCGCGAACGCCGCCAGGCGGATCGTGTTGGCCACCAGGAGCAGGGCCGCGAAGATCAGGAACCCGGCGATCGCGTAGGACCCGAACTTGAACGTGTCGAGGGTCTTGAAGACCGGCTCCACGATGTCGCGGTTGTCGCGCACGCCGTAGACGCCGTCGAGGCCCTCCACGGCACTCGCGATCCCCTTGTACTTGTCGCGGTCCTTGAGGTCGATCCACACCGAGGAACGCAGCGCCTGGGGACCGATCTTCTTGATCAGGCTGGTCTGCTGGTCGCTCTCGCTGTAGAGGTCGAGGCTCTTCTTGTAGGCCTCGTCCTGCGACTCGACGTGGTAGCCGGAGACCTCGGGGTTCTCGTCGATCACCTTGAGGATCGCGTCCTGCTGGGCCTCGGTGACCTCACCGGAGCACTGCGGGGTGCGGGAGTTCTCGTTGCACAGCGAGACGATGATCTGGTTGAGGTCGCCGAAGCGCTGCTCGGCCTTGTCGGCCTCGGCGTTGAGCAGGAAGCCCATGCCCACCAGCGTCAGCGAGACGAAGAGGGTCAGGACGACGGCGATGTGCATGGTCAGGTTGCGGCGAAGGCCCTGGACGAGCTCGGAGAAGACATGGCGAAGCTGCATGAGTGTGAGCCCCTCTCAGTTCTGGTAGCCGTAGATGCCACGGGCCTGGTCGCGGACGACGCGGCCGTCCTCGAGCTCGATCACCCGCTTGCGCATCTGGTCGACGATGCCGGCGTCGTGCGTGGCCATCAGCACCGTGGTGCCGGTGCGGTTGATCCGGTCCAGCAGCTTCATGATGCCGACGGAGGTGTTCGGGTCGAGGTTTCCGGTGGGCTCGTCGGCGATCAGGATCATCGGCCGGTTCACGAAGGCGCGGGCGATCGCCACGCGCTGCTGCTCACCACCGGAGAGCTCGTCAGGGAGGCGGTCCTCCTTGCCGTCGAGGCCGACCAGCTCCAGGGTCTCGGGCACCAGCTCGTTGATCTGGGCGCGCGACTTGCCGATCACCTGCAGGGCGAAGGCGACGTTCTCGGCGACCGTCTTGTTCTGCAGCAGGCGGAAGTCCTGGAAGACCGTGCCGATCTGGCGGCGCAGCCGGGGCACCTTCCAGCCGGCGAGACGGCTGATCTCCTTGCCTGCGACGTAGACACGCCCTTCGGAGGCGCGGTACTCGCGGAGGATGAGGCGCAGGAAGGTCGACTTGCCGGAGCCGGACTGGCCGACGAGGAAGACGAACTCACCCTTCTCGATGTCGACGGACACCTGTTCAAGGGCTGCGCGGGCCTGGCCCGGGTAGGTCTTGGAGACCTTTTCGAAGCGAATCACTGGACGGAGTCTAGGTGACAGGCCAAGGAGAACTGGTAAGTCGGGCTCTCCGCTGTGTCGGCGTACCGGCCGGGCCAGGTCGAAGGCCCGGCCGAACGGCCGGTCGCGAGCTCAGCCGTTGCCCCCGGCCCGGAAGGCGATCCAGGCGTCGTTCATGCGCTCCACCTGACCCTCGGTGAACATGTTCATGCAGGAGTCCTGGGTGTAGTCCATGAAGTTGTGGATCGGGTCGAGCCCGGGTGCCGCGCAGGTGTCGGCGCCCTCGGGGCAGTCGAACTGCGGGATCGCCTCGCGCGGGGTGTCGGCGACACCGTCACCGCTGGCCGAGCAGGCGCCGGCGAAGGTGTGCTCGAGCATCATCCAGTGGCCCACCTCGTGGGTGAGCGTGTCACCGAGGGCGTACTTGCCGGCGGTGCCTCCGGGCATCGACTCGTCGAGCATCACGACGCCGTCGATGTAGTCGCGACCGTCGTTGTAGCCCTTCGGGAAGTAGGCCCATCCGAGCAGGCCGCCGCCGATGTCGGCGACGTAGACGTTCAGGGTCTCGGAGTCGCCCTGGTGGAGCGCCTGCTTCATGTCGCGCTCGGTCTTGCCGGGGGCCACGTGGGCCCACGCCGGGTTGACGGTCCACGTGGTGTCGGTGAGCGCGAAGCGGAACGGCGAGTCGGCGGCGTCGGGGGCGGTGGTGCCGCCGTAGGAGGCGTTGAGCACGTCGACCTGGTCGTCGATCATCGTCTCGAGCCTGGTCTGCTGCTCTGCGGTCGGCGCGGTCTCGGAGATGACGTGGAAGACGGTGTCGATGGTGACCGAACCGTTCGGCATGCGCGGCGAGTCCTTGATGACGCCGTACTTCTTGGCGTCGGACTTGGCGTAGAGGGCGGGCTCCTTGACGGTGGCGCCCTCCTTGACCCTGGCCTGGTCGGGTCGCTCGTCACACTGCTGGACACCGGGTGAGGAGGCGACGGCGGTGCTGGTCGCGACGGCCCCACCGCCGATCAGTGCGGAACTCGCTGCCACCGCAGCAATTGCCAGGAACGTACTCTTCGCCCGCATCTTTTCCTCCAGATCGAATGGTGACGGACTGAACGTACATCGCGGCTCCGCTCGCTGACCACACCTTCGGGTCACGAGAATCGGGTCCGGATAACGTGACCCCATGCGAACCGTGCCGAGACCCGTCGTGGCCGTGGTGGCGGCGCTCCTCCTGGGCGGCGGACTGGCTGCGTGCAGCGGCTCCGACGACGAACCCGAGGCCGACCCGACCGTGTCGGCCACTCCCCTGTCAGCGTACGACGCCACCGGCGTGGCGATCGCCCGTGCCGACTTCTGCGACCGCATCCCCGACGCCGCCGTCGAGGCCGCGATCGGCAAGGTCGACGACACCACGCACTACGGCAACGGGGACACGGCGACCATCACCGGTGACGTCGAGGACGTCGCCCACGAGTTCAACTGCACCTTCCGTGGCACCTCCGGCGCGCAGGCCAGGGTCTGGGTGTTCGTGCCGACGGTCACGAAGGCCCGGGCGAAGGCACTGGTCGCCGACGCTCGGAGCGCCCGCGGCTGCCGCGGCGTCGACGGGCAGGGCTTCGGCACCCCGTCGACCGGCGTCCTGTGCCGCACCAAGGCCGGCACGGAGGCGTCGTACCGCGGGCTCTTCGTGGACGCCTGGCTGGCCTGCTCGGTCAGCGACCCCGACCGCAAGACGCCAGCCGGGCCGGCCCTCGAGAAGGCCGGCAACTGGTGCGTGCAGGCCGCCTCGGCGGCGGCCAGCGAGTAATCAGTGGCCCGGCCGCCGCGGTGCTGACCGGGACTCTCGTACGACGAGCGCGTCCGGGCGTGTGGAACAGCGTCCCCGACTGATCACGAGGCCGGGAACAGCCCGAGGGCCACGAGAAGGGCGGGCAGGGCGACCAGGAGCCCACCCAACAGGATCGGCGCTCCGATGGCGCCCAGCGCCAACTCCTTGTTCCCGAGTCCGGCCCGGCGGGCATAGGACACCGCGAGGACGCCGAACCCGACGGCCGCGAGGGCGAAGAGAGCCACGTACGCGACAGCGGCACCGTCGATCCGGTCGGCATCGCCGGCCTGGCCGGTCAGCATGAGCACCGCCTGCACGAGACTGCCGAGCACGTAGATGCCAGTTGTGGCGAACGCCGCCCACAGCAGCGTGCCGACGACCCCGGGACCCGGGAACCGTGGCCGACGAGCCACCGCCAGCAGCGCCAGCACGGATCCCCCGACCTTGATCACCGTGACCAACCAGTTCGCCACGGAGAACCCCGAGGCGTAGTCGGCGTACTCCCCGTCGGCGAAGTGGTCGGTGGCCTCGATCCAGACGCTCACCGCGGCGAATCCGACGCACCACAGGGCCATCAGCACCCCGACCGCGGTGACGAGTCCTGTGGGAGGTGGGTACGCCGGCCGACGGTCAGCGCGCGTCGACACTGAAGTTGCCCTCGGTGACCGGGAAGAACGGTGCGGTGCTGGTGCAGGGCGTGACGTCGTGGAAGCCCGTCACCAGCCAGCTCCAGCCGAGGTGGTCACGACGTCCGTGGTCGGAGACCGTGAGCCCCACGCGGCGCCCGAGCTCCTCCCCGGGAATTCCGGCCGCACCGCCCTTGGTGATGATGCCGGTGACCACGGCGACACCGGCGCCGACCATCAGGCAGTCGACGGTGCCGCTGAAGTCGGCGAGCACGGTTCCGTCGGGGCGCACGTGCGTCACGTCGAACGAGCCTGTGGCGGTCCAGGCGGCATCGGACGGCGCGGAGGCCCGCACACGGAAGGACACGATGTCACTCTCGTAACGCGGCAGCTCCAGGGTTCCGCCGCCCGTTCCACTCACCGCGAACGTCCCGGTCCCGGGCCCACGGTCGGCGTGGCCGGCGGACGCGCCGGCATCCAGGACCGGTGCGGCACCCAGGCACAGGCAGAGCGCCGCTCCCCAGATCTTGAGTCTCTTGCGCATCGGATCTCCTCGGATCGTGTGGACAGGATTCGAGTGTTCCCGCCGCGGCCCCGGTTCGTCGTCAGCCTGCAGGCTGATCACCGTCGTCCTCGAGGCGGAACCCGTGACGGCCCTACGATGGGGCGGTGAACTGGCAACGGGGTCCGGCCTGGACGGTGGATGCCCTGTTCGCCACGGTTCTCGGGTTGCTCCTGCTCCCGCTTTCCGCCTCGGCGGTGTGGGAGAGCTCGTGGTCGACCCCCGGCCGCGTCGCTGTGACAGCGGTTCTCGTGGTGGCCCACCTGGCCGTCGTCGTACGGCGAACCGCGCCGCTCGTCTCCTACGCCGTCGTCTGTGCGGTGATGGTCGTCCTGGTCGCGCTGCCCGAGATGAGCGGCGGCCCGGACGGCGTCTCGTTCCACCCGATCCTTCTGCCGAGCACGCTGGTGTTCCCGGTCCTGCTCCACACGGTGGCGGCGTGGTGCTCTCGCCGGGAGTCATTGCTGGCGCTGGCCGCAGCCTGTGTCGGAGCCACCGCCGTGACCGTCCGGTTGTGGGGGGCGGACTACCTGACTGTCTCCCAGCCCGGGCTTGCCGGTGGCGAGGACCCGGTCCGGAGCTGGCCGCTGTTCCTCGTTGTCGGAACGGTCACCGCGATCGCCGTGCCCTGGGGACTCGGTCGTCACCGGCGACGAGCCCGTATCGAGAGTGCCCGGGCGGCGGCGGCCGAGGAGCGGATCCGGATCGCCCGCGAGCTGCACGACGTGGTCGCCCACTCGTTGTCGGTCATGGTCACCCAGGCGGAAGGCGGTCGGATGATGGCGGCCCGGGACCCTGCTGTCGGCGTACGCGTGCTGGAGACCGTGGCCCGGACCGGGCAGGAGGCGATACGGGACATGCGGGACCTTCTCGACGCTCTGAACGATCCCGGCGGGTCCGCCTCGCAGCCGGGGCTGCGCGCGCTCCCCGAGCTGATCGGCCGGGTCCGGGCCTCCGGGCTCGCGGTGAGCTACCAGGAGGACGGCACGACGGGCTCCTTGGGGAGCGCCGGCGAGCTGGCCGCCTACCGGGTCGTGCAGGAGGCCCTCACCAACGTGCTCAAGCACGCCGGCACCGATGGCGAGGTCGAGGTGGCGCTCAGCTGGCGACCCGACCACCTCGCGATCGCGGTGGAGAACCACGCTGCGCAGCCCCCGACGACGGCCACCCTCGGCGGCCGCGGGCTGGTCGGGATGCGCGACCGGTTGGCCGGGCTCGACGGCTCCCTCCACGCTGGTCGCGCAGACGACGGGTTCAGGGTCGCCGCGACGATCCCGACCCTCGCATCCAGCGGCGTGGAGGACAGCCGATGACCATCCGGGTGGTGGTGGCCGAGGACCAGGAGCTGGTCCGCGCCGGACTCGTCATGATCGTGGAGTCGCAGGAGGACCTCGCTGTCGTCGGGGAGGCCGCGGACGGGCAACAGGCGGTCGACGTGGTGGCGAGTGCCAGGCCCGACGTGGTGCTGATGGACGTCAGGATGCCGGTGATGGACGGGATCGCCGCAACGACGCAGATCGTGGGGCGCACACCGGAATCCCGGGTCATCGTCCTGACCACCTTCGACCGCGACGAGAACGCGTTCGCGGCGCTGCGGGCGGGAGCCAGCGGCTTCCTGCTGAAGAGCACTCGGGCCGAGGTGGTGGTGGACGCGATCCGGACGGTGCATCGGGGTGACGCGGTGATCGCCCCGACCACCACGCGCCGGCTTCTCGACCAGGTGGCGGGCACCCTGCCGGGCCCCGCCCGGGAACCACCGGGGTTCGCCCGGCTGACCGGCCGTGAGCGCGAGGTGATGATGCAGGTGGCCACGGGCGCTTCGAACGCCGAGATCGCGGTACGCCTCTTCCTGTCCGAGGCCACCGTCAAGACGCACGTGGGACGCCTGCTCGCGAAGCTCAGCCTTCGTGACCGGGTCCAGGTCGTCGTCCTCGCCTACGAGAGCGGACTGGTCCGCCCCGACCGTCGCCGCTAGCTCGCGTGGTCGGCGCCACGACGCCAGCGGATGCCGGCCTCGAGGAACCCGTCGAGGTCACCGTCGAAGACTGCCTGCGGGTTGCCCGACTCGTAGGTCGTGCGCAGGTCCTTGACCACCTGGTAGGGGTTGAGCACGTAGTTGCGCATCTGGTCACCCCAGGAGGCCTGCACGTCGCCCTTGAGCTCGTCGAGGTGAGCCTTCTCCTCTGCCTTCTTGCGGGCCAGCAGCTTGGCCTTGAGCACCACCATGGCGCTGGCCTTGTTCTGCAGCTGGGACTTCTCGTTCTGGCAGGAGACGACCGTGCCGGTCGGGATGTGGGTCAGGCGTACGGCGGAGTCGGTGGTGTTCACCGACTGGCCACCCGGGCCACCCGAGCGGTAGACGTCGACGCGGATGTCCTCGTCGGGGACGTCGATCTCGTCGGTCTGCTCGAGCACGGGCACGACCTCGACCGCGGCGAAGCTGGTCTGTCGGCGGCCCTGGTTGTCGAACGGGCTGATCCGCACCAGGCGGTGCGTGCCGGCCTCGACGCTGAGCGTGCCGTAGGCGTAGGGCGCGTGCACGGCAAACGTGGCGGACTTGAGCCCGGCCTCCTCGGCGTAGGAGGTGTCGAAGACCTCGACGGGGTAGTTGTGCTGCTCGGCCCAGCGGACGTACATGCGCATGAGCTTCTCGGCGAAGTCCGCGGCGTCCACGCCGCCGGCGCCGGAACGGATCGTGATCAGGGCCTCGCGGGCGTCGTACTCGTCGGAGAGCAGGGTGCGCACCTCGAGCATCTCGACCGACTTCTTGATGCGGTCGAGCTCACGTTCGGAGTCGGCCAGGGTGTCGGCGTCGCCTTCGTCCTGCGCCATCTCGACCATCAGCCCGAGGTCTTCGATGCGGCCGTGCAGCGAGGTGAAGCGCTCCATCTCGCCGTTGAGGGTCGAGAGGCGGCCGGTCACGCGCTGGGCGTTCTCCTGGTTGTCCCAGAGGTCGGGTGCGGCGACCTGCTCGCCGAGGTCGGCGATCTCCTCGCGCATCCCCTCGAGGTTGAGCACCTGCTCGATGGTGTGCATCGTCGCCTGGAGCTGCTTGATCTCTGCTTCAAAGTCTCTGCCTGCCACAAGGAGCAAGGTTACGGCACCCCTGAGAACCACCCGAGCCACGGGAGCCCTTCCGGCGATCCGTGAATGAAACCGGTGAACTTACGGCAGGTGCACCCGAAAATACAAGACTGCCCTGCGGCGCCATATTCGCCTACGGTTCCGCAGGGGATGGCATTCGGGGGCCGACACCAACGCAAGGGAACTTCATGAGAATCAGCAAGACACGTGTTCTGGCCGCCGGCGCCGCCGCGGTCCTGGCCTCATCACTGGGAGTGGCCGCCGCAACGGCCGGCTCGGACGAGACGCCACCCAGCTTCCAGGAGTTCTCCGCCTCGACGTTCCGAGACGCGGACGGCACCTGGATCGTGAACGGCGACGAGCCGGTGCAGAGCAAGGGCGGGCTGCGACAGTTCTACGACGGCATGGTCTCCGCGCCCAAGAAGGTCTCCGAAGAGGGCCTGATCATCAACACGGTCAACGGCAAGGACGACCGGTGGTCGCAGGCCGCCGTCGGCAACCTCACCTACTGCGTGAGCACGAAGTTCGGCGCCGACTACTCGCGCGTCGTCTCTGCGATGGACAGCGGCGCGGGCCAGTGGGAAGCGGCCTCGTCGGCAGTCGACTTCATCCACGTCTCCGGCGCGGACAGCAGCTGCAACACCCGCAACAGGACCGTCGTCTTCTCCGTGGAGCCGACCAAGACCACGCAGTACATCGCCCGGGCGTTCTTCCCGAGCACCAGCTCCAAGAACATCCTCGTGAACGCCAAGTCGCTCTACAACTCGGGATCGTGGACGCCGTCCAACATCCTGGCCCACGAGCTCGGCCACACGCTGGGCTTCCGGCACGAGCACACGCGCCCCGAGTCCGGCACCTGCTTCGAGGACAACAACTGGCGTCCGCTGACGCCGTACGACTCGGCATCGATCATGCACTACCCGCAGTGCAACGGAAGCTCGGACGACCTGAGCATGACCAGCACTGACCGCGCCGGCATCCAGGCGGTCTACGGGAACTGACCCGACTGCCTGACGGCGAGGGCTCGGCCGCGCACCGCGGCCGGGCCCTCGCTCGCGGTCAGGACCGGCCGAACACCTGCGCGACGTACCAGCGGCCGCCGGCCTTGCTGGCCGCGACACCGGTCAACCGGTAGGAGCGGGTGAGGATGTTGCGCCGGTGGCCGGCCGAGTGCATCCAGCCCCAGACCGCCGACCGTCCGTCCGGGAAGCCCGCGGCCACGTTCTCCGCGACCGACCTCATCCCGCAGCGGCGCAGCACGACGCCGAGGTCCTGGTGGAACATCTGGCGACGGTTCGCCATCCGCTCCGCCTGGAGCTCGGCATGGCGTTGCAGGCACGCCTGCTGCCGCAGTTGGGTGCGTTCGTGCGCAGCGCGGCGCTGGTTGGTCACCACGACCACGTCCTGGGCGTAGTCCCTGGCGGCGACCGACCTGCTCGTCGCGCGGGCCTCCGCTGCCTGCGACGCCGATCCGACGCCGCCCATCAACAATCCGAACAACAAGGACACGAGGGTCCCGAGTGCAACAGTGCGCATTGGAAGTCTCCCAACATTCCGGTGCGGTCCCCCACCGCGAGTGAGATTAGGGGCGATGCACGCAGGCGCGCCGGGGAACGCCGGAAACCACCCGATCGGTTGGTCCCACATGGCCCACATGGGTCACTCACGAACCACCCGTCCGTCAGGTTGTCCTGCGTCACTCCTGTACGTCGACCACCGCCGATCCACGCGAACCGACCCTGGTCTCGCTCAACGAACCGACCGTGATCGGCAGGTCGAGCCCCGCACTCACGTTCACCACCACCGCGTTGTCGCGCACGTGCACGACATAGGTGAGCGCCGGATAGTCGCCGTACGCACCGATCTCGCGGAGGTAGGCGCCCACGGCTGCGTGGGCGGCCCGAGCGTCCAGCGGAGCCCGCTCGCCCTTGAGCCCGCCGTCGTAGACCGCGGTGCCGCGGATCTCGTCGGCCCCGGCCAGCGCCGCACCGTCGGCGACGTTGTCGAGGCCCTGCCGCTGGAGGTAGGCGGCCGACGCGTCGACGACCAGGCCGACCGCGAGGACAAGGACGATGGCGAACCCGACGATCAGCACGGTGACCTGGCCGTCGTCGTCGCGGCGCTTCACCTGCGCTCCTCGGTGTACCTGCCGAACGGCACCCGGTGCACGGACTCGACCCGGAAGCTGGGGGCTCCCCCGCCGAGCGCGGACGGGGCCAGCGGAAGCCGGACCTGGGTGCGCACGACGACCGTGATCACCGAACCCGGGACCAGGCAGTGTCCGGGCCCGAGTGAGCAGGTGATGTCCACGTCGAGGCCCTGGCCGGCCAGGCCCTGGTCCTCCAGGGCGAGCTGCGCGGCGGCCCGCGCCTGGCGCCGCCCCTCGGCCTCGGAGTCGGCGAGCGAGTAGGCCCGCCCTGCGGCCCGACTCGCCGCGGTGACGCCGAAGGCTCCGCGCTGGACGTCGAAGACCGAGATCAGGATGTAGACCAGCGGCACCAGCAGAAGGATCGCCAGCCAGGTCACCTCGATGAGGGCGCTCCCCTCCTCGTCCCGCTTCACTGGTCCTCCTCGGTGGCGTGCCCGTGCACGACCAGCTCGACGGACGGACCCCACAGGCCGAGCGCCGGGACCTCGGCACGCACCGTCACCTCGACCATCTCGGTCCCGTCAGTGCGGGTCTGCTTCGCGGTGACGTCGCGGGCGAAGTCGCCGGCGATGATGTCGCGGATCTGCCGGCGGGTGTAGTCGGCGCCGTCGGCAGGGCTCCGGTCGGCCGTTGCGCCGTGGCGGGCCCCTTCGGAGGCCGCGGCCGTCAGCGTGTTGCGCACGTGCAGGACCAGGGCCACCTGGAGGATCCCGAGCACCAGGGGGATCAGGATGACCAGGACGAGCACGAAGTCGACGACCGCCGACCCGCGCTCGTCTCGTGGTCGCTGCACTTCCGTCAGCCGTTCACCGAGTTCAGTGCCTCGATCAGCATCGACCGAAGCCGTGGGCCGGCCACCAACGTCAGCGCCGCGACGATGCCTGCGGTCATCACCGTGATCATCACCCACCCCGGGACGTCCCCACGTTCGTCACGCATCCGGGTGCTGACTCCGACGTACAGCCGGAGAAACAGCGTGTTCACCATGTCCATCCCGAGACTTCCTTCCTTAGGGCGCGACCAGGCGCAGGCCGATGAGGCCCGGCCAGAACGCGAACACCACGGTCACCGGCAGCACGAGAAAAACCACGGGGACCATCATCATGACTTCCTTGCGAGCGCCGGTCTCGATCAGCTCGCGGCGCCCTGCTTCGCGTACGTCGGACGCCTGCGCATGCAGGACGTCGGCAAGCGGGGTGCCGCGTTCGACGGCCACGGCAATGCCTTCCGCGAACCGGCTGACCAAGGGCAGCCCAGTGCGGGCCGCGAGTCCGTCGAAGGCACGGCCGACCGGTGTTCCGGTGCGGATCTCGGCCAGCACCTTCGACAGGTCACTGGTCAGGGCTCCGTTGGTGCGGCGTACGACCCGGTCGAGGGCGGAGACCGGGCTCTCCCCCGCCGCCACGGCCAGGGCCAACAGCTCGGCGACCACCGGGAACTCCAGAAGGATGAGCTGCTCGCGCTTCCTGGCCAGGGAGCTCAGGTGGTTGTCGCACAGGATCACGCCGCACGCGAAGGCGACCAGCGTGAGCACGACGAGGGAGACGGTGTTCCCCGGCGAGCGCCAGGCCTGCAGGAAGGACACCGCCGCGGCCGCACCGAAAGCGGCGAGGCCCCACATCACCTGGTCGATACGGAACTCGTGCACGGTCTTGTCGATGTCGGCACGCTCGAGTCGGCGGCGCACCGACGTGCTGCCACCGAGCACCTTCTCGACGGCATCGGCGGCGCTGCGCAGGGCGGGCCCGAAGACACCCCGCACCACTCCGGTCTGGTCATTGACCGGGCGCACCGGCCCCGACTGGGGCAGGTCGCGGATGTAGGGAAGGACGCGCACGGAGAGGTCGGCGCGACGCAGCCGCATCAGACGCGAGACGACGAGCAGCAGCCCGGCGGCGGCGACACCTCCGAGCACGGCACCCCACACGACGAGGTCGGTCATGCCAGGATCCTCCGGTCGACGGGCAGCCTGCCGATCCGCATCATCAGCTGGTAGGCGACCAGGCAGCAGACCGCGCCACCGGCGAGGACCAGGACACCGCCGGGCGAGGCGTAGCGGTGGATGACCTCCGGCTGGAAGCACATGAGGAACAGCACGAGCCACGGAGCTGCCACCGCCAGACGCGCACCGTTGACCGTCCAGGCCTGCCGGGCCTCGAGCTCGGAGCGGGTGTGGGCGTCGTCGCGGAGGTAGCCCGACAGGTTGCGCAGCAGGCGACCGAGCTCGCCGCCGCCGACCTCACGGGCGATGCGGAGGCCTTCCACGACACGATCGCCGACCGGGTTGGCGAGCAGGTCCTTGAGTCGGTCGAGCGACTCCCCGAACCGGCCGCTGACCTGGTAGTCGAGGGCGAACTGCGCGAACGCCGGCCGGAGGGGCTCCGGTCCGCGGATGGCCAGCCCGGCCAGCGCCTCGGGCAGCGACATGCCGGCCCGCACCGCGGACGCCAGGTGGTCGACCGCCTCGGGCCACACCTCGGCGAACTCTCGTTGCCGCTTCTTGGCACGGCCTGCGACGACGGCGATCGGCAGGTAGCCGGCCATCAGGCCGAAGACGACCGCCACCGGGAACGTGTTGGAGAGCACCTGCATCACCAGCAGGGCCAGCCCTCCGAGCACGACGCAGAGGCCGATGAGGCTTCGGCTGGAGACCGTGTGCATCCCCGCGCGCGACAGGAGCACCTCGAGGCGACCCGGCCCGGCGTCGGCGTCGTCACGGACCGCGCGGGGCAGGAAGAAGGCCGACCAGACCAGGGCGAGGCCCAGCCCGATCCCGAGGCCGACCAGGGCACCCATCAGCCGGCCTTCACCAAGGGACGGACGTCGATGCCCAGGCGCTCGAAGAGCTCCACCCGCGGCGGCATGCCGCCCTGCGCCCGCAGCGTGTCTCCCTCACGGGCGAAGATCGTCTCGGTCTCGATGATGTCGTTCTCGACCCGTCCGGGCACGGACACGATCTCGTTGACGCGTCGTACGCCGGAGGCATCCATGCCGAGGTGCACGACCAGGTCGACACTCGAGGCCACCGTGGGCACGACGAAGCGGGCCGAGATGTTCTCTCCCGCGAGCAGCGGCAGTGTGCACATCTTGACCAACGCCTCGCGGGCGCTGTTGGCGTGGATCGTGCACATGCCGGGCAGCCCTGCGTTCAGCGCCAGCAACAGATCGAGGCACTCCTCGGCCCGCACCTCGCCGACGATCACCCGACTCGGGCGCATGCGGAGGCTCTCCTTGACGAGGTCGCGCAACCGGATCTCGCCGGTGCCCTCGAGCCCCGACTGGCGGGTCTGCATCGGCACCCAGTCAGGGTGGTGGAAGCGCAACTCGTAGACCTCCTCGACAGAGATCACCCGCTCACTCCCGGGGATGGCCGAGGCGAGGCAGTTCAGCATCGTGGTCTTGCCGGCCTGGGTTCCGCCGGCGACCAGGACGTTGAGCCCGGCCTTCACGCTCGCGTCCAAGAACTGCGCGGCCTGGGTGGGCATCGAGCCCAGCTCGACGAGATCGGGAAGCCGGCTCGCGCGCAGGGTGAACTTGCGGATGTTGACCGCAGTGAAGAAAACCACTGCCTCGTGACCTGGGCTAACGCGCTTCGGCACACCTGGCGGTCATCTCAATAGCCGCTGTCGGCGACCTCGGACGCACCTCGACCTGTCACCAGAATATGCAGCAGCCCCCTCCCCTAATTGCTGGTGGGTCGCTGAAGGCAATCGTTGGCAGTCTCGTTCGAGTGAGGCAGTGCATGGAGCGCGCCACAGCCCCGCGCTCGGCCGGCCGCCGCCGCCATGCAGGAGTGCAGGCTCCGGCAGCATCGTCTACGCTCCGCGAGTGCAGAAGAACGACCGCTCACCGCAGCAGGACTACAACGAGGTCTACTTCAGCCTTCGCGCACCTCGGGTCGCGATTGTCTTCCCGGCCGACACCCCACACTGGGGCTACTTCGCACGCCAAGCGCTGTGGCAGGCAAACCAATTGTGGGGCGGCGCCGGATTCGTCCTGGTTGCCCACCACGACGGCGTCGTGTCCGACACCGTCCTACGAGCTGTCGCCGCGTACGACCCGGACTACGTCGTCTCGCACCGAGTCAGCTGGAACGAACTGCTCACTGCCTACCCTGCCGCACGTGACATGTTCGTCGGTCCCGACGGCGCAGTATCCAACTTTGATCTCGCCAATCTGAACAAGTCAGCAGACGCAGAGGCCGCGATGGACCCTCGGACCCTTTATGCACGCGACCAGGTCGCGCTTGCATGCCAGGTCTACCGGCGCCTTGACGACAGCGACCCAGCGCCACCGCCGGACCCGAAGAAGCTGGTGCGTTGGGATCAGACGTGGCGCAACTCGGACGAGTCCTCCAGCTTCCTCGACGACTCGCGCAACTTGTCCTCCACCGCCGTGTTCGGGAAGGGTGACAGCATGTGCTTGGCGGCGCCGCCCGGTCTTGGCGGCGCATGGGGTGCGTGGACGGCCGCCCTCGTGGGTGCCGTGGCCAAGCCGGACCTTCCTTCAGTAGCCGAACTTGACGGATCTGGCGGCGGTCCCGAGCCGCTGTCGCCGGATGCGGCGGCAGAAATGGCCGGCTGGTTCTACTCCCAGTTGGAGCGCCCTTCACCGGTCGTCCCGCAGCGGCTGCCCGCGCGACTCGTCCACCACCACGCTGGTCTCAAGCTTGGTGTCGACACGACGACGCTGTCTCCGGCCTGGAGCCGCACCACTCCGGGCCTGGTGTCCGTCGGCGACAACTTCGCTCGCCGGCGCATCACAGTCGTCGTCGGTAACACTGCGGACGACTTCGCACTCGCGCTCATCTACCACCGTCTGTATGGCAACACCTTGTGGATTCACGCCGCTTGGTCCCCCATCAACGCTGGAGCCGGTAAGGCCGGCCGCCGGGGAAACGCTGCCTTATCCCTGCTGGGCTACCGCATCCGCCAACTCGGGCGCGCGGTGGTCACTTCCGCGTCCGTAAGCGGCATGGCGCTCGACGCCATCGCAAATCTCATTTCTCGTAACGGGCTCACCGACAACGACGATAGTGACATCGAGGGCTTCGTATCGCTCGCGGAGCAGCCCGGGCAGTCATCACCGACCGGAAGCAGCACCGGCGACGCAGTCTCGAGCGACGACGCGGACGACGATGGCGCGGCCGCAACCAGCGACACCAACTCCGAGACGAACAAAGACGACGACAGAGACGGAGACGGAGACAAATCCGCGACAGTCACAGCGCATGGCAGCGCCGCTACCGCACGCCGCGCCGAGCACATAGCGAAGCTCCTAACCACCCAGTTCCCGGCGCAGTTCCCCCAGAAGGGGATGCTGAATCTCGCAGTGACCGAGGAGTACTCAACCCGGATGACACTGCCGGTGCTCCGTGACGAGAAGGCCGCCACGTTCACGACCACTCCCCCGCCGCTGCGGCCCTCCGACCCGGTGCTCGGGGGTGTCGACATCGCCTGGCACGTCGATCTTCACCTCGCTGGGTCAACCATGCCCCGAGGGCGCGGCCTCGACGGCGAGCAGCTGGCCGCGAACCCCGACGCGAGGTACGAGACCTGGGTCCGGTCGGGCAATCGCAGTGTGAGTTACGAGAGCCGCAAGTACGACTTCGTCGCCGCCGGCGCCAACCTCGAGCAACGCCTCGCCCGACCTCGCCTGCGGTCCTTGACCCTCCAGGAGTGGTGCCGCGGGATGGCTAGCCAGGCCGGATACGACCTCGGCTGGTCCGACGCCGGGCGCCGGGCCCGCCTCCTGGAACGGATGTGGGGTTCCCGGTCGGCGATGACAGCCGACTTCGCAGGGAAGTTCACGGACCTCGCCCGCGCGTTCTCGCCGGCAGGTCGAAGCAGCAAGGAGGCGTACCCGGACGGCACCGGAGTGCTCGTCACCGGCGTCGGCGGACTCCTCACGTTCCCAGCGATCCGTGACGTCCTCGTCCCATCCCCGCACGACGGAAACCGCGAGCCGGTGCCCGCTGTCCGTGACCACGAGGCACGCGTCCTGCTCGACAGCTACATCACCCGGGGCATCATCCGCCGTGGTCTCGTCCTTGGCTGCCGGACTTGCGAGGCTCCCAGCTTCGTAGCCGTCGCCGACCTCGGCCAGCGCAACCGTTGCCCACGATGCGGGTCTGACAACGAACTCACCCTCGAAGCGTGGCGCACGCCCAAGAGCGAGCCGAGCTGGTTCTACGACCTGAACCAAGTCGCCCGCGACTTCCTCCGAGACAACGGCCACGCACCGATATGGCTGGCCCACCACTTGACTAAGACTGCCAGGGACTACACGGACTGCGCCGAGATGAACCTCTACCGGGAGGGAACCCGAACGTCAGTCGCCGAAACCGACCTCATCGCTCTGGTCGACGGCACGTTGCTCACCGCCGAGGTGAAAACCTGCGACTACCTCGGGAGTTCCGCTGCCGAGCGGTCCGCGGCCGCCCACAAACGACTCCAATGGGCCGCCGTGTTGCACGCCGACGAGATCGTCCTCGCTTCTGCCGCGGCGACCTGGCAGCCCGCGAGCATCGAGGCCATGCGCACAAAACTCGCCGCAGCAATCAACGACCGCACGTTCGCGCCCGACCGGACACCGAAGCTCCGCCTCATCAACAACCTCGGCACCAGCGACGCTACACACACCTACTTAGACCTCTAGATAGGCGTAGAAGTCAGCCGGAATCTAGATGCACATGGTTGAGCCAAACGCTCACCTGGCCGAGACCGGGAGGTTCTGCTACACGATCTGGGGTCTGCTGCAGGATCCGGTGACAGGTCTAACCCCAAGTTGCGGCACCGCGAACTGGCATCACAACGGGATCAGCGCTTCGCGCGTAGTCAGGGGTCTGGCCGTCCCAAGAAGAATTCTTGACGATGTTGATCGCTCCGGGCTGTCCTGCTTCCCTAGGGGAATAGGGCATCATGCGGTCAGAATGCGGATGTTGACCGCAGTGAAGAAAACCACTGCGTCCTGACCTGGGCAAACGAACTTCGGCGCACCCGGCGGTTATCTCGGTCGCCGGCTGTCGGGGACCTCGGACTCACGTCATCCTGTCACCAGATTATGCAGCAGACCCCGGTGGCAGGCGGCGATCAGGCAACAAGGATGCGCACTCGCTGTCCGCGATCCTCACAGTCATTCCACCGCGAGCGAGCAGCGGGCGCCGAGGTCCGGGCACGAAGGTCGCAACCCGGTGGCCGCGAGCAGTCTTGAGGCGAGCGGGTGGCTCGGAATCGATGCCGTCGTTAACGTGGGGGCCCATGGAGCTGTACGACGTGATGCGCACAACCGCGGCTGTGCGTGACTTCACCGACGACCCGCTGTCCGACGCCGTGCTCCACACGATCCTCGACAACGCCCGCTTTGCCCCGAGCGGCGGCAACCGCCAAGGCACCCAGATCGTGGTGGTCCGCGACCAGGTGACGCGCGAGCGGCTGGTCGAGATCACCGGACCGGGCGCACGGCGGTACCACGCGCAGCGGGCCGCGGGCGAGGCGCCATGGAGCGCCTACACACCCAGCGCGATCACCGACGAGCAGGTGGCGAAGACCCGCGTCCCCACATCGGTCACCGACCCGATCCGCACGGCACCGGTGATTCTCGTCGTCTGCGTCGACCTGCGCGTCGTCGCGGCACTCGACCAGAACCTCGATCGGGTTGGCATCGTGGGCGGCGCGTCGGTCTACCCACTGGTGTGGAACCTCCTCTTGGCCGCACGCAACGAGGGGTTCGGTGGCACGATCACCACCATGGCCGTCGCCGAGGAGCCGGCGCTGAAGCGGCTGCTCGGCGTCCCGGACGCGTACGCCGTCGCGGCCGTCGTACCCCTGGGAAAGCCGGTCAAGCAGCTCACGCGCCTCACCAGGGTCGGGATGGACCAATTGACCCACCTCGAGCACTGGGACGGTGGCCCGCTCCGCCCGTAGTCTGGAGCCCATGACGGAGATCGACCTCGCGGCCATCGATGCCGAACGCGAGCGTATTCGGGCGACGTACCTGCAGCCGGAGCCGAGCCGGCCGGCGTCCAGCGCCCGGGGGCTCCACCATTTCGCCCTGGTAGCCCGCGACGTTGAGGAAACCGTCCGGTTCTACCAGGAGCTGCTGGAGTTCCCGTTGACCGAGATCTTCGAGAACCGCGACTACCAGGGCTCGAACCACTTCTTCTTCGACATCGGCCACGGCAACCTACTTGCGTTCTTCGACTTCCCCGGGTTGGAAGTCGGCCCATATGACGAGGTGCTCGGCGGACTCCACCACATCGCGATCTCCGTGGAACCGTTGAGGTGGAACCACCTCAAGCAGAAACTCGACGACGCCGGGGTGGAGTACCTGAGCGAGAGCGGCACTTCGATCTACTTCCGAGACCCGAACGGCGCGCGGCTCGAACTCATCGCCGATCCGCTCGGAGAGATGTACGGCACCAAGGTGCTGTGAAGCGCGAGCACGTCGTCTGACCCACGGCCAGGAGTGAAGACCGCAGAGGTATCTTGTGCCCGATTGATCGCTCCCCCGCGCCGTGCGGCTTAGGTGAATAGGAGACGCCTGCACCTCCCGGGCTGTTCTCGCCCGCCAAGGTTGCAAAGGGGGTGTGCACGGTCACTCGCCAAAGTTGGCCGCGCCAGCGTCACGCGCTGCGCTTGGTCGGCACCAGATCGTGCAGCAGTCCCTTGCGGTCTCGTGAAGTGAAGCGCTGCCTCCGCCAACCTCGGAGCCGTTCTCGTTGCAGCGTCAACTCGTCCGGACGCGACTTGCCATCGGGCGCGAGTTCTTCGTCCCCGGATGAATAACTCGGTACTGGAATCTTTTCGAGGGGCGGACGGCGATTACTACCTTGCCTGTTCGGTCCACGCGCTCAGACTTTACGACGCGCCACACGCCAGCGCCGTTCGCCGCCCGGCGCTGGAGACGGATCGATGTTCCCTTTGGAAAACGGTGCCACGCGTCATCGCCAGCAGAAAAGAAGCGCGGCTTCGCAGTGAACCTCCGTAGCTGGCCAGTGCGCTGGACGTCGAGCGTGGACCTCGTTGCTTGGCGGATGTCGAGCCGGCCGCTACTGGTGTCGATGAAGTCGCCGCTGTTGTAGTCGTAGTCGTAGTACGAGACTTGCGACCGACCTAGCCTCATGACGCCAACGCCCTCATACGGGCAGTAGAAGTACCTCCCAGCGAGGACGGTCGGGTTCCCACTGACTGGGTAGAGGCTGACGGAGCCGAGGTAGGCGTTGCCATTCCAGATGTCGACCTCGGCGTCGACGTCATCAATGTAGGAGGTGTCCGCGTTCGTACGCGCCGTGACGCTGACGTAGCGGCAAGAACCGCTGTTGATGGCGAGGCCTGGCGACTTCAGGGCGTAGACGTCAAAGGGGCCGTCGTCGGCGGCCGCTGCGGGCGAACTGGGCGACACGGCGACCGCGCCCCCGAGGGTAAGTGCGATGACGATTGTTGCGGCTAGAGAGCGAAGGCGCATGAACTGTCCCCATGTTGCGGCCCGCTACACGGTGAGCGGGCTCATTGGAGGACCGTATGGCGATGTCACGGCCGCTGTCTGTCGAATGCTCAAAGCATCTCGCGGAAGGCAGCGTTGGGGTTCACCCAGGGGTCCGCAGCAGGATCCGGCGACAGGTCACCCCCAGTTTGCGGCACGAGGACCTGGCATCTCACCGGGATCAGCGCTTCACGCATCGTCTCTGGTCCGCCGTCCCAAGAGGAACTCTCGAAGTGGGTCTGCTGCAGGTTCAGGTGACAGGTCTAAACCCCAAGTTGCGGCACCAGGACTGGCATCACAACGGGATCAGCGCTTCGCGCGTAGTCAGTGGTCTGGCCGTCCCAAGAAGAATTCTCGACGAAGTTGATCGCTCCCGACTGTCCAGCTTCCCTAGGTGCATAGGGGCCTGCCGCGGTCTGAATGCGGATGTTGACCGCAGTGAAGAAAACCACTGCTCCCTGACCTGGGCAATCGAACTTCGGCACACCCGGCGGTCATCTCGATCGCCCGCTCCTCCAGCCCTCCTTTGAGTACGCTCCTACTTTGGTCGACGCGCCGACTAACCTCGTGACGAAACGGGGCTGCCCGCGCTGAGATTCGCCTTTGGACCACCCGTACTCAATTGTGCCCAAACTACACGAGCGAAATCCGCGTGACCGAACCATTTCCCGGTACGGAATCCCCGGCAAGTTCTGCGATGATGTTGCCGTGGGTGACAAGCACAACCGGGCCCGGCGTCCCGCGTAACTCGGCAGCGACAGCCAGCCAGCGTTGGCGTAAGTCACTCACCGACTCACCTCCCGGGAGCCGCTGATGGTCGGCCAAGGAAAGTGATGCCTGTCTGGCAGCGTCAGCATTCCGCCCCTGCCAGATCCCGTAGTGACGTTCCCGCAGGCGTGGGTCTGACAGCGGCTCGAGTCCCAGCGCGCCCCCGATAATCTCGGCCGACTGCCACGCGCGCACGAGGTCGGACGTGAGCAGCTTCCTCGGTCCGTGGCCGAGCAGCCGAGCAGCCACCCCGGCAGCTTGGCGGCGACCAAGGTCGGTGAGCTTCGGAGACGCAGTCTGTCCCTGGATACGGCCGGCTACATTCCAAGTCGACTGTCCATGCCGGACCACAAGCAACTCGGTCATGGCGCCGTCCGGCCGATCCCTTCTCGCAGCTTAACTCCGCTGATCAGCATGCCCGTGGCCAGCGCGGCCCCTACACCTTCACCGGATCGCAGTCGCAGATCCAGCAAGGGTTCGAGCCCGAGGTGTACCAACACCGAGGCATGGGCCCGCTCCCGGCTGCGCTGACCGGCAACCAGGTATGCCGCTGCGCCCGGCTCGATCCGGACCGCAACCAGTGCGGCGACACTCGTGGCTAGACCGTCGAGAACGATGACGGCACCGACCGATGCCGCTCCCAGCACGGCGCCCGCCAGGACGCAGAACTCCGGCCCACCCAGGAAGGCGAGTGCTTCTTGAGGCAGAAGCTGGCCAGGGCCTCGGGCTGCCGTCACTCTAGCCAGGGCGGCCTCCACGACCTCGACCTTGCGCTGCAGCATGGCGGAATCAGCCCCCGCTCCGAGCCCCACGACCTCGGCCGCGGGCAGCCCTAGTAGCGTCGCAGTCAACGCGGCCGCCACCGTGGTGTTGCCTATGCCGACCTCCCCCAGAGCGAGGAGCACATGCTTCCGACCGGTGGCCACTCCGATCCTCCGACCCCACTCGATCAGGTCCCGCACGTCTGCCACCGACAAGGCATCGGTCGTGACCAGGTCGCCCGACGCCGTCCCTGCGTCCACCGCGCGAAAGTCCAGGCCGACTGCAGTGGCCGCGGCGGAACCGGCCGACTCCCCGACCGCACTCGCGGCCAGTACGTCATCTGTCAGCGAATCCGAAAAGGCCGAAACCCCATGAGCGGCCACCCGGTGTCGGCCCCCTACCAGCAGCAGCGCTCCGGTCGGGGGGGCGCCTGGACTCCGGCCCGAGGCAGCGGCAACGCGGTCGACGTAGCGGTCTAACAGGCCGAGCGAGCCAGGCGGCGTGAGGAGGACGTCGGCATCGTCACGAGCTTGGACGACAGCATGGATGGGTGGTGCACGCAGGTGCGAGAGCGGCGCCTGCGTCGTCTCGCTCCAACGCTCGGCGACGACCACCTCGCTGACCGGCTGTCGACGTGACCAGCCGGCCCGCTCCAAGCCCGGAGCCGGTGGTCGTTCGTCGGGCCAGCCGAGACACAACCAGCCGAGGGTGACCACACCGTCAGGCACGCCGACGAGATCCTCCAACTGCTGCGGGTCGAACAGGGTGACCCAGCCGACGCCCAGACCCTCAGCCCGCGCGGCCAGCCACAGGTTCTCTATGGCGCACGCACACGACCACAGATCCGCATCCGGGAAGGTCGCCCTGCCGAGGACTCCCCCGGACGGCGTACGTCTGTCGCAGGCGACGACCACCCCCAACGGCGCCTCCCGGATGCCTTCGAGCTGCAAGTCGAGCAGCCGTCGCGCCGCATCTGGCTCCAATTGCCGCGCCTGTCGAAGCCGCTGCTCGTCGGCCATCCGAGCAGCCCGCTCCCGAGCCTCCGGCTCAGAGACGACGATGAACCGCCAGGGCTGACTTTGCCCCACCGATGGGGCCGCGTGGGCGGCAGCGAGAACTCGGTTGAGAGTCTCGGAGTCGACCGGGTCTGGACGATAGCGGCGAATATCCCGGCGGGCGGCAACGAGGTCGTAGAACGCATCCTTGGACGTGCTCGGGAACGCCCAGCCCCTGACCTCGGCGGCACGCTCGGCCGCCGAGGTCCGGTCACCGATGAGAGGGATCGGCCGTTTCCAAATCACGGGGCCTCTTGGTCGTGCCACCGAAATTCGCACAGTGCCATGAAGAGACCGCCTTTCCATTCAAGGGCATCTGGATTGCCTTCGGCGGCGTTTGCGGCGGGTCCGAGGAACTCGTAGTGATCAGGTCGATCTTCGCGTCGTCGCGAGCGGATGTCACCGATCGGCATCTGCCTCTCGATGGCCAACTTCTGCGGTCGCGCGACCGTGTCAGCGAATACTGCCCCGATAGAGCCGCTGGCGACACCGAAGTCGTGGCCAGCAATCGCGGTCGGGCGACTGTGGAAGTGAGCCCAGCCGGCCACGCCCTCGTCTTGTAGCCGCGCTCGCGCGGCGTCGGCGGTTCCATGTCCCTCTCGGAGAGCCAAGAGCTCATGGATGCCGTCGTCGCACTGGGCACCCGCTCGACCCCGAACAGCGAGTTTCCGCGGGTCCTTGAATTCGAGCTGGGCCCACCGATGGTGGCGCATATTCAAGGGCCCCCCACTTGCTCGTCGGCGTGGTCGGTGATGGTGCGATCGGACACTCACCCAGACTCCAATCTTTCCGTCGGTAGATCAACCTACCAGACGGTTGACATCAATCACGAGACTCCATACGCTCCCAATGGCTCCCGCAAAGGCGGGACATCGCCCGCGGGGCCGAGGAGAGAAGGACGCCGATGACATCCGGTTCGCGAACCGAACAGTTGACGTTGATCCAGAAGCTGGCGTCGACCGACACCGCCTCGGTTCAAGCGGCGGGATCGAGACCCAGGCCAATGCGCCGATGGAAGGTCGTATTCGCGGCCGATGAACCCTGGCTCGGAGAGGTCTACGAGACCCGGTCCGGTCGCCGGCGCGAGTCCTTCGATTCGCCCGAAGAATTCGTCCGTTCCGTAATGCGGTTAACCGGCTGGCACTGGCCTCCCGTTCAACGAGAGCCGGATGCCGGGTGCCGGGCGCCCGCCCACCACCCAAGCAAGTCGCGAAGGGACACACCGTGAAGACCAGCCCAACCTACGCATTGTCCGAGGAGCATCAGTCCCTCAAGGAGACGGTGCGCGCCATGTGTGATGCGAAGATCGCGCCGTTCGCTGCCGAGGTGGACGAGTTGGCTCGCTACCCCCACGAGGCGGCGGAGGCCTTACTGGCCTCGGATTTCCATGCTCCACACGTGCCCGAGGTGTACGGGGGCGCGGGAGCAGATCCACTGGCCACTGTGATCGTGATCGAGGAAGTCGCCCGGGCGTGCATGTCGTCCTCCCTGATCCCGGTAGTGAACAAGCTCGGGTCGCTGCCGGTGCAGATCGGCGGCTCCGAGGAGCTGAAGACCAAGTACCTCGGCAAACTGGCCCGCGGCGAGGGCGGCTTCTCCTACTGCCTCTCCGAGCCGGACGCCGGCTCGGACGCCGGTGGCATGAAAACCCGGGCGGTGAGCGAAGACACCAGCGACGGTGCCTTCTACGTCCTCAGCGGGGTAAAGCGGTGGATCACCAACGCCGGCGTCTCCGAGTACTACACAGTCCTCGCGGTGACCGACCCCGACAAGCGCACCAAGGGCATCTCCGCCTTCGTCGTGGAGAAGTCCGACGAGGGTGTCTCGTTCGGTGCCCCGGAGAAGAAGCTCGGCATCAAGGGCTCGCCCACCACCGAGGTCTACTTCGACAACGTGCGCATCCCCGCCGACCGCATCATCGGCGAAGAGGGCCAGGGCTTCGAGATCGCGATGAAGACCCTCGACCACACCCGCATCACGATCGCCGCGCAGGCGGTAGGTGTCGCCCAGGGCGCGCTCGACTACGCGCTCGGGTACGCCAAGGAGCGCCAGCAGTTCGGCAAGTCGATCGCCGACTTCCAGGGCCTCCAGTTCCTGCTGGCCGACATGGGCATGAAGGTCGAGGCCGCACGCCAACTGACCTACGCCGCCGCCGGCCGCTCCGAGCGCGACGACAAGGACCTAACATTCTTCGGTGCCGCCGCCAAGTGCTTCGCCTCCGACGTCGCCATGCAGGTGACCACCGATGCCGTCCAGGTACTCGGCGGCTACGGCTACACCCGCGACTACCCGGTCGAGCGCATGATGCGCGACGCCAAGATCACCCAGATCTACGAAGGCACCAACCAGGTCCAGCGCATCGTGATGGCCCGCCGCCTCCTGTCCGGCGCGAAAGCCGTTGTCTGAGTAAACGCCCGGCAGACCATCGATCTTCGCCCGCTTGCATTCGAAGGCTGTGCTGATCAAAGGGTCGATCGCCTACCGATAAACATGGGACATCAGTCCGAGGTCGGGTCGCTAGGCGCGCCGAGTGACGACGACTTGCTCCGAGTCAGGGCAGAGGGCACTGGATCACAGACTTGCTCCGTTGCTCCGGTGAGGCTTGGGTGGGGGCTGACAGCTCGGCGCCAACTACTCTGCGGCCTCGTGGTCGCCTGGGTGACCGGGAGGTCGTAAAGAGCCACCTCGAGGTATGTGGAAGTAGGCAAGGCATTTGAGTGGCAGACCCCTGGAGCCCGGGCGCCTGCCGACCCGATGCTCATCGAGGCCGGACACGAGCAGCACCCGGATGTTCGGCTTGAAGTGCTCGACATGGTCGGCCTCGCCCCCGATCTCGGCACCTTCGACTTGATCGTCTGCGCCGGCAACGTGATGGTCTTTGTGGATGCTCGGCACAGTCTGCTTACAGACCGGTCAATGATGACCACTCCCGCATCGCCTACGCCTAGATCCACGCCGACGAGAGCATGGAGACCGCCGCGGTGCTCAACCGCAAGGCCATTGGCTGGTTCGCCGAACGCGGCGTCATCGTGAAGCGGGTGCTCAGTGTCAACGGCCACTGCTCGGCATCCCAGCTTTGGCGCGACACCTGCGCCGAACTCGGCATCACGCGAAGAGGATCCGTCCCTACCGCCGCAAACCAACGGCAAGATCGAACCCTTCCACCGCACCCCTGACTGAAGGCCGGACCTCAAGAATCCCACAACACCGAATCAGCAACGCCGAGCCGCTCTGCCTTCACGACCCCCAATACGAACACGAACGGGGCTCCGTGATCGGGAAGGTCCAACCCGTCACGCGATTGGACAACTTGGCCGAGCATGGCCTTTAGAGCGCGCACCGTCCAGCCAGTCATTCGCATTACAGCCCGGAAGTACTGCTCCGGCGATTCCCACTACGCCTACTGACTGCCGTCCCGGTCAAGCCATCGTCTCGAGCCAGGGCACTTCAGCCGCAACCACGAGCATCCAACCCACGCGTGCGTTGACGCAGGCGGTCTTGTCCATCGCCTCCCGCTCGGAGTCTGTCGAGCGCTCCGCCACGTCCGCGCAGCTCCCTGCCGGGACGAGACCGACGCTAAAGAGTCCTTGTCCAGGCTGCCAACCGTCTGTTAGGTTGAACTACCAACGGGAAGATTGGAGCATGATGACCATCAACATTGAGACCGACGTCCTCGCGGGAACACTTCTCGAAGGACCAATGCAGGAGCGTCGCGACCGGCTGGCCGCCCTGCCGATCAAGGAGCCGCGCGACCTCTCTGCCCGGAACCGGGCGGTGGCCCTGTGCGATAGCGGCGCCTTTAACGAGATCATGGCGATGCGCAACGGATATCGCAGTGAGGCCCGGGGCGCGACCACTCCCCTGCCATCCGACGGCGTGGCCATCGGGTGGGGGCTCATCCACGGGCGCCCGACCGCAATTGCGAGCCATGACTTCGCGGTCGCCGGGGGTTCGATCGGCTCCGTCTTTGCCGACAAGGTCGTGCGCCTCCAGCGCTTCGCGATCGACAACGGCATGCCGATCATCTACATCAACGACTCGGGCGGCGCCAGGATCCACGAAGGCATCGAGGCCCTCGACGGGTGCGGCCGGATCTTCGCCCAGAACGTCCGTGCCAAGAAGCGGGTTCCGCAGATCTCGGTGATCATGGGCCCTTGCGCTGGAGCCGCAGCCTATTCGCCGGCCCTTACCGACTGGACGATCATGGTCAGCGGCCAGGGCCGTCTGTTCCTGACCGGACCCGAGGTGGTCAAGGCAGCCACCGGCGAGGACGTCGACCCGGAAGACCTCGGCGGAGCCGGCCTGCACACCCGCGATAGCGGAGTCGCACACCTCGAGGTGGCCGACGAGCGGGAGGCGCTGCGCTCCGTCATCGGCCTCCTCTCCTTCCTCCCGCAGCAGCGTGGCGGCGAGCTTCCCCTCCAGGCACCCCGCGAGCCCGAGCGGAGTGTCCAGGAGCTGGCCGACCTGATTCCGGCGGCGAGCCACGTTGCCTTCGACGTACGCCACGTCCTGTCGTGCATCGTCGATGGAGGGACGACCTTCGAACTCTCCGCCAAGTTCTCGCCCAGCGTGGTCACCGGATTCGCACGACTCAATGGCGTCCCGATCGGGATCGTCGCCTCCCAGCCGCGGCGACGCGGCGGAATTCTGGACGCGAAGGCCGCCCAGAAGGTGGCCCGGTTCGTTCGCTTCTGCGGCCGGTTCGGTGTGCCCATCACCACCTGGGTCGACGTCCCGGGCTTCATCCCCGGAGCGGTCGAGGAGCGCAGAGCAGTGATCACGCACGGTGCCGACATGCTCGACGCTTACGCGGACGCCGACGCCCCTCGCCTGACCGTCATCATGCGCAAGGCGTACGGCGGCGCCTACATTGCGATGGGCTCACGCTCCCTCGGGGCGGACTTCACCTGGGCATGGCCGCAGTCGGAGATCGCCGTGATGGGCCCGGAGGGAGCCGTAGGCATCTTGAACCGTCGCGAGCTGGCAGCAGCCGACGACCCTCGCGCCGTGCGCACCGCCCTGGCCGCGCAATACCGCGCCGAGGTCACCCACCCCTTCCGGGCCGTGGACGCGGGCATCGTCGACGACGTTATCCAGCCCGAACAGACCCGGGCCGCATTGACCGCGGCCCTGCAGGGCCTGGGCCTCGGACTCCACTGACAACTCCACCTCCGTTCACGACAAGTCGCTCCAACCCACCTCACCCACGCAAGGAGAAATCATGACCAAGGTCTACCTGATCGATGGCGCCAGAACCCCGATCACCAAGTTCGGCGGAAGCTTCCGCGACCTGAAGGCGACTGATCTGGCGACCGCCGCTGCGCAAGGGCTCATCAACCGCAGCGGTGTCCCGGCCGAAGCGATCGACCACGTAGTCGGCGGCACCGTCCTACACAACATGACCGAGTCCAATGCCGCGAGGGTCGTCAGCAAACGCATCGGGCTGCCCGATGCCACAGCGGCATTCACACTCACCATGCAGTGCGCCTCGGGCATGGCGGCGTTCATCAAGGCCGCACAGGCCGTTGCCCTCGGTGACTCACAGGTGGCCTTGGCACTCGGGTTCGAGTCCATGAGCAGTGCAGGCTTCACCGTCGAGGGTGCCCGCTGGGGTCTGCGCCTCAAGCACGGACAGTTCACCGACGCGCTCAAGGAGTGCACGCTCGCCGGTTCCCACCAATGGGGTGAGGCGTGGTACATGATCGACGTTGCCGAGAACCACGCGAAGATCGACAACATCACCCGCGAGGACATGGACGCCTATGCGGTCGAGTCGCACCACAAGGCCGCAGCCGCCCAGGCAGCGGGCCGTCTCGCCGGAGAGATCATTCCGGTGGACGTCGCGACCCGAGCGGGCGTCCGACAGGTCAGCGAGGACGAGCACATCCGGGCCGACGCCTCTTTCGAGACACTCGCGAACATGGATCCCATCAGGCCCGGTGGGGTGATCACCGCGGGCAACGCGTCGGGCATCAACGACGGTGCGGCCGCGGCACTGATCTGTTCAGCTGAGGCGCTCGAGGACTTGGGGGTCGAACCGCTGGCCGAGTTCGACGTTTCCCACAGCTCCCTGGTCGGATGCGACCCGCAGCTGATGGGCTATTCGGCAGTCGTAGCGATGAACACCATGCTGGAGCGGGCCAAGCTCGGTCTGGACGACCTCGACCTGATCGAGTGCAACGAGGGCTTCGGCGTCCAAGGCGTCGCCTGTGAACGACTCGGCGGTTGGCCTACCGACCGGGTGAATCTCGATGGCGGTAGCATTGGGCTCGGTCACCCAGTGGGCATGTCGGGACTCCGGATCGTCATCCATCTTGCCCACGCGCTCCGGCAACGCGGCCTTCGCCGCGGCGCAGCGACGGTTCCCGCCGGCAGCGGCCTGGGGACCGCGGTCATTCTCGAATCAGTCGGCGGGTGATCACGAACTGAAAGGTGCAGGTGTCATGGAACGTGCAACCAACGGCCAACAGCGGGTCACCATGGAACGTCTGGTCGCGGTCGCCGGCGAACTTTTTGCCGAGCGCGGGTACCGCGCAACCACCCTCGACGACCTCGCGGACGCCTTGAACGTGAAGAAGGCCTCGCTGTACTACTACATCGACACCAAGAACACCCTGCTCCGCGCCATCTACGACCAAATCCTGGGCAGGATCGCGGAGAAGGTCGTCCCCATCTCCGAACTGGATCTTCCACCAGACGAACGGCTTCGACGGATGGTGTCTTCACACATCGAGTTCGTCACTCTCGAGCGCAGCCTGCTCTCCGTGGTCTTCCAGGAGGAGTGGGAGTTGCCCGAGGACATGCAAGAAACGATCAAACAGATGAAGCACAGCTACGAGAACGCCTTCACCAAGGTGGTCGAGGAAGGCCAACAAAAGGGCCTGCTGCGTGCCGGATCGGCTCGGTTCATGGTGCTCGGCCTCCTGGGCATGACCAACTGGATGTACACGTGGTACGACGCCGATCGGCACGACCAGAGAGAGATCATCGGCGAGTTCGTCCAGTTGCTGGAGCACGGCTGGCTGGCCAGCGACGCACCTGCACGGCCGGCCTGGCCGCGCGCCGACTCGGTCGAATCGGCACTATCGGAGAGCTTCACACTCGTGCGTGAACTCCGCGAACGCGCTGACTCACTCGAATCAGAACTCACTTTCGCCAGAGAACGCCTGGACCAAGGCGTGATCGGCATCAGGACTGGAGAATCACCATGAGCAAACAACAGGAGGTCCGGGCCGAGTTGGCCGGAAACGTGTACAAGATCCTCGTCTCTGTTGGCGACGAGGTGAACAAGGGCGATCAGCTGATCGTCCTCGAGTCCATGAAGATGGAGATCCCCGTGATCGCCCCCAAGGCGGGCACCGTCACCGCCGTGAACACGTCCGCGGACTCGGTCATCGCCGAGGGCGACGTGCTCGTCGTGATGGAGGTTCCCACCGACTGAACGCTTGAGCTCCACCCTTCCCCGAAGTGCCGGGTCGACATCTCGTCGGCCCGGCGCTTCGGCATTTCCGGCGCTGTAGATCCGGGTCGCGAAGGGGCTTGACCGACAACCATCCGAGCGGTAGGTTTTCTTACCAACGAGTCGGTAGACAGGAGTTGCACCGGTGAATTCCAGCGTGGAAATCGAACGACGTGGCGCGATCGCAGTACTGCGACTGAACCGCCCCTCCCGCGGCAACACCTTGGACGGCGAGGTGACTGCGGACCTGAGCGCCGCGGTCCAGCAGGCCGGGTCGAATCCCGAGGTCCGCGGCATCGTGGTGACCGGCACCGGGCGCCTCTTCTGCGCCGGGGGCGACGTGAGCACTCTCGCCGAGTGGGGTCAGCTCGACCACGCCAGCCGGGTCGCGAAGTACCGCGGGTCCCAAGAACTGGTCAAGACCCTGCAGGCGTGTCCGATCCCAGTGGTTGCCGCGTTGAACGGCAGCGCCGCGGGCGCAGGGGTCGACCTCGCGCTGGCCTGCGACATCAGGGTCGCCGTCCCGACGGCCTCGCTCACCGCCGCGTTCGCCACGGTCTGCCTGGTTCCCGACCTCGGGGGAAGCTGGTTTCTGGCCCGCCGCATTGGCCGCCACCAGGCCTTGCGATTCCTCTTGGGCGGTCACAAGTTGCCCGCCGGCGAGGCCCTTGAGCTGGGCTTGGTCGACCGCGTGGTCGGTCCCGACGAGGAGCTCATGGACACGGCCTGCGACGTGGTGCTCGAGCTCGTCGAGAACGTCCCTGCCCCGGTCTTGGCCGAGTCCCTCCTCGCCCTGCGTGGAGCCGACCAGCACGACCTCGAGACATCGATGGACCGTGCCGCCCAGGCCCAGGCCCGCCTGATGTCGACGCCCGAACACGAGGAACGCATTGCCGCATTCCTCACCGCCGCACGCTGAACCGCCCAAGGAGAGATTCACATGTCGTCAGCAGAAGACAGGGACAAGTCCCAGCGCATGGAAGATGAGTGGTCAACCGAGTACGCCAAGATGGTGGGACGCTTCGGCGACGCCGCCCCGAAGCAGGCGACCAGCCCCCGGTCACAGTCCGGGCTGCCGCTCAAGAGCGCCTACTTCCCCCATGACCTCGACGGCATCGACGTCGAGGAGCAGATCGGTCGCCCCGGTGGGTTCCCGTTCACCCGCGGCAACCTGGCCGCCCAACACCAGCTGATGGCGTGGGCCAACCAGCCAGTGATCGGCTACGGCCTCGCGGAGCAGACCCGTGAGCGGATGGACTATCTCGAGTCGCAGGGCATGATCGGCTACTTCGGCCAACGGTTCTACAACCTGGTCTACGACCTGGTCTCGCACGAGGGTCTCGACCCGGACCACCCCGCAGCTCGCGGACGCATCGGCCAGGTAGGCATGGGCATCTACAACGTCCGCGACATGGAGCGCCTGTTCGACGGTATGGACCTGCGCAAGATCAACGTCGTCCACATCACCTACTACCAGACCATTCCGGCAATCGCGCAGTACATCGCCTACGGGGAGAAGATGGGCGTCCGCCCTGACGAGCTCCGCGGCAACTCTATGAACTGGTACCACCAGTCGGCGTACGTCGGCATGAGCGCATTCCCGGCCGACCAGGGATTGAAGCTGGCCACCGAGTTGATCTCCTACTGCTCCAAGCACATGCCGAAATGGAACACCACGAACTTCTTCGGCTACGGCATCGAGGAGGCAGGAGGCAACGCAGCCCAAGAGACCGGGCTGATGATCGCCGTCGGGCGCGAGATCGCCCGCGCGTGCATCGCCGCCGGCATGAAGGCCGACGACTTCCTGCCCCGCTTCGGCTTCCAGTTCTCCCAGGCCAACGACTTCTTCGAGGAGATCTCGAAGGTCCGCGCCATGCGGCGCATGTGGGCCACCACGATGCACGACGAGTTCGGTGCCCGTGACCCGCGCTCAATGCATGTGCGGATCCACTCGCACACCTCCGGTGCCGTGCTCACCGCGCAACAGCCGCTGGTGAACCTGATCCGCACGTCGATCCACGCCTTGGGCGCGGTGATAGCGGGTACCCAGGCCATGGAGGTCTCCGCGTACGACGAGGCCCTGGGCATCCCCTCGGTCGAGGCGCACACCCTCGCCCTGCGAGTGCAGCAGGTCGTCCAGGAGGAGACCAACGTCACAGCTGTCTCCGACCCGCTCGCCGGCTCCTACTACGTCGAGGCGCTCACCGATCAATTGGCCCGCAAAGCGATGGAGATCGCCGACGAGGTCGAGAAGCAGGGCGGATTCGTCGCGGCGCAGCAGTCCGGCTGGATCAGATCCGAGGTCGAGGCCACGTCCGAGCAGTGGCGCGAGCAGGTCAACAGCGGCGAGCGGCGCATCGTCGGCCTCAACTGCTACAAGGTCGAGGAGAACCAGGAGCACGAGGTCTTCGCCGTCGACCCGTCCCTGGAACAACTGGCCGTCGAGCGGATCCAAGAATTGCGGGCCACTCGCGACAACGACCGCTACGAGAAGGCGATCGCAGGCCTGCACGTCGCGGCCGCCGAGTTCGCCAAGGCCGAGGTCGCCGATCTGGGCAGCGACCGGCTGATGGAGGCATCCATCGAAGCAGCCCGCGCCGAGGCAAGCACCGGCGAAATGATGGCGGTGCTCAAGGAGCACCTCGGCTGGGCCGCACCCCATGAGTTCTGACCGATCGCTTCCCCGCTCACCAATCACATCCAAAAGGAGTCACGATGGAACAACCCATCCGGGTGCTGCTCGCCAAGCCCACCCACGACAGTCATGACCGCGGCGTCCGCTACTTAGCGCGCGTGCTGCGCGACGGCGGGTTCGAGGTGGTCTTCATGAACTTCCTCCTCCCCGAGGACGTGCTCAGCGCCGCCACCCAGGAGGACGTGGATGTGATCGGCATCTCGAGTTCCGCTGGTGGCCACATGCACGTCTTCATCGAGATCGCGCAGGCTCTCAAGGAGAGCGGTCAACAGGACGTGCTGCTCATGGGCGGCGGCATCATCTCGTCGTCCGATGTCAAGAAACTACGGGCCGAAGGCGTCGGTCGGATCTTCGGACCCGGCAGCGACCCTGACGAGATCAAATCCTATATCCGCGAAAACGCGCGGGTGGCCACCGGAACCCGGAACTGAGGCGATCACGATGAAGAACATCTCGATCCTCGGCGGTGCCGGCTTGATGGGCCACGGCATCGCACTGGCCTGCCTGACCGGGAGCGACGCCCGGGTGACCATCGTCTCCCGTCGTGAGGCCACGGTTGAGAAGGGCCTGGACGCCGTCGAGAACGGGCCCTACGGCCTCCGGAAGGCGGTCGATCGCGGTCGCCTTACAGAGGAGGGTCTCCGCGAAGCGATGTCGCGGCTCGAGGGCACAACGGACTATGCGGACGGGCTCGGCTCCGCCGATCTAGTATTCGAGTCGATTCCCGAAGTGCCGGAACTCAAGCTCGAGGCGCTGGCGTCGGCCGCTGAGGCCGCTCCGCCGACCGCGATCGTTGCCACCAACACCTCCAGCATCATGATCGCCGAGTTGAGTTCGGCGTTGCCCGATCCGTCGAGATTGGTGGGCACGCACTGGTTCTATCCGTCGAACGTGATGCCGTTGGTCGAGGTCGCTCCGAGTGCCTTGACTGCTCCCGAAGTGACCGGTGCTGTGATCGACTACTTGTCGACCATCCGTAAGCGTCCGGTGCAGGTGAAGGACGCCCCCGGCTTCTTCATGACCAGGTTCGTCAACAGCTTCATCGCCGAAGCGATCCGCTCGGTCGAGCTCGGCATCGCCGGACCGGCCGAAATCGACGAGATGGTCAAAACTGGGCTTGGCTGGCCGATGGGTGTCTTCGAATTGCTCGACGACACGGCGAGTTTCGATGCGTGGTACCACGCGCAGGAGTACCTGCACGACAAGTGCGGGGACCGCTACGCGGTGCCGCCGCTGGCTCACCAGGTGTTCTCCGCGGGCTTCCTGGGTGACTCCACATTCAAGCACTCCAGCCGCGGTGGCTGGTACGAATTCCTCGGTGCTGACCGCCCTGCTGCTCGGGAGAAGTGACGTGTGCGGGATGCCCGAGCCGACGGCGGGACGATTCCGTGCAGCCCCCACTGACCTGGGCTTTGTGGTGACCCGGCTGCACGACCATGTGCACGTCCTGCAGGCCCGGAGCACGTTCTGGCCGGCTCCGGGAAACATCGTGGTCATCCAGGACGATGTCGGAGTCGCGCTCATCGATTGCGGCTTCGGCACCGAGGAGGGACGCGACGGGGTCGCCGAGGCACTGAGCAGCCTGGGCCTCGACATCCGCGCCGTCCACACGGTGTTGGTGACCCATCCGCACCTCGACCACGCCGGTGGGATCGGGCTGTTCGAGGAACGGGTACGCGTCCTCGGCCCATCCCGCCTGGGTGTGCTGGTCGCCAATGCGCACGCAACGGCCGAACTGATCTTCCCGACAGTCTTGCGGGATCTCGCTCCCGAGCGGGCGGACCTGGAGATCGTCGAGCACTTCGAGACCGACTGCGGGACCTCCGCAGCACCGGTGGCCACCACCGTGGTCGAGCCAGGTGACGTGATCCACCTCGGCCGAACCCGGTGGGAGGCGATCCCGACACCGGGGCACGAGGACGGCATGTACTCCTACTTCGAGCCCGAACTGGGGATCCTCGCCTGCTCCGACGTCCTCGCCGCCAAAGGCACCGCGATTCCGTGGTACGCCCCCGGCGGCGGCGGGACCGCGGGCTATCTGGCAGGGCTAGCGCGGATTGCCGACCTGCCGGTCGACATCGCCGTACGAGGCCACGGGGACGCACTCTTCGGAGCGGACTCGGTGGCTGAGGCAACAACCATCACCTCGGACCGGATCCGGAACAGGACCAGCCTGATCCGTCGGGAGCTGACGGCACGACCGCGCTCCTTCGCCGACCTGGAACTGGAGATCTACAACCAGAGGGTCTACGGGGTCATCCCGTGGGCCGCGAGTGTGCTGGGAACCCACCTCCTCGAGGGCATCGAGGACGGAACACTGCGCCGCGACGGGGACCTGTTCGCGGCCGTGGGATGAATGGAGGGACCGAGATGACCATGCAGACAGAACGACCAACCTCCCGGTTGGCCGGCGAAGTGCTGGAGCGGAATCACCGCGCCATCGCCCAGGCGATCACCCTAGTGGAGAACGGTCAAGGTGCCAGTGAGTTGCACACCCCCCTCTTCCCGCACACGGGCAAGGCCTTCACGATCGGGATCACCGGCCCGCCAGGAGCCGGAAAGTCCACACTGGTGGACCAGCTCGTAGCGCACTACCGCGCCGAAGGCCTGAGTGTCGGCGTCCTGGCGGTCGACCCGTCGAGCCCCTTCACCCGCGGCGCGTTGCTGGGTGACCGGGTGCGCATGCGGTCCTTCGCCGCCGACCAGGGCGTCTTCGTCCGCTCGATGGCCAACCGCGGACACGTCGGCGGGCTCGCGCTGGCCACACCGAGCGCGATACGTCTCCTCGACGCGGCCGGCTTCGACCGGATCCTGGTCGAGACGGTCGGCGTGGGGCAGTCGGAGGTGGACGTTGTGGGCGCGGTCGACTGCACCGTCGTGGTCGAGGTGCCGGGCATGGGTGACGTGGTGCAAACCATGAAGGCCGGGCTGATGGAGATTGCCGACCAGTTCGTCGTCAACAAGGCGGACCGGGAGGGGGCCGAACGCCTGGCCCGGGAACTTCGCCGGGTGCTCCGCGAGCAATCGGGCAAGGGCGCGAACGCGGACGTCATACAGACATCGGCACACCGGGGAGACGGCGTGCCCGAGCTGTTGCAGGGCATCGAGGCATTCCGCGAACGCCAGATCGAATCCGGTCGGCTCGACGAGCGTCGTCAGGAGAACCTGACACGCGAGGTGGCCGCCTTCGTAGGCGAGCACGCCCGTCGTCGCCTGCTCGGTGTCAGCGGGACTGGCCTTCCGCCCCAAACACTGGAAGACCTCCTGGGACGCCGACGCGACCCCCAGGGCCTGGCCCTCGACATCGTCGAGGCGGGCCTTCGCCCCCGGTTGTCGGAAGGCGTCGAGTGATGTTCGAGTCCGTGTTGATCGCCAATCGAGGCGAAATCGCCAGCCGGGTGATCCGAACCGCCAAGAAGATGGGCCTCCGGACCATCGCCGTCCACAGCGACGCCGATCAGGAAATGCCGTTCGTGGCCGAGGCCGACGAAGCCGTGCTGATCGGACCCGCACCGGCACGCCAGAGCTATCTGGACATGGAAAAGGTCCTCGAGGCCGCACAGCGGACGGGCGCCCAGGCGATCCATCCCGGTTACGGCTTCCTGGCAGAGAACCCCACCTTCGCCGCCGCAGTGGCGCAGGCCGGCCTGACCTGGGTCGGACCTGATGCCTCAGCCATCGAAGCCCTGGGCGACAAGGTCAACGCCCGCAACATCATGGCCGCGGCCGGTGTCCCGGTAGCGCCCGGCTCCGGGACACCGGCCACCTCCTTGGCCGACGCGGTTGCCCACGCGGACCGGATCGGCTTCCCCTTGATGGTCAAGGCGTCCGCGGGCGGAGGCGGCATAGGCATGGGTGTCGCGCACGACGCGAGCGAGCTCGAGGACTGCTTCGCGACGGCGCTGAGCAGGGCCGAGCGCTTCTTCGGCTCCCCCGACATCCTTCTCGAGCGGTTCATCGCCAACGCCCGCCACGTAGAGATCCAGATCCTGGTGACCAACGAGGGCGAGGTGATCACTCTCGGCGAACGCGATTGCTCCCTGCAGCGTCGGCACCAGAAGATCCTCGAGGAGACCCCGTCACCGGGAGTCTCGCCCGATCTGCGGCAACGCATGCTCGAGGGAGCGCGACGGGCCGGCAGCGCGATCGGCTACCGCAACGCAGGTACGGTGGAGTGCTTGGTCGATCCGGTCAAGCAGGACTACGTCTTCCTGGAGATGAACACCCGGTTGCAGGTCGAGCACGCGATCACCGAACTGACCACCGGAGTCGACCTGGTCGAGCAGCAGTTCCTCATCGCCGGTGGCCAGTCCCCGACCTGCGACTCCGCGCCCGCCCACGCCGGCCATGCCATCGAGTTGCGGATCTGCGCCGAAGACCCGGTCTCATTCCTGCCGAGCCCCGGACAGATCACCGGGTGGATCGAGCCCCGAGGGGAGGGGGTCCGCGTCGACTCCGGATATCGGGCCGGCAACTCCGTCAGCCCGCACTATGACTCTCTCCTCGCCAAGCTGTGCACCTGGGGGGCGGACCGCGACCAGGCCATCGCCCGAGCCCGAGTTGCCGCCGGCGAGTTTCAGATCGAGGGAGTCAAGACCAATCTCGGGTTCCTGCAACATCTGCTCGACTCCCAGCAGTTCGTGCTGGGCGACTACGACACCCATTTCGTCGAGACCAGTGCGGCTCCTGCGTGGGCCGGTCCGGCGCAACCCTGATCCGCAGCCCCATGAAACTTCACTGAGAGGACGTCTCAATCATGACCGACAATCTCACCATGGGCCACGTCGTACGGCGATCGGCCAAGCAGTATCCAAACCGGACTGCCATCATCTACGAAGGCAAGACCTACACCTATTCCCAATACAACGAGCGGGTGAACCGGGCCGCCAACGCGCTCACTGAACTGGGCATCGACTTCGGCGACCACATCGCCATTCTCGGCAAGAACTCGATCGAGTACCTCGAGCTGTGCCACGCCTCCGCCAAGATCGGCGCAGTCTTCGGCACTGTCAACTGGAGGCTCGCCCCCAAGGAGATCTCCTTCATCGTCACCGACGGTGACTCCAAGGTGCTGGCCGTCGAGGCGTCACTCCAGGAGGTGGTCCGTCCGGCCCTGGCTGACTTACCCGACATCACGATCGTCGTGTACGACGGTGAGCCGACGCTGCCAGGGGCACTCTCCTACGAGGACCTGGCCCAGAAGGCACCCACTGCCGAGCCCACCGCCGAGGTGGGGAGCAGCGACGACGCTCTGATCATGTACACCTCGGGCACCACCGGCCTCCCCAAGGGAGCGGTGTTGACCCACGGCAACGTCTGCTGGGACGCGATCAGCTATCTGACGTACGCCGCCCCCCGGCCGTACGACGCGCTCCTGGTCGGGATGCCGATGAACCATGTCAGTGGCTTGCACATGCAGACCTCTGCTTTCCTGATCCGCGGGCTGCCCTTGGTGATCATGCGCCAGTGGGATGCCGAGGAGGCCTGCCAGTTGATCCAGAAGCACCGGGTGACTGCGGCGACCATCCTGGTCACGCCACTCCAGCAACTGCTGGCCTTCGAGGGCATGGACGACTACGACCTCACCTCGCTCCAACTGGTGCTCACGGCCGCGGCGAAGTACACCCGCGACCTGTCGATCCAGACGATGCATCGGCTCCAGGTGGACCGCCTCCTGTTCGGCTATGGCCTGACCGAGGCCGCACCGCTGGCCAGTGTCACCGAGTTCTCCGGCGAGATGCTCGCCAACGAGAACACCCTGGGCTTCCCGGTCTGGTACAACGACGTGCTGATCGTCGACGAATTCGACAACCCTGTTCCGGAGGGCGAGGCAGGCGAGCTCGTCATCCGCGGACCCAACGTCTTCAAGGGCTACTACAAGCGGCCCGAGGTCAACGAGCAGGTGCTGCGCGGCGGCTGGTTGCACACTGGGGACCTCGCCTGCTTCCGCGGGAACAGCCTCTACTTCGTGGACCGCAAAAAGGACATGATCAAGAGCGGCGGAATGAACGTCTACTCCCTCGAGGTCGAGATGGCCTTGATGGCAGCCAACCCGGAACTGACAGGCGTCTCGGTCATCGGAGTCCCTGACGAGAAGTGGGGCGAGGCCGTGGTGGCCTTCGTGGTGGCGTCCGCAGACTCGCCGACCAGTGCCGAGGAGATCATCGCCAAGACCCGGTCCCATATCGCCGGATTCAAGTTGCCCAAGCGCATCCACTTCATCGACGAGCTCCCGACGAACGTCTCGGGGAAGGTCCGCAAGACGGTGCTCAGGGATTGGGCGACCGACGGGAAGTTCGCCGAAGCCATGAGCTGAACGGTCCAAATCTGGACCCTGTCGGTCGAAAAATGTCTGCACGACCGGCGGGGTTTCAGTCATGCCACTTTGCAAAAAGGGCACCCCATCAACTCCGTGTCGGGGTCGTCGACAGCTCCCGAAGTTGACCCTTGACACCCATCTTGTGACGCACGTAACATCCCCAACCAATGAGTCGGTTGGGCGAATAACTGGTCGATCGGCACGAGGAATGGGAAGGACTCATGAGTCAGCACGAAGGCCGTTTGGACGCCGAAATCCGCGGGCAGCTCCGCAGGATTTCAAACCTGCCGTTCTACGCCCAGAGGGCGCTCACTGCGGGGATCGACCTGACGCATGTCGAGACATGGGAGCAGTTCCAGGAGCTGCCCTTGCTCAGCCGTGCCGACTTCGAGGACTGCTTCGAGAACGACACCGCTTGGGGCGGCTTCCGGGTGCCCGGCGTGGTGCGGATGAACTTCACCCCGAGCGCCCGCCTCGGGCTCCTCCCGGAGTTCCACACGCCATCGGACCTGGCCGCGAGTGCTCGTGCCCTGGCCGCAGTCGCTCGGGCTGCCGGGATCACGGCGGACGACGTCGTCCAGGTCACCCTCGCCTATCACGTTCTGGTGGCCGCCCGACTGTTCGACGAAGGCTTCGCCGAGTTGGGGGCGTGCTCTTTGCAAGCAGGTGCGGTGCCCACCGAGCAACAACTCAACCTGGCCCGCCGGGGCCACCCCACGGTGCTGATGAGCAACCCCAGTTTCGCCCAGCGGCTCGGCGAGGCCGGGCTGCGAGGTATCCGCCGCATGGTGCTGACCGGGGAGCCCTTCACGGCGATCGAGGGTCGACGGGAGGCACTCAAGGACGCCTTTGACGGCGAGCTGCTGAGTGCCGTCGACACGTACGGTGTCTCCGAGTGCTTCCCCGTTGCCGCCGAGTGCCGGGCCGAGACCGGGATGCACCTGCGTGAGGACTTCTGCGTCGTCGAGGTGATCGACTCCGAGACCCTGGACCCGGTGCCCCATGGCACCGCGGGCGAACTCGTGGTGACTCACCGCAACAAGCAAGGGATGCCGTTGCTGCGCTATCGCACCGGGGACCTGGCTGTGGTCGAGGCCACCGAGTGCGAGTGCGGCGCGACCACCGTGCTGCCTCGAGGAGTCTTCGGACGCACGGACAACATGACCAAGGTCAAGGGCGTGAAGCTCTACCCCTCCCAGGTGGCGTTCATCCTCGCCGGCTTCGAGGGCCTGGATCCCCGGCAATACCGGATCACCCTGCGCGAGAGCAACGGGGTCGACCAGATCGCACTGAAGGTCGCCGCGACCACCACCGATGTCGACATCGCGGCAGTCAAGCGCAGCCTGAAGGAAGGAACCCTCTTGTCGTTCAACGACGTCGAACTGGTCCCTGCCATCGACGAGGGGCCAACCGTCGACGACCTCCGGGGCGACGCCCGTCGGAACATCGCCTCGGTGGGCAGCGCCAAATGAGCCAAACCGAAGTGGGCGCGACCGCCGCTCCTGCCACCGTCCGCACTCCCCTGCTGGAGCTGAAGAACCTCGAGGTCACCTACAACCAGGTCGTGCTCGCCGTCCGCGGCGTCTCGATGGAGGTGCAGGAAGGCACCGTGTGCGCCCTGCTCGGGGCCAACGGTGCAGGCAAGACGACCATCCTTCGGGCGATCTCGAGCGTGCTCACCTCCCAGGACGGCGAGGTCACCGACGGAACAATCTGCTTGGACGGGGACCCGATCACCGATCTTGCAGCCGACAAGATCGTGCGACGTGGCATCTGCCATGTTCCCGAGGGCCGGCAGGTCTTTCGCGACCTCACCGTCGAGGAGAACCTCCGCGCCGCGGCGTTCACACTAACCGACCGACGCAAGGTCGAGTCACGGCTGGAGATGGTGCAGGAGTACTTCCCCAAGCTCACCACCCTGTGGAAGGGCAAGGCGGGCTACCTCTCCGGTGGTGAGCAGCAGATGCTCGCCCTCGGGCGGGGGCTGATGCTGGACCCGCGCCTGCTGATCCTGGATGAACCCTCTCTCGGCCTGGCTCCGGTGATGGTCGACGAGATCACCCGCATCGTGACCGAAGTCAGCCGCCAGGAGCGGGTCACCGTGCTGCTCGTCGAGCAGAACGCGCAGATCGCCCTCGACCTGTCCGACTACTGCTACGTGCTCGAAAACGGCCGGATCGTGCTGGATGGGAGATCGAGCGAAATCGCCGAGAACCAGGACATCAAGGAGTTCTACCTGGGGGCCTCCGAGGGGTCCTCGACGAACTATGCCGCGATCAAACACTATCGCCGGCGGAAGCGGTGGATGTCATGACGACAACACAGTTCACAGATCGCACCCGCGCCGTAGAGCAGAAGGGACTCGAAATTCGCGACGTCTCCCTGCGATTCGGCGGAGTCCATGCCCTGGACGGCGTGAGCTTCGATGTGAAGCCGGGCGAACTGCTCTCGATCATCGGTCCGAACGGGGCAGGAAAGAGCTCGCTCCTCAACTGCATCTCCGGCTTCTACCGGCCACAGCAGGGAGGGATCTACCTCGACGGCCAGGACCTCACCAGGCTCAAGCCGCACCAGATCGCCGGCCGCGGCATTGGCCGGGTCTTCCAGAACATCGAGCTGTTCAGCCACCTGACAGTCCTGGAGAACGTGATGCTCGGCCGGCACCACGCGCTGCGGCCCAAATGGTGGGCCGATGCGCTCTACTTCGCTCCACGCCAACTGCGCAAGGAACTGGAGCACCGACGCGTGGCCGAGGAGATCATCGACTTCGTCGAGATCGAGAAATATCGACAGATGCCGGTTGGGCAGCTCTCGTACGGCCTGCAAAAGCGTGTTGAGCTCGCGAGGGCCCTGGCCATGGAGCCGGCGGTGCTGCTGCTCGACGAGCCGGTCGGTGGCATGAACCAGGAAGAGACCGAGGACATGGTCCGCTACATCCTCGACGTCAAGGAGCAGTTGGGCACCACCGTGGTGCTGATCGAGCACCACATGGGAGTCGTCGTCGACATCTCCGATCGAGTGGTGGTCATCGATTTCGGACGAAAGGTGGCCGAAGGGCCACCGCGGGAGATTGCCCAGCACCCCGAAGTCCTCCGCGTCTACCTGGGCAAAGGCGGTGACCCGGAATGAGCTTCTTTCTCCAGCTCACGATCTCCGGTCTGGCCATCGGCTCGGTCTATGCCCTAATCGCACTTGGATTCGTTGTGGTCTACAAGGCCACCCGAGTGCTGAACTTCGCCCAGGGCGACATGATGATGATCGGCGCATTCGTCACCTTCACGCTGAGCAGCACGCACGGCTGGCCGTTCTTCGTCGCTCTCGGAGTCACCCTGGTGGCGTCCTTCTTCCTTGGGTTCGTCATCGAGCGGCTGGTCCTACGCCCGATGCTCGGGCAACCCGTCTTCTCGATCATCATCGTCACGATCGGGCTCGCCTGGCTCATGCGCGGGATAGCGGGCATGGCCTTCGGTCACTCCGAGCAGCGGATCACGTTCCCGTTCTCCGGTGAGTCCGTCCGCCTGCCCGGAGTGGACGTCACCCTGTCGGCGGAGAACATAGCGACGCTCACCATGACCATGCTCACGTTCCTGGCGTTCTTCGTGTTCTTCCAACGCACCCGATGGGGGATCGCGATGCGAGCCACGGCGAGCAATCAGGACGTCGCGCAGATGATGGGCATCAACGTCAACCGGATCTCCGCCCTCGCCTGGGGGCTGGCCGGTGTCGTCGGCACGCTCGCCGGGGTCATCCTCGGAATGCTCGGCTTCCTGTTCATCCACGTGGGCGACACGGCGCTGAGGGCATTCCCAGCTGCTGTCCTCGGCGGACTCGACGCCACCGGGGGCGCTGTCGTGGGCGGCGCGATCCTCGGCGTCGCCGAGACACTGTTCGGCGGCTACCTGGGCGGAGCCTACCGGGAGTTGATGGCGTGGATCCTCCTGATCGTGGTCCTGCTCGTCCGCCCCTTCGGCCTATTCGGCTCCAAGGACATCGAGAGGGTCTGACATGCGCACTGCCTACTACAAGGTTTCCTACCTCAAGGATGCCGCTCTCTACGACAGCAAGTTCTCACGGTTCTGGATGATCGTGCTCGGCGTCGCAGTACTCGCCGTGCCGCTGGTGGTCTCGCCGTTCCAGATCTACCTGGTCAACCAGGCGTTGATCGCGGCGATCGCGGCGATCGGACTCAATCTGTTGATCGGGAACACCGGTCTGGTTTCGCTGGGTCACGCCGCCTTCATGGCTATCGGCGCCTACACCACGGCCCTGGTCTCGGTGCACTGGTCGTTTCCGTTTCTGCTCGCGGTGCTGACCGGCGCCGGCGCTGCCGCGCTCTTCGGCACGGTCGCCGCACTCCCTGCTCTGCGACTCAAGGGGCTGTACCTGGCCCTGGTGACGATGGGCTTCGCTTTCGTCGTCGATTTCGTGATCCGCCGCAGCGACCTGCTCGGTCGGGACAATGGGCTCCTGGTGCCGATACCGTCAATCGGTCCACTGATCATCACCACCAGCGAGCAGTGGTACTTCCTACTGGTGATCGTGCTGGCGCTGATCGCCATGGGGGTAAAGAACCTGATCCGCAGGGGGACCGGCCGGGCGTTCGCTGCCATCCGGGACCGGGACATCGCCGCCGCGATCATGGGTGTCAATCTGACGCATTACAAGATCCTCGCGTTCGCGCTGTCCTCAGCCATTGCGGGGCTCGCCGGTGGCTTCTACGCCAGCCTGATCGGATTCATCAACCCAGCCCACTTCAACCTCCTGCTCAGTGTCGAGTTCATCGCGATGATCATCATCGGCGGCCTCGGTTCCGTGCTCGGATCGATCGTAGGTGCGCTCTTCCTGACCTTCCTCCCCGAACTCATCCGCGGAACTCTCGAAGGCAGGTTCACCTTCCTCGACGAAAACTTCGAAGACTTCAGGATCGCTCTCTTCGGATTCATCATCGTCGTCGTTCTGGTGCGCGAGCCGGACGGATTCGTGGGGAGGTGGCGAGACACCAAGAACTACTTCCGAGCTTGGCCGTATCGACAGGTTCCCGACTGACCGGGACAAGGACCACGAACAGCCCTCTGTGGCACGCCTGACCGCTCGGGTGATCGGACGAACTGGAGAAAGACGAGACCTATGAAGCAGAACAAATTCTTGCAGATCGTGGCCGCTCTGGCCGCGCCCATCTTGGCGCTCAGTGCCTGCAGTGGCGCCGCTGGATCCGGCGATGTCCCCGGCGTCACCGATGAAAAGATCGTCCTCGGAGTGAACGCGGACCTGTCCGGCCCGGCAGCCAGCACGGGCATCGATGCCACCAAAGGCTTCGAGGTCTACTTCGACTGGCTCAATGACAACGGTGGGGTGGACGGCCGCAAGGTCGAGGTGATCAGCCGCGACCACGGCTACGACCCGACCCGCGCGTTGTCCAACTGGCAGCGGTTCGTGAAGCAGGACAACATCTTCGGCGGCATGTGCTTCGGCACACCGAGTTGCGTCTCAGTGGCACCCCAGATCATCGCCAACAAACGCCCGCACATCATGATCTCCCAGGCCAAGGCGTTCTACGAGCCGCAGAACGACTACGTCCTGATCAACGGCATCCCCTACTCGTGGGAGGCCGCGATCACGATCGACTACATCGAGGAGAACTACCACCCCGAGAAGATCGGCGTCATCTACCAGGACGACGACTTCGGTCGCGACGGCCTCTCCGGCGCCGAGAAGGCCGCCGAACACTACGGGATCGAACTGGTCACCGAAGGCTACGAGCGCGGGTCGACCGACTTCACCGCCCAGGTCGCTTCACTCCGTCGAAAGAACGTCGAGTGGGTCCTCACCTCGGGCGTACAGGTGGAACCGGCCGCGATCATGTCCAAGATCGCTGACCTCGGATGGGACGTCAAGATCGGCTCCTTGGTGGCAGCGTCCGTGCAACCATCCACCATCGCACTAGGTGATTCGGAGGACTTCGAGGGGTTCATCGGGCCAACCAGCTGGGCCGCTCCGACCGACGACGTACCGGGTGTGAAGCAGATGCTCGAGCGGGCCAAGAAGTACGCGCCCGATCACGAGGTGGGGACCTACTTCATCTACGGCTACGTCAACGCGATCATCTACGCCGAGGGACTGAAGAAGGCAGCGGAGGCGGACAACCTCACTCCTGAAGGGGTGGTGGACGCTTGGTACCAGATCAAGGATCTGGACACTCAGGGCTTGTATTCGCCGATCTCCTTGAGCCGCGAACAACCATTCCCCGGTGACTCCGCCTCGATCCTCGAGTACAAGGACGGCGCCTTCGTCAAGATGACCGAGCCAACAGCACCGAAATCGCTGGACTGACATTTCTTGATGCGCCGTGTGGGGGCGCCGGTGACGACCACCAGCGCCCCCTCAACCCTGACAGAGGAGGACTCACATGAAGGTCATGGCCGCCGATCCGGTGCTCGCGGACCACTCAACGCTCGGATCCTGCCAGACGATGCCGCAGCTGCTGGTCGAGAACGCCGAACGTTACGACCGGCGAACCGCGCTGCGGTGGAAGCGCTTCGGGCTCTGGGAACAGATCAGCTGGGCCGACTACCGGGACCACGTCCGGGACTTGGCACTCGGGCTGACCGAGTTGGGCCTCGAGGCCGGACACCGAGTCGCCATCGTCGGTGACAACCGCCCCGAATGGGCCTACGCCGCCCTCGCCGTACAGGCCATGAAGGGATGGTCCGTTGGCCTCTATCAGGACTCCTTGGGTGAGGAGTTCCGCCACATCATCAACCATGCAGAGCCCGAGATCGCGATCCTGCAGGATCAGGAGCAGGTCGACAAACTCCTCGGTCTGGGTGATGGAGTTCCATCGGTTAAGCACATCGTCTACTACGACTCCAAGGGGCTGCACAGCTACGACGACCCACGACTGGTGAGCATGGAGGAGGTCAAGGAACGCGGTCGCCTGCAGGGCCTCGAAGGTGCCGAACGGTTCGCCCGGACCGTCGCCAGTGCAGACGGCAAGGACGTGGCCGGAATCTTCTACACCTCCGGGACCACCGGTGCACCCAAGGGAACGATGCTCACCTACGGCAATCTGATGAGCATGGCCACGGGCCTCAACGACGTCGACCCCTTGAAGCCGGGTGACGACTTCCTCTCCTTTCTCCCCATGGGGTGGATCGGAGAGCAAATGATGACGATGGCGACCGCTCTGCTGGTGCCCCTGGTGGTGAACTTCCCCGAGGAGCCTGAGACAGTCAGCAACGACCTGCGTGAGATCGGACCCCGGGCAATGTTCGCCCCGCCCCGGGTCTGGGAGAACAACCTGTCCACCTATCAAGTCGGTGTCGAGGAGGCTCCCTGGCTCAAACGGGTCACCGCACACTGGGCGATGCGGATCGCCCACCGCGCACTTGCGCGGCGTACCGCTGGCAAACAGGTGCCGCCGATGCTGTGGCTGGCCCGACTCCTTGCCGAGCACACGATGCTCCGATCGGTGAAGAACTCGATGGGCCTGACGCGCCTGCGCAGGGCCTATACCGGCGGTGCGGCAATGGGGCCGGAGGTGTTCGACTTCTTCCAAGCGTTGGGTGTGAACCTGAAGCAGGTCTACGGCCAGACGGAGTGCGCTGGCATCGCAGTCGTCCACCGCGATGGACGAGCGCGCTCGGACACGGTGGGAGAGCCACTGCCGGGCGTCGACGTCACGATCGCTGACAGCGGCGAGATCTTCATTGGCGGCGACTTCGTCTTCGCCGGCTATTACCGCGACCCCGAGGCGACGGCCGCTGCGTTGACGCCCCAGCGACAGTTGCGCACTGGTGACGCGGGCTTCATCGACCCTGCGAACCAGTTGACCGTGATCGATCGAGTCAAGGACCTGATGTGCCTCGCTGACGAAACTCAGTTCTCTCCCCAGTTCCTCGAGAATCGACTCAAGTTCAGCCAGTACATCCGTGACGTGGTCATCTTCGGCCGTGAGCGGGACTTCGTCTCCGCGCTGATCAGCATCGATGCCGCGAACGTGGGCCACTGGGCGGAACGAAACCACGTGGGTTACACGACCTACACCGACCTCACCCAGAAGCCGGAAGTTGTCAGCCTGATCCTGAGCGAGGTACGCAGGGTCAACGTCGACGTACCCGACCGGACCCGGATCCATCGCTTCGTCCTGTTGCACAAGGAGTTGGACGCTGACGACGACGAACTCACCAGGACGAGGAAAATTCGGCGCGGCTTCGTCGAGGAGCGCTATCGCGACCTGATTGATGCCCTCTATGGCGGTGAAGACCGCTGCGAGTTGCGGACCGAGGTGCGCTACTCGGGCGAGGAGGTGGCTGAATCCACGGTCCGGCTGCAACTGCTCACCGCTATCGACATTGACGCAACACCGCCAATGTGCGGACGTGCGTGAACCATCGGCTAACCGGGCGTGGTTTCCTGTGCCTGATTCTCAGGGCTGGGGGTTGAGACGACAGCTTTGCTGCAGCCTCGTGGCGCTCGTTCAGGAAGCGGGCAGGGTCGATACTGGGCACAGCGGCGGTCATCGTGGTTCTCCATTCGAGAGTGCTTTGGAAGGTTCACTCGAAGGATTTACCCGGTGGCCGCGCCTACGTTGGAGGCACGCGCTCACTCAGGTTCGTCGTACACCACTCTGCTGGACTCCACTTGGCGGTGATGTATTGAAGCGAATGCGCTGCCAGATCACAAGCTCGTGAAGTTCGGAAACATGGGGCCATGGAGCCACGGCGGTTGGAGCCCACGGCTCAATGATTTCGGAATCGCGCCACCGATTCCGTGGCAGGTACAGGTGCACGCCCTCTCACGGCGGCTAACGAAGCCGCGCGGCGCGACTGGGAAATCGAACAGTGATCCGGGATGCCGCAATGAGTTCAGTCGCTCGGTCCTCGTCGAAAAGGTCGCCAACCAAGTCGGAGGCGCTCACATCGACCCCGCGCTTTACCTGTTGCACCATTAACTCACTCGCCAGAACTCAATGGGCGTCAGTCGAGGTGGGGTTGAGCAGGAATCGCCGGTGCCCTTGACGATCCGACAGATCGCCTGGGCAGACCACGAGATGCTACGCGTGCACCTGCCGGAGATGCTGCGTGAAGGCCCGACTCCCCCACACAACCCGTAGGTCGGGTGACGTCCCACTGAGTGGCGTAGGTTTTCGCGACGCCGTGGCGTTAGCCAGCGCCGCGATCTACCAAGAACACCAGCAGGGCATCCCAAGAATCGGGCCACCTGTCGCCCACACATTACGAACCTCAAAGACGGAGGCTACAAGTTCGTCCTGAGCGCTGGCATAGCGTCGCCCGCTGGCCAGAAACCCAGTTTTCATCTCTTCGCACTAATTCGGGGGTGGCGGTATGCGCCAGCGCTGCCAGAGTGGAGCGGTGACCAGTCACTCATCCGTTCCTCGCCCACAGGCCGCGACCCAGCCACCGATCGACGACGACGACATCCCGCGCTTCCTTGCTAAGCTTGGCCTGCCCGGGCTGGTGGATCTCCACGTCCACTTCCTGCCGGACCAGGTCATGCGCAAGGTCTGGTCCTATTTCGACGACGCCGAGGCCAACTACGGTCTGCGGTGGCCGATTCGGTACCGGTGGGAGCAAGCGGAACGCGCGGACTTCCTGAGGCGGATCGGTGTGCGTGCGTTCGCGCCCCTCGTCTATCCCCACAAGCCGGGGATGGCCCGATGGCTCAACGAGTGGGTTCGGGAGTTCGCGGCGGGCACGCCGGAGGCGGTCGTGACGGCGACGGTGTTTCCCGAGCACGACGTCCTCGACTATCTGTCGGAAGCCGTCGCTGCCGGCGCGCGTGCCGTGAAGGTGCACGTCCAGGTGGGGGCCTTCGACCCACGCGAGCCCGTGCTGCAGCCGGTCTGGGAGATGCTCGCGGCGAGCGGGCTTCCTGTAGTTACGCATTGTGGCCACGGCCCACTGCGCGGCGCACACACCGGCCTCGACGTGTTCGGCGAGGTGCTCCACGACCATCCGGACCTCACGGTCGTCCTTGCCCACGCGGGAATGCCGGACTATGACCAAGCGCTGAAGCTGGCCACCGCCTACGAGCGGGTCCATCTGGACACGACCATGGTCGGCACGGCGTTCACGGAGTCCCATGCGCCGCTGCCGACCGACTGGTCGGCGCGGTTGGTCGATGTCGCGGACCGGATCGTGCTCGGCTCGGACTTCCCGCAGTTGCCGTACGCGTATTGCGAGCAGCTCAGCGCGATCGCCGGCTGGGCCGCTGCCGACGACCGGCTCGGCGACCCGTTCCTGCGCTCGGTCCTGCATGACGCACCCGCGCGCCTGCTCCGCCTCGACAGCTGAACAGGCGCGCGGACCTCAACGAGCGGCGAGTTCGAGCGCGACCACGCTGATCTCCCGGCCTTCGTCGAGCACGGACCTGCAGGCACGGTCGACGAGGTCCTTGCTCAAACGCAGTGCGAACGCCGATTCGGCTTCGCGGACGATCTCCTTGCGCAACCGTCGCAACCGGCCGCCAGCTCGTGCCGTCCGGCCCAACTCGCTGACCAGGGAATCGATGCCGGAGGCATCAGGCACGCTGGTGCGGATGACGGGTGGGTGGACGCTGTCGGACGATCGCAGTGACAGCATCTGCTCGAGTTGACGCGCCGTCCGTGCCGCACCCGGCAGATCCGACTTGTTGACGACGAGGATGTCAGCGACCTCGAGCATGCCGGCCTTGATCGCCTGTACGTCGTCTCCGAGGCCGGGAACGGACACGAGGACCGCCACATCGGCGTACTCCGCGATGTCCACGTCGGACTGGCCGCTGCCGACGGTCTCGAGCAGGACGACATCCCAGCCCGCCGCGTCGAGCGCATCGATGAGGGCCGGAACGGCCCGGGACAGGCCTCCCGACTGGCCCCGCGAACTGACCGACCTGATGAAGACCCCGGGGTCGAGGGTGTGCTCGCCCATCCGGGTCCGGTCCCCGAGGACCGCTCCACCTGAGAGCGGGCTCGATGGGTCGACAGCCAGGACTGCCACCCGCTTGCCTTCGTTGCGCAATGCACCGATCAATGCTCCGATCAGTGAGGACTTGCCGGCACCGGGCGGGCCGGTCACACCGACCACCATCGCCCGGCCCGTGTGCTCGAGCAGGGTACGACGCAGTGCGATTGCGTCGACGCCACCCTTCTCGAGCACCGTCAGTGCCCTGGCCAGGTTTCCCTCGTGGCCAGCGGCGACGGCGGCAGCCAGCGTGCTCATGCCACGATCAGCGGGTTGCCGAACCCGAGTTCGTCGCGCAGGGTCGCCACGATCTCACCATGGGTCACGCCCGCGGTCGCGGCATCCACCACACTCGCGAAGACGTTCTTGCTCTCGTCCTCGGCCGCAGCTCGCAGCCCGTCGATGCCGCGACGGACCTCCGACTCGCTGCGGGACCGCTTGAAGTCGCGGAACGCCGCCACGTGGGCTTCCATCGACTCCCGATCTGGCCGATAGGGCGGCGGCTGCTCCTCGTTGTCGTCCTCCGACTCGTAGCAATTGACCCCGATGACCCGGTCGACGCCGGCATCGATCCGCTCCTGTGCGGCGAGTGCGGAGCGCCCGATCATGCCCTGCACGAGACCCGAGCCCACGGCGGCGTACATCCCCCCGGCCTCCTCGATCACCGCCATGACGCGCAGGATCTCCTCCTCCATCTGGTCCGTGAGGTGTTCGACGTAATATGAGCCGCCGAGGGGGTCGATGACGTCGCACAAGTGTGCTTCTTCACGCAGGATGTTCTGCGTAGCCACGGCGATGCGCGCCGACTCCTCGGTGGGGCAGGTGATCGCCTCGTCGTAGGCGTCCGTGTGCATCGATTGCAGTCCAGAGAAGATGCCGGCAATGGCCTGGGTCGCCACTCGGGCAACGTTGTTCAACGGCTGCTGGGCGGTCAAGTCAACGCCCGACGTCTGGCCGTGGAACTTGAACCGCCACGAACGCGGGTCCTTCGCGCCCAGCCGGTCACGAGTGATCCGGGCCCAGATTCGGCGGCCGGCCCGGAACTTGGCGACCTCTTCGAAGAACGAGATCGACACGTCGAAGAAGAAGGTGAAGCGGGGCAGGATGGCGTCGGGGTGCAATCCACGGGCCATGCAGTCCTCGGCGTACTGGATGGCGGTGGCCAGGGTGAACGCCATGGTCTCGGCGGGGGTCGCTCCGGCCTGCTGCATGTGTTGGCCGACGACCGAGACGGGGTTCCATCCGGGCACTCGCTCACGGCAGTAGGCCACGTGGTCGACCAGGACCCGGCGCGATCCCGGCTGGGAGAGTCGGTAGAACATGTGGTTCGCAACGAAGTGCGAAATGTAGTCAGACTGGTTCGACGTCCCCGTGATCTGGTCGAAGGCAACGCCGCGACGGTGGGCCGTCGCAAGCACGAACGCCAGCAGGGTGAAGGGTGTCGGGTCGTTCATCGCCGTGGAGATCGAGCCGAGCGGGACGCCGTCCAAGGCCCTGTCCATGTGGTCGACGTTGTTGATGACGGTGCCGCACGTGCCCAGCAACGGCGCCGGGACCTCGTCGCAATCGAGACCACGGAAGCCGGAGTTGCACGGCAGGAGGCTGATCGCGCTGGCCCCTAGGTCGAGGATCTGGCGGACCCGCGCGTTGTAGTCGGCCGGCGTGCCGAGCCCGATGAGCTGGCGCTGGGTCCACGTCCGGCCGCGATACATCGACGGATAGATCCCGCGCGTGAACGGCTCCTGGCCGGGGAAGCCGAGGTCGGCCTGATAGCGCTCGCCCGCCCAGTCGTCGGGCGTGTAGAGCGGTTCCACCACGATGCCGGAGCGGTTGCGTACGACGCGGTCCAGGTCGGCCTGCTTGGCGTAGTCAGCGGCCCAGCGTTCCCGGGCGGCGCTGGGGGTCACGGCGGTCATGCCGGCACCTCCGCTCTGGAGCGGCGATCCCGCACGGCTGCACCCAATTGGTTGACCGCATCGACGATCTCGTCACGCGAGGAGCCCGGGCCGAAGATCCGGCCGACTCCGGCGTCGGTCAGCATCGCGTGCTCGCTGTCGGGCACGATGCCTCCGACCACGACGGCAACGTCATCGAGCCCGGCTTCGGCGAGCTCGCGCAACAGGTCGGGCACGATCAGATGGTCGGTGGCCAGGGACGAGACCCCGATCACCTCGACGTCCTCCTGGAGCGCCAGGCGCACGACCCCGCTGATCGTCTGCCAGGGCGGGGTGTAGACGACTTCATGCCCCGCGTCACGAAGGTATGCGGCGATGATCCGACTCCCGCGGTCATGGCCGTCCAGTCCGATCTTCGTGATCAGGACCCTGATGGGTGTGTCCACCGGTGCCGCCTTTCGTTTGGTCAATATGCGTGCGAGCACTCGCTCGCATTCCGAGTATGCGTGGGAACGGTCGGCGTCGTCAAGGCCGCCCATGGATGGCGCTGGTCACGACGCGCCCGGCGGCTATATGCTCGGGCCCGTGACCTGCCCCCGAGCGCCGTACGCATGCCCCTCAGACGCCCGACGCGACGGGGTGTCCTGCCGATGAAGCCCCCACGTGAGGAGCGATTGGCCCGGGTGCAGGAGGTGGCGACCCGACACATCATGGAGCGCGGTTTCGACCGGGTCTCGGTCAACGAGCTGGCCGAGGATCTCCAGATGAGCGTCGGTGGCCTCTACCGCTACATCCGCTCCAAGCCCGACCTGCTCGTGATGGCCTGCGAGACGATCTACGGCGGATTGCGCGAGACTCTTGCTGAGATCGCCACCGACAATCGTCACGAGCTGCCCGCGAAGCTTCGCCTGATGATCGACACCTATCTGCGTGAATGCGTGCGCAACCGCAAGCAGATCCTGCTGATGTATCGCGAGTACCGCCACCTCCCCGAGGAGGCGCACCGCCGCTATCAGGAACGGGAGCTCGGAATCGTCGGTGTCTTCGCGGATCTTCTGTCTGCAGGCATCCGACGCGGCGCCTTCGCTGACGTCGACACGCAGGTCCTCGCGCAGGACATCGTGTTTCTCGGCCACCTGCCCGCCCTGAAGGGATGGGCGTTGCGAGACCGCATCGCCGTCGACAACCTCATCGACGAACAGACCGCTCTGGTGATGGCACGACTGTCCGTCTGAGGCTCGGGAAGGCTCAGGGAAGCAGGCCGGCCTGGCGCGCAACCTCGACCGATTGGAGGCGGCTGTGCGCGCCGAGCTTGGCCAAGGCGGAGCGCAAGTAGCTCTTGACCGTCTCTGCAGAGACGCCCAGGGCCGCCGCAATCTCGCCGTTCTGCAGTCCGGTTGCGACGTGCGCCAGTACGTCGACCTCCCGCTCGGAGAGCAGGTCACTCTCGGCAGGCGAGGCAATCAGGCGCCGGCAGCAGTCGCGCAGCACCTGCTGCTCGGCAATGCCATCGGCGCTGGCGGCGAGGGCGCGAAGCTCGGCGAAGGCGACGCGGATGGCCTCGGTCTCGCGGCCCGTCAACTGTTCATGGCTCCTCATTGAGCAGTCCTCGTCTTCCCACTTGCCGCCGGTCCCTCGCAAGGATAACATGCGAGCGAGCGCTCGCGTTTTATGCGCCGGATTATCGCTCAGAAACGAGGTGGCGGAATGCCCAGTGTCCTGAAGACGAGCTCGAACGCGAGCGACGCCCTTGAGCGGGCGCTCTCGGCGGCGCTGACGACTTCTGGCCTGCCGGTTGTGTTCGCCGGCAGGGTCCGGTCGGGAGCGCTGCGCATCAGCCGCCTGCGCGGCAATCGCTGCGAGGCTCTGAAGGGTCTCGCGCTTCCCCCTGACGTCGGGCTCGGCGGCAAGGCCGTGACCATCGGACGCCCGGTGTCGGTCCGCGACTACGCCAGCGCACTCGCGATATCCCACGAGTACGACGCCGCGGTGGCTCGCGAAGGGCTCCGCAGCATGGTCGCCGTACCGGTGCGTGTGCACGGCGACATATCGGCCGTCCTCTATGGCGGGGTCCGTGCGCCCGTCGCGATCGGCGACCGTGCCATCAATGAACTGGTCGCCCTGAGTCACCAACTCGGTTACAGCCTCGAGCAGGCCGCGTCCGCACCGGTGGCAGACTCGGTTTCCGCACGGGTTGCGCAGGGTCCGGGCCGGGTCCAGTGGTGCACCACGGTCGAGGGGATGCTGTCCGACCTCAGCGGGGAGGCGGCCCCACTGGTCCACGACGAGGCCCGCCGCACCTGTGTCAGGCTTCTGGCAGTCATGCGCGGAGACTTGGAACCCGCACGCCCGCCGCTGCTGTCCTCACGCGAGCGCGAGGTCCTGGCGCTCGCCGCAGCAGGTTGCAGCGACCTCGACATCGCCGAGGACCTCGGGCTCGACGTCGTCGCCGTTCGCACCGCGGTCCGGGGACTACGCCGGGCGTTCGGTGTCCGCAGCCGTCACGCCGCCGTGTCCGCGGCCCGATCCTCAGGAGTCCTGCCATGAGCACCTCGACCCTTCCGCCTGCCCCCGGCGCAGCGACGATGTTCGCCGCCGACGCGACCGCGCGCCGCGACGGCATCGTGATCACCAGCTTCGGGAACCGTGCGGCCGACGGGGAGATGGTGGTGACTGAGGCGATGCTCAACGGGCACGGAACCTGCCACGGCGGCCAGATCTTCCTCTTCGCCGACACCGTGTTCTCCTGCGCCTGCAACAGCGATGGCCCGGCGGTCGCCGCAAAGGCTGACATCGTCTTCGTCGCACCCGCGCACCTCGGCGACGTGTTGCGAGCAACCGCCCACGAGCAGGCCAGCTTCGGCCGCAACGGAGTCTTCGACGTCACGGTCACCCGCGCCGACGGCACCCTCATCGCCCTCTTCCGCGCCCACAGCCGCTCTCGCTAGAGCCACGGGGACGGAAGAACCCGGGCCTCCGCAGACGAACTGCGAAGTCCCGGGCTGACGTCATTCCGGTGACTCAGCCAGCCGAGTCCTGACGCAGACCTCGACCACGCGTCTCCACCAGCATCAGCGTGCACACCAGGGACATCGCGCTGATCACGGCGAGCATCACTCCGATCGAGCGACTGCCGTACTCCGCAGCCAGGCCGGGCGCCAGCAACGGAGGGATCGCTCCGCCCAGGACCGCGGCCAGCCCATAGCTGAAGCCCGCCGCGGTGTAGCGGTAACGGGTCTCGAACAGCTCGGGCAAGAACGCGGCGGCCGGTCCGTAGGAGACCGCGAACACCACGAGCGACACCGTGACGCCGAGCGCAAAGGCCAGCGGCGATTCGGTGTCAAGGATCGGGAAGAGCGCCAGACCCCAGGCGATACCGAACACACATGCCGTCACGATCACGCGGCGTCGCCCGAAGCGGTCCGAGAGGATGCCCGAGGCGGCGGTGGCGAGGCCGAAGACCACGGACGCCCCGAGCCCGATGGTGAGTACCGTGGGCCGGCTCAGCGCGGCCCCGTCGGGGTTCGTCCCGTACGCCGTGAGGTAGGCCGTGCCCATGTAGAAGAAGGCGAACAACATGGCAAGCGAGCCGGCTACCAGGAGAATCTCCCGCGGCTGGGCGCGAACGGCCTCGCGGAACGGCGAGTGGCGGCTGGTGTCCAGTTTTGCCTGCGACTCGCGGAACGCCGGGGTCTCCTCGATCGAGAGGCGCACCCACAGGCCCAGACCCACCAGGAGGATCGACAACAGGAACGGAATCCGCCAGCCGTAACTGAGGAACGCGCCATCGGTGTCGCCCAGCAGGAGACCCGTGATCAGGAACGTGCCGCTCGACAGACCGAAGGCAATGCTGGGGCCAAGCTGGGGGAACACGCCGTACCGACCGCGCCGCCCTTCGGGGGCGTATTCGGCGGTCAGCAGCGTCGCACCGGCCCATTCCCCGCCGACGGCGAAGCCCTGGGCGAGCCGGAGCATGACGAGCGCGATCGGTGCCAGGATCCCGATGGTCGACGAGCTCGGCAGGACGCCGATCAGCGCTGTGGCGACACCCATCGTTAGCAGCGTGGACACCAACGTGCGCTTACGGCCGATCCGGTCACCGAAGTGGCCGAAGACAACCGCCCCGACCGGCCGGGCCACGAAGGCGACGGCGAACGTCGCGAAAGACGCAACCGTGCCGGCGGTTGCCCCGAGCGATGGGAAGAACACGGTCGGGAAGACCAGCGCGGCCGCTGTGCCGTAGATGAAGAAGTCGTAGAACTCGATGGTTGTTCCGACACAGCTGGCCATGGCGATGCGACGCATGGACACCGGACGGGCCGGAGCGGATGGCTCGGCATTCTTGGTTGTGGACATAGCGGTGCAGTGTTCGTGGTGAGGTGGCTCACTCGCTACCCCCGAAATGAGGCCCATTTCGGGGGTAGCCCCTCACGCCGAGCCGGCGCATGCTGTGGCCATATTCGAGGAGAAAGGTGGTCTCAGATGACCCCCCATCGCGCCTATTGGGACGAGCCGAAGGAAACCCGTACGCGGGCCGCACGGGAGGACGAGGTGCTCGCCCTGCTGCAGGCCCAGCTGCACCGGGTGTACGACGAAGTGCCGTTCTATCGCGAGCACTACGACGCGCATGGATTCCACCCCGACCAGGTCCACACTCTTGAGGATTTCACCAGGCTGGTCCCGGTCATCACCAAGTCCATGTTGCGCGCCGACCAGGCCGCGAACCCGCCGTTCGGGAGCTATCTCGGCGTACTCGAGTCGAAGATCGCCCGCATCCACGGCTCGTCCGGAACCACCGGCGCACCCACGCTCTACGGCATCTCACACAGAGACTGGGAGCACGTCGCCGACGTGATGGCGCAGGGCTTCTACACCGCGGGGATCCGCCCCGACGACAAGGTGCAGCTCTCCACCGTGTTCGGCATGTTCATCGGCGGTTGGGGCTCGCTGCTCGGCTGCGAGCGGATCGGGGCCACCACGTTTCCGATCGGCGCCGGCGAAACGGAGCGTCAGCTCGAGCTGATGTACCGGGTCGGCTCCACGGTGTTGATCTGTACGCCGACGTACGCCTTGCACATGCTGGAGCGTGCCCGCTCGCTGGGCTATGACACGGCAGCGTCCCCGCTGCGCCTGGGCATTTTCATCGGCGAACCAGGAGCCGCCATCCCGGGCACCCGAGAGGTGCTCGAAAAGGGCTGGGGCATGACGGTACGGGACCTTGCCACGACCTCTGAGATGACGCCTTTCGCGACCAACGCCGAGTGCCAGGAGGGTCGCGGCGTACATGTTCTGCAGGATCAGGTGTGGACCGAGATCGTGGACAAGGCCGACACGCACGTCGGTGCCCCGGAGGGAACCAGCGGCGGCGTGGTCTACACGCATCTTCACCGCGAGTCCCAGCCGATGATCCGGTTCGCGTCCGGCGACGAGTCCCACATGACCTATGAACCATGCCCGTGCGGACGGACCTATCCCCGACTGCCCAACGGTGTCTACGGACGCCTCGACGACATGCTCATCATCCGCGGCGCGAACGTCTACCCGAGCCAGGTACAGCGCTCCCTGCTCACCGTGCCCGGAACAGGCGTCGAGTTCGTGATCGTCCTCGACCGTCCAGACACGATGGACCGGGCAACAGTGCGCGTCGAGTACGACCCCACTCTCGAACCCAGCGACCTCGATGCCTTCAAGCGCGAACTCACGGAGGCGGTCCAGGCGCGGTTGAAAAACGACACGAACATCAGCTTCGCAGTCGAGGTCCTGAAGCCGGAGACACTCGAGCGGTCCATGTCGAAGGCCAAGCGCGTCGATGACCGACGCCCCGCAATGGTGGCCCGATGATATTGAGGCCCGTGCGCAAGGGTGTCTGAGGCAGGTGCGGCCTAGCCAGGATGATCGGCGGCGCTGAGGGCTTCTGGTCGACCCGGAGCCTCGGGCGTGTCGTTCGACGCGCCTGTCAGGTTGGTATGCCGCGAATAGTCGGCGATCTGTCCGTCCCCACCAAAATTCTTAACGAGGTTGATCGCTCCGGCGAGTCTGTTGCACTCTCAGGTGACGGGCCAAGTTGGGCCACTCAACCGAGCCGGCTCGCGCGTCATGGCAACCCGCCCCGCAAAGGGGTGCCGCAGCGATCAAAACGAGGCGATTGGGATTCCTCGCCTCGACTTGATCGCTCCGAACCCTTGCCCGACATAGGTGAATAGGAACCGCTTTGTGTCTCCAATGTTCTCCCCCGCCAAGGTTGCAAAAGGAGACTGCAACGTCGAATGGCTCCTCCGAGCCGGTCCAACCAATCTTGGTGTGCCCCACCGTTTGGGTTCGAGCACTCGGCGTACCTCCCATTGACCGCGATTCACAAACCCACTGCACGCTGACGTGCGACAACGCTCGCGGGTCAGCTGCACGATCATCAGGCCGTGTGCCCTCCGTGAAGCAGCCCTCGAGGGTGCGCAGTCGCCGTGAACTACAACGCCGCAAAAAGTTTGCTCGAAGTGATCGCTGCGATCTGCCAGTGTTCCTTAGGTGCATAGGAGCCTGCTGTGGTGTGACTGCCGATGTTGACCGCAGTGACAAAAACCACTGCATGTTGACCTGCAGTTATGTGTTCAAGCGCTCCGACGTGTCGTCACCGATGGAGCATCCTTCAAGCCACTCCCCCGCCGTCCACATCTCGGTACGTAGGGCCTCAGGAAAGACCAGACCGGCAGTCCCCGCGCAGCCACTTTGTCCGATGGCGTCACGGTCGGCCGTTCGGTCGACCTCGACCATCCCCACTACTCGAAGCGCAGCACCCAAGAGGGGCACACTGAACAGCACAAGCACCGACGGCCAGTCTGATGCGCTCGTTTGAGCAGGGGCCGCCTTCTTCATTCTGGACGAGGATTCCCACCGACACCACGGGACAGTCGAGCCCTGGTTTCGCGACGTCCGGCGTTCTACCACATGTCACGGCGAGGCGTCCCGACGATGCAGCCGTGGTCACTCTTGCCGCCGGCACGACGCGCAACCCAGCAGGGCAGTGGCCACGATGAATGCGGGCCGTCGGACCCGCATCGTCGATATGCGGTCACCGGGATGCCCTTCACTCAGCAACCGGGTTCCAGTCCGCCGCCCAGGCCGATATCGCGTCGATGACCGGTCCCAGCGCCCTTCCCTTGGGCGTCAGCAGGTATCGCGGGGCACTTGAGGTGCCTGGGCAGATCCGCGAGAGGAGTCCTTCGCGTTCCAGCTCTCGCAGCCGCTCGGTCAGCAGGCGGTCGGAAATTCCAGGGATCGCGGCGTGGATCTCACCGAAGCGCTCAGCGTGGGTCATCAGCGCGTGGAGGATGACACCGTTCCAACGCCGGCCCAGCAGTTCCACCGTCTGGTGGAACTGAGGGCAGTAGCGTCCGCAGTCATTGTCCACCGGACCGATCAGCCCGTCCGCCACCTCGACCCCACCTCTGCATCAAGCTTGATTGACCTGCGGTCAGGCTACTGCTATAACTCAACCACTTACTCATAGTAAGTATCGATCGTAGGAGGAAGCGTGGATGTTCTGGTACTCATCGGGAGGGTGCTCTTCGCCCTACTCTTCCTCGGATCAGGCTACGGACACCTCGCACAGAGGGAGATGATGGCCGGATACGCCGCCGGTAAGGGAGTGCCCGCCGCGCCCGTCATGGTCGTCCTGACCGGCCTGCAGCTCCTGGCCGGCGCACTCATGGTGGCCCTGGGGATCTGGCCCGACGTCGGGGCCCTGTTGCTCGCGGCCTTCCTGCTACCCACCGCCTTCATCATGCACGGCTTCTGGGCCGAGACCGACCCCGGAGCCAAGGTCATGGAACAGACCCAGTTCCTCAAAGACCTCTCGCTGGCCGGTGCGGCACTCGTGATGTTCGCGGCCTTCGCCTACCTCGGTGACGATCTCGGCCTCGTCCTCGTCGGACCGCTATTCACCCTGTCATGAGCAAAGCCGTCCCTGTCCCTGTTCCCATGCCCCAGCGCCCTGGCCCGCGGCCCTCGACGACCCCGACGAACCCACACACCCAGCTCGACCAGCAGCCCCGCGATGACCAACCACGGGAGCGCCTGATCGGGCAGATCGGCACCCTGCCGGGGGTGGTCTGGGCGGGCTCGATGATCTCCGTCCCCGGTGCGCAGGCGCTCACCCTGCCTCAAGGCCCGGCCCAAGGGCCACCGGATGCGTTCATGATCGGCACCGAGTTCGCCCACCTCCACCCATCCCCCGATCAATCCCTACACCTGGTCCTGCCGCCTCCGACCGCCGAGGCTGCGATCGAGGCTGGCTGGGCCGAGCAGCACCCGATCGCCCGCCTCGGGATCATCTCGCCGGGGGCGGTCATGGTCTACGCCCCACGCGATGCATACGAGGCGGACATCGCCGCTGGCCTCGTACGGGCATCCTACGCCTACGCAATCGGTGCAGAACCTCCGATCACCACCGGGAACGAGCGCGGGCACTGACGGCAACGCCGGCTCTCAGGTCGCGCTGTTAGGAACCACGCCACTCCAACAGCTGGACCTCATCGCAGGAAGACTCGAGGGCAATCTGGCCCTCAAACACCGGCACGTTGGGCGACATGGGACGACGAGGGTGCGGCACCTTCGGCCGCTGACGCCAAGACCGCGGACTGCGACCCGAAGGCGGAACTCGCCGAACGGACCATCGAGCTCATGCGCGCGCGGCGGTGAGATGCTCTCGGCGCAGCCGCCAAACCTGGGCGACCAGCCCGGGGTGCAACGCTGGACCGACTTCACAGTTGAGCAGCACGACGACTTCGTCATCTTGTAGAACAACGCCTCGGGTGTACGCGCGGCGGCATCGCGCCTGATCCGCGCGGACTGGGACCTGTAGTGCCTCACATCAAGAACCCGCAACCGCTGATCATGGGCTTCATTGACACGATGAGAAGCCAGGGCCACGCGGTCGAGTCGATCTGCCGGGCCCTGCGCGAGCAGGGCTGCCAGATCGCCGCGGACCTACCGCAGCTGGAAGCGAGCAGGCCGAGTCGTCGCGGTGCGGACCGTGAGTGACGCCACGTCGTCAACGCGGTGCGTGACATCGCCTAGTGTCCTGAGTCGTTGATTCGCGTGCAGTAGCGGGCTATGGAGTCGAGGATCTGGTCGGCCGTCTTGGTCCAGACGTAGGGCCTGGGGTTCTCGTTCCAGGTCTTGATCCAGCCGCGGATGTCGTTGTTGAGGGCGCGGACGCTCGTGTGCGCGCCGCGCTGGAGCTTCTTGGTGGTCAGCTCGGAGAACCAGCGCTCGACCAGGTTGAGCCACGAGCTCGAAGTCGGGGTGAAGTGCACCACGAAGCGCGGATGGGCGACCAGCCAGCGCTGGATCACGGGGGTCTTGTGGGTCGAGACGTTGTCCATCACCAGGTGCACTGCGAGGTCGTCGGGAACCTCCTTGTCGATCGTGGTCAGGAACTTCTTGAACTCGATCGCCCGGTGCCGGGCGTGCAGCTGGCCGATGACCTTGCCGGTGGTGATGTCGAGTGCGGCGTAGAGGCTGGAGGTGCCGTGGCGGGTGTAGTCATGGGTGGCGCGCTGCGGGGTCCCCGGCAACATCGGCAAGATCGGTGCGGTCCGGTCCAGCGCCTGGATCTGGGACTTCTCATCGACGCACAGCACCACGGCCCGTTCAGGTGGGGCGAGGTAGAGCCCGACGACGTCCTTGACCTTGTCGACGAACTGCGGGTCCTTCGACAGCAGTCCCCGGGATAGGCCAGTTGCGGAGTGACGCGCCGTGCTTGCGGTGCTCGGTTGGCGACCGACGGCGTTCGGTCATCACCTGGGTCTTGAGTAGTCAAACCCAGCTGCCTAGCGGCACCCGCTGCACTGCACAACCCGTCTTCAAGGTCGGGGGTGAATAGCCCTGGGTCTGATGGAGGCTCTCTCAATCCATGGAGGATGAGAGTCATGGCAGCACCCAGGAAGGACCCCGACGAGCTGCGTGAGCGGGCCACGAGGATGGCCGTCGAGCTCCGGCAAGATCCCGAGACCAAGGTCGGTGCGATCAATCGTGTGGCCGAGCAACTCGGCATGCACCCCGAGACGTTGCGCAACTGGGTCCGGCAGGCCGAGGCCGACGGTGGTGTCCGGCCCGGCACCACGACCAGCGACGGGCATCGGTTGGCCGAGCTCGAGCGGGAGAATCGCGAGTTGCGTCGGACCAACCACATTCTGAGGACGGCTTCGGCTTTCTTCGCGGCGGAGCTCGACCGCCCCACGAACAGGTAGTTGCCTACATCGAGGCTCATCGCCACGACGTGGTCGATGGCGCGAGGTCGGGGTCGAGCCGATCTGTGCCGTGCTGAAGAAGGCCGGCTTCACGATCGCCCGGAGCAGCTACTACGCCGCGAAGACCAGGCCGCCGTCGGCACGTGCGATCCGCGACGCCGAACTGGTCGAGGATATCAAGGTCGCCCACAAGGCCAACCTCGGGGTCTACGGCGCGCGGAAGATCCACGCCGAGCTCAACCGCGAGGGCGTGAAGGTCGCCCGCTGCACCGTCGAGCGACTCATGAGGGCTGAGGGGCTGCGCGGGATCCCGCGGGAGAAGACCCGCAAGACCACCCTCGGCGACGGCGCTGAGACCGAACGACCCGAGGACCTTGTCAGCAGGAAGTTCGTCGCGACAGCACCGAACCAGCTGTGGGTGGCCGACCCCTGACCTACGTCAGGACCCACGCTGGCTGGACTATGTCGCGTTCGTCCTCGATGTCTTCGCCCGAATGATCGTCGGCTGGCAGGTGTCCACCAGCCTGCGCACCGACCTGGCGTTGGACGCCCTCGACATGGGCCTTTGGAACCGGCAACGGGCCGGGCAGGATGTCACCGGCTTGGTCCATCACAGCGACCGTGGAGTATCGGGCGAAATCAACCGGTCGTCGCAACACCTCGACTGCATGGAGGTGTTCGGTGGTTCGTCGACAACAGGATGCGGATCGTGCGGTGCGGCCGGCGATGCGGTCGCCTGGGCGTCCGTATCCACCCCCGGCATGTGGAGCAGGAGTTCTGGCGGCGGATCGCCGAAGGGATGGGCAGCGAGGACGCCGCGGCCGCTGTTGGCGTGTCAGGCCCGGTCGGGTCGCGGTGGTTCCGCCACGGTGGCGGGATGCCACCGATCACTCTTGCCGCACCGTCAGGCAGGTATCTGTCGTTCGTTGAGCGGGAGGAGGTCGCCATCCTGAGGGCGCAGGACCAAGGGGTGCGCGAGATCGCCCGGCGGGTCGGTCGGCATCCCTCGACGATCTCGCGCGAGTTGCGACGCAACGCCGCCACCCGCAGCGGGAAAGTGGAGTACCACGCTTCGGTGGCGCAGTGGAAGGCCCGGAGCGCAGCCAAGCGCGCCAAGACCGCGAGGCTCGTCGAGAACCCGCGGCTGCGCGACTACGTCCAGGACAAGCTCGCCGGTGTGCTCCGTGGACCAGATGGCGTGGAGATCATCGGGCCGGACGTGGCGCCCTGGAAGGGGCGGAACAAGCCGCACCGTCAAGACCGCCGTTGGGCGTTGGCGTGGAGTCCGCAGCAGATCGCCAACAGGCTCCCGATCGACTTCCCCGATGATGAGTCCATGCGGATCAGCCACGAGGCGATCTACCAAGAGCTCTACATCGAGGGCCGCGGCGCGCTCAAACGCGAGCTGGTCGCCTGCCTGCGCACCGGTCGGGCGCTGCGCGTGCCCCGGGCCAGATCACGCAATACGCCCGGCGCCCACGTCACCGCGGACGTCGTGATCAGCCAGCGGCCCGCCGAGGCTGCCGACCGCGCGGTGCCCGGTCACTGGGAAGGCGACCTCATCATCGGGCTGAACCGCTCCGCGATCGGCACTCTGGTCGAACGCACCACCAGGTACACGATGCTCGTGCACCTGCCCCGTGCCGAGGGCTACGGGATCGTTGCGCCCACGAAGAACGGTCCACCGCTGGGCGGCTACGGCGCGGTCGCGATGAAGGACGCCCTCGCCACGACGATGACGACCCTGCCAGAGCAGCTGCGTCGCACGCTGACCTGGGACCGCGGCAAGGAACTGTCCCAACACGCCCAGTTCAAGAGCGAGACCGGGATCGCGGTCTACTTCGCCGACCCCCACTCGCCCTGGCAGCGGGCCACCAACGAGAACCACACGGCCTGCGGCGCCAGTACTTCCCCAAGGGCACCGACCTGTCCCGGTGGGAGCGCACGAGATGCAGGCCGTCGAAACAGCCCTCAACAACCGACCCCGCAAAACCCTGGAAGGGAAGACGCCGGCCGAAGCCCTCAACGAGCACCTACAGTTGCTTTCCCAAGGCGGTGTTGCTTCCACCGGTTGAACCTGGTTCGAGCGATTCGCTACACCGAGCGACTCGCGGAAGCAGAGGCCGTCGCGTCGGTCGGATCGCGGGGCGATTCTTACGACACGCGATGGCAGAGGCGCTCAACTCGCTGTTCAAGACCGAGTGCATCCGCAACCCGGTCATGCGGCCGAAGGGCGGCTGGAAGACGTCGGCGACGTCGAGATCGCGGTCGCCGAATACGTCGACTGGTTCAACCACAGGCGCCTGCACGGCGAGCTCGGACTTGTCCCGCCCGCCGAGTTCGAAGGCAACCACTGGGCCAGCATCACCCCCGGAGCACTACCCTCAAGAACTCGTCCCGACCGGGACTGGATCCAAGTAATCGAGCCTCCACGAAACCCGGGGCGATTCACTCCCACAGTCGAGAACAATCGGGGGACGACGTCGGGGGACGAGGGGTACCCAGCAGGCCATCCGTGCCTGTCACGGTACCGGCGGCCTGCGGCTGGCTGCGCCCTGTGTGAACCTGAACGGGACAATGATTGGGTGTCAATCAAACCGGGGGCAGTCCCCAGGGGTGCACCAGCCAGTGTTCAGTTGAGTTGAGCCATGCATCGAGAACTGGGAAGGACACACAGCTAGCCGACCGAGCACCCGGCGGCCTCCCGGTCGTCGTGCCCACACGACAGGGATCCCCACGACCGTCCGCCGAGACGCATCGAGCAGATAACACGACTTCCAACTCGCGAACTACGTTCCAACCTGCTAGACCGTCAGGATGTGGACGCTGCCGGCTGCCGCGTCCAGCCCGGTGGCGACGCCACCCAGCATCTGGGCAAGGCCGACCTTGGCGCCAGGTACCTGGCTGGCTCCGCTGCGCCCGCGCAGCTGGTCGGTGATGTCGCAGATGACCCGGACGCCGGATGCGGCCAGCGGGTGGCCGAGGGACAGCAGCCCACCGCTCGGGTTCACGGGGATGCGCCCGCCTAACGAGGTGGCGCCGGAGCGCAGCAGACCCACGCCATCACCGCGCGCGCACAGCCCCAGGTCCTCGTAGTGGACGATCTCTTCGCTCGCGAAGGCGTCGTGCAACTCGACGACGTCCACGTCGGAGGGCGCCACACCGGCCTGCTCGTAGGCGAGGGCCGCCGCCCGCGCACCGAGCTCGAGGGTCGTGATGTCGGAGCGCCGGAAATCGTAGTCGCCCGAGATCAGCGCTGATCCAGCGACGCGGACCGGTGCTTCGGCGTACTTCTTCGCCACGTCGGCGGACGCCATGACCACGGCGGCAGCCCCGTCGGTGTTGGGGCAGCACTGGAGCAGCGTGATGGGGTCGGCGATCATCCGGGAGGCCAGTACTTCTTCGACGGTGAAGCGCTTCTGGTACTGCGCTCGCGGGTTCAGGGCACCGAAGTCATGCGCCTTGACCGACACCTGGGCGAAGTCCTCAGGTGTCGCGCCGTGGGTCGCCATGAGACGTTGCGCCTGAAGCGCGAACAGTACGGGCATGCTGAGTCCGAGCTGACCGTCGAGGTCGTCCCTGTCCGGCGGGATCAGCTTCCCGGCGATCGGACTCGTGGTCATCGACTCGACACCGATGGCGATGCCGAGGTCGACGAAGCCGGCGGCGATGTCCTTGTAGAGGCTGCGGATCGCTGTCGATCCACCCGCGCACGCGTTCTCGACGTTGACCATCTCGACGCGGGTGACGCCGAGGTCCTTCATGATGGTCTGGCTGGTGATCATGGCGTCGTAGACCCGGGAGGAGAAGACGGCCTGTATCTGGGCGGAGTTGATGCCTGCGTCGGCGATCGCGGCGCGGGCGGCCTGGCCTCCCAGGTCGGCGATGCTGCGCTCGGGCATTTTGCCGAAGTCACTCTGTCCCACTCCGAGGACGAAGACCTCACGCATGGGCGGATTCCTTTCCGGGCGCAGGGACGAAGCGGTAGGCGAGCACGTCCTGCTCCTGCTCACGCCACATCGGCACGATCTCGAGCGTCATCGGTGTGCCGGGCGCCGGAAGGTCCTCGCCGGCGGAGATCGCGAGTTGGGCGAAGACCCTCACGCCGTGGGGCATGGTCACGTAGCCGACGGTGTAGCCAGGTGGGTAGCGGTGGTTGCCCATGTGCACGACGGTCGCGCAGAGCAGCTCGCCGTCTGAGCCGAGTTCCACGGGCTCCTGCGCTTCCCTGCCGCAGTCGAGGCAGCGAGGAGCGGGCGGATACGACGTGTGGCCGCACGCGGTGCAGCAGCTCGCGAGCAGGGTCGGGCCTGCCGCTGTCTCGCGGAAGAGTCCTTCGCGCAGGGGAACGGGGTTGGTCACGTCGATGCTCCTGGTTCTAGGTCGCGGTCCATGGGAGGACGGGTCAGCTCGGCGGGAGGATCATCCCGGCGTCCAGCCGGATCGAACGGCCGTTGTGCATAGGGTTTCGGACGATCTCTTCGATCAACATCGCGAACTCCGCGGGCTCGCCCATGCGCCGTGGGAAGAGCGACTGGGCGGCGAGCTCCGCCTTCAGGGCGGGAGGGACCTGGTCGTAGATCGGCGTGTCGAAGGCACCGGGCGCTACCGTCATGACACGGATTCCGTGCTGGGCGAGCTCACGGAACAGCGGCATCGTCAGGCCGACGAGGGCGGCTTTGGAGGCGCTGTAGGCAATCTGCCCGATCTGGCCCTCCCACGCCGCGCCGGACGCGACGTTGATGATGACACCACGTTCCCCGCCGGCGGTAGGCTCGCTGGCCGCCATGCCGGGGGCCACGCTGCGCATCACATGGATCGGGCCGTAGAGGTTCACCTTGATCCCCTTGTCGAAGACCTCCATAGGCAGCGGTCCGCGGCTGGACAGGAGCTTGGCGGGGGCGGCGACGGCGGCGGCGTTCACCACGACCTGGACGGCACTGTGCTCGGACTCGACGGCCGCCACGGCCATCTCGACCTGGTCGAGCTGGCTGACGTCGACCTCAAGGTAGCGGTAGCGCTCCCCCAGCTCGGCGCGGAGGGCGGCTCCGCGTTCGTCGTTGAGGTCGAACGCGGCGACTGCCCGGGCTCCGAGCTCGAGCAGGCGGCGGGCGGTGGCCTCACCTAGGCCGGAGGCGCCACCGGTCACGATGGCTACGGCGTTCTCTATCTTCACGGCTTCTCCTGGGAGCGTTGTGGTTCTCGGTGCCGGTTCAGCGGCCCATGACCTCGCGGCCGATGGCGGACCGGGCGATGATGAGCTTCTGGATCTGTGGCGTGCCGTCACCGATTTGGAAGCCGGACACGTCGCGCAGCAATGCCTGCAGCGGCATCTCCTCCGACCAGCCGACATGGCCGTGGAGCACGATGCAGTCCTGCACCGCCTGGAAGCCGACCTGGGGTGCCCACCACTTGAGCATTGCCGCCTCGACGGTGTGCGGCCTTGCGTTGCTGCGTGCCTCGAGCGTGGACGTGGCCAGGGCTCGGATGGCAGTGAGGTACGTCAGGTGTTCGGCGATCGGGAAGGTCACGCCCTGGTAGTGGCTCAGCGGCTTGCCGAAGCTCGTGCGGGTCTTGATGTGCTCGATGGTCAGGTCGATGGCCCGCTGGGCGATGCCGACTACCATGAACGCGATGAGGGTGCGCGTCAGGTCGAACTCGTTCATGATCATTGCGAACCCCTCGCCGCCCTGACCGAGTTGGTGCGAGTGCGGAACGAAGACACCCTCCATGGCGATCGAACCGCGGCCGACCGGCCGGAATCCAGGGTCGGCGAAGCGCTGGCCGGACAGGCCGGGTGAGTCCATGGGCACGACGAACGCACTGATGCGTCCCGTGTCGGTCTGACGCGCGACGATGATCGCGAGGTCTGCATCGGGCCCCTGGGTGATCGAGGTCTTCTCACCCGACAGCTCCCAGCCGCCGTCCACGGGAACGGCCTTGGCGCTCAGCGCCTGGGCGTCGGACCCGGACGCGGGCTCGGTGAGTGCGATGGCACAGACTGCTTCCCCTGCGATCACCGGTCCGAGCCAGCGGCGGACTGCCTCTTCCGAAGCGGACTTGACCAGCAGGTCGGCCGTGACGTTGTTGGCGAACACCTGGTAGCCGCAGGCAGCGTCGGCGTAGCTGACTTCTTCGCAGGCGATGCCGAGGGCTTGCAGGTCCGATCCCTGACCTCCCTGCTCCTCGGGGACGCAAAGGCCGAGTAACCCATTCCTTCCGAGGTCCATAAGGGTATCTCGCGGGTAGGGGGCACCCTGAGCGCGCTCGAGATACCCCTCGAGGAAGGATTTGCGCGCAAACGCGCGAACGCTGTCGCGGAAGTCAGCGAGCTCGTCATGGTCCGTCATCTGGTGCCTCCCGACGTCGTCTTGAACAGCGGCGCACGCTTCTCGGCGAAGGCTCTGAGCCCCTCGTCGACGTCACCGCTGTGCAGGTGCTCGGCGGTGACGAGTCGCTCGAGCCGCAAGGCGCTGGCGAGCGGCTGGTCGAGGCCGTCGTCGATCGCCTGCTTGAACAGGCGCAACGCGCTCGGGCTGCGCCGCGCGATCGTCGTGGCAAGCTCTTCGGCTCGCGTCACAAGCTGGTCGGCCGGGACGACCTCGTTGACCAGGCCCATCGCCTGCGCCTCCTTCGCAGTGACCAGCTCACCGGTGAAGGCGAGGTACTTGGCGCGGGTGGGGCCGACCACCCGTGGCAGCCGGGCTGCGCCGCCGGCGCCGGGGAGGAGGCCGTAGTTGATGTGGCCGTCGCCGAGGCGCGCGTCGGCCGAGGCGACGACTAGATCGCAGTGCAGCGCAAGCTCCAGTCCACCCGCCATCGTGATCCCGTTCAGCGCAGCGATGACTGGCTTCGGCAGCGAGGCGAGCATGGCGAAGGTCTCGGCCGCCCCCTTCTCGAAGGCGAGCAGTCGAACGGGATCCACCTTGCCGTCTGGGCCCAGCACCTCCTTGAGATCTGCGCCGGCGCAGAAGGCACGGCCCGTCGCCGTGACGACCACGACACGCACGTCCCGCTCGTCCTCGATGTCAGCCAGATGGGCGGCAAGTGCATCGAGCACGCGCTCGCTAAGGGCGTTCATCGCTTCGGCCCGGTTGAGCGACAACCAGGCCACGGGGCCCTTGTCGATACGAGTGACGGCGGCTTGCGTCACTGCGCTCATCGATCCCCACCCTCGGCGCCGATCTCTGCACCCATGGCGCGCAGACGCTTCTTGTCGATCTTCCCGACGAGGGTGGCGGGCAGCGCGTCGACGAGGTGGATCTCCTTAGGCGCCTGGTGCGCGCCCTTCGCGTCGCGCACGAGCCGCTTGAGCACGGCCTTGTCGATGGCGGCTCCCTCGTGGAGGACAATGAACGCGGTGACCGCCTCGCCCCACTTGTCGTCCGGCATGCCTACGACCGCCACCGCGGCGACGTCGGGATGCGCCGCGATCACGTCCTCGACTTCCTTCGGATAGACGTTGAACCCGCCTGAGATCACCATGTCCTTCTTGCGGTCCACGATGTGGAGATAGCCCTGCTCGTCACGCATCGCCATGTCCCCGGTATGCAGCCACCCATTGCGCAGAGTCTCCTCGGTCAAGTCGGGCCGGTTCCAGTAGCCGGACATGATGACTGGCGAGCGGACACAGAGCTCACCGGGAATCCCATCAGGGACCGGCTGGTCGGCTTCGTCGACGATCGTCACCGTGGTGCCGATGACCGGACGCCCGCACGAACTGAGCAGGTCCGGACGCCCAACCGGGTCGTGCTCCTCACGTAGGAGGCTCGTCGTAACGCCGACGCACTCAGTCTGACCATAGCACTGGACGAACTTCTGCCCGAACCGGTTCAGGGCCTGGGTGAGCCGGGAGGGCGAAATCGGTGCTGCGCCATAAACGAAGGTCTCGAGCGAGCTCAGGTCCGCGTCCTCCGATGTGGTGTGGTCGAGCAGGGCGTTGATCATTGTCGGCACCGCGAAGGTGCAGTTGGCCTGCTCCTTCTCAATCGCCTGCACGAAGGACTTCGGCTCGAAGCCTTGAAGCAAGATGACCGTGCCGCCGCGGGCCAGGGTTGGGAAGAGCGGCAGCACCCCGGCATGCGTGATCGGCGGTGCGACCAGGTAGCGGGGCTTGGCGGGGAGTTGCCAGCTCGTCAGCACCGCCTTGCACTGCTCGGCCATCGCTCGGTGCGAGAGCATGACGCCCTTCGGCGTGCCGGTGGTCCCGCCCGTGTACTGCAGCCAGGCGAGGTCCTCCTGGCCGGCCGGGCCCGGCTCGAGCGGCTTCGGGTCGTAGCCCTCGATCAGCTCGAACAGGTCCTGCCCAGCGTCGGACTCACCGAACACGAGCAGGTGCTTCACCGTCTTGGAGCGTTCGGCGACAGCGGCTCCCACCTCCGCGAATGTCGGATGGACGATGAGGACCTCGATCTCGGCGTCGTCGCAGATCCAGACGTGATCCTCGACGGACCCCATCGGGTGGAGGCCGGTGTAGTGGCCGCCGATGAGGTAGGTCGCCGCCTGGGTCAGCCAGACCTCGGGGAGGTTGACACTGAGCGCCCCCACGCCAGACCCATGGGAAATTCCGCGGTCGACGAGCAGCTGCTGTATGCGGCTCATGGAGTCGGCCGCTTCGGCGAACGTCATGCGCTGTTCGCCGAGCACGAACGCCTCGTTGTCCGCGAAGCGCTCAAACGCCTCGACGATGAGGTCGCTATACGTCGCTCCGCGCGAGGCGGCCGGGATGGTGGGGGCTGAGTGAGCCATGTTGACGCCTTCCGCCGGATTAACTCATCAGTTAGTCTAGGCAAGTCTTCACGTACGTCAAGGTCGAGCACGACCTCGTTCGAGAAAGGTGCCCACGTCGATGAGCAGTGCAGGTCCAGCTCCGATCCAGGACGGTCTGCTGTACGCCGAAGACCTCGCCGCGCGGGTCGGCGTACTGAGTTCGCTCGGCCCCGTCACCATGACCGAGTCGGAGATCCGCGCCTTCGCGCAGCGGTGGGACCCGCTTCCAATCCACGTCGGCGACGGGGGTCCTTTCGGCGGTGTGATCGCCAGCGGGCTCCACACTTTTGCAGTGTTCCAGCGGCTCGCCGTCGACGCGGCGTACTCCTCCTGGGCCGTCGTGGCGGGACGTGCGATCCGCGAGATGGTGCTGCCGCGGCCGGTCTTCCCTGGGGACGTCCTGACCGGCTGGGTCCGTGTCAACGGCGCCTGTCCCCCGCGCAACGGCATGGCGAAACTCGAGGTGGAGGGCCGCCTGGAGAATCAGCACGGCAAGACGGTCCTCACTCTGCGCCTCGAGAGCTATGTCAGCACCGCACGGGCCTCGAGACACCGGTGGAGTAGCCTGCAGCCGTCCGGATCCGGAGGGAGCACGTGTGGCCAGGCAACGGGCGACGACCACGGCTGACATCATTGAAGCCGCCGCTCGCGTGTTCCAGACCAAGGGCTACCGAAGCTCGACCATCGACGACATCTGCCTCGAGGCCGGGATCTCCCGTCCGACGATCTACAAGTACATCGAGAGCAAGCTGTGGCTCCTGGACCAGATGGTGGCGCACGTCACGGAGGAGCTCAGCGAGAAGTTGCAGGACCTGCTCACCAGCAACCTCTCGCCCCGCGAGAAGATTCGGGCGGTCGTCAAGCTCCACATCGAGTCAGCGTCCAGCAAACGCGTCTTCTACGCCACTGTCTGGGGTGAGCAACCGGAGTTGTCGGAGCTGGCGCTCCAGTCCTTCCGATCCTGGTCCCACACCGTTACCCGCGATTTCGCCGAGCTCCTGGATGATTACCGCAAGAGCGAGAGACTCGAGCCGAAAGCGGATGGCACGGTCCTGGCAAACCTAACCCTGACCATGCTCACCAGCCTTTTCCGGTGGTACGACCCACTGGGATCGACCACGCCCGAGGACCTGGCGCACCAAGTGCTGGTGATGCTGTCGGGTCCCCTTCCGGCAATCGACCAAGACGGTGCCTGAGCCAGCTGTGCCCGGACGGGTAGAGCTTGCCCAGGTCGGTGGGGATCTCCGTGCCGTCGCCGTACCTCTTGTGGTTGAGCCGATCGGTGCCGAAGTCCCGACCGCTCCAGGTTTGGTGCCCGCCACCGATTCCGACGCTGACGAGTGGTCCGCCGACGCCCGGCGGCCAGCCCGAGCTCGGGCATCATCGCCGCGACGGTGTTCTCTCCTGCGCCGAACGGTCGCCGTCGCGCCACTCGTAGAACCTTCCCTGCGAACGCCGAGAAACGCCCGACGCGTAGTCGCCGACGGCAGCACGCCGTGGTTCGCCCTCTGGGCGGCGATAGATCCGGCCACGGATACCAGCACATCGCCTCGTGCACCCAGTGGGCCACCAAGCGCTTGGGCACATCACGCTGGCCGAAGATCGATGATCTCCCTGCGCAGGCGCTGCATCTCCGCGCGCTCGGACTCGCTCAACGGCGCGTTCTCGCGTGACCTCCCCGGCTGGGCCTTGGCCACCCAGGTCCCCAACGTCCCTCGATGATCCCCAACTCCCGGGCCACCTGCGCGATCGGTTTCCTGGTTCCGAGCACCAGCCGGACCGCGCCCTGCTCGAAGTTCGTCGAACTTCGGTACCTGGCCATGGCTCATCGTTTGTGGCGATGCTCCACGCTACGAGGGGAAGCCCATGGAAACTGGTCGGCGAGGGCTGACGGTGTAGACGACCCCGCCGGAGGTTGGGGTGGCGGTGGCCTGGCCGCGGGCGACGAGGAGGTCGAGGTGGGCCTTAGTCTCCATCGCGGCCATGCCTTGGTTGAAGATGTCGAGCTGGTCCCACGGGTGCTCGTGGCGGGTCCAGCCGAGGTGGGTCGCGACGCCCTTCGCGGTCGACGGACCACGGGCGAGGGCAGCGAGGCTGAGCTCGAGCCGCTGCTCGTGGTGTATGAGCAGCTCGTCTACCCGTGCGTGGGTCGACGGCGCGATCGGCCCGTGGGCAGGCAGGAGCTGGAGGTCGGGCAAGGCGCGTACCTTGGCCAGCGAGGTGAGGAAGTCCCTGAGCGGCTCATCAGCGGGCGGCACGGTGAGACCGATCGACGGTGTGATCGTCGGCAGCACGTGGTCGCCGGCGAAGAGCAGCCCGGCCGCCTGTTCGGCGAACACGTAGTGGCCGGGAGTGTGGCCGGGCGTGTGTACGGCGTCCAGCACCCGCGTGCCCAGGTCGACCGTGAGGTCTCCCTCGAGCCAGTTGTCCGGGAGCGCCCAGATCGACAAGTCCGGCATCTCGCCTGGGCCGGCCTCAACCCAGGCCTCGGCGACGTCACGCGCTCCGGCGGTGACCAGGACGTCGTGGAACGGGTTGCGCTTGGTGTCGGGAGTGAGCAGCAGCTCCAGCGCGGGCCGCTCCGGCTCGCCGAGTATGACCTCGGCGCCGTACTCCCGGCCGAGAACCGAGGCCATCGTGAAGTGGTCGCGGTGAATGTGGGTGACGAGGAACCGATCGATGTCGCCGAAGCCGTAGCCGAGCGAGCGCAGGCAGCGGTCCAGCAGTTCGCGGGCCTCGGGAATCGCCCAGCCGCCGTCGACGAGGATGGGGCCGGAATCGGTGTCGATGACGTAGACGTTGACCGCCCGCAGGCCGTCCATCGGCAGCGGCAGCGGGATTCGGTGGATGCCCTCAGCGACCTGCCACGCGCCCTCCGCGGTCCAGTGCGTGCCGGAGTCGGCCGAGATCGCCCGGTGGGTCGGTGTCGTTGGCGTCGTCATGTCATGGACCCCGTCCGAACCGTCACGACGGGCTGGACGACGATCGAGCACGTCACCACGTCACCGGCGCGCTGCGGCGAAGGAAGCGTATGTCGTGGATGTCCTCGCCCGCGACGAGGCCGTGCCGCTGGTACACGCCGGTCGCTGCGAACCCTTTGGATGATCCGGGCCGTGTGCAGACCGCTGGCGATCCAGTGCGCGGACGTCGGTGTGCGCGGCGAGATCGCGATCGACGTGGACGTACTGCGGGGCCCGGGCCGAGGCGAACTCGACGACCTCGTTCTCCGTGACCTGATAGGGGCCGCAGTCGATGTCTTGCCCGACGGGCATGTCCTCAGCGGGCAGGAGCACGGGTGCGTTGTCTCAACGTCGGAGCACGTCATAGGGCTCTGGCCACCAGTTCCTTCATGATCTCGTTCGTTCCCCCGTAGATCTTCTGGACGCGGGCGGCGGCGAACATCCGGGCGATCGGGTATTCCATCATGTAGCCGTAGCCGCCGAAGACCTGCAGGCAGCGATCGACCACCTTGTTCTGTATGTCGGTGCACCAGAACTTCGCGAGGGAGGCACCGGCCGCGTCCAGTTCGCCGGCGACGTGCCGGGTGATGCAGCTGTCGACGAGGGTGCGCGCGGCGAGGGCGTCAGCAGCGCACTCGGCAAGGACGAATCGGGTGTTCTGGAACGACAGGAGCGTCTCCCCGAAGGCCTCTCGCTCTTTCGCGTAGGCGATCGCGTGCCTTACAGCCGTCTCAGCCGCGGCTGCCGCCGTGACGGCGATGATGAGCCGTTCCTGGGGCAGCTGCTCCATGAGCTGCTGGAAGGCGCGGCCCTCGACGCCCCCGAGGAGATTGACGGCAGGCACGCGCATGTCCACGAACGCCAGCTCTCGGGTGTCCTGGCCGTGCATGCCGATCTTCTCGAGCACCCGGCCGCGCTCGAAGCCCGGCAGGTCCTGCGTCTCGGCGACGATGAGGGACAGGCCTCGGCCGCCGGGCTCGTCGCTGGTGCGGGCCACGATGATGAGCACGTCGCAGTGGGTTCCGTTGGAGATGAATGTCTTGGAGCCGTTGATGATGTAGCCGTAGCCGTCGCCGTCGCGTACGGCGCGGGTGCGGACCCGTTGCAGGTCCGAGCCAGTGGTCGGTTCGGTCATTGCGATCGCAGCGACGAGTTCACCGGAGGCCATGCCGGGTAGCCAGCGCAGCTTCTGCTCCTGCGTGCCGAAGGCGTTGACGTAGTGGGCGACGATGGTGCTGTGCACGCTGTTGGCCCAGGCGTCGTCGGCGACGTGGGCCTGCTCGGCCGCGATGATCGCTTCGTGTGCGAAAGTGGCGCCGCCGCCGCCGTACTCCTCGGGGATGCTGATACACAGCAGACCGGCGCGTCCGGCCGCGCGCCAGAAGTCGCGGTCGACCATGTGCTGCTCGGCCCACCGGGCTTGGTTCGGCACGACCTCCTTGTCGAGGAAGGTGCGGGTGAGCTGCTGCAGGTCGTCGAGTTCCTCGGTCAGCCAGGGTGACCGGTAGTCGTCCAGGATCATCGGGTCGTCCTTATCTGCCGGTGAAGGCGGGCGTGCGTCGGTCGGTGAAAGCGCTGATCCCTTCCTCAGCGTCGGACGTGCCGAGCGCGAGGAGGAAGTTGCGCCGCTCGTGGGCGAGTCCTTGTTGAAGCGGCAGGTCGTGGACCCGCCGGGCCGAGTCAGCGGCATACGCCACGGCTCGGGGAGCGTTGGCGGCGATCTGGGCGGCGAGCTCGAGCGCGCGGTCGAGTACCTGGCCGTCGTCGACGAGGTCGGCGACGAGGCCTGCCGTGTAGGCCCATTCGGCGTCGACTGGCGCGCCGGTGAGGAGCATCCGCATGGCCTTGGCCTTGCCGATGGCGTGGACCAGGCGCTGGGTGCCGCCGGCGCCGGGGATCACCCCGAGTTTGACCTCGGGGACGGCGAAGCGGGCCGAGCGCCCTGCGACGGCGGTGTCGCAGGCGAGGACGAGCTCGCAGCCGCCGCCGAAGGCGAGGCCGCGGACCGCGGCGATCGTCGGGACGGGCAGGGAGGCCACGGTCTCGAAGAGCCGGTCGAACGGAAACGCGTCGAGCGGGGAGGCGTTGACCATGCCGGGGATCTCGCCGATGTCCGCGCCAGCGCAGAATGCCTTGTCCGATCCGGACACGACAACCGCGCGGACGGCGTTGTCGACGGCGGCCTCCTCGAGGCGGTCAGCGAGGTGGTCGACGAGTGTGCGGCTCAACGCGTTGAGGGCGGCGGGCCGGTCAAGGGTGAGAACCAGGGTCGTACCGTGGGCTTCGGCGGACACGAGCTGCTCAGGCATCGGCCTGCTCACCCTCGTAGGCGGCGGCGTATGCCGAGCGGATCTGCTTCTTGTCGAACTTGCCGACGCTCGTACGGGGGATCTCGGCGACGATCTCGATGGCATCGGGCAGCTGCCACGCGGCGAATGCGCTAGACAGGTGGCTGCGGACCTGCTCGAGGGTGATCTCCTGCCCGGGCTTGGGGACGATGAGGACGAAGGGCCGCTCCTGCCACTTCGGGTGTGCCAGTCCCACGACCGCGGCTTCGGCGATAGCCGGGTGGCTGAGGAGCAGGTTCTCCATGTCGATCGAGGAGATCCATTCACCGCCGCTCTTGATGACGTCCTTGACCCGGTCGGTCACCTTCAGGTACCCATCCGCGTCGATCGTCCCGACGTCGCCGCTTCGCCAGTAGCCGTCGTGGAACCGGCCGGCTCGGTCGTCCTCTGGCATGTTGTGGTAGGTCCTGGTGACCCACGGGCCTCGCATGCAGATCTCCCCCTGGGTGACGCCATCCCATGCGACGTCGTTGCCGGTGCCGTCGATGAGCCGGACGTCGACGCCCGTGACGGGCAGGCCCTGTTTGCGCTTGAGCTCGAAGAGCTCGTTCTCGCTCAGGCGTTCGCGCACGCTCGGCTTGTAGCGGTTCATCGTCACGAGCGGGGTGGTCTCGGTCGCGCCGTAGGCGTGGACGATCTCGGCGCCGGTCAGGTCTCGGAAGCCGCGCATCATCGTCAGCGGCGGCTCGGTGGCTCCAGACATCATCCGCAGCCGGGACAGGTCCGGCTTCTCGTCGAGGCTCTCGATGTAATGCAACATCGGCAGGAAGATTGCAGGTGCGCCGTTGGTGACGGTGACGCCTTCGGCGATGATCGCGTCGGTCAGCGGTTTGGTGTCCTCGGCCATATAGCGGCCGGGTAGGACGATTTTGTTGGCCATCAGCGTCGCTGCCTGGGGAAGGCCCCACGCCTGGCCGTGGAACATCGGAGTGATGAGCATGGTGCAGTCGTCGAGGACCATCCCGATGTTCGTGGCGATGCCGTACGAGTGCAGGTAGATCGCCCGATGGGAGTAGTAGACGCCCTTGGGTCGCCCGGTCGTGCCGGTCGTGTAGCACGCGCTGTACGCGGAGCGCTCGTCGATCTCCGGCCAGACCAGGTGCGGGCTGGCCGCGGCGACGAGGTCCTCGTAGTGGTGCAGGTTGGGCAGGCTGGTCTCGACCTGTGAGAGCGGCTTGTCGGTCATCACGACCCATGCACGCACTCCGGGCAGCAGGTGGGCAACGGCCTCGGCGACCGGCAGGAGCGTCTCGTCGATGCAGATGACCGACGTGCCGCTGTCGTCGATCACGAATGACAGGTCCTCTGGCCCGAGGCGGAGGTTGAGCTGGACCAACACGGCGGCAAGGCCCGGGATGGCCCAGTAGAGCTCGTAGTGGCGGCGGCTGTTCCAGTCGAGGACGCCGACACGGTCCCCGGGCTGGACGCCAAGAGCGCGCAGCGCGTTTGCGCCCCGGATCACGCGCTCGTATGCCGCCGCGTAGGTGTAGCGGTCCCAGCCCCCTTCCGGGGTGCGATAGACGATCTCGCGCTCGGGATGCGTGCGTGCGGCGTGCAGGATGAGCGTGGTCGTGTTCAGCTGGACGTCGTCCCCCATGGTCGACGGGTAGCCGGTGACGAGGGGGCGGGTGGTGAAGGGGGAAGTCATGACGGTCTCCTGTTCAGCGGGCGGCCATGCGCAGGGCTCCGTCGAGACGGATCACCTCGCCGTTGACCATCTGGTTTTCGATGATGTGGATTGCGAGGGCGGCGTACTCGGACGGGTCGCCGAGCCGCGCCGGGAAGGGCACCTGCTGGCCAAGCGACTCCCTGGCGGCTTCAGGCAGCACGCCCATCATGGGGGTGAGGAACAGCCCCGGCGCGATGGTTGCCACCCGGATCCCGTACCGCGCAAGCTCGCGGGCGATCGGGAGCGTCATGGCGACGACTCCGCCCTTGGAGGCCGAGTAGGCGGCTTGGCCGATCTGGCCGTCGAAGGCGGCGGCCGAGGCGGTGTTGATGATCACACCACGCTCGCCGCTCGGGCCAGGCTCGGCGTCGCTCATCGCGGCGGCGGCGAGCCTGATCACGTTGAACGTACCGGCGAGGTTCACATCGAGGACCTTCATAAAGTCCTCGAGTTGGTGCGGCCCGGACCTGCCGAGCACCTTTTGGGCGACGCCGATTCCGGCGCAGTTGACCACCCCGCAGAGCGGTCCCGGCTGGTGGCTGGCGACTTCGACCGCGTGGGCCACCGCGCCGGCGTCGGTGACGTCGGTCTCGACGAAGACGGCGCCGGCGGGCGCTGTCCCGGCGCGGTCGGCGACGACGACGTGCGCGCCTCGCTCGAGTAGGGCGGCGGTGGTCGCGCCTCCGAGCCCGGATGCGCCTCCGGTGACGAGGAAGGTGTGGTTGCTGATCTCCATGTTGTTGCTCCTCAGGCGATGCGTTCGATGATCGTGGCGTTGGCCATGCCGCCGCCCTCGCAGATGGTGAGCAGGCCGTAGCGGGCCTCGCGGCGCTCGAGCTCGTTGACGAGCTGGGTCAGCAGGCGCGCGCCGGTCGAGCCGAGCGGGTGGCCGATGGCGATGGATCCGCCGTTGACGTTGAGCTGGTCCTCCGGGTAGCCGAACTCCTCGCACCACAGCAGCGGGACCGGCGAGAATGCCTCGTTGACCTCGACGAGGTCGATGTCGCCGACGGTGAGGCCGGCCTTGTCCAGGGCCTTCTGACTGGCTGGGATGATGGCCGTGAATTGAAGCACCGGGTCGTCCGCGGCGACGGCCATGGAGACGACCCTGGCCCGCGGTCGCAGTCCGGCCGCCTCAGCGGCGGCGCGTTCGGCGACCAGGAGGGCGGCCGCTCCGTCGCTCATCTGCGAGGCGTTGCCGGCGGTGATGACGCCGTCCGGGGAGAACACCGGCTGCAGGGCGGCGACCCGCGCGGGGGCGATGTCGAGCCGGATCCCCTCGTCCCGGGTCATCGGGGCGGTGGAGCCGTCTTTGGCCGCGCCGTCGAGGGGCACGAGCGCGGAGGCGAAGTGCCCGGCGTCGGTCGCTGCGGCGGCGCGGCGGTGGCTCTGGACGCTGAAGGTGTCGAGCTGCTCACGGGTGAAACCCCACTTCGTGGCGACGAGCTCGACTGATGGTCCTTGGGCGGGCAGGTTGCCGTCAAAGCGCGCCAGGGCCCGTTCGCCGTACCAGTCGCCCTGGGCGCCGCCGGGGACGAAGAGCGGACCGAGGTCGACCCGGCTCATGGACTCGACGCCGGCGCCGATGGCGAAGTCGTACTCGCCGGACTTGATCGCTTGGGCCGCGAAGTGGACCGCCTGTTGGCCGGACCCGCACTGTCGGTCGAGGGTCGTGCCGGGCACGGCGGTGGGCAGGCCCGCACCGAGCAGGGCGTTGCGGGCGACGTTGCCGCTCTGCTCACCGCGCTGGAGGGCGCAGCCGACGATGACGTCGGAGAGTCGGTCTGGGTCGAGGCCGGTGCGCTCGGCGAGGTGGGCGAGGGTGTGCGCGAGCAGGTCGACGGGGTGCCAGTCGCGCAGCTGGCCGCCACGCTTGCCGACCGGTGTGCGGACGGCGTCGACGATGACTGCTTCACGGGTCATGGTTGGGCTCCTTGGTGGCGGGTGCGGAAGGCGTTCAGGGCTTGGTGGAACTCGGGCGTCGACACGTTGGCGACCTGGGCTTCGGCTTCGCGGGCCAGCGCTTCGGTGAGGGCCGCGGTCCACGTGGCGTCGAGGAGGTGCTTGGTGCGTGCCTGGGCAGGGCGGGAGGAGCCGGCCAGGCGTCGGGCCAGGGCGGTGACCGCGTCATCGAGCTCCTCCGATGGCACGCAGCGTGCGATGAGTCCGACCTGAGCAGCGGTGGGCCCGTCGAGGTCGTCCCCGAGGAGGGCCAACTCGCGCGCCTGCCGCAGTCCGACGAGCCGGGGCAGGACCCAGCTGCCACCGAGGTCGATGGACAGGCCGAGCCGGGCGAAGTTCTGGGTGAACCGCGCCGTCTCGTCGGCGACGACGAAGTCGCAGGCGAGGGCCAGGTTGCAGCCGGCGCCGACCGCGGCGCCACGGACCTTGGCGATGACCGGCTGCGGCAAGTTGCGCAGGACAGGAACGATCTTGTTGAACTCGACCATGGCCTCGCCAAGTCGGCCGGGGTCGAGGTCGATGAGGTCGGCGCCGGCGCAGAAGTTGCCCCCCGCGCCGGTGAGCACCACGACACGAACGTCGTCGTCCCGCGCGACGTCGGCCAAAGCTGTGAGCAGATCCTGCGCCGAGTGAGGGCTCAGCGCGTTGCGGCGCTCAGGCCGGGTCAGCTCGACCGTGGCGACGGGTCCGTCCACGGTGAGGCGCAGGGTCGACGGCGCCGTCGGCGCCCTGGCGGTGGACCCACTGCCCAGGTCGCTCGGGGTGTCAGGCATTCAGTTTCGCCCGGATCTGGTGCTTGAGGAGCTTGCCGGAGGCGTTGCGGGGAATCTCGTCGATGATGATGAGCTCGCGGGGCAGTTTGTAGCTGCTGAGGCACTGCTGGCCGTACTCGCGCAGTTGCTCGAAGGTGAGCGTCGCACCGTCCCGTGGGGTCACGACGGCCACGACGCTCTCGCCGTACTCCTCGTTCGGTCGCGAGACGATGGCGATGTCCCCGACCGCTGGGTGACCGGCCAGGGCGCTCTCGACCTCGACCGAATAGACGTTGCGGCCACCGGTGATGATCATGTCCTTGAGCCGGTCGACCAGCGTGATGTATCCGTCCTCGTCGATGCTGGCGATGTCGCCGGTGTGCACCCAGCCGTCTCGGACGGTCTCCGCCGTCGCTTCGGGGTTGCCCCAGTAGCCCTTCATCATCGTCTCGCCGCGCATGATCATCTCGCCGACCCCGCCGGGCGCCACGTCGTTGCCGTCGAGGTCGACGATGTGCACCTCGGTGTTGGCGATGGCGCTGCGACCGCTCGCGCTCGGTCGCGCGAGCACCTCGTCATGCTGCAGGAGGATGCCCCCCGGCCCGCCCTCGGTCTGGCCGCATGCCTGGATGATCGACGCGCCCGGCAGCGCCGCCACGAGCGCCTCAGCCGTCGTCGCCGGCATCGGAGCAGCGCCGTACAAGCAGACACGCAGGCTCGACAGGTCGCGTGTCGCGATCGACGGGGTGCGCAGCAGGAACGTGTACATCGTCGGGACGCCGAAGAACTGGGTGATCCGCTCGCGTTCGAGCATCTCGAGCACCGTTTCCGGGTCGAAGCGGGGCAGGATGACGTGCGTCGCGCCATACATCATCCCGCCGATCAGAAGCATGTTGAGGGCCGCTGAGTGATACAGGGGAGCAACGTGCAACATCCGCTCCCCCTCATGAAGTCCTAAACCAATCGCCGTGTTGATGCCGACCCACAGGATGCGGTGCTGGTCGAAGAGGGCACCCTTGGGGCGACCGGTCGTGCCCGAAGTGTAGATGATGAGCGCGTCGTCGTCCTCCGCGACCTCGACGTCGATCGGCTCAGCGGACTGGACGGCCGCGGCTGCGAGCACGTCGTCGAAACCCGTTGCGCGACCCAGCGCGAGCGCGGGGATGCTACCTGCGCGCCCCCCGCCGCCTGCCAGCCCCTGGATGTTCTCGACGACCTCTGGACCGAAGAGCAGCAGACTGGCGCCCGAGTCGGTGACGAAGTGGTCGATCTCGGGCGGCGCCGACCGCGGGTTGACGGGCACGACGATGGCGCCCAGACGGAGTCCGGCGTAGAGCGCGACGACGAAGGCGCCGCTGTTGCCCGAGAGCAGGAGTAGACGGTCGCCCTTGGCCAGGCCCCGGTCGGTCAGCTCACGCGCGAGCTGGTTGACGCTGGCGTCGAGTTCGGCGTACGTCATCGAACCCGAACCGAACTCGACGGCGATCCGTTGGGGAACACGACTGGCAGTCCGGGCGAGGACTTGGGCGAGGCTGGGCACGGGAGACTCCTAGTTGGGGTGGGGATCAGCCGAGGTTGTGGAAAGGGACGGGCGGGTCAGGAACAGCGGCACGCGGGTCTTGGACGGCAACGAGGGGGATGTCGAGCGAACGGCCCAGCGACTCCCAGTGGGCGCTGGACTCGGTGCCGAAGCGGGCGATCAGTTCCTCACGCGTGCGCCCGACTGCGTCGGCGAGACGGCGGGCGAAGTGCGGTTCGATCGCGCCGACGGCGACGTGCCCGTCGGCTGTCGCGTAGATGCTGTAGGTGGGCAGGCCCCCTCCTAGGACGTCACCGGGACGCGTCAGGCCGTGGCGCACCGCGGCCGATGCGTGGAAGGCCACATCGTCGAGCACGACCCGCTCGCGTACGGCCGTCTTCCTTGACGTCCGTCGCCGCAGCCCGGCGAGTGTCGCGGTCACCGCTCGCTCTGCTCCGAGCACGTCGACAAACGGCACGAGGGGCATGGTTGGCGGCATGAGCGTGCCCTGGACGGCCTGGTACGTCAGGTCATGCCCGGCCTCGTCCGATCGTTCTCCGTCGTAGCCGACGACCTCGACCAGGACGAGACCATGCCGCTCGACGCTATCCACAAGCCCAAGCCGCGTGAGAGCCGAGGGTCGCATCGCGGTCAGCAGCACATCGGCAACCGCGAGCCGCGTCTCCAGCGCTGATCGGCCGGCTGGGCTCTTGAGGTCGAGCGTGACGACCTCCTGACCGGCGGCGAGCTCCTCGTACCAGCTCGGTGCGACCGCTTGGAGCGGGTCTCCGGAGGGCGGCTCGACCTTGGTCGCTGACGCCCCCATCGAGGCAAGGCGGGCGACCGCCAAGGGTCCGGGGAGGTTCACGGCCAGGGAAACGACCCCGACGCCCGCGACTGCGGTCGCGTCTGGCGTTCTCGACACTTACTGCTCCTTTGGCCGCTGCCTGTTTGTACAGTTGTATAGCAACTGGTACGTTCGTGCAATAGGTAACTAGTACGTTCGTGCCGATCCGAGAACGCAGACCGAGAAGGATGAGGAGACATGACGCGACGACAGCCCAGTGCGGCTCTACGCGCGGACGACCTCACGGCGAAGGCGCGGATCCGGAACGCCGCACTGGATCTCTTCGCGGCGAATGGCGCCGAGGCCACCTCGCTACGCGCGGTCGCGGCCGCGGCGGGCGTGACGGTCGGTCTAGTCGTCCACCACTACGGGACGAAGGAGGCACTGCGCGAAGCCGTCGAACTCGCGATCGTCGAGCAGTTCGCCCAGACGATCGCGTCCGTCCCGCTCGGCCCTTGCCCGCCCGGCCAGGTCACGGCGGCACGCGACCGTGCTGTGGCCGCCATGCTCTCGGCCAACCAAGCGATCGTCGACTACCTGCGGCGGGCTATCCTCGATGGGAGCGCAGGGCGAGTCGACTTGGTCAGCCGGCTCAGCCAGCTCTCCGCCCAGCAGGTCGACGATCTGCGGGAGGCCGGCGTCGCCTCGACGAAGCACACCGTCGGCGAGCAGGTCGTCACCATCATGGTGCGGCAGCTCGGACGCCTTTTCCTGCAGCCGCTTGTCGACCGCATCACCGACGAGTTCGCCGATGACACGGGCGCGTCGATGAGACCGCAGCTCGTTGTGGATGTGAACCACTGAGCCGTCACGCACGAGCGTCACCGGACAAGCGGGCTGGGTCCCTATGTCGCGGGATGGGCTTTGCCACCGGTCAAGTCCGGAGCTCGGCACGGTCGCCGCCCTCGTGATCGCGTGGGGCAGGACGGTGCAGCTGGCGCAGGCTGTCTCGGGAGGTGCCGGGATGGGTGGCATGCGTCTGCTGCAATCACTCCACTTCAAGCTTCATTACCTCGTCGCCGTGATCGTTGATGACCTTGGCCGCGACCTTGCCCGTAGCCGGCTTGGAGAAGGGGCGCGAGTCGGTGGCGTCGAGCGTGGCCCCGGCATCCCGGTCGATATCGGTCTTGAGGGCCGTCTTGAGCCGCTTGTATGGATCGTTGCCGTCGACGGGCTCGCCATGACGCCACCTCGGCGTCGGCACCCTCGGCGGTGGTATCGACTCCGCCGCTGGTGACAAACTCGGTCCCGGGCTCGTCGTCGTCGGTCTCGATTTGACGCAGCCGACGCACCGTCGCCTGGTCGAGCCCGGTCAGATGCATGACGTCCTTGACCGCGAGCCGCTCTGCGAGAAGCCGTTCGATCGCGGTCGCGGCCGCGACCTCCATGAACCGCATCCCAGTTCTGCTCACTGAATTTCCTCACAAGGACGCGGGGATCCAGGGCGAATTCAACCGGTCGTCGCAACACCTCATGATCACGGAGGTGTTTGATGGGTCGTCG
>NZ_LMSQ01000016.1:0-9044 GCF_001429525.1 Nocardioides sp. Soil796
AGCCACGCACTGTCACCGATGTGCTGATACAGAATCGTCACCGATGTCCTGCGACATAACATTCGTCTACGTCAACAGCACCAACAACGCATCCCTGCACGAGGACATCGCCAAGGCCGTCGGCGGCAAGAGCGTCGCGTTGGTCAAGGACGACACCCTGTACCGCATTCTCGCCAAGGTGCATCGGCGCGTCCCCACCAACGTCGGCTTGCTCGACTCAGTCAACCGCAACCGGCGCTTCTCCATGCACGTCGGCCAGGACGTCCTGACAGCCTGGAAAGGCGAAGGCGCGACCAAGATGAAGACCAACATCTTCGCGCACGGATTCACCGACGGCCGCCCGGTGAGCTTCGGCGCCTCACGCAAAGGACGGGTTTGGAGCCACGAACAAGCACGTGACATCCATGACTGGGTCGAGTGGGTACGCGAAGTAGGTCCGGCAGTGACCGACCTGAGCGTCTCACTGGAGTCCGTGATGGCCGGGTTCCTACTCCCGCAGCCCGCAACAGAGCGCCCCAACGCGGTACCGCTCTCCATCGAATGGCCGTATCAAGTCATCGCGGCCATGAGCGAGGCGCGCAAGGTGAGCCATCAAGGCCAGAGTTTCGCGCTGCTTGAGACCGAACTTCAGCTGTCTGACCACAGCTCCTCGGGTCCGCTTCGATTCAAAGTCGTGTGCCCGGCCTGGTCGCTCGAGTACGAGTTTCGTTTCCATCCCGAGGAGCCGCCGACCATCGTTCCGGTCGGCGATGACGGTCAGATCGTCATGACCTCCGACGCGGTCAGCCTCGCCGCTTTCATGACGGCGAACGGTCTTCTGGTCACCTTCGAGGACGAGCTCGTCCTCGTCGAACAAGGTTTCCTGCTGAAGCCTGACCGGGCCAAGCTTTTGTACGCACACGACGATATCGAGCCCGTCGACTGGCAAGGCATCGACCTCAGGAGGGAATCGCAGGGGCAAGAACGTGACCCAGCGACCATTCAGTTCCGCAGCATCGAACTGCTCGAGAAGGAAGCCGCGTGGGACCTCATCATCGACGACGACGGTAACGGTGAGCTCGCCGACGTGGTCTGCATCCGCCGCAGCGACGACAAGCTCCACGTGGCCTTCGCGCACTGCAAGTACTCCTCGGAGGAGAAGCCCGGCGCACGAATCGACGACCTGTATGACGTCTGCGGACAAGCGATGAAGATGAACCGTGCGAAGTCGATCCCCGAACAGCTGGTCAAGCGACTGCTGCGACGAGAACGCGCTCGGCAGGCCGACGGCAAGAATGGCATCATCAAGGGTGACCTTGCGACACTGGCGACTCTCGTGAACGAAGCGCGATACCGCGACCTGAGCGTGACAGTCCTCGTTGTCCAGCCCGGATTGTCGAAGGCCAAGATCAGCGACGACATGCTAGCCCTGCTAGGCGCCACTGAACGTTTCCTAGGTGACACGCTTCAGAGCTCACTCCGGGTCTGGGCCAGTGCCTAACTGGTCTTGGCCGACGTCTGATGTGAGTTCGCTCTACTCGTCGATGTCTGGCAACGCCACCGACGACTCAGGCCACACCTCGCCGGTCCCGATCAGGACGGTCGCGGTGAAGAGGTCGCTACCACCAGTAACGAAGTCCATGGTGTGAGTGATGCCCTCGATACGAACGGCGTCAGAAACAGCGTCGCTCCCGAGCCAGACCACCTGACCCGGGCTGACGAGAACCCCAGCGCTTGGCGTCGACTCGAACTCGACGACCGGCTTTCCGGGTTCGGGCGCGTTCAGGTTCGTCGCCGGGATGGGGCAGGGTTCGCCGTAGAACGCGAGCTCGCCGAACACCTCGCACATGACCAGACGAAGAAGTGCCTGGACGCGTCCGAAAGCCTTGGCGTACTCGCGAGCTGGTCCGGTGAGGGACTCGACCGCTTCTGCGGTGGTGTGCGCCCGATACTCGCTACGAGGCAGCGCGAGGTTCTCCTCGTGCTCGTTGGTGCTCTCCTCGGACAACTTCTCGGCGAGCTCAGCGCGCGCCTCGCGGAGCGCCAACTTCGCGTCCTCATCGAGCGCTTTCGCCGCTGCCGCGAACTGAGTCCAGGCCGAGGTCTGCTGCAGACGTGCGGCAACGTCGCGAGCAGCCTCATCCAAGGCGACGCTGGTGGGTGCGTCGGCGCCCAGTAGCTGCGGAACGCTTGGCGGTGCCGGCAACTGGTTCAGGCTGCTTCGTAGCTCGTCCTTGGTCCAGATGAACTCGCTTGTCATTTCGAACGTGGTCAGAGGCGTTCCCGGGGCAAGTTGAGGTGCCCGCAGGATCGGGTACCCGGCGAGCGAGGACCGAAGCCAACCCAGCGTGTAACGGAATGCAGTTTCGACCTTGTTGGCAGTCTGAAGCCAGTCGTTCAACTCAGGCTGCTCGACCTTGGACATTGCCGCTCCGGCAAGGAACGGGTCGCCGAGAAAGACTGGGATGCGGCTCCCGAACATCGACGGGGCGTGAAGGAGGCTACCGGCCCGAATGCCGAGCTCCTTCAGGAATTCGGTGACGCTCTTCGTGCCCTCGGGTACTGGCTTCAATAGATGGTGGCGCGGCAGCGGCGAGGCGAACTCCAGAACGACCGGGGTCTCGGACCACGCATCGGCCAAGCGCCACACGGCCTCCCACAGAGCAGGCGAGGTCTCTTCGTGGTCGTTGCTCATTGTTTGTCCTTGCTTCGGGGCCTAGAGCCAGTGAGGGCGGGTGAGTTTGATGATTGCGTCGGAGATCTGCTTCGCGGCGGTCTTCTCGGGCGACGTTGAGAGATGCGACTCGACGTCGCCGCCGGCAGTGAAGCCGTCGGCCGTGACGTCGGACGGTGGCTGGTCATTAGGGGAGGGGGACACGTCAATGTCGACCGTGCGTCTGAATCTCACTGGCCAATAGTCGAGTCGAACGCCGCTGCTCTGTCGTTGGTAGACGACACCGGTCATACCGAAAGGACCCACAGTCCGGGAGAGCCGGTCGACGGCGCTCGGGGGTGCGACCTCGAGGAGGATGACCTGGCCAGCAGAAACGGTCTGCTCAGCGTGGTCCGCGAGCTGGGCGGCACCTTCCTCTCGCGATTTCGGCGCCCTCGGGCGGAGCCGTGCGTCGCGTCGCAGGCGCTGCTTCAAGACGAGTCGCCACAGTCGCACCGCCATTGTCACCGGGCCGTCGGCGGGTTCGGCGACCGCGGTCGGGCTCGCATAGAAGGCAGGTGCGTCTGCGGTCTCGACCCAACCCGTGGCCAGAGTGCCGACCTGCGCGACCGCACGCCCGTCCTTCCCGCGCCACATCGTCACGTTCACGGCAGCGGCATCGGGCAGGAACGCGTTCAACAGTGCCGCGACAATTTCTGGAGCGTCATCGCCGAATGCCGTGTGGTCGAACTCGCTGAGCCGAACCATAGTGAACGGGAGCTGATGTGCCACGGCCAAGCTCTGGATGGTGTCGAACATCGTCATCTGCGCGGAGAGCAGGACACGGTTCTCGTCGTTCTCGACCAGTGTGGTTGGAAGTGCAACCAGTCCATCTGCGTGAGCGCGGGCCGCAAAGTAATCGGCGAACGAGTCGTGGACCGGTACACGAACCCGACCAGACTCACCGGTCGTCACCGCGGTCACCAAGCCGCTGCGCTCAATCGCTTCGCGGACTTCGTCGGCAGTCTCCACTACTCCAACGGCCTTGAGCTTCTCACCCGCGCCGTTGAACAGTCGCGCCCACTCCAGTGGGTTCGCGTACCGTCGGCCGTCATCCAGGAGCTCTGAGAACACGATGCCGAGGGCCGCCGTAGCGATGCGAATGTCGGCAACGTTCTGACGCTCAGCCATCCGCGCGACCGTCAGCTTGTACACCGACGCGCGGTCCGTGAACGCAGTGCCGCCAGCGACGAGCTGGAGCGCCATCCGCAGAAGCATCGGGTTGCCCGCCGCATCGCCGAGCGCATGCTCAACCTGGCCCAGGGCCACACGGCACTCTTGCCTATCCGACTCGTGGCCTCCGTCCTCAGCGGCGCCACCGGACTCCTCGCCTGGCGCTACCCCTAGGACGTTCGCCGTGAGCTCCAACCGCTGCTCGTGTCCGAACGACTCCGGGTACAGCCGATCCGCGGTCATTGAGGCGGGCAACGCGCTGGCGCACACGCTCTCGTCGCGCCCCATCAACACCAGCCGCGCGCCATGTCCACCAGACAGATGGACCTGCAGCTCCTTGGCCAGTTCTGCGCGAGCGTGTGCCGGAATCTCCGAGACACCGTCGATGACGATGGTCGCGTCCAGGTCGCCAAGCACCTGCTGCCCAACAACACGGGGAAGCGCACGACCGACCCTGTCTCCAACCGCGTCGGCGACCAACCGGTCCAGACGCTCAAGCACATACCCCTCGGCCTGACAGACAACAACGCGTCCGCCGGTCGCCGCAGCCTCCGCGCACCACAATCGACCGAGCGTCGATTTTCCTGAACCGGTGCGGCCCGACAACACAACCGGGCCCTTGAACCCGGCGAGGTCAGCGATGGTCAAAGAGGAGTCGCGAGAATCGGTCCGCAACTTCGGAACTATCAGAGACGCAAGGTCCTCACCAACCGCAGCCGCAACATACTCGGCCCCAAGCCCCTCGGCCCACCGGTCTGCGGCCGTCAGCTGGCTGACGCCGCCGAGAACGTCCACGATCTCCTGCCGGCTGATAAACCGGTCGTCCGGTTCCGACAGCCCGGACCGAGTCGAAATGAGCGTGAACAGCTCATTGACCCGGTCCTCAGCCTGACGGTCCGCATCGGGATGCCCAGGACCGATGACCAGCCTGGCCCGCACCTCCTGCTCAGCCGACAACAGCAACGCCTCAACCGAACCAGGCTCCGAAACCACCGACGCGCGAGCCATCACCGCACACAGCGGATCACCAACCGGAACGCCGAGCAACGCAGCAATCTGGGTCAGGTCACCGCCACGGGCAGCATCCAGAGCATCACGAACCGCGACGCCGGTCGGTCCGAGCTCCCCATCGGTCCGGAACTCGAACTCGGACGTCGAACTGGACGACAGCGCAGCCCAACGTCGTACGACTTTCAAGAGGGCGGCCTGCGCCCATGTGTACGGGTACTGACGCGACTTCACCTGAACGCCGCGAACGACCACCCCCGCGCCACCACTCGGAGAGGCGGCATGAACCTCCAGGTCCAGCACATCGTCGGTGCCCTCCACACGGATACCAGCCATCGTGTCGCCTACGGCGACATCCAGAGCGACTAGGAGGGCATGACAATGCTGATAGTTGAAGCCTCTCACCGCATCAACACCGCTCACACGACCATTGTCCCAAACGAGACATACACGGTGAGATCAGGTGTGACATGAGTTCTCACGGCCATAGGGGCGGATGCTCAGGGATCTCCTAGGCGCATCATTCTGGGTGGAATGGCCCTGTTATCTCAGCGGCGACGGTCGGCGCACAAGGCGGGGCTAGAGGGAGGATGAACCCTCAGCGAGCGCCGAGTACATGGTCTGCGATGAGCTTGTCGAGGCGTCAGATATCGATGCCCTTCTGGAGATTCACCTTGATGTGCCCGGCGCGAGTCCAGAGTTCGATCTCTGCGTTGTGGTCGAGAAAGCCCCCGGCGTTCTCGGAGGACCACATGTTCACCATCGACCACGGGAGCGAGTAGATCTCGATCTTCTTGCCTCGCAGCCCCTGGGCGTCACGGACGATCAGTCGCTTGGTCGTGAAGATGGCGCTGTCGCGGAAAGTCTTGTAGGCCGCGATCGGTTGCTCACCGGCCACCAGCAGGTCAGCTACGTCAGAGGGGATCGGGCATTCGGAGACGAGGGTCCACGCGAGGATTGCGCCAGTTTCCGCCATGAGTTGGGTTCCTTACGGGCGATGCGAGATGGGCTGCTTGCCGGATGACCAAGTCCGGTGATCCCTCCGTGGACGTGCCGGTAGAGGTTCACCGTGGCAAGGCCCCGGTCACTGCTTGGTCGGAGTTGCGATCACCTGTGCGGCGTGAACGCCGTCCAGCAAGTGCGGGACTGGCCATTCTTGGTGACGGTCACCGAGACGCGCACCTTGTAGCCCGGGGTTGCCCCTGAGATGTAGTACTTGATGCTCGCCTTGCCGACGGAGTTGGCCTTGCCCCACTTGGTGGTCTTGGACGTCTTGTAGTGCGCGACGGTGCGAATCTTGACGGCCCGCGCCGTCCTCACGCGCACGTACGTGTTGGAGTACTGCTTGGGAGTGGCGTCCGACATGCTCGCTCGGCACGAAGGAGCGGCGGCGCTTGCTGTGGCTGGCATGAGTAGCGGAGAGGCAGCGAGCATGGTGACCGCGCCGAGGGAGGCAAGTCGGCTCATGAGCAACGATGACAAGGAGTCTCCAAAGAACTGAGGGGTGTCGGCCCCACATGCTGCAGTCCCCGCCGGTCGGCGTCCTGAGATTGACCAAACTCGTGGGGCAACCCCCGTGGGGTATCTCGCGGGACACGTCAGCCAGGGATCCAAGACCGCCTTAACCGTCCGATACACCTCGTCGGCATGACTCGGTGGCTGTGACAAAAACCGGGACGAACGCGACGTCCTGGCACTACGTTGATCGCTGCACTCCTCACTGCTGGCCTTTCTTGGGAGACTCCATGCGCACCGTCGCCTACCGGTCCTTGTTTGGCTTTGTCACGGCCGGGCTTCTCGTCCTCACTGGATGTGATGATGCACAGGAACGGACTCTTGAAGAGGCCGAGAGCACCCTGAAGGAATACTTGGTTGCCCTCAGCAACGGTGACAGCGACGCCTGCGACCTTGAGACCTCCTCCTACGCCGATGAGCTGGAGGAAACGTTCGAGGAATCTGACTGTGACGATCGGGTGGACCTGATCAAGGGGTTCTACGAAGCATTCGAGGTTGAGCTGTTCGGTGCCAAGTACAAGGCAACGGAGGGCAGCAACGACGACGAGACGGTCGTCTCGGTGACCTATCGCGACGGCGACGGTGGTGACACGTTTCGCCTTGTCTACGACGACGACCACTGGCTGGTCGACGGAGAAGTCGACGGTGGTGACGACGACAGCGCCTCCAGTTCTGAAGAGGACGACGCCAGCGAAGAGGCGGCCCCTGTTGTTCTGCCTCTTACAGCGGGAAGCTCGTTGTCCCTGCCTGGCAACGCCGACGGAGTGACCAGTGACGAAGCGACTTTCACGGTCGCCTTCGACACCCTCACGTGTGACACCAGAATTCGTGGCGCGAGCTACGACAAGAACTACGAAGAGGCTGACTTTGTCGCAGACGAGGGGAACCAGATCTGCATCGTCGAGCTCGCCGCCACTAACGACTCCAAGATTCCGGCGACGTTCTCATCGGAGTACGACGCCAACATTCACACGCTGGACGGCACCGAGTACTCCCCGCGTTCTGATGACTTCAACGACCAGGGCTACCTCGCCGGCAAGGACCGCGAACCGTCGTACACCGCCGACAACGTCCAGCCGGGGGAGACCAAGTACGACGTGATCGCCTACGAGCTGCCTGCCGACGCAGAGCCCATCGAGCTCGTCTATTCAGCAGAGTCTTATGAATGACGTGTGCCTCGGGTGACCTCTGAGTCCACGCGCATCACATGATCAGTGATCGGGCAGCAGCCAGGAACTCCTGCTCGGCGCCAGATGTGCCGACGGTGAATCGAACGCCTTCGCCCGCGAACGCTCGCACTCCGACACCAGCCGCAGCGCAGGCGTGGGCCAGGTCATCCACCTGCGTGGCGCACGGAAGCCAGATGTAGTTGGCCGCGCTGGCTGGTGTCCAGATGCCCATTCGAGCGAGTTCGGCACGCACTCGGTCCCGGCCCGCACGCACAGCGCTCACCGTGTGGGCAAGGTGATCGCGTTCGCTCAGCGCGACGACAGCGGCGGCCTCCGCCACTCGGTTCAGACCGAACGGGGGAGTGACCTTGCGGATCGTGTCCAGCACCTGCTGGGTGCCAACCGCGTAGCCAGCCCGCAGGCCGGCCAGGCCGTAGGCCTTCGAGAACGTACGCAGGATGACGAGATTCGGAAGCCGCGTCAACCAGGGGAGGGTCTCGACCGCCTGGGGATCGAACTCGCGGTACGCCTCGTCCAGGAGAACCAGCACATCGGAAGGAATCCCAGCCACGAGTCGCTCGAGCTCGTCTGGCTCCAGCGCGGTGCCGGTCGGATTGTTGGGATTGCAGATGATGACCACCCGGGTGCGAGGGGTGATCGCCGTGAGCATCGCGTCGACGTCGTGGCGGGCCATGTTGTCGAGCGGCACCTTCACAGAAGTCGCGCCGGCGACCCCGATGACGATCGGGTAGGCCTCGTAGCTGCGCCATGCGTGGACCACCTCATCACCCGGTCCGGCGAAGGAGGTGAGCGCGTGCTGCAACAGGGCGAGCGAACCGCCGCCGACGAGAATCTGCTCGGGCGGGAGGTCCAGGTGCGACTCGAGCGCGGCGGCCAACAGGTCGCCAGTGAGCGTGGGGTAGAGGTGTGGGTCGGCGCACGCCTGCCGCATCGCCCGCACCACGGCCGGGCCCGGGCCGAAGGGCGACTCGTTGGATCCCGCCCGGAATCGCACCGGTGCCGAGACCGCCCGGGAGTACGTCGGCAGCGCAGCAACATTGGGACGTGGCCGGGGCAACGACAGGGTCACGGGCGGTCCCGTCGTTCCATTGCCTGCTTGTAGAGGCGGCCGGCGCGGTACGACGACCGCACGAGCGGTCCGGAGAGCACACCGGAGAAGCCGATGCCCTCGGCCTCCTCCATGAGCTCGACGAACTCCTGCGGCTTGACCCAACGCTCCACCGGGTGGTGGCGCAGCGAGGGGCGGAGGTACTGGGTGATGGTGATCAGCTCGCAGCCGGCCTCGTGGAGGTCGGTGAGTGCCTGGGAGATCTCCTCGCGGGTCTCGCCCNNNTTCGTAGGTGAATGCGGGACGGATCCGCTTGAAGATCCGCGGGACCGTCTCGACGTTGTGGGCCAGGACCTCGGGGCGGGACTCGAAGACCTCGGCGAGCAGGTCGGGCTTGCCGTTGAAGTCGGGGATCAGG
>NZ_LMSQ01000016.1:9122-9252 GCF_001429525.1 Nocardioides sp. Soil796
CACCCCGGTGCCGCCCTGTTCATTGTCGGCGGTGAGCTCGTGGATCTTGCGGACCGTCTCGGCGTACAGCCAGGCGCCGCCGTCGGGGAGGTCGTCGCGGGCGACGCCGGTGATGGTGGCGTAGCGCAGG
>NZ_LMSQ01000016.1:9349-86054 GCF_001429525.1 Nocardioides sp. Soil796
CGGTGCCGTAGGGGAATGAGCTGATGTCACCTGAGGTGGCAGGGGAGATGCCGTCACTCGTGGGCCCGCTCGAGCTCGGCCCGCAACTCGATCGCGACGTCTCCGGCTTCGGCCCCGTCGATGACGCGATGGTCGAAGGTGACGGTCAGGTTCGCCATCTTGCGCACCACGAACGCACCGTCTCGCACCACCACCCGCTCGGTCGCCCGGTGCAGGCCGATGATCGCGGTCTGCGGATGGTTGATCAGAGGTGTGGCCAGGACTCCGCCCCGTTTGCCCGGGCTGGTCACCGTGATGGTGGCCCCGATCAGGTCCGCGGGGGCGAGCTTGCCGACGCGGGCAAGGTCGGCCAGGCGATCGATCTCGGACTGGATCTCGTCGACGCTCCGCCGGCCGCAGTCACGCACCACCGGAGCCATGAGCCCGTGAGGTGTGTCGACAGCGACCGCCACGTCGCACCGGGTGAACTCCACGATCTCCCGATCGACCACGTGCGCGTTGAACACGGGGTGGTGCGCCACGACACGTGCGGTCGCCGCGGCCGAGACCGCCACCAGTCGTCGAAGGTCGAGGTGCGTGACGTCGACCTCCTCGACGACGTGGACGCCGGGGATCTCGGCGTGGGACAAGGCCATCCGTTGGGCGATGACCCGGCGGATGCCGCGGATCGGACGGCGTACCTCGCGTTGCTCCGGGAGGGCCGCGGCAGGGGTAGCGGCCCTCTCGGAGCCGACGGGCGTGGTGGCGAGCTCAGACACGCCCGATCACCTGCTCCTTCGTCGGTCCTGGGTCCGCGCTGAGCAGCGCGGCGTCCGACAGCGAGCCACCCGAGAGCGCGGCGAACCGCTCCTGGAGGTCGCGCGGGGTGACTCCGACGAGGCTGGCTCCAGCCAGGTCAAGCACGATCTGGCCCTGGTGCATCATCAGCAGCCGGTCGGCATGCTCCAGTGCATGGGACATGTCGTGGGTGACCATCAGCGTGGTGATGCGCTGCTCGCGCACGATCCGCTCGGTGACCTCGTGCACCCGGGCAGCGCTGTTCGGGTCCAGGGCCGCCACGTGCTCGTCGAGCAGCAGCACGGCGGGGGACCCTAGGGACGCCATGGCCACGGCGATGGCCTGGCGCTGACCACCCGAGAGCATTCCGGAGACGGCCGAGAGTCGGTCTTCGAGCCCCATGCCCAACGGCTTGAGCTTCTCGGCCGCGATCTCCCTGATCTTGACGCGACCGGGTCGGCGCAGCGCGAAGCGGCCACGCTTGCCGGCCAGGGCCAGGGCGAAGTTCTCCTCGATGGTGAGTGTCGAGGCCATGTTGTCCTGCGGGTTCTGGCGGACCCGGGACACCCGCTGGATGCGGCGCCAGCTCGGCATCGCGGTGACGTCCTCACCGCGGATCAGGACGCGGCCGGAGTCGACCAGCAGGTTGCCGGCGATGGCGGACAACATGGTCGACTTGCCGGCCCCGTTGGAGCCGATGACGGAGACCAGGGTGCCGGGCTCGACCGCGAGGTCGATGCCGTCGAGGGCCGTCACCTTCTCGTGGCCCGGCGTGATGAATTGCTTCCGGATGCCTGACAGGGTCAGGTCGTGGGAAGTCTCAGATGAAGCTGGCAACGCGATCCTCCTCGTAGAAGCGGGCCTGGGCCACGCGGCGTTCGTTGCGCCCGGCTGCGGTGACGCTGCGGGCGAGGGACCGACCGTGGGAGCGCAGGGCGATGACCACGATCACCAGGACGGCGGTGATCATCTGGAGCAGGTTGGGGTCGAGTCCCAGTTGCAGGGAGCCGGCCACTGCGAACCGGTAGACGACGACGCCGATGATCAGCGCCAGGACTGTCGGCACGACGCGTGGCGACCAGGTCAGGGAGAGGCCGACCATCATTGCGGCGAGCCCGATCACGATCACACCGTTCTGGATGGTGACGTCCATGAATCCCTGGTTCTGCACGACGAGCGCCCCTGAGAGCGCGGCGAGTGCGTTCGCCACAGCGAGGCCGACGGCCTGCCGGTGCTCGGTGCGGATTCCCAGGCCGCGGGCGGTCTGGATGTTCTGCCCGGTGGCCACCAGCGAGAGGCCGTAGTCGGTGCGCAGGAACCACAGCAGCACGAGTGCACAGACGAGGGTGACCACGGCGCCGGTGATGATGGTCGCGTAGCGGTAGCTCAGCCCGGTGTCGTCGGCCCAGGAGAACGCGGTGTCGGCGCCGAACAGCGCCACGTTGCCGGACTTCATGATCACCAGGCATGCGGAGTAGGCCGCGGTGGCGACCAGGATGCTGGCCAGGAGCACGTTGAGGCGCAGCCACATGTGCAACAGGGCGGTCACCAGGCCGCAGGCGGCACCGGCCAGCATCCCCATGGCAAGGCTGTAGAGCGGGTGGTGTCCGTTGACGGTCAGCACAGCTGACACCGAGCCACCGATCCCGAACGAACCCTGCAGGGTCAGGTCGGGCAAGCTCAGCACGCCCATCGCGAGGTAGATGCCCAGCACCAGCGGTGCATAGAGCAGACCTACCTGCACGGAGATCTCGATCAGGTTCCACAACATGGGGGAGTCCTCCGTCAGTGAGTGGTGAGTGCGGCGTCGCGCAGCTCGTCGGGAACCTCGATGCCGAGCTTCTTCAGCTTGGTCGTGTTGAGGTCGAAGCCGCCGGTTGGTGGTACGACGACCGCGAGGTCGCCGGGATCCTCGCCATCGAGCACCTTGAGCACCAGCTTGGCGGTCTCGTCTCCGACCACCTTGTAGTCATAGGTGGAGGAGAGGATCGCCCCTTGGGCGACGGCCTCGCTCGTGCCGCCGAACACCGGAATCTTTGCGTCGTCGGCCACCTTCATCAGGCCGGCGACGGCGCTGATGGTGGTGGTGTCACCGGGCACCTCGATGGCGTCGACACGTCCGACCAGGGACTCAGCCGCCTGGGTGATGTCGCTGCCGTTGCGGATGGTCGCCTCGATGTAGTCGATGCCGAGCTCGTCGAGTCGCTTCTTGGCCATCGCGGCCTGCGCGTCGCCGGCCGGATCCCCGAGCTTCCAGACCAGACCGACGGTCTCGAACTTGGGCAACAAGCTCTTCATCGCGTCGATGTCGGGGACGGGGTTGATCACGTCAGCGACGCCGGTGACGTTGCCTCCCGGTTTCTCCATCGAGTCGACAAGCTTGGCCTCCTCGGGTGTGGAGGATCCGGAGAAGACGACGGAGATGTCGCGTGCGGCGGTCGCCATCAACTGGGCTGCGGCAGTGCCGACGGGCACGATGACGTCGCATCCGCCGCTGATGAACTGTTGGGCGATCGTCTGCTCGGTGGCCGGGTCGGCGTTGGGGTTCTGGACGTCTATCTCGAGGCCTTCGGACTTGGCGTCGGCCAGGCCCTTCTTCAGGCCGTCGAGCAGGTCGCTGATCACGGTGGCGGTGGCGTACTGGTCGACGCACACCTTCTTGTCGCCAAGGGCACCGCCGTTGCCGGAGGCGGAGCAGGCGGTGAAGGGGAGGGTGAGCAGCGCCGCCACTGAGGCGAATCGGATGCTGCGAGCATTCATGGGGACTCCTGGGGGTGGTGGAACGACGGGGAGAGGATCCGGTGGGTCACATGACCTCCTTGCCGACGTCCGTCACCGCGCGGGTGAGGGCGCTGACGGTCTCGTCGACCTGGTCCCGAGTGAAGGTGTACGGCGGGCAGATGCCGAAGCGGTCTCCCAGATAGCCGTCGGCATTGCCGCTGAACGACGGGTTGATCAGCACGCCGAGCTCCTGACAGCGTCGGGCGATGCGCTTGTTGACGCCGAGTGCCGACGCGAACGGCTGCTTGGTGGCCCGATCGGCCACCACCTCGATGCCGCACAACATGCCGAGGCCGCTGACCTCGCCGACCATCGGGTGGTCGCCGATCGCCTGCTGGACGCTCTCGATGAGGTAGGTGCCGACCTCGGCCGCGTTGGCGACCAGGTCGTGCTTCTCGATGTGGCGCAGCACGGCCAGGCCGACCGCGCACGAGAGCGGATTGCCGCCGTAGGTGAAGCCGTGCTCGAACATGCCACTGCCGCTGCGCACGGCCTCGTGGATCTCGCCGGTCGCGATCACCGCACCGAGAGGGGAGTAGCCACTGCTGATCCCCTTGCCACACGAGATGAGGTCGGGTTTCGTCCCCCAGTGGTCGATCGCGAAGTTGCGGCCGGTGCGCCCCATGCCGCTGAGCACCTCGTCGACGATCAGCAGGACGTCGTACTTGTCGCAGATCTCCCGGACCCGCGGGAAGTAGCCGGGGTCGGCGACCATGCCCATCGCCGCCGCGCCGACGACGGGCTCGGCGATGAAGGCGGCGACGTTCTCCGGTCCCTCGTTGAGGATCATTCGCTCGACGTCGTCCGCGCACGACAGGGTGCAGGCGTCGCGGGTCGCGCAGAGCTGGCAGCGATAGCGGTACGGCGGCGCGGCGTGGGTGAAGGGCAGCAGCATCGGCGCGTAGCCGTGACGGCGCAGCACGTGACCGGTCGCGGAGAGGGCGCCGAGGGTGTTGCCGTGGTAGCTGCGCCAGCGCCCGATCACCTTGTGCTTGCCGGGCTTGCCGGTCTCCACGAAGTAGTGCCGGGCCAGCTTGATCGCGGTCTCGTTCGCCTCCGACCCGCCGGAGACGAACCGCACGTAGTCCAGGCCCTCGGGTGCGAAGTCGGCGAGCTCGCGGGCCAACTGCTCCTGCGGCTCGCTGGTGAAGCCGCCGCTGAAGCTGACCCTGCGGGCCTGCTCGGACATGGCCTCGATGATCTCCTCGACGCCGTACCCGATGCTGATCACGACGTTGCCGCCCGACGAGGCGTCGAGGTAGCAGGTGCCCTCCTTGTCCCACACGTGCACGCCGCTGGCATGGCTGACCATGCCCTGCTCGTGCACAAGGTCGCGGTGGAAGACGCGGGTGTCGATGGTCATCGGGATGACTCCTCTTCGTCGGTGCTGCTCGGGGTGGCGATGAGCTCTCTGACCTGTGCGGCGATCGCGTCGACACCTGGCACGAACTGCGCCTCCAGGTGGGTGGCGAACGGCACCGGCGTCGGCGGCGGGGTCAGGAAGTCGATCGAGTACGACGGTCGCCCGCCGCTGGCGCGGACCAGCTGTGCGCACACGTCGGACGCCGCTCCACCGACAGGCCATCCCTCGTCGACGATCAGCACGGCACCGGTGCGCTCGGCCGAGCTCTGCAGGGTGGCCACGTCCAGCGGCACGATGGTGCGTACGTCGATCACCTCGACGTCGATGCCTTCCTTGGCCAGGACCTGGGCGGCCCGTGTGGCCCGCTTGACCATCAGGCCGGACGCGACGACGGTCAGGTCGGTGCCGGGGCGCTCGATGCGGGCCTCGCCGATGTCGACCCGGGCCCCGGGGTCCACCTCGCCGCGGCCACCGTGCAGCAGGCTCATGTGCTCGAGGAAGACCACCGGGTTGGCGTCCTCGATGGCCGCCAGCATCAAGGAGTGCGCGTCCTGCGGGGTGGTCGGTGCGATGACCTTGATGCCGGGGAAGCTCATCAGCATGCCGATGCAGCCCTCGGCGTGACCGCGGTGCGGGCCCACGCCGTACTTCGCGCGGACCACCAGCGGCACGGTGACCTTGCCGTTGGTGCGGTAGGCGACCGAGGCGCCCTCGAGGGCGAGGGGGGTCATGGTGAGGGCGAGGAACTCGGCGAACATCAGGTCGACGATCGGGCGGGCTCCGGCCATCGCGGCGCCGACGCCGGTGCCGATCATGGCGGCCTCGGAGATGGGGGAGTCGATGACTCGGCCCTGCTCGCCGAAGCGCTCCCACAGGCCCTTGCTCGACTGCATCGGGCCGCCGAAGACCCCGATGTCCTGGCCCATCAGGTAGACCGCGTCGTCCTTGTCCATCGCGATGCCGATGGCGTCGGTGATCGCCTCGGCGATCGTCATCCGGGTCATGAGGCCCACCCCTGGTGTTCGGCGTACGCCGAGTGACCGAGCGGGGCGACGACGTCCCCAACGCCTGCACCCTTGGCACCACCGACCAGCTCGGTCATCCGCTCCGTCAACGAGCGTACGCCGGACGCGGCCTCCTCGGGGCCCAGCTCTCCGAGGGCGACGAGCTCGGCGGCGAACCGGTCGAGCGGGTCGCGTTGGGCCCACGAGGCGACCTCCTCGGCGGTGCGGTAGTTCTCGGGATCGTTCATGTAGTGACCGCCCATCCGGTAGGTGGTTGCGTGGATGAAGGTGGGACCGCCACCCTCGCGGGCCTTGGCGACGGCGTCGTCGCGTGCCGCCAGTACGGCGCGTACGTCGTTGCCGTCGACGTCGATCGACGGGAGGCCGAAGCCACGAGCGCGGGCCGAGACGGGCCCGCCCGCGATGGCGTCGCTCGCGCGGAGCGAGGTGGCGAACTGGTTGTTCTGGCAGATCAGCACGATCGGCAGGTGGAGCATGACGGCCAGGTTCATCGACTCCGAGACGATGCCGGCGTTGGCCGTGCCATCGCCGAACGCGCAGACCGCGACGTTGCCCGGCGCCGTGCGCTGGAGGTGGAGGGCGGCACCGGTGGCGTAGGCGACGGTGGTGCCGAGGGAGCCGGAGAACATCCCGATCGAGCGGGAGTCGGGGTGCGGACAGATGTCGCCCCGCCAGTGGCCCAGCGAGTTGCTGCCGGCGGTGCCGAACACACCGGCCGCGAGGGTCTCGGGGTCGGCGCCGCGAAACAGGGAGACGGCGCAGGCCCCGCGGAAGTGGGGGGCGACGACGTCGTTCTCGCCGAGCCCGAGGAATCCGCCGACGATCACGGCCTCCTCGCCGCGGGCCTCGTGCCAGTGGTTGTTGTGCTCGCACATGGCCTGGTCGAAGGCGCGGGCGGTGACCAGCGAGCTCCAGATCCGCTGTCGCCCCTCGGGGGTCTCCAGGAGGGCGCTCGCCGCGCTCATGACGAGCTCTCGATGTGCGCGATCACGGCACCGACGGCGACGACGTCCTCTGCTTCGCAGAGCTGGGCGGTCAGCACCCCGGTGAAGGGGGAGACGAGCTCCAGGTTGACCTTGTCCGTCATCAACTCGGCGATGGGTTCGTCGGTGGTCACTTCGTCGCCGACCTGCTTCAGCCACTCGGCGAACGTGGCCTCCTCGACGCCCTCGCCGAGATTCTGAATGGTGATGTCGTGCTGCACGTGGTCGGCCCTCCGTTGTGTCATGCGGTAGAGTGGTATTACCGAATGTCGAATTGGTAACACCAATAGTGAGGGGCGTCACTCACCGTTGTCAACGGATTGCACGAAGTTCGTTGCGCAGGACGACCCGGCTACCCTGCTGCTACTCGATCGGAGACAGAGGAACCTCATGGCAATGGATGCTCGCCCGGACGACTCGCTGGCAACAGTGTTTGCCGCTGACCCCGTCTCCGAGTCGCTCGCAAAGATGATCCGGGCGCTCGAGCCCGGCGCACGGCTGCCCAGCGAACGGGAGCTCGCCACCCAGCTCGGCGTGAGTCGCACCCTGCTTCGCGACCGACTCGGAATCCTCGAAGGACTCGGCATGCTGCGACGCCGCACTGGCTCGGGCACCTATGTCGAGGCGCTGAAGCCCGATGCGCTGGCACTGGCCCTGAACCTTGCAATCAGCTCGTCACATCTGCCACTGGGCGACCTCGAGTCCGTGCGCATCGGCCTGGAACGTCAGGCTGCCGCGGAGTCCGCGCAGCGCGCGCAACCGGTGCTGCTCGGCTACATGCGCCAAGCGGTGCAGACGATGCGAGAGACGACGGAGCGCCAAGCCGTGCTCGAGGCGGACCGCATGTTCCACCAGTGCTTGCTGCGTGCGGCCGGGAATCCGGCCTTGACCTTCTTCGCTGATGCGCTCGCCGACGTGCTGAACCAGGACCTCGACGAGCGCAGCCATCGCTTGCGTGACAGCACCAGCGAGTCACCCTCGCAGGCGCTACTCGTGGAGCGGCACCTGGCGATCTGCGAGGCCATCGAGAGCGGCGACCCGAAGCTCGCCATGGAGGCCGTCGACAACCATTTCAACGCCCTTCCCTCAGCCGTGCACTAGACCGGGGCAGGGTTGGCCGCCGGCGTGCGGGTCGAGCGTTGCCCAGGCGATGCGTTCACTCCGGGTCGGCGGTCACGATCGGGTCGCCCGACGGGGTCACCGCGGTGCCCGGCCCAGCTGCTGCCATGCGCCGGAACGACCGAAGGAGCACGACCAGCATGCCGGCTCCTGCCACGACCGCGGCGAGGTGCAGCGTCGCCGCGACCGCGAAAATCTCGGGCGGGGTGATGTCGTCGGGTTGGGCCAGCTCCACGACCAGCGTCAGCGGTAGCTTCCAGGCGCTCCACGCGAAGAGAGACCCAGAGCCGAGCCACGCGATCGCGAGAAGGAACTGGTGGGGTATCCGGGTCGGTCGCCCACGCACGAGCATCCACAAGGCAGCTGCGCCGGCGAGTGCCCACAACCCGCTCAGACCGTTGAGGAGAGCGCCGTTGAGCTCGCGCTCGTCCGGGTGCTCGATGCCCACGGTGCCGCCGACCGCCCAATACAGCCAGGCGACACCGACGCCGAACGCTGCGCCGATCGGCCACCACGCACCGGGAACGACCTGCGCAGGGCCGACGAATGGCTCGGGCCACCTGCGACGCAGATAGGCCGGAAGGGCGATGGCCAGGCCGAGCCCCATGCCGAGGAAGCTGAACTGCAGCAGAGCGTCGATCCATCCAGGTGAGGCCGCCGCACCCTCGTCGTCGGAGCCCGACGAGGATCCATCGGCGGCTCCGAGCACGGTGCTGAGCACGGCGTACGGAAGGATCGAGACCAGGAAACCGGCCCCTGTCCAGGCGCAGAAGATCACCGCCCGCCCGGGCACGCGGTTGCCCCAGGGGCGCACCAGGGCCAGCGCCAGAGCGATGCCGACGGCAGCCATGCCGATCGTCACCGTGTTGAGCAGAGCCCAACCGGCCGTGCTGTATCCGTCGCCGCTCGGCGCCAACCCGATCATCGAACCGACGACCCAACAGACCTTGATCACGAGGTACGGCGTCATCGCTGCCGCTGCGCCGTACGCCGCAATCCGTCCGACCTTGTCCCAACGTTCCATGTGACTGCGCCCGCCCTCGAGAACCGGATCTGCACAGCTCCCGACATCGTGCGTGCACTTCCCGCTGTTCGCGCCGAGATCTGTCCCGCGCCCGACCGGTCGAGTGCGGCACTGACAGCATGCCGACAACGCTGTCGCCTCAAACGCGAACCGGCAGGGGCGCTGTCAGTGGGGTCTGATCCCGGCGAATCGACAACGTCTCGAGTCGAGCCGGGTGAGGAAAGTGGAGCGGACGCGAGGATTTGAACCTCGACTCCTTCCCTGGAAGGGAAGCGTGCTGCAACTACACCACGTCCGCGAGGACAGCCTCTGACGAAGCTGACACGCTCTGAGTATGAACCACCTTCGGGAGTGTCCGGCGGCCAGGGTGCGACTCCCGAGCTAGCGCCAGCCGGTCAGCTTGGCGGGGTTGACCACCATCCACACGTCGGTGACCAGCCCGCCAGCGACTCGCAGGTTGACCACAGCGTGCACCTCGCCGCCGTCGGTCATGGTGAACCCGAGTCCGTCGGCGGTGACCCGCTCCGAGAGCGCCCAGGTCGACCTCTTCGTCAGCACGCCGAGCAGGAACCGCGCGACTCGTGTGGGTCCGACGATGGGGTTGCGGGCCGCGCGCACCACGCCGCCACCGTCGGAGCGGAGGGTGACCGAGGGGTCCAGCAGACTGGTGAGCGCGCCGAGGTTGCCGCCGCCGGCGGCCGCGAGGAACGCCCGGACCACCGCATCGTGCTCAGCGGGCGGGTCAACGATGCCGCGGTGGTCGGCGATCCGGCGCCGGGCGGCGGTCGCGAGTTGTCGTACGGCGGCAGGGGAGCGGCCGACGATCTCGGCGACCTCGGGGAAAGGCAGTGCGAAGACGTCGTGCAGCACGAAGGCCACCCGCTCTGCGGGCGTCATGGTGTCGAGCAGCACGAGCAGCGCGGTGCTGACGGTGTCGTCGAGGGTCACTCGATCGGCCGGGTCGGCGGGCGCGCTGTCGCCGAGGAGACCCGCCGGCACCGGCTCAGGCAGCCAGTCGCCGACGTACTGCTCCCGCCGGGCGCGCGCCGACTTCAGCACGTCGAGGCAGATCCTGCTCGCGACCCGGGTCAGCCAACCCTGAGGGTTGCCGATCGCCTCGCGCTCCTCCCCGGTGAGGCGGTACCAGCGCAGGTAGGTCTCCTGCACCGCGTCCTCGGCCTCCTCGAGGGTGCCGAGCAAGCGGTAGGCGAGGGCGATCAGTCGGCGACGCTCCGCCATCACCGCGTCAAGCTCGTCCATCGGGGCTCCTTCGCTGCTCACACCATGGTGACGAGACGCACGCCTCGGGTGTGAGGTCACGACCTCACACCCGCGTGCGCTGTGTCGTCATCACAAGGAACGCCCGCGAACCGCAGGCCCGTCACTACAGGAAGTCATCATGCTGCCGCACGTCAACCTCACCAAGCTCTTCCCGGCTGCCTACGAGGCCCAGCTCGCCGCAGACAAGGCCGCCGAGGAGGCCGCCATGACCGCAGGACTCGACCCGCTGCTCGTCGAGCTGGTCAAGGTGCGCGCCTCGCAGATCAACGGGTGCGCCTTCTGCCTGCGCATGCATACCCGCGACGCGCTCGAGAAGGGCGAGACCACCGACCGCCTCGCCCTTGTCGCCGCCTGGTGGGAGTCGCAGTACTTCACCCCGCAGGAGCAGGCCGCCCTCGTGCTCGCCGAACGCATCACCCGGATCGGCGACGAGCACACTGCCCCGGCCCCGCAGGTCGACATCGAGGGTGTTCTGGACGAGAAGCAGATCGCAGCGGTCACCCTGCTCACCATCGTCATCAACACCTGGAACCGGATCACCATCGCGAGCCACTACCCGGTGGCCCCCTGACGCAGGCCCTAGCGAATCAGCCGGATGCTGTTGATCTCGAGGTCTCCCTGGGAGCTCAACGGGTCGAGCCGGAGCATGGTCAGCGGACTTTCCAGCGCGGGGATCGGCACAAGGTACACGTGCTCGCCGCCCGCCTGGACACCGAACCTGGCGCTGTTGCCCTCGCTCGGACCCGGTGAGGCCTGTGTCCCCCAGAAGAGCTGCCCGTCTCCGGCGATCGACGAGGTCATCGTGATCTCCAGATAGGCACCCTGCGTGACGTCGAAGGAACCAGCGCCGGGGCCGTAGGCCAGGTTCGGGTCTCCGCCCGTGGAGGTGGCACGGAGGGCGCCATCCGCCACGGTGAAGCCGGTGAGCTGGCTCGTCGGGGTCCAGCCCTCGGTGTCACCTGCCGTGTTGAACTCCCACCGCGTCAGCGCGGACGAGATCCGCACCTCGGCACTGTCACCGGCGGCCGGGCCAGCCTCGTAGAAGGCATCGACAGCGATGACTGCGGCGAGGTTGGTCGCGTCGGCCGGCGAGGTGACGGTCACCTGGACGGACGCATCCGCGTCCGCGGCCAGCTCATACGTCTCGGTCTGCGGCGTCACCGTCCATCCCGGTGGGGCACTGAACCTCAGCTCGCCGTTCAACGGAGCATCCGGGCGCTGGTTCTCCAGGGTGACCGTCACCGTGGTGGAGTCTCCCGGCTCTTCGAGGAGTGAGGGCTCGACGTTCGTCGAGACGATGCGCACGGGCGAGACCACGTCCACGAGCACGCGCACGGGCACCGTCGTCGTGGCAGGGCCGCGGCGATAGCTCATGGAACCCTCGACCTCCAGGCCTTGTACGAGTGGCTGGTCCTCGGCCACGTGTACGTCGAGTGGTACGTCGATCGACTCCCCGGGGCCGACCTGCTCGGACACAGTGGCCGGGTCTGCCGACCACCCAGCAGGCAGGTCGAGGGAGAGCTTCACGTCACGGACTGGTTCCGAGCCGTTGTTCGTCAGTCGCCCCACGACACGCAGGCTCGACCCGGGGATGGCAGGACCTTCCCCCTGCACCAGCGACGCCGAGACGTCATGGAGCCGCCGGGCGGCCTGGGACATCGCCGAGTCGACCCGCGCCAACGACGTGGTCAGCGCTTCTGCGTCGCCGGGGCTGACGGCGCCCTCGGTGGCCCATTCGTCGATGAGCCTGCGAAGCCGGCCTGCCCGAGCCTGCGCGCTGGCCAACGACTCGGTGGCCAGATCGGTGTCGCCGTCCAGGTACGCCTGGAAGGCGTCGTCCAGGCTCGTCACGAGCTGGCCGGACTCGACCGGCAGTCGCTTCTGGACCACCTTGGGCGCCTCCGGAGAGCCGGCCACCTCATCGGCCAGGTCCCGGAGGTCGAGAGCCCTGGCGGCAGCCAGCCCGATGTAGCCACGCACGTCGTCCGACTCGAAGGCATAGTCCCCGGAGCCCACCTCGAAGACCGCCGCTCCGTCCTGCATCCGCACGAAACGGACGCCGGGTGCTTCGCTGGCGAGACCGCCGCCCTCGAAGACGGCCTGCTCGCTCACCGCCGGAACGTGAACCCGCGCCACGGTGTTGGCGGGCACGGTCACGTCGAGGGTGAGCTGATCGTCCGAGACGGTCCGCCACGCCGACCGGATCTCGCCGTACGGCGAGTCGTGGCTGACGTCGGCGTGGGTCAGTTCGCCGCCCGGCCTCGGTGCGACGCGGAAGGTCGAGTAGCCGGGCCCGGTCGACCGGATGCCGCCGATCGAGGAGTACATCCACTCGCCGACCGCGCCGTACGCGTAGTGGTTGAAGGAGTTCATCCCCGGGTCCTGGAAGGAGCCGTCGGGGCGGATCGAGTCCCACCGCTCCCAGGTCGTCGTCGCGCCCTGGGTCACCTCGTACAGCCAGGAGGGGTACTGCTTCTCGAGCAACAGCCGGTAGGCCACGTCGTCGCGACCGACGGCGCTCAGCGCGGGGAGCAGGTGTGGTGTGCCGAGGAACCCCGTGCTGAGGTGCCAGCCCTTGGCCTTGATCGCGGCGACGAACTTGCGGCCGACGGCGTCCAGCTGTTCCTCCGGCACCAGGCCCATGTCGATCGCCATGGCGTAGGCGGCCTGGGACCCGGTGCCCACCTGACCGTCCGGTGCGATGAACCGGGCGGCGAACGCGGCCCGGACGTCGTCGTACAGCGCCCGGTAGTCGGCCGCGGCCGCGTCGCGCCCGGTCGCCTCGGCCATCTCGCTCAGCAGTCGGGCGTCGAGCGCGTAGAAGGCGGTTGCCAGCAACGTGTCCGGAGTCGGATCGTTGAGGTTCAGCCAGTCGCCGATGCCGTGGCCGTTCGGCACGATGCCGTCCTGCGCCACTGAGGTCCAGTGGTCGACCAGGCGGACCATGGCCGACCAGTTCTCGTCGATCACGCTCTTGTCGCCGTGGTTGCGCCACAGCGCGTCCGTGACCGTGATGAACCCGTCGCCCCAGCCCGCGGTGGCGGTGCTCTCGCCCACACCCGGCTCGGTGCCCGGCGCGATCATCGGCATGACGCCGTTCGGGTTCTGGTGCAGCCGCATGTCCCGCAGCCACTTGGTCAGGAAGGCGTAGGTGTCCTGGTTGAACACGGCGGTGTCCGCGATGGCGTTGAGGTCACCGGAGTAGCCGAGCCGCTCGTCGCGGGCCGGGGTGTCAGTGGGCACGGACAGGAAGTTGCCGCGAATGCCCCACGAGATGTTGGACTGGAGCTGGTCGAGCATCGGGTCGGACGTCGAGAAGGACGCGGCAGCAGGGTTGTCGGTGCCCACGACGATGCCGGTGACGTCCTCCGCGGCTGGCAGTACGTCGAGACCGGTGATCTCGACGTAGCGGAAGCCGTGGGAGGTGAAGTGCGGGCTGAACTCGACGGTGCCGTCCTTGCCCAGGGTCACCGTCTCGGTGGCCTTCGCCGTCCGCAGGTTCGCGGTGTAGAGCGTGCCGTCCGGGTTCAGCACCTCGCCGTGCCGGATCCTGACGACGTCGCCGGCCTCGCCGGTCAGCCGGACCTTGGCCCAGCCCACCATGTTCTGCCCCAGGTCGTAGATGGAGACGTCGGGCTGCGGGTGGGTCAGCTCGACGACGTCCAGCTCCTCAGTGACGCGCGCCGGGGGATCGGTCTGAGCGTGCAGCTCTCCGGGTGTCGGCGTGAGCACGCGCGCCGGCGACCAGTCACCCGTCGCGTCGGGTTCGCTCCACCCCGGCATCTGCCGGCGGTAGTCATAGGTCTCACCCATCAGGAGGTCGGCCTCGAGCACCGGCCCCGGCGTCGTCGTCCAGCTCTGGTCGGTCGTGACGACCTCGGTCGTGCCGTCCTGGTAGGTCACCTCGAGGCGAGCCAGGAAGGCCGGGTCCGATCCATAGCGCTTGTCGCCGATCCAGGCCAGGTGGCCGGCGTACCACCCGTTGCTGAGCTCGGCGCCGATGGTGTTCTCGCCCTGCTGGAGGTGGTCAGTCACGTCGTAGACCTGGTACTGGACCAGCTTGCTGTAGTCGGTCCAGCCCGGGGCGAGCTCGTGGTCTCCCACCCGCTGGCCGTTGATCTCCGCGCGATAGATACCGAGGGCCGTCGAATAGAGCCGGGCGGAGGCGACCTGCTTGTCGAGCGCGAAGTCGCGACGCAACAGGGGGAGCGCCTGCTGCTCAGTGGACATCACGCCGTTCTCCACCACACCGGAAACCTTGAGCACCCCGTCGCGCACCTCTCCGATGGCGAACGGGTTGACGCCGTCGGAGAAGTCGGTGTGGAACAGGACCTCCTCGCCCTTCGAGACGGTCACCTCGCGGACGTCACCGGACTCGCCGGCGGCGGTCCGGAAGCCGATGGTCCCTGACGAGCGCAGCGGAATCGGCCGTGAGTCGATCTGGTGACCGTCGATGCTCGTCGCGGCGACACCGTCGGACAGGTCGATGGTGATCTCGTGCTCGGCGCCGAGACCACCGGGCAGGACGTCGTCCGCGATGGGCACGTCGGCGAGCGCGGACCATGTGCCGTTGACCCTGCTGTGTGGCCGGAGGCTCGGTGTGCCGCGGTTGGACAGCTGCCACATGTAGTTGTTCTGCGAGGCGGCCGAGTCGGAGTAGAAGACGATGCCGAGGGCCTCCTGCACGTTGCTGGTGCGCACCGTGAGGGTGTAGTCGCTCCAGTCGACCCCGCGCGGCGCATCAGACGGTCCGCCGATCCATTGCGCCCCCCAGCCCGAGGCCGACGTCGCGTCGTTCGCGAGTGCCGTCTCGAACCAGTCGGGCTCGCTCCACGCGCTCATGGCGCCGGTGCCGTCCCACACCCGGACCCGCCAGTGGTAGCGGGTCTTCTCCTTCAGGGCAGGTCCGGCGTACCGAACGTTCACCGACTTCGAGTCGGACACCCGACCGCTGTCCCACACGACCGCGTCGTCGAAGCCGTCGGCCGTCGTCGCGACCTGGATCTGACGCGCCGTCTGCACGAGTCCCCGGTCCGGGCCGTGAAGGTGCCACGAGAGGACCGGAGGCTCGACGGGCACACCCAGGGCGTGTTCCAGGTGATTCGTCGAGAGCTGCCCCACGGAGAGCGCGTCGTTCTCGGCGGCCACCGGTGCCGACCTCACGCTGAGGACCGCGGCCAGCATCGCCACGAGCACGAGTGGCAGCACCAGGACTCGCGGGAGATTCCAGCGGGATGAGCCGGACATGTGGCCTCCAGGGCAACTGAAGCGTTTCAGGGATTCCTGACGCTAACAGCGGAAGCCCTGGACAAACAGGCCTACGACTGACCGAACCCGGTCATGTTTGCGTGGTCGGCGAGATGCTCCTTGCCCGCGCGTCACGCTTCTCCTGAGCCACGGATGGCCGATACCGGACACGTCGTTGACGTGACGCCAGTCACGCACCTAGCGTGCGATCTGGAATTGAAACGATCCAGCGCACCCGCTTGTCATGCCTGACATCCCAACCCTGGAGATACCTCTCATGTCTCGGATCATCGCCATCATCGCCACCGCGTTCGCCCTGGCCCTGGGCAACTCGGCGTTGGTCGTCGCACCGGCGACCAGCGCCTCTGCGACCGCGCCCAGCAGCGACCTGCGGGTCGGGCAGCTGACCGTCAACGGCACCCACAACCCGCTCGGCTTCGACGACGCGACGCCACGGTTCGGCTGGGTGATGCAGGCCAAGGAGAACGGCCAGGCACAGACCGCCTACCGGCTGCTGGTCGCGACCAGTCCGTCGCTACTCAAGGCCGGCCGGGCAGACGCGTGGGACAGCGGCAAGGTCGAGTCCGCCGACTCCCGGCAGGTGGCGTACGACGGCCCGGCCGTCACCTCGCGCACCCGCTACTTCTGGAGCGTCCAGGTGTGGGACGCCGCCGGCCAGCCGGCGCCGCCCAGCAACGTGGCGTGGTTCGAGACCGGGCTGCTGCAGAAGTCTGACTGGACGGCCGAGTGGATCGCCCACGACGCGAAGTTCTGGCTGCCCACCACCAACACCGAGCAGAGCTATCCGGCTGAGCTGCTTGCCGGCAAGACGCTCGGCCAGACGTTCACCGCCGACCGCACCTTCGACGCGGCGGCCGGCCGGATGCCCACCTGGAACACGGCCGACTCCGACGTCACCGTGACGCTGCGCGCCGACGGCCCCGCCGGCGCGGTGCTCAAGACGCAGCGCCTCGTCGACCACCCCGACAACGGGTGGGGCGAGGTGAAGCTCGACGAGCCCGCCGAGCCGGGCACCTACTATCTCGAGATTTCCGACGTCGAGGGCAAGATCGGCTGGTGGAGTCACAGCGACGACAAGTACGCCCACGGCACGGCGTACGCCGACGGCAAGCCGGTCGCCGGTGACCGCACCATCCGGTGGACCCCGACGACGCAGGCGGACGACGAGCGCACCTCCCAGCTGCGCAAGGAGTTCGAGCTCAGCGACGACATCAAGTCGGCGCGCCTCTACGTCACGGCGCTCGGCGTGCACGACGTACACCTCAACGGTCAGCTGGTCAGCAAGGACCGTTTCGCCCCGGGCTGGACCGACTACAACAAGCGCGTGCAGTACCAGACCTACGACGTCACCGACCTGGTCCGCGGCGGCGACAACGCCATCGGCGCACGACTCTCGACCGGTTGGTACTCGGGCAAGATCGCGATCTATGGCCAGAACCTCTATGGCCAGCTCCCGGGCCTGCTCGCCCAGCTCGAGGTCACCCACGCCGACGGCACCACCGAGACCGTGACGACCGACGACTCATGGCGCAGCACCCGCGGCGAGATCCGCGAGTCGGACATGCAGGACGGCGAGGCGATCGACGCCCGCGAGGCCACGCCCGGCTGGACGACGTCTGGCTTTGACGACTCCACGTGGAAGCCGGTGATCCCGAAGACCGGTGTGACCGCGGAGCTCGTCGCCCAGGCCGACCCGCCGGCGCGGGTGACGCAGGAGCTGCTGACGCAGGAGATGACCGAGCCCGAGCCCGACACCTACGTCTTCGACCTCGGACAGAACATGGTCGGCACCGCACGGATCCAGGTGCGCAACCCGGAGCCGGGGCAGAAGCTGACCATCCGCTACGGGGAGGAGATCAACCCCGACGGCACGCTCTACACCGCGAACCTGCGCTCGGCCAAGGCCACCGACACCTACATCGCCAAGGGGGACGACGTCGAGACGATCGACCCGGTCTTCACCTTCCACGGCTTCCGCTACGTCGAGATCACCGGCTACCCGGGCCGCCCGGAGGCCTCCGACGTCGTGGGCCAGGTGATCAACACCGACGCCGCCGAGACCGGCTCGCTCGAGACCTCCAGCCCGATGCTCAACCAGCTGCAGAGCAACATCACCTGGTCGCAGCGCGGCAACTTCCTCAGCGTCCCGACCGACTGCCCCCAGCGCGACGAGCGGATGGGCTGGACCGGCGACATCAACGTCTTCGCACCCACCGCCGCCTTCAACATGGACGTCTCGACCTTCCTCGGCGACAAGTGGTTGCGCGACCTGCGCGACGCCCAACGCAGCGACGGAGCATTCACCGACGTGGCGCCCTTCGTGCCCGTCGTCGGGGCCGGCAACACCGGCTGGGGAGACGCCGGCATCACCGTGCCCTACACGGTCTGGCAGACCTACGGCGACACCGAGGTCATCGACGAGAACTACGACGCGATGGCCGCGTGGATCACCTACCTCACGAACAACAGCACCGGCTACATCCGACCCGACTCCGGTTACGGCGACTGGCTCAACCTCGACGACAACGCCCCACGCGACCTCATCGGGACGGCGTACTTCGCCCACGTGAGCGGCCTGATGTCGCAGATGGCGCAGGCGGTCGGGAAGACCGCGGACGCCCAGAAGTACGCCGACCTCGCGGACGCGGTGAAGCAGGCGTTCGTGAAGAAGTACGTCGCCGCCGACGGCAGCCTGCCCGGCGACGCGCAGGCCGGCTACGTGATCGCGCTGTCGTTCGGGCTGATCCCCGACGACCTCGTCGACGAGACGGCCGACCACCTGGTGGCCAACCTCGAGCGGCACGACTGGCACCTGGCCACCGGGTTCCTCGGCACCCCCGACCTGTTGCCCGTGCTCACCGAGACCGGCCACACCGACGTCGCCTACCGGCTGCTCAACCAGCGGAGCTATCCGTCGTGGGGCTACGAGGTCGACAACGGGGCGACCACGATCTGGGAGCGGTGGAACTCGATCGAGCCCGACGGCAGCTTCGGCGACGTCAACATGAACTCGTTCAACCACTACTCCTACGGCGCGGTCGGCAACTGGATGTATCGCAACGTCGCCGGCATCCAGCCCGACCCCGAGCACCCCGGCTACAAGCACTTCACCGTGGCGCCGATTCCCGGCGGCGGACTCACCCACGCGGAGGGGTCCTTCGACAGCGGCTACGGCACCATCACCTCGGCCTGGCGCCTGGACGAAGGCGACCTGTCGCTCGACGTCACGGTTCCGGTCAACACGACGGCCACCATCGAGATCCCGGCCGACGACCCGGTCCTGGTGGGGGACACCCCGGTGGCCGACGCCGCGGGGGTCACGTCGGTCGAGCGCGACGGCGACGTCGTACGGGTCGAGGTCGGTTCCGGCTCCTACCAGTTCAGCGAGGGGAACGCTCGATGATGCGGAAGAACCTGGTGGGACTGGCCACGGCGGCGTTGCTCGTCGGTCTGTTCGGAGCGGCGCAGGCCGAGGACTCCGGCAGTGAGGGTCCCGACTGGGACGACACCACCGGACGCCTCGATCCTGCGGCGTTCGCCGAGCCGCCGTCCACCAGCCGGCCGCACGCCTTCTGGTTCTGGAACGGGGAGCTCACCGAGGCCGAGCTCGACCGGCAGCTCGACGAGATGCAGGCCAACGGCGTCGAGGAGTTCTTCATCCACCCGCGGCAGGGCCTGGGTGGCGAGTTCGGCGTGACGGAGAACGACTACTACCTGTCCACCGACTACTTCGACAAGGTCGAGCACGTCGTGGAGCAGGCCGCCGACCGTGGCATGAAGGCCTGGCTGTACGACGACCTCAACTGGCCGAGCGGCTTCGCCGGTGGGCGCACCGTCCGCGGCGGTGAGGTCGACGGCCGCACGATCGAGGCGAATCCGACCTACGTGCCGTGGTACCTCACCCCGATCGCTGCCGACGTGCCCGGCGGCACGACGTACGACCAGCCGGTGGCGGCGAAGGACCGCGAGGGCCCGGTCGACGACGAGCTGGTCGCCGCGGTGGCCTACCGCAAGGCTGCCAGTGGAACCTGCGTCACCAACGGGGAAGCCCGAGGGGTCGAGCTCGACGGCTCCTCGGCGCGCGAGCTCGAGCCGCAGGACGGCCGCATCTCGTGGACCGCCCCCGCCGGCGACGGCTGGTGCGTGGTGCAGCTCGTGCAGCGCCCGTTGCTGAACTATCACCCCGACCTCGAGCCCGACGAGCCGTACGTCGACATGCTCAACCCGAAGGTGACCGAGAAGTTCATCGACATCACCCACGAGTCGTACGCCGCCCGCGTCGGTGAGCAGTTCGGCGACACGATCCCGGGCATCTTCAACGACGAGCCCGGCTTCTACAACAACTTCCCTGACGGACGTGGCGGCGCGGACTCGCGCGGCTCGGTCGCCTGGACCCCGGGCTTCCGTGACTACCTGACGCACAACGCCGGCCATGACCTGACCCGCGACCTGGCCGCGCTCTGGTACGACACCGGTTCCGACACCACGAAGGTGCGAGTCGCCTATCAGGACGCCCTGTCCGACAGGTACAACGAGGCGCACACCGTCCCGCTCGCCCGCTGGGCCGACGACCACGGCATCGCGTTGATCTCCAACCCGCTCGTCGAGGAGGACCTCGGCAGCCACCGGCTGATCCAGGGCGGCAGCTGGTTCGAGATGCAGCGTGAGTACCAGCTTCCCGGCATGGACCTGATCGGTGGTCTCAACCCGTCGGCGATCACGCCCAAGCTCAACTCGTCGGTGGCGCACCTGTTCGGTCGCGAACGCAATCTCGCTGAGACGTTCGGTGCGTTCGGGTGGGACCTGACGATGGAGGAGATGCGGCGCACCGTTGCCTGGGAGGCGTCCGGCGGCGTGGACCTGATCGACAACCACGCGTTCTACTACTCGACCGACGGCAAGCGGGCCTTCGAGTCGCAGCCGAGCGAGTTCTTCCAGAACACCTTCTGGCCGCGGTTCCACCAGTACGCCGACTATGTCGGTCGGCTGACCGAGCCGGCGCGCGGCGCGACACCGGTGAACCCGGTCGGCGTGCTCTACCCGAGCTCGTCGGTGATGGCGACCGGAACGCCGTGGGACGTGCGTGGCTTCGCCGGCAACGGCTCCGCGCTCGGACCGGTCGACGCGTCCTGGACGGGGACCTCCAACGCGCTGCTGCAGGGACAGCTCGACTTCGACTATCTCGACGAGCTCGCCCTGGCCGGCGACGAGGACCTCGGGGTCGACCTCGAGGTGAGCAAGGGTGACCTGGTGCTCCGCGACCAGCATTGGCAGACCCTGGTGATGCCGCGGGCCGACGTACTCTCCCTGGAAGCGCTGGACACCATCGAGCAGATGGTGCACAGCGGCGGCACTGTGGTCGCGGTCGACGGGCTGCCGAGCAAGGAGGCCGACGGTCGTGACGCCCAGCTCCGCACCCGGCTGGAGGCGTTGTTCGGCACCGATCCGCTGCACGCCCAGAAGTCCCAGAAGGACCACGGGAGTGGCGGCCGCGCCGTGTTCCTGCCCGATCGCAGCGAGCTCGCCGACGTGGTGAGGGAGCGGGTCACGCCGGGCGTCACCCTGGCCCCGGAGACGTCGGCGGTGCGGGTGCGACACGTACGCCGCGGGGGAGACGACGCGTTCCTGGTCGTCAACCTGAGCGACAAGTCGGTGCGCACCACGGCCGACTTCGACGTGGCAGGCGTGCCGGAGCTGTGGAATCTCGACACCGGCGACCGCCGCGTGGCACCGGTCTACAGCAAGAGCGACGACTCGACGGCGGTCGACCTGGACCTGGACCCCTACGAGGCGGTCTGGGTGACGTTCCGACCCGGTGCCCACGCACCGGGAAGGACACCGCATCTCACCGCCACCAACGCGGCCGAGGTGACGGAGGTGACCGATGACCTCCGGACCACACTGGTCGTCGAGGAGCCGGGCACCGTCTACGCCGTGGGCAGTCTCGGAGACCGGCAGTACGCCGCGCAGGCCGAGGTGACCGACCCGATGGAGCCGATCGCCCTCGGCGGCGACTGGGACTTCCGGTTCGACGCCGACGGCGCGAGCACGGTGACCCGACCGCTGCGCAGCTGGACCGACCTCGACCCGGACTTCTCCGGCTCGGGCGCCTACACCCGCGAGGTCGAGGTGCCGGCGGACTTCCTGGCCGACGGGCGCCGGATCCGGCTGGACCTCGGCGACGTCCGTGAGCTGGCGGCGGTCTCGGTCAACGGGGACGCCCCCACACCGCTGGACGCGCGGCCCTACGTGGTCGACGTCACCGACCGGTTGCACCCGGGCAGCAACACCATCGAGGTCACGGTCACCAACACCAGGACGAACCAGCTCGAGCACAGTCCTCGTGCCTCCGGGCTGCTCGGGCCGGTGAAGCTGCAGCCGGTGCGGGTCGTCTCCCTCGATCTGCAGGAGGGCGCAGAGGTCACGTCGTACGAGCTCTCCGTCGACCCGGCCCGGACCACCGTGCTGCCCGGGGGGACCGCCTCCGTGCGCGCCCGGATCGACGGGGTCGCGCCCGACACGCTGGCCGGAACGCTGGCCACGCAGGCACCGGACGGCTGGACGGTCCAGCCGGCCAGTGCGCCGGTCGCCCTGGACTCCGACGGGCGGCGGGTGTCGCACGAGGTGCCGCTCGACGTGTCGGTGCCGGCGGGCACCGCAGAGGGCTCCTACGAGGTCACGGTCAGCTTCTCCACGGACGGCGGAGAGCCGGTCAGCCGCACCGTCACCGTGCGGGTGTCGAACGCCTTCGCGTCATGGGAGTTCGACACTCCCGGTGACACGGAAGGGTGGTCGGCAGGCAACCAGGTGAGCGAGCTGACGGTCTCCGACGGGGTGCTGGGCTTCTCGGCCACCGGCGGCGATCCGTACGTCGTCGGGCCGAACGTCGATGTCGACCTCGCCGGCGGCGCCGTCGTCGAGATCACCATGGACTCGTCGGTCTCCGGTCAGGGCCAGTTGTTCTGGGCGACGACCGACGGCGGCTTCGCCGAGTCCCGGAGCGGGCGGTTCGACACGGTGGCCGGGACGGGCACCTACCGCGTGCCGATCCCGGCACAGGCGGCCGGACTGCGGCAGCTTCGGCTCGACCCACTCTCCGGCACCGGAGACCTCGCGGTGCAGGCGATCCGGGTGCTGCCGGCCGGGTGAGCTGACTCGATGTGTCCATGCCGAATCGCTTCATCACTGGGAGTCCGACGATGCCCTTGTCCTTGACGCAGCGCGCCTCACGTGTGCCGCTGGCCCTGCTCACCGCCCTTGCGCTGGCCATGGTCAGCCTGCCGCCCGCATTCGCGAACGGGACCACTCCGGTCGTCGAGCGTGCACGAGCGACGGCGCCGGGCAACGGTCTGCGGGTGGGCACTCTCGAGGTGGAGCACCAGGCCACCCCGCTCGGGATCGACGCGGCACACCCTCGGTTCGGGTGGGAGTTGAGCGCCTCGGGCAACGGAGCCGAGCAGTCGGCGTACGAGATCGTGGTCTCCACGAGGAGCGGTCGGCCGGAGCAGATCTGGGACAGCGGCAAGGTGACGTCGTCGCGCTCCGTCGACGTCGTGTACGACGGCCCCGCCCTCGAGTCGCGCACCCGCTACTCCTGGCAGGTGCGGGTCTGGGACGCCGGGGGCAAGGCATCGCCGTGGAGCGCGCCGGCCCGGTTCGAGACCGCCTTCCTCGACCCGGAGGAGTTCGAGGGCGACTGGATCGGTGCCCAGGACGAACTGCCCAAGCCCTCGTTCGAGGGTGCCAGCTGGATCTGGTTCCCCGCGGGCAAGCCTTCCGACTCTGCGCCCGTCGGCAACCGCTTCTTCCGCACCTCGTTCGAAGTTCCTGCCGGCCAGGCGATCGACACGGCGGAGATGCAGCTGACCGCTGATGACTCCTTCACGCTCTACGTCAACGGCGCAGAGATCGTCAGGTCGCCGCGGGTGCAGGACGCGTGGCGCACGGCCACGATCGTCGACATCGCGGCCCACCTGCAGCCCGGCCGCAACGTGATCGCGATCGAGGCGGTCAACGCCCAGCCGGGGCCTGCCGGCCTGCTCGCTTCGCTCAAGGTGACGGTCGGGGGCGCCGGCGACCCGTTGCGGATCGTCACCGACGACACCTGGGTCAGCAGCGAGACCGCGGCGGACGGCTGGCAGCAGTCCGGCTTCGACGACTCCGCCTGGCCCCACGCACTGGTCGGGGCGGCCTACGGGTCCGGTCCCTGGGGCAGCTCCGTCACCGTGGCGACTCCGCCGGAACCCTTGCTGCGGCGCGAGTTCGCGACGGACAAGCCCATCGCGTCTGCACGGGCCTACGTCTCCGGTCTCGGCTACTACAAGCTCTTCGTCAACGGGCAGCGGATCGGCGACCACGAGCTGGACCCGGGCTTCACCGTCTACGACAAGACCGTCCTCTACGCGACGTACGACGTCACCGACGTGCTGCGGTCGGGTGACAACGCCGTCGGCGTGAGCCTGGGCCGCGGGTACTACGCGATGACCCGACCCGACGAGTGGATGACCTCGCCCTGGCACGGCGAGCCCAAGCTGAAGCTCCAGCTCGACATCACCTACGAGGACGGCACCTCGACCCGGGTGGTGAGCGACGACAGCTGGAAGCTGGCCGACGGCCCCACCCGCACGGAGTCCCTGTGGTTCGGCGAGACGTACGACGCGAGGCTGGAGCTGCCGGGCTGGACCGGGCCCGGGTACGACGACGCGAGCTGGCGCGCCGCACGCTCGGTCTCGGCTCCCGAAGGCACCTTGACGGCCCAGATGTTCCCGCCGATCAAGGTCACCGAGCCACTGCAGGTCGGCACGGTCACCAGCCCGAGGAGTGGCATCCACGTCTACGACTTCACGAGCCCGACCGCGGGCTGGGCGAAGGTCGCGGTGAGCGGGCCGGCCGGAGCGGAGGTCAAGATCACCTACGGCGAGAAGCTCCGCGCCGACGGCACGGTCGACAACTCCGGGGCCTTCGGTATGGCGATGCAGGCCTACACCTACATCCTCAACGGGGAGGGCGTCGAGACCTATCGTCCGAGCTACAGCTATGCCGGGTTCCGCTACCTGCAGGTCGAGGTGCCTGCCGGCGTCGAGGTGGAGTCGGTTGCGGGGGAGCGGGTTCACTCCGCGGTGCCCACCACCGGGGACTTCCACAGCTCCAGCGGGCTGCTCAACCGCTACCAGGCGGCACAGGCGAACACGATCCTCAACAACCTGCACTCGGTGCCGACCGACACCCCGATGTATGAGAAGCGCCCCTACACCGCGGACGGACAGCTGATCTCGGACTCGGCGATCGCGAACTTCGACGTCCAGGAGTTCTACGCGAACTGGATGCGGGCCCACCGCGACGACCTGACCCCCGAGGGGACGCTCGGCCACACCGTCCCGGGCACCGTTGGCGGCAAGCAGGTCGTGGACCCGGTCTGGTCGGCCAGCTACGTCCTCGTCAACTGGGACCTCTACTGGTACTACGGCGACACCCGCGCGATCGCAGACAACTACGACAGCATGAAGGCGTGGCTCGACCACTTCGAACGTGACGTGGCGAAGACGAACGGGATCTACACCGGGTTCAGCTACGGCGACTGGCTGGCGCCTGGCGCTGCCAACCCGCCCGAGGGGACCCGACTCACCGGCACCGCCTACCTCCACATGACCGCGACAGCGATGGCCAAGATGGCCACGGCACTCGGGCACGACGCGGATGCCGAGCACTTCACCGACTTCGCGTCCTCACTGGCCGACGCGATCAACGCGACGTTCTACGACGAGTCCGAGGGGGCGTACTACGACGACCCGGCCGCCGGCTACCGGCAGACGTCGAACCTGTTCCCGTTGAGTCTCGGGATCGTCCCGCAGGAGCACCGCAAGACCGTGATCGCCAACCTGGTCAAGGACATCAAGGACCGCGGCGTCCACCTCAACACCGGCGCGCTCGGCACGAAGATCATCCTTCCGGTGCTGACCGATCTCGGGTACGGCGAGTTGGCGTACGACGTCGCCACCAACCCGACGTACCCGGGCTGGGGCTACTGGTTCGAGGAGCTCGGGGCCACCACGATGTGGGAGGAGTGGCAGGAGTCGTCGCGCTCGCACCAGCATGCGTTCCTGGGCACCGTGGACGACTGGCTCTACCAGCGGGTGGCCGGGATCGAGCCGGCCGCCCCGGGCTATTCCGCAGTGCGGATCAAGCCCTACCCGGTGGGAGACCTCAAGAACGCGTCGGCCCATGTGTCGTCCCCGCTCGGTCGGGTGGGCTCGTCCTGGCGACGGAACCGCGACCACTTCACCCTCCGCGCCGAGGTGCCGGTCGGTGCGTCGGGCGACATCTACGTGCCGTCGCCCGACCGTCGTTCGGTCAAGGCCCCCAAGGGCGCGACGTTCGTGGGAATGGAGGATGGCTACGCCCGGTTCGAGGTCGGCTCCGGCAGGTACGCCTTCCGCGTTCTCCACGACTAGCCGCGTGCTCACCCTCGAACCTCAGGGAGACGGGACGGCGATCACGTTCGACTGCCTCTGCTCCCGACAGTTGAGGCAGATGCCTCACGCGGTGCGAGGACGTGCGGGCCCACTGTGAATGCATGACAACCACGACACCACGGCAGGCCGTAGAGGCGCTGCAGGCCAACCCCTCACTCCCCGAGGGTGACGACGAGAGATTCACCGGGTACGGCGTCATGGGGATGCCGTTCGCCAGCGGGCACTACCTCGCGTTGCGCGACATGGTGGCCAGCTCGGTCGGTCCGGCGTACAGGGCCATCTGGTTCCGCGATCCGGGGGGACGCTGGACCATCCACACGACCGGCCCCACCGAGCTGACCTGCCCGCGCTACTTCGGGTCGGTCGCGACCGGGACCCGCGTGCCGGGCATCGACGTGTCCTGGTCCGACGACCACACGCTCGAGGTGACGCTCGGTGACGACCTGACCTGGCGGATCGAGCTGGGCGCGACGCCGGCGACCCGGATGATGACCGGGATGGGTGGGGTGCTTCCCGAGGCGGGCTGGAACAGCAACGCGGTGCTCGGTGCGATGGGACCGATGGCGCGCACGATGCTGCACACCGGCCGGATCCGACTCCGCGGAGCGACGCCCAACGGCCCCCACTTCAAGGCCGCGCCGTTGAAGATCTGGCGCGTCGTCGACAGTGCTGCGACGTACCGCGGCGAGGACCTCGGTGCGCCTGCGTCGCTCGACGAGCAGACCCGCCTGGGTGACTTCTGGCTGCCGCAGCGCGGCGTCTTCTTCGTCGGGCGGGCACGGTTCACACCACCGATCGAGCAGATCGACAGCGGGGCAAGCGCTGCGGGCGCCAGAATGGGTCAATGACCGCATCGGCGCCGTTGCCCCGCCGGGTCGAGGTGCTCGCCGGCCTGTCGGTGGCGATCGACCTCGGCCTGGGGCAGCCGGCCGAGCACATGCTGCGCTCGTCGATCATCGCGTGCGGGCTGGCGGATCGCCTCGGCCTCAGCCGCGAGCAGAAGGCAGGCGTCTACTACACGACGCTGCTCATGTGGATCGGCTGTCACGCGGACTCGCAGGAGTACGCGCGCTGGTTCGGTGACGACATCTCCGTCCGCCGCGACGCCTACCTCGTCGACTGGTCCGGCCTGCCCTACCTGCGGTTCCTGGTGGGCAACATCGCGCGCGGTGAGCCGCTGAGCCAGCGGGTGCGCGTGATGGCCACGCTGATGCGCGACGCCCGCGGCCAGCTGGCCACCATGATCCACTCGCACTGCGCCTCCGCGGCAGTCCTGGCCCGACACCTCGGGCTCGGCCCGGACGTCGAGGCGACACTCGCCCACACCTTCGAGCGGTACGACGGCGGCGGGCTTCCGGCCGGTGTCTCCGGCGATGCCATCCCGATCGAGATGCGGGTTGCCCAGCTGGCCGACGTGGCCGAGGTGCACCAACGCATGTACGGCGTCCAGGGTGCGGTCGCGATGGCCAGGAGCCGCCGAGGAGGTCACCTCGACCCGACCGTCGTCGACGCGTTCACGGCGGATCCCGAGGCGCTCTTCCCCGCGTCCGGCGACGACCCCTGGAACCGGGCGCTCTCGATCGCACCCGACTCCGAGACGCCGCTGGACGCGGCCCGACTCGACGACCTGCTGACCGCCATCGGAGACTTCGTCGACCTCAAGTGCCCGTTCACGCTCGGGCACTCCCGCAACGTCGCCGCGCTCGCCGAGGCGGCCGCCGTACAACTCGGACTCTCCGCCGACGACACCAACGCCGTACGCCGGGCCGGGCACCTCCACGACGTCGGCCGGATCGGCGTCTCGAACCAGGTCTGGTCGAAGGCGGGGGAGCTGACCGGTGCCGAGTGGGAGCGGGTGCGCATGCATCCCTACCTCACCGACCGGGTGCTGACCCGCATCCCCGGCCTCGGGCAGGTGGCCGCGATCGCTCGCGCGCACCACGAGCACCTCGACGGGTCCGGCTACCCGCTCGGCCTGGCCGGTGCAGCCCTCGGCCGGCCGGAACGGCTGCTCGCCGCCGCGGTCGCCTACCAGTCAGCGCTGGAGCCCCGGCCGTACCGCGAGACCCTTGACCCTGATGCGGCGGCGAGGCGGCTGAAGGAACGGGCGACCCGCGGCGTTCTCGAGGCCGAGAGCGTCGAGGCGGTCCTGGCCGTGGCCGGGCACGCGTCGAGGAAGGTACGCCGCGACGACGCCCTCACCCCGCGCGAGACCGAGATCCTCGGGCTGGTCGCCCGTGGCCTCGGCAACCGCGACATCGCGAGTCGGCTGGTGCTCAGCGAGAAGACGGTCCGCAACCACGTCGAGCGCACCTACGCCAAGATCGGCGCCACGAACCGGGTGGGTGCGAGCCTCTACGCGCTCCAGCACGGGCTGGTCGCGCCCGTCGACTGACGGCTGTGCCAAGGAGCCGCGAGTCGTGGCAGCAGCGGCTAGCCGGACGAGGGGCCGAGAACTCCGAGGTCGACGGGCGTGGCTTGCTCCTTCAGTTCCACGAAGATGACATGCGTCGGTGTGTCGCCGGTGTTCTCGCCGTGGTGCTCCTGGGCCGGGAGCCAGCCAACGCTGCCAGCCTGCATTTCCACGTCGCGGTGAGAATCACCTGAGGAGAGGCGCCGCCTGAACGAGGACAGCGTGTACATGACGCTGTCGGGATGTTGGTGCGGAGTCGTGCGGTGTCCTGGTGCGTCGGTGTACTCCAGGACACGAACCCGGTCGTTCTCGAAGACGACCTTGTAGCTCTCGGGATTGCTGACTACAGGATCCAGGCTCATGGTCAGAGCGTGGCAGGCACTCGTCGCGTCGAGCCGTCGATTCACCGAAGATCATCGGAATTGGACTCGTCCACCACGGCGTCATGGGCCATCTGGTTCCGCGACCCGGTGAGTAGCTCCGCCGGTGCGTCGGTCAGCCAAGCCCTGTGGCTGTCGGTGGTGACGGCAATGATGCGGTCACGCCGGAGTCGAGGCCCGACGAGCTGGCGGACGGGTGGAGATCAGCGGCAGGCATTGGGGCCGCCCGAGTCGATGGTTGCTCAACATAGCCTTGTATCTATATCGATTGGAAACTATCATGACCATGTTCTGGGAGGTTCGTCTCCGGAATGAGGTCGAGTCGTGGCTTCTCGGACTGGACGATGAGAGCTATGTCCTGGTCGCTGCGGCGATCACCCGATTGGAGGCGGCAGGTCCGACGCTCGGCAGGCCGACGGCCGACCGGGTCAAGGGCTCCAGACACCACAACATGAAAGAGCTGAGGCCAGGATCTGCTGGGCGCAGCGCGATTCGGATCTTGTTCGCCTTCGACCCGAACCGTCGGGCGATCCTGCTGGTTGCGGGAGACAAGGCTGGCCAGTGGGGGCAGTGGTACGACACCAACATCCCGATTGCGGACGACAGATTCGACGAATGGCTCGACAGTGAGGAGGAGTGACGTGAGCAAGCCGAAGACGACCAGCTGGCGCGAGGCGCGCGCCAAGCGACCGGTCAACGACGATGCTGTGGCAAACCATGTCGCTCGCATGGCAGCGGAAGAGCGCGCCTACCGGCTCCGAGAGATTCGTGAGGAACAGGGCGTCACACAGAAGGAACTGGCTGAGCGCATGGCGATCACCCAGCCGACGATCTCCGCGCTCGAGTCTGGTGCCCTGGACCGCTCAGGAATCGCGACGATCAAGGCCTACGTGGAAGCTCTCGGCGGAGACATCGAGGTCACCGCAACCTTTGGCGATCGACGTTTCGTCGTCTCTTCCGGCAAGTAGCGGCGTGCCGGTTTGACCACATGAGGGACCCGAGCCTCAGGCGTTGCGCTCCAGGACTTGCTCCAGCAGGGCACGCGTGGCGGCGTACGACCCCGGCTGTTCGCTCTCGCGTGGACCTGCGACGTTCAGGGTCAGCCCGAGGGCGAGACCCTCGAGCCAGGCGGTGACGGCGTCGGTGTCTCCGGCCGTGACCAGGCAGGGCCGGCCGAGCTCTTCAGCGAGGGCGAGCGTCAGGTCGGTGCCGGGGGAGTGCACGGCTTCGAGCACGACCAGGGTGGCGTCGCTGTCGCGGACGTTCAGTCGCGTCCGGACCGCGGGGTCGCCGCTCGGGGCTTCGCGCAGGGCGGGATAGTCGGCCAGCAGGCCCGGTGGCGCCGGGTGGTCCTCGGCCAGGCCACCGGCCGGGCACCACCCCCGTAGGGGATGCCGGCGTGCATCGCGGCGTCGAGCGCAGCCCGGTCGGCACCTGTCTGTCCGCCCGACACGATCCGCGCGATCCGCATGACTACTTCCACACCTGGCGGCGACTCACGACGTCCGGGTGACCGTGAGCAACTCGTGCTGCGGGATCGGGTTGTCCCGGGCGGCACGGCAGGTCAGTTGGAGGGGGTCGTCGCCGGGCGACGTACGGACCTGGACCGTCCACTGGCCGCCGCCGACGGTGAACACGGCGTCGGTGACGTCGTCGTCCACCCGGCGTGACACCAGCCGTACGGCATCGTCACGGGTCTCGCCGAGCTGTCGACGCAGGGCGATCTCTGCGAACTGCACGGGCATCGCGTACGACGAGCGCCCGCGCAGGTGGTCGAGATCGAGCCGCCCGGCGGCGTGACCGTCGGCGATCGCCAACGCCGAGACGGGTTCCACGCGGCCGTAGTACAGGCCGTCGGGGAGCACGAGCAGGTTGCCGGCGAACCGGTCGCCACCGATGTGGGAGACCTCCCACGTGGCCTCAGGGTGAGCGGCGGCCAGTGCCCTGACCACCGGGCGACCGCGTTCGGCGCAGCAGGCGTCGTGGCGGCCATGCGTGCACACGCACAGCAACGTTCCGTCGTACGCCGTGAGGCCGGGGGAGCGTCCGGCTCCCAGCGCCGCCAGGTCGAGTTCGAGCAGGTCGTGGGGATCGGACAGCACCGTGGTCTCCACCCAGGGTCGCGCCGGGTGGGCGAAGGCGGCGAACACTCGCATCCCCTCCGCGTGCGTGCCGCGGTCGGGTCGCCGTACCAGGAGCGGCCTGACGCGGGCGGCCCTGGCCGACCGCAGCACGGCATCGCCCAGTCCGTCAGGAAGCCGGGCGTCGCGCAGGGCGTCGACACCCCACGGCCCGGCGTGCTCGATCAAGAGGAACGATCGCACCGTCGACGCGGTGCCCGCGGCCGACTCGTTGCGGAGACCACTGGCGACCGAGCAGCGGAACGCGGGGTCGCGTGCGGTCACGGGGCGACCTCGAGCAGACCTTCCCGCACGAGGCGACGGCAGAGCACGAGCCGGCTCTGCGGATCGAGCTGCTCGGCCAGGTCGCCGGGGCTCAACTCGGGGTGGGCGCGCACCTCCTCCAGCGCCGGGCGCAGCCATCCGGGCACGTCCAACGATCGGTCTCCGAGCAGTACGTCGATCCGGTCGCCGCGCGCAAGCAGGACGCAGGGGTGTCCGGGACGACGCCGCAGACGGGTGTGGTCGTCGATCGTGTCGGCGGCGAGCACGTCGTGCAGGCCACCCGCGAGCCGAGGGCTGCGACCGGTCAGGAAGCGACGGACCTCGGCCTCGACTGCCGCCGCGGCGTCGAGGTCACGGATCTGCGCGGCCACCGCCTCCAGTCGATCCGCGAGACCCTCGGCCAGCTTGCCGGGGTCGTTGAGGTAGCCGGCCGGCAGGTGCGCGTCGGGTACGCCGTCCGCCAGGTCGGCCAGGCTGCGCTGCACGAGGCCGCGCCAGGTGAGTTGATTGATGCCCACGGTGACGTGCAGTGAGACGACCTCCTGCGCCCGAGCGGCATGCGGGGTGCCCGTCGGTAGGTACATCGACGCCCCGGGCTCGAGCTTCACGTCCTGGATGCCGTCGGAGTCGTGGACCTCCCACTGCTTGGAGCCCGCGGTCTGGAACACGAACACGTCGTGGGAGTCGGAGTGCACCGCGAAGCCCTGGGCCCCGGGCGGGGTCAGGTAGGCGTTGGCCTGGCACGGGTGCCCCAGCTCGAGCTCGAGCTCGGCGACGAGCCGGGTGATCGGCGGCCAGTAGCGGTGCAGCCCCTGGAAGACGATCGTCGCGCCGCCGGCGAACAGGGCGAGCGCCTTGCGCGAGTCCACGAGTCCGGTCAGTGGCTTGCCGGCGAGCGTGGCACCGCGCGTGTAGGAGGACTCGGGCAGTACGGCGCCGTCCTTCGCGAGCCGGATGGACGGGGTGCGGATCGCCGACGACGTCAGCAGGGTGTCTGCGTCATCGAGGGAGAGCTGATCGACCAGCTCGTCGGGGTCGGCGTGGTGCAGGTGCACGCGTGACGCCCAGACCTTCTCGACGAAGGTCTGGGCGTCACCGCTGAGCAGGTCGAGCGCGGAACCGGGCACGGTCAGGACGCGTCACCGTCGGTGGTGTCCGTGGCATCGCCATCGGTGCCGTCGCTGTCGGTGCCATCGGAGTCGGTGGTGTCACCGTCGGTGGTGTCCGTGGCGTCGCCATCGGTGCCGTCGGCGTCTCCGCCGGGCACGGGACCGTCACCTGCCGGGGCGGTGGTCATGTCGTCGTCGGTCAGCGGCTCTTCGGGGGTGTTGGTCATGCTTCCTCCAGTGTGTGCGGTGGCCGGCCGCCCGCGACGGACGGCGCTCTCACTGATGGCAGTACCCGTTGTGGTCGTGCGCATTCCGATCGGTCGCCGTCCGGGCTTCTGAGCGGGCGCGGGTCGCGGAGTGCGAAAGTGTGCCCATGACCCGGATCTCGCTCTCGCGGCAGCCCGACGAGCGGGTGCTCGTGGTCGAGGGTGCGGTGGACCGGGTGATCGCGGCGGCCGATGTGGCGGCGTACGTGCGTGAGCGTGAGGTCGACCGGCCCCGTTGGGTGTGGGACGACACGGCCCGGTGGTACCCGCCGCTGCTGGCCGCTGGCGTGCGGGTCGAGCGCTGCCACGACCTGAGGCTCGGCCACAACCTGCTCCGACGGGCGCCCGCGATCGAGGTGGCCCTGCTGGTGGGGCCGCAGTCGGAGCACTGGGACCGGCTCGGGCCCAGCGTGGCATCTGATCCGGCACTGTTCTCGATCGACGACGACGCCGAGCACCTGCGCGCCGACCTGGAGGACGCGCGTCAGCTGGCAGCCGTCACGTCGTCGACCGATCCCGCCCGGCTGGGCCTGCTGCTCGCGGCGGAGTCGGCCGGGGCCCTCGTCGCCGCGGAGATGACGTACGCCGGGGTGCCGTGGCGTACCGACGTCCACCAGAGGCTGCTCAGCGACCTGCTCGGTCCGCGGCCGCCGTTGGGCTCCCGCCCGCAGGGACTCGAGGCGTTGGCCGACCAGATCCGAGGTGCGTTGAACGCACCGGGGCTCAACCCGGACTCACATCCCGAACTTCTCGCCGCACTGCGGCGGGCCGAGCTGGAGGTCCCCGACACCCGGGCCTCGACGCTGCGCCAGCTCGATCACCCGGCCGTCGAACCGCTGCTGCGCTACAAGCAGCTGGCGCACCTGTTCCAGACCAACGGCTGGGCCTGGAGCGACGAGTGGGTGCGTGGCGGCAGGTTCAGGCCGTCGTACCAACCGGCGGGATCCGCCACCGGCCGGTGGTCCTCCAACGGGGGAGGAGCACTGTCGTTCCCGGCGCAGGTCCGGCACGCCGTGGTGGCCGACGAGGGCTGGACCCTCGTGGTCGCCGACGTGGCGCAGCTCGAGCCCCGGGTGCTGGCCGGGATGAGTGGCGACCGCGCCCTGGCCAGGTCGGCGAGGGGCGCCGACCTCTATCAGGGGATGGTCGACGACGGCGCTGTTGCCACCCGCAACGATGCCAAGCTGGGCCTGCTCGGCGCGATGTACGGCGCCACGAGCGGGGAGAGCGGACGCATGGTCGCCGGCCTCACGAAGCGTTACCCGGCTGCGTTCGGTCTGGTCGAGGAGGCTGCGCGTGCGGGTGAGCGAGGTGAGGCGGTGCGCACCCTGCTGGGACGCGGGTCCCCGACGTTGGGGGAGTCGTGGGCCCGGAACCCGGAGGGCCCGCCGGTCGACCCCGAGGTGCAGTCACGTCACCGCCGTACCTTCGGCCGCTTCACCCGCAACTTCGTGGTGCAGGGCACCGGTGCGGAGTGGGCGGCTTGCTGGATCGCGGACCTGCGCAACCGGCTCTGGCACATGGGTGGCGGCGGGCCCTTCAAGGCGCGCCCGCACCTGGTCTTCTTCCTCCACGACGAGGTCGTCGTGCACACCCCGCTCGCCCTGGCCGACGACGTCGCAGCGCAGGCCACCGAGGCGGCCGCGACTGCCTCCGGCCTGCTGTTCCGCACCCTGGGCATCGACTTCCCGCTCACCATCTCGACCGTGCGGTCGTACGCCGACGCAGGCAAGCCCGGGGCCGTGGTTGCCCCTCACGGGTGATGTCCCACGTCGAAAGGTCAGGCAGTGGCCGGAATGGAGAAGAGCTGTGTGGGTACCGAGGGATCGCGGCCGCCGGCCCGCCGGGGACTCGGCCCCGGACCTCGTGAACGGAGTCTCATCGTGTTGTGGACCATCCTTGTCGTGTTGGTAGTTGTCGCACTAGTGCTCTTCATCCTTGGGCGCGTACGTGGAGGCCGCGGGCTCTGACCCCACGCCCGACCACGCTCCGGCAGTGATCGGAGCCCGAGTTCCCCTGCCGTAGCCCTACGGCAGGGGAACTCTGCTGCCATGGCCCACCGACCTCGTCAACGACCGAGGCTCGCCAGCTCCTCGGGTGTGACCGAGGCCAGCACCCGCCGGATGGCGGTGACCAGGCCTCCGGCGGCGAAGGTCTCTCCGCTCTGGTCGTCCTGCTGCCGGCGGATGGCGAGGGCCAGCTCGTCCGCGGCCCGGAGTGCCTCGTCGAGTGCTTCCTCATCGGCGACCGAGGCCTCCACGGAGCGCAGGGCCGCTGCTGACTTGCGGAATGCCCGGGCGGCCGAGGGCCGCAACTCGGGACCGAGGGCGACCAGCGAACGATCAGCGTGCTCGGCGTGGGAGAGAAGCGTCATCATCTCCTGCACGAGGAAGGTCAGATGGGTGAGCGCCTCGCCCTGCCGGCGCTGCCGCTCGGTGGCCTCCCTTCGTCGCCGGACGCGCCAGTTCATCCGCGGAGTGTCGAGCGTCTGCCCCATCAACTCCTGGGCCCGCTGGTTTCGCTGCTGAAGCCTGGTGACCCCCGTCTGCCACTCGTCAGTGGTCGGCAGGGGATCGCGCTCGAGGCCGTCCGCGAGGCCGTCCAGCTGGTCGGCGAGAACCTCGCGGAGGGCGTCCTGCACGTGCTCGGTCGCGACCAGCGGCAGCGGGGGAGCAACCACGTTGACCACGACTCCCACGGCGGCGCCCAAGGCGGTGAGACCGAGATAGGACAACACGTACGGCGCTGGGTCGGACCCGCCGACGATCAGGATGAACAACGCCGAGATCGGCACCCAGCTGGCCATCGACCCCACGCGCTTCCAGGCCCCGACCAGCGTGCCGACGCCGACCACCAACCCGATGGAGAGCACCTCGGGCACCGGGGCGGCGCGGGCACCGAGGGCGAGGCAGGCGCCCAGGCCGATGGCCAGGATTGTCTCCACCGACGCGCGCATTGACTGGGCCAGACGCGACGAGACCGCCACCACGGCACCCAGCGGGGCGTAGTAGGAGTAGTCGTCGGCGGCGCCGTGCAACGGCTGCACCACGATCCAGGCCAAGGCTGCTGCCACGGCGGCCTTGAGCGCCACCGGCAACAGCGGAAAGCGCCCCAACGCGTTCGTGGCCAGTCGGTACGCCGATTTCGTGCTCGCCAAGGTCCCTCCCTCCACTCCCGGCCGCTAGGTACCCAACTTCGGTCAGCCCACCGTCCTGGACGCTTTGGCGCGGGGCGAGCGGTTGGTGCGCGGTGGAATGACGCGGCCCGCTCAACCTGTCCTGAGTTCGGGAACCTGATGTCTGTACGCCGCAGCGTGCACGGAGGACAATGAGTCTTCAGAAGAAGAGGTGACCGAGATGATTCTCGTAGTCGGTGCGACAGGTGACCTCGGCGGCCGCGTCGCTCGCACCCTGAGCGAACAGGGCCATGCAGCCCGCTGCTTGGTGCGCCCCACCAGTGACGACTCCGTCGTGCGGGGCCTTGGAGTCGAAGTGACGCCGGGTGACCTCACTGACCCTGAGTCGCTTGCCGCCGCGTGCCAAGGTGTCACGGCGGTCGTGGCCACCGCGACGATGATCGCGCGCAGGTTGGCCGGTGCGACCCGGCCCACGATTCATGAAGCCGACGAGCAGGGGATGGCATCCCTGATCGCGGCCGCCGAGTCCGCAGGGGTGCGGCGCTTCGTGTACCTGTCCTTTCCGGGGGTCGAGAAGGCCATCGGTACGCCGCTGGAACGGGCCAAGCTGGCCACGGAGGAGCGATTGCGTGGCTCGGCGATGCAGCGCGTCATCATTCGTTCTGATGCATTCCAGGAGATTCACTTCGGAGCCGCAGCGCGCTTCGACGTGGCGGCAGGAAAGATCACGATCATCGGTCGAGGGGACAGCAAGCGACGCTGGGTCAGCACCGGGGACATCGCCGCGCTCGTTGCGTCGGCAGCCGTCGAGCCCGACCCGCCGAGCCTGATCACCGTCGGTGGTCCGGAGGCGATGACCAAGAACGAAGCGGTGGCGTTCGTGGAGGAGGTGGCTGGGCGCCGGATGAAGGTCCAGCACATGCCCAGGCCCATCGCCCGGATGGCAATCCGTCTGTTGAACAAGCGGAATGACGCCCTCGCGTCGGCCTTCGGCGCCGGCCTTCTCCAGGACATCCGCCCCGCAGACTGGGACGACGCAGCGCTGCGAGAGCGCGGAATCACACCGAGGACGGCAAGCGACTTTCTCCGCCAGCAGGCCGAGTCCACCGCGTCACACGGGTGACGCTCCGGCGGTGCATGCACCCTGCGCCCCCTCGTCGCACCGCCCCGCTCACATCAGATGGAGCAGGGCGGTGCGACCGACTGCTACATCGGGGGCGGCGGCACCAGGCAGCTCACCGGAGCTGAGGTGTTGCCGAATGAATCCACCGCGTAGACCTCGGCGTCACCGGTGCCGAAGAGGTGGACGATGTCGCCGGGCATCGACTTCGAACGAGGCTGCCCGCCGGGTGTCTCGGTGTACTTGATCTGCTGCCCATCGGCGTACGGCCCGAACAGCGTGCCACTGCCGGAGTCGCGCACCCAGATCTCCGGGTCCGGATCGACGAGGTCGGTGGCGCCCAGGAGGAAGAACCCGTCCTGGTTGTGCGAGCGCGGCACCGTGCCGCCCGGGTTGGCGCCTTCACTGCAGGCAACATCGGGTGGCGTGGTGTCGACCACCGTCATCGTGCCGGTACCCGAGCCCGTGTTGCCGGCGGCGTCGGTCGCCGTACAGGTGACGACCGTGGCCCCGATCGCGAAGAGCGATCCCGACGGGGGAGCGCACGTCGGCACGAGCGGGCCGTCGACGTTGTCCGTCGCGGTCGCGTCGTAGTCGACCTCGGCACCGTCGGGCCCGGTCGCCTCGACGGTCTCGTCACTGACCGTCACCACCGGGGGTTCGACGTCCAGCACGTCGACGTCGACCTGCTGGACGAACTCCGGACCGGGCAGCTGGCCGTTGACGAGGAAGCTGACCTGGCAGGAGACCGTCGTACCCTGCGGAGCGTCCGCAGCGAGCGTGATCGTCTCGTCGAAGGAGACGGTCCCGCCGCTGGTCACGTTCTGCGACGGCGGGGTGAGACTGACCGAGACGCCTGCGTCACACACCGCCTGATGGGTGACCTGGGCGGGCAGGTTCTGGAGTGCGGACAGGATGGCGGCGGAGACCTCTGACGGGTTGGCCGACGCGAGGGTGCCACCGGTGGAGCTGGTGACCGCGGTGGCCTGGCCGGCTGTGTCCAGCCCGTTCCACAGGAAGCCGTCCGCGCCGGGGACCGCGATCGCGATCACGCGCACGCCGGCAGCCTGCAGCGCAGCGGTCGCCGTGGCCAGCGAGAAACCGGCCGACGGATCGTGGCTGGTCGAGTCACCGAACATGACCACCACGGGAGTGCCGTCATTGCGGAAGTCGATGGCTGAGGGGACCTCGCCGAGGGCGCCGATCCAGTCCTCGGCGGCATCGCTGCCACCACCCGAGAGGGGAGTCCAGGCGTTGATGCCGGCGGCGACTGCAGCGGGGTCGGCGGTGAGCTGCTGGCGCAGGTTGAAGTGGGCGCCGGAGTAGTCGGCGACGTCCTTGTAGTCCGCGACCGCGAACTGCGCGGTCGGCTGGTCGGCCAGCACCTGGTCGACGATGGAGTCGGCGTTGGCCTGCACGTTGGAGATGCTGGCGCCCATGCTGGTCGTGGTGTCGGCCAGGAAGACGATGTCCGGGTTGGGCGGGATGACCGGGGTGTCCACGGTCTTGGTGATCGTCACGGACTGTCCGGGCTCCAGCGCAGTCGCGTACGGCGACGGCGTGACCCCGGGTACGGCAAATGCCGTGGTTGCTGTCCCGGCCAGCAGTACGGCGAAGATCGCCGTCAATGCTCTCCGAGACTGCCCACGACGGGATGTGTGCTCCATGGCACAGCCTCCTCATGAGGTGAACTGACACTCCACTCTGGTCCCGCGTGATGCAGCACCACCATGACGTCATGTGCCCATTGCCGGGCCCCGCACGTGCGGTGCCGCGTGATCCGCCATGACCCCATGAGGCCATTTCCGCCCCCGGTGGACGTGCTGTCCGGGCGGTCGACTACTTGGCCTGCACCGTGTAGTGGATCGTCTGCCCCACGATCTTTCCGTCCTCGATGAGGTAGGAGTCGACGCCGTCCGCGACTCGAACCTCGTCGTCCTCATAGGTCCACTCGAGCAGGGCAACCCGGCCCTCCGCAGAGACGTGGGTGTACCGGAAGGCGCGGTGCCCGGGGAGCTCCTCGGCCAGCATCTCGGCAAGCTGCCTGACGCCCTGGTGGCCGCGAAAGACGCCTCGGTTGATCAGGACCACGATGTCCGGCGAGACGTTGCGCCGCAGGTCCTCGTCGAGGACGTCGTCGAAGGATGCGTGTTCGTCGGCCCAGGTGTTCGCGATGTCGAGGTGGTCGTCGAGCACCTCTCGGGCCGTTCGACCGTCCAAGTCATCCACGTCAGGTCTCCCCTCGAGCGTTCTCCCCATGGTCGACCCACGGCACGTGTGCGAACAAGGGTGAACCGTCCACATACCCCATGTGGACCATGACAACCCGGAGAGAAGTGGATGACGATGGACGAAGTCGATTCACGCCGCCACTGGACGCGGTTGATCCGCTCGGGTCGGACGTCGGGCCGCGCCTGTCACTGGCGCACGTCCCGTCCGACCTCACCTGGAGAACTCGATGCACGCTCATTCGATCACGCCCGACGTGACGCTGCTCAGCGACTGCGCGGAAGTGCCGGGGCTCGGCTTCCTGCCCGTGAACTCCTTCGTCCTGCACGCAGAGCAGCCCGTGGTCGTCGACACCGGCCTCAGCAACCCGGACAAGGACTTCGTCCGTGACCTGTCGGCGGTCATCGATCCCGCCGACGTACGTTGGATCTGGCTGACCCACCCGGACCGGGACCACACTGGAGGTCTCTTCCAGCTCCTCGAAGCAGCTCCCCAAGCGCGTCTGATCACGACGTTCGCCGGCGCTGGCATCATGTCCACGCAGTGGGAGGTGCCCCTGTCCCGGGTGTACTTCCTCAACCCGGGACAGTCCCTCGACATCGGCGATCGAACACTGACCGGCTACCGGCCCCCGCTCTTCGACAACCCCGCCACCGTTGGTTTCCAGGAGAGCCGTGGCGGAGTGTTCTTCTCCTCCGACTGCTTCGGCGGCCCCATGCCCACCGCGGACCTGGCAACCGGACCTGACGTGCGGGAGGCGCCGGACCTGGAGTCGGCGATGATGCTCTGGGCGGCCATCGACAGTCCGTGGGCACGCCTGGTCGACCCGGTGAAGTACGGCGCCACGATCGACCCGATTCGGGCACTGGACCCCTCGGCGATCCTCAGCTCCCACCTGCCACCCGCCCTGGGCCTCAACCACCTGCTCTTCGCCCACATCGCAGCCGCCCCGGACGGGCCCGAGTTCGTCGGCCCCGACCAGCAGGCCCTGGAGGCGCTCCTGGCCAGCTTCGAACCAGCCTGATTCGAGTCAGTCGCGAAGCCGCAACGACACGCAGGGTGACACGGCCCTCGAGCTTCTCGAACTCGGCCTGGTCGGTGCGACCGCCCACGCTGACTCGGCCGCCACACGCGGGCTCTCAGGAACGACCGGAGCAGCCGCTGGCGCGCAACGTCCGGCAGTCGTCACCGGGGGTTGGGCGCGATGTCGCCGTTCATTGGCATGTGCCCGACAGGGTCCGAGACGGCGCCGCCGATCGGCAGCGGCCAACCATCCTCGGGAGGAACCCCATGTCTCGCACCGCGCGGCTTCTCGGCGTACTCGTCGCGATGCTCATCCCGCTCCTGGCCGTCCTCGGCCTGTCCACGCCCAGCTCCGCTGCAGACGGCCCGGACGTCGACATCATCGCCCACCGCGGCTCCTCCGGCGCGGCACCGGAGAACACCCTCGCCGCCATCCGACTGGCCATCGCGCAGAAGGCCGAGGTCATGGAGAACGACATCCAGCGCACCAGTGACGGCGAGCTGGTGATCGTGCACGACACGACCCTGGCCCGCACCACCGACGTCGAGCAGGTCTTCCCGGACCGTGCCCCGTGGAACGTCGGCGACTTCACCCTCGCCGAGATCAAGCAGCTCGACGCCGGGTCGTGGTTCGCGCCCGAGTTCGCCGGCGAGCGGGTGCCGACCCTGGCCGAGTGGGTCAACGCGGTCGGCCAGCAGGCCGGCATGCTCCTCGAGCCCAAGGCGCCCGAGCTCTACCCGGGCATCGAGGTCGACATCGACAAGGAGCTGCGTTCTCTGCCGGCCTTCCAGAGGGCACTCAAGGCAGACCGGGTCGTCGTCCAGTCCTTCAACCACGCCTGGCTGCGCGTCTACAAGGACCTCGCCCCCGACGTACCGGTCGGGCTCCTGTACGGCACCAAGCCGAGCGGGGCCGACATCGCCGCCGCGGCCACCTGGGCGCAGCAGGTGAACCCTGCCCTCGGCGCAATCGACGAGGCAGGCGTCGACCAGGTGCACGCCCATGGCATGGAGATCCACGTCTGGACCGTCAACGCCGGAACCGACATGCGTCGGGCGATCAACTGGGACGTCGACGGCATCATCACCAACTACCCGCAGGTGCTGCGCGACATCGTCCGTCGCAGCTGACCTGACCGCCGGTGAAGGGGCCCGTTCGGTCTATTGCCGCAGCATGAGGGCCGGGCTTAGCGTGAATTGAGAGTCGCAATCACCGTGCCCCGGTCGTCTTGCAGGCCGCGTCGTCGGGCACCGGAGGCGAGGCGGTGCCAGCATGGCCAACTTGAATCTCGACGCCGGTGTCCCGGGCCAGGTCGCGTCGGCCTCCTCCCTCCGTGCGGATCTCGGGGAGGGCAGGTCCCTGCTCGTGGTGTCGGGTGTGGCGCGGCCTGAGTTCGGGATCGATGACGACCAGGTCCACCGTGAGGTGTGCCGGGTCCGGCTACGGGTGCCGGCCACGAGGATCGAGCAGCTGACCGTCCACGTGGGCCCGGCCGCGTTCAGCAACGACGAGTCCGCCTATGTGTTCGCCACCGACGAGGCCTCGCTGGAGATCGACGAGTCCGGGGAGCTGGTGCTGGTCGCGCACCTGGCGCTGATGGGTGAGTCCTCGACCCTGAACCGATTCTCGTACCAGGTCGTCTGCATCGACCACGCCCTGGCCACCGAGGTCACCGGAACCCTGTCCTGGCCGACAGCGTGGTTCCGGCCGGCTTCGACGGACCCGGCTTCGCTGGCGGGGGCCTTCGACATCGAGGCCAAGGCGGTGCGGGTCACCGGCGGCACGATGGACGAGCTCACCTTTCTCGCCTTCGGCACGATCACGGGAGTCACGGTCGGGGACACCACGACCACCGCGACCTACCGGGTCGCCGGTGTCCCGGTCGACACGCTGATAGAGATCGTCGTCGTGGCGCGCGCGCTCGAGCCGCCGGGCGGTGCGGGGGCGAGGATGCTGCCCGATCCCTTCAACGTCGCCAGGTTCACCCTCAGCGCGGCCCAGCCGACTCGTGGCAACGTCAACTTCAAGGGAGTCAAGGTAGGCGGCCCGGCATGAGCGATCCCTTTGTCCCGCCGGTCGTCCCCGCGCGCCTACCGACGTGGCAGGAGCTCTACCCGTTGCTGCCGTACCGATTTCCGCTCTCCGAACCGACACCCGTGGTCCGGATCCCGATCAAGGGGCCGCCGCCGTTCAACATGGTGGCCGTCGTACACACCCGCCTGCCGGGACTGGTCACTCCGGCGGACGGAAACATCCGCAGGCTGCAGATTCGCGGCATCCCCACCGCGTTGCGGGTCAGGGGATTCGACCCGGGCGCCGACCCGGCGCTGCACGAAGCCCGGTCCTCGAGTGCCCCGTCGGTCCGGATGCTGCAGGCCAGTGACGACGGCGACTTCCTGGTCGCCTGCGATGCCACGGGCCAACACCAGCCGATGCCCGGATCGGGACTCACCACCTGCTTCGACGACGACGGTCGATGGCTGCTGGACGCCGACACCGCCAACATGGCTGATGGAGTCATCTGGGCGTGCGCCGTCGAGGTGACCAGCTGGGTCATGTTCCACGAACCTGCAGCGGTCGCCGGCGCACCACAGCCTGCTCCGTCAACCGCCGAAGAAGGCAGCAGCCTGGCGACGCAGGCTCGCCTGCTGGTGGACCACTACCGCGACTACCTCACTCGACCCGGAGCCGACGTCGTGCAAGCCGGGCGCGAGCTGAGTCAGCTGTCCGGTCAGCTGGCGGCCGCGCACCTGCCGCGCGATGCCGTGACTCCGCAACAGATGGCGACCGACGCGCTCGCCGCCTTCCAGCCCCCTGAAGGCGGCGCGACGGAGCACGTGATCGCGCTGGCGGAGGCGCGGCACAACCTGCTCGTCCGGCTGTTCGAGAGCGGGATGGACGCACAGGCGGCGCCGCTGGCCGAGCCTGCCCTGTCGGGCTACCGGACGTACGCCGAGCGGGAGGGTGCTGACCTGTTCCGCGTCCAACGAGACTTCGCCGAGTTCGTGAAACCGCTCCTCGCGATCGGACTGGCGGACGCCGCGCTGGTGGCTCAGCGGGGTGCCCTCTCGGTGTTGCAGCGCATGGTGCCATCGGCCGGTGGCGAGCTCGAGCACGAGATCAGCCTCGCGGAGGCCCGACACAACTTGGTGGCCCGGCTTCTCGACGTACAACTCGTGGCGGAGGCGAGGCCGACCGCTGCGGCGACGATTCGGGCCTACCAGGACTACGCCGCCCGACCGGGCGCCGACGTCGAGCGGGCGGTCAGGAACCTCCGTGAGCTGGCCAGTGTCGTGCTCACGCCTGCCCAGCTGACCGACCTCGCTGCGCAGGCCAACGAGGCAGCCGACAGCCTCCAGTTGCGAGGCTGACACGACGGGCGCGACGTCTTCGTTCAGAGGTTGATCTTGATCTCCGCACCCTTGCGGAGCCCGTCGACCAGGGTCTGGGCCGTCTTGGTCTGCTCGTCCGACTTCGCCTGCTGCGCGATCTGGGGCCTGACCTTCGCGAAGGGCGGAATCGGCTGCTGGCCACTCTGCTTGCCGGCCTTCTTCTGCTGCTGCACGGCGGCGTCGTAGATCTTGCGGAGCTCCGCCTCGGTGGGCTTGACCGGGCCGGCCTCGTCCTCGACCAGCTGCTCGATCACGACCTGGATCTCGATCTGGCTGCGGACCACGTCTTCCGAGGTGCCCTGCTTCTCAAGAGCCGCGAGGAACTCGTCGACCGAAGCCATCTGGTTCTGCTTGGCCAGCTTGGTGAGGGCGGCGTCGACATCCTGGTCGGTCGCCGAGATGCCGCGCTTGGCGGCCTCCTGCACGAGGAGCTCGGTGTCCACGAGGGTCTCAGCGGTCTGCTTCTTGAGCGCGTCCTCGTCAGGCTGCTGGCCGGTCTGCTGTGCCTGCATGGCGGCCTGTTGGAACTGCGCCTCGTAGATCGGGACGAACTCGTCCTTGGTCACCTCCTCGCCGTTGACGTCGGCCACGACGTCCGGGATGCCTTCGAGGTCGGGACCCGCTGCCTGCTGGCTGTCCTGAGCGGTCGTCTCCTCGGAGGATCCCTTGCTACCGGAATCCTTGTCGTCGCCACCGCACGCGGAGGTGGCAAGGAGGGCGGCTGCGAGTGCGATGCCGAGGACGGTCTTGGTGCGCTTGGAGTGATTCATCCATGTCGACCATACGGATCGCACCTGAGATGACCCCAATTCCGAGTTCGAGTGACAGGCCCTCCCGGGAGGGCCACCATGGGCTGCAGGAGACGAATCGGGGCACCAGAGGAGGATCAATGCTGTTCCACATCACGCAGGTTCACAGTCCGGAGCTCTGCCCTCGAGACGAGGGCGGCTCCAACTCGCTGTTCGACGCGAGCGTCGAGGGCGTCCGCGTGGTCGGCCGGTACGGCGCCAACGCCCAACACACGCTGTTTCTCGTGGTCGAGGCGGACGACGTCAACGCGGTCCACAAGTTCCTCTGGCCTGGGTTCAGGCGCTGCACGAGCACCGTCACGCCGGTGAGCGAAGTCCCGGTTCCCAAGGACTGACGCCGCAGTCCGGAGCCGAGTCCTTGACCTCCGTGTCCGCAGGCCCAAGTCTGAGGACATGGACACTCACGCGGTCGATCCCTCGCGCACGATGCTCACCTTCGGCCGGGTGGACCTGGTCCGGGTCCAGGTCGGCTATCGCGCGAGCCCCGAGACGCCGGCGTACCAGCAGTTCCTGCTCGACCTCCCGGTGCTGGAGACGGTCGACGGGCGCGACGGAGAGGCCTTCGACGAGCGCCTGGCGCTCAGTGCCCTGGAGCCCGTCGTGTTCGCGGGCGGCGATGCGCCGCGGCACTACTCCCTGCACCAGCACCGGTCGCACACCAGCTGGGGTCCGAGCTCGGGTGCCGTGGAGATCGGGCTCCTCGTGACGACCGGCTCCGGGACGCGGGCCTCCGGTCCCGATGCACCTCTCGACGGCGTGACCCGCGCCTTCCGCGACCTGATGGAGGTGGTCGGCCGACCGGAGTCGGCGCAGACCTCTCGGGATGCAGCGATCCTGCGGGCACGAGCCGCGGCGGCGACGGCGTACGCCGTGGACGCGGACACGCTCTCGCTCAGCGCGGAGGAGCACCACCAGACCGAGAACTCCTGGACCTTCAAGCTCCGCTCGCGCGCGGGGGACACCTACGCGGTGGTCGTCGGCTTCGTCGACGGGTACGCCGGGTCGGTGCGGGTGCGGCACGAGAAGCGGTTCGAGGTTTCCGACTCCATCGGCTCCGAGTGACCTGGACTTCGCCGGGTGAACGACGAATGAACGTGGGGCAGACGGTAGTTGGCGTACCCTTTTGCGGATGTCCGACACGACTCCGCCCCTCAGGCTCTGGCACCTGCTGATCGCCGCCTCCGCATTCCTGGGCGTCACCCTGGCCGCTCGGCAGTACGACGTCTGGTGGACGGCGCTGAGCCAGCTCGCCAGCCTCGCAGTCGGGTTCTGCTATCTCACCCTGGGCGCGTCGGCCCCTGCGGAGGGTCGGCGGGTGCGGAACTGGACCCGGGTGCGGGGAGCCCTGGCCACCCTGATGGTGCTCGTGTCGCTGGCCTTCATTGCCATGCAGCACGGCAACCTCCTCGACACCTACTCCGTGTTCGAGCACATGGTCACGCCCACCCTGGTGGTGATCGACTTCCTCGTCGTCGGCGACAAGCTGTCGCACCTGCGTTGGTGGCACCCGCTGACCTGGTTGGTTCCGCCGTTGGCCTACCTGGCGTACTACCTCGTCGGCGACCTGCTGGTCTATCAGGCCCTCGATCCCGCGCACCCCGCGTCGTTCGTCAGGCACGTGTCCCTGTTGCTGGTCCTCGTGCTTGCAGCGGGCTTCGGCCTGTACGCCGCAGCAGGGCAGGTCGACCGGCTGCGGGCCAGGCGTTCGCTGACGGAGTCCGCTCGCGTCCGCACGGCCGAGTCGTCGCGATTCGTCGAGGTCGGCTGATCCTCGTTCGGCCCTAGGATCGACTCATGCCGAGCGAAGAGATCCAGGAGATCGTCGATCGGATCGCCAGCAAGCTGCAGCGCTCCGTGATCATCGACGATCCGAACGTGAAGCTGCTCTACAGCAGCGCCCACTTCGGCGACGAGGACCCGGTCCGCGTCGACGCGATCCTCAAGCGTCGAGCCAACAGCAAGGCCATCGGCCACGTGCTCGCCCAAGGTGTCGCGTCGTGGCCCCGGGCCGGGGTGATCCCGTCCAACGCCGAGCTCGGCATGCAGGCCCGGATCTGCGTCCCGGTGCGCTGGCGGGGAGAGCTGCTCGCCCTGATCATGGTGATGGACCCCGACGGCTCGTTCACGATGGCCGAGATGGCGGAGATCTCCGGGATCGCCGAGCAGGTCGCCCCGCTCCTGGCCGACGAGCTCTCGGTCGCCGACGAGACGAGTGAGCAGGCCGTGCTCGACCTGGTCAGCCAGGAGCCGACCGTACGACGACGCGCACTGACCGAAGTCGCCTCCACCAGGACCGCGGAGGACTTCGCACTGGTCACCGCCATCTGGCTGGCCATCCCGGAGACGTCTTCGGATGCCTCGCAGGCGCACGTCAACGTGGCGATGCGCAGCGCGTTCACCCTGCCCACGCCGGTCGGCGTACGCCGTCAGCTGGCAGCGGTCGACAAGCGCACCGCCGTGCTCCTGCTGGGCAGTGCCAAGCCGGTCAAGGTGCGCGCCCACGCCGAGCGCATGTTGACCCGGGTTCACGATCTCTCCTCGGGCCGCTTCCGGGCGGTGGCCGGGATCGGGCCGGCCGTGACCGGCCTGGACCGGGCCTTCGAGACCGCCGAGCTCGCCGCGCTCGCGAGTCGGGCCACGGACGCCGGCCTCAAGGGCAGTACGACGACCTGGGAGGAGCTGGGCCCCTACGGTCCGCTGATGCGGATCCCGCACGACCAGCTCGGCCCCCGGGCGCTCCCCGCCGAGGTCCAACGACTGCTCGAGGTCGACGGGGACCGCCAGCTCGCCGTCACCCTGCGTGCCTTCCTCGATGCCGGGGGATCGGCACCGACTGCCTCCGCGGCGCTCAACATCCACCGCACGACGCTCTACTACCGGCTGAGCCGGATCGAGGAGCTGACCGGCTACGACCTGTCCGACGGCCGGGTCAGGTTGACGATGCACCTCGGGCTCACCCTGATGGACCTCCTGCCCGACGTTCGACATATGTAGCAAGTGGAGCCGGGCGCTTTCGTCTGCTCCACATGGTTGCCGCGGGGGTGGGTGGCCGATCGTCGGTGTTACCACCGTCACAGACCAAGGAGGTTCCGCGATGACCACGGAACTCGCACCGACTTCATCACTTCCCGAGGAGCACGCATTGCAGCAGCGGGTGATGAAGAAGGTAGCCCGGCGGCTCATCCCGTTCCTGGGAATCGCCTACCTGCTCAACTACCTCGACCGCAGCAACATCGCCTTCGCCAAGCTCACGATGAGCGCCGACCTCGGTCTCACCGAGACCATGTACGGCCTGGCCAGCGGTCTCTTCTTCATCGGCTACATCTTCTTCGAGGTGCCCAGCAACCTGGCCCTCCAGCGCTTCGGCGCCCGACGGTGGATCGCCCGGATCATGGTCAGCTGGGGGCTGGTCGCCACGCTGATGGCCTTCGTGCCGACCGCCGGCTGGCTCTACACCGCGCGCATCGTGCTCGGCATCGCCGAGGCCGGCTTCTTCCCCGGCATCATCCTCTACCTGACCTGGTGGTTCCCGCGCGCGGACCGCGCTCGGCTCGTCGGCCTCTTCATGGTCTTCCTGCCGCTGTCCTCGGCGCTGGGATCGCCCATCTCGGGCCTGATCCTGCAGTACACCCACGGCTGGATGGGCCTGGCCGGATGGCAGGCCATGTTCCTCCTGCAGGGCCTGCCGACCCTGGTGCTCGGCGTCGCAGCCTGGTTCTACCTGACCGACCGCCCCAACCAGGCCGCCTGGCTGGAGCCCGAGGAGCGGGAGTGGCTGCACGACACGATGGAGGCCGAGCAGCAGGAGTCGGCCGCCACTGGTCACCACTCGGTGCGCGCCAGCCTGCGTGACGGTCGGGTCTGGGCCCTCGGAGGCGTCTACTTCGGCCTCGGCTACAGCCTCTTCGCGCTGAGCTTCTTCCTCCCCTCGATCGTGGCCGGCTTCTCCGAGACGTTCGACACCTCGTTCTCGATCCTCCAGACCGGTCTGATCGTGGCCGTGCCGTTCGCGGCCGGGGCGATCGCGATGGTCTTGTGGTCGAAGCACTCCGACCGCTCCGACGAGCGGATCTGGCACGTCGTGCTGCCGATGCTGCTGGCCGGCGTGACGATCCCGGTCGCGCTCTACATGAACTCGCCGTTCACCACGATGGTCGTCATCACCCTGACCTCGATCGGCATCTTCTCGGCCTTCCCGGTCTTCTGGTACCTCCCGCCGACCTTCCTCTCGGGACCGGGCGCCGCCACCGGCATCGCCCTGGTCAACACCATCGGTGCGGCCTCAGGCTTCCTGGCGCCCTACGCCACCGGGTGGCTGGTCGACCTCACCGGCAACGCACGAGCCGGCCTGTGGGTCGTCGGCGTGCTCGCCGTCGGAGCCGCCATCGGGCTGCTCGCGATGAGCAAGGTCATCCCCGTCGCCCGCACCACCGTCGCCGAACGATGAGCGCCGGCGACCTGCAGGACCGGGTCGTCGTCGTGATGGGTGCCGGCTCCAGTGGAGCCGGCACCAGCAACGGCGAGGCTGCTGCCCTGGCGTACGCCGAGTCCGGCGCGACCGTCGTGGCCGTCGATCGCAACGGCAACGAGGCCCACCGGGTCGCCGATCGCATCACCGCGGCCGGCGGTCGGGCTCTGGCTCTCGAGGCCGACGTCACCGTGGACGCCGATGTCGAGGCGGTCGTCAAGGAGACGATCGCCCGGTTCGGCGTACCCCACGTGGTCCACGGCAACGTGGGTGTCGCCCGCACCGGCTCCGTCATGGAGCTGGCACCGGCCGAGTGGCAGGCGGCAGTCGACGTGAACCTGAACGGTGCCTACCTGGCCTTCAGGCATGCGCTTCCGCCGATGCTCGAGGAGGGCCGTGGCGTCTTCGTCCAGGTCTCCTCGCTCGCCAGCGTGCGACACACCGGCTACCCGTACCCGGCGTACAGCGCCGCCAAGGCCGCGCTCAACCAGCTCACCGTCTCGATCGCCCTGACGTACGCCGACCGCGGCATCCGCGCCAACGCGATCCTCCCCGGCCTGATCGACACGCCCCTGGTGGGTCAGCAGCTGGCCGGCTCGCAGGCCGAGGTCGAGGCACGCCACGCGCTCAGCCCGACCGGGCGCATGGGCTCGCCGTGGGACGTCGCCAATGCCGCGGTCTTCCTGGCCTCCGACAAGGCGGCCTACATCAACGGGGTCTGCCTCCCGGTCGACGGGGGACTGGGCATGCGCAGCGTCTGACCCGGCCACCGTGGGCCCGCACGCCCCACCGTGCGATGGCTGGGAGCGTCTCGCTGTACCGCTGAACGGGCACAACGCCCGCACACGGTCCGATTCCGGCACGGAACGGCCCGTTGTGCCCGTTCAGCGGCCCGACCGTCTTGCCGGCATTGCGCTGAGGACCCGCTGACTCGGCGTACGACGAACAACGCGGCCCACCCCGTCGACGGGGTGGGCCGGGTTGCTCTGTCCTGAAGGTGTCAGCCGATCGGGTCGGACTCGGCGAGTGCCAGCTCGTAGGTCATCGCGACCGGGTTCATCCCGCGCACGAGGCCACCGTGGTGGATGCCGCCGAAGCGGTCCACGAGACCGGCCATCAGGTCCGCGGTCATCCGGCCGTCGACGCGGCGGACTTCGCCGTCGAGGTACATCACCTCCGTCGCTGGCCCCTCCACAACGAGGATCGAGCCGTCGGGCTGGCGCAGGCGTCCGCCGACGATCGAGCCGATCTGCCCGTGCACGCGCGCGCCCGTCCACCCCTGCTGCTCGGTGAGCCGCTCGATCGTGGTCGGCAGGTCGACGTTGGGCCGCACGCGGCACACGATCGCCCGCCGGCCGATCGGTTCGCCGCGGTCGGCCGGGCCGGGCACCACGCGTCGCGGCTCGAACAGGGACATCGTCGTCTCCGGGTCGTGCGCCACGTCGTACCGCACGTCGGCGCTCACGGCGACGTGGGCGGTGACTCCGCGGCCGAGGACCACGGAGTCAGGGATCAGGTGACCGGCCCGGCGCTCGCCGAGCGCGGTGTCGAAGAGCGCATGGCTGTGCGCGAAGACCTCCCCGTCGCGGTGGCCCAGGGTCACGCCGCCCAGTCGCAGGCGCCCGTTGCGGCCGCCCGGGATCGGCTCGCTGAACGTCGCGACCGAACCGCCCGGCGGCCCCAGGGCGGGGATGTAGTAGTCGAACTCCGCCAGTGAGCCGCCGACCAGACGACCCACGGCCCCCGCCGCGCAAAAGCGGTCGAGCACGTCGCCCAGGGCGTCAAGGAGCCGCGCACCCGCCGGCAGCTCGACCTCATGGGTGACGAGACGAGTCTCGAGGGAGACGACCCGGTCGGGGAGGACCGGGCCGGGGTGGCACAGCGGCTCCGGTGCGGCCGCGCGGGTCGCCGTACCGGCGGTAGAGGTCATCGGGTCGCCTCCGCGAGTCCGGCGCCGGTGACGAGCTCGCGCAGCAGGGGAGTGGTGACCTTGCCGTAGGCCGAGGTGGGCAGGCGGTCGACGAAGTGCGCGCGCTTGGGCACCTTGTACCGGGTCATGTGCTCGCGGCACCACGCCAGCAGCGACTCGGGCTCGAGGCCCGGCTCGACGACGCACACGGCCACGCCGACCTCGCCCCAGTCGGCATCGGGTACGCCGACCACACCGACCTGTCGTACGCCGGGGTGCTGGAGCACCTTCTCCTCGACCTCGCGCGGGTCGATGTTGGAGCCGCCGGAGATGTACATGTCCGACGCGCGTCCCGTGATGTAGAGGAAGCCCGCCTCGTCGCAGTGTCCGAGGTCGCCGGTGCGGAACCAGCCGTCGCGGAACGCCTTCACGTTGCCCTCGGGGTGGTCGAGGTAGCCGGCGAAGACCGCCGGGCCGGCCACGCAGATCTCCCCGCGCTTCCCGGGCGGCAGCGGGTTCCCCTCGGCGTCCTGGATCGAGATCGTCATGCCGGTTCGTGGGTAGCCGGCGGTGCCGATCCCGTCCACGGTCGGCACGTCGGCGTGCCGGTCGTGTGGGAGCACGGTGATCGCGCCGGTCACCTCGGCCAGCCCGTAGTACTGCACCAGCACTGGCCCGAGGACGTCGTACGCCCGGCGCTGGTCGGGTGCGGTGATCGGTGCCCCGGCGTAGACGACGTGACGCAGGCTCGAGTGGTCGACGCCGTCCGCGGCCGCGACCAGACGGTTCAGGATCGTCGGCACGGTGAACAGCGTGGTGACCCGATGGCGGGCGACGAGTTCCCAGGCCGCCGTCGGGTCGAGGCTGTCACCGGGGAGCAGCACGACGGCCGCGCCCCGGGCCACGTGGGTGAGCACGTGGACGCCGGCGCCGTGCGACAACGGCGCGAGCACGAGGGTGGCGTCGGTGTGGTCGAGGCCCGGCATCAGGTCGGCGATGTGGTTGTTGACCACGAAGCCCATCTGGTCGTGGGTGAGCACCGCGGCCTTGGGCCGGCCGGAGCTCCCCGAGGTGAAGAAGAACCAGCAGGGGTCGCCGGCGTCGACCGGTACGTCGTCGATGCGGCGGCCGTGGTGGTCGCTGATCAGTCCGGCCACGGTGACGTGCCCGTCGCTCGGCACGTCGTCCGGCTCGTCGTCCGAGAGTCTCCAGACCGGGGCGACCGAAGCGCTGGCGAGCGCCGCTGCGTGCCCGGTCAGCGAGCTCTCGAGCACCACCAGGTCGGGGCGTACGACGTCCGCGAGCGGCAGCAGCTCCGTCGGCGTGAGCTTGGCGTTGGTCGGGGTGATGACGGCGCCGACCCTCCACGCCGCGAACATCACCGTGAGGTAGTCGCGGGCGTTGGCGCTGTGCAGCAGCACCACGGAGCCGCGGGTGATGCCGGTGTCGGACATCGCGGCGGCGAGGGCGTCGACCCGCTGGTCGAGCTCGCGCCAGGTCCATGCCAGGTCGCCACGCACGATCGCCGTGTGGGCGGGGAGCCGAGCCGCGGTCTGGCGCAGGAGCGAGGAGAGGTTGGTCGTCTTCATCGTGAGGGCCGTCGTCGGCGTCGCTCGGGTGTCGGTCCGTGTGGTGCTCACCAGCGCTCCAGGATGCTCGCGTAGTTGGTGACGGCGGCGCCGCCCATGTTGAAGACCCCGGCGACGTCGGCACGGGGGAGCTGCAGGTCGCCGGCGGTGCCGGTCAGCTGCATGGCGGCCATGACATGCATCGAGACACCGGTCGCGCCGATGGGGTGGCCCTTGGCCTTCAGGCCTCCGGACCGGTTGACGGGCAGCTTGCCGTCGGCGGTGGTGAGCCCCTCCTCGAGGATCCGGTGGCCCTGGCCGGGTTCGGCCAGGCCGAACGCCTCGTACTGGATGAGCTCGGCGATCGTGAAGCAGTCGTGGGTCTCGATCAGGTCCAGGTCGAGGGTCTGCAGTCCGGCGTCGGCGGTGGCCGCGGCCCAGGCCTGACGGGCGCCGGCGAACTCGGTGGGATCCCTGCGGGAGAGCGGGAAGGCGTCGTTGGCCTGTGCACGGGACCTGAACCGGACCCGGCGGTCGCTGGTCGCGGCCACGTCCGGCGCGGCGAGCACCAGGGCCGCGGCTCCGTCGGAGATCAACGAGCAGTCGGTGCGACGCAGCGGTGGGGCCACGAACGGGTTCTTCTCCGAGACGGTCGAGCAGAAGTCGAGGCCGAGGTCCTTGCGGATCTGCGCGAGGGGGTTCGTCACGCCGTTCTCGTGGTTCTTCGCCGCGACCATCGCCATCGCCCGGGACGGGTCGCCGTACCTGTCGGCGTAGGCGCGGGCAATGCCGGCGAAGACGCCCGCGAAACCGGCCTCCACAGCGGCCTCCTCGGGTTGGTAGCAGCCGCTGAGCAGGATCTCGCCGGCTCGCGGGGTGCTGACGCCGGTCATCTTCTCGGCGCCCACGACGAGCGCGACGCGACCGCGTCCGGACTCGATGAAGTCGCAGGCGGCGTTGATCGCGGCCGAGCCGGTGGCGCAGGCGTTCTCCAGTCGCGTCGCGGGTGTCGCGGCGAGGCGGCTGTCGGCGACCGAGACCAGTGCTGCCTGGAAGTCCTGGGCGCTGAACCCGTTGTTGTAGACGCCGACGAAGATGCCGTCGACGTCGGCGGCGTCCATCTGCGCGTCGGCGAGGGCCTGCGGGATGACCGAGGCCATCAGGGCGGTCGTGTCCGGGGCTTCGAGCCGGCCGAACGGCGTGTGGGCCCAACCGATGATCGACGTACTGGAGTTCATTGCGTGTCCTCTTCCACGTGGCGGTGCGCTGTGCCTCCACGATGGCCTCGCGCCCCGGTCAGCGACTACGTGCGGGCGTCGAGCACGTCACCTGCGGTGTTTCGACATCTGTCGAAGGTGCCGATCTGCGGTCTCGTCTCGCAGCGGTGCCGCCGTCCCGTCGTTCCCGCCGAGCATGGGAGCAACGCGAAGGAGGCGCTCATGCGAGCGACAGTCAAGGCAGACCGCGGACCCGGCTGCCGGTTCGTCACCGATCGACCGGAGCCGGTGCTGCTCCCCGGCCAGGTGCGCATCGAGGTGGCCGCGGCGTCCGTGTGCGGCACGGATGCCGCGATCCACGATTCCGGACCGGTGCTGGACGACTTCGGCATGAGGTTCCCCGTCACGATGGGGCACGAGGTTGCCGGGATCGTCGTGGAGGCCGACCCCATGACGCGGGTCGCCGTCGGCACCCGGGTGACGGTCGAGACCCACCTCCACTGCGGCGAGTGCTTCTTCTGTCGAAACGGCGACGGCCACAACTGCGCGCGGGTGCAGCTGCTCGGCGTCCACCTCGACGGCGCGTTCGCGGAGCGGGTCGTCGTCCCGGCAGCGAGCTGCTTCGCCCTGCCCGACGCAATCGGGCTCGAGGAGGCCGCACTGCTCGAGCCCGGGGGCAGCGCCATGCACGCCGTGCTGCGCAGCGGAGTGTCCCTGGCCGGCAGCAGCGTCCTGGTCTCGGGTGCAGGCCCGGTCGGGCTGGTGCTCGTCCAGATCGCCGTGGCCATGGGCGCCCGCATCGTCACCGTGGTCGAGCCCAACCCCATGCGTCGCAAGATGGCCGAGCGGTCCGGCGCCGTCGTGCTCGACGTCGGTGTGGACCCGATGGAGGTCGCCGACCCGACGACGCGCCACCGCGGTGGCTACGACGTGGCCTTCGAGTGCTCGGGCGCGGGCGCGGCGCTGTCCACCGTCCTCGACGCGACCCGCAACGAGGGCACCGTCGTCGTCGTGGGCCTGGTCAAGGGCGAGGTCGCACTGCCGGTCACGCGCACCCTGATCACCCGGGGACTGACCCTGCGGGGCAGCTTCGGTCGGTCCCTGTGGGGCACCTGGGACCGGCTCTCGGAGCTGGTGATCTCCGGCCGGGTCGACCTGGCCGGGCTCCTGACGCACCGGCTGCCGCTCAGCGGGCTGCCGCTCGCCCTTGAGCTGATGCGGGAGGATGCAGGCAAGGTGTTGCTGTTGCCGTCGCTGCCCGACACGCAGCTGCACGAGACCTCGACCGAAGGAAAGACCCGATGACCGCGTCCACCGTCTCGGCCTCGATCGTGGAGGCCCTCGAGGCAATCGAGGGCCTCGACGTGCTGACCAACCCCGACTCCACGTCGGCCTACGCGCACGACCGCTCGGTGTGGGCGGCGTACGACGTCCCGGCGGCAGTGGTGCGTCCTCGCACGACGGAGGAGGTGCGTGCGGTCGTGGCGGCTTGTGTCGGGACGGGCACTCCACTGGTGACCCGGGGTGCGGGCACGGGCCTGTCGGGCGGGGCCAATGCCACCGCCGACGCCGTGGTCGTGTCGATGGAGCGGATGGACCAGATCCTCGAGGTCGACGTCGAGCACCGGCTGGCGCGCGTGCAGCCCGGTGTGGTCAACGACGACTTCCGTGCCGCCCTCGTGGAGCACGGGCTGTGGTATCCGCCGGACCCGGCCAGCAGCCCCTGGTCGACGATCGGCGGCAACGTCGCGACCAACGCCGGCGGCATGTGCTGCGTGAAGTACGGCGTCACCGGCGACTACGTGCGCGAGCTCGAGGTGGTCACCGGAACCGCGGAGGTGGTGCGGCTCGGTCGGCGTACCGCCAAGGGCGTTGCCGGCTACGACCTGCGCGGCCTGGTTGTCGGGTCGGAGGGAACCCTGGGCGTCGTCACCGAGGTCGTGCTGGCCCTGCGGCCGTTGCCGCCGTCCGCGACAACCGTCATCGGCAACTTCGACTCGTTGGAGGACGCCGGGCGCGCGGTCGCGCTGATCGGCGCCTCCGGCATCTCACCGAGCGTCCTCGAGCTCGTCGACCGCGGCTGCCTGGAGGCCGTCGACGAGTGGAAGCACATGGGCCTCTCGAACGACGCCGACACCGTGCTGATCGGTCGCACCGACGCACCGGGGGAGCTGGCGGTCCATGAGACGAAGGAGCTGATCCGCTGCTTCGAGGAGGCCGGGGCGACCTTCACCGCAGCCTCCGAGGACGAGCAGGAGTCGGAGGCGTTGTACGCCGCCAGGCGTTTCGCCTTCCCCGCCATGGAGCGCAAGGGCGTGGTGCTGACCGAGGACATCTGCGTGCCGCTGGCGCGCGTGGCCGACGTGCTCGGACAGGTGCGCGACATCGGCCGCGCCCACGACGTCATGGTGGCCAACATCGCCCACGCCGGCGACGGCAACCTGCATCCCCTGCTGGTCACGCCGCCGGGCGACGAGGCTGCAGGGGTGCGGGCCCGGGCCGCGTTCGACGAGATCCTGCGGGTTGCGCTCGAGGCCGGCGGCACGGTGACGGGGGAGCACGGGATCGGCCTCCTCAAGCGCGCCGGACTGGGACAGGAGCTCTCGCCGGCCGTGGCGCAGATGCACCACTCGGTGAAGGCCGCGCTCGATCCGCACGGAATCCTCAACCCTGGCAAGGCTCTGCCGATCTGACCCGCGCGGCTGCCGACACCCTCAGCCCCAGTTGTCGCGGCCCCACCTGCAGAGTCGGCTCAGGCCGTTGCCCCCGGCGAAGAGGCTGTTCTTCTCCTCGGCGAAGTTGTCCTCACGGCCACTGAGGGTGCCGATGACCTGGCGACCACCATTGGTCCAGCGACCCCACAGCGGTCCGCCGGACTGACCGCTGGCGATGTCGGCCCTGGTCTCGAGCTCGAGCGTGTCGTAGCTGTCACTGTCGTCGTCGTGCACCGAGATGCCGAGCTCGAAGCAGGGCCGCTGGCCGGTCGCGCTCAGGTCGTAGGGATAGCCCGCGTGGTTCCAGACGTGCAGGTCCTCCCAGTCGTCGTCGTACGTCCGGTAGCCGAAGTAGCCGAGCCACCGGCCGAAGGGCTGGTCGAGCTGGCAGATGGCCATGTCGTAGCCGTCCTGCCCGACGAACTGCTCCCAGGCGGCGATGCCGATGACGTTGGCCGTCCAGCTCCCGCCGAGCACCGACGTGCCGTCGAACATGCCGGGTGTGAAGGTGACGTTCCCGATCACCGGACCACCCGGGGACCATGAGTTCGCCACGACGTGGGAGGCCGTCAGGATCGTGGACTCCCCGATCAACGTGGCGCTGCCCTTGCCACGACCGGTGTCGAGCTGACCGATGCGGACCCACGGGGCCGCGGTCGTCGAGTAGACCTGCCGGCTCTCACCGTCGTAGATCTGGGTGAAGTTCGCGGGCTCGACGGGTGACCCGTTGAACCGGCGCAGCATCCGCGGACGGTGGACGCCCAGCGAGCGCGGTCCGCCGATGATCGTCCGGGAGTTCTCCGGGGTCCATTCGTCGACGCTGTGCACCATCTCGTCGCGGAGCAGCTCCTCGCCGAGGCCGACGCTCCCCGACGGCTCCGCCTCGCGTTCGGCGGGGGAGCGCAGGCGGTTGAGGTCGAACCAGTCGGGCTCACCCTGTCGGTCGCCGAGCTCCAGCTCCTGGTCGACGGTGAGCGGCTCCTCCGCTCGCTCCCGCGTCGTCCTGTCGTGGTCGTGGTCGCTGCGTCCGGTTGCCATGGTGTCCTCCGATGAGTACGACTTCGATGAGTACGACGCGTGGTGCGTCGAACGGAAGGAGCACGCATGGCGACGCGCGATACCCGAGCCGGTCGACTTCCCCGTTGTCGGGGATCGGCAGGACACTCCTTGACTCGGACAAGGAGTGTCGTAGTAAACTACTACAAAACTTGTCTCAGTAAGGAGTGGGATCATGAAGGTTGTCATCTTCGGAGCAGGCCTGATCGGCAGCCAGCTGGCTGCCCGACTGGGGGAGCAGGGCCATCAGGTCGACGCGCTGGGACGCGAGGACGGCATCGACACCACGACCGGCAAGGGCGTGGCCGATGCGGTCAAGGGGGCGGACGTGGTCGTGGACCTGACCAACTCGCCGTCCTGGGCAGGCGACGACGTCCTCGCCTTCTTCCGCGACTCCACGGCACACCTGGTCGCGGCCGAGGAGCGCGCCGGTGTGGGCCACCACGTGATCCTCTCGATCGTCGGCGCGGACCGGCTCACCGAGTCGGGCTACATGCGGGCAAAGCTGGCGCAGGAGGCCGGGGTCGCCGCTGGTGGCGTCCCCTTCACGATCGTCCGCTCGACGCAATTCTTCGAGTTCATCGCGGGCATCGCCGACGCGGGGACCGAGGACGGCACTGTCCGGGCCACGCCGGCAACCCTGCAGCCGATCGCCTCTCGTGACGTGGTCACCCACCTGGCCGAGGTGGTCACGGGAGCCCCGGTCAACGGAACCCTCGAGATCGCCGGCCCCGAGGCACTGGGGATCGATGAGCTGATCCGTCGCGAGTTCAGGGCGACGGGGGACACCCGGACCGTGGTCCCGGATCCCCAGGCCGGCTACTTCGGCGCGGTGCTCGATGACGCGGCGCTGGTCGCGACGCCCGGCGCGGGCGCCTGGATCGCGCCGACCACGCTCGACGAATGGCTACGTGATCGCGACTGAGCAGGTCCGGCCTGCAAGGATGGCCGGGTGAAGCTTTCGGCCGGGGTGGAGTGGTCCATCCACTGTTGCGTCGTACTCAGCCAGGCGGAGCAACCGGTGCCCAGCGCTCGGCTGGCCGAGCTGCACGGGGTGTCGAAGGCCTACCTCGCCAAGCACCTGCACCAGCTCGCCCGGGCCGGCCTGATCGTGCCGAGTGAGGGCCGCGACGGGGGCTACGCCCTCGCCCGGGACGCCGGCGAGATCACTGTCCTGCAGGTCGTCCAGGCGATCGACGGAGAGCGGCCGGCCTTCCGCTGCACGGAGATCCGGCAGCAGGGCGTGCTGGCCCAGCCTCCCGAGAAGTGCCTCGAGGCCTGCGGCATCGCCAAGGTGATGGCCGATGCCGAACGTGCCTGGCGGGACTCGCTCGCTGGTACGACGATCGCCGACCTGGCCGCCAGCCTCGACACCTCACGACTCGACGAGGTCCTCTGACCCGACGCGTACGGCGTCCGACAAACTACTCGGAGCCCTCCGAGGGCTGGTCCAGGGCGGTCTCGGCGTTCTCGCGCTGGCTGCCCTCGGGCGGCGGGTCCTGGGACGTGACCAAGCCGGTGTACCCGTCCTGCCCATCGCCGTCATGGTGCTCGGCGTGGTCGCCTGCGCCTGTGTCGCCGGCGGGATCGGTGGGAGGCGTCTCCGGCTCGGGCTCCGAGGAGCCGGGGCCGATGTTGGGGCGGGTCTGGGGGTCGTAGTTCGGGTTCTCGGTCATGCTTCTCCGTACCCGACGGACCGTGCCGCATGCGGCCGATGCCGGGAGTGTGGCGGGTTCGATCTCTCCGCGTGGGTACTGCATGACGTCCCGACCGGGATGACCCCCGTGCCTCCCGGTCTCTCCGACAGTGTGGAGCCGAACAGATGAGACCTTCGATCACCCGCACGTTCACCACGACCGCCCCGCCGGAGCGGGTCCACGACTACCTTGCCGACTTCCGCAACGCCGAGGAGTGGGACCCGGGCACGAAGACCTGCGAACTCGTGCAGGGCGGCGGCGAGGTGGGCAGCGTCTACCGCAATGTCTCCTCGTTCATGGGGCGCGAGTCCGAGATCCGCTACACCGTCGCAGAGCTGGAGCGGCCCACCCGCATCCACCTGGTCGGACGCAACGAGCAGTTCGAGGGTCACGACGTGCTGGGTGTGAGGGCCGGCGTCGATGGTGGTTCCGAGGTGACCTACCACGCCGAGTTCTCCTTCACCGGCGCCGCGAAGTACGCCGCTCCACTGGTGGCGGCCTACCTCCCGGCCCTGGCTCGCAAGACCATCCGGCAGATGCAAGCGTGCCTCGATGCGCTGGGAGACGGCCGGTGAGCGCGGCGGAGGCAGCCACTCTCCCGGTGAGGGCGCTGGACACGTTGATGGACCGGACGCTGGCACCGGGCTACAGCCGCATCGGCTTCGAGGTCCGGCGCCGGTTGCCGGGTTGGCCCGCGGACCCTCAGCCCGGAGCACTCGCCGGGCGACACGTTCTCGTGACCGGGGCAAGCTCCGGCCTCGGGATCGGTTGTGTGGAGGGCCTGGCGCGCCTGGGTGCCGCGGTGCACATGGTGGTGCGCGACGAGGTGAAGGGCGAACGGGTCCGTGGGCAGATCATCTCCCGAGTCGGCGATGCCGACCTGCGCGTCACGCGGTGCGACCTGGCCGACCTCGACGACGTACGCCGTTTCGCGGACGAACTAGACCTCACCTCGGTCCACGCCCTCATCCACAACGCGGGGGTCATGCCGCCCGAACGCACGGAGTCACCTCAGGGTCACGAGCTGAGCATGGCGGTGCACGTGCTCGGGCCGGTGCTGATGACCGAGCTGCTGCGCGACCGCCTCCACAGCGGCCGGACGGTCCTGGTCAGCAGCGGCGGGATGTATGCCCAGCGGCTTCCGGCCGGCGACCCCGAATTCCGCTTGGGCGAGTACTCGCCGTCGGTTGCCTACGCCCGGTCCAAGCGCATGCAGGTGGAGATGCTCCCGCTGCTGGCCGACCGCTGGTCCTTCGACGGCATGGTGCTGGCCGGGATGCACCCGGGCTGGGCGGACACTCCTGGGGTGAGGGAGTCGTTGCCGACGTTCCGACGGCTGACCCGGCCGATCCTGCGTGACGATCGGCAGGGAGCCGACACCAGCGTCTGGCTGGCGGCGACACGACCTGCGCCGCCGACCGGCCGATTCTGGCACGACCGGGTGCCTCGCCCCACGCACCTGGTGCCTGCCACCCGGCCTCGCGCCGACGAGGTGGCGCGAGCATGGGCGTGGCTCCGCTCAGCGACGGGAATCGACTGAGCGGACCGCGCACCCGAGGGCTCGCCCTCAGGACTCGTCGAGGCCCTCCTCGACACTCTCTCCGGTCACGTCGTGCGCCCGCTGGTCCTCGAGCTGATGGCCGCCGAGCGGGTCGCCGTGCCAGTGCGCCAGTTCCCAACCGGTGCCGGGGTGCCCCTCGAGGACGCCCATGGCGGTGTTCATCATCCGTAGGTCGTCCGAGGCGTCCGGGTCGAGCCTGGCCGCCAACGCGGTGAAGACGCGGATCGCTCCGCCGTGGCTGAACACCGCGACGGTGTCATCGGGAGCGTGCGCCTCGGCGATGGAGCGCAGTGCCGCATCGAAGCCTTCGTAGAACTCGTGGCCGTCGGTGCCACCGGGAATGGCACGCGCGAGATCGCCGTGCATCCAGTGCATCAGGCAGTCGAGATAAGCGTGAACGGAGTCGCGCTCGGTGTGCATCTCCAGGTCGCCGGCCGCGACCTCCTCCAACCCGGGGCGTACGCCGACCTCGAGCCCGAGCGCTTCGGCGAGTGGGGCGGCGGTCAGTTGGGTGCGGACCAGGCGGGAGGCATAGACGCCGGCGATGTCCTCGTCGGCGAGCGCACCCGGGACGGCGCGTGCCTGGGCCTCGCCGAGCGAGGTCAGACCGGCTCCGGGGAAGGCGGTGTCCAGCGCTCCCGTCACGTTGTTCGGAGTCTGACCATGACGGATGAGTAGCAGGCGCACCGCCCGATCCTACGTGGGCAGTCCGCGACCCTCCGCACCGCCGTGAACGCCCGGGCAGGCAAGGCCAATAGTGCGAAAACCGGTATGGCCCGGTGCGGATTCTGGGAGCCTTTGGCATACCCAAATTTGGGGATCTCGGGACTACTCAGGAGGTCCGCGTGTCCTTGTTCCGCAAGCCGAAGCCGAAGTCGGCGCTCATCGCTCTCGCCACGATCGGCGCACTTGTCGTCGTCACCCCGACGACGGCGGTCGCCGCGCGTCTCATCGGCAGTGGCGACATCGCGAACCAGTCCATCCAGTCGTGGGACATCGCTGCCGACGGCATCGGGAGGTCTGAGCTGCGCACCGGCTCGGTCGGCTGGGACCAGATGGACTCGCGCACCCGCGCCAGGATCATCGCGCTGGCAGGCAAGGACGGCACGAACGGCAAGAACGGGACCAACGGCGAGGACGGCGCGACGGGCGCGAACGGCGCTGACGGCCTGGACGGTGCCGACGGCGCCGACGGAGCGACCGGCCCCGCAGGTCCGGCCGGTGAGGACGGTGCCAGCGGAACCGACGGAGCCACCGGCCCGCAGGGGCCCGCTGGCCCGGCCGGCCCCGTGGGTCCGGCAGGCCCCGCAGGTGAGGACGGTGCCGACGGAGCGACCGGTCCGGCCGGTCCCGCAGGACCCGCCGGTGGAGGGACCGTGCTGAAGGACGGCAACGGCGTCACCGTCGGCAAGGTGCAGTCGATAGCCCGCAACAGCGTGACCGTCCTGACCAGCAGTGGCTACATGCTCACGGTCGGCTGGGACGGCAGCATCGCGCCGGCACAGGCCTACTACACGGGTGCGGGCTGCACCGGAACCGCCTACCTCAACTCCGGCAGCTCGACCCCGTCGTGGCTCTACGCGAAGACGCTGGTCTACCTGGGCAGCGCGAACACGCTGGCCGTGCCCGCTGTCCTGGACGGCAGCGGTGCCGCCGCGAACACCGGCTTCACTGCGGCCACCATCGACAACCCCGCGTGCGGCGCCAGCGCCGGTGCCAGGAACGGATGGGAGCTGAAGGCGACGACCGCCGCCAACACCGGGCTCCCGGCAGGCGTGGTCAACCAGATCGCGACTCCGCTGTCGGTGAACTGAGCGAGCGCAGTCACCGCAGGGTCCACGTCGACTTCCAGACGCGGGTCACATCTCTTCGTGGGTCTCCGGGTCGCCGCCGAAGAGCCGGCCGTCGGGGCGGCCGAGTGCGGTGATGGCCGCGACCTCGTCGTCAGTGAGGACGAAGTCGAAGACGGCCAGATTCTCCTGCTGTCGTTGGGGTGTGGCCGACTTCGGAATCGGAAGGGCACCGATCTGCACCTGCCAGCGCAGCACCACCTGGGCCGGCGTGACGTTGTGGGACTCGGCAGCGTCACGCACCGGCGCCTCGTCGAACGGGGCGTTGCGCTTGCCCAGTGGGCTCCAGGACGACGTCACGATGCCGCGGGCCTCGTTGGCGACCCGCATCTCGACCTGGGGGAACCACGGGTGCAGCTCGACCTGGTTCACCGCCGGCGTCACGCCGGTCTCGGCGATGATCCGGTTCAGGTTGTCGGCGGTGAAGTTCGAGACCCCGATGGAGCGGACCAGACCCTGCTGCTGCAGGTCGACGAGGGCGCGCCAGGCGTCGGCGTACTTGTCGACGGTCGGGTTCGGCCAGTGGATCAGGTGCAGGTCGAGGTGGTCGACGCCGAGGCGCCCCAATGACTCCTTGGTGGACGCGACCGCGTCGTCGTACGCGTGATGCCGACCGGGGAGCTTGCTGGTGATCAGCACCTCGTCACGGGGAAGGCCCGACTCGCGCACCGCCCGGCCGACCTCCTCCTCGTTGCCGTAGTTGACCGCCGTGTCGAGCAGTCGGTAGCCGGTGTCGAGGGCGCTGCGGATCGCGTCGACGCCGTCGGATCCGGTGAGCGTGTAGGTGCCGAATCCGATCGCCGGAAGCGTCGTACCGTCATTGAGGGTGAGGGAGGGAATGTCACTCATGGTTTCAGGCTAGGTCAGACGCGGTTGGGCGCGCCCGAGCCTTCCCCGCCACTCTTGACCGGGCGGTCAAACAAGGAGCATTCTGGTGGTGAATGATCCGCCTGAGGACGACGGATTCGGGTAGGAAATGAGGATCAGTCATGCCGAAGTTGACTCGATGGCAGGCCCTGGTGGCGCTGCTGGCTGGTGCGTACGCCGCGCTGTCGCCGCTCTGGACCGACACGGACGACATGGCGACCTGGACGATGGTGGTCCTGGGCGTCGCGACGATGGCCGTCTCCCTCTGGTCGGTGGCCATGCCGGACGACAAGATCTCGGAGTACGCGCTCGTGCTCATGGGTGTTCTCTTCATCGTCGCACCGTGGGTGATGGGGTTCGCCAACATCGACGACATGGCCCTGACGGCCTGGATCGTCGGAGCCATCACGCTTGTCGCCGGCGTGCTCGAGGTGCCGCAGATCGAACACCGGCTGCACCTGCACCACGGGCCGATCGCGCACTAGTCGAGTGAAGGCTGCCACCGACCGCCGCACCCGGATTCTGGACGCGGCGGAGGAACTCTTCGCCGTTGACGGCTTCGACGCCACGCCGACTGCGCGTGTCGCCGAGGCCGCCAGCGTGCCGAAGGGGCTGGTCTTCTACTACTTCCCACGCAAGATCGACCTGCTGCTGACGCTGTTGCAGGAGCGGCTCCCGACGCCGACGACGGACACCGTCGCCGACGTCGTACGCCGTGGCGACCCGGCCGCCTCGCTGCTCGCCATGCACCGTCGACTCGGACTGGAGGACCACGACTCGCTGGTCCTGCGGACGATCATCTTCCGTGAGAGCGGCACGCACCCGGAGGTGCGCGACCACCTGCGGAAGCTGCGCCGTTCGCTCGTCGAGCTCACCGAGTCTGCACTGGAGCAGGCCGCCGAGTGGAGCGTCGCGGCGAAACTGCGTCGTCAGGCGGCCGAGACGTTCGTGTCGGTCATGCTCGACCACGCCAATGCGCGCAGGGCCGGGGGAGCGCTGCCCGACGTACAAGGTGCAGCCGCGGTGGTGGCGTTGGCGATCGGCGCGCCGGGTCTGGCCTGACCCGCAGCGTCAGCTCGTGGCCCCGAGCACCCTGGCCAGCTCGTCGGCCGATGACCGCAGGATCAGCCCGAATGTGAACTCGAGGCCGTCGCCCTCCTGCGGCCACAGGGTCAACGTCGAGGTCACCCCACGCTTGTAGTCGGCGTGGTCGATGTCGCTGCGACCGAGCTGCGCCACGACCTCTCCGGTGGGGCGCATGGCGGCACTCTTGCCCAGGCAGATGATCCGCCGGTCGGTGACGACGACGAACCCCTCGGCCCGGGCGGCGCTGCGGGCGTTGACCGCCTTGTTGAGCCTGCGTGCGGCGCCCCCGACCCTGCCCTGCTCGGCCGGCGCCGACTTGACGATCGCCTGGGCCATCGCCTCGACGGTCTCGCCGGCGTCGAGCATCGGTCCGACGATCTCGCTGACGCGCTCGCGCTGCTTGTCCTTCATGAGTGCCCCGTTCACAGGACCGTCCGGGCTGGACGGTTGCCGGTCAAGTATCCACCGGCTCATGTGGTCACCGGTGTGACACCGTGCGCCCGACTACCCTGACGCCCATGAGCCGCATCTTCACCGTCAGCTTCGCGTCGGTCTACCCCCACTACGTCACGAAGGTGGAGAAGAAGGGCCGCACGAAGGCCGAGCTCGACCAGGTCATCGAGTGGCTGACCGGGTACGACGAGCAGGCGCTCGCGCACCACCTCGAGGAGGAGACCACGTTCGAGGAGTTCTTCGCGCAGGCTCGACTGAACCCGAACGCGGAGCTGATCACCGGCGTGGTGTGCGGCATCCGCGTGGAGCAGATCGAGGATCCCCTGATGCAGAAGATCCGCTACCTCGACAAGCTGGTCGACGAGCTGGCCAAGGGCAAGGCGATGGAGAAGGTCCTGCGCGCCTGACCGTCCGTTGCGCCATCATGGCGACATGAGCGAGGTGATGGAGTCAGTGCCGACCGAGAACGGCCCTTTCTTCCACGGGACGAAGGCCGATGCGCCCGAGCGGATCTACCAGGTCGAGCCCACCGGCTTCTTCGAGGACGACCCGAACCTGACGAACACGAGGTTCAAGGGCAACCCGACCCGTTCGTACCGCACCAGCGAGCCGATCCGCGTCGTCAGTGAGGTCACCGACTGGGAACCGCACGCACCCGAGGTGCTGCAGCACATGCGCGGCCACCTGGCCGAGCTCGAGCGGCAGGGCATCGAGGCCATCAACGAGTGATCGCTCCCGCGCTCGGGGCTACTCGCGTTCGACCCGCTGGAGTCCGTCGGTGGGCGTCCACCACTCGACGACCAGCCTGGTCCCTTCGGCGTTGAGGTGCGTGTGCACGACCTCGGCGATGTCGGCGTGAAAGGCGTCGCCGTCGGGTGACGGGTCAGTCACGAGTGCCCGGCCGGCGATCTTCGCCTCGCCCGGCCAGGACGCCTCGGAGCCGTCCACCGGGTCCACCGTCGCACTGTGCAGAGCGAACCGCGGGTCACGGCGCAGGTCGGATCCCTTGCGGGAGTTCGGCATCGATCCGAAGGTCAGCCGGCCCTCCTTGAAGGCGGCCTCGATCCCCGAGATGCGCGGTGCGCCATCGGCCCGCAGCGTCGCGATCGTCTTGTGCCGGTGCGCGTCGAACAGGGCCTGCACGCGCCGGGCGAACTCCGGCTCGGCGGCTTCGAGGTCGTGCCATGCCGTCATGCTCCCGATTCTCGCACCAGCTGCGGACGGCGTCACTCGACTCCTGGCCTGCGTGGAATCTGCCCGGCACAGGCAAGAATGAACGGATGGACGGTGCCCGCGGACGACTCGAGGATGAACGGAAGCAGACCCTTCAGCGCCTCGCCGGTCTGATGGAGGACTTCGACGAGGTGGTAGCCGCCTCGCGGGACACCAATGCTGACGAGGAGCACGATCCCGAGGGGGCCACGATCGCCTTCGAGCGGTCACAGGTCGGAGCCCTCGTGAGGCAGGCCAGGCGCCACCTCGACGAGATCGACTCCGCCCTCGAGCGCCTGGTGGCCGGCACCTACGGGACGTGTGAGACGTGCGGACTGCCGATCGGCGAAGGGCGTCTCGAGGCCAGGCCTGTTGCCCGCACGTGCATCCGCTGCGCGAACTGAGGTGTTCGTCAGGCCCCCAGCCAGGCCATGCCGGCGACGACGAGTGCGGTGACGCCGGTGTCGAGGGTGGGCTGGATGACGGGCGCGAACGTGGGGGAGTGGTTGGCAGGAATGTCCTGGTCGACCCGGTCGGCCTCCTCGGCCGCACGGTACGCCTCGCCGTCGATCCCACCCAGACCCCAGTAGGAGTAGGGGATTCCCCATGCATCGGGCAGTCGCGAGAAGTCCTCGCTGGCGGACTGCAGGGGCAGCTCGCCGGCCGCCGCGCCGAAGTGGTCGGCGAAGGCGGCGGCCAGTCGCTCGGTCACCTCGGCGCCGTTGTCAGTCAGTGGGTAGCGGTCGTAGAGCTCGAACTCAGGCTGCTTCGGGCTGCCCGAGGCCTCGCACTCCGCGATCACGATCCGCCTGATCGCGTCGAGGATGCGCGTGCGGGTGCTGTCGTCGTACGACCGCACGTTGAGCTCGATCACCGCCCTGTCCGCGATGATGTTGCTCTTGGTGCCGGCGTGCAGGCTGCCGACCGTGAGCACGGCTGGCGCGGTCGGCGCGACCTCGCGCGACACCACAGTCTGGAGGCGTACGACGACCATCGCCGCAAGCACCACGGGGTCGACCGTGGCGTGCGGCATCGAGCTGTGGCCACCGCGCCCGAACAGCGTGATGCGCATGCTGTCCGCGGCCGAGAGCACAGGTCCCACGCGGGTTCCGACGGTTCCGGTGGGCATCGCGAGCACGTGCTGCGCGAAGGCCACGTCGGGTCTCTCGACCAGGTCGACGATGCCGCCCTGGACCATCGCGTCGGCGCCGTCGGCCCGCTCCTCGGCCGGCTGGAACACTGCCACGAGGGTGCCGTTCCAGTCGTCCAGCGCGGCGGCGTACAACGCGACGGCGCCCAGCAGGCTGGTCACGTGCACGTCGTGGCCGCAGGCGTGCATGACCGGCACCTCCGCGCCGGTCTCGTCGGTGGCGGTGGCCGTGCTCGCATAGGGCAGCCCGGTCTCCTCCTTCACCGGCAGCGCGTCCATGTCGGCACGCATCAGCACCGTCGGGCCGTCGCCGTTGCGCAGCACGCCGACCACGCCGGTGCCCCCCACGCCTTCGTGCACCTCGCAGCCAGACTCGCGCAAACGCTCCGCCACGAGGCCCGCGGTGCGCGTCTCCTGATGGGGCAGCTCCGGGTGGGTGTGCAGGTCTCGGTAGAGCTCCTCGAGTCCTTGTCGCTGAGCCTCGAGCCCCGTGAGGACGTTGGTGACGTGTGCAGAGACCATGAACGCATCCTTGCCGATCAGTCGAATGGTCTCCACCCGGTGGACGTGGTCCCGACCGCCCCCGGGGCGCAGCCATGGCCAGGGTGTCGTGGGCGTTGCTAGGTTCGGGTCATGACTGAGTCTCCCGACGACGCCCGGATCGACTCCCGCGCCGAGCAGCTGCCCGAGGAAGAGCATGCGGGTGGCGCTGATGACCCGCACGCCCAGGCCGAGGCGATCCTCGAGGAGTCCGACGAGCGCACCGACGACCCGGAGGGCACGCGCCGCGAATCGACCCAGACCCCGGACGACCCGCCCTCGCAGGCCGAGCTGGTCGGCGACGTCGACTGACCATCAGGCGTCAGGTCCGCGCGGCACACTGGAGGGGTGCGACGCAGACAAGCACCGACCCGGGTGACCGACGTGAAGGAGTCGCGCTCCCGCCGACAGAAGCGGCGACAGCGCATCTACTTCACGCTGATGGGCACCTGCCTCCTGCTGATCCTGCTGGCATGGAACGTCGTGCGCCTGTGGTCGACGACCGCCGCCGTGGTGATGTCCGCGATCGCCGCGGTGATCCCACCGACGGCCGCCATCCTGGCCAACTGGGGCGAGGACGGTTGAGGACCAGCCGCCCCGTCAGCGGCGAGCCGGGGAGTGGTTCAGCGTGCCGAGGGCGAAGTCGACCAGGTAGTCGTTGAGCTCGGCGGAGGCCGCGGTCGCCGCGTCGACGTCACTGGCGAGAATCGCCTCGAGCATGGCGATGTGCAGGGCGGCGCCGGCCTTGATCTCGGCCACCTCGTCGACGACGTGGGTGAACCAGAAGCGTCGTGAGAGCCCTTGGAGGGGCGCCATCGCATCCGCGAGGTAGTCGTTGTGGGCGCTGGACGCGATGAGCTGGTGCGTGGCCTTCACCGTCTCGGCGTACTCCTTGAGTGTGAAGTCGTCCTCACGGATCCGGGTCGCCATCGCCTCGATGTCTCGGCGCTCGGAGGCCGTGGCACGCTCGCATGCGAGCTCCACGGCCAGCGACTCCAGGCTGCGGCGCAGCTCGAGCATCCGCAGCTGCGCCTCGACGGAGGTGGCCGGGATCAGCACGCCCTTGTTCGGATGGATCTCGACCATGTGGTTGCGCGAGAGTCGCTGCAGGGCTTCTCGCACCGGCGTACGCCCGAGCCCGGTCTTCTCCATGAGGAATGCCTCGGAGACCAGTGATCCCGGGTCGAGATCCTGGAAGACGATCATCTGCTCGATGACCTGGTAGGCCTGTGCGGCCTTGCCCGGAGTCGTCATCACGTTCCCCTTTCGTCTTGATCCTAGGGGCGCTGGCGCCCGTGGCCGGTGTCGGCTCGTCGGAGGTGGGACGAAGATTTCTTCGCCCGAACCCTTGATATATGACCAATATATTGGTTGCATGCTCGTTGTCCACCTTGAGACCCGGGTCACAGATCGCTGCGTAGTCTGGCGATGACCTCCGAACGGAAGGGATGTCATGAGCAAGACATCCACCATTGAGCAACGTTCGATCGACTTCGTCCCCGCCGACGAACGGCACGGCAACGCCCGCAGCCTTCTCTTCGTCTGGTTCGCCGCCAACACCTCGATCACCGCCGTCGTGACCGGAGCCCTGTTCGTCATCCTCGGCAACAGTGCGCTCTGGTCGATCCCCGCGATCGTGATCGGCAACGTCGCCGGCGGATTCTTCACCTCACTCCACTCGGCGCAGGGGCCGCGGCTCGGCGTGCCCCAGATGATCCAGAGCCGGGCCCAGTTCGGCTACTACGGCGCGATCCTGCCGCTGGTGCTGGCGCTGATGATCTACCTCGGCTTCTACGCCACCGGCCTGGTCCTCGGCGGGCAGGCCATTGCCGACCTGCTCCACGTGTCGCAACAGGTGGGCGCGGTGGTGTTCGCGCTGATGTCGACGACCCTGGCGATCTTCGGCTACCGCCACATCCACCGCTTCGCGCACGTGGCTGCGGTCCTCAGCGGTGTCGTGTTCCTCGGCCTGTTCGTCAAGATCCTCGGCGATCCGGGCTTCGACGACATGCTCGGGAGCGGCGCCTTCGCCGCGGCCCCGTTCGTCCTGGGGATCTCTCTCGCCGCCTCCTGGCAACTGACCTTCGGCCCCTACATCGCCGACTACTCGCGCTACCTCCCGACCGAGACCCCGAAGTCGACCACGATCGGCTGGACCTTCGCCGGCAGCGTGATCGGTGCCTCGCTGGCAATGACCCTGGGCGCGTTCGCCGCCTCACTCGGCGGCGAGAAGTTCGGCGCCAACCAGGTGGGCTACCTCGCCGACCTCGGTGGCTTCTTCGGACCGCTCGTGCTGGTCGCGGTGATCCTCGGGAAGCTGACCGGCAACACGCTGAGCTCGTACGGCGGATACATGTCGGTCGCCACGATCGTCACCAGCCTCACCCATCAGTCCGCGATCGCGCTGCGCCACCGCGTGGTCTACATCGGGCTCATCTCGGCTGTGGCCCTGGCCATCGCGTTGGCGGCGACCGACAACTTCCTCTCCACCTTCACCGACTTCCTCCTGTTCCTGCTCTACTTCATGACGCCGTGGTCGGCGGTCAACCTCGTCGACTACTACTGGGTGCGCAAGGAGAAGTACGACGTGGGCGCACTGTTCGACGCGAACGGCATCTACGGCAAGTTCAACGTGGGGGCGTTCGTCGCCTACGGGATCGGCGTGTTGATTCAGATCCCGTTCATGCACAGCACTCTCTACACCGGCCCGATCGCCAGCTGGATGGGTGGAGCCGAGTTCGCCTGGGTCCTCGGACTCGTGGTCTCCGGCGGCCTCTACTACGCCTTCTCCGCACGGATCCGCAACGAGGTCCCGCCCACCCACCGCGTGCCCGTCGGCCGCTGACCCCCAAGGACTCGCCATGAAGTACGACCCCGCGAGCGAGAAGAGCCCGCTGCCCTTCTCGCCGTTCAAGAGCTGCACCGTTCCGCGCCCGATCGGCTGGCTGTCGAGCGTCAGTCCCGACGGCGTCGAGAACCTCGCGCCGTACAGCCAGTGGCAGAACCTGACCTTCGACCCGCCGATGGTGATGTTCTCCGCCAACCAGTACCCCGACGGTCGCCGCAAGGACACCGTGCTCAACGCCGAGCAGACCGGTTGGTTCGTCTGGAACATGGCCACCTGGGACCTGCGCGAGGCGGTCAACACCAGTGCCATGGCCCTGCCCGCCCACGAGAGCGAGTTCGACCGCGTCGGGGTGACAAAGCGGTACGCCGACCTGGCGCCGGTGCCGATGGTCGGCGAGAGCCCCGTGCACTTCGAGTGCCGCTACCTCTCCACGCACCGCATGGTGGGGGACTCCAACGTCGGCACGATCGACATCGTGTTCGCCAAGGTCGAGCGGATCCACATCGACGAGTCGGTGCTCACGCCCGAAGGCAGGCTCGACATCCCGAAGATCAAGCCGATCGCGCGAATGGGCTACTACGACTACACGGTCGTCACCGACACCTTCGAGATGCGCATCCCCCAGGCCTCACCCGACGAGGCGCTCGGACTGGCCGGCCAGGCCTCCTGATCCGCCGGCTGCACGCGCCACCCACCCCCACGGATGCGTGCAGCCGGCACTCCACCGCAACGGTCGGAAGCGGGGCTCGACAGGGAGTCGCAAGGTCGTCGCGCCGGATGCGTCGTACGCCGTCAGTCGGCGAACTCCATCACCCCGTCGTCGACCGAGCTGCCGCGCAGGAACTTCTTGTCGAAGTACCAGTTGTGCTTCAGGCGCCACGGGTCCCGGTCGCCGGCGAGGGGCAGCCGGCCGGCCGCGCGTTGGAGATAGCCCGACTCGAGGTCGAGCAGCGGGGCGGGCTCGAGGCCCTCCTCCTGCCGTGGGGCGGCCACCTTCAGGTTGTGCTGGTCCATGTGCTCGAGGAGGCGTACGACGTACTCGCACACGAGGTCGGCCTTCAGCGTCCAGGAGGCGTTGGTGTAGCCCACGATGAAGGCGAAGTTGGGGATGCCGCTGAGCATCATCGCCTTGTAGGTGAAGGTCTTGCCGAGGTCGACCTTCTCCCCGTCGACCTCGATCGAAGCGCCGCCCATCGGGATCACGTCGAGGCCCGTGGCGGTGACGACGATGTCGGCCTCCAGCTCCTGGCCGGACTTGAGCCTGATGCCCGTCTCGGTGAACTTCTCGATGTGGTCGGTCACGACGTCGACCTTGTGGCTGTGGATTGCCTTGAACAGGTCGGCCCCCGGGATCACGCACAGGCGCTGGTCCCACGGGTCGTACGGCGGCGTGAGGTGCGTGTCGTAGTCGAAGTCGTCGGGCAGGTGCAGCTTGGCCCAGCGCTTGAGCAGCACCTTCGCGACCTTCGGGCTGCGCCGGCAGAACTCGTAGAAGCCGATCGTGACTGCGGCGTACCGGGCGTGGATCGCCCGCGCGGCCAGTGAGCGCGGGAGCGTCTTCTTGAGCGTCTGGGCGATCGGGTCGACCCTGGGCTGGCTGACGATGTAGGTCGGCGTGCGTTGCAGCATCGTGATGTGTCCGGCGTCGCGGGCCATCGACGGGATCAGCGTCACGGCCGTGGCGCCGCTGCCGACCACGACCACGCGCTTGCCGGTGTAGTCGAGGTCCTCGGGCCAGTGCTGGGGGTGCACGAGACGACCACGGTAGTCGTCGAGGCCGTCCCACTGCGGTGTGTAGCCGGCCTCGTAGTTGTAGTAGCCGCTGGTCGAGACCAGGAAGTCCGCGGTGAGCGTCTCGGTCTCCCCGGTCGCGGTGTTCTCGACGGTGACGGTCCAGAACCTGTCCTCGCTGGACCACGCGTAGTCCGTTGCCTTGCGGTTGTAGCGGATCTGCTTGTCGACGCCGTACTCGGTCGCGGTCTCGCGCAGGTAGCGCAGGATGTCGGGGCCGTCGGCGATCGCGTTCCTGCCGTCCCAGGGGCGGAAGCCGAAGCCGAGGGTGTACATGTCGGAGTCGGAGCGGATACCGGGGTACTTGAACAGGCTCCAGGTGCCGCCGAGCTCGTCGCGCTGCTCGAGGAGGGCGTAGTTCTTCGCCGGGAAGGCCCGGCTGATGTGCACGGCGGCATCGATGCCGGAGAGCCCTGCGCCGACGATGAGGACTTCGAGGTGGGTTGCTTCGGACACGGTCAGTCCTTCGGGTCGGTGACGGCCGCGGGGTTCTCCGCGTTGGCGAGGTTGCGTGCACTGGTGGAGCGCCCGAGAGCGGCCACCTCGGCGTCCATGCGGGGGAGCAGGTCGGGGACGAACTTGAGGACCGGCTTGCTGCCGGCGGCCGAGTTGACCACGTTGCGGTTCAGGCCGACACCGCGCACCCAGCCGGGGCAGTAGACGTGGCGCCGACGCTTCTCGATGCCCTTGACGAACGCCTTCACGCAGGCGTCGACCGACGTGGTCCGGCTCAGCGGGTAGGGCATCTTCTTGATCATGTCCTGGAAGGAGGAGAGGTCCTTCTTGGCGTCCCGAACGAGGGGCGTGTCGATCCACGACATGTGGGCGCACCCGACGTCGACGCCCTGGTGGGCCAGCTCGAGCCGCAGGGCGTTGGCGAAGTGCTCGGCGCCGGCCTTGCTGGCGTTGTAGGCGGCGAGCCCGGGCGCTGCGGCGAACGCGGCGAGCGAGGACACCACGAGGAGGTAGCCCTGGGAGTCCACGAGCGCCGGCACGGTGGCCCGTGCGGTGTGGAAGACACCGAGGACGTTGATGTCGAGCACCCGCTTGAAGGCGGCGGGGTCGACCGCCATCACCGAGCCGTAGCTGGCGATGCCGGCGTTGGCCACGACGACGTCGATCCGGCCGAAGCGCTCCAGGGTGGTGTCGGCTGCGGCTTGCATGGCCGCCAGGTCACAGACGTCGGCCACCACGGCGAGGGCGTTGTCGCCGATCGTAGCGGCCGTCTCTGCCAGGGCCGTCTCATCGAGGTCGGTGATGACGACCTTCGCGCCCCGGGCGGCGAGCGACTTCGCGACCTCGGCCCCGATGCCGCGGGCGCCTCCGGTGATGAGTACGACTTGGTCTTCTGAACGACTCACGATGATCTCCATTGTCTGTGACACTGCGTAACAGGTAAATCTAGGTGGCAGTGGCGGAGTGGTCAATGCCGTGAGACGCATGCCTCCTGCTGCCCCGGGGTCCGGAGCACGAGATAGCCCGTCTGGGGGATTCAGTGGACGGTTCGCAGGCCCCACGATGGAGGAGAGGGGCGACGGGAGCGGGAAGGTGGTCGACGAACGTACGGCGGCGGAGCGGGCGGGCAACTACCCACCGCGGAAGTCGACGATGGTGCGCCGCTGCACGGCGGCGATCATCGGCGAGCCCGACGAGTGGCTCTTCGACCAGGTGGTCGCCGACCTCGTCGCCCTGCTCAACGAGCCCGGACTGACCCGCGAGGACCTGTTCGCCACCTTCCGTGACACGGCGGGCGCGTTCGTCGTACCGTCGCTGTCGAACTCGGGCCGCGGCCGGTTCTTCCGCGGCCCGGGAGCGAGGGCGCCCAAGCGGCTGCTGGACGCCAATCCCCAGACCTGGTTGGAGATCCTGCGGGTCCGCGACATCGGACCGGACAGCTTCTACGACATGTTCAACCTGCTGGCCGTGAGGTGGGTGCACCGCTTCGGCGCGAGCCTGCCGGTCTTCATTGCCGCCGACGGGTCACCGCTCGACGGCGTCGCCTGGACCATCCAGTCCGGCCCCGGGATCAGCGCTCCGGTCGGCGTCGACGTGCGCCACGGCCTCGGCTTCGACCCGGCGGGCAACCCGGTCGCGTTCCCGAGCGTGGGGGAGTACGTCGTGTCCGACGGGTCCGCGCAGACGCGGGTCGACGTACCGGTCGCCACTGCCTTCGTCAGGGTCGGCCTGGCGGCGAGCAACCAGCTGCGCATCTTCCACGACCCCGAGATCGTCGCGCTGTCAGTGCATCCGGCGAAGGCGACGTACCCGGCCAAGCATGCGCAGTGGCAGTCGACGTTCGACAAGTCCGGCACGCCCTGCGGCACCTGCGAGAAGTTCGCGTTCGTCAAGCAGGAAGACCTCGAGTCGCCACAGATCCTCATGGTGGCGACGGACCCGGAGGAGTCGAGCACGCTCATCTCGAACCTGCCCGCCGGCCGTTACGTGATCGCCGGCCACGCCGACGGGGGACTCATCGTGACCACGGTGCGTGATGTCGTGATGGACGTCGGGTCGGTGCGCGAGATCGGACTCGACCACGGGTTTGACCTGACCCGGTTGGACGTCGTCCCGCCGCCGAAGGTGTTTCTGCAGGGCAACGTCCCCCAACAACACCAGCAGCAGACCAGGTGGTGCGGCCTGTTCTCGCTGGCGCACGCGTTCAGCTACTGGGCGCCGCAACGCTACAACCCGATGGGCGACAACGGTCAGTGGGCCGGTGAGCACATCAAGGACGGATGGGACTCGACCTGGCTGCACTCGTTCCTGCTCTACGTCAGCGGCGGGTTGATCCCGGCGGTGGTCTCGATCTTCACCGACGACCCGTCGCCAGGCACCCTCCAGGAGACGATGACCGTCGGTGCCTGGAGGTTCGGTTTCTCCGGCCAGGGCTACACCTACGAGTCGCTCGGCAAGACGGAGGCGCTCACCCAGCTCAAGCGCTGGATCCACTGCGGCGTACCGGTGATCGTCACCATCGACGAGCTGATGGACCAGGGCGAGGGCCACTGGAGCTCGGAGCACTACAAGGTGTTGATCGGGTACGACGACGATGCGCAGCTGCGCTACACCGACGACGACGGCAACGAGCACACCAGCACGGGCGCGTTCTACTTCCAGAACTCAGGAGGACAGGGGGAGACTCGCGGCGATCCGGACGTGCTCGAGGCACAGCTCCGGGAGAACCACCCCGACTACGAGAGCGTGCCGATGGGCAACGAGGCCGACTCCTACACGGTCTTCTGGGAGAAGTGGAAGACCGGCGGCATCCCGACCTTCAGTGACTCGCACTGGTGCCTGCCGATCTATCCGACCGACTTCGTCAAGGCGTACGCCGCGAACCCCGAGGCGTGACTGGCTTCCTGGGATCAGTCGAGGACCAGTCGGGTCAGCCGACGACCGTGCCACCGCGGTGCAGGTCGCGGTGGTGCTCGTAGATGTCGGCGTTCGTGTGCAACCGCTCGACCTCTTCCGGGGTGAGCTCGCGACGCACCTTCGCGGGCACGCCGGCGACCAGCGTGCGTGGCGGGATCTCCATGCCCTCGGTGACCAGGGCTCCGGCGGCGATGAGCACCTCGTCGCCGATCACGGAGCCGTTCATCACGGTGGCGTTCATCCCGACGAGCACGTGGTTGCCGATGGTGGCCCCGTGGATGACCGCACCGTGGCCCACGGAGACGCCCTCGCCGAGCGTCACGGGCTTGCCCTTGTCGACGTGGAAGACGCAGTTGTCCTGCACGTTCGAGCGTGGACCGATGGTGATCGGCTCGTTGTCGGCGCGCAGCACGGCGCCGTAGAAGACGGACGACCCCTCGGACAGTTCCACGGATCCGACCAGCGTCGCGTCGGGAGCGACCCAGGCGGAATCAGGTACGACGGGGGCGCGGTCTCCAAGTGCGATCAACATGCGGGCCAGCCTAGCGACGACGATCGGCGCCCGATCGAGGGTGCTGATCCTCAAACATCTGGGTTGGCGTCTGGGGATAACTCGGCTCATTCGTCACACGCGTTCACAACGGTCACCACCTTCGTGCATTTGTTCAAAAACAGGCATATCAGGCGTAAAATCGTGCCCATGAGCAACCCCGACCACATCGGCCCCGGCACCCACCCGGTGCTCGAGTGCGCAGCGGTGATCGAGACCTCGTTGAAGTCGGTCGNGTCGAGCTGACCGACCTCGGCTCCCAACTGGAGTCCCTGCGGCTGCGGGTGATCGCGGCCGCAGGCGACGTGGCCGAAGCAGACGGCGACCCCAACGTCGCCTCCTGGTTGACCCCACGCACCCGCACCGGGGCGGGCGCGAACCACCAGGCCGAGAAGCTGGCCACCTCCCTGGACACCCGCT